>NZ_HG992749.1:0-1200000 GCF_905175385.1 Vibrio sp. B1FLJ16
AACTGACCTCAGGTATTCAAAGGATTTATTGGACAGATAAAAGGAGCAGTATTTTACCTGCTTTATGCCCCGGAGAAAAATGTTTTCTCGTTTTATCCGTTTTAAGCTTCAAGATAATATATATAAGATCTTTATATATGATCTTTTATTAGATCTATTATTAGGATCGGTCTGATCTGTGGATAAGCTAAAAATGATCAACAAGATCATGAATCTTCTTTGGATCATAAGTTGTGATCATGATTGGATCTAACCGAGGATTAGCTGGGATCAAAAAGGTGGGTTATGCACAGGGGGTAAAAGTGATCAAAGTTATTATTGGGATAACTAAAGGAAAATCACTGGATCTTAGCTTACTTATCCACAAATGGTTTGGTTGTTTTTTGACCGTTTGGTAGAGGGTTTATAAAGAAAGTTATTCACAATGTGGGTAACAGAGCCGCAGATGCGACTCTGTTACAAGAGCGGAAGGGGGAGATCAGAAACGATCGATGTGTTCTTTTAGCCACTCTTCTGCTGCGTCTTCTGGTACGGTGTGGTTGAGTACATCTATCTTCAAACAGTCTGTAATAGCTGTTGCGCCAATGTCTTCAAGTAAATCATAGGCATGCTGCCCGGCTGCGCAGAATGTATCGTAGCTCGAGTCTCCAATCGCAATAACCGCGAATCTTACATCCGTCATTTTTGGCGGTGTATTCTGCAGTGCGGCAATAAAAGGCTGAATATTATCAGGGTAGTCACCGGCACCGTGTGTAGATGTAATCACCAGCCAGGTGCCTTGATTATCAATCTCTGCAAGATCTGGCTGATTGTGGATTGTTGTTTCGAATCCGTTTTCGATAAGCAGATCACTCAGGTGATCGCCGACGTATTCCGCGCCGCCCAGGGTACTGCCTGTAATAATGTGGATCATTTGTCTTCCTTATAAAGCCAACCTGCGCTCATGCTTTTAGCGATTGAGCGGTAGTACAAAAAGAAACGCGGTGGTAAACCTGAGTCTAACACCGCGCGTTTTATTATTTGCCGATACAGAATGAAGAGAAGATACGTCCGAGGAGGTCGTCAGAGCTGAACTCTCCGGTAATCTCATTCAGGTGCTGCTGTGTGATACGCAGCTCTTCTGCGAGTATTTCGCCAGCCATATAGCCTTCGAGTTGCTCCTGGCCGATTTGCAGATGCGAAGCGGCACGCTCTAATGCATCCAAGTGACGGCGACGGGCCATGAAGCCTCCTTCTGTATTGCCGGAGAAGCCCATGCACTCTTTTAGGTGAGAACGTAGTGCGTCGACGCCAGCACCGGTTTTTGCCGACAGACGGATCAAGGTAGGGTTATTCACATGGCAGATCCCCATATCTTCACCGGTTTGATCCGCTTTGTTACGGATCACCGTCATGCCAATATTGTCCGGCAGGCGATCGACAAAGTCAGGCCAGATATCTTTGGGATCGGTGGCGTCGGTTGTGGTGCCGTCAACCATGAACAGGACGCGGTCTGCCTGGGCTATTTCATCCCACGCACGTTCGATACCAATTTTTTCCACTTCGTCGGAAGCATCTCGCAAGCCTGCAGTATCGATGATGTGTAATGGCATACCATCGATATGAATGTGTTCGCGCAGAACATCACGTGTGGTACCCGCGATATCGGTCACGATTGCAGACTCTTTACCGGAAAGTGCATTGAGCAGACTGGATTTACCGGCGTTAGGGCGGCCTGCAATCACCACCTTCATACCTTCACGCATAATTGCGCCCTGATTAGCTTCACGGCGTACTGCGTCAAGATTATCGATAATAGCCTGCAGATCTCCCGCGACTTTACCGTCGGCAAGAAAATCGATTTCTTCTTCCGGAAAGTCGATGGCGGCTTCAACATAAATGCGCAGGTGGATCAGCGATTCCAGCAGCGTCTGAATACGTTGGGAGAACTGGCCCTGCAGCGATTGCAGGGCAGATTTTGCCGCTTCTTCTGAGCTGGCATCAATCAGGTCTGCTATCGCTTCTGCCTGAGTCAGATCCATTTTGTCGTTGAGGAAAGCACGTTCTGAGAACTCACCCGGACGTGCAGCGCGTACTCCGTCAATACCCAAGATTCGCTTGATAAGCATATCCATGACGACCGGACCACCATGGCCTTGCAGTTCAAGCACATCTTCGCCGGTGAAGGAGTGCGGGTTTGGGAAGTACAGAGCAATGCCCTGGTCGAGTACAGTGCCATCTTTCGCTTGGAATGGCAGATATTCTGCGTAACGAGGTTTGAGCATTTTGCCTGTGACTTCCTGAGCCACCAGACTGGCCTTCGAGCCGGAAACACGAATAATGCCGACACCGCCACGACCAGGCGCGGTCGCCTGAGCGACAATCGTATCTGTAGTCATAATCTTGCCTTTTGAGCTGGGCTGTAGGGGGTATCCCCCTAGGGAGCCGAACCAATTAAATTAATTAGCTGAATTGTAATCAGCCAAAAACAAAAAGGCGACCTTTTGGCCGCCTTTCTCAATTATTTCCAGAAGGATTACTTATTCTTCAAGGTTACTTAGTGTGTAAGCCTTTTTTCTCCAGACCTTTGTAGATAAGAGTCTGTTGGATAAGTGTCACGATGTTCGACACCAACCAGTACAGAACTAAGCCTGACGGGAAGAACAGGAAGAAGAAGGTAAACATAACCGGCATAAAGGTCATGATCTTCTGCTGCATTGGATCCGTTACCGTCGTCGGGCTCATCTTCTGGATCATGAACATTGACGCACCCATCAGTAGTGGCAGGATGTAGTAAGGGTCCTGCGCTGAAAGGTCGTGAATCCAACCGAAGAACGGAGAGTGACGTAGCTCAACTGATTCCATCAGTGCCCAGTATAGCGCGATGAAAATTGGCATCTGCAGGATAAGAGGCAGACAGCCACCTAGTGGGTTCACTTTCTCTTTCTTGTACAGCTCCATCATTTCCTGGCTCATACGCTGACGGTCATCGCCGATACGTTCACGCATAGCTTGCAGCTTAGGCTGTAGCATGCGCATTTTCGCCATAGAAGTGTATTGTGCTTTTGTCAGTGGGTACATTGCGCCACGAACCACGAAGGTCAGCAGGATGATTGCTACACCCCAGTTAGACACAAAGCCGTGAATCATAGACAGTAGCCAGTGAAGAGGCTTCGCGATAAACCATAGCCAGCCGTAGTCCACAACAAGGTCCAGGTTAGGTGCTACTGCTTCCATTTGATCCTGAAGTTTCGGACCAACCCACAGCGTTGCTTCAAACTTCGCCTGGTCACCGTTTGCAATGGTTTTGTTCGGCATACGTACGCCGATATCGCCCAGGTTACCGATCACACGAGTGTAAAGGTTAGTGCCCGGCTCGTTGCGTGGAATCCAGGCTGCTGCGAAGTAGTGCTGGATCATTGCTGCCCAACCTTCGCCATTGGCTAGGTTGATAGACAGATTGCGATCCTGCATATCGTCAAAGCTGTACTTTTTGTAACGGGTATCTTCTGTTGAGTAAGCACCGCCGCGGTAAGTCGGCATGGTGATGCTGCCACCATCGTCCATCAGGTTCTGACGCAGGTGAGCGTACATACCAAATGTCGCATTGTTACCCGAGTTGTTAACTACATCGTACTCAACGTTAAGTGCGTAGCTGCCGCGCTTCAGGATGTAAGTTTTGGTGTATTCAAGACCATTTGCAGAGAATGTCATCGGAATGCGCAGTTCGTCCTGACCATCTGCTAGTGTAAAGCTATCAGCACTTACATTGTAGTGAGGGCGGTTCGTGCTGCTCAGGTCAATACCTTGCGGGCCAACAAGACCACTTTGAGCAATGAACTGGTGACCTTGCGCTTCTTTTAACAGAACAAACGGGTCTGCAGAATCAAGCTCGGCATTGTATTGATTTAAATCGGCATGTACCACATCGCCACCAACGGTGTCGATCGACAGAGTTAAAACATCAGTCGTTACTGTGATAGTTTTTGCAGATGCTTGCTGGTGACCAGGAGCTGGGTCGAGTTCATCAGCAAAAGATGGTGCAGGCAGACTGCTGTTTGATTGAGCCTGTTCAACCGCCTGAGGTGCTGGATTCTTTGCTACTTGCCATTGTTGAAACAGCAAGAAAGAAACCAGTGCCAGAGCGATGAGCAGGATATTACGTTGAGAATCCATCGTTAGTTATCTCTGTCTTGTTTTTGGACTGGTGGAACGGGGTCATACCCCCCTTCATTCAAAGGGTGGCATTTTAATAGACGTTTGCCTGATAACCAACATCCTTTTACAAAACCGTGAGCTCTCAAAGCTTCTAGTGCGTAAGTGGAGCATGTTGGTGTGAACCGGCAACGAGGACCAATCAATGGGCTGATAAACCAGCGATAAAGATAAATGAGCCCAATGGCTATCCACGTGAAGGGCGAGACAGGCGTTGCCATAGCTTATCAAACAATTTAAAAATTTCCTCATTGCTTAAATCTTGCGCGCTTTTCTTCGCAATCACAACAAAATCTTTATTAGGTAGCTGATGCTGTTTATTACGAAAACTCTCACGTGCCAGGCGCTTAAATCGGTTGCGACCGACGGCAGTTTTAATCTGCTTTTTCGGAACTGCGAGACCTAATCGTGGATGAGAAAGAGTGTTATTGCGAGCAATGATGGTGAAATGAGGCGAGCCAGCTCGATGAGCTTGCTGGAAGACGTTTTGATAATGCTCGGGAGTTAACAAACGTAACTCCCGATTAAACGCGTACGTGTTCAAAATAAACTAGCGATTATTTTGATAGGCGCGCACGGCCTTTTGCACGACGTGCGTTGATAACTTTACGACCGTTCTTAGTTGCCATGCGAGCACGGAAGCCGTGAGTACGCTTGCGCTTTAGAACTGTAGGTTGAAAAGTGCGTTTCATGATAATTACCTTTACTGATCAGTAGTTTTAGGTTCTTGTTAACCCGGCGTGGGCACGTGCTTTCTTTATATAAAGAAGCTCTTTACATAGAGAAGGCTACCGACGCCTCTCAACAAAGAGGCGGAATTGTAATCACACTCACATTATGTGTCAATGACTCAATGCGTATGAAATTCCGGCCGGGCGATTATACGGAGTGTGAGTAAAATCTCAAGGATCAATCGATCCTATTGCTAGATCGTTACTCTATTCCCACTTGGTTAAGGAATTTTTTCAAACGAGGATCCTGTGGGTTATCGAAGATATCCTGTGGAGAACCTTGTTCAACAATGTTGCCTTCCGCCATGAAGATCACTCTGTCGGCGACCTCTTTGGCGAACTGCATTTCGTGCGTGACCACCAGCATAGTCTGATGCTGGTTAGCTAACTTCTTCATTAATGACAGCACTTCACCGACCCATTCCGGATCAAGTGCCGAAGTTGGTTCATCGAACAACAGAAGTTCGGGCTGCAATGCCATGGCTCGGCCAATACCGACACGTTGCTGCTGACCACCAGACAGAGCGGCTGGGTAGCTGTCGCCTTTATCACCAAGGCCGATATCATCCAGAATCTGCTGAGCACGGGTAAGTGCTTCCTGTTTTTTCCAGCCACGGACGGTAACTAAACCTTCAGCTATGTTCTGGCGTGCAGTCATATGAGCAAACAGCGCATAGTTCTGGAATACGAAGCCGGTTCGGCGACGCAGAGCCAGGACTTCTGCTTTCGTATGCTGGTTTACATCCACAGATATATCATCAATGGTGATGCGGCCTTCATCTGCCTGCTCTAAAAAGTTCACAGTGCGCAGCAAGGTCGATTTACCGGTACCGCTGGAGCCGATGATAACGATGATCTCGCCCTGATTAATATCGAGATCGATACCCTTCAGCACTTCAGTATCGCCAAAGCGTTTATGAATATTTTCTAACCTGATCATCGTACGTACGCCTTATTCAGTTTTGCCTCCGCCCAGATTTGTACCCGGGTCAGAATCACCACCACACCCCAGTAAATCAGAGCGACGGCAAGGAAAGCTTCAAAGAAGCGGAAGCTGGATGAGGCTTCCATCTGAGCTTTGGCCATGATCTCTGCCACGCCAAGTGTAAAGGCAAGAGAGGTCGACTTAATCATATCAATGAAGTAGTTCATTAATGAGGGAAGGGCGACGCGGGTTGCCTGAGGCATGATGACCCGGCGCATCGCTTGTGTGGTTGTCATACCCACAGATAAGCTGGCTTCCATCTGACTGCGGTCAATACCAATGATAGCGGCACGGATACTTTCAGCCATATAAGCGGCAAAATGCAAAGTTAACCCGATCACTGCGGCAGAGAAGGCGTCGAGACCGACCATAAACGGAAAAATTTGCGGTAAACCGTAATAAAGCAGGAATAGCTGGACTAAAAGTGGGGTTCCGCGGAAAAAGCTGATGTACAACTGGCTCAGCTGATCGAGCACTGGTACTTTAAATACGCGGATGTTGGCTAAAATGATGGAAAGGATCAGTGAGAATACTAATCCCCATGTCGCCATTTCCATAGTTGTGCCAAGATATTTTAGCAATATCGGCAACAGTTCCAACATGTAATTAAAATCAAATCCCATATGGCTTACCTGAAGGCTAGAGAAAAGAAAAGGTGGAAAACAACGTTCCACCTTAACATGAGTTTATATCGACCCGGAATGAGTCACACACCGGGTCTAAAAGTACAAAGCGATTTACTTCGTGATGTCAGCACCGAACCATTTCACAGAAATCTTCTCAACTGTACCATCTGCACGCATCTCTGCCAGTGCTTTATTAACTTCTGCCTGAAGTTGACGGCCTTTTTCGTTGTCAACAAATGGCCATGCATTTTGGATTGTCTCAAACGGTTCGCCAGCCAGTTCCAGAGGCAGGCCTGTTTTCTTGATAAGCTCCAGAGCAGACAGACGATCCATTACGAAAGCATCTGAGCGACCCAGTGCCACATCATGTTCGATACCCGTATCGTATGTTTTGATGTTGATTTTGCCGTCTTTATCATACTGACGAAGCAGCTGTTCAAAGTTAGAACCTAAGTTTACCGCTACAGTTTTACCAGCAAGATCGTCAATGCCTTTGATGCTATCGTTGCCTTTGCGTACGGTAATTTGTGCACCATCTATTACGTATGGGTCTGCAAACAGATACTTTGCCTTACGTTCGTCAGTGATAGTGATTTGATTTGAGATCGTATCGATGCGGCCGGTTTCCAGCAGGCCGAACAAACCTGAAAAGTTTGCTGTGACGTATTCGATCTTGTAATCGTTGCGTTTACCAATCTCATCCCACATGTCCACTTCAAAGCCCTGAAGCTTATCTTGCTTAACAAAAGTGAACGGGAAGTAACGGCCCGACATGCCGACTTTTACTTCAGTTGCTGCTTGAACAGTCGCTGCTGATAGTGCAATAGCCGCCACTGCAACTTTAATCCAGTTTTTCATCATAAATCTCCACAGTTTTATGGATATATATACTACTGTCAGCTAACTCAATTCAGTAATAACCAAGTGCGATAATCTAGACCTTAGTGTAATAAGTTAGGCTTAGATCCGGTTAAAAAGGATGTTTTTTAAGTATTGAGAAAAAAGATCCAGGCATGGGGGTTGATCGGATAAACAGGTAATGGAAATAAAATAATACACAGAGTTATCACCAATTTGTTGATCTCGCTAATTTTGCCCAATTGTGGATCGTTTTGTGGGCATTTTTGGGGCAAGATGTGTTGATCTCATCAAGTTTGGCGAAATAATTGTGAATAACTTAGATCTTATTCACTGGATCGTCGATCAATTGCTGGCGATCTTGGTTATCAACAGGTAAAATCGCCAGTCTTTCCGAAAATTCAATTACTCAGTGGGGGCACCGTGTCATCTTCGCTTTGGCTGCAATGTTTGCAGCAGCTTCAAGAAGAGCTACCAGCAACAGAATTCAGCATGTGGGTTCGTCCGCTACAAGCGGAGCTCAATGACAATACTCTCACTCTATTCGCGCCAAACCGTTTTGTGTTGGACTGGGTACGTGATAAGTATCTGAACAGCATTACCCGTTTACTACAGCAGTATTGCGGTAACGACATACCTAACTTGCGATTTGAAGTGGGGAGCCGACCTGTTGCAGCTCCTAAGCCGGCACCGACACGCACACCTGCTGATGTTGCAGCAGAATCCTCAGCTCCTGCTCAGTTACAGGCACGTAAGCCTGTGCATAAAACCTGGGATGACGACGCACAAGCAATTGCGGAGATTAACCACCGCTCAAATATGAACCCTAAACATAAGTTCAATAACTTTGTTGAAGGTAAATCAAACCAGTTAGGTTTGGCTGCGGCGCGCCAGGTATCGGATAACCCGGGTGCGGCTTATAACCCGCTTTTCCTTTACGGTGGTACCGGCTTGGGTAAAACCCACTTATTGCACGCCGTGGGTAACGCGATTGTGGATAACAATCCAAACGCGAAAGTGGTGTACATGCACTCAGAACGTTTTGTGCAAGATATGGTTAAGGCACTGCAAAATAATGCGATTGAAGAGTTCAAACGTTATTACCGCAGTGTGGATGCGTTGCTTATCGATGACATTCAGTTCTTTGCTAATAAAGAGCGTTCTCAGGAAGAGTTCTTCCACACCTTTAATGCCTTATTAGAAGGTAACCAACAGATCATCCTGACCTCTGACCGTTATCCGAAAGAGATCAACGGCGTAGAAGATCGCCTCAAATCGCGTTTCGGCTGGGGTCTGACGGTTGCGATCGAGCCACCTGAGCTGGAAACCCGAGTAGCGATTCTGATGAAGAAGGCGGAAGATCACCAGATTCATCTTGCTGATGAAGTGGCCTTCTTTATTGCTAAGCGCCTGCGTTCCAACGTCCGTGAGCTGGAAGGTGCACTGAACCGCGTTATCGCCAATGCGAATTTTACCGGCCGTCCAATTACGATTGATTTCGTGCGTGAAGCACTGCGCGACTTGCTTGCGTTGCAGGAAAAGCTGGTCACTATCGATAATATTCAAAAGACGGTCGCCGAATATTACAAAATTAAAGTGGCGGATCTGCTCTCGAAACGCCGTTCACGCTCGGTTGCGCGTCCTCGTCAGCTTGCAATGGCACTGGCAAAAGAGCTGACTAACCACAGTTTGCCTGAAATTGGTGATGCCTTTGGTGGTCGTGACCATACAACGGTACTTCATGCATGTCGCAAGATAGAGCAGCTGCGTGAAGAGAGCCACGATATTAAAGAAGATTACTCTAACTTGATTCGCACCCTGTCTTCTTAATCGGTTAGAATAGCAGTCTTCTAAGCAAAACAATTATTGAGCTGACAGCGTAAAGAGCCAAGCATGAAATTTACTATTGAACGTAGTCATTTAATTAAACCGCTACAACAGGTTTCGGGTGCCTTAGGTGGCCGACCGACCCTACCTATTCTGGGTAACCTACTGATTAAAGTAGAAGAGAACGTGCTATCGATGACCGCGACCGATCTGGAAGTGGAACTGGTCAGTAAAGTGACTCTGGAAGGGGATTTTGAAGCGGGCAGCATTACTGTTCCTTCACGTAAGTTTCTCGATATCTGCCGCGGCTTGCCGGACGAATCGATCATTACCTTCGTTTTAGAAGGCGATCGCGTCCAAGTACGCTCTGGCCGAAGCCGTTTCTCACTGGCTACGCTACCTGCGAATGACTTCCCGAATATTGAAGACTGGCAGAGTGATGTCGAAGTATCACTGAGCCAGGCTGATCTACGTACGCTGATCGATAAAACGCAGTTCTCGATGGCCAACCAGGACGTACGTTACTACCTCAACGGTATGCTGTTTGAAATTGATGGAACCACATTGCGCAGTGTTGCTACAGATGGCCACCGTATGGCGGTATCACAAACCCAGTTGGGTACGGACTTTGCACAAAAGCAAATTATCGTGCCACGTAAAGGTGTCCAGGAGCTGGTCAAGCTGATGGATGCGCCTGAGCAACCGGTTGTTCTGCAAATTGGCAGCTCAAACGTACGTGCAGAAGTAAACAACTTTATCTTTACTTCTAAGCTGGTTGATGGTCGTTTCCCTGATTATCGCCGCGTATTACCGCAAAGTACCAACAAAACTCTGATTGCGGGTTGTGACGAGCTGCGTCAGGCATTTTCCCGCGCTGCTATCTTGTCGAATGAAAAATTTCGTGGTGTACGTGTTAATCTGGCGGACACAGAAATGCGCATTACCGCCAACAACCCGGAGCAGGAAGAAGCGGAAGAGATGCTCGACGTCAGTTTTGATGGTGAGCCGATCGAAATTGGTTTCAACGTCAGCTACGTACTGGATGTGCTAAATACGCTGCGTTGTGAAAATGTGCGAGTGTCGATGTCGGACGCGAATGCGAGTGCACTGATTGAGAATGCTGATGATGACAGTGCCATGTACGTGGTGATGCCAATCCGTCTGTAGCGAACAGAATGCCTCTTTCTCGCCTTATTATTCAGCAGTTTCGCAATATTAAAGCCTGTGATATTGATTTATCAGCAGGCTTTAACTTTCTTATCGGACCTAACGGCAGCGGCAAAACCAGTGTTCTGGAAGCTGTATATCTGCTTGGCCACGGCCGCTCATTTAAAAGCTCCCTGACGGGGCGGGTGATTCAGAATGAGTGTGATGAACTCTTTGTTCACGGGCGTTTTTTGAACTCGGATCAATTTGAGCTACCAATCGGCATTAATAAGCAGCGCGATGGCTCAACAGAGGTTAAAATAGGCGGTCAATCTGGACAAAAGCTGGCGCAGCTGGCACAAGTGTTGCCGCTGCAGTTGATCCATCCGGAAGGGTTTGATTTACTTACCGATGGTCCTAAACATCGTCGTGCATTTATCGACTGGGGAGTGTTTCATACCGAGCCCGCATTTTATGATGCGTGGGGGCGTTTTAAGCGTCTCAATAAACAGAGAAACGCATTGCTAAAAACCGCCACCAGCTATCGGGAGCTCAGTTACTGGGATCAGGAGATGGCGCGGTTGGCTGAAAACATCAGCCAGTGGCGCGCGTTGTACATTGAACAGATGAAAACCGTTGCGGAAAGCATCTGCCAGACATTTTTGCCAGAGTTTGAGATCCAGTTAAAGTATTATCGTGGTTGGGATAAAGACACGCCGTACCAGGAAATACTGGAAAAGAATTTCGAGCGTGATCAGGCTTTGGGGTATACCTTTAGTGGCCCGAATAAAGCGGATTTGCGCATTAAAGTGAACGGAACGCCCGTTGAGGATGTTCTTTCACGCGGTCAGTTGAAACTCATGGTGTGTGCATTGCGAGTCGCGCAGGGACAGCACCTGACTGAGATGACCGGTAAACAATGTATTTACCTAATTGACGACTTTGCGTCGGAATTAGACAGCCAACGTCGCAAGCGTCTTGCTGATTGCTTGAAAGAGACGGGCGCACAAGTATTTGTAAGCTCTATTACTGAAAACCAAATCGCCGACATGTTGGACGAGCATGGTAAATTGTTTCATGTGGAACATGGCAGGATAGAGTCAAACTAGAAGAGAGAAACTCATGTCTGAAAATTACGATTCATCGAGTATTAAGGTACTGAAGGGTCTGGATGCGGTACGTAAGCGTCCAGGAATGTACATCGGCGATACGGACGACGGCACCGGCCTTCACCACATGGTATTCGAGGTGGTGGATAACTCAATTGATGAAGCGTTGGCAGGTCACTGTAAAGACATCGTTGTGACAATTCATGAGGATAACTCGGTCTCCGTTAGCGATGATGGTCGTGGCATTCCAACAGAAATGCACCCGGAAGAAAAAGTATCAGCAGCTGAAGTTATCATGACGGTACTTCACGCTGGTGGTAAGTTCGATGATAACTCGTACAAAGTATCGGGTGGTCTGCACGGTGTGGGTGTTTCGGTAGTAAACGCACTGTCTGAAAAAGTTGAACTGACTATCCATCGTGGTGGCCATATCCATAGCCAGACTTACCATCACGGTGAGCCTCAGGCTCCTTTGGCGGTTGTGGGCGATACGGATAAAACCGGTACTACTATTCGTTTCTGGCCAAGTGCGGAAACTTTCACTAACACTGAGTTCCACTACGATATTCTAGCTAAACGTCTGCGTGAACTGTCGTTTCTGAACTCTGGTGTTTCTATCAAGTTGGTTGATGAGCGCGAAGAAGACAAGCATGACCACTTCATGTACGAAGGTGGTATTCAAGCATTCGTTAATCACCTCAACACCAACAAAACGCCAATCATAGAAAAAATCTTCCACTTCAACTTTGAGCGTGAAGATGGCATCGCTGTAGAAGTGGCAATGCAATGGAACGATGGTTTCCAGGAGAATATCTTCTGTTTTACCAATAACATTCCACAACGTGATGGTGGTACTCACCTGGCAGGCTTCCGTGCGGCGCTAACGCGTACACTGAACAGCTTTATGGATAAAGAAGGCTTTTCTAAGAAAGCGAAAACCGCAACTTCAGGCGACGATGCGCGTGAAGGCTTGACGGCTGTTGTTTCGGTGAAAGTGCCAGATCCAAAATTCTCAAGCCAAACTAAAGACAAACTGGTTTCATCTGAAGTGAAATCAGCGGTTGAGTCGGCAATGGGTGAGAAGCTGTCTGAGTTCTTGGTTGAGAACCCAGCTGAAGCGAAGATGGTTTGTTCGAAAATCATCGATGCTGCGCGTGCTCGTGAAGCGGCGCGTAAAGCTCGTGAAATGACTCGCCGTAAAGGTGCGCTAGACCTAGCAGGCCTACCAGGCAAACTTGCAGACTGTCAGGAAAAAGATCCGGCACTCTCTGAACTATACATAGTGGAGGGTGACTCTGCGGGTGGTAGTGCCAAGCAGGGACGTAACCGTAAGAATCAGGCAATCCTACCGTTGAAAGGTAAGATCCTTAACGTAGAAAAAGCACGTTTCGACAAGATGCTCTCTTCTCAGGAAGTAGCAACGCTTATCACGGCACTTGGCTGTGGTATCGGTCGTGACGAGTACAACCCAGACAAACTGCGTTACCATAACATCATTATCATGACCGATGCGGACGTCGATGGTTCGCACATCCGTACGCTACTGTTGACCTTCTTCTACCGTCAAATGCCAGAGCTGATTGAGCGTGGTTATGTGTACATTGCTCAGCCACCGCTATACAAAGTGAAAAAAGGCAAACAAGAGCAGTACATCAAAGATGAAGATGCCATGAATCAATACCAGGTTTCACTTGCGCTGGATAATGCAGCATTGCATGTTAACGCTGAAGCTCCGGCTCTGGCGGGTGAAGCACTGGAAAAACTGGTTCAGCAATACAACGCGGGTACTAAACTGGCGGATCGCATGAGCCGTCGTTACCCGAGTGCATTAATGCATGAGTTGGTTTACACACCGCGCCTGACTGCTGAAATGTGTCATGACTCAGCTGCAGTAGAAGCGTGGACTAAACAGTTGGTTGAGCAACTAAACGCGAAAGAAGTTGGTGCGAGCCAGTACAGCTTTGAAGTAGAGCAACACGCCGAGCTTGGTCTAAACCTGCCTAAGATCATCGTACGTACTCACGGTGTGACGCATGAACACGCACTAAGCATCGATTTCCTGAACTCTAAAGAGTACGGCAAGCTTGCAGACCTTTCTGAGGCGCTGAACGGCCTGATTGAAGAAGGTGCTTACATTAAGCGTGGTGAGCGCACTCAACCTGTATCTAGCTTTGCTAATGCACTGGAATGGCTGATTAAAGAATCACGCCGTGGTCTGAGTCTGCAGCGATACAAAGGTCTTGGTGAGATGAACCCGGATCAGCTTTGGGAAACCACTATGGATCCAGAGACTCGCCGTATGATGCAGGTAACGATTGAAGACGCAGTGGGTGCTGACCAGTTGTTCACCACACTGATGGGTGATCAGGTTGAGCCACGTCGTAACTTCATCGAAGAGAACGCACTTAAAGTAGCGAACCTGGACGTGTAGTCGATAGCGCTCGCCAACCATTGTTAATAAAAACGCCATCTCGTCAGAGGTGGCGTTTTTTTAGAAGGTAAATAAGGTCCTAGGTTTTAGGAACCTAGGACCCAGGGAAAAAACAGGTCCTCGCTCCTAGGTGTGGTACACGAGGCTTGGGTGTTCCTTTGTCGGTATTTGTTTTTGTACAGATTACGGAGTACAGAACATGGGATAATATTTTCCTGTAATCTTTAATCTGTAAGCGAAGCGTCCCGTATTCCCAAGCCTTTTCCCTAGGTTCTAGAACCTAGGCTCCTAGGACCTTTTTACTTTTTTACCTATTTTCCCTTGAAAGCTATTTTTAAGCCCTTATATCTAGTTATGAAGAGGATGACTGACTTGCTAGAAACTAGAAGTTCAGTGCTCCAGTAACGCTAAACGAGATCGCTCAATAAGAGGATACTCAGTATTAGCACAAAACTTGAACCTAGATTCGAACCCATGTTCCCGTACCTAAACAGTAGGTCAGAGGAATGGAATATCGAATCCCTTAGCTCAGCGATGATTTTGCATAATCTCGCTTTTAGATGGTTGTCATCTGGGCTTAGGACTATTGCTTGATTAAGAGGATAGATTTTATGCGCAATGTAGATTTCTCACCACTATACCGTAATGCTATTGGCTTCGACCGTCTGCTAAACCTTATGGAAGCTGGCTCTGCGAAGAACTCTTCCGGCGGTTACCCTCCATACAATATCGAACAGAAAGATGAGCATAACTTCCGTATTACTATGGCCGTTGCAGGTTTTGCTGAAGAGCAGCTTGATCTGACCCAAAACGAAAATATGCTGATTGTGAAGGGTGAACGTAAAGAGGAAGAGAATAAAAACTATGTTTATCAGGGGATTGCAGAACGCGATTTTGAGCGTAAGTTCCAGTTAGCGGACTACGTGAAAGTGACCGGAGCCTCAATGGAAAACGGCCTGCTACATATTGATTTGGTACGTGAAATTCCAGAAGCAATGCAGCCACGTAAAATTGCTATCGGCGGTGGCAACCTGCTAGAAAACAACTGATCAGCAAGTAGCTTCCTTATAGAGTGAGAAAGAGCGCCTTCCGCATTGGAAATGGCGCTCTTTTTAGTTTTAAACTATTTCCCTAGATAAAGTTATTTATCTTCTAGGTAAGCCTTTTCGACTTCTTCGGCGATAATTGCAATGCCTTGCTGCATCATCTCGTCATCCTGAACGTAGTTCATACGCAGACACTGGTGTGCATGATCCCATTCATCTTCCTGACCGATAAAGAAGTACTCACCCGGGACAATCAATACTCCTCGTCTTTTCAGACGTTGGTACAACTCCATTGTAGTGATTGGCAGTTCGTCGAACCACAGCCATAGGAAGATCGCCCCTTCAGGTTTATGAATACGAAAACGCGGGTCGGTTATGGCTTGCTGGAGTAGTTCAACGGCGCGTTGCGACTTTTGCTTGTAGTATGGCTTGATTACATCAGAACTCAGTCTGAGAAGATCGTCATTATCAATAATATGATTTGCCAGCGCAGGGCCGACACTACCCGGTGCCAGGCTTATAATTCCGTTCATATTAGTCAGAGCCTGGGTGATGGCTTCATTAGCAATGACAATGCCGCAACGCACGCCAGGTAAGCCAAGCTTAGAGAGGCTCATGCACAGAATCGTATTGTCATTCCAGAATGGTTCAACATCTTCGAAAATGATGTTCGGGAAGGGCAAGCCGTAGGCGTTATCTATGATAAGCGGGATGCCATTTTCACGTGCCAGTTTATCTAGCTTACGTACTTCTTTATCCGTTAATACATTACCTGTCGGATTGGTTGGGCGTGATGCGCAGATAGCCGCAACGGAGTCATCGACTTTTAGTTGTTCAAAGTCTACGTGGTACTTAAACAGGCCATTGTCGAGCAACTCGATTTCCGGATGATAAGAGACAAAAATGTCTTCATCAACGCCGGCATCACCATAGCCAATGTATTCTGGCGCGATTGGCAGTAATACCTTTTTATGAGAACCATCAGGTTGCTTGCCGGCTAGTAAGTTGAACAGGTAGAAGAAACCGCTTTGGCTGCCGTTGGTCAGGCTGATGTTCTTTTCGCTGATGTTCCAGCCATAGGTTTCGCGGAATAACTTTGCCAGCGATTTTACAAACGCATCTTTGCCCTGTGGTCCATCGTAGTTGGTCAGTGCAGCAATCAGTTCGCCACTGGCAAGCATTTCCTCACTGGCCTGGTGAAAATAATCAAGCATGGCAGGAATGGCGGCTGGGTTACCTCCGCCAAGCATGATGGCACCTGGCGTGCGCAGACCATCATTCAAATCATCCATTAACTGTGTGATACCTGAATACTGATTAAATTTATCGCCAAACTTAGAGTACTGCATGTTTACTTATACCTGATTCATTGTGATTGCTTTATGTGGCTGGGATGCTGATTGAGCTTCAGCTTATAGTGTAATACTTGACCATACCTTAATGTTATTAGGACGCAAAGTGTGAATTAACTCGAGGAAGAAAAAAGCGCCTGTTCAGACCAGATGAATGAATTGATAAGTGAAAGAAGATCAAAAAAGGGAAGCTGTTGCTTCCCTTTGGTTATTTTGTTATTGCTTAATCATCAGCAACTTAGTGGTTAGCTACTCATCTTTGCAGAAGGTTACTTTTGAAGCAAAGATATATCAGCGATCTGTAGGAACAGGTTACGCAGGTTATTTAGTAGCGTTAGACGGTTCTTTTTAAGTGCTTCATCGTCTGCCATTACCATTACGTTGTCGAAGAACGCGTCTACTGGCTCACGTAGGTCAGCCAGTTTGCTTAGCGCTTCTTGGTAGTTGCCTGTTGCAAACGCTGGCTCAAGTGCTTCCGTCATGACTTCTACGCTTTCTGCCAGTGCTTTCTCTGCATCTTCCTGCAGAAGTGACAGGTCGATCTCTTCAGCCAGTTCACCGTCGAATTTCGCCAGGATGTTACCAACACGCTTATTCGCAGCCGCTAGTGATTCTGCCGCTTCTAGTTCACGGAAGTGAGATACTGCTTTCACTCGTTGGTCGAAGTCTGCAGGTTTGGTTGGATGACGAGCCAATACTGCTTGGATAATGTCGACACTAAAGCCTTCATCTTGGTACCAGGCACGGAAACGACCCAGCATGAACTCAATCACGTCTTGCTCTACATTGTCGTTACTTAGCTTGTTGCCAAATAGCATTTTCGCTTCGCGAACCAAATCGACCAGATCAACCTTGTAGCCGTATTCAACGATAATACGCAGTACACCAAGAGAGGCACGACGCAGGGCAAATGGATCGCTGCCTTTCGGTGCTTGACCGATACCAAAAATACCAACGATAGTATCAAGCTTGTCCGCCATGGCTACCGCACTTGAAACGCCGTCAGTTGGCAAGTCGTCACCAGCAAAACGCGGCATGTACTGCTCGTTTAGTGCAACTGCTACAGCTTCGTCTTCACCATCGTGACGAGCGTAGTGCATGCCCATCACACCTTGGGTATCGGTAAATTCGAATACCATCGAGGTCATTAGATCACACTTAGCAAGTAGGCCCGCGCGAGTAGATTTTTCTACGTCCGCACCGATCTGTTTTGCGATGTAACCGGCTAGCGCTGCAATACGGTCGGTTTTGTCTTTGATCGTACCAAGCTGCTTCTGGAAGATGGCGTTTTCCAGTTCAGGAAGACGGTCGATTAGAGGACGCTTACGGTCGGTATTGAAGAAGAACTCTGCATCAGCAAGACGAGGGCGTACTACCTTCTCGTTACCTTCGATAACGTAGCGAGGCTCTTTCGACTCAATGTTTGATACGAAGATGAAGTTTGGCAATAGCTTCTTATCTGCTGAATAAACCGGGAAGTATTTCTGGTCACCTTTCATTGTGTAAACCAGAGCTTCAGCCGGTACTTTGAGGAACTCTTCTTCAAACTTAGCAGTCAGTACTACTGGCCATTCAACTAGAGAGGTCACTTCTTCTACCAGGTCGTCTTCCAGATCAGCGATACCACCTACTGCTTCTGCCGCTTTTTGTGCGTCAGCGAGGATGATGGCTTTACGCGCTTCGTAATCTGCCATCACTTTACCGCGCTCTTCTAGAATCGCAGGGTATTGCTCCGCAGAATCGATAGTGAACTCTTGTTCACCCATGAAGCGGTGACCACGGATAGTACGATCTGATGCGACGCCAAGGATTTCGCCTTGGATAAGATCGCTACCCATTAGCATGGTCAGTGTTTTTACCGGACGAATAAATTGCGTGGTCTTGTCACCCCAGCGCATCGGTTTTGCAATAGGTAGATTTGCTAGTGCTTTTGCTGCTAGCTCAACTACGATCTCAGTTGCAGGCTGACCTTTCACTTCTTGTTTGAACAGTAGCCATTCGCCTTTATCTGTCACCATGCGATCAGCTTGGTCAACAGTGATGCCACAACCGCGTGCCCAGCCTTGTGCTGCTTTAGTTGGGTTGCCATCTGCGTCGAATGCTGCTGAAACCGCAGGGCCACGTTTTTCAACGATTTTGTCAGATTGGCTTTCAGCCAGTGCTGCGACTTTCAATGCCAGACGGCGAGGTGCTGCGAACCATTTCACGCCTTCGTGAGCCAGTTCAGCGCCTTTTAGTTCTGCTTCAAAGTTTGCTGCAAATGCTTCAGCCAGAGTACGAAGTTGCGTTGGTGGTAGCTCTTCTGTACCTAGCTCGATTAAAAATTCTTTTGCCATGTTACTCTACCCCTTACGCTTGTTCTTTTTTACACATTGGGAAGCCTAGCGCTTCACGTGATGCGTAGTATGCTTCTGCTACAGATTTAGTCAGATTGCGGATGCGCAGGATGTAGCGTTGACGCTCAGTTACTGAGATCGCTTTACGCGCGTCTAGCAGGTTAAATGCGTGACCTGCTTTTAGGATGCGTTCGTAAGCTGGCAGAGGAAGCGGCTTTTCAAGCTCAAGCAGTTCTTTACACTCCTTCTCACATTGCTCGAAGAAACCAAACAGGAATTCAACGTCAGCGTGCTCAAAGTTGTAAGTCGATTGTTCCACTTCGTTTTGGTGGAAGATGTCACCGTAAGTCACAGCACTACCGTCTGGGGCAATATTCCAAACTAGGTCGTAAACCGAGTCTACTTCCTGAATGTACATTGCAAGACGCTCGATACCGTAAGTGATCTCTCCAGTCACTGGTTTACACTCAAGACCACCCACTTGCTGGAAATAAGTAAACTGCGTTACTTCCATACCGTTTAGCCATACTTCCCAGCCTAGACCCCACGCGCCTAGTGTTGGGTTTTCCCAGTTGTCTTCTACGAAACGAATGTCGTGAACAAGCGGATCAATACCAAGAACTTCAAGGGAACCAAGGTACAACTCTTGGATATTGTCTGGCGATGGTTTTAGCGCTACTTGGAATTGGTAGTAGTGCTGAAGACGGTTAGGGTTTTCACCATAACGGCCATCAGTAGGACGACGTGAAGGTTGTACATAAGCTGTTGACATTGGCTCAGGACCAAGCGCTCGTAGACAGGTCATTGGGTGAGAGGTACCCGCACCAACTTCCATATCGAGTGGTTGAACAATGGTACAGCCATTTTGAGCCCAATAATCCTGCAGCGCGAGGATCATTCCCTGGAAGGTTTTGATATCGTATTTTTGCATAAGTCAGGTTCGCGCGATTCTCTTGTTACTCGTTAATTCGCCTTCAGTGCTGAGTTTTACGACTCAAACAAGGGCGATAAGGAGTAATTACGGTTGAATAAATTAACAATCAAGTATACCCAGATATTGAGCATGGGAGTAGAGCTAATCTTGATTAATTCGTGGGCGTTTTTCTCGTTTAGTGGAATTTTACCGAGTTATCTGTGGTATTTTTCTTAAAAGGGAGTTTTTACCTGATTTGACTCTTGAGATGCCGAGCGAGGTTGGCTAGAATTGCGCCTGTCTTTGGGGAGTAGCTTACCTGATGAAGTCTCTAGTTCATCCGGTTCGTTCGTCAACATAATTGGTGCAAAATCACCATGGCGCTCGAGACTCGAAGCCTTTCGAGTTTAGCAAGACCTTAGACAAATCATCACGAACCGGGGTGGGGCGTGAGGTTTGTCTATGGTTAAAAATAATAATCCCTGCCCCAATGAGCATGTCGTGAGCGTTTTAGCTATTTCAATTACTACTGTAGCGTTAGCAGAAATTGGCGATAAGACCCAATTGCTATCCCTGTTACTTGCCAGTCGATACCGTAAACCAGTTCCTATTATTGCAGCAATCTTTTTAGCCACCATTGCCAATCATGCTTTGGCTGCTTGGTTAGGTGTTGTGGTCGCTGATTATCTGTCTCCTGAAGTTTTGAAGTGGGTGCTGGTGGTCAGTTTTGTTGCCATGGCACTGTGGATTCTGGTTCCGGACAAACTGGATGACGACGAAAAGATATCTAACCGCGGTCCCTTTATTGCTAGCTTTATCGCTTTCTTTGTGGCTGAAATTGGCGATAAAACTCAGATTGCGACATCTATTCTTGGCGCGCAATATGCGGAAACACTCAGTTGGGTTATTTTAGGTACCACAATCGGCATGTTGCTGGCCAATGTACCTGTGGTTCTGATAGGTAAGCTTTCTGCAGATAAGATGCCACTTGATCTTATTCGTAAAATCACTGCGTTTTTATTCTTGTTGTTAGCGATCGGTGCGGCAGTCTTCTAGTTTATAGGGATAAGTAAACAGACGACTGACTATTATTTTGTTTACCAAAAACCAAACAAAATAGAGCTACTTATCAATAATCAGTCAATTCGTGGTCTAATTCAAACTCTGACTCAAAATCGTCTAGTAGCGTGACGAGGGGCATATTAGTGCCATACTTGTCATGGTAATTTAATAGCGGAAATGATGGCGAGAGGGCAAATTTATGCTTACACGTTACATGGGGATGTCTCCAAAGAGTCAGAGTTATTTGTTCACTTTTGGTTTGGCACTGTGCCTGTTGGCTATGGTGTTAACCGATATGTGGTTACCGATTGTGGCGGGATCTTTTATTCTCACCGGATTAACCGTTGAAGCATGGATTCGCGTAGCTCACATCATTCCGATGCATGAAGAGATGCGAGCGATGAAACAACAACTCAATAAGCTACAGTCAGAAATTCGCACTTTAGAATACGATGAATAAACAAACGGCAGCCTAGTGGGCTGCCGTTTTTGATTACTCTAAGCCTTTCTTGATCAGATATTGATAAGGCAGCTGCTCTGTTTGCGCTGCAATCAACTGGTGATCCATAAAGCGACAGAAACTCGGAATATCCCGGGTAGTTGATGGATCATCTGCCTTTACCAGCAAAATTTCACCATCCTGCATATTGCGAATTGTCTTCCTGACCATCATCACTGGTTCTGGGCAGCGCAGTCCTTCTGCTTCTAAAGTCGTTGTTGCCAGTTCCGGATTAAAGCTCATAGTGTGATTCTCGTAACTAATTTAGCGGTGAATTCTACGTTCGCAGAAAAAATATTCAATAACCTCTTGGCAAATTGTTATTTTTGCTTTACCTTAAATTAACAAGTTGGTAACAAGTTGTGAGAGGGAAGCGATGTTAACAGCGTTAGACAGACTAACGATTTACTCGGTACTGTGTTTCATTTCGTTTTGTGCCTTGGTGCTCAGAACCCCAGCTGAAACATCATTCCTGCCTCTTGTAGGCGTAATTGCAACAATTATGGGTATTTGGATTGAGATGCATAAATGGTCAGATGCATCAGGACAACAAAATTAGTGTTGATCATTTCATTCCAATACGTTGATTTTATTCACTACTTATTACCAAACACTTCATTCCGACACTATCCCCATTTTTTCTTGGGCTTCCCCGCTGAAAGGCGGGATTTTTTTTGCCTGAAGAGTACAATTTACCTAATCCCTTCTATTGTATGTGGTCATTGTGGAATTAGAAGACATTTATCGTCGAGACCTGAATTTATTAGTCGCTTTACGTGTGCTGATTGAAGAGAACAGCGTGAGTAAAGCCTCTACCCGCCTTAGTTTGAGCCAGTCGGCAATGAGCCGCGTGCTCGGCCGGTTGCGTGATTTATTGGGTGACCCGCTGTTTACCCGCCAGGGTCAGCACTTGATCCCCACGCAAAAAGCGCTGGAAATAGATCGCTCGTTAGGTGAGCCGTTAGAGTCGTTGCGACAATTGTTGTCTCCGGTTGAATTTGAACCACAGCAATGCGATCAGACTTTTACTATCGCCACAACTGATTACGCGATGCAGACCATCTTGCCGTTTGCTCTGCCGCGTATTTATCAGGAAGCGCCAAATGTGTCGTTTAATTTTCTGCCCTTGCAGCATGACAGGCTGGCTGACCAGCTCACGTATGAAGGTGCTGATCTCGCGATTTGTCGGCCAACAGGTCCTGTTGAGCCTCTGCACAGTGAAATTTTAGGCCGGGTAGGCGTGTTATGTTTATTATCAAAGCAACACCCTTTGGCGGATAAAGAGATGAGTCTGGATTATTATCTAAGTCACCCGCATGCGATGATTGCCATCAGTGACGGGGTGAACGCGCTGATCGAGCAAGCTCTGACTGATAAGCCTTCACGTAAAATGGTGTTGCGTGCTTACCATTTGGAAGCGGCACTGGCTATTGTCGATACTCTGCCGATCATCATCACCGTTCCCGCAGATTTGGCGTATCTGGTGGCTGAACGTTATGATCTGACTGTAAAACCTCTGCCATTCGAATTTACCCCTTTTGATTATTCGATGATCTGGCATGCTCGCTGTGAGCATTCGCCGGCACAAGAGTGGTTGCGAGGTATTGTTAAAGAAGAGTGTGGGCGTTTGATAGCCAAGCGTATCGAAGAGATGGGATTAAATTAATTAAAAAGAGCCAGCAATGCTGGCTCTTTTAGTTGGCAGTGATGGGCTTATAGCTTGATCACTACTCGTCCGGTTACCTGGCCATTGGTGATGTCTTCGGCGTATTTAGGTGCTTCTGCTAGCTCTACTTCAGTACAAGCTTGTTCGAAGTAGCTATCAGGTAGCAGCTCAACCAATTTTTCCCATGCGGCAATACGTTTGTCAGTTGGGCACATGACTGAGTCGATACCTTGTAGACGTACATTACGCAGAATAAATGGCATTACCGTAGTCGGCAGGTCAAAGCCGCCAGCTAGACCACAGGCTGCTACCGCGCTGTTGTAATCCATTTGTGCCAATACTTTTGCCAGTACCTTACTGCCTACAGTGTCTACCGCGCCAGCCCAGATCTGTTTCTCAAGCGGGCGAGCAGGCTCTTCAAACTCTGCACGATCGATAATACGACTCGCACCTAACTTTTCTAGCAGTGGACCGTTTTGCTCAACACGACCAGTGACTGCAGCGACTTTGTAACCCAGCTGCGCCAGTAATGTCACAGCTACTGAGCCTACGCCACCACTCGCGCCAGTGACAAGGATTTCGCCAGCTTCTGGTTTGATGTCTGCATCAAGCAGCGCCTGAACACACAGCATTGCGGTAAATCCAGCGGTGCCGACCATCATTGCTTTTTTGCTGTCTAAACCTTTTGGAAGCGGGACTAGCCAATCTGCTTTCAAGCGAGCTCGTTGCGCCATGCCACCCCAGTGATTTTCACCCACGCCCCAACCTGTGAGCACCACTTTGTCTCCAGTTTGGTAACGAGAGTCTTCAGAGCTTACTACTGTACCAGCTAAGTCGATGCCCGGTACCATCGGGAAGTTACGGATAATTTTACCTTTACCAGTAATAGCCAAGCCGTCTTTATAGTTTAGCGACGAGTAGTCAACATCAATCAGAACATTACCTTCCGGTAGTTGGGCTTCATCAATTTGTTCGATATTGGCGATAGTACGTTTGTCTTCTTGGTTTAGAACTAGAGCATTAAACATGAGGTTCTCCGAGTAAGCGGTGGTGTGGCTGAGATGCCACAGCAGCAAGATATTAACTGCCTCTAAGTGTATGTCTTGTCTGATTATGAATAAAATGAAAGTTCATCATTTTATCTATGCGCAGTATGCATTTATTACAGATAACACCTTAAAAAATAAAGGGCGACACTGGGTGTCGCCCTTAAGTTTAATACTAAATCGCTTTAGTATTGGCTCTTTTCATCAGGATGCAGATTGGATCACTATGGGCGTTCAAATACGGTTGCAATACCCTGACCAAGACCGATACACATAGTCGCAAGACCATATTTCGCGTCTTTTGCTTCCATTAGATTGATCAGCGTGGTTGAGATACGCGAGCCCGAACAGCCTAATGGATGACCCAGAGCGATTGCGCCACCGTTTAGGTTCACTTTTTCATCCATCACATCAAGCAGACCCAGGTCTTTAGCACAAGGCAAAGACTGTGCTGCGAACGCTTCGTTTAGCTCGACAACGTCCATATCTTCGATCGACAATCCTGCACGCTTAAGTGCTTTTTGTGTAGCCGGAACCGGGCCGTAACCCATGATGGAAGGATCACAGCCTGCGATAGCCATGCCTTTGATGCGTGCACGAACCTTCAGGCCAAGCTCGTTGGCTTTCTCTTCGCTCATGATCAACATTGCTGAAGCGCCATCTGACAGAGCAGAAGAGGTACCAGCGGTTACCGTACCGTTTGCTGGATCGAATACCGGACGAAGCTGAGACAAACCTTCTACTGTGGTTTCAGGGCGAATCACTTCATCATGGTCAAGTGTGAACAGTGTGCCGTCTGCAGCATGACCTTCAGTCGGCAGGATTTCATTCTTGAAACGTCCTTCTAAAGTAGCTGCATGAGCACGAGCATGTGAACGCGCAGCAAACTCGTCTTGTTGTTCACGGCTGATACCATGCAGCTTACCTAGCATCTCTGCTGTCAGGCCCATCATGCCAGCCGCTTTAGCAACGTTCTTAGCCATACCAGGGTGGAAGTCCACACCGTGATTCATTGGTACGTGGCCCATGTGCTCAACACCACCGATCAGGCAGATTTCTGCATCGCCAGTCATGATTGCACGAGTACCGTCATGCAGTGCCTGCATTGAAGAACCACACAGACGGTTTACAGTAACGGCACCAATTTCGATTGGCAGCCCAGCCAGTAGTGCTGCGTTACGTGCAACGTTAAAGCCTTGTTCCAGCGTTTGCTGTACACATCCCCAGTAGACATCTTCGATCTCACTTGGGTTAACCTGAGGGTTACGCGCCAGAATGCCTTTCATAAGGTGTGCTGAAAGGTCTTCAGCACGAGTATTACGGAAAGCGCCACCTTTAGAGCGACCCATTGGAGTACGTAGACAGTCGACTACGACAACATTTCTTGTTTGATTAGTCATTTGGGAATCCCTCCTTAGATAGAACCTTGCTGTTGTGAGCCGTAGAAGCTTTCGCCTTTAACCGTCATATCAATCAGCAATTGTGGTACTTGGTACATCGCGCCTAACTCTGCGTGTTGTTTTGCCATTTCGATGTACTCAGCAATACCAACGCTGTCTAGGTAGCGGAACACGCCGCCACGGAATGGAGGGAAGCCTAGGCCGTAAACCAGGGCCATATCAGCCTCTTGAGGCGTCGCGATAATGCCTTCCTGCAGACACAGTACCACTTCGTTGATCATAGGAATCATCATGCGTTGAATGATGGTCTGCTCGTCGAAGTCTTGTTTGTCTGCACAGACATCTGCCAATAGTGGCAAAACTTCTTCTGAGAAGGTTTTCTTCGGCTTGCCTTTCTTATCAACGGAGTAGCTGTAGAAGCCGCTGCCATTTTTCTGACCAAACTTGTTTGCTTCAAACAAAGAGTCAATTGCATCGCGACCTTGCTTGCCCATGCGCTCAGGGAAGCCTTCTGCCATAACGGCTTGTGCGTGGTGAGCGGTATCAATGCCGACTACGTCTAGTAGGTAAGCAGGGCCCATTGGCCAACCAAACTTACGTTCCATAACTTTATCAATCTTCGTAAAGTCTGCACCGTCACGAAGTAGCATGCTGAAGCCGCCAAAGTATGGGAACAGTACGCGGTTTACAAAGAACCCAGGGCAGTCGTTGACTACGATTGGAGATTTGCCCATTTTCGCTGCATAAGCGACAACGCGGTTGATGGTTTCATCTGACGTCTTTTCGCCACGGATGATTTCAACCAGTGGCATACGATGCACAGGGTTAAAGAAGTGCATACCACAGAAGTTTTCTGGGCGTTTCAGCGACTGAGCGAGTTGGTTAATTGGAATCGTTGATGTGTTTGACGTGATAACCGTATCTTCACCAACGTTTTGTTCAACTTCGCTAAGTACCGCAGCTTTCACTTTCGGGTTTTCAACGACCGCTTCAACGATGACATCTGAGTTTTCAATGCCAGCGTAGTGCAGGCTTGGTGTAATAGAAGCAAGAATACCAGCCATCTTGAAGCCGTCAAGACGACCAGTCGCAAGACGCTTATTCAGCAGTTTGGATGCTTCATTCATACCTAGGTCAAGAGATGGCTGAGCGATGTCTTTCATTAATACAGGCACACCTTTCAGTGCGGATTGGTAAGCGATACCGCCACCCATGATGCCTGCACCAAGTACTGCAGCTCGCTTAGTATCTTTGCTTGCGGATTTCGCTGCTTTCTTAGCGATGCCTTTGATGTATTGATCGTTAAGGAACAGGCCAACCAGTGATTTCGCTTCTTCTGACTTTGCCAGTTTAATGAAGTGTTTGCGCTCAACATCCAGTGCTTCATTACGCGCAAAGCGTGCACCTTCTTCGATGGTAAGCACAGATGTCATTGGTGCTGGGTAGTGTGGGCCGGCTACTTGTGCCACTAGGCCTTTTGCCATTGTGAAGCTCATCATAGACTCAAGCTTGCTTAGCGTTAGAGCTGATGTCTTTTGTGTGCGGCGTGCTTGCCAGTCAAGTTTCTCATTGATGGCAGAAGTTAGGGTTTGCAGGGCTGATTCGTACAAAGAGTCGCTTTCGACTACTGCATCCAGCAGGCCAAGCTTGAGTGCTTCATCAGCGCGGCATGCTTTACCTTGAGTAATGATTTCCATTGCATTATCTGCACCGATAACGCGAGGCAGACGTACACAACCGCCAAAGCCAGGCATGATGCCGAGTTTGGTTTCTGGCAGACCAATGCTGGTGGTCTTGTCACCGATACGCATGTCTGTTGCCAGCACACATTCACAACCGCCACCAAGAGCGTGACCTTTAATTACAGAAATCGTTGGAACGGGCAGGTCTTCAAGTTTGTTGAAGATGCTGTTAGCAAACTGTAGCCACTGATCCAGCTCGGCATCAGTTTTTGCGAACAGACCTAAGAATTCAGTGATGTCTGCGCCTACAATGAACGCATCTTTATCTGAAGTCAGCATTACGCCTTTAAGACCCTGGTGTGCAGTCAGTGCATCCAGTGCTTTGTCTAGTGACTCAAGTGTTGCTAGATCGAGTTTATTAACGGATTTTGGCGAGCAAAAGCTAAGTTCTGCAATGCCATCCTGTATTTCCTTTACCTGTAGGGTTTCGGCTTGGTAAATCATTGTCTATCTCCATGACATACAATCGGTGATTGTCTGTATACCTATTTAAATAGTGCTGTATTCCTCGTAAAAATAGCCTCAAGAAATAGGTATCGAGGAAGTGTTTTATTGTTATTCTGGCTTGACCATTAATGTTAGTTTTGATCGGAGAATGTTTAATTTCAATACATTTTTCAAACAAGTGTTTAACATTGTGCGCTGGGCCAGATCTAATGCTCCCTGATAATTCCTCTCGTGATAAACTTCAAACAAAGACACAAATGACCTAATCCTATGAATGACCAGCCATATTTAATCCCAGCGCAGCCTGCTCAGTTTGAAGAAGAAATCAAGAAGAGTGTGTTTATTACCTATCTTGCCCATACGCCTTCTATCGAAGCGGCCAAAGCGTTTGTGGATCAAATAAAAGTAAAGCACTTGGATGCGAGACATAACTGTTGGGGATTTGTTGCAGGAAGGCCTGAAGATTCGATGAAGTGGGGTTTTAGTGATGACGGCGAACCATCAGGTACTGCCAGTAAACCCATTCTGGCTCAGCTTTCTGGCTCTGGGGTGGGAGAGATTACAGCGGTAGTCACTCGTTATTCTGGCGGCATCAAATTGGGTACCGGCGGTTTGGTGAAGGCCTATGGTGGTGGAGTGCAGCAAGCACTCAGGCAGCTTCAAACTATTGAGAAAAAAATCACCACAAAGCTGCGACTAACGTTAGACTATGGGTTTATGCCTATCGCACAGTCTATAATGCCTCAGTTTGGGGCGGTTGAAGTCGATGCAGAATACAGCGATCAGGTCGTGCTGGTGGTCGAAATTGAGCTTCGTGAAGTGGCCTCATTTACCCAAGCTATCATCAATAAAAGTGGGGCAAAGGCTATAGTTACCCCGCTAGACGGAAAATAATGAAAAAGAGTAAGCGACAGGGACAGCTCCGCTAGTCAATCAATCCATGCAATTTCGTTCAATTATTCGTATCGTCGGGCTATTGCTCGCGCTTTTTAGTGTCACAATGCTCGCGCCCGCTCTCGTCGCGCTTACATACCGGGATGGTGCGGGTGTGCCTTTCGTCACTACATTTTTCGTTCTGCTATTTTGCGGAGCCGTTTGTTGGTTCCCGAATCGCAGGCATAAGCATGAGCTAAAGTCTCGAGATGGCTTCCTTATCGTGGTTTTATTCTGGACGGTACTGGGTAGCGCAGGCTCTATTCCTTTTCTTATTGCGGACAACCCTAATATTTCCGTAACCGATGCTTTTTTTGAGTCTTTCTCGGCGTTAACAACGACCGGGGCAACGGTAATTGTTGGCTTAGATGAGTTACCAAAAGCGATTCTGTTCTACCGGCAGTTACTTCAGTGGTTCGGTGGGATGGGGATCATCGTATTGGCGGTTGCGATTCTGCCTGTGCTTGGTATCGGTGGTATGCAGCTGTATCGCGCAGAAATCCCGGGGCCAGTAAAAGATACCAAGATGACTCCGCGTATTGCTGAAACAGCAAAAGCCCTTTGGTATATCTATCTGAGTCTGACTATTGCCTGTGCAACCGCCTTCTGGCTGGCGGGAATGACGCCATTTGATGCAATTAGTCATAGCTTCTCAACTATCGCAATCGGGGGGTTTTCTACTCACGATGCAAGTATGGGGTACTTTGACAGCTATGCTATTAACCTAATTACAGTCATATTTCTTCTTATCTCGGCCTGTAACTACACCTTACACTTTGCCGCGTTTGCATCCGGCGGTGTTCATCCGAAATACTACTGGAAAGACCCGGAGTTTAGAGCATTCATCTTTATCCAGGTGCTATTGTTTATAGTCTGCTTTTTATTACTGCTCAAGCATCATTCATACACCTCAACTTACGATGCTTTTGACCAGGCGTTGTTCCAGACCGTTTCTATTTCTACAACGGCAGGTTTCACCACGACAGGCTTTGCTGATTGGCCATTGTTCTTGCCTGTACTGCTGCTGTTTTCATCTTTTATCGGTGGATGTGCTGGCTCGACGGGTGGGGGCATGAAAGTGATCCGTATTCTGCTGCTTACCCTGCAGGGCGCTCGTGAACTTAAACGTCTGGTTCACCCTCGCGCGGTTTACACAATTAAAGTAGGGGGAAGCGCACTACCACAACGTGTGGTTGATGCGGTGTGGGGGTTTTTCTCTGCCTATGCGTTGGTGTTCGTTGTATGCATGTTAGGCCTGATCGCAACCGGTATGGATGAACTTAGCGCATTCTCAGCTGTTGCGGCTACGTTGAATAACCTTGGTCCTGGTCTTGGAGAGGTTGCCCTGCACTTTGGCGATGTAAATGACAAAGCAAAGTGGGTTCTGATTGTCTCCATGTTGTTTGGCCGTCTGGAAATATTTACCTTACTCATTCTGTTCACGCCGACGTTTTGGCGTAGTTAAGGGGGAATCGTGGCAAAAGCGTTGTTCTTATACTCTTCTCGTGAAGGGCAAACAAAAAAAATTCTTCACTATATAGATGAGAAGCTCACGGATTTTGATTGTGACTTAGTGGATCTGCACTCCGTTGATACGATTGATTTTAGCGCTTATGACAAAGTGTTGGTTGGGGCTTCTATTCGTTACGGCCATTTAAATAAGAAGCTATATCAATTTATTGAACGTCATCTCAGCCAGTTGGAACAGCATAAAGTGGCATTCTTTTGCGTGAACTTGACGGCACGCAAAGAAGATCGGGGTAAAGATACTCCCGAAGGAAGTGCATATATTCGCAAGTTTTTGATGAAATCTCCCTGGAAGCCGGCGTTGATAGGCGTATTTGCAGGTGCGCTTTATTACCCGCGTTATGGGTGGTTCGACAAAATGATGATTAAATTCATTATGTCGATGACTGGCGGGGAAACGGACACAACGAAAGAAGTCGAGTATACCAACTGGGAAAAAGTGACTCTTTTCGCGGATAAATTCAAAGAACTGTAGAGATAATGTGCTTTTATTAAAGGTTTTGATGCAAATTCACCCGAATGATAGAAAATTTGAAAAAATCATAAAAAAGGGCTTGCCAATGTGATCGCAATCCCTATAATGCCACCTCGCTGACACGGCAACGCTTCGAAAGAGGCAAAGTTGAAGTTAGCAAGCCAAATTAGCTAAGCGGAAACGCTGAAAGAAAGTTTGAAAAAAGTGTTTGACACTAAACTTTATCTCGCTAAAATGGCCGTCCTGTTTGAGCAAAGCTCAGCAGGAAAGCTCTTTAACAATATAGACCTATCAATCTGTGTGGGCACTCGTTGATGATAATCCAATTCGAAACTTCGGTTTCAAATTAGGTTTCAATGATACGAAGTGACCATTGAATCTTCGGATTCAGCACAGTCAATTCAAACATTACTTTATGTAATGTTCAGTATTCATTGAGCCGAACAAAATCTTAAATTGAAGAGTTTGATCATGGCTCAGATTGAACGCTGGCGGCAGGCCTAACACATGCAAGTCGAGCGGAAACGAGTTATCTGAACCTTCGGGGAACGATAACGGCGTCGAGCGGCGGACGGGTGAGTAATGCCTAGGAAATTGCCCTGATGTGGGGGATAACCATTGGAAACGATGGCTAATACCGCATGATGCCTACGGGCCAAAGAGGGGGACCTTCGGGCCTCTCGCGTCAGGATATGCCTAGGTGGGATTAGCTAGTTGGTGAGGTAAGGGCTCACCAAGGCGACGATCCCTAGCTGGTCTGAGAGGATGATCAGCCACACTGGAACTGAGACACGGTCCAGACTCCTACGGGAGGCAGCAGTGGGGAATATTGCACAATGGGCGCAAGCCTGATGCAGCCATGCCGCGTGTGTGAAGAAGGCCTTCGGGTTGTAAAGCACTTTCAGTCGTGAGGAAGGTAGTGTAGTTAATAGCTGCATTATTTGACGTTAGCGACAGAAGAAGCACCGGCTAACTCCGTGCCAGCAGCCGCGGTAATACGGAGGGTGCGAGCGTTAATCGGAATTACTGGGCGTAAAGCGCATGCAGGTGGTTTGTTAAGTCAGATGTGAAAGCCCGGGGCTCAACCTCGGAATTGCATTTGAAACTGGCAGACTAGAGTACTGTAGAGGGGGGTAGAATTTCAGGTGTAGCGGTGAAATGCGTAGAGATCTGAAGGAATACCGGTGGCGAAGGCGGCCCCCTGGACAGATACTGACACTCAGATGCGAAAGCGTGGGGAGCAAACAGGATTAGATACCCTGGTAGTCCACGCCGTAAACGATGTCTACTTGGAGGTTGTGGCCTTGAGCCGTGGCTTTCGGAGCTAACGCGTTAAGTAGACCGCCTGGGGAGTACGGTCGCAAGATTAAAACTCAAATGAATTGACGGGGGCCCGCACAAGCGGTGGAGCATGTGGTTTAATTCGATGCAACGCGAAGAACCTTACCTACTCTTGACATCCAGAGAACTTTCCAGAGATGGATTGGTGCCTTCGGGAACTCTGAGACAGGTGCTGCATGGCTGTCGTCAGCTCGTGTTGTGAAATGTTGGGTTAAGTCCCGCAACGAGCGCAACCCTTATCCTTGTTTGCCAGCGAGTAATGTCGGGAACTCCAGGGAGACTGCCGGTGATAAACCGGAGGAAGGTGGGGACGACGTCAAGTCATCATGGCCCTTACGAGTAGGGCTACACACGTGCTACAATGGCGCATACAGAGGGCGGCCAACTTGCGAAAGTGAGCGAATCCCAAAAAGTGCGTCGTAGTCCGGATTGGAGTCTGCAACTCGACTCCATGAAGTCGGAATCGCTAGTAATCGTGGATCAGAATGCCACGGTGAATACGTTCCCGGGCCTTGTACACACCGCCCGTCACACCATGGGAGTGGGCTGCAAAAGAAGTAGGTAGTTTAACCTTCGGGGGGACGCTTACCACTTTGTGGTTCATGACTGGGGTGAAGTCGTAACAAGGTAGCGCTAGGGGAACCTGGCGCTGGATCACCTCCTTATACGATGATTACTCACGATGAGTGTCCACACAGATTGATATGGTTTATGAAGTTTAAGAGATAGAACATCCCCCAAGATGTTCACTTAGTGTCCCGTTCGTCTAGAGGCCTAGGACACCGCCCTTTCACGGCGGTAACAGGGGTTCGACTCCCCTACGGGATACCATTGGGTCGTTAGCTCAGTTGGTAGAGCAGTTGACTTTTAATCAATTGGTCGCAGGTTCGAATCCTGCACGACCCACCATTCCTTCCATTAGGAATTAAAACTCAAAATATGGGGCTATAGCTCAGCTGGGAGAGCGCCTGCCTTGCACGCAGGAGGTCTGCGGTTCGATCCCGCATAGCTCCACCATATTTTGAAATAATGGGCGATTAGCTCAGTTGGGAGAGCACCTGCCTTACAAGCAGGGGGTCACTGGTTCGAGCCCGGTATCGCCCACCATCTTTAAGCGCATTTTCTTTGAAATAGAAAGCAGAGTGCTTTTAAAAATGGTTACTTCATTGAAGTGATTAGCTCTTTAACAATTTGGAAAGCTGACAAAATAATCTTTAAGATTATTTGTAAAGTTCTCAAAGTATTCCTAAGGGAATACAACTAACAACACATTCAAGTGTTCTTGGAATTTGAGTCCGGCAAAATCGAAAGCTGTCTCGCTCATTCAAATAATGAGACAGCAACTTTGGTTGTTTAACTTCAATTCGAAACTCCTTCGGGTTGTATGGTTAAGTGACTAAGCGTACACGGTGGATGCCTTGGCAGTCAGAGGCGATGAAGGACGTATTAACTTGCGATAAGCCCAGATTAGGCAGTAAAAGCCACTTGAGTCTGGGATTTCCGAATGGGGAAACCCACTAGCATAAGCTAGTATCGCTGCGTGAATACATAGCGCAGCGAGGCGAACCGGGGGAACTGAAACATCTAAGTACCCCGAGGAAAAGAAATCAACCGAGATTCCGAAAGTAGCGGCGAGCGAAATTGGACTAGCCCTTAAGCTTTATATGCGTTAGACGAACGGTCTGGAAAGTCCGGCGATACAGGGTGATAGCCCCGTAGTTGACAACGCACATTCAGTGAAATCGAGTAGGGCGGGACACGTGATATCCTGTCTGAATATGGGGGGACCATCCTCCAAGGCTAAATACTACTGACTGACCGATAGTGAACCAGTACCGTGAGGGAAAGGCGAAAAGAACCCCTGTGAGGGGAGTGAAATAGAACCTGAAACCGTGTACGTACAAGCAGTAGGAGCAGGCTTTGTCCTGTGACTGCGTACCTTTTGTATAATGGGTCAGCGACTTATATTCAGTGGCAAGGTTAACCATCTAGGGGAGCCGTAGGGAAACCGAGTCTTAACTGGGCGTTTTAGTCTCTGGATATAGACCCGAAACCAGGTGATCTAGCCATGGGCAGGTTGAAGGTTGAGTAACATCAACTGGAGGACCGAACCGACTAATGTTGAAAAATTAGCGGATGACTTGTGGCTAGGGGTGAAAGGCCAATCAAACCTGGAGATAGCTGGTTCTCCCCGAAAGCTATTTAGGTAGCGCCTCGGACGAATACTACTGGGGGTAGAGCACTGTTAAGGCTAGGGGGTCATCCCGACTTACCAACCCTTTGCAAACTCCGAATACCAGTAAGTACTATCCGGGAGACACACGGCGGGTGCTAACGTCCGTCGTGGAGAGGGAAACAACCCAGACCGCCAGCTAAGGTCCCAAATTACTACTAAGTGGGAAACGATGTGGGAAGGCTCAGACAGCCAGGATGTTGGCTTAGAAGCAGCCATCATTTAAAGAAAGCGTAATAGCTCACTGGTCGAGTCGGCCTGCGCGGAAGATGTAACGGGGCTAAGTAGTAAACCGAAGCTGCGGCAATATACTTTTGTATATTGGGTAGGGGAGCGTTCTGTAAGCGGTTGAAGGTGTGTGGTAACGCATGCTGGACGTATCAGAAGTGCGAATGCTGACATGAGTAACGATAAAGGGGGTGAAAAACCTCCTCGCCGGAAGACCAAGGGTTCCTGTCCAACGTTAATCGGGGCAGGGTAAGTCGACCCCTAAGGCGAGGCCGAAAGGCGTAGTCGATGGGAAACGGGTTAATATTCCCGTACTTCTTACAATTGCGATGGGGGGACGGAGAAGGCTAGGTGGGCCTGGCGACGGTTGTCCAGGTTCAAGTGCGTAGGCTTAAGAGTTAGGTAAATCCGGCTCTTTTTAAGGCTGAGACACGACGTCGAGCTGCTACGGCAGTGAAGTCATTGATGCCATGCTTCCAGGAAAAGCCTCTAAGCTTCAGATTGTAAGGAATCGTACCCCAAACCGACACAGGTGGTCGGGTAGAGAATACCAAGGCGCTTGAGAGAACTCGGGTGAAGGAACTAGGCAAAATGGTACCGTAACTTCGGGAGAAGGTACGCTCTCGACGGTGAAGTCCCTCGCGGATGGAGCTATTGAGAGTCGCAGATACCAGGTGGCTGCAACTGTTTATTAAAAACACAGCACTGTGCAAAATCGTAAGATGACGTATACGGTGTGACGCCTGCCCGGTGCCGGAAGGTTAATTGATGGGGTTAGACTTCGGTCGAAGCTCTTGATCGAAGCCCCGGTAAACGGCGGCCGTAACTATAACGGTCCTAAGGTAGCGAAATTCCTTGTCGGGTAAGTTCCGACCTGCACGAATGGCGTAATGATGGCCACGCTGTCTCCACCCGAGACTCAGTGAAATTGAAATCGCTGTGAAGATGCAGTGTACCCGCGGCTAGACGGAAAGACCCCGTGAACCTTTACTACAGCTTGGCACTGAACATTGACCCTACATGTGTAGGATAGGTGGGAGGCTTTGAAGACGGTACGCCAGTATCGTTGGAGCCGTCCTTGAAATACCACCCTTGTAGTGTTGATGTTCTAACGTTGACCCCTTATCGGGGTTACGGACAGTGCCTGGTGGGTAGTTTGACTGGGGCGGTCTCCTCCCAAAGAGTAACGGAGGAGCACGAAGGTGGGCTAATCACGGTTGGACATCGTGAGGTTAGTGCAATGGCATAAGCCCGCTTGACTGCGAGAATGACAATTCGAGCAGGTGCGAAAGCAGGTCATAGTGATCCGGTGGTTCTGAATGGAAGGGCCATCGCTCAACGGATAAAAGGTACTCCGGGGATAACAGGCTGATACCGCCCAAGAGTTCATATCGACGGCGGTGTTTGGCACCTCGATGTCGGCTCATCACATCCTGGGGCTGAAGTCGGTCCCAAGGGTATGGCTGTTCGCCATTTAAAGTGGTACGCGAGCTGGGTTTAGAACGTCGTGAGACAGTTCGGTCCCTATCTGCCGTGGGCGTTGGAGAATTGAAAGGGGCTGCTCCTAGTACGAGAGGACCGGAGTGGACGAACCTCTGGTGTTCGGGTTGTGTCGCCAGACGCATTGCCCGGTAGCTAAGTTCGGAATTGATAACCGCTGAAAGCATCTAAGCGGGAAGCAAGCCTTGAGATGAGTTCTCCCTGATACTTTAAGTATCCTAAAGGGTTGTCGTAGACTACGACGTTGATAGGCAGGGTGTGTAAGCGTTGTGAGGCGTTGAGCTAACCTGTACTAATTGCCCGTGAGGCTTAACCATACAACACCCAAGGGGTTTTGATGGACTCAATGAAAGAACATTGAATGTGTAAGAACGAGAATTAAAAACAGCTTTCCAGATTAAAGAATTTGCTTGGCGGCCATAGCGTTTTGGACCCACCTGATTCCATTCCGAACTCAGAAGTGAAACAAAACAGCGCCGATGGTAGTGTGGGGTTTCCCCATGTGAGAGTAGGACATCGCCAGGCTTTAAATTATGGACATTCGTTGTAATAACGGGTGATACCACTGCGGAGTGGTAGTTCAGTTGGTTAGAATACCGGCCTGTCACGCCGGGGGTCGCGGGTTCGAGTCCCGTCCACTCCGCCACTTATCAGAAACCTCGCTTATGCGAGGTTTTATTGAATTTAGAATATAATAAATTCGTTAGGGGTGTAGCTCCAATTGGCAGAGCAGCGGATTCCAAATCCGCGTGTTGGGAGTTCGAATCTCTCCACCCCTGCCATATTTAAGGCTCTAGTTGAAAGACTAGAGCCTTTTTTCATTTTATTCTCTGACGGTTTATAGAAAAGGAACGTCTACGGACCGGGAATTAGATACTTTGCCGTCTTCCACGCTTTTGATAGTTAAGCATATCTGGGTTTGAAGTCTTATACTGGTTGTCCTTATCGTCTGTCAGAGTAGCAATTAAACCAATTCAATATCTACCGAATCTTCCACAATATTGGTTTGAGCAGGATTACTAAACGCTTCAACCTCTCTAAGCTCTTACAGCAGGCGAGATAATCTAAAAAACCTCAATCGAAACACTCCTTAAGAGCCAAAGACCGATCGTTCTAAGATGCTTACCTCTTCGGTGCTGCTTGTTTTACTAAAGAGGCCAGAAGATTGTATCTCTACTTAGCAATAGAGAAGCGGCGTGCGAGAATTTAAACCTCATTTTTGATACTGCTCCAAGGTAAAAACATTCCGTCATCATTTGGATTGAGCGAATTGGCATCAAAGTTATATCTGGAAAGGGTACTCACACTAATTCTATCAGCTACATCCCACCATATTCGCCAGAGATAAATACAATAGAAAAAGAGTGGGGCTGGTTAAGTTAGAATAAATTGGCAAACCGATGCCCGTATAGTAATACGGTGGTTGTTGATTGTGTTTGTGGTGCTTGGTCGCTTTACAGGAAATAAAAGCAGAGCTATCTCACTCTGCTTTAGAGGCTGGGTAATAATATGATTGGTGTATTTATCTGTTAGCCAAGCTTCTCTTCAAGCTTTGCCAGTTTTGCTTCCATTTCCGTTAACTTCTGGCGCGTACGAAGAAGAACTTGGGTCTGCACATCAAACTCTTCACGGCTTACAACATCAAGCTTGTTAAGCTGGCCTTGAATTACTTGGCGAACTTTCTGATCAACATCAGCACCAAGCTCTTTCACAGGTGCAGGCATAGAATCGTGAATTTGTTTAGCGATTTGCTCTAGTTTCTTTGGGTCAAACATAGTGACTAAAACTCCTTTAGATTTGCCCTCATTCTAAGTAATTGATACGGGAAAGTCGCTAGTTGGATTGCAAAAAATCGAGATGGCTACAGTAAACATCAAGCAATAAAAAAGGTCACCGAAGTGACCTTTGATAATTTAGCTTTTAGTACTTGTCAGTGAGCTGGAGCTGTGCGGCTTTTGCTTCATCAACGCGTGCTAACTTTTCCAGGTCTTTGTCCTCGACAAAGATTGGCAGTGGTTTGTGCTTCTCAGCCAGGTAGCTGTAGATAACTGGCAGTACGAACAGGGTAAACAGCGTACCAATTGCCAGGCCAGCCACGATGACGATACCGATACTAAAGCGCTGAGCCGCACCAGCACCGGTTGCATACATCAATGGGATAAGACCGGCAATCATCGCTGCAGTAGTCATCAGGATAGGGCGCAGACGAACTTTCGCCGCTTCCATCACCGCTTCTGTCTTACCCAGGTTGTTGTGCAATTGCTCCTCTTTGGCAACTTCACAGATCAAGATACCGTGTTTGGTGATCAGACCAACCAGTGTAATTAGACCCACCTGAGAGTAGATGTTCATCGATGCAGCCCCCCAGGCTAAAGCAATCAATGCCCCACACACTGCCAGAGGAACCGACACCATGATCACTATTGGGTCTTTAAGTGATTCAAACTGAATCGCCAGAACTAGGAAAATGATTGCCAAGGCCAAACCAAACGTCGCATACAGCGCGCTGCCTTCTGTTACAAACTGACGTGATTCACCCATATAGTCATGGTTGTAGCCGCTTGGCAGTTTAGTTTCTGCAATGTTCTCAAACCAGTTAATTGCATCACCCATTGCAGTGCCCGGCGCAGGAACAGCACCTATCGTTGCAGAGTTCAGCTGGTTGAAGTGAGGTAGGGAACGTGGCTCAGCAACCACATCGATACTGACCAGGTTGCTGAGTGGAACTGCATTGCCGTCGGCTGCACGCACGTAGTAGTTGTTCATCGACTCCGGATTGAGACGCCACTTACGCTCTACTTGAGGGATAACTTCGTATGAGCGGCCGTTCAGGTCGATACGGTTTACGTAGCCATCTGCCATCATCGTACCCAGCGTGATACCGATGTCTTGCATGGTTACGCCATATGCCCCCGCCTTATCTTTGTCGATATTGATTTTCATCGTCGCCGAGTCATAGTTCAGGTCCAGCATTGAATAGACGAACATCGGGCTCGATTTCACTTCCGTCAACACGTCTGTTGCAATAGCGAATAAGCTCTCAAATGCATTTGGTGTGGTCAGGACAAACTGAATTGGCAGACCGCTACCTGCACCAGGAAGTTCAGGCATTTGGAATGCAGTGACCGCCATTCCCGGCACGTCCGCAACTAATCCACCCACACGGCCAGTTACGTCAGCTTGGCTTGCTTCGCGTTCACTCCAGGGCACCATAGAGGCGATACCAAACGCTTGGTTTGAGTTAGGTACACCAGAGAACACCTGAGCGAATTGCACTTCTGGTTGTTCAGACAGAATCTTATTCACGTCATTCATGGTGTTTTGGATAAAGTCGAGGTTTGCGTTAGATGGAGCAGTACCCATTAACACAACTACGCCTTTATCTTCCGAAGGCGCCAGTTCGCTCGGGATAAACTTGAACAACAATGGAAGGCTGGCAAATACAATCACAGCGAAACCGATAACCACAGGACGGTGCAACATTACTGCATTCAGCATTCTTGCGTAGTGGTTTGTCATTCGATCCAAAACGCTGTGTACTTTTTGTTCAAACTTGCTTGGTGCTTGGTGGGCTTTAAGCATTTTTGAACACATCATCGGTGATAGTGTCAGTGCGACAATACCTGATACGAATACGGCACCAGCAAGCGTTAATGCAAACTCTTTAAACAGCGAGCCCGTGATTCCGCCCATCAACGCGATTGGCGCGTAAACCGCACCCAAGGTGAGTGTCATTGCGATAACCGGTACGGCAATTTCACGTGTACCAATAATGGCTGCACGGAACGGTGATTCACCGAGCTTAATGTGTCGGTCAACGTTCTCCAGTACCACGATCGCATCATCCACCACCAGACCGATCGCCAGTACCATCGCCAGTAGCGTCATTAGATTCCAGGAGAAGCCCATTGACTGCATGACCATTGCTACACCAATCAATGAGAGAGGGATAGTTACGATCGGGATGATTACCGCACGGAATGAACCTAGGAATAGTGTGATTACAATCAGTACGATCACTGCCGCTTCAACGATAGTTTTGATTACTTCGTTAATCGACTCGTTGATCGCGATAGTTGAATCGTACATCACGTTCATTTTGATTGTGCTAGGCAGGTTACGTTCAAGCTGCGGCAGCAGGTTGAGCACATCCGCGGCGATGTTAATCGGGTTAGCACTTGGTGCTGCATTTATTGCAGCAACGACTGCCTCCTGACCATTCGCACTGGCTCGGTATACGTCGTGACTTTTCTCCAGTGTTACCTTGGCAATGTCACTCAAACGTGTAACGTTACCATTATCGGTGCGGACAACAAGATTCTTAAGCTCATCAACGTTAGAAACCTGCGTGTCGGCACTGCCATTATAAAGTACAAACTCACCGATAGCCTGACCTGTAGCAGACTGATAGTTGTTCGCACTCAGTACACCCATAACATCGGTTGCAGTAAGGTTAAACGCAGCCATCTTTGCAGGGTCCAGCCAAACACGCAGTGCGTATTTCATACCTCCGTACAGATCAACTTTTGACACACCATTAACGGTAAATAATTGAGGGTTTATTACGCGTTCAAGATAGTCGGTGATCTGACTTGAAGACAGCTCGTCACTGGTGAAGCCAATATAAAGTACCGCTGTAGTCGAGCCAGTCGACATGGTTACGGTAGGATCTTCCGCCTCTTTAGGCAGCTGGGAGCGAACCGAGTTGGTCTTCGCCAGTACATCAGACAGAGCGGCATTCGGATCGGTGTTTAACTTCATTTTCACAGTGATGGTGGATTTACCCAACACTGACTGTGAAGTCATATAGTCGATATTGTCTGCCTGTGCGACCGCTTGCTCCAATGGCTGAGTAATAAAGCCTTGTATCAGGTCGGCGCTGGCACCGTAGTAACTGGTCGAAACCGTTACTTCCGTATTCGTCATTTCAGGGTATTCACGAACCTGCATTTTGAATATTGCCTGCAGACCAAGCAATGCGATCAAAAAGCTTATCGATACCGCTAAAACCGGACGCTTAATAAAAACATCAGTAAAGCGCATGAATCCTCCAATTACAGCATTGGTGTTTCAGACGGAGGAGTAGTTGCATTGCTTTCTACTACCCGTACTTTAGCGTGGTTACTCAAACGAACCTGACCAGAAGTCACCACCACATCACCTGGCTTAACACCTTCAACAATATGTGCGATGTCTTTAGTGCGTTCGCCTACTTTTACCACTTGCTGCGTGACACGCTTTTCGCCATCTTCTTCAGATATGAGGTAGATACTGTCACCGTATAGCGTGAAGGTGATGGCAGTTTGTGGAAGTGTCACTTGGTTTTCCAGTTTCGGCAGAATGATGTTGGCGCGCGCAAACATACCACTGCGTAGCTTACCATCGCTGTTTGGAATATCGGCTTGAACCTGGATCAGGCCACTTTGCACATTAACCGCTGGCTCAATCGCTGTAATAGAGCCTTTGAACGCGATCTCTGGGTAAGCATCAACGAAAATGTCGACACCTTGCCCCATATGGATACGGGAAATATCGGTTTGAGGAACGGTAAAGCGCAGGCGCATTACACTGGTATCTTCAAGGCGCACAATGTCCGTACCTGCTTGCAGGTACTGGCCTAGATAAACATTACGGATACCGACAACACCAGAAAACGGTGCTTTGATTTCACGTCGGTCAATCGCCGCTTTTAAGCTTTCAATATCTGCACGCAGAGAAAAGAAGTCAGCTTGAGCTTCATCGAAAGCTTCTTTAGAAACAGACCCTTTTTTGTACAGCCCCTGGTAGCGGGTATATTTTGCCTGAGCTGCTGGTAGTCTAGCTTCTGCACTCTTTAGGTTTGCTTTCTCTACCGCAGAATCCAGAAGCACTAAGTCTTGACCTTCTTCCACTTGAGTTCCTGACTCGAATGCGATTTTGTTAATCACGCCACTGGTTTCGTTAGCTACGGTGACACCTTGATTTGGTTCGATGAAACCGATCGCCTCAATGACAGGTACCCAATCCACAGCCTGAACCTGTGTGACCGTCACCGGGAACTCCGCCTCAGGGCGGTTGGCTAAGTACTCTGCGATTTTATGTTGCTTAAATAAATTGAAACTTATCACGCTGCCAAACAGCAGCACAGAGATAAGTAACATAAAGAAAGTCCACTTTTTCATTCGATTAAGAACTCCAAGTTAGTGTTTAATGATTGCATCCCAACTGGCTTCAATGGCGGCTTCCAGCTCATTGTTGCTCAATTGGTAAAACCCCAAAGCGTGTTTTCTGGCAAGAGCTACGCTAGGTTCAAAACTTAATCCTGCGAGAACATCGTTATGGAGGGGTTTGAACACCCCTTCCTCTTTACCCTGATCGAAAAGTCGATCGACCTGGCTGAACATCTTTCTTTCGAGCTCTCGAATATTGTTGTTATTAGTAATAGGTAAAGACTCATATTGCGTTCGGTTACTGATAGCACTCAAGTTTGAACCCGCTAGGTTCCAGATATTTAGCCACATAGCCCGATAGCGCTCTTTCAACGGCATCTCTTCGCTTACTCCTGACTGCACTGCAGTAGCCACACGTTGAGATACGCTAAGACGCACTTCTTCCATGAGATGTTCTTTGTCTGAGAAGTAGCGATAAATCGTTCCGGCGGCCACCCCGGCTTCATTGGCCAGTTTTTGCATCGAAAGCCCCAGAAACCCAGACTCAGCAATAAGGTGTTCCGCAGCGCTCAGGATTTGTTCGCGTTTATCGACAGCAGAGTCGTCTTTCATGAATCGACCTCTAGTGAATGAACGTTCATTCATTATAACTTAAACTCAAGCCTGTTATGCAACACAATCTTTCTATTGTTGGCATAAAAATTACCCGAAAATCTCCGTAGCTTTCATACGATAGCCCCTTTATCATAGGCGCCACATTTATCACCCGCAGAGAAAATCTATGAAGCTGAACCCTAGTCAAGATGAAGCCGTTAAGTATGTATCTGGTCCATGTCTAGTACTGGCGGGGGCTGGTTCGGGTAAAACTCGCGTAATCACCAATAAAATTGCTTATTTGGTTCAGCAGTGTGGCTACAAAGCAAGAAACATCGCTGCGGTGACATTTACTAATAAAGCTGCGCGCGAAATGAAAGAGCGCGTGGGCCAGACACTCGGTAAATCAGAGTCCAAAGGGTTAATGGTCTCGACATTTCATACTTTGGGTCTGAACATCATCAAGCGAGAATATAAGCAGCTGGGCTTAAAAGCAGGCTTCTCCCTGTTTGATGACCAGGACCAGTTGGCTCTGCTAAAAGAACTGACCGAAAAGCAGCTCGACGGTGATAAAGATCTGTTACGTCAGCTTCTCAGTTGTATCTCGAACTGGAAGAATGACATGCTCACTCCAGAGCAGGCGAAAGCGCAGGCGAAAGGTGAACAGCAGGAGCTGTTTGCGTTCTGTTTTGAGATGTATCAGAAACAGATGAAAGCGTACAACGCGCTCGACTTTGATGATTTGATCCTGATGCCGGTGCTGCTCCTGCGTAACCATGAAGAAGCACGCCAACGTTGGCAGAGCCGCATTCGTTATCTGTTGGTGGACGAATACCAGGATACTAATACCAGTCAGTACGAACTGGTAAAACTGATTGTGGGCGAGCGCGGACGTTTAACTGTGGTTGGTGATGATGACCAATCGATTTATTCATGGCGTGGTGCCAAGCCGCAAAACTTAGTGTTGCTCGGTGAAGACTATCCTAGCTTGCGCCTGATTAAACTGGAGCAAAACTACCGCTCAACCAGCCGTATTCTGCGTGCTGCCAATATTCTTATCGCTAACAACCCGCACGTGTATGAGAAGTCACTGTTCTCTGAGATCCCTGACGGTGAGAAACTCAAGGTGCTGCTGGCGAAAAATGAAGAGCACGAGGCGGAAAGAGTTACGGGCGAATTGATTGCGCATAAGTTCTTAAATCGGACGGATTACAGGGACTACGCGGTTTTGTATCGCGGTAACCATCAATCCCGTTTGATTGAGAAATCTCTGATGCAAAACCGAGTGCCGTATAAGCTCTCCGGCGGCACATCGTTTTTTGCTCGAGCAGAAATTAAGGACATCATGGCGTACCTGCGGGTACTGGTGAATCCGGATGACGATAACGCGTTTCTGCGTATCGTAAACACTCCTCGACGCGAAATTGGCCCGGTAACGTTAGAAAAATTAGGTAGTTACGCCAACATGCGTGGCAAGAGCCTGTTTGAGGCCAGTTTTGAAATGGGACTGGAGCAGCACCTAACTGGCCGTGGTCTCGAAAACTTACGCCGCTTCATGCAATGGTTAGTCGCCATTGCCGATCAGGCAGAAAGAGGCGATACAGTAACGGCGGTACGTTCACTGGTTCGTGATATTAACTACGAAGACTGGTTATACGAAACTTCAGCAAGTCCAAAAGCGGCTGAAATGCGCATGAAGAACGTGTCCGATCTCTATTCATGGATAGTTGCTGATTTAGAAGGCGACAATTACGATCAAGAAGAAAAGACCCTAAAAGAAGTGGTTCAGCGCCTGACGTTGCGTGACATGATGGAGCGCGGCGAAGACGACGAAGATAGTGATGCGGTTCAGTTGATGACGCTACACGCATCAAAAGGTCTTGAATTTCCATATGTTTATCTGATTGGCTCGGAAGAGGGCATATTGCCTCACCAAACCAGTATTGATGAAGATAATGTTGAGGAGGAACGCCGTTTGATGTACGTGGGCATTACCCGTGCTCAGCGGGAACTGACCTTTACTATGTGTAAAGAGCGCCGTCAGTTTGGTGAGTTGATCAAACCAACACAAAGCCGCTTCCTTGATGAACTTCCATTTGATGATGTTGAATGGGAAGTGAATAAAAAGCCGGTATCTCAAGAAGAACGAATGGCAAAAGGCCAGGCACACATAGCCAACTTGCGTTCCATGTTTAAGAAGTAACGTTGGTTCACACGACATTTAACTGAACACCAAATAAAAAGGCTTGCCATTGGCAAGCCTTTCTTTTTTCCGTATTCAGCTGAAATCTGATTACAGGCCTTCAATCATGTGATCGATCGCTGCGATGATCTCGTCATCAGAACAGTCCATACAGGTGCCTTTAGCAGGCATCGCATTGAAGCCTTCAAGTGCGTGCTTGACCAGTACGTCCTTGCCTTGAGCAATACGAGGTGCCCAATCGTCACCATTACCTGATTTTGGAGCGCCGTTAACACCTGAGGCGTGACAAGCTATACAAAAAGTACCGTAAACTGCTGCGCCATCACGCGGACCAGTTGGTTCAGCTTTTACAGGCTCTGAGCCTGCTAGATAAACATCACCGACAGGTTTGATGCGTTCTGCGATCGCATCGTATTCACTTTGGCTGATGTCAGAAGCTAAAGCTGCCGTAGAAAACGTTAAGGCAGCGAACAAAACGCTAATCATTTGTCGAGACATATCCATTAAACCCACTTCACATTCCCGAGGTAAGTGACTTACCTATTTATATAGTTAGAGTATTGATGCCGCTTGAAGAGGCTGATAACGCTCCTCAATGGCATAGAATGATTAGACAACTTGGTTGCAGCTGTTAAATCAATGTAAATAATGAGTGATTATATCCCGTTCGCTTGTTGCATTAAACAACAACTTATCCATGACAGGGCGTGAATCACATCAAAAATTCACTTTAAAGGCAGACAACTGCCGAAAAAGAGACCAAACGATAAAAAAAGTAAAAAAAGTACTAGACGACATAGTGGGATATCCGTATTATTCCACTCCGCCGATAGGGCATGCGCCCGTAGCTCAGCTGGATAGAGCGTTGGCCTCCGGAGCCAAAGGTCGAAGGTTCGAATCCTTTCGGGCGCGCCATTGCCTTGGAGGATATATCGGTAAAAATTAATGGTGGCTATAGCTCAGTTGGTAGAGCCCCGGATTGTGATTCCGGTTGTCGCGAGTTCAAGTCTCGTTAGCCACCCCATTCTTTCTTTTTAAGAGAGAAAAAGGTAGCATTGCTTCCTTATCTTGATTAAGTTGAGATAAAACATTAGTCGGTGAATAGCGCAGCTTGGTAGCGCATCTGGTTTGGGACCAGAGGGTCGGGGGTTCGAATCCCTCTTCACCGACCACTATTTAGTTTATGGCTTACACTAAGCGGTAAACATGACAATTTGATGGTGGCTATAGCTCAGTTGGTAGAGCCCCGGATTGTGATTCCGGTTGTCGCGAGTTCAAGTCTCGTTAGCCACCCCATTCTTTCTTTAAAGAATATATGCTCGGTGAATAGCGCAGCTTGGTAGCGCATCTGGTTTGGGACCAGAGGGTCGGGGGTTCGAATCCCTCTTCACCGACCACTATTAAAAAACCTCATCAAAAATGATGAGGTTTTTTGCTTTCTGAATCATAGAATTGGGACAATAGGGTCGGGGTCTGGAAGCCCAGCCGCGCCGAATCCTTCTTCATCGACCACTATTAAAAAGCCTCAGCGAAAGCTGGGGCTTTTTTACATCTGTAGGTTGTGGATAGCGCAGCTTGGTAGTGCATCTCTTTCTTTGAAACATAGCGGACCAAAAGGGCGGGGGGCGCATGATGTTCAAATTCTGGCTCTTCAGCGACCACTATTAGAAAGCCTCAACTAGCCGTCCGCGATAGAAAAATCGAGGCCTATTTGCATTCTAAACAAAGGCAATTTTGGCGTGCGTACAGGTCAATGAGTTTTTGACCACCAGTAACCCAAAAGCCAAAGGTGTTGTGCGCCGATAAAACAAACCCCAGCGCAGTAGCTGGGGTCTTGGTATTTCTATTGGGCGAGCGTTTTGAGTATTTCTTTTAACTCGACGGTGTTTCTTACTTCGTAGTCTGGTTCTATCGCTGTTGGGTTCTCTGAACCTGTCGGGTTCACCCAAACGCTGAGAATATCCATATCGTTTGCTCCCGCTATGTCCGCAGCTAAAGAATCGCCGATATGAAGCGATTCTTGTGGTTTAACGCCGGCTAAGCTGAGAGCCTTGTGGAAGATACTTGCTGCAGGCTTCTCTTCAGGCTCCTCACCACCGACGATAATATGATCAACCCACTCACTCATATTGGTTGCGGCTAATTTCGGATGTTGCGAGAAGATTGGACCGTTGGTAATCACGACCAAAGTGTAGTGCTGACGTAGTTCAACCAGCATCTCTTTAACACCAGGAAGGAAAGAAAAAGCGTTCATACGGGCAGAATCAAAAAAATTCTGTGCCTGCTGAGCTTCTTCCGCACTTACCTCAATACCTTGCTCTGCCAGTATGGTTTTTATCAGGCCGCAGCGAAAAGCATTTTCATTCGGCAGCAGGGCGACAAGCTGAGGGAATTCTGCGTTGAGTTTTTTATATACCCCCTGCAAGTAGCGCTGTAAGAAAGCTTCAGGATCTGTCAGTTGTGGGTAAGTTGTTTTAATCCAAGCCGCAAATTCTTGTCCTGCCACCTTATCGGCTTGAGAGGTACCACATAACGTCTCATCCATATCAAAAAAAATCGCTTTAAGCACTGGGGCTCCTTCATTCAATATTTAATTACTGGTTAGAGAGGGATCTCTTGGTCAACCTATTATCTCACGCTCAACAGCATCGTAAAGCCTCAAGACCTACACGTTGTTGATCTGCTCATTCTATTCCCTTGGTAAATTCTCAAACTATCGCGCTTTTGTTACGGCAGTTAAACCGCTTAATAAACGAATAACTCATCGAGAGTAATAAATTGAGTCATTATGTCGATCTGCTCACGTTTCGATCTATCTTGATGATTTGTATTTTTGGTTTTTTATCTGTAATTAATTCTATCAGTTGGTACTTTACTCTGGTTTATCGTAGTTTGTGCCAGAGATTGTTTGTTAAATGTTAATGGTTGTGCGTGAATAGTTTTGCAATGGCTAATGTCGGGGTTTTGCATAAAACTAGAGCATTTTTCTGTTTTTATTGGTGCATATCGCACAAAAATAGGCTTATATGAAAGTGGTTAAATACTTGTTAATGCATTTTTATTCGCCTAATGTGCGTTGAATTAACATTTTCATGGCGTAATATACTTTAATTGTTGCTTTTTTGTGTGATTTTTGCCACATTGTCTCCGCATTTAAATTTCAGAGCATTATTCTGAATTTGAACGGATTCATTCAGGTGATGAATAGCCCCCTTTATTGCGGCGTTATTCGATACCACAGACAAGGCAGTAGAGGTCTGAAATGTCACTATTAGAAGTGAAAAACCTTCGTATTGAGTATCCATCCCGACACGGTGTTCACGCAGCCGTGAAATCATTGTCGTTCCAGATTGAGCGCGGCGAGATAGTGGGTGTCGTTGGCGAGTCAGGTGCGGGTAAGTCCACCGTTGGTAACGCTGTTATTGATTTGCTTAGTCCTCCAGGTCGAGTTGCCAGTGGCGACGTATTCCTGGATGGAGAAAAGATTTCTGGCTTATCGCCAGAAGCAATGCGTAAGGTTCGTGGCTCGAAGATTGGTTTTATCTTCCAGGACCCAATGACCTCTCTCAACCCTTTATTTACGGTTGAGCAGCAGCTGAAAGAAACCATTCATGCCAATATGAAAGTGTCGGACGAAGAAGCGTATCAACGTGCACTTTCTCTGATGCAGCAGGTCGGTATTCCTCAGCCGGAAAACCGTCTGAAACAGTATCCTCACCAGTTCTCTGGCGGTATGCGTCAGCGTGTGGTTATTGCGATTGCTCTGGCGGGTGAGCCAGATCTGATCATTGCCGATGAACCAACAACGGCGCTGGACGTATCAATCCAGGACCAAATCCTTAATCTTATCCGTGAGTTGTGTATCAAGAACAACGTAGGTTGTATGTTGGTGACGCACGACATGGGTGTGGTTTCAAATGTAACTGACCGTGTAGCGGTTATGTACCGTGGCGATCTGGTTGAGTTTGGTCCTACTGCTAAAGTGCTGGGTAACCCGGATCACCCTTACACTCGCAGCCTGATCTCAGCTGTCCCGCGTTCAGATGTGAAGCTCGAGCGTTTTCCTCTGGTGAGCTACATCGAAGAAGCGACAGAAATGAAGTCGCTAGACATTAAGACCCACTGGCTGGGTCAAAGCCAGGATCAGCGTGAGTACACCGGTCCTTTATTGGATGTGAAAAACGTTAATCTGCGATTTGTCACTAAGGACTCTCTGTTTGAAAGCCGTCGTGAGTACGTTCAAGCGTCGAACAACGTTAGCTTTGAAGTTCACGAAGGTGAAACATTTGGCCTGGTGGGTGAGTCTGGTTCAGGTAAATCAACCATCGCGCGAGTGATTGCCGGACTGTATGAGCCAAACTCAGGCCAGGTGAAATTTGAAGGCCTTGATTTGACTGCGATGAAGTCAGAGAAAGAGCGTCGTCCGGTTCGCCGTCAGATGCAGATGGTTTTCCAGAACCCTTATACGTCGATGAACCCGCGTATGAAGGTGGCCGATATCATTGCAGAGCCAATCCGTTTCCATAAGCTCACTAAAAACGAAGCAGAGACACGTCAGATTGTGAATGACCTGCTTGATCACGTTGGATTGGGGCGTATGGCTGGTCTTAAATACCCTCATGAATTCTCGGGTGGTCAGCGTCAGCGTATTTCTATCGCGCGCGCTCTGGCAACGCGACCTCGTCTTTTAATCTGTGACGAGCCGACGTCGGCATTGGACGTTTCGGTACAGGCACAGATTCTTAACTTGTTGAAAGATCTGCAAAGTGAACTGAACTTGACTATGTTATTTATCAGTCACGATTTACCAGTTATTCGTCAGATGTGTGACCGAGTGGGGGTAATGCAGATGGGTACGCTACTTGAAGTTGCACCGACCGAGCAGCTGTTTACCGCTCCTCAACATGAGTACAGCAAAAAACTGATCTCTCTGATGCCGGAATTTACCGGACTAAGAGAAGATATCAAATCGGCATAAACCAAGTTTTCGCTTGGCTGATCTTGACTATAAAAACGCAAACACAACAACAAGGGACTTAGATCCCAGCATGAAGGAGTTATGCAAATGAAAACCATGAAAAGCAAATTAGCAGTGGCGCTAATGGCTGCTGGCCTTAGCTTTAACGCTTTAGCTGCAGACATTAAAGTTGGCTACGCTGCTGACCCTGTATCGCTTGACCCGCACGAGCAGCTGTCTGGCGGTACTCTGCAAATGTCACACATGGTATTTGATCCACTGGTTCGCTTCACTCAGGAAATGGATTTTGAACCTCGCCTGGCAGAAAGCTGGGAGCGTGTTAACGATACAACTGTACGTTTCAAACTGCGTGAAGGTGTGAAGTTCCACTCTGGTAACACAATGACTGCAGATGACGTTGTATGGACATTTGAGCGTCTGCAAAACTCTCCGGATTTTAAAGCAATCTTCGACCCGTACGAGAAAATCGTTAAAGTTGACGACAACACCATTGAGCTTGTGACTAAAGGTCCATACCCACTGGTTCTGCAAACTGCAACCTACATCTTCCCGATGGACAGCAAGTTCTACACAGGTAAGACAGAAGACGGCAAAGACAAATCTGAGCTGGTTAAGCACGGTAACTCATTTGCATCAACTCACGTTTCTGGTACTGGTCCGTTCATCGTGACATCACGTGAACAGGGCGTAAAAGTTGAATTTGAACGTTTCAGCGATTACTGGGACACAGCGTCAAAAGGTAACGTAGACAAGCTTACACTGGTACCGATCAAAGAAGATGCGACTCGCGTTGCAGCTCTGCTTTCTGGTGGTGTTGATATGATTCACCCAGTAGCGCCAAACGATCACAAACGTGTACAAGATGCAGAAGGCATCGATCTGGTAACTCTGCCAGGTACTCGTATCATCACGCTGCAAATGAACCAAAACAGCAATGAAGCGCTGAAAGATGTTCGCGTTCGTCAGGCAATTGTGCACGCAATCAACAACGAAGGCATCGTGAAGAAAATCATGAAAGGCTTCGCAACGGCAGCTGGTCAGCAAAGCCCAGCAGGCTACGTTGGTCACAATGACAAACTGGTTCCTCGCTACGATCTGAAGAAAGCAAAAGAGCTGATGAAAGAAGCGGGCTACGAGAAAGGCTTCACGCTGACTATGATCGCGCCAAACAACCGTTACGTGAACGATGCGAAAGTAGCACAAGCAGCGGCGGCGATGCTGTCTAAGATCGGCATCAAGGTTGATCTGAAGACTATGCCTAAAGCGCAATACTGGCCTGAGTTTGATTTGTGTTCAGCAGACATGCTGATGATCGGCTGGCACTCAGACACAGAAGATTCTGCGAACTTCAACGAGTTCCTAACTATGACTCGTAACGAAGAGACAGGTCGTGGTCAGTACAACTGTGGTCACTACTCAAACCCAGAAATGGATAAAGTAGTAGAAGCGGCTAACGTTGAAACGGATCCGGCGAAACGTGCAGAGATGCTTCAAGGTGTAGAAGCAACGCTTTACAACGATGCAGCGTTCGTACCGCTACACTGGCAAAGTGAAGCTTGGGGCGCGAAGTCTAACGTTAAAGCAGCAGACATCGTAAACCCAATGGTTATGCCTTACTTTGGCGACCTAGTGGTTGAATAATTACCTTGAGTAATTTTTAGGAGGGAGTTCGCTCCCTCCTACATGAGCGCCATAACAAGCTAGTTTTGTTTGGACTCAACACTTGGCTCAGTTTTATTTCAGTCGGATTGAGCTGGTCTAAAGACTGAATTTTCTCTCTGTATACAGAGATTTATGGATAGTTAAGGGGCAAGGAATGTTTTCGTTTCTGGTCAAGCGCCTGTTTCAGGCACTGATAGTGATGTTTGTGATCAGTTTGGTGGCGTTTGCCATTCAGGACAACCTGGGTGACCCGCTGCGTGAGCTTGTAGGTCAGTCGGTTTCGGAGTCGGAGCGTCAAGCGCTGCGTGATGAACTGGGCCTGAACGATCCCTTTATCACAAAGTACACTCGCTTTGTCGGTAATGCACTACAAGGTGATTTAGGTACATCATACTTTTTCAAGCGCCCGGCGGTTGAGGTTATTCTTGATAAGCTGGTGGCGACATTAGAGCTCGTGTTTGGCGCGACGCTCATCATTATTGTTTTCTCTATACCACTCGGGGTGTATTCCGCAATTCACCCGAAAAGTATTTTCACCAAATTTGTTATGGCGATGAGTAGTGTCGGTATTTCGATTCCTGTCTTCCTGACGGCAATCATGCTGATGTACGTCTTCTCCATCGAACTTGGCTGGCTGCCTTCCTACGGGCGAGGTGAGACGGCTAACATTCTCGGCTGGGAGTCAGGCTTCTTCACTATTGACGGTATCAAGCACCTGATTCTGCCATGTATCGCACTGGCTTCTATCATGTTACCGCTGTTTATCCGTCTGGTGCGTTCAGAAATGCTGGAAGTCCTGAGCTCTGAGTACATCAAGTTCGCTAAAGCGAAAGGCCTGAACTTACAAAAGATTTATTACCAACATGCACTGAAAAATACCATGCTGCCAGTACTGACAGTGGGTGGTGTGCAAATTGGTACCATGGTGGCCTACACCATTCTGACTGAAACCGTATTCCAGTGGCCGGGTACCGGTTTCCTTTTCCTCGAGGCGATTAACCGTGTTGATACACCGCTGATCACCGCTTACGTTATCTTTGTTGGTCTGATCTTCGTGGTAACTAATACCATCGTTGACTTGCTGTACGGCATCATCAACCCGACTGTTAACCTGACTGGAAAAGGAGCTTAATCATGAGCCAATCTAATGTAGCTGCTGCTCCTTCTGCATGGGAGCGCTTTAAAAACTCGGACTTCCTGTACTACTTTAAGCGCGATAAAGTGGCAATGGCGAGTTTCACGGTGTTTATGGTGTTTTTGGTGTTGGCACTTGCTGCGCCAGTTCTGGCACCAACTGACCCGTATGACCTGACTTCTATCGACATCATGGACTCAGAGTTGCCACCTTCATGGATGGAAGACGGCGACAAGCGTTTTGTTCTGGGTACGGATGAGCAAGGTCGTGACATCTTATCGACCATTCTTTACGGTTCGCGCTTGTCACTGACTATCGGCTTCCTGGCCGTAGGTTTGCAGCTGGTTCTGGGTATCATCATTGGTCTGTCTGCAGGTTACTTTGGTGGCCGTATTGACAGCTTCCTGATGCGTTTTGCTGATGTTCAGTTGTCGTTCTCAACCATGATGGTAGCAATCATTGTATCGGCGATTTTCAAGGCCAGCTTTGGCAGTGATTTCTACAGCCAATATGCGGTAGTGATGCTGGTGGTCATCATCGGTGTGGCAGAATGGCCACAGTACGCACGTACTATCCGTGCATCGGTACTGGCAGAGAAGAAAAAGGAATACGTTGAAGCGGCACGCGTGATGGGCTTTAAAGCGCCACGTATCATGTTCCGCCACATCCTACCGAACTGTCTGTCGCCAATCCTGGTTATTTCGACAGTACAGGTAGCGAATGCGATCATGTCTGAGGCGGCGCTGTCGTTCTTAGGTCTGGGTCTGCCAGTGGATCAGCCGTCACTGGGCGCACTGATTAGTATCGGTTTTAATTACATCTTCTCTGGTGCATGGTGGATTACTGCTTTCCCTGGCATTGTGTTGGTCACACTGGTATTGGTTATCAACCTGCTGGGTGACTGGTTGCGTGATGTATTTAACCCAAAACTGTATAAAGGTTAATAATTTAGCGACTAAGTGTTGTTAATTCACTAAAATCCTTCCTAAACTAAGAGCCGGATGAATTTTCGGCTCTTTTTTTGCAAGTCATTCTTCGTTCACAGTTTTTTGGCGCTTTGTCGTCATAATTACCTTACCTACTAGTTTAAAGTGAAGCGTATGGAATTGAAGAAGGCACAATACCCATCTCATCGTATCCAACTAAGCCTCAGTCTGGGTTTATTATTGGGACTCAGTCAGTTTTCCAGCCCTGTAAAGGCGGACGATTTCCTTTGTGATGCCGTTCAGTCCAGTAATAAAGATCTCCCGAAGCTTGAGTCGACATGTCCTATTGGCAAAGGGTTATGGGGAAAGAAACTGCCGCCTAAGGGCAGCGAATTCTACTGGATTCAGTGTGGTTTGTTGCCAAAGCCGATGACAGTCGCACAATCTAAACCTCTGTATATCAAAATAACTACCGATGTCTGGATGAAGCCAGAAAAGAATGGTTACCGCTGTCTGATTGGCCCATATCTAGACGCAGGTCAGGCAGTTACTGATTTACGGGAAGTTAAAACCTTACCAGATTACAAAGAGGCGTTTATCCGGGTAGTCGGAGAGAGCAATGCCAGGCAAGTCAAACCAAACCCGCCTAAAGCTAAGGCCGTAAGTCCTAAGCCGACAACCCCTGCCAGTGCTGTTACTCCTGCGGCTGACGTAATCAGTGTTCCCGCCAAAAAAGCACAGACGAAGTCCGCCGTCACACAGGCAACCACTAAGCCATCTACAAAGTCCGAATCTAAACCATTAGTGAAGGGCAATAATGCGATTACCGTACGTCTGACAGCCTCGGTACAGGATAAAACCTATGTTGTGCCTTATCTGGTTGAGAACCGTAACCAATTTTATATGGAACATGGAACACCTTGGAATAGACTTAACTACGACGATGCCAGTCAGATATGTCACCAGTTAGGTATGTCTCTGGTAACCCATGATGAATTTAAAGCGCTGAGAAGCTCAGGGGTGATGGAAAAGAATCGTTGGCCGCTTCAACTGCCGTATTGGGGAAAAGATAAGATTGGTCTTTTTGCTGACCGCATACCGAACCAGCTAACGGGGACCTCTTTGCTGAATGTGCTGTGCGTTAAGTGATGATTGTGCGCGTTATCTGCATGCTGGTGGACAATGGTGCCTGGAAGGGACTGCAATACATCTGGTTAGCTGACAGAGAATGTGTACGCTAAGCTTGTGACAATATCGCCAATTGGTCATAATGTTACTAGTAACATTATTAACAAGTCACACACTTATGACCCAACATAATAAAAAGACACGCACGACACTACAGGATGTCGCCGACCAGGTTGGTGTAACAAAGATGACGGTCTCGCGCTATATGCGTAATCCGGAATCCGTTGCTGAAAAAACTCGGGTAAAAATTGCCGCAGTTATTGAGGAGATGGGTTATATCGAAAACCGTGCTCCGGCAATGCTGTCCAAATCTTCCAGCAAAGCGATTGGTATTTTACTTCCTTCTCTGTCCAACCAGATTTTTGCCTCTTTTGTTCAGGGCATAGAAATGGTCACTAAAGCTAACGGTTATGAGACGCTTCTGGCTCACTTTAGCTATGATGTGGCGGAAGAAGAGCGCAAGATTGCCTCATTACTTTCTTATCAGGTTGATGGCCTGATCCTGACTGAAAGCAACCATACCCCACGTACCTTACAGATGATCCAAAATGCGGGCATACCCGTTGTAGAAACCATGGAACTGCCCGATCAGCCAATTGATATGGCGGTTGGTCTGGATCATGAAGATGCATCATACAGCGCAGTAAAGCGTATGTTAGATTCCGGCAAGCGAACCATTGTCTATTTTGGCGCGCGTCTGGATACCCGTACCAAGCTGCGTATGCAAGGTTACGATCGAGCTATGGCAGAAGCGGGTCTTGAATCAAAACATGTGCTGACTGGTGAACACTCCAGTTATTCACTGGCCCATGAGCTTTTAGCGCAAGCTCTGGAAATTTATCCCGATATGGATGGTGTGTTCTGTACCAACGATGACATTGCTATCGGCACCATACTCAGTGCTCAACAGCGCGGCATTCAGATACCTCAGCAGCTCGCGGTAGTTGGGTATAACGCGTTGGACATCGGCCAGACAATCAGCCCGAAGCTGACCAGTGTCGATACGCCTCGTTTTGAGATTGGCAAGAAGAGTGCAGAACTGTTAATCGCGCGACTCAAAGGCGAAGACCAGTCAGAGCAGGTAGTTGACATGGGGTATGAAATCACGGCAGGTGAGAGTGTGTAACTCCTTTCTAAGCTAAAGAAAAGCGGAGTGTGGAGCACTCCGCTTTTTGTTTTAGACAATAAAGCTTGCCCCTTGGTCGGCACTGGAAACATTATGACGGATCACCGCAAACAATCCGCGCCCCCATGTCTGCTGCATTGATTCGGTATCTAGCTGAAATATTTCACGGCCAGAAGTGTCAGCTAAATTATTCAGTTCGCCAGTCTGGCAATCGACACTAATCGTATCGCCATCACGCACTAAACCAATCGCGCCACCACGAATTGCTTCGGGTGATATATGAATCGCAGACGGGATCTTACCTGATGCTCCTGACAAACGACCGTCTGTCACCAGCGCGACTTTAAAGCCTGCTTTCTGTACGTTACCCAGAATAGGCATCAGTTTATGTAACTCCGGCATACCATTTGCGGCGGGACCGTTGTGTGTCACCACGACAATGCAGTCTTTATTAAGGTCGCCACGTTTGTAAGCGGCTTCTACTTCGTGCTGGCACTGGAATACCACCGCTGGTGCTTCAATAATGCGCTGTTCTTCTTTGACGGCAGAAACTTTAACCACGGCTTTACCTAAGTTGCCGTTCAGCACGCGTGTACCACCTGTGTTTTGGAATACCGCTTCTGATGAGGCAATAACTTCACTGTCCCCGCTACCCTGACAGGTCGCCCAAATCAGTTTGTCATTTTTCAGACGTGGTATCGTCATTTGATCAGAGAACTCCCCGAACACAGGCTTCACGTCACGATGCAGGAGATCGGATTCGTTCAGACGGTACATCAGCGCGGGTACGCCACCGGCTGCCTGAAACGCATTCATATCCGCGGGACCATTCGGGTATACGCGTGCCAGCAGTGGCACAACTTCTGATAAATCACTGATGTCCTGCCAGGTTAATAAGATACCAGCAGCGCGAGCGACGGCGACCATATGAATGGTGTGGTTAGTACTGCCGCCAGATGCTAGCAGCGCAATGATACCGTTGATTAGGCTCTTTTCCGTTACAACTTCAGCCAGAGGACGGAAATTGCTGGAGCCTGTAGTCATGGACGCTATCTTCAGTGCCGCATGGTCTGTTAGCGCTTTACGCAGTTCACTATACGGGTGGATAAACGCAGAGCCTGGTAGCATTAGGCCCATGGCTTCGAACACTAACTGGTTAGTATTGGCTGTGCCGTAAAAGGTACAGGTACCTGCGGAGTGATAAGCGCGGCACTCCATATCCAGTAAGGCATCTTTACCGACTTCACCCGCAGCGTACTTCTGGCGCACATCGACTTTTTCTTCGTTGCTGATACCTGTGGCCATCAGACCTGCAGGTACAAATGCTGTCGGCAAGTGAGCGTAGGAAAGCGCCCCCATCAGCTGACCCGGTGCGATCTTGTCGCAGATACCCAGCAACAGTGTGGCATCGAAGACGTTGTGGCTCAGTGATAACGCGGTTGATTGCGCGATTAAGTCACGGGAAAACAGTGACATATCCATACCAGCCTGACCCTGTGTCACCCCATCGCACATCGCGGGAACACAACCTGCCACCTGAGCGGTGTGGCCATACTTCGCCAGTACTTGTTTAATTTGCGTCGGATAGCTCTGATAAGGCTGGTGGGCACTCAACATGTCATTATAAGCGCTGATAAGTGCAACATTGGAATGGGTGAAATCGAGAATATTCTCTTTTTCTGTAGAGCATGACGCAGCAACGGCATGAGCAAGGTTACCGCAAGACAAGCCGACTCGTCCTTTTCCGGCTTCAGCCTGGCTTTCTGTTCGTGCTAGAAATGATGCGCGTGCCTCCCGGCTACGCTCGGTCAAACGCTCTGTAACGTTGAGAATAACAGGGTGGGTCATAACGCTACCTCAACAGGTTGTTGTTGCAGTTCTGCTGCAGAGCGCTCGACAATATCACTGATGTCGCCATCGATACTCACGCTTAGCGTCTTAGGTTCGTTATCCGGGCGCTCCAGGGTTTCGAACTGGCTCTTCACCATGTTTTCTTTCATGAAATGCCCCTGGCGCATGCGCATGCGATTGAGGATAAGTGCCATATCGCCATCAAGGAATAAGAAGGTCACGTTGTCGTTGCCTTCGCGGATCTGATCGCGGTAACTCTTTTTCAGTGCTGAACAGACAATAATGCCGTGCTCATTCTTGCTTTCCAGGCTGTAAGCCGCATCGCGAATGCGCTCTAACCATGGCTTGCGGTCGTCATCATTAAGCGGCTGACCAGATGCCATTTTCTGGATGTTTGCTCGCGGGTGAAGGTCATCACCATCGATGAATTTACGCCCCAGCTTTCTTGCCAGTTGCTCGCCAATTGTGCTTTTTCCGCTAGCACACACACCCATAACGATGACACTACTACCAGCCATAATTTATCCTCATAACTAAAGTTGCGCGTGATCTCAATTTTTGAATTCACTTGAAAATTTAGGTTTATCTTATTCATGTTATCGGTAACATGTTACCGGTAACTTAAATAAATGTGAACCAAAACACAAACTATAATTCTTAAAGGTGAACCTATGGAGCAATTAGCCCAAGCCCCTGATCCTACATACTTACTGACGATTGCAGGCCTTGCCATTGCAGCGTTACTTGTTTTAATTATTAAACTGAAAGTCCATGCGTTTGCTTCCCTCACAATGGTGAGTTTGGGTACTGCTATTGCCACTGGCGTTTCAACGGATAAGGTCGTACCGACTATGATGGGCGGCTTTGGTGGTACTCTGGCCTCCGTCGCATTGCTGGTCGGCCTTGGCGCGATGATCGGTAAAATTCTTGAAGTGACCGGCGGTGCGAAAGTACTGGCGGACACCCTGATTGGCCGCTTTGGTAAAGAGCGTGCACCACTTGCGCTAGGTATCGCCTCATTATTATTTGGCTTTCCAATCTTCTTCGATGCTGGCTTGGTTGTGATGATGCCAATTATTCTCAGCGTTGCTGCTCGTTTTGGTGGTTCGCCACTCAAATACGCGTTACCTGCTGCCGGTGCCTTTGCAGTAATGCACGCGTTTGTTCCACCGCATCCGGGTCCCGTTGCTGCGGCAGAGTTTCTTGGCGCAAACATTGGCCTGCTTTTGGTGGTTGGTATCTTGGTTGCTATTCCGACCTGGTACCTTGGCGCTTACCTGTTTGGTCTTTATGCCGGTAAGAAATTTGAGATCCCGCTTTCCAAAGCCTTCTTTGACGGCGATGCGGTAGTCGATGAAAGCAAACTGCCAAAGTTTGCGACAGTGATGACGCTGCTTGTGTTGCCTGTCCTTCTAATCTGTTTAGATACGGTTCTCAACACCTTAGCGGTGGCTGGTGTTATTGATGGCGGCTCTTCACTGGTGTCATTCCTACGCATGCTGGGTAAAACCCCGGTAGCCCTGCTTATTACCCTGGTAGTGTGTCTTGCTGTGTTTGCTAAAGATTACGGGATGGCAAAACTGGAAAAACTCTGTGGTGAGTCACTGGCTCCAATCTGTGGCGTAATTCTGGTGACCGGTGCTGGCGGTATGTTTGGTGGAGTACTGCGTGCAAGCGGGATCGGTGATGCGCTTGCAGGCGTGTTAACCAATACTGGTATGCCTGTTATTGTTGCTGCATTTGTTATTTCTACTTGTCTGCGTGTTGCTCAGGGCTCGGCTACTGTCGCTTTGACAACCACAGCCGCACTTATTGCCCCTGTTGTTGCGGTCACTACTGGTCTGAGCGAGCTTGATCTTTGCTTTATCGTGATTGCCATTGCTGGTGGTGCTACTGTGCTTTCACACTTCAATGATTCTGGTTTCTGGCTGGTATCTCGCCTGCTTGAGATGGATGAAAAAACCACATTAAAAACCTGGACGGTAATGGAAACGCTACTTGGCGGCATCGCGTTTATTATCGTCGCAACATTAAGCTTTATTCTTTAGAGGTTACCCATGACAACACTTGAACAACGATTGAGAGAGATCAAAATCGTTCCGGTTATCGCTATCAACGATGTCGCACACGCACTGCCACTGGCTAAAGTGTTGGTAGAAAACGGTTTACCATGTGCAGAAGTGACATTCCGCACTGATGCGGCGGCAGAGTCGATTCGTATCATGCGTGAAGCATATCCGGAGTTATTGATTGGTGCAGGTACTGTACTGACCACGCAACAAGTCGATATCGCTATTGATGCGGGTGTGGATTTTATCGTCAGCCCGGGTTTTAACCCGACCACAGTGAAATACTGTCAGCAACGTGGCGTGACTATCGTTCCTGGTGTGAACAACCCAAGCCTGGTTGAGCAGGCCATGGAAATGGGTCTGCGCACGCTGAAGTTCTTCCCGGCAGAACCGTCTGGTGGCGTGAACATGCTAAAAGCTCTGACAGCCGTTTACCCGGTAAACTTTATGCCGACAGGTGGCGTCAGCCCGTCTAATGTAGAAGAGTATCTGGCGCTGAAGTCAGTGGTTGCCTGTGGCGGTACGTGGATGGTACCAACAGCAATGATGGACAATGGCGACTGGGAAGGTCTGGCTGAACTGGTGCGTGCGGTTAAGTAATTTGCACCACCGGGCTTAAATCGCTCCATAACCTCAAACGTTTTAAACGTGATACGAAAAAGGGTCATCTGAAGATGACCCTTTTTATTTAATGCTTTTAATCAGTGATTAACGCATGGTCGCATCATACCCTTTATATCTAACTCTGGATTTTTTCTGGAAACCTTGTGATGGTAAGCTATAAGGGCTTTTTTCCAGAAAAGACGAAAACTGGACGTTTTTCGAAGAAAATTAAAGTCTGGAAAACAGTTTTTCCAGACTTTAAGGGATTAATTAACAGATAACGTTCCAGAACAATTTTGCGGTCGGCACCATCAGCAATATAAATCCAGAAATATACAGTAGAGTGGTCAGGGCTCTAAGCACACATCGGCTGTATACTGTGCAGTTCCAAAAGTGATTGTGAAGATCTATTGCAAGAGTTCTTAGTACTGATGCATCTATGTTCTCAGTTGATTTTGACGATGATTCAAACTGTGAAATATTGATGAAAACCTCATGCCTTTTCTTTTTATCACCGTACTCTTTTTCAACAAAAGAGGACAGCCCCAATAGTCGAGATAGAGTAATATGTTCAATGTTTTCTTGTACATATTCACGATTAGAACGGTACTCTTTAACAAGTGAGGGAGCTGACAAACTGTATAGCCCAGATGCTAGTGCAATCGCGATCAATCCAAAGTAAAGAAAGTAACTGTTGGAAATCGTAGTTTCAGCTACTTGCGTGGAGCCCACTCCAAGAACGGATGAGGTTAACGTGAACCACTCTTGAAATTTTTCACTAAATATGATCATGTATCCAATGATTGGCGTCAACATAGTTAGCTTAACTGTGTTGCTTTCCCCTAGAACTCTCAATGCTTTCCAACTAGGTATTAGATACTTCATTATTTGTTTTCTCTTCCATAATAAGCTGCGGTTAAGTCTGCTGCTAGAGATCTAATCTTGGAGTAGTTAGAGCGTTTAGATACGTTGATAAGGGAACTAACGTTCTTGTTTTTAATTGTTAATTGATCAAGCTTATATTTTTTTACTACGTCATCTACCCAGTTTTCACTCGGTCTAGAAATCGAAAGTTTGTTTAGAATCCTAGTGTCACTTGGTAATACATGGTTTAGATAGTATTCCCAGCGGTCAGGGGTAAGCATGTCTAGCAAGTATTGTGCTTTAGGTTTCGCTGTATGAGATGTTCCATATGGATTGCCAAGTACAACACAAAGTAAAGCAGACACACATGCAGGAAGAGCTGGTGTAGGGATGGTTGTCCCTAGATTCGCTAGGTTTTTGACTGGCGCTTCTTCATTGTAGAAATTATCCATTCCTTCATGAGCTTTGATTATTTCATCCGCAGCTTTTACGAATGAATCACTTCTCAGGTTTTCAGGGACGTAATCGAATCCATGGACTTTTAGTAGTGTTCTTTTAAGCCCACTAACAGAGATATTTTTCCCTGAAGCAAAAGTTTCAGCATACGTATGACCAACTTGCCATTTTTCAGAATCGAGTAAGCTTGGCCACATAAGTGGTATGAGTAGGTTACTGTTAGCTAGAGCGTGCTCTAAGGGGGCTCCATTAGCTTTTTTTGCTGCATTCATTAGAACGCTAATTGTTAACTTGTAGAAAAAATATGGAGAACTTTTGAGCATGTCGACTTTAGGGTCAGACTCGGAGAGTGTTTCTGTTTCTAATGCTTCGCGAAACTCGATGAAGGGCGTTGCTACAGGAATTTTTGGTTTACCCAAAACAGCTTTTACGCATGCCTTCAGAGACATGATAGCCTCTTCTTTATTTATATTTTGCTGCTCACTCTCTGTCATACTTAGTGTTGAGAAATGAGTTATTAGCTCATGTGAGTGCCTTAATCTCATTGCTTCAGTTGAACTAATCATACCTAGTTCTTCTGCGATTTTAATGGACTCTCTTGTAGTAATAATATCGTTGATATCATCATCTTCGGTGACGTCAGCTTTACCTAACATTTCACCTATTAGACTAACACCGACATTCGATAGTTCTGCTTTAAGCGCATTTATCGTGCGAGACCAAAGGTAGTTCATACCCATTTCATAAAAGCCGTTGTCTAAAGCAAAAGATATCTGATGTTTATCTTTTGTATTTAGCTGTAGAGCACAATCTGCAATTGCAGTAGCTGTAACTGCTGTTTCAGGAATAGTGACGATGTTATCTGGCTGCCAGAGTGTGATATTACTCATTATCAGCTCCTTTAAATTGAGTTAAACCATCTTGCGATTGCATATAAGCTCCACAAAGCTCTGTATCAAGTTTTGAACACAGTGCTTCAAATGCGCGACTTCGTGCCCCTCCAAAAGAATTTGTCGAAGAGGATTGAATAAAAAAATTAAAACCTAGTAGCTGGGCTTTTTGATTGAAGATAACTATACCATCTGTGTTTATCATACTTTCCAGAATATGAGTAAAGCTGATTAGTGTGCCAGCTTCTTTATCTTCATTAATACATAGAGTTACGAGTTTATGGAAGTCTATTACAGGTGACAATTGTATCCCATCGCCATTGAAAGTGGTCGGGGTTTGCTCGGAGGTCGATACGGCAATTAAGCATCCATGACTCTTTTTAATTGCTTCTGATAGAGAATCAGACAGTATTCTATGCACGAACTCTTTATTTTCTTGCACTTCATTTGTTATGCAGTCTATGAGCTTTGATAAGTCGCTTTGTGTTGATGTGTGTTTGTTCGCCGCTGGGCTTAAAGATATGTATAAAGTAGGGCCTTTGTTCGATCTTACTTCAACTTGGTCTTGTGTGACTTGGTGGACTTTAATTGTGTTGTAAGGAACATCTGTAGTAAGAACCACTTCATCGATTGAAGTCGTAATGGGATTGGTGTCACCTCTAAATATACCGTAGCATACTTGTGCATCTTCTTGGGCTATGTAAATACACCAACCATTATTAGCGAGAGGGGCACACTTTTTAAGCGCAGATCTCATAGCGTTAGATAAGTTAACTTCTGAGCCAATCTGCATCGAATCTGAACCAGGTAACATCTGGAGCGCAAGTGTAATATTGCTGGTGAGATACACTTTTGGATGAAGCTTAGTGCCTTCTTCTTGATACCTAGAAATATTGAAAACGAGCTCGGTCAGCGCTGTGTTCTGTTCGTCAGCACAGGCGGAAACAAGAGAATCATCGCAGAAGGTCTTCGTACTATCTAATAGTTTTGAGTGCAGGTTAATATGGGTCATTTTCGCAGTATATCCGTTCATATGCGCAGAGAATGATATATCACAACCTCTTAGTTTTAATAGTACTTAGCTCAAGCAATAGTAAAACTAGCTATCAACATCTAGCTGTGAGATGTAGTTGAGAAGTACTTCTTTTTGTGAAGGAGTTAGTCGACTTATGGCAATAGCTAGGTGCGCAGATAACTTATCCTCACAGAAAAAGTAACTTAACGGTACATCAAGCTCATCCGCAATCAGTTTCAGCGTTTGAACATCAGGCGAATGTTTCCCTTTTTCGTACTGATTCATCCTTGGGCTTGCCGAGCTTTCATCCATACCTATTTTTACTCCCAAGGCCTTCTGAGAGAGTTTTGCTTTTTTACGCGCTTCTTTGAGGCGCAGTGGAATTGGGTTTTGGAATGACACTTATGGTTCATATCTTAAAGCTCAACGGTAACTAAGATTTTCTTAGTTTTACTGATTTCTGTATACTAAGCAATCCTTAGTTTTTCTGGTGGTGTTAGCAATACATGAAACGTTCTATGAAGATCAGTACAGATATGTATAACTTGTTGATTGAAAGAACAATGGATGGTTTTTCAGTAATTGAATTAAGGGATGAGTTTATTGTTCTAAAAGGCTCTCCTGTTGATCCTGATGAAGCGCGCAAAAAGGTTTATCGACAAATCTTACGGTTTATAAAGAAAGGCTGGCTTAGAAGTGAAGGGAGCGGTCGTCAAAAAAGATACTTTCAGACAGACACCTTTAAATCTCTTAATGTGGAGCCAAAATCAGGAAATGTAGATATTGATATTTATTCGAGCCGTGACTACTCGGTGTTAGTGAGTGAGTGCAATCAATACAAAGGAGAGCTAGAAATTGTTTTAGGTGAGATTGATGAATACCAGTCCCTTAAAGTTCGATTTCCTGAATTGGAACCGAAATTAACCATGCTTCTTGATGAAGCAAAAGAACGCTCTGCGTACCTACTGGGAAAGGTTAATGGGTTAACAAATGTTCTGAAAATGCTCTATGAAGGAAAACAAACGTGTTAAGAGTTTGGCAAATAGAGTGTTCAGAAAGAACATTAAGAAAATTTAAAGATAATCATCGTCACTTCTTTTGCCAAGCCACACCGGGGGCTGGTAAAACCGTTCTTGCAGCTACGATTGCTTCAAGACTGTTGCAAGATGATATGGTCGAACTTGTATTGTGTTTTTCGCCGTCTTTAACGGTTTCGGATGGAATAAAAAAAACCTTTTCGAACACTCTAAATTGCACTTTTAATGGTGGGTTAGGTTCAATTGGGCAGTCGCTAACCTATCAATCCATTCAATTCCTTAATGATGAATTTTGGCAAACCCTCCGTTACCGAAGAGTGTTTGTTGTCTTTGACGAGATTCATCACTGCTCGGGCTCAGAGATAGAAAATGCAAATGTTTGGGGTCAACAAGTACTTACAAAAATTCAGGGACTTGCGACCTATACACTTGCTATGTCGGGAACCCCATGGCGTTCGGATGCTTTACCTATCGTATTGGGTGAGTACAGTGACTCTGAGGGGCAGCTTCAGGTCGACTATCAATATACGTTGAAGCAAGCTATTGCTGATAAGGTTTGCAGATCTCCAAAGTTGGTCCTAGTAGACAATGAACATTTGTCGGTAATTTGTGATGAAAAGGTTGAATCATTTTCCTCAATACTAGAGATGATTAAACAGACTAAAACCTCCTATCAGAGTGTCATACATAATCAAGAAGCGATGGAGTACTTGCTTGGTCTTGGTTGTAAAAAGCTTGCAGAAATACGCTCTGAATCGCCAAGTGCGGGAGGGTTAGTTGTTGCTTCATCCGTTCAGCATGCGAAAGTAATTAAGAGAATACTTTCTCATAAATACTCCCAAACAGTCTCAATAGTTACATACCGTCATGAAGAGCCTTTAGTTGAAATAGAACGATATCGTCAAAGTGATGCTCAGTGGATCGTTAGTGTTGGAATGATTAGCGAAGGTACTGATATTCCTCGTCTTCAAGTTTGTTGCCATATGAGTTCGGTCAAAACTGAATTGTACTTTAGGCAAGTACTTGGACGCATTCTTAGAGTAAATGGGCTGATAAACCAGCAAGCTTGGCTATTTACTTTTGCAGAGAAAAGCTTGATTGAATTTGCAGAACGGATAGAACAAGACATTCCTGAATCATGTCTTTTTGCCAAACTTGCCACGCAAGAAGAATCTGAATTTGCTGATAACCGTAGTCTAATAAATCAAAATAACTCTTTGTTAGGTGAAGAAGTAGTTAACTCAAATCTTATCTGGGGGAATACAGTTAAAAGCGGCTCCAGTTCAGGTGGCTCGCTTAGTGCTGTTGATGACCTTCGGCTAGGGGGATTCAAACAGCGCGTCATTTCTGCTTTTTCGTAGTTCTCATTGGTTACCAGTTCGGGTGGGTTTTTTTTGACTTCATGGTGGTTAAATTATTATTTTTTGTGGTAAGTATTGGATGTTTTTGTGGTAATCTTGTGGTGGTTGGTTTACCATTTTGAAATTGAAACCTAAACATGTAGGTTAAAATGGAAGATAAATTCATATTAAATTTGATAGATGTTGCCCTTAAGGGAGATAAATCTACAGCTCAAATGATTGTTAGAAAGTTGGCTTCAAAAGTTCGACTAGATAGCCCATCGCTATATGAGCAGATAAATAAAAAATTGGCTACAGATGCTTTAAGGAGCAGTAACGTTAGGCGGTTACCTCTACCTGTAGATGCAGATAGCAGACAAAGTTTAATCAAAGTAGAAGAGCCAGTGTCGCTTCTGAAGGAGCCCATTTACTCTAAGGATGTTTCGGAAGCTTTTGAGCAAGTGCTATTAGAAAGAGAGTATAAAGACGCTCTTTTATCAGAGGGGCTACAGCCAACTAAGTCGATTATATTCCAAGGCCCACCTGGAGTTGGTAAAACTCTTTCCGCTAGGTGGTTGGCAAATCAGTTGGATCTTCCACTGTTAACTCTAGATTTAGCGACCGTGATGAGTAGCTTTTTAGGAAAAACAGGAAGTAATGTAAGGGCTGTACTCGAGCATGCTATGTCTTTTCCTTGCGTACTGCTGCTTGATGAGTTTGATGCTATAGCGAAACGTCGAGATGATGATCGTGAGCTAGGTGAACTTAAAAGGCTGGTTACGGTACTTCTCCAGACTATAGATGAATGGCCTGCAACATCATTACTTATTGCAGCAACAAATCATGGTGAGCTTCTAGATCCTGCTATATGGAGACGGTTTGATATGGAAATATCATTTACAATGCCTACAAAGGGAATGGTAAATGAGTACTTATCCAATTATTGGTCAGATGTTGCTGATAAGAAAGAAGAATATCTCGATAAATTTGAAGGTATGTCATTCAGCAATATTGATCGTGAATTGACGCAGCAAAAGCGAGCTAATGTAATTTCATCACTGACGCTTAGGAAGCTAGTTGGAGAAGAGAATGTAAGTTATCACGAAGAGTTGAGCTTGGAAGAGAAGAAAGTAATGGCTGTAAAGCTTCATAAACAAGGACTCTCTCAAAGAGCTATCTCAAATAAGCTTGGTATTAGTAGACCAACGGTTAAAAAGTCGATTGAAGACTCTGGGGAAGGGTAAAAGTAATGAAGAACTTTATTATTGGCTATGGTGAATCGCTTACTAACTCTGTGGAAGTAAGGAGCGGTGGGGGTGAAAAGAAGCATCCATACACTTTTTATGAAGCAAGAGATAGATTGGTAAAAGACCTGTCTAGTGTTATCGAAGACATAGACTTAAAACCAGAGGCACAATGTGCAAATGGTGAGGTTGTAATAAAGTTCTTACAACACCCTTCTTACCTTGCCAAGTCCTATTACCCGACAAAGTTATTTAATCGATATGATATTAAGGATGTAGGCTCAAAATCCCAGCGTATAAAACCCGAAAAGTGGGCCGTTAAAAAACACCCTGAAGAAGGGCTTACATCGTGTATTTTTGTGTCAGGAACTAAATCGAAGTTCGAAGCAATGTTGAACAGTATTCAGCATGACAACTTACCTGAGACTACAAAAGATATCATTAGATCAATCGAAAATATTAGCTCTATAACTCCTGATGAAAAGATCAAGCATATAGACGAGCAGAGTGATGAACTCAAGCTAGAGGTAGTGTTGCATGCTTCTGAGCATGATGAATTCGTTAAACGTTCATTTAACGACTATTCAGTCTCCCTAGGGGGAATTGTTGATTGGAAAAGAGCTAAAACTGTAGGGGGACTGACTTTCTTGCCCGTGACTATTGGCACTGGTACAGAACAGGAATTGGCACAATTTTCTCATCTAAGGGCACTAAGGAGTATGCCTCAACTCAGGTTTAATCACCCTGATGTGCTGAGAGAGTCCCTAAAAGAAGCCTTTGAACTACCTCAGTTCAAAGCGTTAAACAATGATTTTAAGGTATGTATATTCGATGGCGGAATAGGTACGGAACATATTCTCCATGATTGGGTGACAGAGTATATTCCATCCGATGTTACTCATGGACACCCAAGCTTGTTAGCCCATGGCAGTGAAGTATGTTCTGCATTTCTCTTTGGGCCATACATAGATGGAAGTCCCCAAATGGGAGAACCATATTCTAAAGTCGATATTGTTCGTGTTTTATCAGCTACGGATACAGATCCCGATCTATTCGATGTATTGACTAGAGTAGAAGATGTTTTAAAGAAAAAGGAATATAAATACATAAATTTGAGTCTAGGGCCAAGACTGGCGATAGATGATGATGATGTGCACGTATGGACCTCGGTTATTGACAGGCTTCTACAAGATGGCCACTGCTTTGCCACTGTTGCCATTGGTAATGATGGAGAGCTAGACGGTGAGTTTGCTAGGATACAACCTCCAAGTGACATGGTTAACTGTTTTGCTGTTGGGGCGAGTGACTCTAAAAGTGATAAGTGGGAAAGAGCTCCCTACAGCTGTATTGGACCAGGCAGAAGCCCAGGAGTAGTTAAGCCTGATGGTGTCATTTTTGGAGGTTCATACAGTGAACTTTTCAAAGTTTACTCTCCTTTGACTCATTCAATCATAGGGACATTAGGGACAAGCTATGCTGCCCCTTATGCTTTAAGAGTAGCGGCTGGCATCGATGCGATTACAGACTTTGACTTGAATCCGTCTACAGTAAAGGCGCTAATGGTGCATCATGCGAGTCGTGAGGAAAAAGAACAAAATGATGTTGGGTGGGGGTTATTGCCAAATTCCCCAGAGTCCATTGTGGAATGCTTGGATGATGAAGCAATTATCGTGTATCAAGGTGAACTGAATAAGTCAGAACATTTGAGAATACCTATCCCTATTCCTGATGGGATTGATTGTACTTGGGTTCACCTCAAAGCGACGTTTTGCTTCAACGCAATTACAGATCCAGAGCACCCATTGCATTATACGAGAAGTGGTCTTGATATTGTGTTTAGAGGAAATGAAAGTAAGAAAAAAAGCGATGAATCTGATCATGCTGATTCTAAAACGTTCTTTTCCGTTGGTAATCTATATGAAACTGAAGAGGAATTAAGGGAAGATGCACACAAATGGGAAACGTGTATTTCTAGATCTCAACGATTCAAAAAAGATACCCTCTTCAACCCGGTGTTTGACGTTAAGTATCACGCTAGAGAGCAAGGTGGAGATAGCCAAACAGAACTGGAACCACTTAACTACTCACTTGTGATATCTATTAGAGCGCAGGGTGATAACAATACTTACAACTTGGTTCTTCAGCAAAACCAGACGTTACAAGCGGTGAAAGTTGCCAACCGAGTTAGAGTATAGTCTGTAAGTATCGTGAATCTGAACTGTTATTGGTGGCTTTTAGGTTTAGGATAAGGAAGCATAGATACTCCAGAATCTAACTCAGCAATCTTGTACTGATATTGCTGAATCATTAAGGCGAGCTGGTTGTGTTGGCTCGCCATATTAGAGAGTTGTTCTTTTAAATCTTCTGTTTGCGTTCGGTATTTTTCTTTCAGGCTTATTTCTTTTTTTAACCGTTCTCTTAAGCTGGAAATCTTATCTTCATATGCGTTTTGAGCTTTGGCTTTCGGTGAGTTTTGGATAGCTGAGTCTTTTATTTTTTGTACTATATCTTTGTAGTAATAGGCAGAACCATCACCGAGTCCTGCTTCTTCTTCGACAGCCTTAACGGACATCTTCCTTGCAGGATCTACGCGGTGAGTTTTTCCCGATAAAATTCTTTCTAGTGCTTGCTCTAGTTCAACCTTCGTAATTTGGGATTTGCTCATAATTTTCGTTGCCTATCTCAAATCTTGTGAATGGAATCTGAAATTTGTGGAGAACTTTTTCAGCGGCTCTGATTTGGGTAATAAAATGTGAATACATGGAAGCGGTTAACGAACCGATTGCTTCCATATCAATAACTTGTTTGCATACCCATTGATAGCGTTTGTTCCAGTTTTCAGCTTTTTCTTTATCTATGAGTTGATTTTCACAGCTCATACAGTTGGCTGGGGAACTAACCTTATGCATCTGGCATTCGTAGCCAGCCATACAGTAAGAGTGTAGCGTGCCTACAAGGGTTAATCGACCTGCTTTTACATGCTCATTAATCGCATCCCATGATTTATATTTTTTGTGAAGAGATATTCGGTTTTTATTGATTGAACCGGCCATGTGACCCATCAGTTGACCTGAATCCCAGCCTTTATACCATTCATGAATTTTTTGTGTCGTAGACTCTTGGATTACGTCATTGAGGAATGATTGAAGCTCTGTATCGATCTGTAGTGCTTTTATTTTGCTGGCAAGACCACCTTCTCCATACCATTCTGTTGTGGGTAGATCTAGGTGTTTGAACTGTTGTTTTATCGCAATATCGTGACAAAGATTATGACGTTTTGAAAATACAGCGAAGGTTCGTCTTAGTTGGTGGGTCGTCAAGGGCCAGACATTTCCGACTTTTAAACGCTCATCCGCATTATTTGGTTCACGGTTTGGATTGATGACTCTAAACTCATCGAGGTCATCTTCGGTTATTAAAGCACCCGCTTTCTCGCATATTTTTAAAAAATGAGTACGCATATTATTGTCTTGTCGAATAATGGGCTTTTGCGATTTTCGTCCTTGGCCTAACCATAAGCAGCTAGAATTATGAACGCTCATTGGATCATCGTCTTCAAGTAATTGTATGCGCATATACCTTGATATTGCTTCTGCTAGTTCAATTGCTTTTTGAGTAAATTTTGTTGTTACCCATTCCGCCACTTTTCCTCGACCTTGAGAAAATTTATGTTGTTCTGATTGAAGTGTGTAGTATTTTTTACCGTACATTTCTTTTTCTTTGAAACTATTTGAATGGAGACAAAAAAGCTCTGAACGGCGCATACCGGTTAATGCACCACAGACAATAAAGCATATGGTTTGAATTTCAATGATGGTTCCTTGAATGCGTAATGCACTTTTGGGGAGTAAGCTTTCTAAGTGGGTATCTTTAATGTGGGCGTCAATAATGCTGCTGTAACTTGCTGGTTGATGTTTATTAACTTCAACTCGATATTCATTGGATTCTTCACTTATCCATTGCCATATACCGCTTTGTATTTTGTCGTCTACTCTCCGTTTCCCTTCTTCATAGTTTTGCCTCATGTCATAGAGTAGTTCATGTATTGCTTCTTTATAGGGATGGTAAGTTTCTACTACATCAAAACAATATCGGTATATTTTTTCCATGAGTCTGGTCGGAATTGCATAGAACTGATTTTTTCCTTCATAGAGTCTCCCCGTTATTTCCCTACCAAATTTACACTGGGTGCGTCCTTGTGGTATTTCAAATTGTATGGGGAGATACCTCGCTGCTTTTTTTACATGCATCAATGCATTGTAAATACCTTCGACTTGCCCAGAACTGTAGTTTTGCCCTTTAAGGTATTCACAAAATTCACTAAAAACGATTTCAGATGATAATGAGTTAATAGATTGGAAGCCTTTAGAATCAATAAATTTATAAAGAATGCTTAATTTGGCAAATCTAGCAATTAACGTTGAAGGCTTTATGACAGCACCTTTTCTATGATGTCCTGCAATATAAAGCCAGCAAAAGCAAATTAGCTTCATTTCTCTAGCCAAATCATCACTAACTATTTTTGAGAAAACAATGCGTTTTTTATAAACGATTCTTGCATCTAAATATGCACGGAAATCCCATTCTTCATCACCAAAATGGCTGTTGGGAGAACCGTCAAAATTCTTTGTTACTACAACATCATCGAGTTTTTTTAGTTTTCCGTCAGAATAAAGTTGAACAATGTTTTTATATTCAGAAAGGTTCTCTTTGAGGATGTTTTTAGGCAGTTCAAACAATGGTGTCATAGGTTGTCCTTAAAAATCGATGTTGATTCCTTCTGGCCATAGAGGGTGTCTTCCTTCATTCTGCAGTTTCTTTTCTGCTAATCTTTTTACTTTGGGATGGATGGTGAAGACAATGCGATTGATCGAGTTTAAAAGGTCTGAATAGTTTTTATTAAAATGCTGCTCATTGAGGTGGTGAACTTTTGAATCAATGATCGATTCTCGATAACTCAGTAGACACCAGATATCCTCGACACTTTCAATGATGACCTGATTTTCACAATCGAAGCAATTATGAATGTCAGAACAAGCCAGGTGGTCAACATTAAAGTCTTTCGGGCTAAAGTGATTCCTCCTTCGATATTTGTCAGCCTGACTGGAATAGACATTTTTACAGCCTGTTCCTATAATCGTTTTTTCGCCGTGCTTATCTGCATATTTTGCAAGGAACTCCTCGTACGGAAGAACTTCTACTCCCAACTCTTTTTTTGCAAATTTTTTTGCGGAATTAATATCTGAACACCGAGCTGCGCCTTCAATTGTGTGAGTTGCTGCAAGCAATTGTTTTTGGTTCTCAACCTGATTTCCGGAAGAATAGTGCTTTGATAACGTGTATGGGGTGTTGCCTAAGAGCAATGCTGTTTCAGTTGTATTTCCCGTTTTTGCTAAATAGCGGCAACTTCCACTGGCACGAAATTTCGAAGCCATTGGCCTTAGTGGCTCACCATCATCAGATTTTAGATCAAACGTCTCATACAGCCATTTAGAGAAGGTTTGTATATGTCCTTGTTCCAAAGGAGCAATATGGTCTCTTTTGGTTTGCCAGAGCAAATGGGGATCCGAAGAAATAAGGCTACTAAGCTGCAATAGCTGCTCAAAAAATCTAAGTGCTATTTTGGGAACATGAAATGTACCGTTATCCCCAATCGATATAGATACATACTTATTTGCCCTAGGCTTTAAAACACTTTGCTCAAACCATTTACCACCTTCAAATATTTTTTCTTTCGGCTTTGTCATGTTGAGGAGGACGGTTGTATTGCCCCAAGTGTAATAGGACAACATGAAGTAGGCGGCACTAAAGCATTTTGTTATTGGTGAGGCGATTTCATGTGTATGATTGTTGTAGGTAAAGGTCGCGGTTCTTTTATTGGTTGAGGCATTCAAATGTATGCTTGGGTTCTCCATGATTTGTTTGGATACCTGTCTGAAAAATGAGTTAATAATTTTGATTAAGGAAGACAGCTCTCGATCTGAATAACCTTGAGTAGGATTAAGTTCAGAGCGAAACAATCCATAAGGAGAGAACCATTCTGAGCTTGGGTTACCAAGCATTTCCAAGCATTTTTTTGAACAAGAAATCATTTTCCGCGCAGAATTGACGTTCATTGAAGATATACGAACTTGCTCTATTAAGTGTCTCTCCCATGACTCAACTGCGGCTGAGCTTTCCGGATTAAGTCTTTTCGTATCACAAAAGCGAACGTATTTCGCAAAATCTCTTAGGTAGCTTTGTTTTGTCAGATCAGAGTATTCGTTTGTCTCAGTAAAGATTCTGTACCATCTCAGAACATCAGCATCTCGATGTGCTGGTTCTGCTCGCTGTAAATCTCTTTTAAAAGCAACTCCTTTGTAGAAAAAACGAGTGAAGTCATAAGTGAACGTTTGTTTGATTCCGGTGCGAAGTTTGATTGTTAGCTTAGGAGGCGTGTAAGTCATAACATTGCTTCCTCCAATATTTGGTCAAGCATTACAATCGCATTTTGATTTGCTTTTTCTTTTCTTAAATATCGAAGGTATTTCCATGTGGTTTTGTCATCTTTGTGCCCCATCCATCCCATAATTAAAGCTAAAGCATCACCAACTGGAAGGTGATCCAACAATGAGTCTAAGCGATAGGTACCATAAGTTGCCCTTAAATCGTGAGTCCGATGACTAAAAACAATATTATGTTTATTTTGAATATGATGTCTTAATCGACGAAAATGTTGTTGGATGTTATTGCTGCAAAGAGGGTTTCCAAGATTATTAAGAAGTAGTGTTTTATTTACACCATCTGTTTTCTTTTCTCTCTTTAGTCGACGTTCACTAACCGAGTAATCATACATTTTTCGCATTAGCTGGTTGGGTATTTCGACTTTACGTGTTTTGTTGAATTTTGTGTGTACACCATTGTGAATACCAATTTCTACTTCATATCTATGAATATGTGGGTTAGGCATCTCAACAATAGAAAATGGAAATGTACAAGCTTCTTCAACGCGCAACCCAGACTGTATTTGGAGTAATTGATGAATGATAAATTCTTCGGAACATTCTCTGAGGCAGTCAGCGAAAAAAAGTAGTTCTTGTTGAGATAATGGATTGAGTTTTTGTTGTTCGTTTCTTGCTGGTTTTCTGATTCTGAGGTCAGTTGAACGTACTGCAAACCTAGGGTTGTTGTGGCTCATCATCCCAGAGTTAGCTATATGGACTATCTGATAATTAAATGGTTTGTTCTCTTCAGTGAAGGTTATGAATCTCTCATGAGCTGCCCATTCATAGAATTTGATAACATGAAGAATGTACATAGACGCTGTAGAAAAGGCGATCTCACCACATCTGGCCGCTTTTAACAGATCATCATTTCGGAATCGATAGGTCGGTTTTAAGTAGTCGTTCGCAGGGAAGTTGTCCCAGGAATAATTATTCGATTCTAAGAACTGCCAATATCTTTTAAGAGCGCGAACACTTGCTGTTATATCGGCTGCTTTTCGAATGTTCACTAAATAATTGAGCCAAAGGTTTACCGGCAGTAGATATTCGTGGTCTTTGGAGTAAAAGGTAGGAAACCCAGTTAGATGAATAGATGTTGATTTACTTGAAGGCGGATAGATTCGGGGAACGTCAAAATTGTTCGAATTTACGACAGTAACCATACTAGCCTCCAATGTATTTGATATACATAGAGGCTAGTATGTTTTCCAGTGTTTACAAATCTACAGGGTGGATTTTCCAGACACCGATCTACATGGTAACGAACTCTTCTGAGCCCGTTGGGTGGATAGCAACTACAGAGTCGAAGTCTGCTTTAGTTGCGCCCATCTTCATTGCTACGCCGAAGCCCTGAATCATTTCGTCTACCGTGAAGCCGATGCCGTGCAGACCAACAACGGTCTCTTCTTCACCAGCACATACCAGTTTCATCTTACATGGCTGACGGTGCTTGGTTACTGCGGTGTACATCGCAGTGAAGCCCGATTTGTACACTTTCACATTGTCTTCACCGTATTTCGCGATTGCTTCCGGCTCAGTCAGACCAATGGTGCCGATAGGCGGGTGACTAAATACCACGGTCGGAACCAAGTCGTAATCCATCTTCGCGTTTGGTTTGTTGTTGAACAGACGCTCAGATAGCTGGCGACCCGCTTTAACCGCGACTGGCGTCAGCTCAATACCGCCTTCCATGATGTCACCTACACAGTAGATGCCTTTCACGTTAGTCTCTTGGTATTCGTCTACCTTGATGTAACCTTTATCATTAGTCGCGACACCAGTTGATGCAAGGTTGATTGCATCTGTTGTTGGGTGACGGCCGATTGCCCAGATTAGCTGGTCAACGTTTTGGCTTTCACCGTTCTCCAGATGCAGAGTCAGGCTGCCATCTGCTTCTTTTACAATTTCTTTCGGTACTGAGTGCGTATGCAGTTTAGGACCTTCTGCGTCCATCACTTCAACCAAGGTTTCGATGATCATCGGGTCGAAGCTGCGCAGTGGCGACTCTTTACGTACGAACAAGTGTGTTTCTGTACCCAGTGCATGTAATACGCCTGCGATTTCAACTGCGATGTAACCTGCACCAACCACAGCAACACGTTTTGGTTGCTCAGCTAGGTCGAAGAAGCCGTTTGAATCGATGCCGAATTCTGCGCCCGGGATGTTTGGAATCGTAGGACGACCACCCACGGCGATCAGGATGTGATCCGCTGTGTAGTGTTCACCGTTTACTTCAACTGTCTTTTCGTCAACAAACTTAGCAAAACCTTTGATAACATTCACTTTGTTGTTGCCAAGAACACGATCGTAAGACTCGTGGATACGGCCAATGTAAGCCTGACGACTCTCTACCAGTTTGCTCCAGTCGAAACCTTTCACATCGACATCAAATCCGTAATCTTCCGCGTATAGGTTCATTGCTTCTGCGATTTGCGCGCCATGCCACATCACTTTCTTTGGTACACAACCTACGTTTACACAGGTGCCACCAAGATCTTGTGCTTCAATCAGCGCGACTTTCGCGCCGTACATGGCTGCACGGTTTGCAGATGCGATGCCACCACTGCCGCCACCGATACAGATATAGTCAAAATGAGTCGCCATTACTTTCTCCAAGAGCGTATGAATTTCTGGTTAACCAATACATTGGGGTAATGAGATGTTAACTCAATATCGCCGCAACATTTTGTTAAGAACTCTGCCTATGATAAATCGAATCTGACTAATTCCTAAATGGGAAAAAGCGACAATGCTTATGACAAATAGCGATGAAAGAAACGAAAGAAGAATAAATGGTGATGTAATGAATAAGTGGAGGCATAAAAAAGCGCAGCGAAAAGTCGCTGCGCTCAGGCGATTTGGTATGAGTGTTACTCAGGAACAATCCAGTCGACTTTCCAGTGACCAGTTGCAGGCGCGATGGCGTCTTGTAGGAACGGCAGAATCTCTTTCATCTGGCTTTCCAGTTTCCATGGCGGGTTAATCACGATCATGCCAGATGCAGTCATACCGCGCTCATTGGTGTCTGGTGAGACGCCAAGTTCAATTTGCAGAATCTTACGAATGCCCAGCGCTTCTAATCCTTCGATCATATCGTCAATGTCGATGCGGTTAACCACCGGATACCAGATAGCGTAGATACCCGTTGCCCAACGTTTGTAACTTTGATGAATCGCGCGAACTACATCGCGGTACTCTTTCGCCAGCTCGTACGGTGGATCAATCAGCACCAAACCACGTCGCTCTTGCGGAGGCAGACTTGCTTTTAGACGCTGGAAACCATCTTCTTTGTATATGCTTACCTGACGATCGCGATGGAACTCTTGCTCCAGTAGCGGGTGGTCAGCTGGGTGAAGCTCAGTTAATACCATACGGTCTTGTTCGCGGATCTGAGCTCGGGCCACGCGAGGAGAACCAGGGTAGTAACGCAGGTTTTCACCATTATTGAGCGCTTTAACTGAGTCGATGTAGCTTTTGATTTCTTCAGGAATATTCGGGTTATCCCAGATACGGGCGATGCCTTGTTTGTACTCGCCGGTTTTTTCAGACCACTCGTGAGTCAGATCGTAACGGCCCACACCCGAATGGGTATCGTGATATACGAATGGCTTATCTTTTTGTTTTAGTGCATCAAGGATAAGGCTTTGAACGATGTGTTTGACCACGTCAGCATGGTTGCCTGCGTGGAAGCTGTGGCGGTAACTTAACAAATTAAACTCTCGAAACACTCTTTGACTGAGTGTGGTCTGTGGTGTCAGATAAAATAGTTAAGAGCATTATATACCCAACTACTGCCAATATGCAGACTATGCTTTGGCTTTGTATAACGAATGAACACATCACTATTGAAATGTCGTTAAGTCACCCATACTTACTAAACATATTGAACCTAAGTGAGAGTGCGTACTCCAATAGTGCGAACCTCCTATAGAGTAAAAGCCTCACTTAGGCATAAATTACCAAGCTCAAGGACAGAGTTGCTCTCGCTGACCCAATGGTCATTGCCGCACAGAGAAAGAGGACGGATATCTCTTCATCCATGTTGTTGGCTTTCCTGTACCTTGAGTTGACCTATTTTATAGGTAGTCACACAGCCAAAACACAAAAGGAATTATTCATGTCTAATCCACTTCTTACGTTTACGGAACTGCCTCCGTTTTCGCAAATTAAACCAGAACATATCAAACCAGCGGTAGAGCAGGCGATAGCGGATTGCCGCGCCAAAGTCGAAGAGGTGCTAAAAGATAACGAGCATCCCACTTGGGCGAGCATCGTTGCGCCGATGGAAGAAACGGATGATCGTCTCAGCCGTATCTGGTCACCAGTCGGTCACATGAATTCTGTGGTCAACAGCGAAGCATTGCGCGAAGCGTACGACAGCTGCTTGCCTATTTTGTCTGAGTACGGCACTTGGGTTGGTCAGCACAAAGGGTTGTACGACGCGTACAAAGCAATTAAAGCCAGTGATGAGTTCGCAGCCCTGACCCGTGCGCAGCAAAAAACCATTACCGATGCACTGCGTGATTTTGAGTTGTCGGGTATTGGCTTGCCATCTGACGAGCAGCAACGCTATGGCGAGATCAGCAAACGCATGTCTGAGTTAAGCTCTAAGTTCTCTAACAATGTGTTAGATGCAACCATGGGTTGGACCAAGCACATTACCGATGAAAAAGCCTTAGCGGGCATGCCGGAATCTGCTTTAGCAGCTGCGAAAGCGGCAGCGGAAGCGAAAGAGCTGGAAGGCTATCTGATCACGCTGGACATTCCGTCTTACTTACCTGTGATGACTTACTGTGATAACCAAGAGCTTCGCCGAGAAGTGTACGAAGCGTACGTCACTCGTGCCTCTGATCGCGGTCCAAACGCGGGCAAGTGGGACAACACAGAGATCATTACTGAGCAGCTAAAACTGCGTCATGAAATCGCACGTATGCTTGGCTTTAACACTTTTAGTGAGAAGTCACTGGCAACAAAAATGGCAGAAACGCCAGACCAGGTTTTGGGCTTTTTGAATGATCTGGCAACCCGCGCGAAGCCACAAGGGGAGCGTGAAATTGAAGAGCTGCGTGCATTCACCAAAGCTGAGTTCGGCGTTGAAGAGCTGAACGTGTGGGACATCGCTTACTACAGTGAAAAGCAAAAGCAGCACCTGTTCCAGATTTCTGATGAAGAGCTGCGTCCTTACTTCCCAGAATCTAAGGTAGTGAGTGGCTTGTTTGAAGTGCTGAACCGTGTGTTCGGGATGAAAGTTGAAGAACGTCAAGGTGTTGATACCTGGCACAAGTCAGTTCGTTTCTTTGATATTTTTGATTCTGAAGGCACCCTGCGTGGTAGCTTCTATCTCGATCTTTACGCGCGTGAACACAAACGTGGCGGCGCGTGGATGGATGACTGCCGTGGTCGCCGAGTTAAGTTATCTGGCGAGCTACAAACGCCAGTTGCATACCTGACCTGTAACTTCAACCGTCCGGTTGGTGACAAGCCTGCCCTGTTTACCCATGATGAGGTAGTAACATTATTCCACGAATTTGGTCATGGCATTCACCACATGCTAACGCAAGTAGATACCGGTGCAGTATCTGGCATCAACGGTGTGCCTTGGGATGCGGTCGAGTTGCCAAGTCAGTTCCTGGAAAACTGGTGCTGGGAAGAAGAAGCGCTGTCGTTCATTTCTGGCCATTACGAAACGGGTGAGCCTTTGCCTAAAGAAATGCTGGAAAAAATGCTGGCAGCGAAGAACTTCCAGTCGGCAATGGGTATCCTGCGTCAGCTAGAGTTCGGTCTGTTCGACTTCACGTTGCATACCGAATACGACCCAGAAGTAGGTGCGCGAGTGCTGGAAACACTAGCAGAAGTGAAACAGAAAGTAGCGGTGGTTCCGGCGGTTGAGTGGGCACGTTTCTCGCACAGCTTTGCGCATATTTTTGCTGGTGGCTACAGCGCTGGTTATTACAGCTACTTGTGGGCGGAAGTGTTGTCTTCGGATGCGTTCTCACGCTTTGAAGAAGAGGGCATCTTCAACAAAGACACAGGTCAAAGCTTCCTGAGCAATATCCTTGAGATGGGGGGCAGTGAAGAGCCGATGGAACTGTTTAAACGCTTCCGTGGTCGTGAGCCACAAATTGATGCTCTGCTGCGTCATTCTGGTATTGCTGCGTAAGCGCAAAAGTTAATATTGAGGCCAACCATTCGGTTGGCCTTTTTAATGCCGCTGCTTTTTGCGGTTGACGGTCAACTATGGATTCACATTGCGGTTGATCGGGTTTTGCAATGAGATTAACGTTTCAGTCGATTGCACTTCATCAATCGCCTGCAACTTGTCGATCAGGACAAATTGCAGCTCTTCAATTGATTTACACATCAGTTTGACGAAAATATTGTACGCACCGGTGGTGTAGTAAGCTTCAACCACTTCGTCGAGCGCATTGAGCTTCTCCAGTGCAGAGTGGTAATCACGAGCCGCATTGAGGTTGATACCGATAAAACAACACACGTCGTAGCCAAGTTTCTTGGTGTTGATGATCACCTCAGTACCTTCGATGATTTCCGCGGCTTTCATTTTCTCAATCCGCACGTGGATCGTGGCAGGGCTGACATCGAACTGCTTTGCCATTTCTGCATAGGGCGTTCTGGCATCCGCCATCAGGGTTTTTAAAATTGCGCGATCGAGATCATCGAGTTTCGGCAGGCTCGTATTCATACGATTCGTTCCATAGGTTTTTGTTATCGGTTCATTTTAACCCGCTTCGCAGTTACTGCAAGAAAGCCTGTAGTGAGGTAAACTCAGCGCCAGTTACCGCGATTTTTATTGGAGCCTCCTTTTGCAACTGCAATTGATTTGTGAAGACTCGTCTCAACAGTCTCATCTTGATGAGCTTGCTACTCGATGGCAGCTTTCCCATTCTGACGACAGCGACTTTGCTTTGGTGCTAACCGCAGAGCGATTAGAGTTGCGTAAAGTAGATGAGCCTAAGTTGGGGGCGATTTTTGTAGACTTGATTGGCGGTGCGGTGGGGCATCGGCGTAAATTCGGTGGCGGCAAAGGTCAGGCAATCGCAAAAGCAGCCGGTCTTAATAAGGGGGCGACACCAACTGTACTCGATGGTACGGCGGGTTTAGGGCGAGATGCATTTGTACTGGCTTCTTTAGGCTGTAACGTGCAAATGGTCGAGCGTCACCCAGTTGTTGCAGCGTTGCTTGATGACGGTCTGGCTCGCGCAAAACAAGACCCGGAAATCGGCACTTGGGTGTCTGAGCGCATGTCGCTGATCCATGCTTCAAGCCATGATGCGCTAGAAAAGCTGGCGCAAGACAGCGAGTTTGTGAAGCCGGATGTGGTTTATCTCGATCCAATGTATCCGCATCCGGAAAACAAAAAGAAATCGGCATTAGTCAAAAAAGAGATGCGTGTATTTCAGTCTTTAGTTGGTGCCGATCTCGATGCGGACGATCTGTTAGAACCAGCGATGGCATTGGCGACTAAGCGTGTAGTGGTAAAGCGCCCGGACTACGCCAATTGGTTGCACGACAAAAAACCAAGCATGGCGATAGAAACCAAAAAGAACCGTTTCGACGTGTATGTCAAAGCTTCCATGTCATAACTATCTGACACTTCAATCTTTCTCATTACAGCGCTGTTTCTGGCGCTGTGAGCTTACCTAGCTTTCGCAATTCGTGACGACAGTTTTCACTTGCTAATTCGCCATTCTGACTGTATATCTAAGTAAGAATTATTATTATTTCACATTGTGGTGAAGTAATGCTTAGCTATCTGGAGTCAAAGTATGGCTAAACGATTATGTAAAATGAACCGCAAGCAGATCGCGGCTAATCTGGGTGATATTCACCGCTTGGTCGTGGCACCGAAATTTGTCTGTCGTTCATGCGCACGTTCTTCTGCTTCTAAAAATACCTTGTGCAAACCTGCTGCGATTCCACCGCAGGCGTGCCAGGATAAATCGCTTCATGAACATCAAGCCTGTGGTCTGCTCGCAGAAGCCTTGCCTGCTAAACCAATTGCAATGACTCCGGAACAAAGTGCAGAAAAAGCGGCCATCGTTAAACGTGTGGTGGAAAGAGCAAAAGCGAAAAAACTGGCAGCCAAAGTCGCAGCACCAGTGACTGATTTAAAAGCTCCTGACCTATTTGACTTAGCCGATGGGAAAGCGTTGAAGAAGGCGAAAAAGGCACTGAAAAAACAGTACAAGCAGCAGAAGAAGTTGCTTAAACTGGCCAAAAAGCAGCAAAAACTGCTCAAGCGTCAGCGTAAACTAGAAAAACGAAATGCCCAGTTAGAGGTATTGTTGCCAACACCCCTAAACGCTTTTATCAGTGACAGCCAACAAGCTAAAGTGCATTGATCAAATATAACGCTCTCCACCAAGAGCAATTCTTTTAAGTTTAGTATTGCTCTTGGTAGAAACCTCCCCACTTAATGACTAGGCCTCTCTTTTTACCTTCAACCTCTAGTTATCTTAAGAAGTAGAAACGATGAATTAAGAGGAAATAGCCAGCCTTGCAGCTCGGTATAGTCGAGTTACCGTAATATCAAATACCCACTTTATAAACTTATATGACAAGTCGGTAATTTCTTTGACGGCTTTTCCTGCAAAAACGAGCATGTGACCAAGCAGACCTTTAGTTTGCTCCGCCAATTTTTTAGAAGCCTTACTTACTTTTTCTAGCGCTCTTGCAATGAGATCATAGAAGCTCATACCTGCTATCACTAATCCTTGTGCCGTAACCAAAGAAGCATACCCTGCATCTTTGAGTAGTGTAATAATCGCTGAGGCGATTTTGTCAGACCAACGTTGGCTAAAGGTAACTTGATTACGATTGTGGAAGTGCAGACGTTCTGGACGGCTTAACGTTTTTGATGAGACTTTATTTAAATGTTCCCAATTGTCAGACTTCAATGTTTTGACGTAGCCTGTTTCTGAATGCAATTTATGCATTGTAAAATTGATACCATAAGAATTGTCCAACCTATACTCGGGTTTATCTATTGGAGCATGGGTAAATGGCCACAGTGGGATCATAGGTACGGGATCTGCACCATTAGTGCAGCGAAAGATCTTTACATTTGAGTGAGAGGACTTAATTGCATATGGCTTTAAGCCAACCCGCGGAGCCCCGAAAGTATAGAGAAATACTTGAACTTTATATTTAGTGCGAAGCCAATCTGCGCAGATAGAGGCAATAGCTCCGCCTAAACTATGCCCGACGCAGTGAATCACTTTTATTTTTCCGATTGAGTTTGAAAGATGTTGAGATATTTGGCTTTTCAAACTATCTAATACGTTTATGAATCCTGCATGAGCTAATGAACCGTTGGGACTTCCTTTTAAATCTACATGCAAATCAGTCAGAACATCAGCAGCATAGCCAAAGTTAGTACCGCGAAAAGCTAAAACTAAGCTGCCGTTATGTTTACCCTTTTGTTTTCCTTCTGCAGTTAATACGAACTTTGAGCTGCGACTTTTAAAGGTCGCTCCTGTTTTTGCTTCGAAATACATTTTGTTGAATCTGAAAAGCTTTTCTAATCTGGGAGTGGGCTCAAAAAATTTGGAGTTAAATTCCACATCGTAAGCTTGATCAGCAAAATCTAGGGCGCATTTGGGTGAAAGCGAGTTCATTAGTAAAATCCTTTATATTTTATATTGTGTAAATTACAGATAGTGTATATGTCGCTTTCAATGGCGTTATTGAGCCCATAACTGATAGAAAACACTTTAAGTGGTGAATGTATGTCACAACTAAGAGTGTTTAAGTTTTTGGATAACTGCTCGACAGGAGAGAGAGAAAAAATAACGGAATGCCAAATCTTCTTATCTTCATCGTCAATATTCGCTGATATATAAGTTATGACCCTTTGCTCGTCTAGTGGGTGTAAAGGTTTTCTGGTTTCATATTCATGAACAGGGAAGGAAAAATATCCTTCATTATCAGTTGTTGTAGTACTTACATATTCTTTTTCGTAAGCTATTCCACGCTCTATAGTCACACCACTAAGAGGCTTATCGCCATCCATTAATCGCCCATTTATTTCTGGGCATAAATGGACAAGTCTTTTCTTAAACATGCTCATTGAGTCCGCTTTAACTAAAAGAGGAAAAAGTGAAATAGAGGTGAGGGTGTATATTAATAGTAGTATTTTCACAATTGCCCCAAGATTAATAATGAATGAGGCTTAAATTACTTTGTGGATCTTTTAATGGAAATGCTTAATAACTGTTGAGATTAAATACTTAGCTGATGCTCGAAGAGTTAGGAAAATGATGAGATTATCTGTTGTGATTTTATTGGGCTATATCGCAAAATAGGCGAACCAATTGGTTCGCCTATTTAGGATCAAGATACCCTAGTTATTTTGCTTGGGCTGTTTTATTTGCGTAGCTCATTTCAACGCGCTTTTTCACCCAGGTTTCGTTCACCCACAGTGAGAAAAGGATGATTGCACCGCCAATGGCGAGGCGAGTAATGTCCACATCCCGGTTCCAAATCACTATATTGACAATCAAGCCAGCCGGAACCAACGCGTTATTCATAACGGCCAGTGCGCCCGCGTTGACTAAGGTTGCGCCTTTGTTCCATGCAAAGTAACCAAAGCCGGATGCGATCAAGCCAAGGTAAGTCAGAATACCCCATTGGGTTGCGGTAGTTGGCAGTTTGTCGAGGTTACCCATTAATGCAAATGCGACTGTCGCAACACACAAAGCACCAAGGTAGAAGTAGCCAAACACGGTATGCTGTGGCAGTTCGATAGGTTCTTTTTCCATTATGTATTTGTAACCAACCTGACCGATAGCAAAACACAGGTTCGCCCCTTGAACGACCAAAAAGCCGAGCAGGAAGTTTTCGTTGATACCGGCAAACTTAATCCACGCTGCACCTAAGACAGCAATCAATGCCGTGACCAAATACCAAGGTGAAAAGCGACCTTTAAGTAAGTCGTAAATCAGCGTGACGTAAATAGGGGTGAAAACAGTGAACAGCAGTACTTCTGGTACAGAAAGGAGTAAGAAAGACTGGTAGTAGAAGCAATACATTAGCCCGAGCTGGAAGCCGCCGACGATCATCAGTTTCGCGATTAACGATTTACTGACGCCACGAAATTTCAGGAATGGGATAAATACGATGCTGGCGAGCGCCACACGCATAAATACTGAAAACCATGAATCAACCTGACCAGCAAGGTAAACGCCGATCAGGCTGAATGAAAATGCCCATAGAAGGGTGACTGCAGATAGATAAGCCATAGATGATAACTTTTATCAATAACAAATATGCCGCAGTCTAACCAAGTTTTATTAAACCGCCAATCAGTCTTTTAGCGGTATGACCAGCATATCGACAGGCGAATGGTTAATCAGCTGCCTGGTCGAAGAGAGAATCTTGCTCCAGAAGTCCTGGTGATGACCACATACGACTAAATCAATATTGTAATCCTGAATGGTATCGCACAGCTCATGACTTAAATCACCGCTGCCCACCAAAGTATGAGCTATAGGGTATTCGGCGAATTCTGCAAAGTTTGCCAATTGTGTGCGTGATGCTTCCATCGCCTGGTGTTGTGCTTCAGCCATATTGATATCGATAAGGCCAGTATAGAGCTCGGCGTAGTTCACATCGATGTGAATAAAAGAGACTTTCGCATCCAGAGGTTTAGCCAGCGATACCGCTTTTGTAATCAGTACTTTACTGTCATCAGACAGATCGACTGCCACAAGTATGTGTTTGTAACTCATATTGCTATCTCCTTGGTAAGGTCATAGTTTCAGATTAGCATTAACCTCAGATGAATTTTGCTAAAGTGATCCCATATCAATAGTGTAGGTACAAAGTCTTAAATCGCTAATCATGTTATAGTTATATCAAACGCATGAATAGAAATAGGAGTTAACATGCTGTCTCAAACTATGGTCGATCAATTGAATGATCAAATTAACCTGGAATTTTTTTCATCCAATCTATACTTACAAATGAGTGCTTGGTGTGAAGACAAGGGTTTTGAAGGCGCGGCTGAATTTCTACGCAAGCATGCGGTAGAAGAAATGGAGCACATGCAACGTCTGTTTACCTACGTAAGTGAAACTGGCGCACTGCCAATTCTGGGCACAATCGATGCGCCTAAGCACGACTTTGCAAGCCTGGGCGATGTATTCCGTGAGACTTATGAACATGAACAAATGATCACGGAAAAAATCAATAAGCTGGCACATGGTGCATTTACAAGCCAAGATTACTCAACGTTTAACTTCCTACAGTGGTACGTGGCTGAACAGCACGAAGAAGAGAAGTTGTTTAAAGGGATTTTGGATAAGATCGAACTGGTTGGTGAGGATGGTAAAGCACTGTTCTTCATTGACAAAGATCTGGCACAAATGGCAAAAGAAGGTTCATCTTCAATTATGGATGCTCCAGCTACATAAAGCTGTCCCGGCGCAGTAAGTAGCGGTTAAAAGAGATCGCAGTGATCGTCTTTTTCTCTTGAGCATTGTTGAAGGTGTAGGGAGGAAAAGATGATCAGTGGAGACACAATCTTATTTGCGCTAATGGTAGTAACCGGGGTCAATATGATCCGGTATCTCACCACTCTTCGTTCTTTAATTCACATAATGCGTGAAGCTCATCCGTTGTTGTATCAGCAGGTGGATGGCAATGGCTTTTTTACTACCCATGGAAACGTTACTAAACAGGTGCGTTTATTTCATTACATTAAGAGTAAAGAGTACCATCATCACCATGATGAGAATTTCACCAGCAAGTGTGAGCACGTACGTGAGTTGTTTGTCCTTTCGACAGCCCTACTAGGTGTAACTCTTCTCGCAGCCTTTATCCTTTAGCACTTACCATAAAGGTCGCATTGAGGTTGATATTAAAAAGCCAGTGACACGCACTGGCTTTTTTGACTTTCTCAGGTGGTTACAGCTTTAGTAGCACTTTTACATCACCAGTCAGCGCGGATTCTTCAACATAACCGATAGCGTCGCTATTACCTGATACTTCAGAGATAACACCAGCGTAGTCTGCAACCTGAATTGGTGCTTCCGCTTTACCTGTAAATACCAGGCGAGACCAGGCCGATTGCAGCTGAGATTCGCTGCGCCCTGTTGTTAATTCATGGAAAGCGAGACGGCCCGCTGAGCCATCTGCCAGCTCTACGATACGAGCAGTAGAACCATTGTCTAGTTTAGTTTTCTTACCTAAAAAGAGTTTCTTTACATCACTCTGAGATAAAGCATCGACGCCGGATACATTGCCAATGACAACCATACCCGCCATTGCGTTAAAAGACAGCAGTGAAGCCGCGAAAAGCGTAATCAGTTTTTTCATGATGGTCTCCTTAGAATACGAAATCTAGACGGGCTGAATAAACAACACTGTCTTGTTCGTTGAACGCACCCGTTTGATCGATGTTGCTCTGAAAACCACCGCTGGTCTCCTGGTAATCGGCAAAAGTAACATCGAACTTAAACGCCATATTGGTGTAGAAGTCCCAGCGAGTGCCCACTGAGTACGACATGCGCTCGTAGTTCATCAGACGGTTTAATCCCAGCGTTTGTGCATACGCTGTTGGATCAGTTGCAGCCAGCGCTAAACTTGGCTCCGGACGTTCTTCGTTGTCAGTGGTCTCCACCCAGCTTGCAGCCAGGTATGGAGTAAACTCACCGATGCGGTAGCCGAAAAGACCTGAGACAGACTGTGTATCACTGTACTTACCATCAAGTTGTACATCTGTGCCTTCTACATTAGCCAGGAAGTCCCCATTGTCATACTGCATTCCCAGTGAGACAAATTGGCCATCCTGCCCGTGAATACCGACTAAAGCCGCTTTCTGACACTGCGTTGTCGATAGATCAGAAGCGTCACACTCTGGGTTAGCTTCTGCAATGAAGTAAGAAGCCCGAAGCGTCAGGTCTTCGTAGTTCCAGTTTGCCGACAGACCAAACATTTGATCTAACTTTACTTCACCAATTCTGGAGTCATCTTCGTCGATAGTAGCGATGCCCATTACAGGCTGCAGAAGTAAGCTGGAATTTTCAAATTCAACAGGAATAAGAAGATCTGCACCGGTGTAGCCTTTGAGTACAATGTTCTCGTAAGTCTCTTGCGACGGACGAATCATAGGGTAGGCATAACCTAAGTCGATGTAGTCAGAGTAGAAGAACAAAGGCAGACGAAGCTTACCAGCGCGAGCTGTGAAGTGATCAAAATCGTACGATGCGTAAGCCATTTCGATTTTTGGTTCGTAATCGTAGCGGCTGTTTGCCACGATCTGGGTAACAAACTTGGCTCTATCGTTAATCTGAAAGTCAAACTGGAGACCCGCCAGTGTTTCCTGCTCCCAATCGACTTTCTCATCCGTGTATTTAGCATAGCCAATGTTGTTATCTGATTTGCCCACACCTACGGAGCCAAACCCACTAATGGACAGGCCGTCAAGACTGGCTGCGTTAGCGCCAAATGCAGAAGCTGCAAGCAGGCTGGCTAAAACTGTTTTTTTCATTCTGAACTCCACTACTGTGATTGTTATTTTTGTGTTTTTCTAAACTCAAGATGCAACAACCCTCACTTGGCCAGAATGACCAAGTGGAATTGGATGTACGAGGGTTATTTCACCTTAAAGTGACCGGTCAATCCCGATAGGTTTGCCGTAATTGAATTGATGTTTTGCGCAACATCATCAAGTTCGTCGACGCTGTCTGCGGTGCCCTGAGCCATACTGCGGATGTTGTCCACAATGGCTTCAATTTCACTTGATGCTCGCTCTTGCTCTTCCGTTGAAGAGGCAATGAGATCATTTTTGCTGCTAATATCCGAAACATCACTGGTGATGCGTTGTAAGGATTGTTCTGCAATCAAGGACTTTTGCACACACTCTTCAGCTCGGGCTGCACTTTCGGAGATAATATTGGATGCCGTCGTTGTCTGCTCCTGGAGCTGATGCAGTACAGTCTGGATCTCCTGAGTTGAAGACTGGGTGCGTGACGCAAGCGTTCTGACTTCATCAGCAACAACCGCAAATCCGCGGCCCTGCTCACCCGCTCGTGCTGCTTCTATTGCCGCGTTTAAAGCAAGCAGGTTGGTTTGTTCTGCAATCGCACTGATTGAATCTAGAATGGAACCAGCATTTTGAGTGTTTTGGTCTAATTGCTGAACAACCAAAGCGGCATTGCGAACTTCTTCTGTCAGATCCTGTACCGCCTGAATGGTGCTTTTGACCTGTACTTCGCCATTATGCGCTTCTTGACTGGCACTGTTTGCCGATGTGGACGCTTCACTCGCATTCGAGGCGATATGTCTTGCTGCACTAAATAACTGACTCAGAGATTCGGAGACTTCTTCAATCGCTTTGTATTGATTACTCGATAAGTTCGCAGTATCGCGGCTTGATGTAACCAAGGTATTTGAAATTTGATCCAGTTTACTTATGTTTTCGATGGTTTGTGTGACATTATGCTGTAGTTTGTCGACAAAAGCATTGAAGGAGTCGACAACAGGCTTTAACTCATCATTTTTATCATGGTTGATGCGAACAGTAAGGTCGCCTTCGCCTTCCGCAATATCTCGCATCTTATCGGCAAACGAACCTAAATCGACACGGATTCCACGCGAGACAAACCATCCCATAACGACGATCAGCAGCAACGCGAGCGCACCCAGCACCATCATCAGCTGTGTCGCTGAAACATTATCTTCTTCTAACTCATTGACTGAAGTTTCAAATTCGCTAATACGAGCTTTAGAAAAAAGCTGCATTTCATTGGTAAGTAATTCCAGTTGCTTATTATTTGCTTCCGCTTTTTCGGCTGCTGCAGTTAAGTCAAGGTCACCATCGATCATGCCGAGTGCTAACTCATAAGTGTTTTGGAAGTAGGACTCTAACAGCTGTTCTGTGGTGGATATTTGTTGTTGCAGAGCAGGCTGCAGGTCTGCCTGTAATGCAAAGTTAGCGTTGATCTTGTCAAGAGTAGATCGATTCAGTTCAAGCAACTCTTCGTCACCTAATGTCACTGCAAGATTGAAGCGTTCCGCAAGTTGGGAAAGCAGGATCGAGTTAAGCGATGCGGAGTTCATGACCGGGTAATATAACTCGTTGATGTCACGAACTTGTTCGGTGTTGTTCGTTAGTGTCGAGCCGCTTATGGATAATATGCTAGAAAAGCCGAACAAGGATAGTAGACATAGGGCAAGCACTTTTCCCCGAATAGACAGTGACAACATGCGTAGACATCCTTTTCTATAAAGCAGAATAAATGCTTATGTTCTAATTAGTGAGATATATAATTGCCCTGAATATATTACACTCATCAATAATTAAGGCAAATCAGTATTTGTTCTGTTTGCAATTTAGACGAAATGTACCCTCTGTTTTAAAGCGACTTGTATGGCCGATAAATGAACTTTGATTTTATATTTATTTGATATTTGTCCATGCGCTTACCATAGTCAGTCAGACGTATCTTATGAAATTATAATTTTTCCTCGTTTAGCAATGCTTTGAGTTGGCCGTGACGACTTTTCGGGGCACCCATAAAGCTACCACCTGATTGACCCGTGTTTAAATGGATGGAAAACGTTGTTGATTTAGTCTGGAATTTAAGCGCTTTTCCCAGAAAACATTTCTCGGTAGAATATCGCTTAAACAAAGCAAGGATGTGCATTGAGCACATCCTTTTTTATTTGCTGTTGCCAAGCCCTAAGTATAAGAGTTACCGATGAGTAAGAAATTTGATGTTGTAGTTATTGGCGCGGGTGCTGCGGGTTTGATGTGTGCGGCAGAAGCGGGCAAGCGTGGTCGCAGTGTATTAGTGCTTGATCATGCCAAAAAGCCGGGTCGTAAGATTCTTATTTCTGGCGGTGGTCGTTGCAACTTCACCAACTATGACGTGTCGGCGAATAACTACTTATGCCAGAACCCTCATTTCGTTAAATCGGCGCTCTCTCAGTATACCAACTGGGACTTCATCTCCTTGGTCAGCAAACACGGTATTGAATTTGAAGAGCGCGATCATGGTCAGTTGTTCTGTGTGGATGCGTTTACCGCCAAAGACATCGTCAAAATGCTGCTGGCCGAATGTGATATGCCAAATATTGAGCAGCGCTATCAGTGTGATGTTCACTCAATTGAACAGAAGGACACTGGCTTCACACTGCATGCGGGTACTGAAGTGGTGGAATGTACATCTCTGGTAATTGCAACCGGCGGTCTGTCGATGCCAAAGCTCGGTGCGACGCCATTTGGCTATAAAGTTGCGGAGCAGTTTGGTATTCCCGTTATTCCAACCACGGCAGGGCTGGTTCCTTTTACGTTACACAAAGAAGACAAAGAGGACTTCGCTGAGCTGTCTGGTATAGCAGTACCTGCGGAAATTACCGCAGAAGACGGCACCATGTTCAAAGAAGCGCTGCTTTTTACTCACCGCGGCCTGTCCGGCCCTTCGGTTTTGCAAATTTCTTCATTCTGGCGGGCAGGACAAAAAGTTTCTGTCAATCTGGTGCCTAATGAAGACATTGCGCTTCTACTGGAGCGAAGCCTTGAGAAACATCCTAATCAATCGCTGAAGAATACTCTGGCAAAAGTGCTGCCAAAGCGTTTAGTGGAAGTACTGATTGAGCGCAAAGAGCTGACGGACAAACCCCTCAAGCAGCTCAACCCGAAGGAGCTCGCAAGCATAGTTGAGCGTTTAGAGAACTGGCATGTGGCACCTAACGGTACCGAGGGTTATCGTACAGCGGAAGTGACTTTGGGTGGTGTGGATACTGATCATCTATCTTCTAAAACCATGGAATGTAAAAACATCAAAGGCTTGTACTTCATCGGAGAAGTGATGGACGTTACCGGTTGGTTAGGTGGCTATAACTTCCAATGGTGCTGGTCGAGTGGCTTTGTGGCAGGTCAGTGGGTGTAATAAAGCGCTGCATACCAAGATAGAAAGAGACGATGAAAAAAGAGCACTGAATTCAATTTAGTGCTCTTTTTCTATTTGCGGTGGTTATTTACTCGTCTTGATACTTTTCGAGCTTGTTGTACAGCGTTTTAACGCTGATCCCAAGCTCCTGAGCCGATTCCGTTTTGTTGCCTTGATTCTCTTCAAGCGTATTGAGAATAGCGGCCTTTTCCAACTCTTCTAACGATACGCCAGCAGGCACCATATCTTCTAGTTGGGTGCCAGTTTCTAGTGGCGGCGTATCGAAAATCAGATGTTCATCTTTAATAGTATCGTCGGCGAGAATGAACGCACGCTCGATAGTGTGTTTGAGTTCTCGAACGTTGCCAGGCCAATCGTGAATAGCGATTTTTTGGATTGCCGAGTCGAGAATCGTCTTGGTTTTGGATTCGTTAGCGTTGCGGTGCGCAATAAAGTGTTTGGCTAATCCTACGATGTCTCCGCTGCGTTCGCGCAATGGTGGAACGGTTAGCGGGAAGTGCGATAGCCTGAAAAATAGGTCTTCACGCAGAAATTGTTCTTCGATCGCGTCTTTAGGATCGCGGTTGGTCGCTGCGACGATGCGGGTATTGGCGATGTGGACGGTATTACTGCCCACTGGGCGGTATTCACCAGTTTCTAGCACGCGTAGCAGTTTCACTTGATGCTCGATTGGCATCTCAGTAATTTCATCCAAAAACAGCGTGCCGCCTTCGGCTTGCTTAAATACCCCTTGGTGAGTTTTATTCGCACCAGTGAACGAGCCTTTTTCGTGGCCAAACAGTTCGCTGTCGACCAGCTCCGGGCTAATGGCACCACAGTTGATGGCAATAAAAGGTTGCTGCTTACGTTCACTGGCGAGGTGGATGGTTTGCGCCACAAGCTCTTTACCTGAGCCACTTTCTCCGACAATCAACACGTTGGCTTCGGTTTTCGCGACTCGGCGAATCATGCGATACAGCTGATGCATTGGAGAAGATGAACCAACTAGCAAGCCAAACTGATCCAAATCGCTGGTGGCGACTTTACGTCCTTGCTCTTGCTTGTGTTGATAATACTCGCTCACTTCGATCAGCGTATCAGACAGGATAGTGAGGTCGACGGGTTTTCTGTAGTGAAAAATGGCACCTAGGTTCATCAGCTTATCGAGGTTCTCGTTAGGCGCGCCTGAACTGATGATGATTAAGTCCATGTCGTAACTGGCTTCGATATCGGAAAGTCGCTGGTAATCAGCGTGACTGAAATGTGCTACTTCGACAATCGCGACGTCCGGTTGAATGTCGACGAAGTGATCAATCCAATCATCGTCCGTTTCGGTGTCATACAAACGGAACTTATGTAATTCCTGACAAGAAGCGATAGCCTCTTTGAGGGTGGGGTCTTGTATTCTTAGAAACAGGCTTGGCAGTGACATAGAAATGTCCTCTTCACTATAACAGAAACAATGTACGTGTATTATTTGAACTGTACAAGACAAAATATTGTCAAAGTCTGTTTAGAATCTGGTTGGTTATTAATATAGTGAGAGCAACAGAAAGTTAAATATCTGAAACGTTTTTCTTTCCTTATTTGTTGTGTGGAATTGTAATCCTTAGAAATTAATCTCTCCTGATGGTCTTTGCGTACAAAAGTAAAAGAAAGGACGAGGTGATATTTCTTCTCTATTTATCTTTTCTTTTTCAATGATTAAAAATTACATTTCTTCTGTGTAAATTATTCACGAATGATTTCTTTCTCATCTTAAATATAATGGCTGTTTTTAAATAAACTCTTTAAAAATAGTTACTTATAAAGTTGGCACATGCTTTGCTCTATTAGAACTGCAACGTCAATATAGGAGAATTACCATGAATAACATCGCAGCTAAAATTGTACTTACTTCAGTTCTTGCAACGTCATCTACCGCAGTATTAGCCAGTGATAAATGGGAAAAAGAATCCATGGACGCTTGGCTAGATGGTAAAGCAGAAACCACCTTACTGCTCAACAGCAACCTGAACTCTTTTGATATCAACACTGATGTTGAAAATCAGGTAGTTACGCTAACAGGTTCGGTCAATAACGATTTGGAAAAGTCGCTGGCAGAAGAGTTGGTTTCAGGCCTTGATGGTGTGAAAAAAGTAAATAACGAGCTAACGGTAGTGAGTGAAAATAAACAAGATGCCGATTCTGATGCATTTGCTGCATTAACGGATTCAAAAATTACTACTATTGTGAAAACTCGTTTACTGATGGATACCAGCGTTAGTGGTACAGACATTGATGTTACCACAGAAAATAAAACCGTAACCTTAACCGGTAAAGTGAACTCAGATGCCGAGCACGATCTGGCATTATCGATTGCAAATAATACCAACGATGTAAATAAGGTTGTCGATAAGCTTGAAGTTGTTCAGTAATAACTGATATTGAGCTTTCACTTAAAAAAATAAGGAGACAACACCATGGTTCGTTGGATGTTTATTTTCCTTGCCTTGGCTCTTGTTTCAGCGGTGCTCGGATTTAGTGGTATTGCCGGTGCCGCCGCAACTGTCGCGCAAGTGATATTTTATCTGTTCCTGTTGTCATTAATTGTATCAATAGTATTTGTGATACTTGGAAAGAAAAACGTAAATAGATAGGAGTTAGCATGCGAGTTACGTCATTTATTTATCGTATCGCCGCAGTATTTGGATTGGTGTTTGCTTTAGCGGCGTGTAGTGATGAAGGGCCAATGGAAAAAGCGGGCAAAAAATTGGATGAGACTGCGGAAGAAGCGCAAAACGCCATTGAAGATGGTTGTGAAAACCTTAAAGAGAATCTGAACGCGGAAGACAAAGAGTGTTAAGCGTTCACCTCATCCACCAACAGCAAAAAAGGGCGGCGTGATAACCGCCCTTTGTTTTACCAACTATTCTTAATCCGATAAGGAGTCAGAGATGAAGAACATATTCGATGTGCTAAAAGAAAGTCATGAAAAACAGCGCCTTTTGCTGGATGCATTGATGGAAACATCCGGAGATTCCCCAACTCGTCGAGAGTTTTATCGCGACCTAAAGCACGAGCTTGAGCAACATGCCGCCGCTGAAGAGCGTTACTTTTACGCACCGCTGATTGAGAGCGATAAGACGATCGATATGACACGTCACGGTATTGCTGAGCACCACGCCATCGACAAAGTGATCGCTCAGTTGGATGACACCGCTTGGAGCTCGCCCGTTTGGCTTATGCATATGAAAACACTGCGTCATAAGGTACTGCACCATTTGGAAGAGGAAGAGCAACGCTTTTTCCAAATGGCAGGTAAGGTGATGTCCGACAAACAAAAACAACAGTTGGCTAATGATTATATCGAAGCGATGGCCAGCTAAGCGTTATCTCATCGCTAAGGATTAAGGAGGTCGAATGTTCATCGTCAAATATTACCTACTTGGCGCGCTGGTTGCGTTGCTTGCTGCTATCTACATACCTCAAATCGTAGTGAGTTTACTGCTGCTTTGGGTTTCGCTGTCCTTGGCGTTAGTTAGTGCGGCTTATTTGTTTGATTTCCCGTCCATCTTTAGAAAAAGCCAAGACGGAAAAATTGTCTGGTGGATTCGCTGGGCATTCATTCCCTTCTTACTTGGGGCGAAAGCCTACAATGCCTGGGAGAGGCGGCGCGATACCGTCCCTCCCATTCAGCAAGTCAGCGAAAATCTTTACCTCTCTCGGCGCTTGTTCCCGAGCGATTTAGAGTTTCTCGACTCTCACGACATTTCCTGCATTGTTGATGTCACGGCGGAGTTCGCAGGTTTAGAAAGCGCCATGACTGACAAGCAATTCAATTACCTTTCTATTCCCGTGCTGGATCATAAAGCGCCGACCTTGGAGCGCTTACGTCATGCGATTAATTGGATTGATACTCAAATCGCCTGCGGGCGCTCTGTGGTTGTGCATTGCGCGCTTGGGCGTGGCCGTTCGGTGTTTGTGGTGGCGGCTTATTTGCTAAGTAAAGACCCATCGCTCTCGGTGGAATCGGTGATGCAGAAAATCAACAGCGTGCGCAGCACCGCAAGGCTCAATAACTTGCAGATCAAAACCCTGCGCGCGATCAGCGAGAAAGGCGTGCTAACACTCGATGAGCCGACCTGGATGGTGGTGAACCCTGTCGCGGGCGGCGGGAAATGGCAGCAATACGAACAGCATGTGATTCGTGAGTTGACCAAAAAATATCGTCTCAGTATTCACCTAACGGACGAAACCACCAGTGCAGAAAGCCTCGCTCTGCAAGCTGAACAAAGTGGTGTGAACCAAGTGATAGTCTCTGGTGGCGATGGCACGGTGACCGAAGTGGCGAGCCAACTGGTCGGCACGGACATCAAGCTCGGTATCATACCGCTGGGGACGGCGAATGCGTTGTGCCATGTGCTGTATGGCATCGGCGTGAAACTATCACCGGTTGAAAAAGCGTGTGAAGCCATTCTCACAGGCCATTGCCAACGCATAGACACCGCACAATGTAATCAGCGTTTGATACTGTTGGTGCTGGGTATTGGCTTGGAACAGAAGATGATTGAACACGCGCATCGTGAAGAGAAAAATGCTTTTGGGCAGCTGGCATATTTAACGGGCTTTTTTAACGCCGTTATTTCCGAAGAGGTGCAAAGTCTGCAAGTAAGCCTAGAAGGGCAGGCGGTGAGTGAACAAGGATGGAAGAGTCAGGAGATGGAAGTACACAGCTTCGTCGTTGCCAACATCGCGCCATTCAGTACCGTGTTAGCGCAAGGTGGTGACGTGCCGCAGCCAGATGATGGGAAACTGCACATTACCTACCTTGATAATACTCAGTCGCTGGGTGGACGCCTAGTGGCATTGTCGGATCTAACTTTAACCAGCGTCGGCGCACAGGATGAGTCGAATCAGTTTCAGTATGCGAGCGCAACGGGGGTGACGATTACTGCTGATACGCCGGTTGACTACGTCATTGACGGTGAGCTCTATTCTGACCGTCGTTTAGAGATCAAGATTCGTCCCCAGTCGCTCAATGTGTTTGTTCCCGGTTAACGCCGGTGAAGACGATCGCGAGTAGAGTAGACAAAGCAAAAGATCGGAGGGCAAAAATAGAGAAGGTAAAGCGAAGGGAAAAAGGTGAGCAGAGCTACTCACCTTGGGGTAGATGTTTTTCCAGCTCGTCGTTTTCGACTTGCAACGCCGCCACCCAGTACGAGACCAGCGCTGTTAAGTTGGCATCATCCAACTCTCGGAGGAGCTGTTTTAACTCACTCAGTAATTGCGCATTCATAAAATGCATCTCTTTATAATTACCGAGAGTAGCAATTCCCGTTTTGTTGGCGTGTTCTGCGATAAAGTCGTCGCCATTTTGATCAAAAAACAGGTCGACCATTTTTTTGATCATCACTTTTTCTATTTTAACGAACCGATAGGCTGATCGAGCAATATTCATATGTGAATGAGGATCGACAAGCGGTAAACACGTTTGGCGATGGTGCGCCATTTTAATGAGTAATTCCCTTACTCGCGTATTATTCAATGTCATACTGACCTCTTTTCAGTATTTCAGCATTATGCTTTGGAATGTGTGAATATTCATCAATGGTTCTGAATAAGAATGGCCAATAATGTTGACCATTCTTTTTAGGGTTATTTATCGATTAGCTGATCAGGCTAATGTTGCTGAGTTTTTCTTTACAGCTTTTGATGTCACTGCGCACTTTGAGTAGCACGGCATTATCTGCTTGCTCTGGCTGCGCGGTGATGACGTTTTCGATCTCTTTCAATACCTTACTTTCCACGCCTTCGAGCTGTTCCAAGTACATCGATTCTTTGTCTGACGACACTTCTTTCATTACATCACTGTACACTTCGCGTGCCTTGATGGTGTAAGACACGGGCGTGTCGTCGGCAGTTTGAGGATTCGCAATCGCATAAGGCTTCAACTCTAATGCGGCGTGTTCTCGTACATGAACCAGATCCTGCAATACATGGTTTAGCGATGTGTTGTCGATGTTATCAATCGCTTTCTTGTAAATATCATTACCGCTGTGAATAAGCTCAATGATTGAGGCGATGTTTTCATTTCTCATATCTTCTCCTTTATTTTACTGCGGATACTTTATTGCAGTGTTTAAGTGCAATTTTACTGCGGATACTTTATTGCAGTGTTTAAGTGCAATTTATATTGCAACGACTTAGTCATTAAATATGACCAATATTTATCACGTGGCATTTTATATCTAGCATTTTGTATGCCATGAATATTGAATGTGAGTGATGCCAGACAATATAAGGAGTAAGAATGGAGGTGGTTATTTATTGCGCGTGATTGCTTGTGGGGAATAAGAAAAAATTACAAATAAGAATCCATTCAAAGGAAATAATTACAGGTCATTTTGCAATGGCTGAAGATATTTGAGTTCTATTTCAATAAAAACAATGACTTATCAACTTGGCATGGTAATCGCTGTATCACTCATGAGGAAACGAAAAAAATTCACTTTTATCAGATTACTTATCAGCGGAATCACAACCGCTTAATCCAAGGTAATCTCAATCATTGGAGGCTAGTTATGACTAATACAAAAGAAAGCGCAGTAAAACCTCAAGAGCAATTTGAAGAAGCGTATCACCTTGCAGGGCAAGCCACTTCCGAAGCGGTTGGCGCAATGAAAGAACATGCCAAAGAAAAGCTGGAAGTTGGCGCGGAGAACATTCAACAAGCGACCAAATCCGCAGAAAACGTCATTAAAGAGCGTCCGCTGTTGAGTATCGGTTGTGCATTCCTGGCGGGTTGGGCTGTCTCTAAGCTCATCAAATAGGTCTGTTCCTAACATTTCGCTTTAATCATGAAGGAAGAGTTCTATGAATGACTCCGAGCATACCATCAATGAGCGCCAAGGCTCGGCTACTGCAGACAGTAGCCGAGCCCTAAACGGGGCTAAAAATCAGGAAGTTGAACAAGCCATTAATGGGCTACGAGCCATTTTGTCGCAGATTGACGACCTTTCGACGTCACTGCGAACGTGGTCGGGCTCGACGTTGGATTTGTTTCTGCTAGAGATGAAAGTCAACGTAGCGGCTGCGCGTCAAATCGTGATATTCAGTATCATTTTTACGCTGCTGTCGGTGTTGTTTATCTTCAGTGTGTGTTTGGCAGCGGGCATGGTGACGTACTACTTTACCGCTCAAATATTGCTAAGTGTTGGCGTGTTTATTGTTTCGTTGGGGTTGGCGCTAGTTGGTCTGGCGTGGTGGCAGAAGCGACTGACGTACTTCCTTGGTTTCAAAAATACAACCGACCAATTGCAGGAGGGCTGGCATGCGTTCTCTAACCAAACTCGACCGAGCCATGCAGATAAAACGCATCGAGGGTAAAGCAGCTCTGGAGCAATGTTTGTTGGATAAACAAACCCTCAAATTTACCTCGAACCGATTCGTGCGAGAATACCCATGGACAGCGCTTGGGTTGAGCGCTTTTGCCGCGATTGCTGTTGCAAACGCTGGGCGACTGTCTCGCGTCACGTCATCTCTCTCCTCCATCAGTTTGTTGCTTAATGGCGCGATGGATATGAGTGGTCAGTTAGCCAAATCTTCTTCATCGTCTGCTACATCTTTAAAAGTGGCTGGTGACGAAGCGGCTCAACCATCCGATTTACCACCTCAATAGAGGCGCGTATGAGTGGAAAATTAAACCTTCCCGTTAATACCGTGATTGGTGTATCTCTGCTGGTTTTATTGCTTGTCCCAGCGCTGTACTTCGCCAAATCAGTGCTGCTACCTATGGTGATTAGCACGTTTGTGGCGCTGCTGTTTAGCCCGCTGATCAATTATTTTGAAGACAAAGGCTGGCCACGCACGATAACGGTGGTGATAACGCTAACGTTGTTGGTGAGTGCTTCAATACTCGGTTTATCGGCGATGTCAGAACCCGCGAAACAATGGTGGGCTGAGTTGCCAAGCATCATCAAAAACGTTTCGCAGGAAGTGAATGAAGTGACCAAAACGTCGTCAGAGCACATGAATGCGCCGCTTGAACTCGCCAGTGACATGAACATTAACGAGGTGGGCAACAACACGGTGTTTTCTCTGCTCAAAGCGCTCGCGACCACCACACCAACGCTGTTAATTCAGGCGATGATTGTGCTGTTTATGGTTTATTTCATGCTTAATCATGGTCGAAGTCTATTTCGTAAATCGGTATCGCGTTTGAGTGGTTTTTCGAAACAACGTCAGGCGGTGGAGTTGGTGCAGGCTTTGCAGAAAGATTTATCGCGCTACATCGGCACCATTACTTTGGTCAATGCGGGTTTAGGGCTTTGTCTTGGGTTGGTGTTTTTTGTCCTCGGCCTTGAAGATCCTTTTCTATGGGGGGCGTTTGCGGGTGTGATGAATTTCGCTCCGTATTTGGGGCCAGTGATTTCGATGGTGAGCTTTGGTTTTGTCGCGTACCTGCAGCTGGATTCGGTCAGTTTTACGCTGACGGTGGTGTCGATATACTTGTTGTTGAATTTGATTGAGAGTCAGTTGGTCACCCCAACCTTGCTGGGTAAGCGTTTTAACCTCAACCCGTTAGTGATCTTTATGTGGCTAGTCTTTTGGGGTTGGTTGTGGGGCGGAATGGGGCTGTTGATTGGCGTGCCGCTATTGGTGTGCATTAACATTTTGGCGGATCGTTTGGCGCTTTGAGGTTCGACGAATATCTAACCGCAAAGCGGCCACTTTGTTGAAAGTTGTCTTTGGTTAAACAACTTTTCCGCCGCAATGGGTGGAATGAGTAAATATCCCTGACCGTAGATACGTTCTTTGTCGACCAGGTAAGCTACTTGTTCTTTCGTCTCGATGCCTTCGGCCACGACTTTGGGTGTAACTTTATTATTTCAAGATAGTCACTTTAGGAATGTGATGTCGAGTCTCATCTTTGGTTTTTCCTACTTGCAGCAATTGTGTCTATAGTTTTTACGGTACTTGGAAAGATGAGCATTAATAGATAGGAGTTCACATGCGTAATACACCATTTGTTTATCGTTTACTTGCAGTTCTCGGTTTGGTATTTGCTATTGCAGCATGTACTGATGAGGGGCCAATGGAAGAGGCAGGCAAATCACTGGATAACGCTGCGGAAGAGGCGGGGCAAACACTGGATGATGCGGCAGAAGACACAAAAGACGCGGTAAAAGAAGAGTGTGAGAAGCTTAAAGAAAGCATGAACGCCGACGACACTGATTGTTAAGCGTAATTTGTATCAGAAAACATCAAAGGGCGGCACTACAGCCGCCCTTTATATTTTTCAGACAGACGTCAAACTAACCGAACAGTGTCTCCGGGCTAACGGGAGGGCTGAAAAGGAACCCCTGCCCGTAAATGCACCCGCCATCTGACAGGTACTTTGCCTGCTCCGAAGTTTCTATCCCTTCTGCTACAACTTTCAGTGATAAAGTCTTACTCATAGCAATGATTGCGTTGACGATAGCATTACTGTCACCATGCCCAGGAATGTCTTTGACGAAGGAGCGGTCTATTTTCAGTTTGTTGATCGGCAAGCCTTTGAGGTATGACAGAGAGGAGTAGCCTGTACCAAAATCATCCAAAGAAATTTCAATGCCGAGATCCCTGAGTTTATTCAGTGAGGCGATGGCTTGCTGCGGGTCGTTCAGTAAAAAGCTTTCGGTAATTTCGATGTCGAGATAGTGCGCAGGAAAGCCGGTTTCCTGAAGTATCATGCCAAGTCGCGCGATAAAGTTGGATTGCTGCAGTTGCAGTGCTGAAACGTTCACTGCGATTTTGCCGAAATTAATGCCTGCTGCCAGCCATGACTGACCTTGTAAGCAGGCCTGTCTGAGTACCCACTCACCAATGCTCTGGATAAGCCCGGTCTTTTCTGCAATAGGAATAAAATCAGCGGGGGATACCATGCCGAATTCAGGATGCTGCCAACGCAGCAGGGCTTCTACGCCCACAATACTTTTTTGCTCCAGGCAGTATTGAGGCTGGTATGCCAGATGCAGTTGCTGCTGCTCGATAGCCTGATGTAATGCTGAATGAATCCGCAAGTGTGAGATGGACTTGTCGGTCAGGTCTGGCGAATAGAATGCGTAGCCATTACGTCCATTTTGTTTTGCCAGATGCTTTGCAGTATCGGCATTTTTCAGCAGGGTTTCGCTGTCTTGTCCGTCGGATGGGTACAGTGCAATACCAATACTTGCGGAAACACGAAGTGAGTCGTGACTGGCGAGCTTAAACGGACGCTGGAATAAGCCCAGTATGTTTTCTACCGTCTCAATCAGAGTAACATCGCTCTGGACATCGGGAAGAATAATAACAAACTCGTCTCCGCTGATACGAGATACATGTGCACTGAGATGTAGGGTGTTGCGCAGACGTGTTGCTAACTTGGCCAGCAGTTGATCACCACACAGATGACCCATACTGTCGTTGATGTGTTTAAAATGATCAATGTCGAGGAACAGCGTGGCGAAGCTTTGGGTGCTCTTTTGACCTTCTTCGATGTGCTGCTCAAGTAAACTCTGTAAATGTGAGCGGTTTGGCAGGTTAGTCAATGGGTCATAAAACGCCATTCTTTGCAGCTTTTCCTCATGCGCTTTACGCACTGAGATGTCTTCAAACACGCAGATATAGTTACTTAACTGATCTTTGTCGTCCATGACCGCGCTAATGGTAGCAAGCTGAGGATAAAAGCTGCCATCTTTCTTGCGGTTGATAAATTCACCTGTCCACTGACCTTTGCTTTCGATGTCCTGCCACACCTTCTGATAAAAATCGTTATCATGATGTCCTGAGCGGAGAATTCTCGGCGTCAGACCTTGAACTTCTTTTGCGCTGTAGCCCGTAATATGAGTAAACGCAGCGTTAACATCGATAATGCGCGCGTCACTATTAGTGACGATCATACCTTCTTGTGAGTTATTGAAGATCTTTGATGCCAGCGTCAGCTGTGTTTCGATCGTCTTTCTGCGTGTAATGTTACGCGTCATGCCGAGCACGCCGATCAGTTCACCTGTCTGATTGCGTACTGGTGACTTAACGGTTTCCAGCCACTTTACACCATTGCTCTCATCTTTTTGCCGGCACTCTTCGATAATAATCTGGTTGCCCGTTTCGATAACAGAAGCGTCGGCACTGATGAACTTGTCTGCGCGCTGCGGACTGAAAAGGTCAAAATCGTTTTTGCCGATGATCTCGTGATTGGTTTTTTGCCAGGCTCTCTCAACACTCCGGTTTGTCATGGCATATCGGCCATCCGTGCCTTTAATCCAGATGTGGTCTTCAAGGCTATTGATAAACTCCTGGAGTGATGGCAGCTGGCTCAGGGTTTGGGTCTTCTCTTGTTGGTCATGCTGGCTTGCATCAAAACTGAAGCGGCCTGCCAGTGCGCTCATCCACGCCGGAATCATCTGATTTTTGAGCTCTGAGTATGTCAGCGCTATGGCGGCGCACAACTCACCATTTGGTAACCACACCGGCCAAATGCTGATGGCTTTACTTCCCAGCTCACTGTTCACTGGGTTGAACTGTAAGGGAGAAAATTGTTCAGTGGTCTGCTCAATGATGCTGATAATTGCGCTGTGGTCTGCAGGGGAAGTTGAGACCTCGCCGGGAATCCATTGCTGGCTGTGGCTGAGGAGATAAACATGTCCCTCAGCTTGGTTGGCATCACAGCACTGCTGCAGAGCGTGTTGCCAGTCTTCTGATAAACAAGACGGAATAGAGAAGCGAAACATAATTAGTAGAGTATCCTGGAACGCCCATAAATATTGTTATAGAAACATTACAATTCAAGAGGCTATTGGGCTATGGATGTATCGTACTAAAGGTCTAGATAATTCCAAGCAATAGAATGCTTTAGTTTAGAAAAATGCGAATTGATAACGTTTTTCATTGAGAAGCCTGCGTTGTTTTCTGTTTTTTCTTGCCGAGCGTCACTTGTTGAATGACCAATCCACTGATGATCAGTATCAGCCCAATCAGAGTCGATGGGTGAATTTCCTCACCTATAATGGAAGCCAGCAGCATGAGAGAGATAAATGGTGAGGCAAAAATCAGGTTACTGATGCGGGCGGTATTTTGTGTGGACTTCAGTGCGCTTAGCCAAAGAACGAACGTAATGCCCATTTCAAACAGGCCGACGTAAGTGACCGCAGCCCACCCTTTGGCTGAAATGGTTTCCCAGCTTGCCCCTTCATACACACTCAGAAATATAGTGAGAGGAATGGCTACCAAAAAGCCAAGCAATACGCCAATCACCGGATCGGCTTTATTTTTGGTGTTGAGAATCCAGTAGCCGGCCCACAGTAGCGTTGAAAGCAGTGCGAGTCCGACACCGAGTGGGCTTTCAAACTCCATTCCCAGAACGTTGCCCTGAGTGGCAATCACAATCACACCTAAATAGCTAAATGCGCAGGCTATCCAGTCTTTGGTGCGAATTTTCTGGCCGAGAAATACCGCAGCCATAAGAGTCAGGGTAATCGCCCAGCTGTAGTTAATGGCTTGTGCCTGTGATGCAGGCAGCAAATCATAAGCTTTGAACAGGATCAGATAGTAAGCTAACGGGTTAATCAGCCCCAGCAGCAGGTAATACCAGGGATTAGAGGCAAAAGTGCCGGTAAGCTGATTTAGCTTGCCTTGAATGCCACACACGATGGTCAGGGCGATAGCAGAAACGATACTGGCAACACACAGCATCTGAACAGGAGTGAACTCGGCTAACGTGAGCTTAAACGCGGTCGCAACCGTTGACCAAAGTAATACTGCTGAGAGCCCGAATCCTAGGGCGCGACGCTCATTCATGATGCCTCTGTATCGTAATGGAAGGCTCGGTGTTCAGCGGTTGCAGGGAATAACAACCCATTTTGGTGACAAAAAGTCAGGCGAGCCAAAGAATATAATTTTGAATGCGTAGTGTATGCGAGGATTTTTCATCCAACAAACTGGACATTTATCCAGTGTCTAAATACCATTGATACAGATATAAAACACAGGCTAACCCGCTATTATGCAATGGATTCTTGAGCACCAGACCCTTATTATCTCTTCTCTTTGTGCAGCTGCTGCCAGCAGTGCCACTGTAGGCTGGTGGATAAAACAGCGTCTTACCACTCAAACGCAGCTTCTCGAACAACAACTGACTTCAGAAAAACAGCTTCATCTACAGCAACTTGAGCAGGTCAATCAGCGTCTGGCTGACGCGCAGCAAGAGCTGGATGAACTCGATGATGAGCGTGATAAAGCCGCCTTTGAAGTACGTCAGTCGCACGGTAAGTTAATGGCTGCGATGGAAAAACTACGCTACTTCGAAGCGGTAAAACAGGAACGCCAGCAGTATTTTGAGGAGCTCGGACTGATGCGTGAGCAAAAATCACGTCTGGAAACCCAGCTTCGCGAGCAGCAGGCGCGCCACGAGCAGATGAATCAGGCTAATGCGGAGAAACTGCAGATACTCGAGCAAGCCGAAGTCAGGCTTAAGCAGCAGTTTGAGCACCTTGCGAACCAGTTGTTTGAGGAAAAAACCGCTAAGGTGGATCTGCAAAACCGTCAGAGCCTGGAAGGTCTGCTCTCACCACTGAGAGAGCAGTTGGACGGATTTAAAAAACAGGTCAATGACAGTTTTAGTCAGGAAGCTAAAGAACGGCATACACTGGTGCATGAGCTGAAAAACCTGCAACGCCTGAATGAACAGATGACGCGTGAAGCAGTCAATCTGACCCAGGCTCTCAAAGGCGATAACAAGCAGCAAGGCAACTGGGGTGAAGTGGTTTTAGCCAGAGTGTTAGCTGAATCTGGGCTGCGTGAGGGGCATGAATACCAGACTCAGGTGAACTTGCAGGACGAAGCGGGCAAGCGTTACCAACCTGATGTGATTGTACATCTGCCGCAAAACAAACAGGTCGTGGTCGACTCAAAAATGGCATTGGTCGCTTACGAACGCTACTTCAACGCTGAAACGGATACAGAGCGGGATCAGGCGTTGAACGCTCACCTTATTGCGCTGCGCGCGCACATTAAGGGTTTGAGCATGAAGGATTATCACAAGCTGAAAGGTATCCAGAGCCTCGATTATGTGCTGATGTTCATTCCGGTTGAGCCCGCTTTTCAGGTCGCGATTCAGGCGGATCCGAGTCTGGTCAAAGACGCTATGGAGCAGAACATCATCCTGGTCAGCCCGACCACACTGCTGGTGGCACTGCGTACCATCGATAACTTATGGCGTAATGAGCGTCAGAATGACAACGCCAAACTGATTGCCGAGCGTGCGACCAAGCTCTACGACAAACTGCGTTTGTTTGTGGATGACATGGAAGGGCTTGGCGGTGCTCTGGACAGAGCCAATCAGTCTTATCAGGGCGCAATGAATAAACTCGCAACGGGGCGTGGTAATGTCATCCGTCAGGCTGAGGGTTTTAAGCATCTCGGAGTGGAAGTCAAACGTCCTATCTCTTCTGACCTTGTACAGTTGGCACAAAGTGAATCATTTTCGGAAAATGAATCATCAAATGAACCTTTAGTAGAAAGACATCCGGCTGAGGATAAAGTAAACTAATCGCCCGCAGTGCATTGGGCGACTCTATTTGTCAGCAACCGCCCAGCAGTGAAACGTGCTGCCCAAGAGGAATTAGAATGACGGACACAAGCTTGCAATCCAATACAGCATTAGAGAACGAAACCACCCACTTTGGTTTCACTACCGTAGCGAAAGAAGAAAAAGTAACCAAAGTTGCCGAAGTTTTTCACTCCGTGGCAGCGAAGTACGACATTATGAATGATCTGATGTCTGGTGGTATTCACCGCTTATGGAAGCGTTTCACCATTGATTGCAGTGGCGCTCGTCCGGGTCAGCGTGTTCTGGATCTTGGCGGTGGTACTGGTGATCTTACCGCAAAATTCTCGCGTATTGTCGGTGACCAGGGCCACGTTATTCTGGCTGATATCAATAACTCAATGCTCAATGTCGGCCGCGATAAGCTGCGCGATAATGGCATTGTAGGTAATGTGCATTACGTTCAGGCAAACGCAGAAGAGCTGCCATTCCCTGATGATTACTTTGATGTCATTACCATCAGTTTCTGTCTTCGTAACGTAACCGATAAAGACAAAGCTTTGCGCTCTATGTTCCGCGTGCTTAAGCCGGGTGGTCGTCTGCTGGTGCTTGAGTTTTCAAAACCGATTCTTGACCCGTTGTCTAAAATTTATGACGCGTACTCATTCCACCTGCTGCCAAAAATGGGTGAACTGGTCGCGAACGATGCGGAAAGTTACCGTTATCTGGCAGAGTCTATCCGCATGCACCCAGACCAGGATACGCTGGAAGGTATGATGAAGGATGCCGGTTTCGAAAACACCAAATACTACAACCTGACGGGCGGTATTGTGGCACTGCACCGCGGTTACAAGTTCTAAGGGGTAAAGGCATGCCATTTGAACCTCTTATCACTGCCGTCATTGAAACCTCGCTGAACACGCTGATTAAAGACGATCCGGCACTGGGTCGTCGCTTAGCGCGTCTTAAAGGTCAGGTTATTCAAGTGCACCTTAAAGAGATCAATAAGACTCTGACCTTTATATTCAGCCAGCAAATTGATGTGCTGGGTAACTATGAAGGACAGCCGGATTGTTACCTGTCTCTTAATCTGAGCGTGTTGCCGGAGCTGCGTGATCAGGCCAATATCACCCGACTTATCAAGCAGGATAAACTTGAGCTTGAAGGGGATATCCAACTGGCGCAGAAATTCTCCCAGCTAATGGTCGATTGCAAACCGGACATTGAAGAGTGGCTGTCACGAGTCACCGGAGATGTGGTCGCGCATACCGTTGTGCAGGGATCAAAAAACGTCGGAAACTTTTTCGTCTCTCAGGCAACAAAACATCAGCGTCACTTATCTCAGGTGGTGACTGAAGAGTGGAAATTTGCGCCGCCACCACTCGAAGTGGCTCACTTTTGTGACCAGGTGGATGAGGTACGCAGCCAGGCTTCAAGAATAGAGGCTCGCCTGAATGCATTGCTTGAAAAATCGAGGCTAGATAAACTGTCGGATAAGACTTCGCTGGAGAAACCATGACTCCGGCAGAAATAAAACGCTTATATCACATTGTAAAAGTACAACTGGAATATGGTCTGGATGAGTTATTGCCAGAGCATCAGCTGACCAAAGCTCCACTCTGGATGCGTAAAAGCCTGTTCTGGATTAAGAACAAGCATCCGGAAAAACCGTTAGGTGACCGTCTTAGGTTAGCTCTTCAGGAGCTGGGGCCGGTATGGATTAAGTTCGGCCAGATGATGTCGACCCGCCGTGATCTGTTTCCTCCTCATATCGCTGATCCGCTCGCACTGCTTCAGGACCAGGTCGCACCATTTGATGGTGAATTGGCCAAGCAGCAGATGGAGAAAGCGTTAGGTGGGCCGCTTGAAAACTGGTTCACTGAATTTGATGTCAAACCACTTGCTTCTGCGTCCATTGCTCAGGTACACACGGCACGGTTAAAAGACACTGATCAGGAAGTCGTGCTGAAAGTAATTCGCCCGGATATTCGCCCGGTCATCGATTCCGATCTAAAATTGATGCACCGGATGGCACGCTTAGTTGCGGGGGCAATGCCTGATGCACGTCGCCTGAAGCCGGTTGAAGTGGTTCGTGAATACCAGAAGACTCTGCTTGATGAACTGGATTTACGTCGTGAGGCGGCGAATGCGATTCAGCTGCGCCGGAATTTCGAAGGCAGTGAAGAATTGTACGTTCCTGAAGTTTTTCCTGACTTCAGTAATCAAACTGTCATGGTTTCTGAGCGAATATATGGCATTCAGGTTTCTGATATTGAAGGCCTGAAAGCAAATGGCACCAATATGAAGTTGCTTGCCGAACGCGGCGTGAGTGTGTTTTTTACTCAGGTGTTCAGGGACAGCTTCTTCCATGCCGATATGCATCCCGGCAATGTGTTCGTTAAACCGGAACATCCGGAGAATCCGACCTGGATCGGGTTAGATTGCGGGATCGTTGGTACACTTAACAGTGAAGACAAACGTTATCTGGCGGAAAACTTCCTTGCGTTCTTCAATCGTGATTATCGCCGAGTGGCGGAATTGCATGTGGATTCAGGTTGGGTGCCGGCAGATACCAATGTTGACGAGTTTGAGTTTGCGATTCGCATTGTTTGTGAGCCGATTTTTGCTAAGCCACTGTGTGAAATCTCCTTTGGTCACGTGTTATTGAATCTGTTCAATACGGCACGTCGCTTCAATATGGAGGTTCAGCCTCAGCTGGTGTTGCTGCAAAAAACCTTGCTGTATGTGGAAGGGCTTGGCAGACAACTTTATCCGCAGCTTGATTTGTGGGAGACCGCGAAACCATTCCTTGAGGAGTGGATGATGAACCAGGTTGGTCCGCAAGCTTTGGTTAATGCGATCAAAGACCGCGCGCCATATTGGGCGGAGAAGTTACCGGAGTTGCCGGAGCTGCTTTATGACAGTCTCAGACAAGGTAAAGCGATGAACCAACGCATGGATCAGCTTTATCAGGGTTACCGTCAGAGCAAGCGGCAGCAGGCAACAGGAAAGTTTTTATTTGGTGTTGGCGCCACTTTAGTCGTATGCTCGGCAATATTGGTGGATAACGCGTATGAGCAGCTATCTTTCGCCTGCGGGATTGCAGGTGTCACATTCTGGCTGTTTAGTTGGCGAGCTTATCGTCGATAGGCGGTAAACTCTTGAAATACATTTTATTTAGAGACCCGAGGTAAAAAGAATGGGTGGTATCAGTGTTTGGCAACTTCTAATCATTGCTGTAATTGTTGTATTACTATTCGGAACCAAGAAACTACGTGGCATTGGTGGCGATCTGGGCGGTGCCGTTAAGGGCTTCAAAAAAGCAATGAGCGATGATGAAGATGCTGCGAAAAATGCTAAAGACGTGAAAGACGCAGACTTCGAGCCAAAAAGTTTAGAGACGCAGCAACAAAAAGAAGCTGCTCCTGAAACGAAAAAAGACAAAGAGCAGGCGTAAAACGTGTTTGATATCGGTTTTTGGGAACTGGTATTAATATCTGTTGTTGGTCTGGTCGTTCTTGGACCGGAGCGTTTGCCTCATGCTATCCGCAGCGTGTCCCGCTTTATCGGTGCCGCCCGGAGTATGGCTAGTAGCGTCAAAGACGAACTGTCACATGAGCTGAAAGTCCAAGAGCTGCAAGAAAACTTGCGTAAAGCTGAGCAGATGGGGATGAAAGATTTATCTCCTGAGCTGAAATCTTCTGTAGAAGAGTTGAAACAGGCTGCGCAATCTGTAAACCGCCCTTACGCGGAAAAAACTGAGTCTGACGCTAAACCTGCGCAAGCAGAGCAAACCGTTGAGTCGGTAGAAAAAGCGGAAGATATCAAGGTTACAGCGGCAGATAAGAAAGCCGAATAGTCTCATTAGGAGGAGCTACTAGGATAGGTAGCTCCTTTTTGATTTGGTTCTTTATAAAGAGGTTTGCCATGTCTACCGTCGAGCAGACACAACCTTTAATTAGTCATTTGTTGGAGCTTCGCAACCGGCTACTGCGTTCAATCGTGGCAGTGTTGGTGGTGTTTGTCGGGCTAGTTTATTTCTCTAACCACATTTACGAGTTTGTCTCTGCGCCTTTAGTTGAGCGCTTGCCTGAAGGGGCGACGATGATTGCGACGGATGTTGCATCGCCGTTTTTTACTCCCCTGAAGTTGACACTGATCGCCTCGGTATTTGTTGCCGTGCCATTTATCCTGTATCAGGTCTGGGCGTTTGTTGCGCCGGGCCTATACAAGCATGAACGCCGTCTGATCATGCCGCTGCTGTTTTCCAGCTCTTTGCTGTTCTACTGCGGTGTGGCATTTGCGTATTTTGTGGTGTTCCCGCTGGTGTTCGGTTTCTTTACCGCAATTTCACTCGGCGGAGTTGAGTTCGCCACGGACATCTCCAGCTATCTGGATTTTGTACTGGCGCTGTTTATGGCCTTCGGTATCGCGTTTGAGGTGCCGGTCGCGATCATTCTGCTGTGCTGGACAGGCGCTACTACGCCAGAAGAATTAAAGCAAAAGCGTCCATACATTATTGTTGCAGCGTTTGTGGTCGGGATGGTGTTAACGCCACCTGATATGATTTCCCAGACTTTGCTGGCAATCCCGATGTGCTTACTGTTTGAAGTCGGTTTGCTGTTTGCGCGTTTCTATACCCGCAAAGGTGAGGAGGAAGAAGAGGCCGAAGAGTAGTCTTCTTCTCCCACAAGTTACTCGCAAAAAGCGGCTCTGTTGAGCCGCTTTTTCGTTTCTGACATGAGTTCTAATCGCTGCCAACGCGCTCCGATAAAGCCCGCGCAGTAATGCCATGCAATACAAGACTCAATATCACGGTACACACTACGGTCAGAGCAATAAAGCGCCCTCCCGGTAACTCAGCGTCTAATACGATGATTGTAAACACAATGCTTGCTAAACCACGCGGACCAAACCACCCCATAAACCAGCGATGACGGGGAGGGACGGATGTGCCGAGGAAAGAGAGATAGATAGGCAGCATCCGCACCAGCGTCAAGCTGATAAGGGCGTACGCGATCATACTGACGGAGAATAGCCCCAATACCTGTCCAACCACGGCTGCACCAAAGAGAATCCAGGTTAACATCGCCAATAACTCGGCGATGCCCTCTGTCGCTAGCACCAACTTGTGTGTATGGCTTGAAGCTAAATGACCAAACAGAAGCCCGCCCGTAAATGCCGCGATGTAGCCACTGCCGTGCAGGGTTTGTGCTAAACCAAAGCTGGCCAGGGCCATAGCGCCTACCGTCAGTTGTGCCCACACTTCACCAAGCCATCCTTTTTTTGCACTCCAGTGAAGGAGCTTTGCGCCAATGTAGGCCAGAGACATTCCAACAGCCATACCGATACCAAGTTCCTCAGCAAACACCATCAGGGCATGCCAAGTACTGATTTCAGTGTGAGTGGCACTGGTTTCCACTGCAATCAGCAGCAAAAGTATCGGAACGCAAAGACCATCATTGAGGCCGCTTTCTACGTTGAGCCCTTCACTTACCGGAGTCGGAACCTTGGGATTTGATATCACCGCTTTACCCAGCGCTGCATCAGTTGCGGCAAGCATGGTGGCAAGAATCGCGGCTTCGGTGACGGACAACACGTCAAACAGTACAACCGCGACTAACGTTCCCAGAATAATGGCACCCGGCAAACCAAACAGGAGCATTCTGACCGGATACACGGCTTTCTGTTTTAATACGGAGAGATTGGAGTGAGCGGCATCAGAGAAGAGAATTAATGCCAGAGTCAGGTCGGCAAGCAGCCGCAGGTCATTGGCTTGTGCTGATAAGCCTATAAGCCCCAGGCCATGTCCGCCGAGCAGCAGGCCGAGTAAGACATAGACAATCGGGCCAGAAATTGAGGAGTTTTCGATCCGTTTAGCGACTAAGGTATATAAGAAAACGATGCCTGCGAGAATGCTGATAACGAAATAAACACGCTCCAAATCCATGAGTACTTCCTTGTACGTAATGCAGATTTTTGAACAAGTTATAAGTGTAGCAACTGGTTTCTCGAGTTCAGCTTAAATTGAACAAAGACTCTGCATTTTTCGTGGTCAGCGCGTCCACCTCTTCAACCGACATATCGCGCAACTCTGCAACGCGCTGAGCAACTAAAGAGGTATAAGCCGGTTCGTTACGTTTTCCGCGATGCGGCACGGGTGCCAGGTAAGGGCAGTCTGTTTCCAGAATGACCCACTGCATATCAAGGTGTGGAATGACTTTATCCATGCCGCCGTTTTTAAAGGTCGAAACACCACCTAAACCGAGATGGAAGCCTAACTCGTTAATAGCTTGCGCTTCTTCGATGCTGCCACCAAAGCAGTGGAACACACCGCGCAGACGTCCGTCTTGCTCCTGACGCAGCAGAGTGAGAGTTTCTTCAATCGAATCACGGGTGTGAATCACAACGGGCAAATCCATCTCTTTCGCCCAGTTGAGCTGAGTGATAAATGCCATCTCTTGCTCGGCGCGGAAGGTTTTATCCCAGTACAGATCAATGCCTATCTCACCCACAGCGATGAATTTATGTTTTTCAAACCAGCCCCGAACGATTTCCAGCGTTTGCTCGACATTGCCGTCCACATAGCAAGGGTGAAGCCCCATCATTGAATGACAGACGTCGGGATAAGCCGCTTCAGTTTGCAGCATAGGTTCAATCGAATCCAGATCGATATTCGGCAGCAAAATCTTACTAATGCCTTGTTCTAAGGCGCGTTTTACTACTTCATCACGGTCATTATCAAATTCGCTGGCGTATATGTGCGCATGGGTATCGATCATGGTTAGTCTCTGTACTTCGTTGTCTTAGTGCTCAGAGAAGTATACTTGAGTGTGAGTGCTGGGTCATTTTCAGTTTTTTTCCGTGCCTTTTTCTCGATTGTCACTCGCAAGGTGCATCAAGAGTGATATGATTTTGTCCATCAGATGATTTGATCATCATAACCGTCCAGACAAGGAGAAAATGGTGTCTGTATCAATTCAAGGTCCATTCCCTGCACGCCGTATGCGTCGTTTACGTAAGCATGACTTTAGCCGTCGTTTAATGGCTGAAAACCAACTTTCTGTTAATGATCTGATTTACCCGATGTTCATTCTGATGGGTAAAGATCGTCGCGAAAGCGTAGAGTCCATGCCGGGTGTAGAGCGTCTGTCTATTGATTTAATGCTTGAAGAGGCGCAATACCTTGCGAATCTGGGTGTGCCTGCCATCGCGCTTTTCCCTGTCGTAAATCAGGATGCGAAAAGCTTATGTGCAGCAGAGGCATACAATCCTGAAGGTTTGGTTCAGCGTGCAGTGCGTGCGCTTAAAGAGCATGTTCCGCAAATTGGTGTGATCACTGATGTGGCACTGGACCCTTTTACGACCCATGGCCAAGACGGCATCATTGATGAAGACGGCTATGTAATGAACGATGAGACGACAGAAGTCCTGGTGAAGCAGGCGTTGTCTCATGCAGAAGCTGGAGCGGACGTGGTTGCGCCATCGGATATGATGGATGGGCGTATCGGCGAGATCCGTAAAGCGCTGGAAGAAGCGGGCCACATTCATACACAAATCATGGCTTACTCTGCAAAATACGCGTCGAACTATTACGGCCCGTTCCGTGATGCGGTTGGCTCTGCATCTAACCTTAAAGGTGGTAATAAGAAGAACTACCAAATGGATCCGGCAAACACTGATGAAGCGATTCACGAAGTAGCATTGGATATCAATGAGGGTGCAGACATGGTGATGGTGAAGCCGGGTATGCCATACTTAGATGTAGTTCGCCGGGTGAAAACTGAGCTTCAGGTTCCTACGTTTGCGTACCAGGTGTCAGGTGAGTACTCAATGCATAAGGCCGCGATTCTTAATGGCTGGTTAAACGAGCGTGAGACCGTAATGGAGTCACTGCTTTGCTTTAAACGCGCAGGCGCTGATGGCATTCTGACTTACTTTGCTAAAGATGTTGCACAGTGGTTAGCGGAAGAAAATGCTCAGGCAGCTCAACACCTAAATATGCCTCAGGAAGCGACAGAAGAGTAATTCTTGCTTAGTGAGAAAAACCAGACCGACAATAGTTGTTCGTCTGTATATACCCAAGTAACCTCTGGCGGATCAATTAAGGCTAATTAAATAGCGGCAGTCCAAGGTGCTTGGGTATTAAATTTCTGGAGAGATAACAATGACAATGCTGATTCGTGAAGGCACGTTGGAAGAGGCACTTCAGGTGGTAACTCATGTGAAAGAGTTTGCCAATGGAGAAACAATGGAGTCTATGGCACAGCGGCTTGGCGATAAAAATAGTTTGATTCTGGTAGCGGAAAAGAACGGTGCCGTTGTCGGCTTTAAAATTGGCTATGAACTGGATGAAGATACCTTCTACAGTTGGTTTGGTGGTGTTGCGCCGCAAGCCCGCAAAGAAGGCGTGGCACAGATGCTGTTAGAAGCACAGGAAGAGTGGGTTGCCGAACAAGGTTATAAAACGCTTAAAGTGAAGTCGCGTAACCAGTTTCCCGCTATGCTCAGACTATTATTGAGAAATGGTTACCTCATTGAAAAGTTTGAGGAAAAAGTGAATCTTCGTGAGTCCAGAGTACATTTCATTAAAGCACTGTGAAAATAAATGAGATTTTTTCTCATTTAACTGTTGACTGTCAAATGAGAATCATTATTATTAATTCTGTCTTAGGGAATGAGGAAAAGTTCACAGGGACGTTGAATTACCTATTAACAAAAGTTGATTAACAGATGTTGAGAAGATAATGAAACATACTCTCCGAACTTGTACGAACTCTTTTTGACACGACATTGCTCACATTGCTTCCAGTGTAATTTATAGCTTCTTGGTTAAGCAGCTTAATAAAAATTGCTTCACCACTTCTGCTAGGCGACCCAATAGGGTCGCTTTTTTCTTTTCTGCGATTTCATTTGACGCCACGAAATATAACTTGTCCACACAGGATGATCATTTTAAGATCGTCGATCTTTTTCGCTTGTTGGAAATAAATACTTTAATTACAATGAATTATCTTGATATTTTCTTGTCACCTTTCGACTGGGATAACCAGTGGATAAATACTATAAACAGAGTTATCCACAGGGTGGTGGTTGTTTTGCGTATCCACTCGAAATATTTCCGCGATCTGGATCGAGCGAACAGGATAGATTCAGATCAGCAGTCATGGCATTCTAGGCAGATCTATTAAGTACTGACTTGGATACAGACAATTATGGCAAGTATTCCTGAAAATCCGCTGATTCTGATCGACGGTTCTTCTTACCTATATCGCGCTTTCCACGCCTACCCTGGCACGATGAGTAACGGTGATATCCCAACCAACGCCGTTTACGGTGTAGTAAACATGTTACGCAGTATGATGCGTCAGTTTGCGTCTGAACGTATTGCGGTGGTTTTTGATGCGAAGGGTAAAACCTTCCGTGACGATATGTATGCAGAATACAAAGCAAATCGTCCGCCAATGCCAGATGATCTTCGCTGCCAGATTGAACCTCTGCATGACGTGATTCGTGCGATGGGCTTGCCATTAATTTGTGTTCCCGGCGTTGAAGCTGATGACGTCATTGGTACTCTGGCGTACCAGGCGTCGCAAAAAGGCATGCCTGTATTGATCAGTACTGGTGATAAAGATATGGCGCAGTTGGTGGATGACAACATCACCCTGATCAACACCATGACCAACGTAGTGATGGATCGTGAAGGTGTGATTGAAAAGTTCGGTATTCCACCTGAGCTGATCATCGATTATCTCGCACTGATGGGCGATAAAGTCGATAACATTCCTGGCGTACCAGGTGTTGGTGATAAAACCGCAACGGCATTACTACAGGGTATCGGCGGTCTGACTAAGCTGTATGAAAACTTAGATGATATCGCTCCGCTGGGTTTCCGCGGATCTAAAACCATGGCGAAGAAGCTGGTCGACAACAAAGACAATGCGATGTTGTCTTACGAACTGGCTACCATCAAGCTGGATGTGGAACTGGAAGAGACGCCGGAATCTTTGCTAAAAGCAGAGCCAAACAAAGATGAACTGATTAAGCTTTATGGTCAGCTGACCTTTAAATCCTGGCTGAACGAATTGCTAGAAGGCGGCTCTGGTGCAGTGGAAGCGGTAGAGATGGCCGGATCTTCTCAGGCTGCATCATCTGCTTCTTCTCATGCAGAGATGGAAACGTCAGCAGTAACTATTGATCGCAGTCAGTACGAAACGATTTTAGACGAAGCGTCTTTTAACGCTTGGCTGGAGAAACTAAAAGCGTCTGAGTTGTTTGCTTTCGATACCGAGACCGACAGTCTTGACTACATGGTGGCGAATCTGGTCGGCCTGTCGTTTGCAACTGATGAAGGCATCGCTGCTTATGTTCCGGTAGCGCACGATTACCTGGATGCGCCAGAGCAATTAGATCGTGATTGGGTACTAGAGCAGCTAAAACCAATTCTTGAAGATGAAGCACAAGCCAAAGTTGGTCAGAACCTCAAATATGATGCTTCTGTGTTGGCTCGTTACGGCATTGAGATGAAGGGCATTAAGCACGATACCATGCTCGCTTCTTACGTTTACAACAGTGTAGGCGGTAAACATGACATGGACAGCTTGGCGCTGCGTTTCCTTCAGCACAGCTGTATCTCATTTGAGCAAATTGCCGGTAAGGGCAAAAATCAGCTGACTTTTAACCAAATCGAACTCGATCAGGCTTCTCCTTATGCGGCGGAAGATGCAGATGTGACACTTCGCCTGCATAACCGTCTGTTCGCTAATATTGAGCAAGACGACAAACTGAAATCGGTTTATGAAGAGATCGAAATTCCGCTGGTTCCGGTACTTTCCCGTATTGAGCGTACCGGGGTATTGATTGATGACATGAAGCTGGGTGCCCAGTCGGTCGAAATCGCGGCCCGTCTTGAAGAACTTGAGAAAAAAGCTTACGAAATTGCTGAGCAAGAGTTCAACATGAACTCTCCGAAACAGCTGCAAGCGATCCTGTTTGAAAAAATGGGCTTACCTGTGGTTAAGAAGACTCCGTCTGGCACGCCGTCAACCAATGAGGAAGTATTGCAGGAGCTGGCATTGGATTACCCGTTGCCAAAACTGATTCTGGAATACCGTGGTCTGGCTAAGTTGAAGTCGACTTACACAGATAAGTTGCCGAAGATGATCAACCCAACCACAGGTCGTGTACATACCTCTTACCATCAAGCGGTTACGGCGACAGGTCGTTTGTCATCGACTGATCCAAACCTGCAGAACATTCCAATTCGTAATGAAGAGGGCCGCCGTATTCGTCAGGCATTCATCGCACCTACCGGCTACAAAATATTAGCAGTCGACTACTCGCAAATTGAACTGCGTATCATGGCGCACCTATCAGGTGATCAGGCGCTGCTTGACGCGTTCCGTGATGGAAAAGACATTCACGCGGCTACAGCGGCTGAAATTATGGGCGTGAGTATTGATCAAGTATCGAGCGAACAGCGTCGTCGGGCGAAAGCGGTGAACTTTGGTCTTATCTACGGTATGAGTGCATTTGGCCTTGCTAAGCAGCTGGGTATTCCACGTGGAGAGGCTCAAACCTACATGGATAAGTACTTCGAGCGTTATCCTGGCGTAATGCAGTATATGGAAGACACGCGTAGCGCAGCCGCTGATAAGGGTTATGTAGAAACCATCTTCGGTCGTCGTTTGCACCTGCCAGAAATCAAATCGCGCAATGGTATGCGTCGCAAAGCGGCAGAGCGTGCTGCGATTAACGCACCAATGCAAGGTACCGCGGCAGACATCATCAAGAAAGCGATGCTGTTGGTGGATCAGTGGATTCAGGCTGAAGGCAATGGCCGGGTGAAGCTTCTGATGCAAGTACACGATGAACTGGTGTTTGAAGTGGAAGAGTCAGCATTGTCCGAAATTGAAAGTAAAGTACAGAAATTGATGGAATCAGCGGCTGAGCTGAAAGTGCCTCTTGTTGCAGAAGCAGGCCATGGTGACAGCTGGGATCAGGCTCACTAGTCATTTTTAAAGCAATTTAGTCAATTTATTATGAGCCAGCGCACAAACGCTGGCTTTTTTGTGCGATAAATAAAGCTAGGCTTTTCTGCGGTTTACTGTCATTTAATAAAACCTTAATGAAAATAAACTACAAAAGTACTTTTCAATTATGACCAATTGTTGTACATTAACTCTCGTAGGGTACAGAGGTAAGATGTTCTATCTTTCAGACCTTTTGTTTCACGTTATTGGATTAGGCTGATTCAGCCGCCCCAGTCAGTTTTTGACTGGGGCGTTTTTTATTGGGCGAAAGAAAATTTTCAGCTCAAGCTATTTTCTGTTTTTGAATATGTAAAGAGGGAAGCAATTGGCTTCCCTTTCTTGTTTTTGCGCATGTGTTTTTAGCGCATACGGACCACATTGGTCTCTTGTTGCTTTTTCATCTGTTCGAAGCTCAATATGAATGGCTCAGACTGACGTACGTTGTGAGGCAGCTTCTGAATTGCGCGATAGGCTTCATCTTTAGTCTTGAAGTCTCCTGCTGTCACTGCATACCAACGAGTCCCACGGCTTGATTTCCAGTTTACCCATACAGGGTAGCTCGGCTCAATATGACGAATATACTCCTGAACATCCGCTTCCTGCTTAAGCGCTAATACCTGAACTGTAAAGTGGTTGGGATTCATATGTCCGTAAGCATCCTGGGAAGTCATTACACCTACGCACTGTGCTTCCTGGGTTGGAGAGGGTGCAATACTACATCCCGCCAAGGCTATGCTAAGTAATAGGGGAGTGACTTTAGATAGCTTCATAATTTTCTCTAATTAATAAATGACTGCTTATAGCAACACATTACTAAAAAGAAGGCAGAAATCATGTCAGGATTGCCTGAAAATGCCGATTCCGAGTACTGTGCCAAAGACTTTCATTACAAGCTGAGTAGCTAAGAGCGCTGGCTTGTACGCTGTGTAAATTTATTACAATCACACTATGATTTATTCTCGCAAGAAACTAAGTGAGCTAAAAATGTGGAGTTCGTGTTTCAAGGTGTTGAATATAAAGATTTTTGTTGTTGGTTGGGGTGTCGGGTGAGGCGCTGAGTTACGAAAGTCACGTATCTCATGCTATTGAAATCATTCAAAAGTTCGGCAATGCTTTGTGGCATAACAATAATTACTACGTTTTCTCTCCCGTTATCCCTGCCAGGAAGGTGGGGATTTTTTATTTTTATCCGCGTAAGATAAGCAAAAGCCCCGCCGGAATGGCAGGGCTGGGTCGAAAAATTTAACAAAGCTTGTTAAATAGTCTTCGTTAATTATTCTTCACTGCTTTCTGGTGCTTCTGACTCTTCTTCAATCAGATGTGCAAACGCTGGCGCAAACCAGGTATCCAGTTTCGCGCGTAGCTGATCAACACCTAAACCTTTCAGTGAAGAGAATACGTCAACATCGACATCACCACCGAAAGTTTCAACCTGTTTGCGCACTTTCAGTAGCGTCTGCTTACGTGCTCCGCTCTTAAGTTTATCGGCTTTGGTCAGCAGTACTTGCACTGGAATACGGCTGTCTATAGCCCAGTAAATCATTTGCTGGTCGAGATCTTTCATCGGATGACGAATGTCCATCAGAACCACAAGGCCTTTCAGACACTCGCGCTTCTGCAGGTATTCACCTAACGACTTCTGCCACTTATTTTTCATCTCGATTGGGACTTGAGCAAATCCGTATCCTGGTAGATCGACGATGTGGCAACCTTCTTCTACTTTGAAAAGGTTGATTAACTGGGTACGACCCGGTGTCTTTGACGTCTTAGCTAAACTCTTTTGGTTAGTCAGACGGTTAAGTGCACTCGATTTACCAGCGTTTGAGCGTCCTGCAAACGCGATTTCGACACCTTCGTCCTCCGGCAGGTGACGAATATCGGGTGCGCTGGTGATGAAATGCGTGTTTTGGTAATGAATTTTTACGCTCACTGTTAACTCCATCTCGACTTTGTGTAGTCGATTGATTACTTTTTTGTGAAAATGTGTAAAATAACCGTGCTCGGCATAAGGTCGCCTATTGTACCATGAGTGTACACGGTATGTTCACATTCCGTGGTACTGGAAGCTTGATAATTATAATGGAATGTCATGAAGAAATTAGCGCTAATTTTGAGTGTTTTAGCCAGCTGCTCAGTATGGGCCCAAGGTAGTATTGAGGCTGGTAAAGCAAAATCCCAAACCTGTGTCGCCTGTCATGGTGCAGATGGCAACAGTGCAATCGCAATGTACCCTAAACTAGCAGGCCAACACGCTAAGTATCTTGAGAAACAGCTACAAGATCTTAAGTTAGGTATGACAAGTGGTGGTAAGCAGGGTCGTTACGATCCGGTCATGAGTGGTATGGCAATGCCGCTAAGCGATGAAGACATCGCGGATCTGTCTGCATACTTCGCTTCTCTCCCGATTTCAGAGAACTCGACGCCTGAAGATGTCGTTACAAAAGGTAAAGTGCTTTACACTGCCGGTGACGCTGAGCGTGGTCTGACAGCATGTATTGCTTGTCACGGTGCGCGTGGTAACGGTACTGAGCTTTCAGGGTTCCCTAAAATTTCTGGTCAGCATGCTGACTACATTAAAGCTCAGCTGACTAAATTCCGTGATGGTAGCCGTGGTAACGATATGAATGCCATGATGCGTGACATCGCGAAGAAAATGACAGACGAAGATATCGAAGTTCTGTCGAAGTACGTTGGCGGTCTGCACTAATTTATACCCCTACATAGTTCGAGCAATTTTTTGCAAAAATGCCCCAGCGAAATCGTTGGGGCATTTTTGTTAGTGATGCAGATCACGTCCGGATTTAGGGGGCAAGTAGAGATCTGGCTCGGCAGTTTGTAAGACATTCGCCATACTAATTAGTGTCTTTTTCTCGTTGCTGGTTTTAACTTTATGATTAAGTTGTTCTTTTCCTTGTGTCTAAAAAATAGTCTGATATTTTTTCTGGCGTTGGCTTGAGAGTCGTTCTGATCGGCGTAAAGTAGCAAATGTTCACAGGGAGTGAGCAAAAGGAATACAGGCCAAGGTTTCGGTCTCAGGGACTCAGGCTAGGAATGCTTGGCAAGTGAAAAAGGATTTGGGCAGGCAAGGAGCCTGTCGGATAAGGATGGTCATCTCGTCTGACGGTTAAGACAGTGAAAGGGATCAGGCACAGGAAGTTGCCCAGTAGACAGGAAGTAAATGGATAGCCAGAATTCATCAGGAAGATGAAGAACAACACTTTCGCAGGGAAAGCTCGAAAAACAAAAGGATTCTTGGGGCACTTAATGCGTGCAACACGATTTCGCCTCATATGTTGGCATTAGAAAGCGGCAGTTTAACTGCCGCTTTTTTTATATCATCAGCGCGGTAAATTTACCTCTGACGTCAGTGTGTGGTTTCGTCTGGCGGCCTTATTCAGTTTTTTTAACAAAAACTGCTGAAAAAACACTCAATAGCACTCCAATATAAGTCTAGTTTCTGGTATGTTTCGCATCCCTGTTTGAGGAAGTCAGCATGCATACCTGTCCTTTATGCCACAGTCAGCACACTCACCACTATTTTGAAGATAAGCGACGCGAGTACCTTCAATGTGAGCAGTGCTGTTTGGTGTTTGTAAATCCAGACCAACGTTTGGATGCAGATACTGAAAAAGCTCACTATGATTTGCATGAGAACAATCCAGAAGATATCGGATACCGACGTTTTCTGTCGCGGATTGCTGATCCGATTACAGCGCGAATTTCACCACAATCGAACGGAATCGACTTTGGTTGTGGGCCGGGACCGACACTTTCTCTGATGCTAGAAGAAGTAGGTCACACCATGGCGTTGTACGATATTTACTATCACCCTGATACATCGGTGTTAGAAACGCAGTATGACTTCATGACAGCAACAGAGGTGATAGAACACCTCTACCACCCAGATATGGTGTGGAAGCAATGGTTGAATTTAGTTAAGCCCGGGGGCTGGATAGGTCTGATGACGAAGATGGTTATCGACGCAGAAGCATTTCAGTCATGGCACTATAAGAATGACCCGACGCATGTGGTGTTCTTTAGCCGTGATACATTCCGGTTCCTGGCTGAGCGGGATAAGCTCGAACTTGAATTTATAGGTAATGATGTAATTTTACTGAGGAAAACCCAGTAATGAGCCGTAGTAAAAAATCTAGAAAGCCGGGCGCTGCAGGCGCACCTGATATTATTGTCACTCGTAACCGTACAGAATCGGACGTTGAAGGCCGCCTGCGCAAGCGTGCGAAAAAACGCAAAGGTCTGAAAACCGGTAACCGTAATTCGGAGGCGAACGAGCAGAAGAAACACGCAGCTGCTCAAAACCGCGATCCTCGCTTAGGCAGCAAGAAGAAGATCCCTCTGATTGTTGAGCCTGCGAAGAAAATGACTAAGCAAGAGCGTCGTTTATCTGCAGAGCAAGAGCTGGAGATGCTGGAAAATGACGCGCAGTTAAACGTGTTGCTGGATCGTATCGAAGCGGGTGAAAATCTGGGTACTGGTCTGCAGAAGTACGTTGATGAGAAGCTGGATCGTATTGAGAAGCTGATGAGTCAGCTTGGTCTGCTAGAACCGGAAGAAGAGGAAGACTTCACCGCACCAGCAGAGAAAGGTCCTCGTAATGACGATGATCTGCTTGCAGACTTCGATGACATCAACTTCGATGACTACAAAGGATAATTGAGTTATGAACGTAACCTTATTAGCAACGGCAGGGGCGGTAATTATTATCGCTCTGGCTTCTTATGCAGGTTACCTTCTGCTTCAGTTAAAAAAGCAAAAGGAATTGCAGCTGCAGCATCAAAAATTGGCTATCGAAAAACGTAATGCCAACATTTTTGATAATGTGCATACCTTGTGTCAGGCGGGTATTCAGGGCCAGTGCGATTTGTCGGAAATCAGTATTCGTGTCTACTGCATCATGGACTACGTTCAGGGTGAAGAACGCATCGATTTCGATAAAACGTATCCTGCAATTTCTGAGCTTTACCATATTGTAAAAGATATGGCGCGTGGTGAAGATCGCCAGCAACTTGCTAAGAAAGAGCGTATGCAACAAAATTTAGCTCGTCAGAAAGCTGAAAGCCGCTTAACAGAGACGATTGTTGAAGAGCTCAAATTGTTGAAGAAAAACGTCCAGCCGCTGAATAATCAAATTAATATTCAGATGATCTAACCCGTCTCTGACCAAGTTGGCGGTTAGACACTGAGTCTTCATTTTGACTGCTTTAGAAATTACCCCAGTTATGTCCTTAAGACAGCTGGGGTTATCGTGATCACGCTAGCACTTCTTTGGTTTTATAATTAAAAAGCCAAAAGGTATTGCCGCGGTTGTCTTTATCGTATGGCAAAATAACGGCTCTGATTATTGGGCGACGGTTTTCATTGCCCTAGTATTTAACGGAAAGTACCACCATGTCGAATCAACACACTGAATCGGAACAGCAAATCGTTTGGGATCAAGCAGTATTGGATAAGTACAATTATTCCGGTCCTCGCTATACGTCTTACCCGACTGCATTGGAGTTTCATGAAGCATTTACCATTTCTGATTATGATATGGCTTGTGCTCAGTACCCGGATCGCCCATTGTCGTTGTACGTCCACATTCCGTTCTGTCATAAGCTGTGTTACTACTGTGGCTGTAATAAGGTTATAACCCGTCATTCGCACAAAGCAGATGAATACCTTGATGTGCTTGAGCACGAAATTCGTCAGCGTGCTTCACTACTGGTTGGCCGCACTGTAACCCAACTCCATTTTGGTGGTGGTACACCAACCTTCCTGTCTGAAAAGCAGATCTCGCGCGTGATGGACTTATTACGCCAGGAGTTCTTCTTCAGTGATGATGCAGAAATCAGCATTGAGGTCGACCCGCGTGAAATTGAGCTTACCATGCTGGATCACCTGCGTGGTGAAGGCTTCAACCGCCTGAGCATCGGTGTTCAGGATTTCAACAAAGAAGTGCAGCAGTTAGTAAACCGTGAACAGGATGAAGGGTTCATTTTTGATATGGTGGCTCGTGCGAAGGAGCTTGGCTTCCGTTCGACAAACCTAGATCTGATCTACGGCTTACCGAAACAAACCAAAGATTCTTTTGCTAATACACTAGAAAAAGTGCTGGAAATGCAACCGGGTCGTCTGTCGGTATTTAACTACGCCCACATGCCACAGCTGTTTGCCGCTCAGCGAAAGATTAAAGATGAAGACCTGCCACAGGCTGAAGAAAAGATGGCGATTTTGCAAGATACCATCGCGACGCTGACGGATGCGGGCTATCAGTTTATCGGTATGGACCACTTTGCTAAGCCAGATGACGAACTGGCAGTGGCACAACGTGAAGGAGTGTTGCATCGCAACTTCCAGGGTTACACTACTCAGGGCGAATGTGATTTAGTTGGTTTCGGTGTATCTGCGATCTCAATGGTTGGTGACGCTTATGCACAGAACCAAAAAGAGCTAAAGAAATACTATGCTCAGGTGAACGATCTTCGCCATGCTCTGTGGAAAGGTGTTTCTCTGGACGCGGATGATTTACTCCGTCGTGAAGTTATCAAGCAACTGATATGTAACTTTAAACTGGATAAAAAAGCCATTGAGGCAGAGTTTAAGGTTAAGTTCAGCCAGTACTTCAGAGAAGATTTAGAGTTACTGCAAACCTTCATCAACGATGAGCTGGTGGAAGTGGATGATAACGAAATTCGTGTAACGCTGCGTGGTCGTCTGCTGATCCGTAATATCTGTATGAGTTTCGATAAATACCTGCGTGCAAAAGCTAGACAGCAGCAGTTTTCGCGGGTTATCTAATTTTTACTTCGCTATTTCTGATCACTTATTTACTGTGATTGGTATGAACATAAAAAATGCCAGCAAATACTGGCATTTTTTGTATTTTTACGCGCAATTAAACGCGATCTTTTACTTTTTCTTTCAGCGCTGTTTTCTCAGCGTCTGACAGGAACGCCAGCTCAAGGCCATTAATCTGTGCCTGACGGATCTGCTCCTGACTCAGACCTGCTGCTGGTGCTGCAACTTCGTATTCGTAAGGAAGCTCAATACCTTCCACTGCCGGGTCATCAGTATTAAGACACGCCAGTACGCCGTGTTCGAGGAATTGTTTCAGTGGGTGGTTCGCAAGCGATTCTACTGTGCTGGTCTGGATGTTTGATGTCAGGCAAGATTCAATACCAATGCGGTGTTCTGCCAGGTAATCCATCAGTTTAGGGTCTTCAATCGCTTTTACACCATGGCCGATACGTGTTGCGCCTAGCTTATTGATTGCCTGCCACATGCTTTCTGCGCCAGCGGCTTCGCCAGCGTGCACGGTGACGTTAAGTCCAGCATCATTTACTTGTTTAAAGTGAGAAACAAAACGGTCACCCGGCTGGCCCAGTTCGTCACCGGCAAGGTCAACGGCCACAATGTGGTCCTTCTGACTAAGAATGGCATCAAGCTCCTGTTGGCACGCATCGGTACCGAACGTACGGCTCATGATTCCGATAAGGTTAGCTTTCACACCGAAATCACGCATACCAGCCTGAACACCATCAACAACGGCTTCCACCACACCAGCAACTGGCAGTTTGTGTTTCATTGCCATGTAGTAAGGTGAGAAACGCAGCTCTGCGTAATCAATCTGAGCGTTGAGTGCGTCTTCAACGTTTTCATAAGCGACACGGCGGCATGCGTCTAAATCACCAAGTACGGCAACGCCCCAGTCAAGCTTAGAAAGGAAAGCAACAAGAGAAGGTTCCGCTTCGACAATTTGAACGTGTGGAGTTAAAGATTCGATGTCGTACGCAGGCAGAGCAACACCAAACTTCTGGCCAAGCTCAAGAATGGTCTTAGTACGAATGTTACCGTCAAGATGGCGGTGCAAATCAGTGAGAGGAAGATTCTTAGTTATCATTATGTCGATCCGGATAGTTAGAACAGGAACAAGCCCCAAACATTATCTGTGACAATCATTGGGTAAAGATGCAGTGCTAATATCAGCAATAAGGATGAGGCAGTTGCTGATATAGGTATAAGTATAATTAACAGGTTAGTCGATTGTCAGTAGAGTATGATGAGGAAATCAACGATTCTCGCTCTTTTCTACTTCATGTTAACTAAATGTGTTGGCCATTCTTCCAGCGGCATCGGACGGTTGTAATAGTAGCCTTGCACCTGATGACAGCCTATTGAACGCAGTAATTCAGCTTGTGTGCTGTTTTCTACACCTTCGGCGACGACGGTCGTTTTCAGACCGGCTGTAATATTGATGACAGCGGCCACGACAGAACTATCCAGATTTTCTTTGGTTAACTGGTTGATAAATGTACGGTCTATTTTCAGGCACGTAAATGGTAGGGAGTGTAAATAACCCAGTGATGAGTAGCCGGTACCGAAGTCATCTATCGCAATACCGATACCCATATCACGCAGCTTATTCATGTTGTCGAGAGTTGTCGGTGCGCTGTCAACGATACGCGATTCCGTGATCTCCAGTGTCAGGTTGCTCGCGGGTAATTGAGTCATCTTCAGAACTCGGATAACGCTATCGACAAAGTCAGGCCATGATAACTGGTTGACGGAGATGTTTACATGTAACTGGAAATCCGACGGCCACCGCTTTTGGGCGATTGCCTTATAGGTATCCTGGCATGCTTGTAACAGAATTTGCTGACCTATTGCTTTGATCGTGCCGCTATCTTCTGCGACTGGAATAAAATCTAGGGGAGATACCATTCCGGACTCACTGTCCCAACGCGCGAGTGCTTCAGCTCCGCAGACATTGCCGGTTGTCAGGTCGATGATTGGTTGATAATGAGGGATGAACTCCCGGTTCTGTATCCCGGTTTGGATCTTAGTCACCATCTGAGTACGGAATTTAGAGGCGCTTGCAAGCTCCGGAGTGTAGTGACAGACTTTTGTAAGCGTATTTTGTTTTGCATGACTCAGCGCAATGCTGGCGTTACGCAGCAGTAGCGACATGTCCTCTCCGTGTTTGGCTTGTACAATACCAAGGGAGATTTTCATGATTACGGCTTCTTCTTGAGTAATAAACGGGGTCGAAAATACCTGCATCAAACGACGTGCGGTCAGCCTAATTTCATCACTGCTTTGTTCATGAGGGACAAAAATAGCGAATTCATCTCCGCCGATTCTGGCCAGAAGTGTGTCACTCTGGAACTGTTGTTTGAGCCTCTCTGCGATGTCTATCAGCAGCTGATCACCACTTTGATGGCCTGCACTGTCATTGATATCCCTAAATCTGTTGATACCAAGCAAGTAGAGCGTTCCCTGACAGTGGCAGAGCTGATTGTCACACATGTCTACCAATCCTTGGCGGCTGTATAGACGAGTGAGTGAGTCATATACCAGTTGGTCCCGTAAAGCGTTGAACGATGTTTTCAGGTTGGCTGCCATTTCATTAAACGCTTGAACGAGAGTGGTTGTCTCATACACGTGACCGGACTTTGGTATGCTGCTGTTCCAGTCTCCTTTAGCGAGGCGCAGCGCCGCTGCCGCGGTGTTATTGATTGGCTGAATCGCTCTGTTGAATATCGCCCAGTAAATGGCGATGCCGATTAAACTGACAATAATACCAACGAACCAACTTGTTTCCTGGTTGCCTGGCAGCATACCGAGTAGGTCCGCCTCAGGTATGGAAGTACCGATAAACCAGTTAAGACCGTTTGGGTCTGTGTACGGCGTGAGTCGGTTAAAAATACGCTGGCCTTCGTGTTCAATTGAAAAGGTGTATGGTCGGGCGGTATTAAAGAGATCTAAGGAACGGGCGCGGCCTGCGCTGACCTGAATGATCGGGTCGGTACTTTCGGAGGCAAACAGACGCTGACCTTTATCTGAGAAGCGCGTACCCCAGGAAATGACGCTACCTGAGCCGGAATGCGCAACCAGACGATGATCCTGATCCATAATAAACACCGTGGCTTTAGTGCTTTTGGCAATCTCGCGCAGAAACTGATTAAACGTATTTAGGCGGATATCGGTCACCAGTACACCGGCCAGTTTTTGTTTCAGGTAAACCGGAGCCATGGCAGACAGGGTAATATCCTGACGTTCATCGGCATTACTGTAGATACCTGACCAGGCAGACTTATTACTATTGACCACAGGCTCGTACCAGGGGCGCGTTCGGGGGTCGTAAGAGGTAATAACGGAGCGTATATCGTCACTGACATGACTGGTCCCGTAGATGACCAGTTTATTATCAGTTTGCTGGTTTTGAAGCATTAAGGTGTATTGATCAGACGGTTCGCGGCGAAACCCGGTAAAGTCGCCGTTTTCTGTGCCAAATGCTATGACAGCCAGCTGCGGGATCGAACTGTACAACGTTTTAAACGTACTCAGCAGGTACGCTTTAATTCCGTCAGATTCGATGAAATGAGGCGCATTGTGATGATTGACGTTGTGAGCGAGCGTGTTAACCGCAGTAAATGGCTCCTGCAGAAAGCCGTCGAGTCGTTCGTGGACACTTTCAGTTAAAACCGATAGCTGCTTATCGCTGATATCGGTCACCACCGCTTCATAGCTCTGTTTCTGGACGTAGACCATTACACCGATAGACAGCAGGAAAATCATCACAAACGGGATGAGAACAGCGGTGCGTAGTGTAATCTGATTCGTAACAGTCGACATTGCCTAATCACAAGAAGGGTGGTGCGCCATTATTGTACTGATACGTTTGTTAATATCGGATGACAGTCATGCTGCATTATTAATCAAACCGTCAGTACAACTCCTTTAACTTTCTGGTGAGCGTGTTCCTTCCCCACCCTAATACTTTAGCGGCATCTTGCTTGTGACCTTTAGTGTGTTCTAGCGCGGCTTCTAATAAAATACGCTCAAATTCTGGTAATGCGTAAGAAAGCAGTTCTTTATCTCCTGCAGCCAGTGATTGACGCGCCCAGTCCGCCAATTGTTCTTGCCAACTGCCTTGTGTTGAATCAGCGATGCTTTTCTTTTCTTGAAGTAATTCAGAAGGTAAGTCATTAGGTAATACTTCACTGCCACTTGCCATCACTGTCAGCCAGCGACAGATGTTCTCCAGCTGACGTACGTTACCCGGCCAATCCAGGCGATTGAGGATCTCAACGGTAGACGGGTGCAGTGTTTTGGTCTCGACTCCGAGCTCATCTGCGGCACGGATAAGGAAGTGCTGGGTCAGTTTCTCGATGTCTTGTTTGCGCTCACGAAGGGCCGGGATTTGTACACGGATGACATTCAGGCGGTGGAATAAGTCTTCACGGAAATCACCTTCATGCACCAGCCTTTCCAAGTTCTGGTGAGTTGCGGCAACGATACGGACATCGACACTGATTGGCGAATGCCCGCCAACACGGTAGAACTGACCATCTGCCAGAACACGCAACAAACGAGTCTGAATATCCAGTGGCATGTCACCGATTTCATCCAGAAACAGTGTACCGCCATTAGCCTGTTCGAAACGTCCCTGACGAACACTGTTCGCGCCGGTAAATGCACCTTTCTCATGGCCAAACAGTTCTGATTCGATCAAATCTTTCGGGATTGCCGCCATATTAAGCGCTATGAATGGTTTGCTCGAGCGCGGGCTATGACGGTGCAAGGCATGAGCAACAAGCTCTTTACCCGTACCGGATTCACCATTGATTAATACGGAGATTGAAGAGCGGGACAGACGACCGATAGCACGAAAGACTTCCTGCATCGCTGGCGCTTCACCGATGATCTCTGGCGTTGCTGCCGGAATGTCCTCTGGTGCCAGTTGCACGCGTTTGTTTTCATGGCTGTGAGCGATTGCTCGTTCTACCAAAGTTAGCGTTTCATCAATATCAAACGGCTTAGGCAGATACTCAAATGCCCCTTTCTGATATGCGTTAACCGCTGCATCTAAATCAGAGTGAGCCGTCATAATGATCACAGGCAGATCGGGGTAATCACGCTGCACCTGTTTTAGCAGTTCCAGACCGTCGATACCGGGCATGCGAATATCAGAAACCAGAACATCGGGAACTTCCCGTTCTAGTGCCATTAATACGCTTTCCCCATCAGCGTAGGTTTCGCACTTTATGTTGGCTGAAGAGAGGGTTTTTTCCATCACCCAGCGAATTGAACTGTCGTCATCAACGACCCAAACATATCCTTTACTCATCTACTAGTCCTTGCAGCAAATCCGTAAACTGACACAAAGCGGAAAGCTTTTACTTGGTCAGATCGGCAAATAAATTGTGAAATTGGTGTGGCCGGGCCAGCTCTCAACATCGATTTTTCCGTTGTGCTGGTCGATCAGGTTTTGGGAAATAGACAGTCCGAGTCCGGTACCGCCTTCTCGGCCACTAACCATTGGGTAAAACAGGGTGTCTTGTAATTCGGGCGGGATGCCAGGCCCGTTATCTGTTATCTCAATACGCGCGGCCAGTTTGCAGCGTTTTCCGTGGATATTGGCCTGATGCACCGTTCTGGTGCGAATGGTGATAACACCGTGCTCCTGAGGGGCGAGAATTTGTGCCGCGTTGCTGACGATGTTCAGCATGGCTTGTTCGATCTGATCGGCATCCATCAGAATTTCTGGCAGGCTTGGATCATAATCGCGCTCAATGAGGATCGAGTTCTGGGACTCTAACTCGACGAGCTGGCGTACTTTCTCCAGAACCTGATGCAGGTTTTCCTGGGTTTTTTTGCCTGGTTTTTGCGGACCAAGCAGACGGTCGACCAAAGCTCTCAAACGATCAGCCTGTTCGATAATAATGTGGGTGTATTCTGTTAATGAAGGCTCAGGCAGCATTTTTTCCAAAAGCTGCGCCGCTCCCCGCAATCCACCGAGTGGATTTTTAATTTCATGCGCCAGGCCTCGAACCAGCAACTTGGCTGCTTGCTGCTGCGCGTGCTGGTTAAGCTCTTGCGTCAGTCGGCGCTGCTGGTCAATTTTTCGCATTTCTACCAGTAGCATGAGCTGCTTTTCCCACGTGATCGGGCTGACGGTAACTTCCAGCATTAACGGCTTGCCGTCGACGATAAAAGTGACATCACTGTCCGTGATACACTGACCACTTTGTAGTGGCTGGGTGAGCAGTGCTAAATCCATTGAGGCATGCTGGATTAGCTGAGACAGAGACTGCTCGACAATGCGTTTAGCACTTTGTGAAAACAACAGCTCCGCTGCCGGATTGGCATAGCGGATTGCCAGACCATCATCGAGAATCAGCGTTGCGGTGACCATATTGTTGAGAATGGCACTAGAGAGATTGGTATCCACATTACGTCCTTGTTTGCGTTAAAATCGTGCGACGCACAATAATGGTGCAATAGAACATTGAGTATGGCGAATAAACCTCAGAAGAAAAAGTGAAAAGCGCCGTTGAAGTGCGATTTTTTCACCTAATATTCTAATTTGCCCCTTTTACGCTCGGCTTGATACTTGCTCTATGTAAATGCACCGTTATAGGGCTAGTAGATGCAATAAGCTTGCCGCTTCTCTTAGCGTGAACAGAAAGAGTGTGCGCGCCTCGGTCAATATTACTGAGTTGCCAGGTCGTGCTGTTTTGAGGGGCGCCATAAGGGGTACCATCAAGTATCAGTTGCAGTTGCTCGCCGATACCAAGCTTGCGGTTCAGTTCAAGCTGAATGCTAATCAAACCACGATTGCTGCGAATCGTCTCTCCGTGTTGCGGACTTTGAATGGTGAGTTTTAAAGGCAGCGGTTTCTCACTTTGAGTCGCGGGAATCTCTTCTGGTTCCTCGGCGCTGTCTTGCGGAACGAGAGATTCGGTGCTTTCCACTTTCGGGGCAGGAGCAGCAGCTTTTAAATTGGGCAGGGCGATAGCTTTAGCGCCTTGATTGGGAGTGTCGCTGAAGTGCATGACGCCGTCTTTATCGACCCAGGTATAAGCGACTTGCGCAGATACAAGCGGGACTACGAGTACGCTGCTAAGAGCGAACATAGATGTAATAAGCTGAACTTTCATTGCTCACCTTTTTGTATGGTAGTTTCACGTTTTAATCGCTTAGCTCTTTGATCTGCAAATGAAAAGAGACTAATCGTATTTTAGTTATACCCTCATGTTAAACGGCTATTCCTGACTGGCGAATACAAAAAAGGCCCGCCTGCGAGGCGAGCCTAATATTTTGTTACTGTGTTTACATTTTACACAGTGTTAACCTTACACAGAGTAGTAAAGTTCGAACTCAAGTGGGTGAGTTGCCATGTTGATGCGCTCAACATCTTTAGACTTAAGTGCGATGTAAGAATCGATAAAGTCATCAGAGAATACGCCACCAGCGGTTAGGAACTCACGATCTTCGTTTAGTGCATTCAGAGCAACTTCTAGAGACTCAGCAACTTTTGGAATCTCTGCCGCTTCTTCAGCAGGTAGGTCGTAAAGGTCTTTATCCATCGCTTCTCCCGGGTGGATCTTGTTCTTGATACCGTCAAGACCAGCCATTAGAAGAGAAGCAAACGCTAGGTATGGGTTCGCAGCTGGATCTGGGAAACGAGCTTCGATACGACGTGCTTTAGGGCTAGGTACCACTGGGATACGGATAGAAGCAGAACGGTTACGCGCAGAGTAAGCTAGCATAACTGGCGCTTCGAAGCCTGGTACAAGACGCTTGTACGAGTTAGTTGATGGGTTAGCAAATGCGTTGATTGCACGAGCGTGTTTGATGATACCACCGATGTAGTAAAGTGCAGTTTCAGACAGACCGCCGTACTTATCGCCAGCGAACAGGTTTACACCGTCTTTTGCTAGAGATTGGTGAACGTGCATACCAGAACCGTTGTCGCCAACTAGTGGTTTAGGCATGAATGTCGCTGTTTTACCAAATGCGTGTGCAACGTTGTGTACAACGTACTTGTAGATTTGGATTTCGTCAGCTTTGCTAGTTAGCGTATTGAAGCGAGTTGCGATTTCGTTCTGACCCGCAGTTGCTACTTCGTGGTGGTGTGCTTCAACTACCAGACCCATCTCTTCCATGATCAGACACATTGCAGAACGGATGTCTTGAGAAGAGTCAACAGGAGCTACTGGGAAGTAACCGCCTTTAACGCCTGGACGGTGACCTTTGTTACCACCTTCGATTTCAGAACCTGTATTCCACGCCGCTTCTACGTCGTCAATCTTGAAGAAAGAACCTGACATGTCGTTTGAGTATTTAACGTCGTCAAACAGGAAGAACTCTGGCTCTGGGCCAACAAGAACAGTGTCTGCGATACCAGTAGAGCGCATGTAGTCTTCAGCGCGTTTTGCGATAGAGCGAGGGTCACGGTCGTAACCTTGCATTGTCGCAGGCTCTAGGATGTCACAACGGATGTTTAGCGTTGCGTCTTCTGTGAACGGGTCAAGGACAGCTGAAGATGCGTCTGGCATCATCACCATGTCTGATTCGTTGATACCTTTCCAGCCAGCAACTGATGAACCATCGAACATTTTACCTTCTTCGAAGAAGTCTGCATCGACTTGGTGAGCAGGAATCGAAATGTGCTGCTCTTTACCTTTTGTATCTGTGAAGCGTAGGTCAACAAACTTAACTTCGTTTTCTTGGATCAGCGATAGAACGTTTTCTACTGACATCTTGGATAACCTCCAGTGTTAAATAAGCGGTAAAAGTTCGATTTATGAACTATTCGTTAAATACGGCATTGATTAATCAAACTAACTTTCATTAACCGATGCTGTTTTATCTAAAGCTAAAAGCGTGCCAAAAAAAATATCTCATTAATTTCAATGAATTGTAATTTTTGACGCTAGTTTGGTGCAAGCTGTTGCACCAAAATGATCCCTTGGTGCGCCCTTGTGGTGCAAATTGATTTTATTGCACCACGATGTGACAGCCATATGGCTTATTCAGCACATCTTTTAAGCAATAGTCAATTTGTATTGAACACAGAAGAGAACAAAGTTTTGTTTAAAGGTATCGTCCAAAACGAGAAAGCGTGCATTGAGCGTATAAATCGCAGAAAAGCTCAGGAGTAGATCACATATTTCTAGGCTTTTTGCTAAAATCTGGTACATTATGGCCGTTTTTTTAATCAGCAAATGTCGCCAGAGAACACCCGTTCTTAGCTTGGGGGCATTTCATTTATCTAAGTGAATCAATATCCATGGCTACTCCACAGATTGATAAATTAAGAAATATCGCGATTATCGCGCACGTTGACCACGGTAAAACGACTCTGGTTGACAAGCTGCTACAACAATCAGGCACGCTTGAGTCTCGCGGTGAAGCTGAAGAGCGAGTCATGGACTCGAACGACATTGAGAAAGAGCGCGGTATTACCATTCTTGCTAAAAACACAGCAATTAACTGGAACGATTACCGTATCAACATCGTAGATACTCCGGGACACGCGGACTTCGGTGGCGAAGTAGAACGTATCATGTCGATGGTAGACTCTGTGCTACTTATCGTTGACGCTGTTGACGGCCCAATGCCGCAAACTCGTTTCGTAACGCAAAAAGCGTTTGCTCACGGTCTTAAGCCAATCGTAGTTATCAACAAGATTGACCGTCCGGGTGCTCGCCCTGACTGGGTTATGGACCAAGTATTCGACCTGTTCGATAACCTAGGCGCAACTGACGAACAGCTAGACTTCAAAGTGGTTTACGCGTCTGCTCTAAACGGTTGGGCTGCTCTAGAAGAAGGCGAAACTGGCGAGAACATGGAGCCATTATTCCAGACTATCGTTGATGTTGTAGATGCGCCAAATGTTGACCTTGATGGTCCGCTACAGATGCAAGTTTCTCAGCTAGATTACAGCTCTTACGTGGGTGTTATCGGTGTTGCTCGCGTAACTCGCGGTAGCGTTAAACCAAACCAACAAGTAACGGTTATCGGCGCTGACGGTAAAACCCGTAACGGTAAAGTGGGTACGGTTATGGGCTATCTGGGTCTGGACCGCCACGAAGTGGATCAAGCTAATGCGGGTGACATCATTGCTATCACTGGCCTTGGTGAGCTTAAAATCTCTGACACTATCTGTGCACAAAACGCAGTAGAAGCGCTACCTGCACTGTCAGTTGATGAGCCAACAGTAACGATGACGTTCCAGGTAAACACTTCTCCGTTCGCAGGTAAAGAAGGTAAGTTCGTAACTTCACGTAACATCCTTGAGCGTCTTGAGAAGGAACTGGTTCACAACGTAGCATTGCGCGTTGAGCAAACTGACGATCCAGATAAATTCCGCGTATCAGGCCGTGGTGAACTTCACCTGTCTATCCTGATCGAAAACATGCGCCGTGAAGGCTTTGAGCTTGCAGTATCTCGTCCGGAAGTAATCATCAAAGAAGAAGATGGTCAGTTGATGGAACCGTTTGAGACGGTAACTATCGACGTGATGGAAGAGCACCAGGGCGGCATCATGGAGAACATCGGCATGCGTAAAGGCGAGCTGAAAGATATGTCTCCAGATGGTAAAGGTCGTGTGCGCATGGACTTCATTATGCCATCACGTGGCCTGATCGGTTTCCAGACTGAGTTCATGACACTGACTTCTGGTTCTGGTCTTCTTTACCATACGTTTGATCACTACGGCCCACACAAAGGCGGTAACATCGGTCAGCGTATTAACGGTGTACTTATTGCGAACGCAGCAGGTAAAGCACTGACTAACGCACTGTTTAACCTTCAGGAGCGTGGTCGTCTATTCATCGGTCACGGTGTTGAAGTTTACGAAGGTATGGTTATCGGTATTCACAGCCGTGACAACGACCTGACAGTAAACGCACTGAAAGGTAAGCAGCTGACTAACGTTCGTGCTTCTGGTACTGATGACGCACAGGTTCTTACTCCGCCAATCATCATGACACTTGAGCAAGCGCTTGAGTTTATCGATGACGACGAGCTAGTAGAAGTAACACCTGAAAGCATCCGTATCCGCAAGAAGTTCCTGACGGAAAGTGACCGTAAGCGTGCTTCACGTGCAGCGAAGTAATTTGTTATAACGGCTGACCGTTTTAACGGATTCGATAAAATAAAAAGCCCTGAGCAATGCTCGGGGCTTTTTGTCTTTAAGTTCTTGTCTGCGCTAACTTAATCTCTGATAGAGGTTAATGCCTCGACAGTTGAGAATAGCGTTAAGCTGTATACTTAGTTCTGATTCAGCTTGCTGAGGAATCTGTCTGATTCAGCAATTGCTTCATTCATATGTCTGATGGCATATTGAATCTCTTTCTCTAAGTTTGAAAACTCGCCCTGCAGAGAACCGATAGCACTTGCATTCAGGTTATGCTTTAAATACAAAGTGTTGTCACGTAGCGTATTCAATACCGGAGTCATCTTACTTTCAGCACGCTTCATTGCGCTGAGCATGGTGTTATAAGAGGTTCTGGTTTCACGCAGTTTCTGCTGGCTTGAGCGTCGCAGACTGGCACTGGTGTACAGATCGAGCTCTGCCTGCCACTCTTCAAACAGGGCGTCAGAGACATCTTCAATGGCAGCGATACGATCACGGACATCCTGAGCCGCTTTCTCACTGTCTTCATATTTGTCGTTGATGTCGTTGTATACGCTCTCCAGTTCACCACCATCAAAATTGGTCAGAGCGGATAGCGCTTCCAGGGCACTGGTGAACTCTTCCTGTGCATCCTGTTGGGATTCTTTGGCATCTTCGACACGGTCTACCATGATGTCTCGTTTATGGTAGCCCACTTGTTCCATTGCTGAATAATATGCAGACTGACACCCTGTTAAAGTAAAAATTGATAGTACAATTGCTAATAAATAAGGCATTTTTTATGTCCTAGCCGATAAGGTTTTATGATCTAATTATGGAATGAACTATGAACCAGTTGTTAGACAGTTACAAGGCGAGATTAAGTCACCTATTGCCAAGTTGCGTCGCTTTCATTAAGTATCTTGTTAAGCGTCTGACGCACGACCGCATGAATGTAAATGCAGGTTACCTCGCCTATATTACCTTGCTGTCCATCGTACCGATGCTAACGGTGCTGTTTTCAATATTGTCGAAATTCCCTGCCTTTGCAAATGTAGGCGAAGTGCTGCAAGAGTTTATTATTGTCAATTTCGTACCTGCTTCTGGGGAGGCGGTACATAGCGCACTGCAATCCTTTGTTGCCAATACCGGTAAAATGAGTGCGGTGGGTGGCGCATTCTTATTCATTGCAGCGTTGATGTTGATTTCCAATGTCGATAAGAACCTGAATTACATTTGGCGAGTCAAACAGAAACGTGGCTTCGTCCCTTCTTTCGCTACTTACTGGATGGTGTTAACGCTTGGTCCGATTCTGGTCGGAGCCAGTATTGCTGCGACTTCTTACGTGACGTCGCTTCAAATCCTGGAAAATGAAACCTTATCCGGTGCTTTTAATCTGTTTTTACGTTGGCTGCCTTTGATGTTGTCCTTTTCGGCTTTTTTAGGGTTGTACATATTGGTACCGAATAAAAAAGTCTATCTAGCTCATGGTGTCGTCGGCGCTGTGCTAGCGGCAATACTGTTTGAGCTGAGTAAGAAAGGTTTTGCGCTGTATATTACTCAGTTCCCGTCTTACCAGTTGATTTACGGCGCACTGGCTGCAATCCCTATCCTGTTTGTCTGGGTGTATCTGTGCTGGATGATTGTGTTAATTGGTGCAGAGGTAACGGCTGCTCTTGGTGAGCGAGAGCACTGGAGTGAAGACCTAGACATGATACACTCGGTCGCTGAATCTCAGTTAGCAAACAAAGGAAGCGAGCGTAGTGATAGCTCTAATTCAACGAGTCAGTGAAGCGGCCGTCCGTGTTGACGGCGAAGTGGTGGGTGAAATCGATCAAGGTCTGCTGGTCCTGCTAGGGGTTGAGAAGGACGATGATGAAGCCAAAGCAAAACGCTTAATGGAGCGTGTGACGACTTACCGTGTATTTGAAGACGATGAGGGTAAAATGAACCTTAACGTCAAACAGGTGGACGGCAAAGTACTCGTTGTTTCGCAATTTACTCTGCCAGCGGATACCAAAAAGGGCACTCGGGCAGGATTTTCTCGTGGTGCACATCCGGCAGATGCAGAGCGCCTTTACGATTATTTTTCAGATTTATGTGAACAGGTTTTACCGACAGAGCGTGGCCGTTTTGCTGCTGATATGAAAGTCTCATTAGTTAATGACGGCCCGGTAACATTCTGGCTGCAGGTGTAATCTGGAAACACATTTCTTATAGTCTAAGCTTTAACTCTGAGTTCATGGAATTGGCTTAGAGTGACTTTTTTCTATATTTGTTTTGTACTTTCAAAGGATTGATATGTTCAAACTCATTACTCCCAATACTGAAAACCAGCTAAATAAGTACTATCAGTTCCGCTGGCAGATGTTACGAGAGCCTTGGCGAATGCCTGTCGGCTCGGAGCGCGATGAATACGATAGTGTGAGTCATCACCGCATGATTGTTGATGGCCGGGGGCGACCAATGGCTATTGGACGCTTATATATTACCCCGGACAATGACGGCCAGATCCGCTATATGGCGGTGAAGAACAATCGCCGCAGTAAGGGGATGGGGTCTCTTGTATTAGTGGCACTGGAGTCACTGGCGCGCCAGGAAGGTGCGAAACGTCTGGTATGTAATGCCCGTGAAGATGCGATTGCCTTCTACGAGAAAAGTGGTTTTGAGCGCCGCGGTGAACTTACCGATGAACGCGGTCCGGTTCGTCATCAGCAAATGGTCAAGCGACTGGAGCCGATGGCGAACGTTTTACGTCGCCCTGACTGGTGTACCGAGCTGCAAAAGCGATGGGAAGCCCAAATCCCTATCAGCGATAAGATGGGGATTAAAATCAACCAGTATACGGGTTACCAGTTCGAATGTTCCGCTCAGCTCAATCCTAATCTGAACCCCCATAACACCATGTTTGCCGGATCTGCTTTTACTTTAGCGACACTGACAGGGTGGGGTATGACCTGGTTGTTGCTTAGAGAGCGCGGTCTGCAAGGCGATATTGTGCTTGCAGACAGTACCATTCGTTATCGTCATCCAGTTGAGCAAAACCCGGTTGCCAGCACATCGCTGGATGGTATTAGCGGCGATTTGGATCGTCTGGCGACGGGCCGTAAAGCGCGTATCGTTATTCACGTCGTGATTTATAGCGGAGACACTCCGGCGGTCGATTTTGTCGGAACCTATATGCTGATGCCGAATTATTCCAAATTACTCAGTAGCTAACGCTTTGTCAGCCGTAATATCGTTTGTTGCTGGTTCATCTGTTGATTCAGCCTCTTCAATAGGCTCTGCTATGTGCCGCTCTGTATTGATGTGTGAAACAGGATGTTCAGCCTCATCAGTATAAGTATCAGCATCTTGTGCTTGCCGAGGTTGTGCTGGGTTTTTATCCAAAGCAGAATCCGCGTTTTCTGCTGGCTTAATGCATTGACCAGCGGCGGTCGCCTTGCTGAAGATGTCGCCTTTAATGACTCCGCATTCCTCCTGCAGCGTATACTCGACGCCACTTAAAGGGTCACTGGCTAAATCAAAATCGCCGGAGATTTGGCCACTGATAGCATCACCAGAGATGGTGACGGGCTGAACTGAAACTTCGCCGCGCTGCATTTGCAGGCGGATTGGAGACAAGGTTATCGCTTTAAGCGATTTGTCCGCCCGTGACCGTAATGTCGTGTTGCGCAGATTGGCGTCGATGCTGCCTGTCAGGCTGTATTCCAGCATGTTCTGGTCTCCGGCAAGGCCATGCAGTTCAAGATTAAGATCGGAGAAACCTTCGACGGCTAATACATCAGGCAGGTAAGGGTGGAACAGCATCAAAGGAATGCCGTCAGCATTTAAGTGCAGCATCCATGGCTGACTGGTCGTACTGACGTCTATTTGTCCGTAGCCTTCAATATAGCCTTGTTCTAGCGGGGCAAACAGGCGGGTCAGCTCCCAGAGTCCATCATTACTTTGGGTGGTAAGTGCCGCGTGTGATGACAGAATCTGATTGTAACTGGCGTTGACGACGCTGGCGTCCAGCTTACCATTCCACACTGCCCAGCGAGACCAGGTGCGTTTTAATTCGAGCTGGTCGCCTTCTAAGTTCAGTCCTGTTAGCTGCCAGTATGGTTCCTGAGCTAACTGAATGATCTGGCTACGCTCAATATCGAGTCGTTTGATTTCCACTTCTTCAAGCTCTCTGGTCGCCGTTGCCCACCATTCGCTGCTTTCATTTGGTTGAATTGCCCATTTCAAACCCTGGACAGAAGCGGTTTCAATCTGCCACTTAGCCGGTTGGAACTGGCCTGATACCTGAATACGGCCTTGCTGCCAGTCCAGATAGAGCTCTTTCAGCTCAATTAACTGCGGTGACAATGAGGCGTTCAGACGCGGTTCTATTGCTACCTGTTCCTGAAAGCGGACACTGTCGGCCTGCAGAGAAACCTGCGCTGTGGCATTCCAGATAGAAAGTGGCAGCTCAGCGTCTTCGACCGAAAGCTCCAGGTTCTGCCAGTGCCATGCGCCCCACTCGATATCGGCACTGAGCAGGTCCAGGCTGTTAATATGGTTTATCTCGAACGGGAGCTTTTGCCATGGCTTGGCAAGCAGAGACTGAAACTGGGTGTTGTTCATTTTCAGCTTATCGATGGTGACGTTCACCAGCGACCAGCCTTGTGGGTATTGTTCGCCTTGACCGGAGACCTGGCTGTCTCTCCATTTAAACGAAGCCCCGTAAAGGGTACTGTTTTCTGGTTGATGGTTCATATCAACCAGAACGTCGTCTAATGCCTCTCCGTTCCAGTAGATTTGAGTCGCAGAGAGTTGGATCTCGCCATAGGGCAGCTTATGCGTATTGTTGTGCCATGCTGGAGACTGGACTTGTATGTTTACTCCGTTAATTACTAGTTGGCCATCGGCGTAATCAAGATTTTTAGCAGCAATCTGGTGAAACTGGAATGTATTCAGTTTGGGTAGCGGAGGCAGCCCTTTTGGCAGGCTTACGCCATCGATAAGTAAGCTGTCAATAATCCACTTTCCATCGCGATGTATGTCCGGGTTCAGCCATACATCGATTTTATCAATATAGGAGATTTGCTCGTTTTGAGTGCGAACACCTTGTACTTTAAAATGGTAGGGGAAGTCATAGTGCACCTGTTCGGCCTGATATGGCAGGTTGAGATGCTCAGAAACAAAAGCCCAGGTCTGGTTGGAGTAGGAAGTGGTGAGTAGCGCAATAATGGTCGCCGGAATGGCGAGCAGCAGAACAAGTACCAGAATTAGAATGCGGAGCACGGTTTTCATCCCTGCCAGAACCTATATGAAAGTGTGAAGCCAGTCTTTAGCTTGTCTCAATCTTAAACGGGATTCAATAAAAAGCCCCTCAAAAGAGGGGCTTGTCGGATATTTTTGTAACCAAATCACTCTCGACCAGGTTTTCTCTCGGTATTAGTCAAGCTGAGGGCCTGCAGCAACCAGAGATTTACCTTCTTCGTTGTCAGTGTATTTATCAAAGTTTTTGATAAAGCGCTCTGCGAGATCTTTGGCTTTGCTTTCCCACTGAAGTGGATCAACGTAAGTATCACGAGGATCAAGAATCTCAGGGTTTACACCAGGTAACGAGCTTGGAATTTCAAGATTGAAGATTGGGACTTGCTTGGTTGGGGCATCTTCAATTGAACCATCCAGGATCGAATCGATGATGGCGCGCGTATCTTGAATAGATATACGCTTACCGCTGCCGTTCCATCCTGTGTTGACCAGATACGCCTGTGCTCCAGCTGCTTCGACACGTTTCACCAGTACTTCTGCGTACTTGGTCGGGTGCAGGGTCAGGAACGCCGCGCCAAAACATGCCGAGAAGGTTGGTGTCGGCTCGGTAATACCGCGCTCTGTACCGGCTAACTTAGCGGTAAAGCCAGACAGGAAGTGGTACTTGGTTTGCTCAGGAGTAAGTTTAGATACTGGCGGAAGTACGCCAAACGCATCAGCAGAAAGGAAAATCACTTTATTCGCATGACCGCCTTTAGACACAGGCTTGACGATATTGTCGATGTGATGAATCGGGTAAGATACTCGGGTATTTTCTGTCTTAGAGCCGTCATCAAAGTCGATAGAGCCGTCATCACGTATGGTGACATTTTCTAACAATGCATCGCGACGGATGGCGTTGTAGATATCAGGCTCCGCTTCTTTTGACAGTTTGATGGTCTTCGCGTAACAGCCGCCTTCGAAGTTAAACACACCGTCATCATCCCAGCCGTGCTCATCATCACCGATCAATTCACGTTTAGGATCGGTAGAAAGGGTAGTTTTACCAGTACCAGACAAGCCGAAGAAAATCGCAACGTCGCCATCTTTACCCATGTTTGCACTACAGTGCATTGACGCGATGTCTTGCAGAGGAAGGAAGTAGTTCATCATCGCGAACATGCCTTTCTTCATTTCACCGCCGTACCAGGTACCGCCGATAAGCTGCATTCTTTCTGTCAGGTTAAATACAGTGAAGTTTTCTGAATTAAGACCTTGTTTTTCCCAGTTCGGGTTGGTGCATTTCGCACCGTTCATCACCACGAAATCTGGCTCAAACGAAGCCAGTTCTTCTTCTGTCGGACGGATGAACATGTTTTTAACGAAGTGTGCCTGCCACGCAACTTCAGTGATAACACGAATGCTCAGGCGTGTATCAGGGTTCGCACCACAGTAACCGTCAACCACAAACAGGCGTTTGCCTGAAAGTTGGTTTGTCACTAACTCTTTGAGCTCATTCCAGACTTCCTGGCTGATTGGCTTGTTGTCATTTTTTACCGTGTCAGAAGTCCACCACATGTTTTCTTCTGTCGTTGCATCTTTCACGATGTATTTATCTTTTGGTGAGCGACCAGTGAAGATGCCTGTATCAACAGCAACTGAACCTAATTCAGTAACCACACCGCGCTCGTAACCAGTTAGTCCTTCACGCGTTTCTTCTTCAAACAGCACTTCATAGCTCGGGTTACGGATAACCTCCTCTACGTTGTGCAGTCCATGTTTGGTTAGATCAAGTGTTGCAGCCATAGTATGTTCCATAACGGTCATAGGTGCTCCTTATAAGGATTTTTGTAGGGATTTTGTAATAATGTTTTAATTTTTATCTGCTCACCATGCTAGCAACGGGATGGGGAGAAAACAGGGATATAGCTCAAAAAATAACCGTATTTTCCTTGGGGTTTTAGGTGTCCCGTCACATATTGGTATTAATAGTTTATCGTGTGCGCAATCCTTTATGCCAGGGTAAAAGGATTAATAATTACTTAAAATTAAGCGGTTATTTTATTACGTGAAAAGCTAGGTTTTACGGGGGTTGGATCACAAAAAGACCAGCGTTGAGCTGGCCTTTTGTTGGGGGAATTACGTGCTTGTTAAGCTATGAAAATTAATGCAGTGTTTTATTGTCTGGAGTGGCTTGCGTATAGAGTTCGGTAATTTCAGATTCATCAAATGTGTATGTTGTGCCACAGTAATCACAATGTAACGAAACCGATCCCTCTTCGGCTAAAATGTCATAAATTTCAGATTTCTCAACCGTAATGATTGCGGCACCGCTGCGTTCACGCGAACAACCACACTGGAATGAAACCGGTTGAGGTTCGTAAAGACGTACTTTGTCCTGATTATACAGGCGATACAGCAGTTCGTTAGCTTCCAAACTGAACAGTTCTTCGTCTTTCACGGTGTCGGTAAGCTGCTCCAGGTGCTCGAAATCATCAGGAGAGCCGGTACCGTCAGGCATCACCTGAATCAGCATACCTGCAGCATGCTGTTTGCCTTCGAATTCACCGGTGCGGATCCAAAGGCGCGTTTTCAGCTGTTCAGAGTTTGCAAAATAGCCTTCCAGTACTTCTGCCAGCGTATCGCCTTCTAAGCCTACCACGCCCTGGTAACGCTCACCGACTTTCGGCTCAATAGTAATTACCATATGACCCTTGCCCATCATATCGTGCAGGCCGGCGTCATCAGCGATATCGCCTTCCCAGCGAGCGACACCACGAATGCGTTGTTTGTGGTCTCCGTTAATGACCGCCAGAGAAACAGGGCCATCGCCTTGTAGTTGGATAGTGATAGAGCCTTCGAACTTAAGTGTTGCTGTTAAAAGAGTGGTTGATACGAGTAGCTCGCCTAACAGTTTTTGTACTGCTGCCGGATATTCCTTACTGGAGATAATCTGCTGGTACGCTTCATCCAATTGTACCAACTCGCCACGAACGGAAAGATCTTCGAATAGGTAGCGGTTTAAAACATTATTTGCCATGGAGTGATTTCCTCGTTGGTATTTCCGGCTTTATTACTGGTGCTTGAACTTAATGATGTCACGGCGCTGCTTTTTATCAGGGCGGCGTTCCGGACTTGGGTTGTGGGCATTAAGTTTGCGTTGAGTTGCGTGCTCCTCGCGCTTCGCCAAACTTTCTTCAGTTTCGCGATATAACGTTTGGGCGATAGGTGCGCCTCGGCGTTGATCAGAGATTATCTCAATGATCACCGTTTTTTCTTCGTTACCTTGGCGAAGTTTAATTTCGGCACCCAGCTCAACGATTTTACTTGGTTTGCTTCGTTGGCCATTATAGTGGACTTTACCGCCATCGACCATGTTCCGTGCGATGGAGCGGGTTTTATAAAATCTTGCGGCCCAAAGCCATTTATCCAGCCTGACGGCTTCATTTAGGGAACTCATACGACACTACGCTATCTAACCACTGCCGTTTGTGGCAGTTAGTGATGGATTAATCACCTACAGATGGAGTCAAGGCTTATTTTTTTCAAGGTACACTGCAAAAACCGAGAAAGAAAAAGGTATGAGAGTTCCGTTGTGATACAGTCTCTGCTATTTTTTTAGAGTAGTAATTTTTCTGTCATTTTAGCAAGATAGAGTCGGCGGCCCTGATAGTTGCCGGTTCAACCTACGTCGAAAGAAAGGAATCAATTTAGTGAAGCGAATAGATCTGAGTGCAGGATTCTCAAACAGCCCACTGCTGGCTCAGATTAAGTCTAATAACTACGCGCTCCAGACGAAGATCAGTTTATTGTTTACTTGCTTATGTATAGCACTGACTGGCTGGATACTGGGGAAAATAGTGTGGTTAGTCATCCCTCAAACGTCTGATGTGACTCCTTGGAGACCATCAGCGAACAACACTATTGTCCGCAGCGAAAGTAGCACTATTGATTTCAAATCCCTTCAAGACGCTGACTTATTCGGTAAATACACCGAACAGAAAGCGGCCGTTATCGAACAGCCTGTTGTTAAGGACGCCCCAAAAACTCGGCTGAACCTAACACTCGTAGGCGCAGTGGCAAGTAATAAATTACAAACCAGTCTGGCAGTTATTGCTAACCGCGGTTCGCAGGCGACATATGGCGTTGGTGAAGAAATTGAAGGTACGCGTGCGACACTAAAGGCCGTCTTGGTGGACCGCGTGATCATCGATAACCAAGGTCGCGATGAGACCCTGATGATGCAGGGCATTGAATACAACAAGTTATCTGAATCTCCGCAGGCTAGACAATCTCAGCCTGCTCAGCAAGCAGCAGCTGTCCCGGCTGACAAGTTAGAACAGATCCGTGAAGAGATAGCTCAAAATCCGAAGAGTGTTTTTAAGTACATCAGTATCTCACCAGTGAAAAATGGTGACGAGATCACGGGGTATCGAGTTGCTCCGGGTCGTGATGCTGCACTGTTTAATGATGTTGGTTTAGAGCCGGGCGACATTGCTGTTCAGTTAAATGGTATTGACCTGAGAGATCCGTCTTCTGCAGCAGAAGTGATGCAAATAATGAGCGAGCCGCAAGAGCTGAATTTGACTGTTGAGCGTGATGGCCAGCAGTACGACATCTATATCCAATTGTAATACTTAGGCTATTAGCGTAAGTACAGGGAGAAATATGTGAAACATTGGTTAAGCAAAAGTGCCTGGCTATTGGCAGGAAGCCTACTCAGCACCCCGGGTGCGATAGCAAATGAATTTAGTGCCAGCTTTAAAGGTACCGACATCCAGGAATTCATCAACATAGTGGGACGAAACTTAGAAAAGACCATTATTGTTGACCCATCGGTTCGGGGAAAAATCGACGTCCGCAGTTATGACGTCCTGAATGAAGATCAGTACTACAGCTTTTTCCTTAATGTACTGGAAGTATACGGCTATGCGGTTGTAGAAATGGACAACGGCGTACTGAAAGTGATTAAAGCTAAAGATTCTAAGACTTCTGCAATTCCGGTTTTGGGTGATAGCAGTGCGCAGGGCGATAGCGTAATCACCCGGGTTGTAGCTGTACGAAATGTCTCAGTGCGTGAGTTATCTCCGCTGCTGCGTCAGCTGATCGACAATGCCGGTGCTGGTAACGTGGTTCACTATGATCCGGCCAACATTATTCTTATCACAGGTCGTGCGGCCGTGGTTAATCGCCTGGCGGAAATCATTAAACGAGTCGACCAGGCTGGCGATAAAGATATTGAGCTGGTGGAACTGCGAAATGCTTCTGCAGCAGAAATGGTGCGTATTGTTGAAGCGTTAAACAAAACTACTAACCAGAAAAGTACCCCGGAATTCCTGGAGCCTAAGATCGTAGCGGATGAGCGTACCAATGCTATTTTGATCTCGGGCGATCCTAAAGTGCGCGCACGTCTTAAGCGTTTGATCCGTCAGCTTGATGTCGAGATGGCGAGTAAAGGTAACAATCGGGTGGTCTACCTGAAAAACGCCAAAGCCGAAGACTTGGTTGAAGTATTAAAAGGCGTATCTGACAACTTACAGGCAGAAAAGCAGGCAGGGCAGAAATCACCGGCTGCAAATCGTGGTGAAGTGGTTATCGCCGCTCACGCCGCAACAAACGCACTCGTACTGACTGCGCCGCCAGATATTATGAATGCGCTGCAAGATGTGATTGCTCAGCTGGATATTCGCCGTGCACAAGTTTTGATTGAAGCGCTGATTGTCGAGATGTCAGAGGGTGACGGCATTAACCTGGGTGTGCAATGGGGGAATTTAGAAACCGGAGCCATTGTTCAGTACGGTAATACTGGTGCATCTATCGGTGGTGTGATGGTAGGTCTCGAAGAAGCCAAAGACACGACACAAACAGAAAGTTACTGGGATAGTGATTCGAGTAGCTGGCAAACTCGTGAGTACACTGAGGAAGGCGACTTCTCTACACTTGCTTCTGCTTTGTCAGGCGTTAACGGCGCGGCAGTAAGTATTTTAATGGGTGACTGGACAGCATTAATCAGCGCGGTAGCGACCGATTCAAATTCGAACATCCTGTCATCTCCGAGTATTACAGTAATGGATAACGGTGAAGCATCCTTTATTGTCGGTGAGGAAGTGCCGGTTATCACTGGTTCTACTGCAGGTTCGAATAACGATAATCCATTCCAGACCGTCGATCGTAAAGAAGTCGGTATCAAGCTGAAAGTCGTACCACAAATCAATGAGGGTGACTCGGTTCAGCTAAATATTGAGCAAGAAGTATCAAATGTTCTGGGAGCTAATGGCGCGGTAGATGTGCGTTTTGCTAAGCGTCAGCTGAATACTTCAGTGATGATTCAGGATGGTCAGATGCTGGTGCTAGGTGGACTGGTCGATGAGCGTGCACTGGAAAGTGAGTCAAAGGTGCCTCTGCTTGGCGATATTCCAGTACTGGGGCATCTATTCAAATCAACCAGTACTGAAACGCAAAAACGTAATTTAATGGTATTTATTAAGCCAACCATTATCCGTAATGGCGTGACAGCCGATGGTATTACCCAACGCAAGTATAACTTCATTCGAGCTGAGCAGTTGTACAAAGCGGAACAAGGCCTGAAGCTGATGCCTGACGACAAGGTTCCGTTGATGCCTGAGTACGGGAAAGACCGTCAGCATCCGGCTGAAATCCAGGCCTTTATCGACCAAATGAGTATGAACTGATGGCAGAGTTGTTAGACACAACGCCGAGTATGCGTCGTCTGCCATTCAGTTTTGCTAACCGCTTTAAACTGGTGCTGGAGACAGAGCATCCAGAGCGCCCACCTATTCTTTATTATGTTGAGCCGCTTAATCCTGCGGCTCTGGTTGAAGTGCGTCGTGTTCTGAAACAAAGTTTTGTACCTCAGTCTATCGATCCCGACACCTTCGACAAAAAACTGACCGAAGCGTATCAGCGCGACTCTTCTGAAGCTCGTCAGCTCATGGAAGATATCGGTGCTGACAATGATGATTTTTTCTCGCTTGCAGAAGAGTTACCTCAGGATGAGGACCTGCTCGAATCTGAAGACGATGCACCCATCATCAAGCTGATCAATGCCATGCTGGGTGAGGCAATCAAAGAGGGTGCCTCTGATATTCACATTGAAACGTTTGAGAAAAAGCTGTCTATTCGTTTCCGTGTCGATGGCGTTTTACGTGAAGTACTGACCCCTAGCCGCAAGCTGGCACCACTTCTGGTTTCCCGCGTCAAAGTCATGGCCAAGCTGGATATTGCAGAAAAGCGTGTACCTCAGGATGGCCGTATTTCCTTACGTATTGGTGGCCGGGCGGTCGATGTGCGTGTGTCTACCATGCCATCGTCACACGGTGAACGTGTGGTAATGCGTTTGCTAGATAAAAACGCGACCCGTCTGGATTTGCATAGTCTGGGTATGACACCTTCAGTACATGACAATTTCCGTCACCTTATACAGCGTCCGCATGGAATCATTCTGGTTACCGGCCCGACCGGTTCCGGTAAGTCAACGACCCTGTACGCAGGTCTACAGGAAATCAACAGCAACGAACGCAACATCCTGACGGTAGAAGACCCTATCGAATTTGATATCGATGGCATCGGCCAGACTCAGGTTAATACCAAAGTAGACATGACATTTGCCCGTGGTCTGCGTGCGATTCTGCGTCAGGATCCTGATGTCGTCATGGTCGGTGAGATCCGTGACCTTGAGACTGCGCAGATTGGTGTGCAGGCCTCGCTAACCGGTCACCTGGTGATGTCGACTCTGCATACCAACACTGCGGTTGGTGCGATTACCCGTCTGCGTGATATGGGGATTGAGCCATTCCTGATTTCATCTTCACTGCTGGGCGTGTTAGCTCAGCGTCTGGTCCGTACGCTTTGTCCGGACTGTAAACAACCCTATGAAGCAGACAGAGAACAGAAAAAGTTGTTTGGTGTCGCTGAACATGAGTCTTTAACTCTGCATCGGGCAGTAGGCTGTGAAGCGTGCAGCCAGAAAGGTTACCGTGGCCGGACCGGTATCCATGAGCTTGTCATGGTCGATGAGAAGGTTCAGGAACTTATCCACAGCGAAGCCGGTGAACAAGAGGTTGAGAAAGCCGTTCGGGCTCATACGCCAAGTATCCGTGATGACGGCCTGAGCAAAGTACGTCGAGGTATTACTTCTCTTGAAGAAGTGATGCGAGTGACGAAGGAAGCGTAATGGCGGCATTTGAGTACAAAGCGCTGGATGCAAAAGGCAAGCAAAAGAAAGGCACCATAGAAGGGGACAATGCCCGTCAGGTACGCCAGCGTTTGAAAGAGCAGGGGATGATTCCTGTTGAAGTCGTGGAAACTAAAGCAAAGGCCACCAAGTCTTCAGGTTCGGTGGGCTTTAAGCGCGGTATCAAGACTGCTGAGCTGGCTTTGATAACTCGTCAGCTTTCAACTTTGGTGCAATCGGGTATGCCACTTGAAGAGTGTCTTAGAGCGGTTTCTGAACAGGCAGAAAAGCCACGGATCCGATCTATGATGGCGGCAGTACGATCAAAAGTGACCGAAGGTTATCCATTGGCAGAGAGCCTGAGTGACTATCCGCACGTATTTGATGAACTGTTTCGCTCTATGGTCGCAGCCGGTGAAAAATCAGGTCATTTAGATGCGGTGCTGGAGCGTCTGGCTGACTATGTGGAAAACCGGCAAAAAATGCGGTCGAAATTGTTGCAGGCCATGATTTATCCCGTGGTTTTAGTTGTATTCGCGATAGGGATTGTCTCATTACTATTGGCGACAGTTGTGCCGAAAATCGTCGAACCCATCATTCAGATGGGGCAGGAACTTCCGCAATCGACACAAATCCTGTTAGCGTCGAGTGAGTTCGTTCAGCAATGGGGGTTGATTATATTTGTGGTGCTGTTGGCGTTCTTTTACGGCCTCAAGGTTGCGTTGCAAAAGCCTGGTTTTCGTCTTGCCTGGGACAAAAAAATACTCGGCTTGCCGCTGATTGGTAAAATTTCCAGAGGTCTGAATACCGCGAGGTTTGCCCGTACGCTTTCGATCTGTACGTCCAGCGCCATTCCGATTCTCGAGGGAATGCGGGTTGCTGTTGACGTCATGTCAAACCGTTACGTGAAACAGCAAGTACTGGTGGCGGCGGATAATGTTCGTGAAGGGGCAAGTTTACGTAAGGCGCTCGATCAAACCCGTCTGTTCCCGCCAATGATGCTACATATGATTGCCAGTGGCGAGCAGAGTGGCGAGCTGGAAAGCATGCTAACCCGTGCAGCGGACAATCAGGATCAAAACTTTGAATCTACTATCAACATTGCATTAGGTGTGTTTACGCCAGCCCTGATCGCATTAATGGCAGGTCTTGTGCTGTTTATTGTCATGGCGACCTTGATGCCAATGCTGGAAATGAATAATTTGATGAGTGGATAAAATTCAGATTAAGGCGTGTATAGTCAATACATGGCTGAATCTAACTTTCGGAGAAAAAAATGAAATTTAAGCGTAGTAAGCAAAACGGCTTCACACTATTAGAAGTCATGGTTGTCGTTGTTATTCTGGGTATTCTGGCAAGTTTCGTTGTTCCAAACCTTTTGGGTAACAAAGAAAAGGCAGACCAGCAAAAAGCGATAACAGATATTGTTGCGCTGGAAAATGCGTTAGACATGTACAAGCTGGATAACAGTGTTTACCCGACAACCGACCAAGGCCTAGACGCATTGGTAAGTAAACCTTCAAACCCGGAACCACGTAACTACCGTGACGGTGGTTACATCAAGCGTCTGCCAAACGACCCTTGGGGTAACGAGTATCAGTACCTGAGCCCAGGCGATAACGGCACTATTGATATCTTCACACTAGGTGCAGATGCTCAGGAAGGTGGTGAAGGTCCGGCTTCGGATATCGGCAACTGGAACATGCAAGACTTCCAGTAAAAAGAGTAAAAGCCAGCACCGGTGATGCAGATGCGAAAACATAACGGTTTTACATTAATAGAAATTCTATTGGTGCTGGTGCTGCTTTCCCTTACTGCCGTAGCGGTAATCTCGACATTGCCCACCAGTCAGAAAGACCTTTCTAAACAATACGCTCATAGCTTTTTTCAGCGTTTGCAGTTACTTAATGAAGAGGCCGTACTAAGCGGTAAAGACTTTGGTGTAAGAGTGGATGATGCCAAGTCGACGTACAGTTTGCTGAGTCTGACCGCCGAGGGCTGGAAGCCTTTAGAAATGAAGCAAATTCCGAGTAAAAATACCCTGGAAGGTAACGTCGCATTGCAGCTGGAATTGGGCGGAGGTGCTTGGGCAGAGGATGACCGCTTGTTTGAGCCGGGCACTTTGTTTGATGAAGACATGTTCGCCGAACAAGAAGAGGAGAATAAAGTTAAACCTCCGCAAGTGTTTGTTTTTTCAAGTGCAGAACTGACGCCATTTATCTTGTCTTTTTTTCCTGAAAACGGTGATGCTTTTACTGATGGATGGCGTGTGGTGGGTAAAGAATCAGGCCAGATCGTATTGCTAGCACCTGGAGAAGAGGCCGAAGAGGATGAGAATGCGAGATTTTAAACAACCTCATCCAAATTTGAGCAGCCCCCGGGCAAGGGGCATGACGTTACTGGAAGTGTTGGTTGCACTGGCAATCTTTGCGACAGCGGCAATTAGTGTGATTCGTTCTGTGAGTCAGCACATCAATACCGTCAGTTACTTAGAAGAAAAAATGTTTGCAGCAATGGTTGTGGATAACCAGATGGCCAGCGTGATGCTGGATACCGGTGAGCTTAAAGCCAAAAATGGCACCGAAGAGCTGGCTGGGCGTACTTGGTACTGGAAGGTTTCCCCGGTCGCCACGACGCAGCCATTGCTGAAAGCATTTGATGTGAGTGTCGCGACAGATAAAAACGCGAGCCCTGTTGTGACGGTAAGAAGCTATGTGGCTAAGTAGCATGTGGCGAAGTAGACAGAAGCCGGTGGTGAAGCACCATTCCGTTGCTCATTGTGATTCCATTGCTAAGCGCAGCAGAGGTAAAGGTTTCACCCTGATTGAAGTACTGGTATCGATTGCTATCTTCGCCAGCCTCAGCGTCGCGGCGTATCAAGTGGTGTCACAGGTACAGCGCAGTAACCTGTTGTCTCAGGAGCGCACAGCGCGTCTGAACGAGCTGCAGCGAAACATGGTAATGATGGATAACGACTTTCGTCAGATGGCTTTGCGTCGCATGCGAACCGAAGGCGAAGAGCCCGGCAGTAAACTGATTTTCTGGTCTGATTACTTGCTGGATTCAGACGCCAAAGGAGTGATGTTTGCACGCACGGGATGGCACAATCCGCAGCAGCAGTTTCCCCGCGGAGAAGTCACCAAAGTCGGTTACCGCTTAAAAGGTGAAACTTTGCAGCGTGTATGGTGGCGCTACCCGGATACACCAACGGGGCAGGGAGCCGTCGTTATGCCGCTACTGACTCAGGTCGAGTCTTTCGATTTGCGCTTCTATGATGGCAAACAGTGGCTAAATGAGTGGAACAGCAGTGACATTTTACCCAAAGCGGTATCGGTGGTGTTGACGCTCAAGGATTACGGCAAGATCACCCGAACGTATCTTACTCCAGACGGAACACTGGCTGCATCGGAGACGGATGACAATGGTTAAACGTCAGAGAGGGGTTGCTTTACTCATCGTTCTTATGTTGCTGGCGATTATGACGACGGTAGCTGCCAGCATGTCTGAGCGTTTGTTTGTTCAGTTTAAGCGTGGTGGTAACCAGCTTCATTACCAGCAGGCTTACTGGTATAGCATCGGGGTCGAGGCCCTGGCCAAAGTGGCCATTGAACAGAGCTACAAGGATTCCGATACCATCAATATGAGCCAGCCATGGGCGATCAGAGATCAGGTTTATCCGCTCGATTATGGCCAGGCTACCGGGCATATCCGTGATAAACAAGCCTGTTTCAACCTCAACGTACTGAGCGCAGTTCAGCCTACGGGGCAGCAAACTACAAGGCCTTACCTGGTTCAGGTCCTGCAGCGCTTACTGGAGGAGTCTGAGGTTGAGCCTTATCAGGCGGAAGTGATTGCAGATTCAGCCTGGGAATACATTGACAGTGATTCAGATGTCAGATCCACCACTGGTGTGGAAGACAGTACATACGAATCGATGACTCCTGCTTATTTAGCTGCGAACAGCTGGATGGCAGATAAAACAGAACTGAGATCGGTCTATCAGGTAAGCGGTGAAATTTACCAAAAGTTAGCACCGTTGGTTTGTGCACTGCCAAGTGATGACTGGCGTCTGAATGTGAATACTATCGAGGCTGAGCAAGCCCCGATATTAGTAGCGATGTTTTCGCCGGGACTGAGCAATAGTGATGCGGTGCAGCTTATAGAAAAGCGTCCGTTTGACGGATGGAATAACATCGAAGCATTTTTAGCTGAGTCAGAACTGGCTGGCTTGAACGAAAACATGACGAAAGAGGCTAGGGCTTATCTGGGCGTTGACAGTGCCTTCTTCGAATTAGATGCACAAGTGCTGGTGGATGAATCTCGCGTGCGAATCCGCAGCCTTTTGCAAAGTACAAACAGAGATACGGTGACGGTTGTGCGCCGTCGTTTTGGAGGGATCAGTGAGCGAGTTTCTGACCGTTCGGCTGAGTAGCGAACAACAAAGTACCATACCTTGGGTGGTGTGGTCGACAGGGCAGCAGGAAGTGATTGCCAGCGGCGAAGTGGCCGGGTGGGAGTACCTGGACGATCTGGTGTCTTATGCCGGTCAGCGTCCGGTGATCGCTTTGCTGGCAGGTAACGATGTGGTGCTCACTCAAGTGGATATTCCACCGGGCGCGGAGCGCCAGTTCGACACCATGCTGCCATATCTGGTGGAAGATGAAGTCGCACAGGATGTCGACAGCCTGCACTTTACCGTATTAAGCAAGCAGTCAGGTAAGGCGCAAATATGTGCTGTGGATCGTGCCTGGGTTCAGACTGTCCTGCAGCGCTTCTCTGCTCAGGGAATGTTCATCAAGCGCTTACTACCAGATGTTCTGGCACTGCCGTTTAATGAGCACAGCAGCGCGGCTGCAATAGGTGATCAATGGCTTATTCGTCACTCCCAGGCTGAAGGTGCCGTGGTTGATGTTTCATGGTTAGATCTCTATCTCTCTTCTTATTTGCAAAATCATGAAGATTGGAAACTGGATTGTTACAGCTCGGTGCCTGAGTCTGATATCAGCGAAGTATGGGTACCCCAGCCAGAAGAGATGACCATGGCTTTATTAGCCAAAGGGGTGACAGAAAGTAAAACCAACTTACTCACCGGAGAATTTAAGCCTAAATCCTCATGGGGTAAGTACTGGAAAGTATGGCAAAAAGCCAGCATTGCGGCCGGAGTGTTACTGGTGGCTATAGTGGCTCAACAGTTGCTGATGGTACACCAGTACGAGGCACAGGCAGAAGCCTACCGGGCGGAAAGTGAGCGGGTTTTCCGTCAGATATTCCCGGATAGAAAACGTATTCCGACAGTGAGTTATCTTAAGCGTCAGATGACAGATGAAGAGCGTCGCTTGTCCGGTAATTCGAGTGATGAAGCCATGTTGTCATGGTTGGCTGCGCTCCCTTCAACACTCGGTCAGGTTAAAGATTTGGAAATCACCAGCTTTAAATATGATGGTCAGCGCAGTGAAGTCAGAATTCAGGCCCGCAGCTCTGACTTCCAGCCTTTTGAGCAGGCTCGTGTCAAGCTTGCTGAAAAGTTTAATGTTGAGCAAGGACAGCTTAATCGCAACGGAAAGGTTGTGATGGGCAGTTTTGTTCTGAAGCGTTTGTGAGGTGCAGATGAAGAATTTAATCTCTCAGATTCAAACCTGGTGGAGCAGTATCTCACAGCGTGAGCAGCGTATGGTGATGGGTTGTGGTGCATTAGTGATTATTGGCCTCATATATTGGGGTATTTTGCAGCCTGTTAGCCAGCGAGCTGAGTTGGCGCAGTCGAGAATCCAGAGCGAAAGACAGCTTCTCGAGTGGGTGCAAGATAAAGCTGATGACATTACAGCATTACGCAAGAGCGGGGGCGTAACTTACTCTAATCAGCCACTTAACCAGTTAGTTTCTTCTTCGGCGCGTCGTTTTAAAGTGGAACTGATCCGTGTGCAGCCACGTAACGAGAGTGTCCAGGTATGGATAAAACCGTTAGCCTTTAACCAGTTGATTGATTGGCTGCGTCATCTGAAAGAACAACAAGGTATTGAGGTGGAGTTCTTAGATATTGACCGAACCGATCAAGCGGGCATGATTGATGTGAACCGCTTGCAGTTTAAGCGAGGATAAAGTGAAACGAGTAGTACTGTACGTCGCCATCTTCTTCTCCTTTTTCTCTGTCAGTTTACTGACGGGGATACCGGTATCCTGGGTGCTCAATCAAAGTCCGAGTTTACGAGGGTTAGATATTCAGGGAGCTCAGGGCACGGTATGGCAGGGCCAGGCAGCTAGTGTTTCCTGGCAACGCCGGAACCTGGGAGAGCTGAGCTGGGACTTTCAGTGGTCAGCTTTATTGACGGGCAAAGCGGAGTATTCGGTGCGCTTCGGCCGTGGCAGTGATACGGAAATGCGAGGCCGGGGTTTCGTTGGCTATAGCTTATTCGGTGGTGCGTACGCGAAAAACTTGGTGGCATCGTTACCAGCAGTTAAGTTGATTGAGCTGGCACCTTTGCCTGTACCAGTCGGTGTTGAAGGTCAGCTGGAACTCAATATCCATCATGCGACCTACGCGAGTCCCTGGTGTAAAACGGGAGAGGGTACTCTGGTATGGAGTGCCAGCGGAATTCAAAGCCCGCTCGGGAGTTTAGATCTCGGTCCTGTCGTTACGAATCTGAGTTGTGAAGACAGTGTGCTGAGCGCTTCAGGGCAACAACAAAGTCCGCAGGTGTCTGCTGCTTTCTCTGCTGAGCTGATGCCTAACCTACGTTATTCGACCAAAGCGTGGTTTAAGCCGGGGTTGGAATTTCCTGCAGCGATGAGTGAGCAGCTGCAGTGGTTAGGTAATCCGAATTCGCAAGGTCAGTATGAGTTCGATTACAAAGGACGTTTTTAACTTAACCTCTTAATCAAAGACGACAAAGAGCTGCCAATGTGCAGCTCTTTTTGGTTTTGGATCATGGCAGGCCAAACCCTCTAATTGCTGTACATGGAAAGTGTCACTTATAGAGGGTTTTATTAAGTTTTTGATATATAAACGGTAACTGGATTTTGTACAGCTTGAATAGCTTTTGGAACATGGTAGGCCAAATAGTCTTAACGCTGTACAGGATATGCTGTAGAACAAAAAAAGGCCACGAACGGGATTCGTGGCCTTATTGGATTGTTTTGTGATGGTTTGCAATTAATCTTTGCGCTGCAGGATGTTATCCCAGGGTAACGCTTCATCACCTAACACAATGAAGTTAGGGTTTTCGAGAGTTTCCCGCTCATTGTAAGAAAGGGGCTCTAATTTAGTACTTAGGATTCGGCCGCCGGCTTCTTCAACGATACATTGTGTTGCTGCGGTGTCCCACTCGCCGGTCGGGCCTAATCGCAGGTAACAATCCACCGCTCCCTCGGCAACCAGGCATGCCTTTAACGCCGCAGAGCCCAGAGGGATCAGTTCGTAGTTCCAGGCACTGCTCATACGGCCGGTTATGCGGTTGATGTCCTGACGGCGGCTGATCGCAATCGCAATACTTTGCCCGGGTTGTTCGTGCTTATGAGTGCGGATTCTTACACTTTCAGACATGTCAGGAATTTTCCACGCTCCTTTTCCGCTGTACGCATAATACGTCACGCCGGAAACCGGGCCGTACACCACTCCCATGGTGGGCTGGTTATTATCGACCAATGCGATGATGGTAGCGAAGTCGCCACTACGTGCGATAAATTCCTGGGTACCGTCTAGCGGGTCAACCAGCCAGTAACGTTGCCACTGCGCTCGTTGCTCCAGACTGATATCCGCAGCCTCTTCAGACAGTACCGGAATGTCTGGTGTCAGCTCGCTTAAGCGTTTTGTAATGAGTTTGTGCGCGGCAATGTCAGCGCTGGTGACCGGGGTTTCATCGCTTTTAGTATATTCTTCGTATTGTTTCTTTTGGTAGATATCGAGGATCAGTTGCCCGGCGCTACGGGCAATTTCGATAACCTGAGGGAGCAGGTGAGATAGATCTTTTGTCATAGGCATTAGTGGTGGTCCTTACTCACAACGATTCTTCGCTTTTATTGATTATTATTGTGAGTTAAATGTCTCAGCGCTAACATCAATGCGGTGATGCTGCGCGCTTCGCAGAAATCCATATGTGTTAACAGCTCTTCAGCTTGTGCCAGCGGCCAGCGCACAATTTCCAGAGGTTCTGGCTCATCACCTTCTTGTTTTTCCGGATACAGCGCCTGACCTAAAAACAGGGTCATTTTACTTGAGAAGTAAGATGGTGCGAGAATCACTTGCTTCAGAGGAGTCAGCTGATTACAGCCAAAGCCGATTTCTTCTTTGAGCTCACGATCTGCGGCCTGATGCGGTGTTTCGCCCGGGTCGATGAGGCCTTTAGGGAACCCAAGCTCATAACGTTCAGTACCTGCGGCGTATTCACGCACTAACAACAGGTCTCCCTGCTCAGTGACAGGCACAATCATGACCGCATCCCGGCCGCTTGGTCTCAGGCGCTCATAGGTACGGTGCTCACCATTAGAAAAGCGAAGGTCGAGGGCTTCCACTGCAAACAGTTTTGATTTCGCGACCGTCTGACAAGAGAGAATCTCTGGTGGGGTCCTTTTCGACATAGCGCTGGCTCCTTGGTGTCGTGACTCATAGTAAGATTCTTAATATATGAAAAGTCTGCCTGAGTTTCTAGCTGGAATTTGTTGTATTAACCACCACCAGATACAAAAATGGGAGACATACGTCTCCCATTTTCAGTCACTGCTCTAAGCTTAGTGTTAGGGTCTTTTGATCTTTCTCGCTGATTTTTGCAGCAGTTTGTGGGGTTTTTATACAAGGCAGAGGCTTTGAAATGTAGTTATTCTACCTGATAAGCCGATAACGCAGTAAAAAGGCCCCACAAACGCTGCCCGAAGGGTTCGGATAAAAGCGTCTTACTCTTTGTTGAGAGGTGTTTTGCTTAGAATAACTAGGCTACAAACCTCTCGCCTCGATTAAAACGCTTTTATCTCGAACAAAAATTAACCGCGAAAGATCAACAGGCCCTAGTCGCTTAGTAGTAAGAGTGGTCACCGCGGTCGTGCTCAGTAGCATCACGTACAGCTGTCAACTCACCGCTAAACTGGTTTAGCAGCTCTTTCTCGATGCCTTCTTTTAGTGTTACGTCCACCATTGAACAGCCATTACAGCCGCCACCGAACGCCACAATAGCAACGCCTTCTTCAGTGATTTCAACCAGGTTTACATGGCCACCATGACCTGCAAGTTGTGGGTTAACCTGAGTTTGAATTGCGTACTCAACTCGCTCAACCAATGGTGCATCATCAGCAACTTTACGCATTTTAGCGTTTGGTGCTTTCAGCGTAAGCTGAGAACCCATTTTATCTGTAACGAAGTCGATTTCAGCGTCTTCAAGGAATGGCAGGCTCAGCTCATCAATGTATGCTGAAAAGCCGCTGTAAGAGAACTCAGTGTCAGTTCCTTCCACCGCTTCTGGTGGGCAGTAAGACACACCACATTCAGCATTTTGTGTACCAGGGTTCACAACGAAAACACGAATGTTAGTACCTTCAGGCTGTTGACCTAAAAGATTAGCGAAATGCGTTTGAGCAGTTTCTGTAATAGTAATATTTGACACGACGAATACCCGAGTAAATTTGTAGGTTACTGCTGCTATTCTACTCTTGTTAGCGTCTGGATCTAGCTTTTTTGAAGAAGAGCTCTAGACCGAAGTAGGAGCAGGTGTTCTGCAGATGCAGTAAATATCAATGCTTTCTACGCCAACTTCAAGTAGTAATTGGCATAATTGTCGGACAGTACTGCCAGTGGTAACCACATCGTCAACAATCGCTACATGTTTACTCAATGGTTTTTTATTGAGGACAAACGCACCTTTCAGGTTGTGTTCCCGGTGAGATTTATTGTGGCCTCGTTGTGATCCTGCGTGCGCGACCCGACGAAATATCCGGCAGTCTGCATCGCTTTGAAGATGGGCAGCTAAGCGTCTGGCGAGTATGTCACTTTGGTTAAATCCGCGAGATATATAGCGCTTCCAGTGTAAAGGTACAGTGGTGATGAGCGGGGCGGGCGTAGTAATGCGTTCCGCTAGCAGCTGAGTCAGTGCGTCGACGTGCCAGAGATCGCCATTATCCTTAAAGCGTTGTACTTCGCGCGCAAGCGGAAAGTCGTAATCGCCGAGTGTGATGAGTCGCTGCCATGGCGGTGGCTCGGTTAAACACTGACCACACCATATATGATTTTCCTCTTCATCCTTCATTGTTAAACCGCAGACAGGGCATCTTTTTATCGGGGCAAGTGACTGAAAGCATTGGCCGCACCAACGAAGAGCATTAGGCGGGTTTGTGTTGTCCAGCGGAAGCCTGCACAAACCACACTGACTGCCGAGCACATGATGCATGATGTTTTGCCAGTGATGAGATAACATAGCGCCCATTCAAGGTTAGTTTTTGCACAGACTAACGCTGTAGAAAAACCTTAAGGAATAAGTTTAGTGGGAGAAACTGAGAGCATGAGCACGAATTTACACTGGCAGTCGTTTGGTCAGGGACCGGATTTGGTGTTGTTGCACGGTTGGGGAATGAATGGTGCGGTCTGGCAGCAAACTGTTGAGTCTCTTCAGTCTGGTTTTCGCGTGCATGTGGTTGACCTCCCGGGATATGGTCACAGCGCGAAGCAACATGGCGAAGACTTAGATCATATTGCGCAATTGGTTCTTGAGGATGCCCCCGATAAAGCGGTATGGCTTGGCTGGTCTTTAGGTGGCCTGGTTGCCACTCATATTGCTCTCAGTGCACCGGAACGTGTCAGTAAGCTGATTACGGTTGCCAGCTCTCCTAAATTTGCAGCGGAGAAGCCCTGGAGGGGAATTCAGCCGAAGGTGCTGAGTGCATTTACTGAGCAGCTGCTTGAAGATTTCTCGCTCACTATCGAGCGTTTTATGGCGCTGCAGGCTATGGGCAGTCCATCCGCACGCAGAGACGTAAAAGTGCTCAAACAGGCGGTACTTTCACGCCCTCAGCCTAACCCAGCTTCTCTGCTGGTAGGCTTAAATATCTTAGCGGACGTGGATCTGCGTGAGGAACTGGCTTCACTGACGATGCCCATGTTGCGTTTGTACGGGCGACTAGACGGTCTGGTGCCGATTAAAGTTGCCAGCGATCTGAATGAACTGCTACCCAATACAGAGCACGCCATCTTCAGCCAGTCTTCTCATGCCCCGTTCATGACGGAACATGACGCTTTTTGCGAGCAGGTCCGGGAATTTGCTTACCGCTAACATCTGGATCGTTAAAAAACTAAAGTTGTTTAAAAAATGGACGATATAAAGTTCAGGCCAGGATTTATTTGCTGGCCATATTGACGAGTTGGGCGACTCTGAGGAGGGTTCGCAATGATTGTGTCACCGACCAACGTAAGTGTGCCACTGATCGCCCCATCCGTGAATGTGCAAACGGAACAAGCTGCCCGTGATAACAAAGTCCGGGAGCCTGTGACTCCTGCGGTCGCATTGGCGAAAGCAAATGCTGAGCGCAAAGTAAAAGGTGACGATAAGCGACGACGTCAATCTTCTTGGGATCCGTCAGAGCATCCCGGCTATGAAGTGGATCATGAAGTCGATGCGCGTTATCACGAAGAGCCTGAAGACCCGTTTGAAAGGTTATTCGATTTACTGGCACTCAAATCGTACAGTGAAGAGCAGGGCAAGGGCTATGCGATACGCTTTCGCTTACCCAGGCACATTCTGGATGCTGCGATCAATCAGGGATTGATGGAAAAGCGCAGGAAGGTGATAAGGTTTCATTATGGTCACTCGGTAGCGCCCCATACTCCATCAGACGTGATAGCCGTGTTGTGATTAGCATAAAATAAAACGCTCCATTCAGAGCAGTCTGATTGGAGCGTTTTCTTTTTCAGTTTATGGCGTTAGATAAAGGTCATTTCTTCGCTTTGGCAAACGCGGCGGCAAATGCACCACCCATTGCACTGTTTCCTGATGCTTGGTTTGAAGCATTATCGCGGCGAGGTTGACGCGCTTTCTGGTCATTTCGGCGCGGCGCAGCAGAACGCTGACTGCGGTTGTCCTGACCTGGTTCGTCGCTCAGACGCATCGACAGAGCGATACGTTTACGCTGAACATCCACTTCCATTACTTTTACTTTGACGATGTCGCCGGCTTTCACCACTTCTCGCGGATCAGAGACAAAGCGATCTGTCAGAGCAGAAATGTGCACCAGTCCATCCTGGTGGACACCGATATCGACGAAAGCGCCAAAGTTTGCCACGTTCGATACTACACCTTCCAGAATCATGCCTGTTTCAAGGTCAGCAACGGTATTTACGCCGTCAGCAAAAGTCGCGGTTTTAAACTCAGGACGCGGGTCACGGCCCGGTTTATCTAGTTCTTTGATGATGTCAGTGACGGTCGGAACACCGAAGTTATCGTCAGTGTAATCAACGGCATGCAGTCCTTTTAGGAATGCAGTGTCGCCAATCAGAACTTTGATGTCTTTGCTGTTCTTCTCGGCAATTGCTTTAACCACCGGGTATGCTTCTGGGTGAACCGAAGAGGCATCCAGAGGGTTTTTTCCATCCATAATACGCAGGAAGCCGGCACACTGCTCAAAGGCTTTAGGCCCCAGACGCGGTACTTTTTTCAATGTGGTGCGGGCATCAAAGCGGCCGTTTTCATCACGGAAATCAACGATGTTCTGTGCGATGGTACTGGAAAGACCCGCTACACGGGTCAGCAGGGCTGCCGATGCGGTGTTTACGTCCACACCGACCGCGTTTACACAGTCCTCAACTACAGCGTCCAAGCGTTTCGCCAGCATAGACTGACTAACATCATGCTGGTACTGACCCACACCAATTGATTTAGGATCGATTTTCACCAGCTCTGCCAGAGGGTCCTGCAGGCGACGTGCAATCGACACCGCGCCACGCAGTGACACATCCATATTCGGGAACTCTTTCGCGGCCAGTTCGGATGCTGAGTAAACTGAAGCGCCTGCTTCACTGACCATGATTTTCTGTACTTTCAGGTTGCCGCGCTTGATTAGGTCCGCGACAAAGCTGTCTGTCTCACGAGAAGCGGTACCGTTACCAATCGCAATTAGGTCAACGTTGTACTTACGTACCAACTGGTCGACAACCTGCGCTGATTTGTCGTATTGGTTTTGCGGTGGATGAGGGTAGATGGTTTCCGTGGTCAGCACCTTACCGGTGGAATCAACCACAGCAATTTTAGAACCTGTACGCAGACCCGGATCCAGACCCAGCGTCGCACGTGGACCCGCTGGCGCTGCCATCAGCAAGTCTTTCAGGTTGGTGGCGAACACATCAATCGCTTCGATTTCAGCGCGCTCTTTCATTGCGCCCATCAGCTCGGTTTCCATGTGCATCGATACTTTGATGCGCCATGCCCAGCTGATCACTTGTTTACGCCATGCATCTGCAGGCGCGCTGCTTAGTGTCACGCCATAGTGATCAGCAATAATGGTTTCGCAGTAAGACTGACGAGCGCCCTCTTCCTGCTCCGGATCGGCATTCATTGCCAGCGTGAGGAAGCCTTCATTACGGCCGCGCAACATCGCGAGTGCACGATGTGAAGGTACTTTGCTAAGTGGCTCGTTGTGGCTAAAGTAATCTTTGAACTTTTCGCCTTCGTTTTCTTTGCCTTCGACAACTCGGGCAACTAGCTCAGCGTTGCGGTTCAGGTTAGCACGGATCTTTTCTAACAGGTTGGCGTCTTCTGCGATGCGTTCCATGATGATCGCACGTGCACCATCCAGTGCGGCTTTGGTATCGGTAATGCCTTTGCCTGCATCAACGTACTTGCCTGCTTCGCTTTCCGGTTCGGTTTGCGGGTGATCCCACAACGTGTCAGCGAGCGGTTCCAAGCCTGCTTCAATGGCAATTTGGCCTTTGGTGCGACGCTTCGGCTTATATGGCAGGTAGAGATCTTCAAGGCGGGTTTTGCTGTCTGCCTGAGTGATTTCCTGCTCCAGCTCTGGGGTCAGTTTACCTTGTTCCTGGATAGATTTGAGGATGGTCTGGCGGCGGTCATCCAACTCACGAAGATAAGACAGACGGCTGTCCAGTGTGCGCAGTTGGGTATCATCAAGACCACCTGTCACCTCTTTACGGTAACGTGCAATAAACGGGACTGTGTTGCCGTCATCAATCAGGGTGACAGCGGCGTTGACTTGCTCAGGGCGAACATTCAGTTCCTGAGCAATCATGCGACAGATAGCTTGGCTCATCCGTGTATTCTCTTTCTATTTAGTTTGGATATTGTGTAGAACATTGGGGTCATTGAGCGAATTTGCAATGATTTAAACTAGCAACGCAAAAATTTACCGGACGCTGGTGGACATCAGTCATGTTTTTGTCAAACTTTGATTAAATTGAACATTTTTCAACGAACGACTGTACGTACCTTAGTTCATAAACCTTAGTTAATAAGGATAATCATAATGAAAAAACTGTCTTTGGCTTTAGCGCTTACGGGTGCCTTACTTATTGCTCCGTTTAGCTGGGCACAGTCTCTCTCTGCAACTACTCAGGAACCGCTGTTCCAACTGGATGACAAACTGGTTTTAGGCCGGGTGGAAAACGTGTATTACGATGATATTCCGGAGCTGAGTGGCGTCCCGTTTATGGGCAAGATTGATACCGGCGCAGATACCACTTCCATGCATGCTGAAAACATCCATGTGAGCAGCTCACATCCCCAGTTTAAGCATCTCAAAGATAAAGATCTGATGTGGGCGGTCATGAACGATTTGGGTGGCACAAAAACCAACTGGCGGGCCAAGAAATTTATACCTTATAAACTGAAGGTGACTTATTCACTTCTTCATCCGTATAGCGGGAAGCGTATAGAAATTGAGGATGACCTGGAAAGGATCAGCGCGATTAGAAGCCGGACGAGTTCTGAGCCAATTCTAAGGCCGAATGTGAAGTTACCTCTCTCAATCGCCGGACGTCAGGTCGACACAGAGGTCAACCTGACCGCACGTAAGCAATTTTCCGCGCCGATCCTGATTGGTAAAACTTATCTGGAGGATAACGCCTGGGTATTTGCAGGATACGACTATCTGCAGCAACAACCCGGAGCGAAAATGATCGGCAAGCAAGAACTCGTCACCATTGAGGATGTTTCGTACAAGGTCAGTATTTCCACTAAGAGCCGCTACACCAATGCTCACGCACTAGATATCAAAGTGGATAAGAAAGCAGGAAAGGTCTCGTTTATCCTGGAAGGTGAAAATGGTAAGCGTCACCCGATGACACAACCGCTGATTCGTATGCTGAAAACTACTAAAGGTGAACGACCTCTGGTGTATTTGCCAGTGAAGGTGGCGGAGAATGAAACCCAGCACTGGCTGGTGTATCTGCGTGACCGTGGCCGGTTCGACTCTCAGCTTCGTTTGGGTAAAGACGTATTGAATCAGCATTTTGTCGTGGATACCGATAGAGAAAATTTGCTTGGTGGTATCGAAAAAAGCTTCAAGAGTGCATTGATGACTAAGCCTCTGGTGGTCTCTTCAGAAGAAACACTCAACATAGACGGTTATCAGCTATCCGCATACCCGACGTTTGCGGTGAAAACCCCGCTTTTACGGGTCAACGGTTTTGAGATGAGCGGACAAGGTAAGAAGGAGACCGTCACCTACTACTTGAATAATGAAGAGGGTAAAGAAGAAAAAATTACCAAGCCGGTTGTGAAAAAGTTAAAGGTGGGCGATATGGTGCGCCCAGTGGTAGAAGGTGATTTTTCTTATGGCACTCAGGAGAAGACACTGGAGTTCGCCATTGATGTTCTGGAGAACAACGAAACTGAACCATTCTTTGTCTTCGGACATGACATGGCCGCAGGTGGCGTGCTGTTTAACTCCCGCGCCGATCATCTTTTAGATGCCAAACCACTGTTCCGCGCAGGCCACATTGAAGTGGCAGACGTGGAAGGTATGTCTTTTCCCGTTAAGCTGGATACCGGTGCTGACGTAAGCTCGATTAGTGCAACGGATATTAAGCAGTTTGAAAAAGACGGCAAAGAGATGGTGAGTTTTACTTACGAAAATGACTATGGCGTGAAGACAGAGTTTACCCGTGAAGTGGTCAACGTTATGAAAATCACGGCGAAAAAAGGCGAGAAAAAGAATGTCCGGCCTGTAGTGGAAATGCGTGTCAAACTCGGTGAGTTGGAGAAGAAAATTGAGGTTAATTTACAGGATCGCGAACGCTTTAAATTCAGTATGATTCTGGGTAAAAACTTTTTAAAACATGGTGTACTGGTATCCAGCGACACTAATTATATCCTGACTGAAAAACTGGATAATAAAAAATAACGCGCAATAAAACAGCCAAAGTGGCTCTGTGTATCACGCCACTCTGGTTTTTGGGTAGACTGGCTTTTGGGTATAATTCCGGGCTTCGTATCGGGAATGACAACCAGACCACAACCACTTGTCCACCGGAAAAGGAAAGCAATTGAAAACCAAGCTGATTACACGTGAAGGTTATAACAAACTCAAACAAGAGCATGATTATCTCTGGAATGAACAACGCCCGGAAATTACAAAAATTGTCACCTGGGCTGCCAGTCTGGGAGACAGATCTGAAAATGCAGATTACACCTTCAATAAACGATTGTTGCGTCAGATTGATCGCCGAGTTCGTTTCCTCAGAAAGTTTTTACCGGAAGTCACCATTGTCGATTACTCTCCTCAGCAGGAAGGGAAAGTCTTTTTTGGTGCCTGGGTTGAGATAGAGAATGAAGCGGGTGACGTGAAGAAGTTCCGTATTGTCGGGCCGGAAGAGATCTATGGCGATGCTAAAGACTATATCTCGATCGACTCCCCGATGGCGCGCGCGATGCTCAAAAAACAGGTTGATGAAGAGTTCACGGTTAAGACGCCAGAGGGCGATAAAGAGTGGTTCATCAACTCAATTGAGTACAACTTAACTCACTAAAAAACCTGAAAAGTACCGCTAAGATAAAAAGAGTAACAATTTGCTCAAGCACGTTTGCAGAAACAGTGATACATTTTCGACAACAGATGCTTCTGAAAGGATGTTTCAATGCAGGAAAATCATAAAATATTAGTGGTTGATGACGATGCTCGTTTACGTGCTCTATTGGAGCGTTACCTTTCTGAGCAGGGGTTTCAGGTTCGTAGTGTAGCTAATGGCGAACAGATGGATCGCTTACTGACGCGTGAAAATTTTCACCTGATGGTACTCGATCTGATGTTACCGGGAGAAGATGGCTTGTCCATTTGCCGCCGCTTACGTCATGCCAACAACATGTTGCCTATTCTGATGCTGACTGCAAAAGGTGACGAGGTTGACCGTATTGTCGGTTTAGAAGTGGGCGCAGATGATTACCTGCCAAAACCATTTAACCCGCGTGAGCTGCTTGCACGTATTAAAGCGGTATTACGCCGCCAGACGATAGAGCTGCCGGGTGCTCCAAGTACCGAAGAAAAAGTGGTTGAGTTTGGTGAGTTCCGCCTTAACCTCGGAACACGAGAAATGTTCCGCGGCGATGAAGCGATGCCGTTAACCTCCGGTGAGTTTGCGGTTCTTAAAGCACTGGTTACCAATGCTCGTGAGCCAATGTCGCGCGACAAACTGATGAACATGGCACGTGGCCGTGAATATTCAGCGATGGAACGTTCTATCGACGTACAGATCTCCCGCCTGCGTCGTATGCTGGAAGATGACCCGAGCAAACCACGCTACATACAAACGGTGTGGGGCTTAGGTTACGTGTTTGTCCCTGACGGCAAAGAAGCGTAATCCGTTCATCCTTAACTCCAGTTATTCCGTCCTCAACCCTCCTGTCGAGGGCGGAAAACTCACTATCAGGAGCCTTCTCCGACTAGGAACTTTTCATGCGAATCCAAAGTTCACTCACCCAATCTATTCTTCTGTTTATCTCTTTGCTTCTCGCCAGCCAGGTCTTCTCTTATTACGCCGTTTTCAACTACGCCCTGATGCCGAGTCTGCAGCAGTTCAATAAGATTCTTGCCCATGAACTGAATCTGGTTCTCGATGCAGAGGGAGAACTGAAATCTGAGGCACCACTGCGACGCCAGTTGTTGGAACGCCTGGGTGTGACGGTTCACAGTATCGACAGCGAAAAAGCAGAAGAGTTTAACCATGCTATGACGATCGATCTGATGTCGGAAGAGATGACCCAGGAACTGGATTCTCCGACAGAAGTACGCCTGATGTTAGGCAGTGACAGTTACATCTTGTGGATGCACATCGATCAGATGCCTAACTCGATTATCCGAATCCCGCTTTCTGAGCTGCAGGAAGAAGATTTCGCACCGCTGTTCCGTAACAGCCTAATTATGGCGCTGCTGATTATCGCCGGTGGCTGGTTATTTATCCGCTTACAAAACCGCCCGTTAGTTGCCCTGGAGAAGGCGGCTAAAGGCGTGGGGCGGGGCGAGATTCCACCACCTTTACCAGAGAAAGGTGCGATTGAAATTCGTTCTGTAACGCGGGCGTTTAATCAGATGTCGAAAGGTATTCAGGAGTTAGAAGAGGATCGCGCACTGCTGATGGCGGGTATCAGTCATGATTTGCGTACACCACTGACCCGAATTCGTCTAGCAACGGAAATGATGTCACCAGAGGACAGCTATCTCGCGGAAGGCATCATCAGTGATACAGAAGAGTGTAACGAAATCATCAGCCAGTTTATGGATTATCTCAAACCGGTGAATAACCAGACATTTGAAGCCGTGTATCTCAATGACATCGCTCGTGATGTAGCCAGCGCAGAGGGTGGCTATGAGCAGGAAATTGAGACGCAAATAGAAGAATCGATCAAACCGGCATTAGGTAACCCGATCGCGATAAAACGCGCGGTGACCAATTTAGTGGTTAATGCGGTTCGTTACGGAAATGGATGGATTAAAGTCTCGACGGGGATGACGGCAGATAATCAGCTGGTCTGGGTAACCGTTGAAGATAACGGACCTGGGATTGAACCGGGGCAGATCGGTAAACTGTTTGAACCGTTTACGCGGGGTGACACCGCCCGTGGCAGTGAGGGCACCGGACTTGGTCTGGCAATCGTTAAGCGAATTGTCAGCCAGCATTCAGGTTCGGTGGTGATGCGCAACCGCAGTGAAGGTGGCTTGATCGTACAAATCAGTTTCCCGACTAAGTGAGTTTGCCAACTTAGATAATCACCGATACAAATAAAAAGCCCGACCTCAGCTTTGAGGTCGGGCTTTGTCTTATCCTATGATCAGTTTAGGATTCTTTAACTTCCTGAGTAGCAAGTTCTTCGTCTGCCAGTTTTTCAGGTAACAGCAGGTTAAGGATGATCGCCGTGATACCACCGGCAGCCACACCAGTTGAGAAAATACTCTTAATAAACTCCGGCATGAACTGCAGAATCTCTGGTTTCTGAGCAATACCCAGACCCATAGAAAATGATAGCGCCATGATAAGAATGGCACGGCGGTCTAGCTCCACACGAGAGATAATACGTACACCTGCTGCTGCAATCGTACCGAACATCACGATCGTTGCGCCGCCAAGCACAGGTTCAGGAATAAGCTGTACGAAGCTCGCCACACCCGGGAATAAGCCAAGTACAACCAGCATGCCAGAGATGAAATAACCAACGTAGCGGCTTGCTACGCCTGTCAGCATAATGATGCCGTTGTTCTGGCTGAACGTAGAGTTTGGAAAGCTGTTAAAGATAGCAGCAATAGCAGAGTTCAGGCCGTCTGCCAAAACGCCGCCTTTGATACGTTTCATGTAAACCGGTCCTTTTACCGGTTCGCCTGATACTTCTGATGTTGCGGTAATATCACCAATGGCTTCCAGCGCGGTAATAAAGAAAATCAGTACCAGCGGGATAAACAGTGACCAGTCAAAAGATAAACCAAACTGCATTGGTATAGGCAGTGCAACCAGATTGGTTTCACTCAGTTTTGATGTGTCTACCATGCCCATAAAGTACGCCATTACATAGCCAACCAGCATAGCAATCACTATAGAAGCTACGCGTATGTACGGATTGTTAGAGCGGTTCAGAATTACAATTAAGCCAAGTACGGTTCCTGCCAGCGCAAGCTTGTCCAGACTGCCGAACGTGCCGTCACCCATCGCGGCGTAGCCTCCGCCCACAGAGACCAAGCCGACCTGAATCAGTGTCAGACCAATCAGAGTGACTACGATACCTGACACCAGCGGGGTAATGATGCGGCGCGCGTGCTCAAGGACTCGGGAAAGCAGAATCTCCGCGAATGAGGCGACCAGAATGGTACCGAATATCGCCGCCATCATGGTACTGATGTCTGCTCCGCCGGCTTTTAAGGATAAACCGGCACCAATGATTGGACCCAAAAAGTTAAAGCTGGTGCCTTGTACGGACAGCAGCCCGGAACCAACCGGACCAAAGGTGCGGATCTGAATAAAGGAAGAGACCCCTGATGCAAACAGAGACATGCTGATGATGGTATTGGTCTGATCTGCCGGAACACCTAAAGACTGACAGATGATCAATGAGGGAGTGATAACGGCAACGAACATCGCCATCAGGTGCTGAACGGCTGCAAAAATCGTTTGTGGCAGTGGTGGACGATCATTTAACTGATAGACCAGTTCCGAAGGTCGGTTTGAAGTTGTCATGTTTTTCTCGCTTGTCGCAATGTTTCTTCCCCAGAGCTCGCTGAATGGGAGGTCTGGACGGAGCTGATGTTTTGATCTGTGATTGCTGTTAATCAGTGTCAGCTCAGGTTGGTTGGGGTCAACAGACCCTAAAAGTTGTGCGCGATTATAGAGTGATTTAACTAAAAAGCAAACGATTGCTTCTTGCGGAAATAAATGGCGATAACTCTGTTTTTTTCGCCATTTTATTTATTAAACTTTGGGGGGACTATGCCTTGGAATAAATGTCACGCTCACCTAACCAACGGTCAATAATGGCAGTCGCGTTCGAAGGGTAATTGTCATGAATGTGGCGCGCAATGCGCTGAACTTCGGGAATTAAGCGCTGATCTCTGACTAAGTCGGCAATCTTAAAATCAGCCAGACCAGTTTGCTTGGTACCTAATAACTCACCAGGACCACGTATTTCTAAATCTTTCTGTGCGATAACAAAACCGTCATTGCTTTCACGCAGTACCCCGAGACGTTTTTGGGCTGTTTTCGACAGTGGCGAGTGGTAGAGCAAAACACAGTGGCTGGCGACAGAGCCTCGTCCTACACGGCCTCTTAGCTGGTGCAGCTGAGCCAGACCCAGTCGTTCTGGGTTTTCGATGATCATCAGGCTAGAGTTCGGTACGTCTACGCCAACCTCTATCACGGTTGTTGCGACCAGCAGGTGGAGCTTGTTGTCTTTAAAGTCCTGCATTACCGCCTGTTTTTCCGTCGGTTTCATGCGGCCGTGAACCAGGCCAATTTTCACATCAGGCAGTTTGCGCTGCAGCTCTTCCGCAGTATCGGCGGCGGCTTGCGCTTCTAGCACTTCTGATTCATCAATCAGGGTACACACCCAGTAAGCCTGTTTGCCTTCGTTAAGACAGGCGTGACGAACACGTTCAACAATGTCATCGCGTTTAGTATCTGGAATCGCGACGGTCTGAATCGGCGTTCGTCCCGGTGGTAGCTCGTCAATCACCGAGGTTTCTAAATCTGCATAGGCGGTCATAGCTAAAGTGCGCGGAATAGGCGTGGCGGTCATGATCAACTGATGCGGATAAGCGCCTTGCTTAGCGCCTTTTTCGCGCAGCTCTAAGCGCTGGTGGACACCAAAACGGTGTTGTTCATCGATAATGACCAGTGCCAGGTGATGAAATTCGACATGTTCCTGAAACAGCGCGTGAGTACCCACTACCATCTGCGCCTCACCACTGGCAATACGTGCGAGTTCTGTTTCTTTGGCTTTACCTTTTAGTTTGCCCGCCAACCAGCCGACCTGAATGCCCATAGCTTCGAACCAGTTGGCAAAATTAATCGCGTGCTGCTCAGCAAGAAGCTCGGTTGGTGCCATGAGTGCTACTTGATAACCGTGTTCAATCGCCCGGACGGCAGCTAATGCCGCAACCAGCGTTTTACCTGAACCCACATCGCCCTGGACAAGACGCATCATCGGATGTGGTTTTTCGAGATCGCTTTCAATCTCTTTCACTACCCGTGACTGGGCATTAGTCGGTGAGAATGGCAGTTGTGCCAGCAGTTGGTTTTTCAGTTTTTCACACTGGGAAAGGGGCAAGGCAATGTCTTGTTGCCCTTTACTGCGCACCGCCAGCATAGAGAGGTTTTGCGCTAGCAGTTCTTCCATTATCAGGCGAATTTGTGCCGGGTGTTTACCTTCATCAAACTCATCCAGATTAATGGTTGGCGGCGGCCTGTGAATAGTATGCAGCGCCTGCGACATGGTGATTTGATGATTGTACAATCCGGACGGCAACAACTCTTGCACTGCGGCTTTATCAAGTAACGTCAGTGCCTGCTCAGTGAGGTTACGCAGCGTGATTTGCCTTAGCCCATCTGTCGTTGGGTAAACGGGAGTCAGGTTTTGTTCGACGTCGGGCTTTTGCTCGCCGACGCAAAACTTGTAATCAGGATGAACGATTTCCAGCCCAACCCCGCCACGTTTTACTTCTCCGTAAGCGTGTACTAACTTACCTTGAGCAAAGTTGTTCTTCATGCCTGCGGTAAAGTTAAAAAAACGCAGCGTGATGGTGCCATTACCGTCGCTGATTTTTACCGTCAGCATCTTGCGCTTACCGAAGATGGTATCTACCGCCATGACCTTACCTTGAACGGCAGCCCAGAGACCAGCATGCAGTTTGGCGATAGGGTAAATACGAGTACGATCTTCGTAGCGGAGAGGAAGATGGAACAATAAATCCTGAACCGAGTGCAAGCCAACTTTGGCAAGTTTTTCTGCGACTTTAGCGCCAACCCCGGAAAGTGAGGATAATGGAACAGCAGATAACAGTTGGGCAGACATAGCAGGCTCAGGAAAATGGTTAACATTGCAGTATGTTAACCACTGAGCTGTGTTTTTGTACAGGAATAAATAAAGATCCTAGGGTAAAGAAGGTCCTAGGTCCTAGAAAAAGACTAGGAATACGGAGCGCTTCGCTTACGGATTACAGAGCTCAATGGTTAAAATTCGTCATTCTGGACAGCGACGAAGGAGCGTGATTCAGAATCTACTTTCCGCGAGTACTGGTGCTTAAGGCGTTAGCTTCGCTTCTGCATTAGTTGTACGTAGATTCCTGATGTCGCTATGGCTCCTCGGAATGACGGAAAAGGAGGCTGAATACGGAAAGCGAACATTCGGTAGTCTGTATTCCCAAAAAGCAAATATAACAATCTACGTTTATCGCTTTATTTCCAACAAGCTCCCCCTAGGATCTAGGGCCTTTCTTTTACCTAGAACCTATTTTTGCTGCATCTCTTTCCACCATGCTTCATCTGCGACGATTTGACCTTCGTCGTCCAGTGATGGGTAGGCGAGGCCTTTGCGTTTGGCCACTTTGGCTAGAACTGGATGTCCGCGTTCAAATAGGATTCGGTTGATGGTTTCTTCTGGCAAAGCGCTTTCTTCACGCTCATACATGCCAGCCGCTTCGCGCTGACGCTGAGCTTCATAAAGAATTACCGCACTGGCGACAGAAACATTAAGCGACTGCACCATGCCAATCATCGGGATGATGATGTCTTGATCGGCGAGCCGTTTCGCTTGTTCAGAAGCACCTACTTTTTCGCTGCCTAATATGATTGCAGTTGGTTTGGTGTAGTCAATGTCACGAAAATCGACCGCTTTCTCCGACAGGTTTGTCACCAGTACCTGCATGCCCTGCGCTTTAAGTTCGGTAATGGCGGCTTCAATTGAGTCGTGAGTGTCAACTTCTACCCAGTTACGTGCGCCCGCTGAAGTGTGGCTTAGGGTGCGCATCTTATCTGGCCAAATCGCGTGGACTTTATGCAGGCCGGTAGCATCGGCAGTACGGATAACCGCAGAGACATTGTTGGGTTTGTGGACTTCTTCAAGGCATAACGTCAGATCAGTCTGGCGAGCTTTGAGGACTTGGTGGATACGGTTGTAGCGTTCTAAATTCATCTTTGTTTAACTATAAAAAAATCGCCACCTTGTAGGTGGCGATGAGTGTTATCTTCTTCTGCGTCTGACTCGGGTCGCATGTGGCATCGCTTTGATTTTTCGCATGATGCTAGCAAGGTGGACCCGATCTTTGGTGGTTAACAGTACCGTGACGGTATACAGGCGACCATCGCGCTCTTCCGTTGACAAGCCATGAATATTTGAGCCTGTTTTCGAAATGACATTGGTGAGCTCTGCAAGCGCTCCTTGGCTGTTTAACATGTCGACTTTCAGTTCAGCGATGAACTCTTTGTCGTAATCGTCAGACCACGCCACCGCCATGTAGCGATCCGGCTCTTTCTGGTAGCCACGCACGTTTGGACAGGTTTCGCGGTGCACCACTAAGCCACGTCCTGGAGAGACATGAGCAATAATCGAATCATCTGGAATAGGGTGACAACAGTTGGCAAAGGTCAGCAGTAACCCTTCAGCGCCACGAATCGGCAGTTTCTTCTTCGCATCGGTTGGAATCGAACTGGTCGTAGTAAGTTCTTCGGTGTCACCAAGCAGACGACGCGCAATGACGATACTCATCAACTCACCCAGACCAATCGCAGCGAGCAAGTCATCTGTGCTGGCTAAGCGAAGATCGGCCAGAACTTCTTTAACGTTTTCTGGGTAAATCGTATCAATCGAGTGTCGACCAAGGGCATGGTTTAGCAAGCGACGACCTAATGTGATCGACTCTTCCCGGCGCATTGTCTTCAATACTTGGCGAATTTTAGTGCGGGCACGAGAGGTCACCACATAGTTCAGCCATGCGGCATTTGGACGCGCGCCCGGTGCACTGATGATTTCAACCGTCTGGCCGTTCTTCAGCGCTTTGCTGAGAGGGTAAGGGTTGCGATCAACACGCGCACCAACACAGGAGTTACCCACATCAGTGTGCACAGCATAAGCGAAGTCAACCGCGGTTGCGCCCAGTGGCAGTTCGACGATACGACCTTTTGGTGTGAACACGTAAATTTCGTCCGGGAACAGGTCGGACTTTACGTTTTCAATGAATTCAAATGAGTTACCGGCACTTTGTTGCAGCTCAAGCAGACTTTGCATCCAGCGCTGAGCTTTAACTTGTGCGGTGGTACCCGAGCGGTCGCCTTTGTCTTTGTAAGACCAGTGCGCGGCAACACCTTTATCTGCCATTTGATCCATATCTTCAGTACGGATCTGAACTTCAACCGGAACCCCGTGAGGGCCGACCATAGAAGTGTGCAGTGATTGATAGCCGTTCGCTTTTGGTACCGCGATATAGTCTTTCATCCGGCCCGGACGTGGTTTGTACAGGCTGTGTACCTGACCCAATACGCGATAACAGGTATCAGAAGTGTCAACCACTACGCGGAATGCGTAGATGTCCATGATGGTATGGAAGCGCTGCTCTTTGGTCTTCATCTTGTTATAGATGGAGAACAGGTTCTTCTCACGCCCGACCACACGGGAGCTCAGACCTACATCGAGCAACCGGCCTTCAATCTCGCTGTGAATACGCTGGATCATCTCTTTACGATTACCACGCGCTGTTCTTACTACTTCTTTCAGTACGCGATAACGGTTTGGGTAAAGCGCTTCAAAGCCCAGCTCTTCCAATTCTGTCTTGATATTGTGAATACCAAGGCGGTGAGCGAGCGGTGAATAGATTTCTAACGTCTCACGGGCAATACGGCGTTTTTTGTCTGGTCGCAGTGCACCAAGCGTTCGCATGTTATGCGTTCGGTCGGCCAGTTTGATCAGAATAACGCGGATGTCCTGCACCATGGCCAGAACCATTTTGCGAAAGTTCTCTGCCTGAGCCTCTTTACGGTCACGGAATTTGAGTTTGTCTAGTTTAGAGACACCATCAACCAGTTCAGCGACGGTAGTGCCGAATTGCTCTTCGAGGTCTTCTTTGGTGACATCACAATCTTCAATGACATCGTGCAGCAGGGCTGCTTGGAGGGTTTCAATATCTAGGCGCATTTCGGCCAGGATTCGAGACACAGCAACAGGGTGGATGATGTACGGTTCACCACTAGAACGGGTTTGCCCTTCATGGGCATCTCTCGCTACCACATAAGATTGACGCAGAGCCTCAATCTGAGGCTCTGTTAGGTATTCTTGGGCAACGTCTTTGAGGCTATCGAATAGATACAAATTATAGGCCCGGGAGGTTGTTGAATTCTCGAGTCAGAATTAACGGTTGTGAGCGATGCTGCTTACTGCCGCTAGCTCTGCCGCTTCTTGCTCTTGTTGTTCCTGACGTTCACGAGCGTCCAGAACTTCTTTCGTAATTAAACCTTCTTCGATTTCGCGAAGAGCGATAACCGTTGGTTTATCGTTCTCTTCTGGCACTAGTGCATCTTTACCGCCAGTTTGCATTTGACGAGCGCGGCGAGCCGCAATCAGTACTAGGTCGAAACGGTTGCCAACTTTTTCAACAGCGTCTTGAACAGTTACGCGTGCCATGAGGACTCCAATTAGTTAACTAAAATTTTAGAATGACGAGAAAGTATACAGCCTAACTACTTTATTTACTAGCAATTAGACAAGCCACGGTTGGTGGACTTTCTACAATGTTTTATTGTCTGTTCTTTACTACGCAAAAGTACTAGTAAAGAAACAAAAATTCTTTATGTTTACAGCGAGACTTCTTCTTAAAGTTACTCTGCTAACAACGCGTCAAGCATACCTTTATATTTAGCAGCTTGCTTTTCTTCCTTCAATCTTTCCGCACGCAGAATGGCTTTAAAGTCCACCAGTGCGGTATCGAAGTCGTCGTTTACAATCACGTAATCGTACTCGTTGTAATGCGAGATCTCTGACTTGGCTTCTGCCATACGTTTGGCAATCACCTCATCACTATCCTGGCCACGAGTGTTTAAACGACGCTCTAGTTCGCCATTGGATGGTGGCAGGATGAAAATGCTCTTTGCTTCTGGCATTTGCTGACGAATTTGTCGTGCGCCCTGCCAGTCGATATCTAAGAACACGTCGATACCTTTGTTCAACGTTTCTTCAATCCAGATGCGAGAGGTGCCGTAATAGTTGCCAAACACTTCCGCATGCTCCAAGAAGTCACCTTGCGCAATTAACGCTTCGAACTCGTCTTTTGACACGAAGTGGTAGTGAGTACCGTTTTCTTCACCAGGACGCATGTCGCGAGTGGTGTGAGACACAGACACTTTCATAGCGTATGTCGGATTACGCTCCAGCATTGCTGAGATCAAGCTGGATTTACCTGCGCCGCTAGGTGCAGATACGATATAGAGAGTACCTTTGCCCATTGTACTGTTCCACTTCTGATTAGATTGAATGAATGCCGGAAGAAGCCCCGACAGTCTTATTACGATAGCACTGGCCGTGTGGAATCAACCACTACAGGGACTGATATTGGTGATAATCCCGCCAGAAAAATGGAGGCGAAGAGTATCATGATCTCTATTTTGTTGCCAGTTGATCTTTAATTCCGAAATAAACAAAGAAGTTACCTAAAATCAGGTAGAAAAAAGGGGAAGCTTTCACTTCCCCAGACGTGCGACTGACTCACACTTAATTTTAATTGTCGCGACTTGGTTTAGCCTTGAGTCTCTAAGAAATTAATCCAGGGGCTCGCAACTGCTTTTAGGTCAGGGGACTGAGCGGCACTCTGCATCGCTTTGAGTGCATTGTCCGGCTGATTAAGCTCAAAATATGCCATCCCGCGAATGTAGGCTAATTCACCCTTTTGATCGCGCTTGGCATCAGAAGCCGCGTTTTGCGTAAACTTCGTCGCTTCTGAATACTGCTTGTCTAAAATCATCAGACGAGCGATTTTTATTTGAGTTTTTGCTGTTGGCGCAAGATGGTAAGCCTGCTGATAGACCTCGATTGCACGCCCAAGCTCTTGCGCTTGCTGCCAGAATGCTCCCTGCTTTTCTAAGTTTTCTGCATTACGCTCAACATGACCTTCTTCGAAGGCTGCCTGAAGCGTTTTTGCTGCTCGGTAAGGGACCCCTTGGTAAGCCTGGAAGTTTGCCAGACGTAAGTACTCTTTCTCCTCTTCCAGAAGTCCCATTTTATGAGCCATCTCCAGAGTTGAAAGCGCATTACGCTCTTGGTTTAATTCCATGTAGATACCAGACAGTTGCGTCCAGTAACGCTTATTTCTCGGGTACTTAGTCGTCAGAGTATTCAGAACTCCTGCAACACTCTTGAACTGTTTAAGTTCATAATGCGCTGACATCAGTAACTGGTACCAGGATTCACTAGGGTCTTTACTCATTGCGATGGCTTTCTTAGTCGGCGGAATCGCATTTTTGTAATCTTCTAGTTGAATGTAAGCACTGGCTAACGTGATGTAAGCGTGAGCTTGTGGTTTTTCTTCTGTCGTCTCTGCAATTTTGAACCATTCATTCATCGTAGAGACGGATTTTTTGAACTGACCTTCAGCAAGATATAACTGAGCCAGGCTGTAGCGTACTTGCTGTGCAACAGGCACTGGCAGAGCATTCAGGCTCAGCGCATCTGCGAAATATTTTGCAGCTTTCGAGTAGTTATCTTGCAGAGAGTACAAAAAACCCATTTGCTGCAGCAGGACTGCACGATCATATTTACGCTTTTCGGTGCTCTCCAGTGCTGAGCTTAGCTTAGAAAGCGCCTCCGAATATTTCTCGGTAGCGATCAACTCCTGTACTTTGTTTACTGTTCTGAACGTTCTGTCTGACAACTCAGGAGCGGCGGATAAAGCAGGCGCGCCATACGCACCTGCAATAATCACCAGAGAAGCCAACAATTTTGTATACGATTTCATGATTGCGACCCCTTAGTTGGTAGAGAACTCGATTTCTTGAGAAAGGCGCGAACTGACCGCTTTACCATCGACCATTTTAGGTTTGAAGGTCCATTTGGATACTGTTTTGCTCGCTGCTTTACCCAAGCCTAACTTACGCGGTGTTTCTTTTAAGACTGTTACATCTTCAACGCCACCGCGTTCGTTAACCGTAAACTCTACAAGCACGATACCTTTCTCAATTCCTGCACGTGCCGCTTTACGTGGCATCTGAGGTTGGAACGTGGCCAGAGGAACCGGGCCTCCGCCGCCTATAACTTGAGCACCACCACCTTGTGTGTAGTGCCCCAGTACTGAACCGCCGGTTACGTTGACTGGCAGGTCTAGCTTAGGCATATTCATCGGAACCTGATCCATCACCGGCTTCACTGTCGACGTCACCTTCATTTCTGGTGGTGGCGGCGGACGCTTAGGCGGTGGCGGTTTCGGCAGTTCGCGTTTTTTCTCCTGTACTTTTTCGTCTGGTTTAATGCGAATGAAGTCGACCATACGTTTGTCGTCATTCGACACTAGCTCGTGGCGCTCTTTGTTTACCAGCTTGTCCATCCCCCAGAACAGTCCGAGGGAGACAATGAGCGCCAGTGCAATTGAGGCCAGATACCGCATAAGCCTAATCCTTACCGGTTGCGGCAATGGAGATGCTTTCTACACCCGCCATCTTAATCTGGTCCATTACCTTCACGACTACCCCTGCATTAGCTTCGGTATCAGCCTGGATGACAACAGCACCGTCAGGACTTTCTGCGCGAAGACGTTCGATGTTGGCGCGAACAGCATCGACTTCAATACGTCGTTTATCGACCCACACGTCCCCTGCAGCACCAACTGCAACCATGATGTTACCTTTCTTCACGGTTTGTGCTGAGCTTGCCGTCGGGCGGTTTACTTCAATACCAGCTTCTTTAACGAACGATGTTGTTACGATAAAGAAGATCAACATGATGAATACGATGTCGAGCATCGGTGTCATATCGATAGCGTTTTCATCACTGCTATCACTGCTATAGCGTCTTTTCATGACCTATACCTCTAATTCCATTTACTCAGGCAATATGCTTTAACTTGTCTTCCAGCTTTTGCGTTGTGACTTTGGCTAAATGATCAAGACGTGAACTAAAGAACAGTCCTGATAGCGATGCCACCATCCCGGCTAACGTTGGGATTGTTGCCTTCGATATCCCCGAGGCCATTGCCCGGGGGCTTCCTGTTCCTGTTACCGCTAAGATGTCGAATACCTGGATCATGCCGACGACAGTGCCAAGCAGGCCAAGCAGGGGACAGAGCGCAATCAGTACTTTGACAATTGGCAGACCCTTTTTATTCTCAATATCCTGACGAGAAACGATTTCTTGTCGGATCATCTTTGCGTTCCAGCTTTGATGTTCAGAGCGTTCGCTCCAAAGACCCACGGCTTTTTTCGCGGCTCTCGGAGCAACAGCGGTAAAGTAGAACCAACGCTCTAACAGTACTGCCCACAACACGAAGCTGAGGATGAAGATGGCGACGAGAACGTCACCACCCATTCCCAAGAAGCGCTTAATTGATTCAAGTTCTCCAACTAACCACCACATAACGCCTCCTTAGCTTTCGGCTTTATGCAGTTTTTCCTGATAGCGAGCGATGAAACCTGCACTCTGTTCTTCAAGAGTTTGAACCAAACGACGACCTTTACTGTGTACAAGGGTGTAAAGGAACAGAAGAGGAATTGCCACAACCAGACCTAGCATGGTTGTTACTAGTGCTTCAGAGATACCGCCAGCCATCAGTTTCGGATCGCCGGTACCAAATAGCGTGATTGCCTGGAACGTACCGATCATACCCATTACTGTACCTAGTAGACCTAACAGAGGTGCTACAGATGCAAACAGTTTGATAGAGCTAACGAAACGTTCGATTTTTGGCGCGTTACGCAGGATGATTTCGTCCAGTTTCGCTTCCAGATCTTCAAGGTTGTCGCCTTTGTGCTCTTGGTAAGCCTGGATAACTTCACCTAGTGGGTTACCAGGAATAACGGTCTCAGATTTCGCCTGTTTACGCATTTTGCCGCCGATAATCTGAAGGCGCAGGAAGCAGAATAGTGCGATGATTACACCCAAAGCACCCATAGCCAGGATGACGTAACCAACGATGCCACCCTGGTCAATACGTTCTTCAACGGTAGGGCTCTGTACAAGTAGCGATAGGATTACGCCACGAGACGGGTCAAGAAATAGTGGTTCGTAAGTGCCTTTTGCTGACTCGAATCCACCAACCAGACCTGTGATATTTTTGCTTGGCTGACGTGACAACTCTTCAAACTTCGCAGTCTGAGGAACGTAGGTGACGTATTTACCATCAGCAATTGCGTTAAATTCACCGATTAGCTTAACGTCGCGAACCGCTTCTTTACCTTCACCGTAAACGACAGTTGCAGGTGTCGTTGTTGTTTCACCAGACGCAATCACTTGCTGAAGGATAGTGTGCCAGAATGCTTCCAGCTCTTGAGTTGATGGCAGCTCTTTACTTTCTGCCAGTTTAGTCAGTAGTGCGTCACGCTCCGGGAACTGAACGGCATTTTGCGAAGCGGCAAATAGACCTTTAAATTCACCAGCGTACTGACGAACCACACCAAACATCTCACCCAGGGTACCTGAGCGAACGCGTAGCGTTTCAGTCAGCTCAGTCAGCTGTTTGTCATTATCATCGAATGTTGCTTTGAGCTGATCGCCAAGCGCTTGTTGTGAAGCCAGTTCGTTGCGAGCTTGTTGTAGCAACGCCGCTTGTTGGTCTCGATCGCGTTTAAAGATTGCTTCACGCTCTTTATTCTCTTTCGACTCAACGATACTTTCTGATTTTACGCTTTTCAGTAGTTCCGATAGGGTTTGTGGTGTTTCTGCCTGAACGCCAGAAATCATAAATAGGCTAGCTAGTAGGCCAGCGGCCAGAGTTTTGAATCCTTTCATCTCTTATTCCTCCCCAGCAAATACAGGCAGTTTGATCAGCGATGGTGGCGCTTGCTTCTTAGCGATGCGCAGGCCTTGCTGTACAGCGATACGGTAGCTTTCAGGTAATGATTCCCATTGACGGGTCTGTTGGTTCCACATACCTGTTTCACCACCGTCCGGAGATTGGAACAGAAGCGCCGTACGACCTATGCGTAAGAAGTCGTAAGTGACCACTTCGCCATTACGATCCAGGCTGGCTTTGTAAGATTCGATCGAGCGCGAGAAGCCATCTTCGATTTGGTAAGCTTCCATCACTTTACGGAATTTTTCTGAAGTCGTTACGTCAGCGCGGTCCATCAGGCGACGTAACTCCTGAACGCGTTTATTACGCTCTGTTTTTTGGAATGGCAGATCGAGAGTGACAAATTCGTCTAGCGCATCGATCATTTTCAGAGTTAGAGGGACAACTTCTGTTGCCGTTTGATCGATTTGAGCAATTTGGTTATTGAGTGAGTCCAGCTCGCCTTGCTGTGACTGAACCATACGGTTAATTTGCTCGTTGTAGACTTTCATACTGTCGATTTGACGAAGTAAGCCTTTGTATTCAGCCAACATGCCTTCAGTACTTTCAGCATAGTTGTCGATTTTTTCTTGAGAAGCCTGTGAAGACTTAGTGGTTTGTGCCTGATTAGCGACGACGGTTCCTGAGTCAGCAGCCATTACAGCACCACTTACCGAGAGGATCGCGGTAGCAACAGCACTTACGCCAAATTCCTTTAACGTCATAGTAGCATCCTTGTTAGTGTATAAAGTCAGTCAGATAAGGCTGGCACAGTGATTTGTGCCAGCAAATTGTGAATACTTAAAATTAGTATTTTACATTTAGGTTTACGTAGAAGTAGCGGCCAGTCACATCGTATGTTGTGGCATCTGTGTTAGCTGCAATGGTATCCAGAATCAGAGGTGGCTCTTTATCAAATAGGTTGTTGATACCACCAGATAGCGTGATGTCATTATCGAACATGTACGCCGCACTCACATCATGGTACACCACAGTAGGAACATTAAAGTCGTAGAATACTGCGTTGCCATCTGCATCTTCACCGGCTAGTGAGTAATCAACACCTTTGATCATGCGTGCAGTCCAATTGGTGCGCCATTGATCATCAGCTAGGCCAAGGTTTAGGTTCGAGCGCCACTTAGAGTAGGTATCGTAAGTATGGTTGTACGTACCAGCGATCTCATCTACTGTACCGTCTGCTTTTTCGATATCGTAGTTAAGTGTGTAAGTGTTTTCCCAGTTCACTCTTAATGTTGCGAAATCGAAGTCATATGCGTAGCGAATGTTGAAGTCGATACCAGAGGTTTCAAGTTTGCCCACGTTAGTCAGACGCGCATTGATGTACTCGATGTTTCCATCATCAAAGCGTTGGATGTTTTCACAGTACTGTCCTTCAAGAGCACACTTGTCCAGCATTAGCTGTGGGTCAATAACATCGATCAAGTCTTCCAGTTCAACCTGCCAGTAGTCCACTGTTGTTGAAAAGCCATCGATAAAGTCAGGTGCGTAAACAAAACCCACCGATGCGCTGTGGCCTTGCTCTGGTTTTAGATCTTCATTTGCGCCGTAGTAAACTGGGAACTGAGCACGTTCACTGGTGTCCAGGCCTGCAGTATCGGTAAGAGTCGGGTATGATTCATAAACGCCACCATATAAATCGGCCACGGTTGGTGCTCGGAATACTTCATTGTAGTTACCTCGTACCATCAATGTCTCAACCGGTTGGTACAGCATGCTGTAGCCCCAGGTCGTATTCTGACCGAAGGTTGAGTAGTCATCACTGCGGACAGCAACTTTTGCTTCCAGGTATTCAGCTAGCGTTACTTCAGATAGCAATGGGACGAGCAGTTCACCATAGAAAGAATCAACCGTGTACTGTCCAGAAGTAGGAGAATCCGCATTACCACTAGAGTTGCCCAGTACTACCAACGCATCAGGTTGGCTTGCGCCTTTCTCTGTACGTGTTTGGTAGCCAGCTGCGAACGCAATAGTACCCATTTGGTATTCGAAGATATCACCACTGACGTTAACATCAAATGTGCGCTGTTGATTGTAGCCGGTATCCTGGCGAGTGAAGGTCATATAATCTAGAGCTTCTTGGCTGATACCACCAAAGAGATCCATTGGCACACAGCCTTCAATTTCATCACCAGCAGAATCAAGACACTTACCATTTTCTGAAGCACCAATCGCATTGTTAACGCGATCTTTCATGAATACGTTATCTTCAATCTGAGTTGTTTTTGTTTTACCCCAGTTAAAGCTGGTGTCCCAAAGCCAACCGTTGGAAAATTCACCATCGAGAGCGAAGACAAAGCGCGCTGTATCAGATTCGAAGAAGCGGTTTCGGCCACCGGTCTCCACCATACGACGACGCCAGTCGACAATATCTTCGCCAGTTGGGTTGTACTCGTTGTCTGCAGAAATAGGATCGTAGCCTGGTGTGAATTTACCAAAAATAGGTTCTGCAGCCAGCAGGTAGTCTGATTTAGAGTTAGAGTAAAGCCCTTCGAAGCTTGCTGTTACAGGTCCAACGTACTCATTCTCAGTTAGCAGGTAGTGACCTTGCGCTGCAAGATACATTTTCTTAGCTGGTCGTTTGAGGTAGTTGTCAGGTGCGTAGTTGTATGTGTCATCCGGATGGACATAGTCACGCAGGTCTTCACTGCCTTCCGGCCCGTAAGTTTGTCCGTCATAGTAGCCCCAAGGTGTCGCACTACTACCACCGACGTAACTTCCGCCCATACCATCATGCATCAGGTCAGTGTTTGCAAAACTACGATCTGCGCTACTGATTTCTTTCTCTTCAGTATATCCTGCCGAGAAAGTCAGGCCACCTCGATCATTCGAGGTGCCTGCTAGCATGCTGACCTCAACTACTTCACCATCGCTTTCCGAAGTGCGGCCCGATTTTACGTTAACTTCAAATCCTTCGAAGTCTTGTTTGGTAATGATATTTACAACACCGGCGATCGCGTCTGAACCATATACTGAAGACGCACCATTTTTAAGAACTTCAATACGCTCAACCATTGCTGTAGGAATCATATTTAAGTCAACACTAGCATCTGCGCCAGTGCCGCCTAAAACCATTCTTCGTCCATTTACCAGTACTAAGGTACGCTCTGAAGAAAGGCCGCGCAGGTTAACGGTTGCTGAACCATTACTACCGTTGTTTACGGTTGAGCTTTGCACTGTACCTGACACGCTCGGTATTTGGCGTAGAATGTCACCTACCGATACTAGACCGGTGTTCTCAATATATTCAGATGAAAGAACTTGTACAGGCTCCGACCCTTCCATGTCAACGCGTGAAATACGCGAGCCAGTTACCTTCATCTTTTGAAGTTTTTCAACTTGTTGCTCTTCTGCCTGGGCTGCTACAGGGGCAAAAGCTGCGGCTGTCCCTAATGCAAGGCTGATAGCAACAGACAAAGCCGTTGTTTTTTTATACATCCTTGTTGCTCCAATTTATTATTATTTCCCTATGTCTGGCCGCATAGCGGCCTAATGTGACGTTAATGTGTCGTTAACGTGCGACCAATGTATAACCGAGGTCAAAAATGGAAGTCAAACCAGTGGTAAACGGGGATGGTTAATTGTAAAAAAGATGTAAAAGACCAAGATGGAATTAAAATGCAGGATAATTGTCTAATGTAAGTGTTAAGAATGACATTAAAGCTCGATAAAACACCGTGTTTTGTCATTCTTGTAAACTTTAATGGGTTATATTGTGTATACTTTTTGAGCGGGCAATTGAGTCTGAAAAAATGTATTTTCCCAGTGAATAATTCTGATACGAGTTTTATATGAAATGCTAATCATGTTGGCTCTAGCACGTTGAGTGGTATCAAAATATGATACCCGTTGCTAGCAAAGGGCTCACTCGTGTTTTTGAGTCAATATGCCTAGGTCACATATGTATTTTTATTCTGAAAAAGTGCGTTTTTATGTAGTGCTTTGGCTCTAAAAGACCCAGGTTGATATTCTGTATGAATTTTTTTTTGTGGTTTTTTTATCATTTTTTTCTAATACATTGCGTTTTTTTTTAATAGCGCCCAAAGTGCGTCATGTTTTGTTTTTAAACACTTGAAGCGAATGTGGATTCAAGCTAAATATTACGCTGACATTTTTTGTAGTTAAAAATCTCAAGCCGTTGAAACACATGGAACGTGCTTCACTAGTCTGAGATTCTGCAAAATAGATATTCACCATTTGGGGCTGGTCATTTCTCAGTTCAGCCGGCCTGAATTGGACAGTAGACAAGGAGCAGGTTGTATATGCTGTCGTACTTTTTACGCCGTTTAGCGTTAGTCATTCCGACGTTTCTCGGGATAACCATTCTTATATTTGCTATCACTCGTTTTGTACCAGGTGGTCCTGTTGAACGCATGTTGTCACAGATGCAGGCTCAGGGTGATGGCGCTGCGTCAATGACCACTGCAGGCGGTAACACTGCACTTTCAGATGACCAAATTGCTGAACTGAATGCTTTCTATGGCCTCGATAAGCCGGTTATGGAAGCGTACGTTGAGTGGTTAAGTCGTCTGGTTACATTGGACCTGGGTGAGTCGACCCGTTACTACGAGCCGGTATCGGAGATGATCGCAGAACGTTTGCCAGTCTCGCTGTTTTACGGTGGAATGACGTTCTTTATCAGTTATTTCATATCCATTCCCCTTGGTTACTACAAGGCACTCAAACATGGCTCCGTGTTTGATTCTGCTTCCTCGATACTGATATTCGTCGGTTATGCCTTACCCGGCTATGTGGTAGGCGTACTGTTGATCACCCTGTTCAGTTATCACCTCGAATGGTTCCCGATGGGCGGCTTCGTCGGCGATGACTTTGATGATTATGAAACCTTCTTCGAGCGTGCAAAAGACATCATGTGGCATGCGGTACTGCCGTTGATTTGTTACCTGATCGGTGACTTTGCCACGCTGACCATGACGATGAAAAACAACCTGATGGAAAACTTATCCTCAGATTACATTCGTACCGCAATCGCTAAAGGCCTGCCGTTCAAGAAAGCCGTTCGCCGACACGCGTTGCGTAACAGCTTAATTCCTATTGCGAGTCACTTTGGTAACTCTTTACTGTTCTTTATGACCGGTGCCTTCCTGATCGAAGTTATTTTCAATATCGATGGTATAGGCCTGCTGGGTTATGAATCCATCATGGAACGTGATTATCCCGTAGTGATGGGCATTGTTGCTATCAACGCGATCCTGCTGCTGATTGGTAACATTATTTCCGATATCTGTGTTGCTTTAGTCGACCCTCGTGTGAAGTTTGGAGCGTAATATGATTAAAGTCAGTCCGTTAACTCAAAAGAAAATTCGCCACTTCAAAGAGATCAAACGTGGTTACTGGTCGTTTGTGGTGTTGTCGATCATGTTGATCCTTTCCCTGTTTGCAGAGCTGCTGATCAACAGTAAAGCACTGGTGGTTAAATACGACGGTAGTTTCTACTTTCCTGTCGTGAGCGATGTGCGTCTGGGCAGTGATTTCGGTCAGGATTCCGCAGGTGAAGCGGATTACCGCGTGCTGCAAAAAGCCTTTGAAGAGCAAGGCGGTGATAATTTTGTAATATTACCACTGGTGCCTTGGAACCCATTCGAGCAGGACTTCAGCGGTGATTTCCCGCCAACTGCGCCGAGCGCCGAGAATAAGCACTATTTAGGTACTGACGTTATCGGTCGGGATATCTTGGCACGTCTGGTATACGGCTTCAGAACGGCGATGGGGTTCGCTTTGCTGACCATGATAGTGTCGTATGCGATTGGCACAGCGGTAGGTTGTGCAATGGGCTTCTGGGGCGGTAAGTTTGACTTGTTTGTTCAGCGACTTATCGAGATCTGGTCTATGGTGCCATTCCTCTACGTCATCATGATTCTGGTTTCGATTGTGCAGCCGACCTTTGCTCTGTTTGTTGCCATCAACGTGCTCTTCTCCTGGATGGGGATGACCTGGTACATGAGGACCATGACCTATAAAGAATCGGCGCGTGAGTATGTGATGGCAGCGCGTGCTTTGGGGGCGTCAACCGGCCGCATTCTGTTTAACCATATACTTCCTAATACCATGGTTATGATTGTAACGCTGGCGCCATTTACGATTGCGGCCAACATTACGGCACTCACCGCGTTAGATTACTTAGGCTTAGGGCTGATGCCACCAACACCAAGCTGGGGTGAACTGCTGCAGCAAGGTAAGTCAAATTTAGACTCTCCATGGATTGTATCTTCGGTAGTAGCTTCAATTGTATTGGTACTGGTGATGGTGACTTTCATAGGTGAAGCGATCCGTGCAGCATTCGACCCGAAAAAGTTCACACGCTATGTTTAATGCTCATCGCAGTAAACAATGGCTCATGTCTGCTTGTTAGAATACTCGAGAACTTGGTTACAAATTTTGATTGCAGAATAACGACTTATCGAAAGCTTGTGCCTTGTTCTCAAGAATTTCTCCTAAGCTATATCTGAACACTCATTTACTGTGGTTGGTGTAAATAAGCATATTGAACAGAACATAAAATAGGGAAGTTTTATGAATAGATTACTTTTAGCGTCTACGTTAACCGCCCTGAGTTTCGGTGTGATGTCCGCGACGCTTCCGGCTGACCTTGAATGGCAGACGAACTGGGATGAACCTCAGTACGGTCTCCTGAAGCAAAACGTGGTGGTACATATCGTACCTACATGTCGAGTTTTCCTCAGACGCTTCGCAGCGTTGGCCCTGATGCGAATGCCGGGCTGCGTTCGTTTTTCCTGGATGAAACGCCTGGGTTAGTTGTTCGTCACCCTGATACGCTGGAGTTCATTCCGGAGCTGGCGAATGAGTGGGCATTAGCTGGTGACAATAAAACGGTTTATTTCAGACTAAACCCTGCAGCGAAATGGTCAGATGGCAAGCCGGTGACCGCGGACGACTTTGTTTTTATGCTTCATTTCTACCGCTCCAAAGATATTCTTGAGCCCTGGTACAACGATTACTACAACAAAACAGTCGCTGATGTCGTTAAATACGATGAGCACACTTTCTCTGTTGTCGCTGCCACAGAGTTCAACCCGGAAGAATTGATGCTGAGAATGGGAGCTTTGCGCCCGCGTCCTGCCCACTTTTATGCTAACCCTTCAAAAGATGAAAACGGCGACGGCATCCATGATGACTTTGTGCGTTACTACAACTTTAAAAGCGAACCAACTACCAGTGCCTATTACCTGGACGATATTAAGAAAGGTAAAAGCGTGACCTTCAAGCACGTAGGCAAAGACTGGTGGGGTTACAGCAACAAGTACTATCAAAACCGCTTTAACGTCGACAAAATTCGTATCACCGTCATCCGTGATAATGACATCGCGATGAAGCACTTTGAGAAAGGCAGTCTTGACTCCTTCCCATTAGTACTGCCAACGCTCTGGTACGACAAATCTAACTCAGAGCCGTATCAGAAAGGCTATATCGAAAAGTTCTGGGGTTACAACCAATATCCGGTCGGCGCTGGTGGCATTTGGATCAATACGGCGCAACCGCTGTTAAGCGATCTTAATGTACGTAAAGGCGTGACTTACGCGACGGACTTCGACGGTATGATTGAAAACGTCCTGCGTGGTGACTACTCACGCAAGCCTAGTCCGCTTGGTTTCGGCCATGGTAAGTACTCGCTGCCGGATACTAAAGCACCGGCATTTGAGGTTGAGAAAGCGATTGCCGCTTTTGAAGCGGCAGGTTTTGATTCGATTGGCCCTGACGGTATTCGTGTTAATGACAAAGGTCAGCGCCTGAGCTTTGAGCTGACTTATGGTACGCCTGTCCATACTCCGCGCATTGCTTACCTCAGAGAGCAGGCTAAGCTGGCCGGGCTGGACATTGAGCTGAAGCTGATTGACGGCTCGTCGATGTTTAAATATGTTCGCGAGAAAAAGCATGATCTTGCATTCTTGACGATGAGTACTTCCGAGATCCCGACCTACTGGGAATACTTCCACTCGGTCAATGCTAACAAACCGCAAACTAATAACTTCACTAATTACAGCACCCCTGAGCTGGATGAAAAAATCATGGAGTATCGCTTTAGCTTAGATATGGATAAGAAGGTCAGGCTAGGACACGATATCCAGCGCGACATTATCGATGCGCATGTGATCATCTCCGGCTATATGGTGCCTTACGTACGCTACGGTCACTGGCGCTGGCTGAGATTACCGGAGAAACCGATGAACCGCATGACAGAGTCGCTGTACAGTGACGGCATGATTGGTGACGGTACATACTGGATCGACAGTGATATGAAGAAAGAAACTGAAAAAGCGATGAAATCAGGTAAGGCATTCGAACCTGTAGTTGAAATCGACGACACTTATAAACTGTAAGGAATAAGCCGTAGGGCGATGTTATGGAAAACGATGTAATCTTAAGTGTTAGAGACTTGGAAGTAGAATTTACCACCGACGATGGTCCGGTAAAAGTGCTTCACGGTGTGAACTTTGATGTTCGTGCCGGACGCACACTGGGTTTAGTTGGTGAGTCGGGCTGTGGCAAGAGTGTTACCTCTATGTCTATTATGGGACTACTGCCTAAACCATACGGAAATATAGTTAACGGTGAAGTGAATTATCGCGGAACCAACCTCGTGGAGCTGCCAGCAAACGAAATGTATGCCATGCGCGGTAACCGAATTTCGATCATCTTCCAGGATCCGATGACTGCCCTGAATCCTGTCCACACCATAGGCCGTCAGATATGTGAAGTGCTGGAACTTCACCGTCCGGAGCTGGATAAGAAATCACGTGAGTCCTATGCGGTTGAAATGCTGGATAAAGTGAAAATTCCGATGCCGGATAAACGTCTCAATGAGTACCCACATAACCTATCCGGTGGTATGCGCCAGCGTGTGATGATTGCAATGGCACTGGCCTGTAAGCCTGACATCCTGATCTGTGATGAACCAACAACTGCGCTGGATGTAACTGTACAGGCGTCTATTCTTGAACTAATGAATGAGCTTCAGGAAGAGACCGGTATGGCGATGATCTTCATTACGCACGACCTTGGTGTGGTAGCAGAAGTATGTGATGACGTAGCGGTGATGTACGGCGGGCGTATTGTTGAAAACGCAGAGATTTTTGAGCTGTTTGATAACCCGCAACACCCGTACACAGAGCGTCTGATGGGCCTGATGCCGAGCTTAGATAATGAACCTAAGCAGATGATTGATATCAAACCTATAGATGCAAGTATGTTTGCAAGCTAGCTGGTGCAAAGTCGAGTCATAAAAGAGGATGTTATGGCAAAAGAAGTATTAAGAATTGAAAATCTTAAACAGCACTTTGTATCTGGTAAGGGGCTGTTTAAGAAAGGGTATACGATTAAAGCGGTAGATGGAGTCTCGCTGTCGGTCGGCGAAGGGGAAACACTTGGTCTGGTAGGAGAATCCGGCTGCGGTAAAAGTACCTTGGGTCGTACCATATTAAAGCTATATGAACCAACTGAAGGCAAAATATTTTTCGAAGGCAAAGACATTACCAGGCATTCGGTAAAAGAGATGCGCTCACTTCGTAAAGATATGCAGATTGTTTTCCAGGATCCGATGGAGTCGCTCAACCAGCGTCATACCATTGGTATGATTCTCGAAGAGCCGTTCGTTATTCACAAAATCGGTACGCCGGCGGAACGCAAGCAGTGGGTGAAAGAGTTGCTGGTGAAAGTCGGCCTGCCGGAAACAGCAGTAAACCGTTACCCGCATGAGTTCTCCGGCGGTCAGCGCCAGCGTATCGGTATCGCACGTGCGATTGCGCTTAAACCTAAATTGCTGATCTGTGATGAGTCCGTATCGGCACTGGATGTATCGGTTCAGGCACAGATCCTAAACCTGCTGCTGCAACTGCAAAAGGAAATGAACTTAGCGATCATCTTTATCTCTCATGACTTATCGGTGGTTAAGCATGTCTCTGATAAAGTCGCCGTGATGTACTTTGGTAAGGTGGTTGAAGCGGGCAGTGTAAAAGAGATCTACGCTAATCCGCAGAACGAATACACCAAGAAGCTGCTTTCTGCGATTCCTATTACGCACCCTAAATACAGGAAGAAAAAGCGCTCAGCGGAAAAAAAGCAGCAAGTGGCGTAAGCAGTGCCACGGCAATAGCAAACAAGAAACGCTCCGCCACATAGGCGGAGCGTTTTTTTTTGATATTCTTTTTGAGTTTGAATGCTACACTCAGGTTTATCTCTTTGGTTTCATTTGGATAATTGGCTATGGCGTCAGAGCTACCTAAATCTTTCAGTCGACCGTTCTTAAAAATTTTCCACATCTTTGAAGCGATATTACTTGTCGCTATTACCCTCGCAACCTTGTATGCGATGGTGGAGGAGTTTATCCACGTTTTTGTTGAAAGGCGTGTTTTACTGACAGACATCCTGTTGATGTTTATCTATCTCGAAGTGTTGGCGATGGTAAGACAGTTCGTGATGAACGGTAAGATCCCGGTACGATATCCGATCTATATCGCGATGATGGCCATTGCCCGCTATATCACGCTTGGAATGAAGGAGTTGGATGCAGTTCCGGTTGTCTGGCTGTCTCTGGCGGCACTGATCCTGGCGGCTGCGACTTTGTTAATTCGTGCGGGTCATCATTACTGGCCGTATGTTGATAACCGTACGGCAGAAAAAGACGAATAAGCCACGTTACTTTATTGATTTTACTACCATATTAATTTGTGGCCGGACTGTTTCAGTTCGGCTACTTTTTTGTAGTAACAATGTTGCTGTTCATCAAGTTATTCTGGTGGTTATTTTATTTACTCTGTTTTATTTGTGACCTGGGGCTTATTACCTATTTATCTATAAGGATATTTGTCACATTTATTATTTTACGCAATTTACTTTGTTTATGTTTTTTCTGAAAATGAACTCATCGGTCAACAACTATAACTAATGATGGAATTAGAAATGAGTGAAAATCTAAAAAATCAAAATAAGTTATGGTCAAGCTCACTAGCTTGGTATACACACGACTTCGATCTAAAAATTCTTCCTTCTTGCATTCACGCCTAATTAATACGTCTATTTAGCAATATATTGCTTTCGTTAAATATTCGTTACCCTTGTGACATCTTTTTAAAGTTCGATATTTACGTTCTGTATTTATAATTCAGTTCAATGGTCGTATTTTATCTAAAATTAATTTGTTTTAACTTAACTGATTCATTATTCAGTGCGACCTCTTGCGCCCTAATTAAATCGTAGGTGTAAATGAACTCGTCTGATTAATAAAATATTATTGATAGGTATTATTATGGAAAACTTTAAGCATCTACCAGAACCATTCCGCATCCGTGTTGTTGAGCCAGTAAAAACAACAACCAGAGAATACCGTGAAGAAGCTATTTTAAAAGCGGGTATGAACCCATTTCTGCTAGACAGTGAAGATGTGTTTATTGATCTGTTAACCGACAGTGGTACAGGTTCTATTACACAAAAAATGCAAGCGGCAATGTTAATGGGCGATGAAGCATACAGTGGCAGCCGAAGCTACTACGCTCTGTCTAATGCAGTGAAAGATATCTTCGGTTATGAGCTTACAATCCCGACCCACCAGGGCCGTGGTGCAGAGCAAATCTACATTCCGATTCTTATTAAGAAACGTGAGCAAGAGAAAGGTCTTGATCGTTCTAAGATGGTTGCTCTGTCTAACTACTTCTTTGATACCACACAAGGTCATACTCAGGTTAACTGCTGTGTAGCGAAAAACGTTTATACAGAAGAAGCTTTTGATACTTCAGTAAATGCGGACTTTAAAGGTAACTTTGATCTGGAAAAACTGGAGCTGGCAATTGAAGAAGCCGGTCCGGCAAACGTGCCTTACATTGTAAGCACAATTACCTGTAACTCGGCAGGTGGCCAGCCAGTTTCAATTGCGAACCTTAAAGCGGTTTACGAGATTGCTAAACGCTACGATATCCCGGTCATTATGGACTCAGCACGTTACGCAGAGAACGCATACTTTGTTCAGCAGCGTGAACCTGGCTACCAGGACTGGACAATCGAAGAAATCACTCGTGAAACATACAAATACGCAGATGCACTAGCAATGTCTGCGAAGAAAGATGCCATGGTACAAATGGGTGGCCTGCTATGTTTCAAAGACGAATCCATGATGGATGTATACACTGAATCTCGCACTCTTTGTGTTGTTCAGGAGGGCTTCCCGACATACGGCGGTCTTGAAGGCGGCGCAATGGAACGTCTGGCTGTTGGTCTGTACGACGGTATGCGTCAGGAGTGGCTGGAATACCGTATCGGTCAGGTGCAGTACCTGGTTGACGGTCTGGAAGCGATTGGCGTTGTATGTCAGCAAGCGGGTGGTCACGCAGCGTTTGTTGATGCAGGTAAACTTCTGCCTCATATCCCATCACACCAGTTCCCGGCACACGCACTGGCTTGTGAGCTTTACAAAGTTGCGGGTATTCGTGCGGTTGAAATCGGTTCTCTGCTATTAGGTCGCGATCCGGCAACTGGCAAGCAACATGAGTGTCCTGCTGAGCTACTGCGCCTGACTATTCCTCGTGCAACTTACACTCAGACTCACATGGACTTTGTTATCGAAGCATTTGAGAAAGTAAAAGCAAATGCCGAGAACGTGAAAGGTCTGGATTTCACTTACGAGCCACCAGTGTTACGTCACTTCACTGCTCGACTAAAAGAAGTCTAATTTAATCCCAAATTAAACCTTTAATAATATGCGCACCTTTCCCTCTTTTTAGGTGCGCATAAAATCAATAATCACTCATTACTTAACTTACATTAAATTGTTATATGAAATTTGGATATTTTATATGACTGTTTCTTTGATTAATAAAAAATTATAAAAACATTAAAAATTAAAATGAATTCTACTATCCAAACTTGAAACAATTTCGCGGGAAATTATTATGAAAAAAAGCCCATCTTTATTAGGCGGCTCTTGTATTATTGCAAGTGTCTGTGTTGGTGCCGGTATGTTGGGATTGCCCAGCGCAGGCGCCGGAGCATGGACAACATGGTCGCTAATTGCAATTGCATTTACTATGGTAATGATGACAGTATCCGGTTGGATGTTGTTAGAAGCGTTTAAACGTTACGATTTAAAAGTATCGTTTGATACTGTTACCAAAGATATGTTAGGGAGTAAGGTTAATCACATTAACAATTTAGCCGTCTATTTTGTTGGTGGTATTTTACTATATGCGTATACAACTTCTGCAGGTTTAATTCTTCAAGGCGTTTTAGATATAAATAATAAAATAGCCTCAGTTCTCTTTGTCGCAGTATTCTCTCTTTTTGTATGGCACTCTACTCGCGCAGTAGACAGAATTTCTGTCGTATTAATCGCATTCATGGGATTAAGCTTTGTATTCGGTGTTTCCGGACTTGCTTCTAACGTCGATACATCAGTCTTATTTGACCGTATCAGTGAAGAATCAAGTTATGCACCTTATGCCATGGCCATGCTTCCTGTTGCGCTAACATCTTTTGGTTATCACCATTCAGTCGCAAGTATGCGCTCTTACTACGGTTGTGAAAACCGTGCTAAAAAAGCCATTCTTGGCGGTACGGTTATTGCGCTGACGCTTTACTTCCTGTGGATGGTAAGTATATACGGTAACCTTCCTCGTACTGAGTTTGGCCCTGTTATCGAGCAAGGCGGTAACGTAGAAGCGCTACTTGCTGCACTTGGCGGTGCTATTGATTCAGATAAAGTCGCGAACGCTATTAATGCATTCTCTATGGCGGCAATCCTTTCCTCTTTTATTGGTGTTGGTCTGGGTGTTTTCGACTTTTTAGCGGACTTCTTCAAGTTTGAAGACACTAAGCAGGGTCGTGCAAAAACCTGGGGTGCCACTTTCTTACCACCACTAGTGTTATCTCTACTATTCCCGTTCGGTTTCGTTATTGCAATTGGTTATGCAGGCGCAGCCGCGACAGTCTGGGCTTGTCTGACACCGGCATTCCTCGCTCGTAAGTCTCGTAGCATGGAAGGTGGTAATGAAGGCTTTATGGCTCCGGGAGGCAACGTCATGATTGCCATTTTAATTATCTTTGGTGTGTTGACCGCCGCATTCCACTTCATGTCAATGCTGAACCTACTCCCTGTATTCGCAGGTTAAATAAGCAAGCAGTCTGCTCATATCTTTGGGCGGGCTCTATTCCTGATTCATCCAATAAATTTGAGAAATAACAATGACAGATATTTTAAATACTTCAAAAGCGCCGCTTGCAATTGGTCCTTACGTACAAGGTGTGAACCTAGGAGGTATGGTCATTACTTCTGGTCAGTTACCGATTAACCCTGAAACAAAAGCGATGCCAGAAGATGTGGCAGAGCAAACTCTGCAGTCATTGAATAACGCTTTAGCCATTATTCAGGAAGCGGGTTTAACGGCTCAGAACATCGTGAAAACAACGGTGTTCGTGAAAGATCTCAATGACTTCCCTGTTGTGAACAAAACCTACGGTGAGTTTTTTGAAAGTCACAATGCCTCATTCCCAGCCCGTTCTTGTGTGGAAGTGGCTCGCTTGCCAATGGATGCAAAAGTCGAAATTGAAGTGATCGCGACTAAGTAAATTAACCACGAAGTTTAACAAACCCTAATAACAATAATTTTCCAATCTGGAATTCAAGGCATGACAGGAAGTCAGGAGATGATTTTTTGTTGTGCCTTTTTATTTAAATCCACTCATGTCGGAACTTAATATGAAAAATAATACTAAAACTCTATTACTCACCGCTGGTTTAGTTATGTCCAGCCAGGCGATGGCAGTGACGGTTTATCAGGACGACACTAATAAGGTAGACGTTTCGGGCGCATTCCTGATGGATTACTGGCAACCGGTTCACTTTTTAGATCACTATTTTAATGCCAGCCGTACGACTTTAGGCATCGCGATTGAACGTCAAATGGATAACGGCTGGTCCAGTGATGTGAAGTTAGAATGGGATACCATTGTAAATCCGCCATCTAATACAATTGGTGATACTGGTCATGACCAGTTCCGCAACCGCCTGGGCTACATCACTATTAATAATGAAGAATACGGTAGCTTACGTATTGGTAAACAATATTCGGCATACCATGATGTAGCTGGTTATATGGATAACCTGATTGTATTCGATCCGGATGCAACTCCGCTGTTCAGCGATGGCAAAGATGGTGGTTTCCTGGCAACGGCGCGCGGTGACAACCTGGTTGTGTATCGCAAGGGTTTTGGTGATCTGAACCTTTCCGCTCAGTATGGTTTTAACAATGTGTCTAATGTCGCCGGTGACTTATCTCGTGATAACAACTATGCGGTAGCGGCAAGCTATGACTTTGACTTCGGTTTGAGTCTGGGTGCGACTCATATGCAGAACAAGGTAGAAGGCTCAGTAGCAGGTCTCGATGACGGAGACTCTCAACAACTGACAACGATTGCAGCTAAGTATTCGTACAAAGGTCTGCAGGTTTCTGCTGCCATTACCGATGGTAAGAAAGCCCATGAAACTGATCTGTTAGGTTACGGATTTGATGGAACTGCGCCGACAGGAAAGTCTAATTACTATGCAGATGCAACGGGTTACGATCTTTACGCTCACTACTACTTTGATATCGGGTTGCGTCCTTATGTATACCTGTCTCAGGTAGACTTCGATGACAGCGATGTAAATATTGATGGTGAGCGCAGTATCTACTCTTTCGGCTTAAGCTACCATGCGACACCGCAGCTGATTATCTCCGGTGAGGTGAGAAAAACGGAAGAGGATAAGTTAGGTGCAGGTAAGCAGGACGATACGTTGTCAGGCATGACAATCATCTACGCATTCTAATCGTGGTTTCAGATGTAGAAACAAGCTGGTTTTGGTGAGCTGATAGCACTTTGTGGATCACTTAAGTAAATGTAAATAACCTTATCTCGAGTTCAGGTTACATTTCCTTAGTCCGGAACAAGCTGATAATAAAAAAGACGCTCTAGTGAGCGTCTTTTTTATTTGAAATTCCGGCTGTATCTTATGCAACAGACATAAAGCATAACAGTCCAATCACTGCGAATGTAGGTACATACATTGTGATAGCAGTCATTGAAGGCGTTAACACTTTATCCAGTTTAAGATTATTTTTGCCGTCTAAAATTGATAAAAGTGCTGAGTTCATTTTTTCACCGTAGTTATTGGTTTGTATCTAAGATAACAACGGGATGCATTTTACTACCAGTGTGATTAGTGTCAAATTTTTAATCAAAAAAAGTTTAATTATTGTTCTTATATTTTAGTTAATCTAATTGGTCGTGCTGAAGAGAACAAAAAAAGCCCTTATCAGTAAGGGCTTTGAAAATACAAGGATTGTCTGGTCCTGAAACAGGTCGAAACCTTATTCTATGTTCTGAATTTGCTCACGCATCTGCTCGATCAGTACTTTTAACTCAACGCCGGAAGCGGTGATATCAGTACTGATAGACTTAGATGCCAGCGTGTTCGATTCGCGGTTGAACTCTTGCATCATGAAATCCAGACGACGGCCAACGGCGCCACCTTTTTTAAGGATGTTCGTGGTTTCTTTCACATGCGAATCCAGACGATCCAGCTCTTCGGCCACGTCAGACTTCTGAGCCAGTAGGATCAGTTCCTGCTCTACGCGAGAAGGATCGAGTTCCACTTTGGCGTCTTCAAACTTAGAGAACAGACGCTCACGCTGCCATTCCAGGATTTCTGGCATACGCGCACGCACTTTGACGACTTCAGCTGTGATTGCATCCAAACGTTGTTCAATCAGTGCTTTCATGTTGTCGCCTTCACGGCCACGTGCATCAATAAACTCGCTCAGAGCTTCATCAAATGCACTCAGTAGTTCTTTATTGACTGCATCCATGTCCTGCTCAGGCGTTTCCATCACGCCAGGCCATTGCATCACCTGGAACGGGTTGATACGGCTGAGTTCACCCGTCATGTGCATCACTTGTTCTGCTGCTTTGATCACTTGGTTAGCCAGTGTTTCATTGATACTAAGCTCACCTTTTGCTGCCGGGTTGGCTTCAAAACGCAAGTTACACTCAACTTTACCGCGCGCAAGGCGCTTACGGAAACGCTCACGCAGTACTGGCTCTAGGCCGCGAAACTGTTCTGGCATGCGGAAATAAGTTTCCAGGTAGCGCTGGTTTACACTGCGGATTTCCCATACAGCCGAACCCCAATCGCCTTTCACTTCTTTGCGCGCATACGCAGTCATACTGTAAATCATCGAATTTTCCTGTCTTCAATTTTTGAAAATTACCCTGAGAGTGTATCACGGAGTGAGCCTTGGTGCGCGATGTCGAGTGATATCACTGCTAAATGTTCTGAGTTGGGTGCTTTGTGACCTAGGAATCCGGAGTCGATTCCGCTATAATCTGCGCCCAACCAAATCGTCTTCTCCTCATATTTAAGGTAGATGCCCATGCGTCCAAACGATCGCAAGGCGGATCAAGTTCGCCCAATCAAAATTACCCGTAACTATACTGCTTATGCTGAAGGCTCAGTGTTAGTGGAGTTCGGTAATACTAAAGTGTTGTGTAATGCGACCGTCGAAGAATCTGTACCACGCTGGCTAAAAGGCCAAGGTAAAGGCTGGGTAACTGCTGAGTACGGTATGCTGCCACGTGCAACACACTCTCGTACTCGCCGTGAAGCAGCAAGTGGTAAGCAGGGTGGCCGAACCATGGAAATCCAGCGTCTTATCGCGCGCAGCCTGCGTGCTGCTGTGGACTTGAAAGCCATGGGCGAGTTCATGATCACGGTTGACTGTGATGTTATTCAGGCTGATGGTGGTACTCGTACAGCTTCTATCAGCGGCGCAAGCGTTGCTCTTGCAGATGCATTCCAGCACCTGGTTGATAACGGCAAGATAAAAGCGAACCCGATGAAAGGCCACGTAGCGGCAGTTTCTGTTGGCTTACTGGGTGATGAAGTTCTTTGTGACCTTGAATATGTAGAAGATTCAGCAGCCGATACAGACATGAACGTTGTTATGACTGAAGAAGGTAAGATGATTGAAATTCAGGGCACCGCAGAAGGTGAACCGTTCAGTCATGAGCAGCTGATGGCGTTGCTGGAGTCGGCGAAAATCGGCATTACCGAAATTGTCGCGGCGCAGAAGGCGGCGTTAGAAAATTAATTATTAAAATAGCTTCCCCGAAAAGGAAGCTATTTTTTTGAGTGTTAGTCGGGGCTCGAACCTAGACAATGACACTGATATCCATACACAAAAAAGAAAATTGAGGGAAATCCATGAAAGCATACCAGCGTGAATTTATTGAGTTTGCACTTGAGAAAGAAGTTCTTAAGTTTGGTGAGTTTACTTTGAAATCAGGCCGTAAGAGCCCTTACTTCTTTAACGCTGGTCTTTTCAATACTGGTCGTGATCTGGCTCGTCTTGGCCGTTTTTACGCAGCAGCACTGGCAGATTCAGGCATCGATTTTGATGTGCTGTTTGGTCCTGCGTACAAAGGTATCCCTATCGCGACAACAACCGCTGTAGCACTAGCTGACCACCACGATATTGACACGCCATACTGCTTCAACCGTAAAGAAGCAAAAGATCACGGTGAAGGCGGTAACCTGGTCGGTTCTGCACTTGAAGGTCGCATTATGCTGGTTGACGATGTTATTACTGCCGGTACAGCGATTCGTGAATCAATGGAAATCATCAAAGCGAACGGTGCTGACCTGGCTGGTGTATTAGTTGCTATCGACCGCCAGGAAAAAGGCAAGGGTGAACTTTCTGCGATTCAGGAAGTTGAGCGCGACTTCGGCTGCGCGGTGATTTCTATCGTGAGCTTAGGTGATCTAGTTACTTACCTTGAAGAGAAAGGTAACGCGACTGAGCACCTGGACGCAGTAAAAACGTACCGAGCTGAGTACGGCATTTAATAAGCTAGGCTTTCTTGGCTAATAGCTTAAAAAAGCAAAAGGGGCTGGTGGATATCCATCAGCCCCTTCTCTTTAATCTGGTTCTTATTTATCTGTAGCGAATCCCTTTCGGCACGCTTTCATCCTGCATGGTCTTGTAGCGTTTATGCAGCCACATCCACTGTTCTGGTGCGCGCAAGATAACCTCTTCTACATACTTGTTCATGTATGCTGCTGCGGCAACTTCGTCTTTTTGCGGGTAGTCGCCTTCAATGCACTTATCCGCGATGAGCTCGTATTTACCCTGATTATTGCGGAAGCCTGAGCCCGGAATAATTGCACACTTAGAGGTGTAAGCCAGAATGCTTGTACCAGTGGTCGTACAGGCGTCCTCTATGGCAAAGAAGGGCACAAAAACGGATTTATTCCGCCCGTAATCATGGTCTGGTAGGTAGAACAGACGTTCACCATTACGCATTACACGAATCATCTGCTTCAAGTCTTTACGGTCAATCAGTTTATTACCGTTATGGGTACGCCCCCAATACTGGATAAAGTTATAAGCCGGATTGTCGTGCGGACGAAATGCGCCGTAACCTGCAAGCCCCATTACGGCAAAAGCTCGGGCCGTGATTTCCAGATTCAAAGCGTGGACACAACAGAGTAGAACACCTTTGCCCTCTGCCGCTTTTTCCCGCAGTGCGCCAAGATCTTTTTCTACCAGTAGAGTTTTGAAACGCCAGGTCGGCCAGAACCAGGTGATGCCGGTTTCGATCAGAGCCATGCCAGTATTTTTGAAGTTCTCTGTGACGATATGCTCAATCTCTTCTTGAGATTTATCCGGAAACGCCAACTCCAGATTGCGCTTTGCAACATGAACGCGTTTTTTACCGTAGCGCATACCGAGTTTACCTAGCGACTGACCTAACGCCAGGAGTAATCGGTACGGAAGAATATTGACGATGATTGCCAGCAAACCAAACCCGAGCCAGACTCCCCAATTACGGGGATGAAGAAGAGAAACAGAAAACTCGGGCTGAATGTATTTGTCTTTACTCATAATCTCTACTTAATTTGTGCGCTGAGCAGTGCCCAATACTCCTCAAAGTTTGCAGTAGGTGGGTATTTGAAATCACTGCGAACAAAGCGGTTCAGGCTGCCTTCGACTTGTCCCAGAATCTGCGCTGCAAGAATACGCTCTTCAACCGGGAAGGATTTCCCTTCACGAATTTTACGTTCGCGCAGGATCTGACGCAGCTGGGTTTCAATGCGCTCGAATAACTGGTTGATTCGCTCGCGCAGACGCTCATTTTCAAACATTAGAGCATGACCTGAAAGAATGCGTGTCAGCCCTGGGTTACGTTCTGAGAATACCAGGATCAGGTGCATCACCATCCGAATGCGCTCTAAGGTATCTTTTTCATCGTCCAGAATGCGGTTAATACGAGTCATTAAAGCTTCTTCAATGAATTCGATCAATCCCTCAAACATACGGGCTTTACTTGGGAAGTGACGGTAAAGCGCCGCTTCTGAAACGCCAACTTGTTTCGCCAGTTTTGCCGTAGTAATACGTGAAGCACCTTCATTTGACTCAAGCATTTGAGCTAATGCTTGCAAGATCTCTTCACGACGATTGGATTTTTTACTGCCGGCCATTAGTTATTTCCTTCAAAATACAAAATTGAACGGAGGGGATTATAAGGTGCTAAGCCGGATCAAACTAGACTACTGAGGGTGGATTGGGAGATGTAACACCCTCAATTGTCATAGTTGTACTAATTTTTTGCCAAGTTTTTATCAAAAAATATGCATCAATTACATAAGTGCATACATTTTTTCGAGGATTTTAAAACTCAGTGCTTCTTTAGATTCCAAATCGAGAACAAGTTCACCTTCCGGCCAGAAAAGCGTTATCGCGTTGTCATTGCTGTTGAAACCCTGACCTTCAACCGAGACGTCATTCGCGCAGATCATATTGAGATTTTTCTTCACTAACTTACCGCGGGCATAAGTTTCAACGTCGTTGGTTTCCGCAGCGAAGCCAACGGTAAATGGACGGTTGTCTGTCATGGCTGCAACCGAGGCAACGATATCAGGATTTTTTACCATTCTGACGATCATCTGGTCGTTGTCTTCGGTCTTTTTCAGTTTTTGAGATGCGATCTCTTCAGGCCGGTAATCGGCAACGGCAGCGCAGCTGATAAATGCATCATGGCTGCCAGCTTTATCCATCACTGCATCATACATTTCCTGCGCGCTTGAGACGTTAATACGCTCAATTCCAGCTGGTGTGCTTAAGCTTACCGGGCCGCTAACCAAAGTGACTTTAGCGCCCATTTTCGCTGCTGCATTTGCCAGAGCGTAGCCCATTTTTCCCGAGCTGTGGTTAGAGATGTAGCGAACCGGGTCGATGGACTCCCGGGTCGGACCGGCCGTGATCAAAACGGATTTTCCTTCGAGTACTTTTGGCTGAAAAAACTGTTCACACAAGTGTACCAGCTGCATTGGCTCCAGCATGCGACCCGGACCAACATCGCCACACGCCTGCTCACCGGCGGCTGGTCCCCAGATTTGCATACCACGGCGTTCTAATGTCGCGATGTTCTCCTGCGTTGCGACATTGCGGTACATCTGTTGGTTCATGGCCGGAGATACCGCGACTGGTGAATCTGTTGCTAACACTAGAGTGGTAAGTAAATCGTTGCCCATACCAGCAGACATGCGGGCAATCAAATCGGCTGTCGCAGGAGCAAGCAGCACCAAATCGGCCCATTTTGCTAACTCGATGTGGCCCATAGACGCTTCTGCTGCGGGATCTAATAAACTGTCAGAGACTGGTCGGCCAGAAACGGCTTGCATGGTCAGCGGAGTAATAAACTCCTTGGCTGCTTTGGTCATGACAACCTGAACTTGCGCGCCTCTTTCTATTAGACGACGGGTCAGCTCCGCACATTTATAAGCGGCAATACCGCCACTGATGCCGAGTAGAATTTTCTTTCCTGCTAGTGTTTGCATTTGAGATCTCCAATTTTTCTGGCGAGGAGTTTATCACAACTCAAACTCTGGCCGCCTGTGTATATCTAACCCACGTCAAACTCCTGAATAGAAACAGATGGTCAGCGTAAATTTTTTCGTATACTGCGCAGAATGTTTGCACTGAGCCTGCAAAAATGAAAATAACAATAACAAGGTGGTACACCATGGAATTAAAAAGTCGAAACAAATTGCTGTTGATAACCTTAATCCCGCTGATTTTGATCACCACACTGATCTCAGTGGTGTACTACGTCAACGGCAGTAATAGCTTGGAAGATGAGTTGACCCGATACAGACAAGAACTGTTAGAAACTCGCAAGAATGAACTGCAAGCTTATATGATGATGGGTGTAACAGCGATCAAGCCGCTGTACGACTCTGATGTTAATGGCAGCAATAAAGAGGCGGCCAAAGAAATTCTGAAGGCAATGCGCTTTGAGAGTGACGGCTATTTCTTTGCTTACGACTCCAAGGGTGTGAATACCCTGCACGCCATCAACCCTGCGTTAGAAGGCAAAAATTTGTATGGCCTTAAAGATGAAAATGGCGTTGCTGTGATTGCCGGCTTAATTGATGCCTCACAAAAGGGTGATGGCTTTTTGTATTTCTCCTGGCATAAACCAACCATCGATGCACAGGCGCCAAAGTTGGGTTACGCTGAGTATCTGAAGAAATGGGATTGGGTACTGGGTACCGGCATCTATATTGATGATATTGACCATCAGGTCGCCGTGCAGCGTGAGTTACGTACTCAGGAGCTGAAACAAAATACATGGTTTGCAGTGATGATCTCAGTGATTGGCCTTATTGTGACCAGTATCCTGACCAGTATCGCAGTGTCCCGAGGCATCAAACCTCTGGAGCACGTGGCTAACTCGCTTAAAGACGTTGCAGCAGGCGGTGGTGACTTAACTGCGCGCCTGAAAGTAGAAAGCAAAGATGAAGTCGGTGAAGTGGCGGCGGCGTTTAATGAATTTATGGATAAGCTGCATCCTTTAATGCGGGATATCCATCATTCTGCTTCTACAGTGCGGAGTGTTTCTGAAGAGCTGAATGAAAAAACCATTACAGCCAGTGATCAGATGCAAAATCACTGTCTGGAAACAGATAAAGTGGTGACTGCAGTAACGCAGATGAGCATGACCGCAAAAGAAGTGGCGAGTAATACCAACGCTACGGCAGAGGCGATTGAGGATGCAAACAGCCAGGTAACTGAAGCGCAGCGTGAAGTCGAGCAGGCTATTGAGGGTATTACCAAGCTGGTCGCGGAGATAGACAGCACATCGGATGCTATTTCAGAGCTGAGCCAGCAGACAGATCACATCACCAAGGTACTGGACGTGATTGGTGAAATTGCAGAACAAACTAACTTGCTCGCACTGAATGCTGCAATTGAAGCCGCCCGTGCCGGAGAGCAGGGACGCGGTTTTGCGGTCGTAGCCGATGAAGTACGCTCACTTGCAAGCCGTACACAAAACAGCACTCATGAAATTGGCGACATGTTAAAACAGCTGCAAGGTGGCGTATCGCGTGCAGTGGTTACTATGTCTGCAAGTCAGGAACGTGGCGTGAAGACCGCTGAAGAGTCAGCGCTGATTCAGCAGTCTTTGTCTGGTGTTCACCATTCTATCGGCACCATTCGTGACATGGGGATTCAGACGGCATCGGCAGCAGAAGAGCAAAGTGCAGTGGCTGAAGATATCAACCAGAACCTGGTGGCGATCCAGCAGATAGTCAACAACATCACTGACACCCTTCAGCACGCTGAGACGATCAGCACCAAGTTGTCGCAGTCCGGAACTGAGATAAACGATCTGGTCGGCAACTTTAAGATCTGATGAACTTCTGAATTACACAAAAAATCAGAACCGCAGCAAGAAAGCGAAAGTCATGCTCGACTTTCGCTTTTTGTTTTGTGGAATAGGGGACTTTTATCTTTCAAGAGAGTTCTGATGATACTCAAATCTCTGCCAAATGAATCCATGCCCCGGGAGAAGCTCCTTGCCAGAGGGCCGCAAGCGCTGACTGACGCCGAATTACTGGCTATATTCCTTCGTACGGGCACACAAGGCATGAATGTGATAGAGCTGGCCGATTTCCTTTTGCAGGAGTTCGGGTCGCTCAGGCAGCTGTTTTCCGCGTCAGAAAAGGAGTTTTGTCAGCATAAAGGCCTAGGCCAGGCAAAATATGTCCAGTTACAGGCCGTACTGGAGATGACGCAGCGTTACCTGGCTGAGACGTTAAAGCGCGGTGATGCCCTGACCAGCCCGGAACAGACCAAACTTTATCTTTCTTCTATTTTAAGAGATCGGCAAAGAGAGGCGTTTTACATTCTTTTCCTCGATAATCAGCATCGGGTAATAAAAGATGAAATTCTCTTTGAAGGGACATTGGATTCCGCGTCGGTTTATCCTCGGGAAGTGGTGAAACGCGCCTTACATCACAACGCGGCAGCGCTGATATTAGCACACAATCACCCGTCTGGAGTGGCAGAACCAAGCCAGGCAGACAGACGGATTACCCGCCGCTTAACTGACGCTTTAGCGCTGGTGGATATACGCATTTTGGACCATTTTGTCATTGGTGACGGAGAGAGTGTTTCTTTTGCTGAAAGAGGATGGATATAACTGTGCGTTTTTTAGGTTGTTAGTTGCAAAAAATCTGCTATCATCCTCGCCACTAAATTTAAACTGAATTCAGCTTGGACTGCTAGAAAAAACCTGCTGTCTAAAAAAAGATCACGAAAACCTGTAAAAAGGATCTGTTCGGGTCTTGAGCAATGCATATCAAGTTAGTATAATGCGCGACCTTTGATAGCCTTGTATGGATTTTCCATAGCGGTTCTTAACCTCTAACTTCTTTTTGCGAGATAGAGAGGTTCGGCCACCAAGGTTGATATCGAGCTGAAACGATTTTGGAGAAGACATTCATGTCACGAGTATGCCAAGTAACTGGTAAGCGTCCAGTAACGGGTAACAACCGTTCACACGCACGAAATGCTACTAAGCGTCGTTTTCTGCCGAACCTACAAACTCATCGTTTCTGGGTAGAGAGCGAAAAACGTTTTGTTAAACTACGCCTTACTGCAAAAGGTATGCGCATCATCGACAAGAAAGGTATCGATACTGTTCTTGCTGATATTCGTGCACGTGGCGAAAACGTTTAAGAGGAAATAGGCAATGGCAAAGAAAGGCGTTCGTGAGAAAATCCGTCTAGTATCTTCTGCAGGTACTGGTCACTTCTACACAACTGATAAGAACAAGCGTAACATGCCAGGCAAATTTGAGATCAAGAAATTTGATCCAGTTGTACGCCAGCACGTTATGTACAAAGAAGCAAAAATCAAGTAATTGGTTTCTGACTCTTTTACGAATTGAAAAACCCAACTTTCGAGTTGGGTTTTTTATTGTCTAAAATTCGGGAAAGGTCCTAGGTTTAAAAAGAGGTCCTAGCTCCTAGGTGACTAGGTCCTAGAGGCGTTACCCGAGACATCGGTGTTTATTCATTAGCACTTGTGTTTGCTGTTTGGGAATACGGATTACAGATTACGGGAATAGATATTTAGTCCATAATATTTTCCTAGGGTCTATAACCTAGGAGCCTAGGACCTTTCATTCCCCTAGGGCCTTTTTTCCCCTAGAACCTAGGATCCTATCACCTTATAATCTTAAGACCTCTTAATCTCGGATCTAAAAAAATGCGCGTTAGTCCGGCACGTCGCCGCCGATGGAATAATATTCTTATTCTGGGCATTATTGCTTTTATTGTGATCCTGAATGCGCCGATGTGGATCAAAAGCTACTTATTAACGGAAGAGAGCGCTCCCTACCCAAGCTTATTGCGTTCCGAACATGAGGTGAGTGCGATTTACTATAGCGGCTGGGAAATCGAGAAGAGCAATGGCCAGTGGCAGTCCAACATTAAAGCTAACATTCCTGTTCAGGAGTTGGTTGCGCGCTGGCAATCGCTACAGGGTACAGAGCTCTCCGAGCAGCAGTATGACTCACTAAAGCCGAAACTCGATTCACCAGAAACGGTCGAAGTTTGGTATCAGGGGCTGGACGAACCGCAGCGCGTGACATTCTATCGTTTAGCCGACTTCTGGTTATTTAAAAACTGGCAGGATAAATGGATTGCGATTTCGGTTGAAGGTAATTATCTCCTTCCGGAATAAGCTGGTTTATCTGAATAACCTTAAAGTTGAGCAGTGTATATCTTGCTGTCTTTCGATTATGCTAGCCGCGCAAATTGATAAGCCGATTTATTGGAGACACCAATGCCTGAATTACCTGAAGTCGAAGTCAGCCGAATGGGAATCACTCCTCATATGCTGGGGCAAACGATCCAGGCATTTGTGTTTCGTACCCCCAAGCTGCGCTGGGATATTCCGCAAGAGCTGAAACAGCTAGAAGGTCAGGTCATTAGTGCTATCCGTCGCCGTGCAAAATACCTGTTGATTGAGACCGATGCGGGAACGGCGATTGTCCATCTGGGCATGTCGGGGTCACTGCGTGTGCTGGACGCGGATTTTCCTCCGGCTAAGCATGATCACGTTGATCTGAAACTGACCAATGGCAAAGTACTGCGTTACAACGATCCCCGCCGTTTCGGTGCGTGGCTGTGGTGTGCTCCGGGCGAGTCACACGCTGTCCTGGAACATATGGGGCCAGAGCCGCTAACCGATGAGTTCAATTCGGAGTATGTAGCAGAGAAAGCGAAGGGCAAGCGAGTCGCAGTCAAGCAGTTTATTATGGACAACAAGGTAGTGGTTGGCGTTGGCAATATTTACGCGAACGAGTCCCTGTTTAAGTCTCGGATTCATCCAACCAGACCTGCAGGTAAAGTCACCTCACAAGAGTGGAAGTTACTGGTGGATAACATCAAAGCGACGCTGAAAATCGCCATCAACCAAGGCGGGACTACCCTCAAAGACTTTGCGCAGGCAGATGGTAAACCGGGGTATTTTGCTCAGGAGTTGTTGGTATACGGCAAAGCGGGTGAGCCTTGCCCTATATGTGGAGAGCTACTTCAGGAGCAGAAGATAGGTCAGCGGAATACCTTCTTCTGTGATGAGTGTCAGAAGTAAAAAGTAAGTCAGCGCAAATTACAGTTGCCCTGATTTTTCAAAGTACTTCTTCGCAACTAAAAGTGATATCAACCTTTCTCGTTTAGGGTCTTGAAACTGTTCAACCCATTCGTGTGCACGCTGAATGATGATCTCAGCTTCTTCAGGATGGTCGATGTAATACTCCATTTTTTCAATTAAGTCAGAGTAATCATCTGCGACTTCGACATAATGAATACCAGCCTGCAAGCGACCTTCCATAAACCACGTTTCGTACTTAGGCTTGGACATGATCACAAGTGAGTTCGATGACATTGCCCACTTTAAATTCGTCGCAACATCATTGCCTTCGATGGCCAGTAAAAATTTATACTCCAGCTGTTCCTCAATCGACATAAACCCTTTTTCCCATGGGTCGCCATTGGAAGGCTTGGTTTGACCAATATTGCACAGCGGGTGGTTATAAAACTGCTCAATGACTTTTTTACGATGTGGTTGGTATCCAACACCTCGCCATGCCACCATGTCTTTCTTGTTTCTAAATAGACGTTCATCGGAAACAAACTGGAAGTGGCGAATCTCGTTCAATTTTAGCAAGACTGAGTTTTGATTGTTTTCCCCAACTGGTCTGCTTTTTAGAAAGCACGGGTATTTTGGGATATCTCGAATATCACCGTTTAAATACTGGAAAAAGCATCTAGGCGGAAAGGATTTAATCACTTTGTGTAGGTCGAAATAGTATGTTGTACCGCCTGTCTTTTTGTAATCGCCAACATGTGTCGATTTGTTTTCGGGAAGTTCAAATGGATCGTTAACCTTGTTGTAGTAGTCGACTCGATCCTGGATGTAGGAATCCATTGGATGAGAATCGAGAAGGTGATGAGCCGACTTAATTCTAATAGAGCTAGGTATTAGTACTTTCAAGCCATTGGTAACGTAATACTTAAATTTCCTGAAACTCATTGTGCTACCTTTTTGTTGATAGCGGTATGAACACATTCCGGTACGAACTGTTTTACCTCTCCACCATGAATGGCCACTTCACGAACGATGGTAGAAGAAAGGAAGGCATATTCATCGGCCGGAGTAAGGAATACACTTTCCATTCCTGGCAACAACTTGCGATACATACTTGTTAAGCCAAATTCGTACTCGAAGTCTACTGTGGTACGTAAACCACGTACAAGAATATTGGCTTCTTGCTCTTGAGCAAAATCAACTAATAAACCGCTGAAACCTGAGACTGAAACGTTATTCAGGTGAGAGGAGGACTCTTCGACCAACCTTACTCGTTCTTCGAGAGAAAACAACGTGTTTTTAGATGGGCTAGCGGCGACCGCGATAATGATGTGATCAAACATATTCGCAGCGCGAGTGATGATGTCTAAATGACCATTCGTAATAGGGTCGAAAGTACCTGGGTATATGACTTTTTTCATCGTAGTGCTTTCTCATAAACAGCCGCGTATTGATTCGCAGTGTAGTTGATATCAAACGTTTTTAACTTTTCTTGTCCGTTTCTTATAAAGAGCTCTCTCAAGCTTGCATCGCTAGCGACCCTGGTAATTGCATCAGCCAACGCATTAGCATCACCAGGTTCAATTAGAATCCCTGTCAATTCAGTCTCAATGATGTCAGGTATGCCGCCAGTATTGGTGCCAATAACTGGTAAGCCTGCTCCCATCCCTTCGAGGATCACGGAGCCTAAGCCCTCGGTGTAAGACGGGTGGATTTGTAGATCGGCTGCTTCAAACCAATCCCCCATATTTTTTTGTTTGCCTTCAAAGCTGACGTTGCTTAAGTCTTTTGACTGTAGCTCAAGAGCTTTCCTTTCAGGGCCATCACCTAGAAGGCATAAGTGGATAGGTATACCTGAGGTTTCAAGTATCTTTGCTGCAGAAATGGAGACATCAAATCCCTTGTGTTTGAGCATATTCGCGCCATGAATCATTAAGAATTTGCCCTCGAAGCGGTTATGGATAGCTTCGACTTTCTCTTCATTAACAGGATACTTGACTGGTGAACTTGGGATTTTATAAGTCTTAGCAGTAGGATAAGCGTCTTTGATTTTTTGAACAATTTCTGTACTTAAGCCAACTACTGCACTTGCTTTTGAATAGGCTAAGTTCGCCAGCCACTTCTTTTTCAGTTTGTTATCGATACGGCGAGTGATGATATAAGGAACACCATAAAGCATATGTTGAATAAGAGCCCAATAAATCGCCCTTCCTTCATGGACATGATGAGTGAGCAATCTTGGGTGGTGGACTTTGAGTGTGCTTTAGTAAAGTGGCTAGCTAAAACGAGCTTAACATCTAGCTTTTGAACTTCATCAGCGAACGGACTTTTAGGGTTAGCGACAACCGTGAGGTTATAACCCATTTTGACTTGTTGCTTAAGGAGTTGCAGGGTTTGGTTTTCTCCCCCATGGTACCCAGAAGCTAAATTAACGTGGCAAATGTTCATATTATTGCTCTTTATTGTGCTTCTTAACGTAATCACGCAGCCATAAGTCGGCATAGCGAGTAAAGATGGTATTGGCGCTCAGCACCGCAAGCAAAAAGCCATGTCGTCCATCTAAGAAGCCACGTTTGATGATGTACATCTTAAAGAAGCGGAAAAAACCGTGCGTAAAGGCACTGAGTAAAGATGCTGTTTTTTTTCCTTCGCGCTGATCCGCCCAAGACTGCATATAAAGTTGAGTTTTACGCGTGTATTCCCCCAGTTTTTCATAGGTGAAGTGCTTGAGTCGTCCATTCAGCGATACGATATTGTAGCCATCAGGAATAACGACGCTTTCGTGCACTAACGCATCATTGTATTGAGTCTCTGATGTCTTATACAAACGTACTACCCAGTCAGGAGACCAGCCGGAGTGGCGAATTTCTTTGGCAAAGGCTGTCGTTAGTCGATTCACCCGGTAGACGTTTTTATCGTTGTGATGAGTTATTACGTAAAGTATGTCTTTGCTCAGTTCATCAGTAACGCGCTCATCTGCATCTAGCCAAAGAACAAAATCAGAGTCGATATAACGCTGAGCAATTTGGCGTTGCTTGCCAAATCCAGGCCAATCTAAGTTAGTATAAAACTTATCTGTGTATTGTCTTGAGATGGATTCGGTACGATCAGTACTGCCAGAGTCTAGGATGACAATCTCATCAACCCAATCTTTTACTGTGTCTAGGCAAGCTTTTAAATGCTTCTCTTCATTTTTTACGATTAAGGCAACGGCTAAAGTTGGCTTGGACAAGGTGACTTCCTTCTTAACAAATCAATACAGGGAGTTTACTGGTATTGCGGATACAAATCTTCAATGACGAGATCGAACATACTCATCACCTGATCACTCGTGATACGACTCATTGCTTTTTCATCTTTAGCCCGGGTTCTCCAGCTAAGCTTTTGGCTAGTTTTTCCTGTTTCGGCCAAAATAGCTTCTTCGTAAACGGATACGACGTATTTTAGATAGCGGTAGGGGCCAACTCGAAGCGGGTTATGGTGAGCATACAAACCGATAATTGGGGTGTTCATTGCACTCGCCATATGGGCTGGCCCGGTATCTGGAGCTATAACCATGTCAACGTTGTCAATCAAAGCAAGCATTTGCAGTATCGAACTTTTCCCCACTACATTTAGACAGGGCTCCTCCAATCGGCACTGAATCTCCTCTGCTAAATCCAATTCAACTTGGGCAGGACTGCCAGCGAGAATCACGTTCCAGCCTTTCGCTCTAGCGTGCTCTATCACATCTACATACCCTTCAGCATGCCAGTTTTTATAGGCTTTGCTGGCTCCTGGCACAATGAGCAGATTTGGCTTGTGGTGTGGAATATGGCTCTGAGCCCACACTTGGTCTTGCGTGGAGTAGGATAGCGTCCAATTTAGCTCTGCTTTAGGAACCCCAATTTGATGTGCAAACGCCATAAGGCCATCTGCCACATGCAAAGATTGCGGGGAAGGGACTTTGATATTGGTAAAAAGCGTCTGAAAATCTTGGCTTCTATCATAAGCAAAACCGAGTTTGTATTTTGCCTTAATACCCAATGTAGCAACGCTTGCTCGAATAGCATATTGCATATGCAAAAGAGCATCGAACTCTCGGCCTTTTAATTGTCTCCACAGGGATTTATAGCCCTCTAACCCCGTTTTTTTATCAAATACAATGACTTCGATACCTTCAATGGCGGCTAATAGCTGTGATTCAAGCTTACCGGTAATCCAAGTAATGTGAGTGGTTGGCCATTGTTTTTGAATAGCTTGTACCGTAGCGATGGTATTACAAACATCTCCAATAGCGGATAAACGCAAGATACATAATGACGAAGGGGCAGAAGTGAACATAATTCTTGTCTGTTAAGATGAATAGAGGCAGGTAAATTATGCAGACATCCCTAATAAATGTAAAATGCACAGCTCGTATATAGCGCAATACTGATAAGTGTTTTTAATGTTAAAGACGACACCAGAACAATCGAAGCAATCTGGAAAGCCGGGCAGTGGTGGCATAAAGCGCATTGTCAAAGCGACGGGCTATTCGATCCAAGGATTAAGAGCCGCATTTAAACATGAAGCTGCAATTAGGCAGGAGATCTTGCTACTGCTTATCTCTCTTATCCTCGCCATTATGTTCGATGTTAGTGTGATTGAGCGAATTTTGATGATAGGCGTCGTCGTATTGGTACTTATTGTAGAGCTGGTAAACTCAGCGATTGAAGCGGTAGTCGATCGTATTGGTGTTGAACATCACGAACTTAGTGGACGCGCTAAAGATATAGGGTCTGCTGCCGTTATGGTTGCGCTAGTTTTCGCCACTTTTACGTGGGTATACATTTTAATCAGTCGTTACCTGGTCTAGAGAGCAAAAAATGATTCAACAGTATCAAGATAACAATCAGGTAGTTTGGTTTGATGATGAACTGATATCAGACCCTAGTCAGCCAATCTTTGATCAAAAATACTGGCAGTCAATTAACAAGGTTGTTGGTAGTGCTAAGGGACGGGGTACTACTTGGTTTGTTCAGCTTGATGGAATGCAGGCGGCATTGCGTCATTACCGTCGTGGTGGCTTATTTGGTAAGTTGGTTAAAGATCAGTATTGGTTTTCCGGTTGGGAGCAAACACGCAGCGCTGAAGAGTTCCAACTGTTACTCACATTGAGAAACGCAGGAGTTAACGTACCTCGACCGATTGCAGCGCGTGCCGTTAAACTCGGCTCTACATATCAAGCAGATTTATTGAGCGAACGTATTCCAAATGCTAGAGATCTGGTCAGTATTTTGCAAGAACGTGCGTTATCGAAGGAAATGTATAAAAAAATTGGGCAAGAAATTGCCAAAATGCATACGGCAAACGTTAATCATACTGACTTAAATATCCACAATATTCTAATTGATAATCAAGATAGAGTGTGGATTATTGACTTTGATAAATGTCACTTGGCATCAGAAGGTCAATGGCAAGAACGTAATCTAGAAAGATTGAAACGTTCATTTTCGAAAGAAAAAATTAAGCGAGACATACAATGGAATGAGTCTGATTTTGAGGCTTTATATCTTGAAACGGGTATACTTGAGAGAAAGGCTAACAGTTGAATGACTTACTCACTAAGCCTTCTTGATGCAGGTAGAGTAAGGTTAATTGAATATTAGACAAGTGAAGAGCTAGTATTCAAACGAACTTATTTATGGGCTATTAGACCCTTGAATATTTATTAAGAGCAAAATATGTTGAATTCTAAATCAATTTTAATCACGGGCGGCACTGGTTCGTTCGGTAAACAGTTCATCAAAACCATTCTTGAGCGCTTCCCACAAGTAAAGAAAATCATCATTTTTTCTCGCGATGAACTTAAACAGTTCGAACTTAAGCAGAAGTATCCGGCTAAAGACTTTCCTCAACTTCGCTTCTTTATCGGTGATGTGCGCGATCAAAATCGCATGATCCAAGCTTGTGAAGGCGTTGATGTGATCATTCACGCGGCTGCAATCAAACAAGTGGATACCGCAGAGTACAACCCGACAGAGTGTATTCGTACGAACGTCGATGGTGCGGAAAATGTTATTCACGCGGCACTTCAATGCGGCGTTAAAGATGTGGTGGCGTTGTCGACAGATAAAGCGTGTGCGCCTATCAACTTGTACGGCGCGACGAAACTGGCTTCAGACAAGCTGTTTACCGCGGCCAACAATATCAAAGGCTCTAAAGACATTCGATTCAGTGTGGTTCGTTACGGTAACGTAATGGGTTCACGTGGTTCGGTTATCCCTTTCTTCTTGAACAAACGCTCAGAAGGCGTATTGCCAATTACGCATGAAGAGATGACCCGTTTTAACATCTCTTTGCAAGATGGCGTAAATATGGTGATGTACGCACTTGAGCACCATTTAGGTGGTGAGATATTCATACCGAAGATCCCATCTTACAAAATCTTAGACATTGCAGAAGCAGTGGCACCTGAATGTGAGACTAAAGTGGTTGGTATTCGCCCTGGTGAAAAGCTGCACGAAGAAATGATCACAGATACGGACTCCTTAAATACTATCGACCTAGGCAAGTACTACGCGATCTTGCCTTCGGTATCTTTTACTTACACCGAAGAAGAGTATCTAACGCACCATAAAGCAGAAAAAGTGCCGTTTGGATTTAAGTACAACTCTGGAACGAATACCGAGTGGGAAACGATTGAAAGCTTACGAGCTTTAGTTAAAGAGCATGTAGACCCTAATTTTACAGTGTGAGAAGTAGCGTGATCCCATACGGAAGACAAGACATCACCCAACAAGATATTGATGGTGTCATCGAAGTTTTACACTCCGATTTTTTGACGCAAGGTCCAAAAGTTCCCGAATTTGAACGAACGCTCATCGATCATACCGGCGCGGAATATGCCTTGGCGGTGAACAGTGCAACGTCAGCGTTACATATTGCTTGTCTTGCTCTGGGATTGGAGGAAGGTGATTGGCTATGGACATCGCCAGTTACCTTTGTGGCCTCTGCAAACTGCGGCTTGTATTGCGGTGCAAAAGTAGATTTTGTCGATATCGACCCAGCTACCTATAACCTGTGCCCGAAAAAGCTGGAACAAAAACTAATTTCAGCCAAAGCGAATGGAACCTTACCAAAAGTCGTAGTGCCAGTGCATTTGTGTGGTCAACCTTGCGATATGAAAGCTATTGCCAAGTTAGCCAAACAGTACGGTTTTAAAGTCATCGAAGACGCATCGCACGCGATTGGCGGTCAATATCATGGCAAGCCGATTGGCAACTGTGAATACTCAGACATCACTGTTTTTAGTTTTCACCCGGTAAAAATCGTGACCACAGCAGAAGGTGGCGCTGCGTTGACCAACAATAAAGGGTTGGCCGAGAAAATGGCGCTGCTGCGCAGTCATGGTATTACTCGTGACCCGGAGCAAATGGAAGGCGAAAGCCATGGCTCATGGTATTACCAGCAAGTCGACTTGGGCTTTAACTATCGAATGACGGAATTACAAGCCGCATTGGGTGTCACTCAGATGCAGCGTCTTGAGCAGTTCATTACCGCTCGTCATCGGCTGGCTGAGCGTTACAACCAGTTATTGCAATCTCTACCCGTTGTGTTGCCGTACCAGCTAGACAATACCTACTCGGGTTTGCATCTGTACGTGATCCGCTTGGAGCTGGAAAAAATAGCTTTATCACATAAAGAAGTCTTTGATTCTCTACGTAAGAATGGCATTGGCGTCAACCTCCATTACATTCCAGTGCATACCCAGCCCTATTATAAAAAAATGGGGTTCCATGCCGGAGATTTCCCTGAGTCAGAGCGCTACTACCAAGAGGCGATTTCATTGCCGATGTTCCATTCGATGAGTAATGAACAACAAGATGAAGTGGTAAGCGTGCTGTCAGAGATATTGCAGAGGTAAGTCACTAATGAACATTGCGATCATTCCTGCTCGCGGTGGCAGTAAACGTATTCCTCGCAAAAACATCAAGCTATTTCATGGGAAACCGATGATCGCTTATTCCATTGATGCGGCTCTTAAGTCGGGCTGTTTTGATAAAGTGATCGTATCGACAGACGACCAAGAGATTGCTGATGTCGCGATGGCGTTTGGTGCGGAAGTACCCTTTATTCGCCCTGCCGAGATATCTGATGACCACGCAACCACGATGGATGTCATGCAGCATGCGATTCAATGGTGCGACAGCCAAGGAATGGATGTCCAATATGTATGCTGCTTGTACGCAACCGCTCCCTTCGTGACCGAGTCGTCTTTGTTGCAAGGCTTGAATACGCTTCAGGATGAAGCGTGTGAGTTTGTGTTCAGTGCCACGACCTTTCCTTTTCCTATTCAAAGAGCGATTAAGCTCTCGACTGATGGAGAAGTTAACATGTTTGCCCCTGAAAACGAGCAGGTGCGCTCTCAGGACTTAGAGGAAGCATATCATGATGCGGGTCAGTTTTATTGGGGCAAGAAAAGCGCGTTTTTAAAGCGAAAAGCCATTTTTGCACCGCATTCACGTGTGGTGCTACTACCAAGAAGCCGTGTGCAAGATATTGATACACCAGAAGATTGGGATTTGGCGCAAGCGCTGTATTCCGTCATGAGTTAGTGCTATGAACGTTGTATTTAGGGTGGATGCCTCCGTTTGGATTGGCAGCGGTCATGTGATGCGTTGCCTCGTTTTGGCTGATGAACTAAAGTCGCACGGTTATCGCGTCTCGTTTGCTTGCTTGCCACAAAAAGGGGATATGATTTCCTACATTAAGAGCCGAGGCTTCGATGTTGTGACATTGACAGCGCCTTCAGAGTATATTCAACCAACTCACGAGGCGGATTATTGTGGATGGCTGCAGCGTTCGGTCTGTGAGGATGCGAGGGACTTCCTTTCCCATATCAAAGCCGCAGATTTAGTCGTGACCGATCATTATGCCATTGAAGATGATTGGCAAAAGCAAGTGAAAAATGAGTTAGGTTGTCATCTAATGGCGCTCGATGACTTAGCTCGTACTCATGATGCAGACCTCATCATCGACCAAACATTGGGACGCAACCCTAATGAATATTTCGGATCAGCCAGAGCGTTAACAGGCAGTGACTACGCACTATTAGCACCTAATTTCCTCGCACTGAGAGAGCGAGGATTAAATCGAGTTCCACCTAAAGAGAAGCCACGAGTACTGATCTCTATGGGTGGGATAGACAACCCCAATGCTACCTTATCGGTTTTAAAAGCCTTGGTAGGTAGGGTTGATGCGAGCTTTACCGTGTTATTGAGCACTCGTGCTCCGCACTATCAAGAAGTGAAAGCGTGGTGTCATCAACATGATGACGTAAAGCATAAAGAGTTTGAGAGCAATATGGCTGAGCTGATGCTGCAGCATGATATAGCCATCGGCGCTCCAGGCACCACCAGTTGGGAGCGTGCCTGCTTAGGGCTGCCTAGTATTCTCATTCCTCTCGCAGAAAATCAGTCGATGATTTGCGCGCAGCTTCTGGCTCATCAAGCCATCCTAAAAGTCACTCTGCCTGAGATTAAGGCGAAGCTGTTAGTTGCTTATGAGCAGCTTATCTCTGGCTGGGCAACCTATCACACTAACAATCTTAGACTCTGTGACGGGTTAGGCCTACGACGCGTCGTGCTGGAAATACAGCAGATGTTAGAGCCAAAAGCTCATTCTCTTCTGCAGTTACGCCGTGCAAGGCGAGATGACATCGACACCGTTTACCACTGGCAGTGCCATCCTAAAACTCGTGAATATGCCCTTAATGCGACAGTACCGAGTTGGGATGAACATAAGCAGTGGATGACAAGAAAACTCGACAGCGTTCGAGACTACTTTTATATCGTCATCGATAAGCAAAATCATAAACCCCTGGGTGTTGTTAGACTGGATAATACGGAGCCAGGTCATTACTTGGTTTCTATCTATGTCGCTCCAGAGAGCTACGGCAAAGGCGTTGCCATTGCGGCACTTTCTATGGTGGATGAACTTCATCCCGAAATGACACTCCATGCGACCGTACTGAAAGAGAATGTGGCCTCCCAAAAGCTATTTCAGAAAGCGAATTACACACAATTAGACGCAGAAACGTATATTCGCTACCCAATTTAAGAGAGATGATAATGAAGTCAGAAATTATTATTGATGGCCGAAAAATAGGTCCTGATCACCCGCCTTATATTATTGCTGAGCTTTCAGCAAACCATAATGGTGATATAAACCGAGCTTTTCAAATTATGGAAGAAGCAAAGAAAGCGGGTGCTGATGCCATTAAGCTGCAAACCTACACCCACGATACGATTACCATTGATTGCGACTCAGAAGAGTTTCAAATTCATGGCGGCTTGTGGGATGGTCAGACGCTATATGAATTATACAAAGGCGCTCACATGCCATGGGACTGGCACAAACCATTGTTTGAGAAAGCGAAAGAGCTCGGTATCACCATCTTCAGTTCGCCGTTTGATTTTAGTGCGGTTGATCTTTTAGAAGAACTCGATGCTCCTGCTTACAAAATTGCTTCTTTTGAAGTGATCGATTTGCCTTTGATTAGGCGTGTCGCGCAAACCGGTAAGCCGATGATCATCTCAACCGGGATGGCCAATGAGGAAGAGATCGCCGAGGCGATTGAAACGGCGACAGACAATGGCTGTGAAGACCTAGTTGTACTGCATTGCGTGAGTGGTTACCCAGCACCCGCAGAGCAATACAATTTAAAAACCATTGCAGATATCAGTGAGCGTTTTGGTGTCCTATCAGGTCTATCGGATCATACGATAGACAATGCAACGGCGGTGGCATCTGTAACACTAGGCGCTTGTTTGATTGAAAAACATGTCACTATGGATAGAAATGGCGGTGGGGCTGATGACAGCTTTTCTTTAGAGCCTAAGGAGCTTCAGGCGCTTTGTCGAGATACCAAAACGGCATGGCGTGCGATGGGCAAGGTGAATTATGAACGTACCGAAGCAGAAAAGGGTAACGTAAAATTCCGTCGCTCTTTATATATTGTTAAAGACATTAAAGCGGGTGAAGTGTTAACAGAAGAGCATGTGCGTAGTATTAGGCCTGGTTTTGGATTAGCGCCTAAATATCTAGATATCGTCCTAGGCAAGGTAGTTTCCCAAGATTTGGCGAAAGGTACTGCTTTGCAGTTGGAACACTTAAACTAAGTTGAAGTGTCACCAAGTAGGGAGTTTGAGCAACCTACTTGGTGGCATATTTACGTGTTTGCTTCTTTGACTCCAGCCCTATCTAAGTACTGGACAATCCTCTCATTTCTTAACCTATTTTTTTCAGAGTAACCATCTGTATTGGGCGGTACGTAAAAAATTTCCATTTCTGGAAAAATAAGCTTCGCAGTGAATAAAACCGTTGAGTTTGTACCAACAAGCTTTGACAAGGCTAAATTTTTTTCTAATATCTCAATCTCTAAAGGGTATTCAGACTGGTGATAGGTAAGATTAGAAATCGTTTGTATTTTTTCTTTTAGCTCTGTTGACTCGGTTCTATGAGGGAAGTAAACAATATGCTCGTGTTGTTGGCAGAACTTAATTACTTCATTTAAATACTGCGATTCTGATTTCTGATTCTTATGCCCAATGGCACCCTGTCCAATAAATCCGACAGTATTGGTATTAGGATAAGTTGCACTGATATTATATTTATGGCTCAACTCTTGAAATCTATTTTTGACGATTGGGTGATCAGGTTCATATATATCAAATAGTGTGAACAGTTCAAGGTTGTTACTTTGAGGTAATTCTCCGATAGGAATAATACCTTGTAACCTTAAAAGAGAATCGTTGAAAAAACGCTTTCTAGAATATGTTGCTTTATTTCTAATTACCTCTTCATATTCGTTGATAGTAAGCGTTCCATCGTCAAAGTACACCTCTTTACTTATCGGTAAATTTTTTAAAAGAAGTTTGGTTCTCCAACCATTATATTCTGCGTGGAAGAAGTGCTCTATGTTGCGCTCTTGGGTGATTAAGCGTATTTTTTTTATCGCTTTAGGTAGATTTCTAGTTCTGTCTGTTCGAGGAATGGTTATCACGTAATCCCATTCACTTTTTTTAACGATTTTCTCTTGCTGGCTCAAGCCAAGTTCTGATGCTTGCTCTACTAGTAATAGAATATTATTCTTTGTTTTGTAGTGAGCCTTAGCCTCTATAGCACATATGTATTGGAAAGGGGAAGTTACGGAAAATAAATTCATACAACTTACCTATAGATTTTATTCAATCGTTTTAAACAAATTAGCAAATAACCAATGTACCCCATATGTTCTACAAAAAAATAGAATGTTTGTTTCTTAAATGGAGTGTTACTTGGTTTTTTAATGTATAAGCCAGATAATTGATCTTTGGTTTTAATGTATGTGCTATAGTTAGAAAAGCCTCTGAAGCAAAGTGATAATGCAGGTATATAAGCTAGTTTGAATGCCATTTCTCCTAGCTCTGACTTGTGTTTTTCAAATAAACCTAGACTTTTTGCTTTGTCTTGTAAATGAGCCATTGATTTTATTCGGCTAAATAAGTGGTGCTTGGACTTTGTATTGCTTTGGCTAGTACTTGTATACTGGTAAATATACAGCTCTTTATCAATATGAATTCTACTCTCCTTATTTAATGTCCAAACTATAAAGCTAATAGCATTATCCTCATAATTTATATTCTCTGGGAAAAGTAAATTGTTATCTATAAATATACTCTTATAGAAAAAAGCGCTTGCCATTGATCCGCTTGTTTCTCCCGGTAGAATGACAGAGTCGGAGCTAGACTTTGATTTTTTGAGTATGTTGAAAGAAATTATACTGCTGTTGCTATTATCCAAAAGAGGGGAAAGGTAATCACGGTGAACATAATCATCACTATCAACGAAGGAGATAAACTTGGATTTTGCTTCATTTAGTCCTTTGTTTCTTGCTCCGCCAGCGCCTTTATTTTCTTGAGATATTACATTTAGTTTTTCATATTGAGATGCTATTTTATTTAGTAATAACAGTGAGTTATCAGAAGAGCCATCATCAATTGCTATTACTTCTGATATGATATTAGGATTTTTTTTGTCAGCAGTAATTATTGAGTTAATACATCTTTCAATAGTTTTTTCTGCATTATATATAGGAATGATAATACTTAACATTTCTCGTTGGCCGTAAGTATAAATAGCAGTGAACTCTGAATGCTACCTTTACTATTTTTAATAAAAAGTTCAGCATTGAAAGACATCTCTTGTCGAAGTCGAAAGTCAGATAATGTTTTTACAATAGAGGATGGCAATTTATTTGTAATTATAATTGCGTTGGTTTCAGCCAAAGTTTGCACGACTTCTTTAAAGTTATAGTAACTTGGCCCAGTAATCACGGGGACGCTCAAAGCCGCTGGCTCCAATACATTGTGTCCACCAACCTTATCGCCAATTAGGCTTCCGCCCATAAAGCACACGTCGGCTGCGCCGATTAATATCAGCATTTCACCCATGGTATCGCCTAGATAAATCTGAGTAGATTTGGTCACTTCAGGTTGAGTAGTGCGACGGACAGTGTCAAAGCCTTGTGTTTGGCAAAGTTCAAATACACTATCGAAGCGTTCCGGGTGTCGTGGAACTAAAATGAGTAACGCGTCTGGGAATGACTCTAGTATCTTTTTGTGTGCGGCAAGTACCTGCTCGTCTTCACCTTTATGTGTACTTGCTGCAATCCATACAGGGCGGTTCACGCCTAAATCTGATCTAAGTGATTTGCCTTGCTTTTTCACTTCATCCGAAATTTCAATGTCAAACTTAATCGAGCCAGTCACAAAGAGTTTATCTTTGTTTACGCCTAAAAGCTCAAAGCGTTCAGCGTCCGATTCTGCTTGGCATAGCACTTTTGTTAAACATGGATGGATCATGTTAAACAGTGGTTGAGCTTTTTTATAGTTATTACACGACTTTTCAGACAGGCGAGCGTTAACCACAGTAATAGGAATCCCCGCGTTGTGCACAGTGTTAAGGGTGTTTGGCCAAAGCTCGGTTTCAATGATCAGCATTTGCTTCGGATTTGTCGCTTTCAAAAAGCCTTTTACCGCAAAGCTAAAGTCGATTGGCATGTAGCGATGTTCAACTAAGTCACCTAGTTTTGCCACTTGCTCTGCCCCGGTGCTGGTTGTCGTGGTAACCAGAATCGCTTGATCAGGGTTTTGCTTTTTTAACGCTTTTATTAGCGGTGCTGCCGCGATGCTTTCACCAACGGATACGGCATGAATCCATATTGGTCGTTGGTCAGTGTTAAGCTTTGGTGTAATACCAAAATGCTCTTTCCAGCGCGGACCAAATTTAGGTTTGTTTGGTTTGCTTTTATACAAACCAAACAAAAGAACCGGCGAAGCCAAAGTCAGCAACAGGGTATATATGAGTCGAATTAACATGAGCTAATGGTAATCGCTTCGAGTTTTTGAATGCTATTCAGCACTTGTTTTGGTGACAATTCCGTCAAACACTTAAGGTGGTTGAACTGGCATTCACGCTGAAAACATGGGCGACAGTCAATGTCGGTATGAACAATCTCGACTTTTTCCGCAAGTGGCGGCGTATATTTTGGAGAGGTCGAACCGTACACAGCGACAACATTACAGCCAACCGCCGCTGCAACGTGCATCAAACCTGAATCATTGGCCACAACCGTTTTACAGGCAGCAAGCAGGTCAACGGCCTCAATCAAGCTGGTTTGTCCCGCCAAAACATGAATGTATTGATGATAGTCGCTTGGAACCAGCGAGCGGATGTTATTGCAAGTCTCAAGATCTTTTTGTGAGCCGAATAACGAGACTTGATTACCCTCTTTGCACATTTGTGTAGCCACTTCTGCATAGTGGGTTTCTGGCCATTTTTTTGCCGGGCCAAACTCGGCACCCGGACATAAACCGATGATCGAACGCTCTTGGTTTAGGCTAAACTTCTGGATGGTTTCCTGTTGCTCTTTTTCATTGATATCAAGACGAGGGCGGGGAAGAGCCTCTAATCCACCTAATGATGACGAGTCAACCATCCCTGTTCTTGGATACGCTAAAGCCACATAGCGTTCTACCATGTATTGGAACGACTTCATGTTAGATCGAATATCATTGAGCAAGCCGTAACGCATTTCGCCTTTCCAGCCAGTACGAAGAGGAATATCCGCAAACCACGGAATCAGAGCGGATTTAGCCGACTTTGGCAGAATATAAGCGTGATCGTATTTCTTTTCACGCAGGGATTTGCCAATTTCGCGACGACCAAGAAGGTTAAACTCACCATGACCGATTGGCATTTCAATAGCCATATTCACTTCTGGCATGCGTTCTAAGATCGGCTTACACCATCCAGGCGCTATGACATCAATTTCACTATCAGGGTTAAGCTGTTTTAAAACGATGTAGAGCGATTGCGACATCACCATATCGCCGACCCAAGAAGGACCAATAACTAAGATTTTTTTCATTTTTTGATTTGCCAGTCAGTGTTATATCTCTGCTTAAAGATATTGTAATAGTTATTACCGTCTTCCTGTGAATGCAACAATTGCAGTACCCACATGTACTGTTCAGGTTTGCTGCCAACGAAGTATTCAATCGCTTCGTTGCAAGTGCGCGCGTCTTGCTCTTCGCTTTTATCCAGCTCAAATGCAGGTAAAATCTCGATATCAAACGTACCATCTTCTGTGTTCATCGATGCAAACAAAGGTAACACTTTCGAACGTGATAGTTTCGCAATTTTACCTAAGCCAGGTAGCGTCGCTTTACGAGTGGCAAAAAAGTCTACGAAGACGCTATGCTCAGGACCATGATCTTGATCGGGTAAATAATATCCAATATAGCCATCGCGAACCGATTTTAAAAAAGGCTTGATGCCACCAGAGCGCTCATAAACCCGTCCACCATACTGTACCCTTTGCTTGTGCATCAACCAGTCAGCAACCTCGTTCTTCTGTTTTTTTGCCATTGCAGATACCGGCATTCCCATTGAAGCGAGCAAAATTGCGGGAACATCAATGGCCCAAGAGTGGGGAACCATCAAGATCACATTCTCGTCGTTATCAATATGTTTTCGAAGAATATCCTGCCCCTGAATATTGCAACGTTTTTGTAGCCAATTTGGTGAGCGTAAACTCAACAACCCAAAACGGAGGAAAAAGAGCGCCGCCGTGTACAGCGTTTTCTCAATCAGAGCTTCACGTTCCTCAAAGGACTTTTCTGGGAAGCACAACTCAAAGTTTACGCGTGCTCGATGAGCTGGACCTTTACGTGATTTCGATAATTTTCTCGCGGCCGTTTTAGCAAGCCACTTTTGCGCGCTAAGTGGCATCAGGGCTAAAGGCAAAGAGAGAATGACGCCTAGCCAAGTTCCCCAATATTTAGGCGCTAAAAAGTGGCGCTTAAACTCAGGATTGTAGGCTTTAGGGTCGAAGTCGTTACTTTCCGTTGTCATTGTCGTAATTTACAACCTTTTTGTTGGGCAAAACTTTGGCTCTTTTTACTCTCGTGAGCTGATAGTTATGTATTCTAGCGTACGAGGTGATGGTGTCTATGGGTACTCATTGACGATAAGATAAAGTCTATTCGTGCGGCGTTCAACTGAGGTGTTAACAACGACGCTTTGTTAGCAAGTAAAACTTCCTTCTTATCTGCTCATAGAACCGAAACGCTTCTATATAAAATTTGTTTATTACACTTAAGTGATCTTTATTTTTGCGTGTATGTCCAATAGTTGAGGGGATCGCGGCTCTAAAAACCACATCTGGATAGATACTTATAATATTGATGTCATGAATCCAGACTTTTTCCATGTAGTCATCCACAGGGAACAGTATTTCTTTTGCATTGTTCACAAGCTGCTCAGCTGCTTCTGGGCGGAGCAAATAGCCCATAGCGCCTGATGTGGGGCAAGCATAGTCACCAAGAGCAAAGGTTTCTGAGAGCGCAGTCGTCTTGTTAAACGCTATATTTTGTTTGGATGCTGCTAACTTAACGAGAGAGCGAAGACTTAATTGAGAGCGGATGTGTTGTAATTCGGCTACCACAGATGCAATTTCTGGATGAATATCGACGTTGTCCTCCAAAACCAGAACATCTTGTTGATGCTTAACGCACCATTGCCATATCGCCATATGGCTAAAAAAACAGGCGATTTCACCTTTTTTTTAGCGTGTAACCTTTCAGTCTAAGTGTTTTTTCAGGTCTTATGAGCTCTTTCTGCGTATTCGTTAAATCTTGAGGTGTTAATGCGTCAAAGAACTCAAATTGTATATTGGCCGCGTTGAGCTTTGTCTCAACTCGCTCTCGGCGATCAATAGAATTCTTAAGGCTTAAGACAAAGGTCTTCATCATAATACTCGTTTGAATAACAAAAATTAAGTTTAGCGTGATCGGGTTTCTTAAAGGTACAACGGTTAAGCCAGGTATCGAATGTATGTCATATAGAAAGATTGTAGGGCTTGTTCACAGGGAGAGATGTCGAACACAATGAAATTACAGGTACCAGTATTCATAGTGAAGTAGCTCAAAAGGGAGCAGGTTAAACTCCGCTCCCTTTAGGATCTCGAGACAGGACAACAGTATAAAGTAATACACCGCCGCTTACATGTTAGCGATTCTGAATGGCTAAGTACTCAGCAACCCCTTCTGCAACTGTTTTGAACTCTATATCACAGCCCGCAGCGCGTAGTTTAGTCAAGTCAGCTTGAGTAAACTCTTGATACGCACCTTTAAGGTGGTCCGGGAACGGGATAGTTTGGATTTCGCCTTTTCCATGATGGGTGATTACGGCTTTTGCTACAGCATCAAATGATTCCGCACGACCGGTACCACAGTTAAAGATACCCGATACACCATTTTCCAGGAACCACAGATTGACTTTACATACATCACCCACGTAGACAAAGTCACGTTTAAAGGTTTCACTGCCGGCAAACAATTTCGGGTTCTCACCCGCATTTAGCTGATTGTTTAGATGGAATGCGACTGATGCCATGCTGCCTTTGTGATCTTCACGAGGGCCGTAGACGTTGAAGTAACGGAAGCCAGTGATTTGCGACAAGGTTTCACCGTGTTGTTCAGCATCTTGCCATAAGCGACGTACATAGTTATCAAACTGTTGTTTCGAATAGCCATAGACGTTAAGAGCGCCTTCGTACTCACGCTCTTCAACAAAGGTGTCTGTCTCACCGTATGTTGCTGCAGAGGAGGCATAAAGGAATGGAATTTCACGGTCTAAACAGTAATGCAGCAACTCTTTTGAGTACTCATAGTTGTTCAGCATCATGTATTTACCATCCCATTCAGTGGTCGCAGAGCACGCTCCTTCATGGAAGATGGCTTCGATCGGGCCGAAATCATCACCCGCCATAATTTGGGTAAGGAAGTCGTCACGATCCATGTAATCGGTAATGTCCAGATCAACTAGATTCTTAAATTTTTTGCCATTTTTAAGGTTGTCGACAACCAGAATATCGTTCATACCAGCTGCGTTGAGTGCTTTCACAATGTTGCTGCCAATCATGCCAGCACCACCAGTTACGATAATCATAGAACTTCCACCATAGATTAAAATTTCTCTGGAATTCTAGCAAGAAACGGAATGCAGCGCTATTGGGAGGGAAGAAAGAGTCAGGAGCAAAGCTCAAAGAGTTAGAAGCAAATTGCTTTGATTATTTCGTTATGCTTGGCGTGCGCATTGAACAAAATAGGGAGCAGAGTAGAATAACGCTCTTAAGTGCAAGGATAAGCATGATCATAGATTATGCCATTATCGGCCCAAGAACCTCATATTGGAGTTAAAGTGATTCTAAAACCATCGATAAATGAGAAGTTATCATTTCTGTACTTTCTTCCTCTTACCTGGGCCGTGACTGGAATGTTGCTTTATAGAGATGGACATAAACTCATGGTGCTGTTTGCACTTATTGTTATGTTGGTTTCTTTTAGCCAGTATGGGCTTCAACTAGCATTGAGTAACATAAAAGCGCACCGCCTCCTTCAATTGCTTTTGGTGACTTTAGGCTTTTATATTGCGGTTGATGTATATCAAGGCTACGGCTCCAGTGTGATTCGAGCATTTTCTGTGGTCGTTGTAATTTTGACTTTTACTCCCGCACATATCTGGCGTAAACAGCAAAAACATGTACCTATTTGGGTCTTGGTTGGCGCATTGACCTGTTTTGTTTCTACCTTTTATCAAGCCCATATTTTGCAGTTAGGTCGATGGTGGAATATCAATCCTATTCCTTATACGACGGTAGCGTGTGTGTTTTCTTTACTCAGTGCGATGCTATTGGTTTTAAAAGCTAGCTCTCGAACTAAAGTTATAGCATTTGCATCTTTCATGCTTTCTTTTAATGCGCTCATTTTAGGTGAGGCTCGTGGGGTGTTATTGGCATTTTATGTAGCCGTATTCGCTTTTTTCTTTGTTATCAAATTCAGCAATCATGTCCTGATAGGAAAGTATGTGTTGATTCTGGGGATCGCGATGGCGACCTTGATTTTCATGAATAAACAAACCATAGAGAACAGGATAGAGCAAACCAATAAAGAAGCAGCCACGATCGCTGGCGGAAATCTTGATTCTTCTATAGGTTTGCGTCTTCAAATGTGGAAGAGTGGGTTAGAAATGTTTAAAAAAGCTCCGGTTCTTGGTTATGGTGATGGACACCTCGAGCAGAAAGAAATGCAATATGAAGAGGGGATTATTTCCAAAAATGCCATTTCATTTACTCATTATCACAGTCAGTTTATCGAAGCATTGGTGAAAACGGGTATCATTGGTTTTTTGGTCATTCTGGCTTTGCTTTTATTGCCGTTTTATTATCACTATCAAACTAATAATTTAGCGACATTAGCAGCAAGCGTTATCTCTCTGGCATATATTGTCGCTTCACTAACTGATGTTCCTATGAGTCACGCACAAACAATCATCGTGTATTTCTTGTTTATCAAGGCGCTGCTCTCCAATTTGGAGTCGGATAACTGCTTGGGTAATGCACAGTAGCTCGCTGAGGATAGAAACTTCTAGGGCCTAGGATCCTAGGCCCTCTTGTTATTAATTTGCTTCTGAACGATTTGGTCTTTGATACCAAGGGTTTCGCTCATCAGTCAGTTCTATCAAGCCGTATTTACGTCCTAGCCTTTGACCACCGTCGCGAGTCAGCGGTTGCCAGTTGAAGTTCGCGCGATTGTTACTTGGTTTGACTGTCATGATGTCGTATGGAATGGAGATGTAGAAGCCTTTAGTAAAGCTGCCTTCGCCAAACTCATCAGCTGATAAGTCACTGATAGACGCAAACGCGCCGGCAATCACACCACTCTTGAACTGTTTAGAGAAACTGAACTGAGCGCCTTTATCACCTGCTAAGAATTGACCTACATTCAACTCAAGCATGGTATCAGATAGAAACTCCCACTGCGGGAAGTAGTAGCCAGACACAAAGCCTGTAAATCCTTTTTCGATGACTTGGAATGGACGACCGTACTCTGGAACGTTCTGCCACTTTTCGTCATAAATACCAAAGTAACTTTGCGGGTCACGCTGAGTGACTAAGTTAACGTCAGCACCAATTGCCCAGTTAGCGCCTTTCGGACGATATAATAACTCCGTACCGACACCGGCAAACATACTCTCCAGATAACCTGCGTAGAACTGCTGGTCCATCGTATCTGAGTATTCCTGGAACCAGGTTAATTGCAAGTTCGAAATGGTAACATCGTGCTCGTTTTGGTAAGCACGGAACATGGTACGCACACGCGGGATCGTTGTTGCATCAGGTGGCGTGACATAGTTGAACTTGTCGTAGTTGTTGTACCAATCCCAGTAAAGTGAACCGGCAATCTCAAGTTGATCGGTCAGCCAGTAAGATGCACTGCCGCTTAAACCAACACTAAACAGGTAGAAGTCTTCAGCATTACCCAATGTTTGCGCCAGTTTAGGTGCAAAGCCCCAATCGAAGCGCTTAAAGCCGTCATAGGTTGTTTGACCTTGTGGTTTAAGGCTCGACGTTGAAGTCGCATCTTCGATTTGAGGGTTGATGTAGTTTACTTGGGCGTAATCCCGGTACTTATCTTTCGAAATTGCGGTTTGTTCGGTGATTAAACCACGGTTTCGTTCATTAATTGTGAAGGTATCGACACTGTCTGGTACCTGGTTATAGAGTACAGCTGCCGCTTTTTCGTGTGCCTCGTTACGGTCACGGTACTTCTTCTGTTCACCGACAATCGATACCTTATCGTTTTGTGCGTAAATTTGGATATTTTGGTAACCGGCAATCTTATGCAAGTCTTCTGTTACGCGCTTCCAGTCCACATCAGAAAGTTCTGCTGGTTGGTTATCTTCTACTTCTGGTGTTGGTGTATCACGCCAGAAAGAAGGCATGTCATTAAAGTTAGTGTGCAGACTTAAACCCGCTACGAGCGTATCGCCACGCTCATAACTCAAACGCAGATCTGCCATATGACCTAAGCGGTACAGCACGCCAAAGTTCCAAGGCGTATACGGAGTCATATTTATGCCACCACGACGAGCAGGGAAGTCTTCACTGTAATCGTTGCTGTCGTATTCCAGTTTAAAGCGCAGCGGAGCGTAGAGTGTCTGGTATTCCACTCCACCAAATAGCGCAGCAGGGCCTTTGAACCAACGTTCGAAGTCTACGCTGCCGCCTCTACCTTTAAAGTCAGATGGACGCTCGCAGTATTTGTTTGATGCCTTACAAGCAATGTTCGTGATGTTATCTCGCGTACCTAAATAACCCCAGCCCATGCCCAAGGTAAAATCGAAGGTACCTAAGTTCGGATTGGAGTATCGCTTGGTCGCGGCGAAGAATTCGGCGTCAAATAGTCCCGTACCCGCAAAGTCACGAACGCCGACAGAAAGCTCTGGAAAATACTGGGATTCCTCTAGCAGGCGAACTTTAAAGTCTACGCCCTTATCGGTGTATTTTGTATCTCCCGAAAAGTCTGGATCGTTGCTGTAGAAAAGATCATTGACCAAGGTGTAGCGTAAGGTCGTTTCGAGCCAAGGCATCACTTGCAGAGTGACATTATAAAACTGGTATTCATTACTGAAGTTGACCGCAACGTTAAATTCACCTTCCGGTGCCATGCGGCCAGTTGGCATTTGCATAAGGCCGACACCGCCAAAGTCCATCTGTGAGGGCTGTAGTGGAGGAGCTTCAAATGGCATGTCCTGAGCCCAAACCAATGCTGGCCCCATTAAAGAAAGGGTTAAAGTATTTCTAATCAACATCATTTTGGCTTCTTCATTACGGTTGGCTTGAGTTGCGTGAGTAGCTGGACAATATCCTGATCTATTTTCGAGGTTTCATATTCATCAAAAGGGATATAAACCATGGTCAATGGCGGCAGGTAATATTGAGTCGTTAGCCAGGAACCGTGATGCGGCTGAATCACTTTACCATCCGGATAAATAATAACGGGCGGATTGGTCAGTTTACCAATATCACCTTCTAGGCTTTTTATTTGGTCTTGTAATGGAATACCGGCTTGTCCTTTGACGGAGTATATCTTGTCGAGATTTCCTAAATATGTAATTTCCTCTACGCGTCTTGGCGAAATCAAGGTTAACTGACCATTTAATAGTGGGTTGTTAAATTTGTCCAGGCGGACATCATCTAAATCAATGGCTGACAGCAGGCGCGGAGCGAACTGATGTTGTTGGATAAACTGATGCATCGGGTGCGTATTCAAGTTATATCGAACCATTTGATTCAATATCGAGTTCTTCAGAGAGGCTGACTCGCGCAATGCTTCTTCCGAACTGTTAAATAATGTTGTTGCTAGAGGGTATTGTAATATCAGATCCTGCTGCTGAGCCTGTTTCAGAACATCAGATAAGCGAACCGCTTGAGAAAATTGCATTTCTTTACCAACGGCTGTTAACTCAACATTTAAAGAGGGTGCTTGTTCTGAGGTTGACTGAGCAGAAGCCGTACTTGTATTCGCCAGTAGTATGAGGCTTGTTAAAGCTATGTTTAATAAGGATAGTGGTCGCTTAATCATGGCTTGCTGTATCCTTTCAGTATCGTTAACTCAATCGGCGCCATATTCGGCCCTAAATGCTGGCGAGTTTTTACAACTTGCCCTGCTTCATTTACCCAATAATAGTTATCAACGATTTTAGATAGGGTCGGGAACTCAACGGATTCTCGATATAAATCAGCAGAAGTCGAAGAGATTGGCGTTGTGACTACTTTTTTACCCAAGTAAGTTCGCGCTACTCGTGCCGGGAAACCATATCGATATTGCTCTTCCCAGTCATAAGAAAGGGCATATTCCGTATTTGAGTTGCTGTATGCTGGTACTGAGCCATAGACACCAGCAACATTGTTATTCTGCAATTTCAGTGTTTTAACGATATGGCCGTTTTCTGTCACCACCATCGCTTTGTCTGCACTGACCCATTTTAACTGAGTTTTACCGGTAAGAGGGTTTTGCTCGGCAAATGCCAACACAACAAAAACTTGTTTTTGATTGCCTATCTTGAGGTATGCACTGGCGTAAGGGACTGCTTCAATCTCCTGAGGCGTCATTTCTACATCGATGTAGTTACCGTAAGCGTCTTGAATGGTTGCGGAGACATCATTGAACTTTTGAGTACAACCGAAGATCAGACTAAAGGCAGGTAGGATCAGAAGTAAGCGCTTCCATTGTTTGGCTAGAAAGGTGTTCATTGTTCCCTCTTGAAAATAAAATCGCCCTGAATAAATCAGGGCGATTAATTATCTACGAATCTACTTAAAGATTACTGCGATATTATTCCACAGAAGCAGAAGCAGAAGCAGAAGCAGAAGTTGTTGTAGTGCTCGAGTCGCTGTCTGTCGCTGCTACTGCTACTACTGTTGCTGCTGCCGCTGCGCCTACTGCCACTGCAGTTGAACCTACTGCTGAGCCTGATGCTGCACCAGCTGAACCAGCTTCTTCTGCTGCGAATGCCGTTGACGCGCTTAGGGCCATAAGAATAGCTAGAGCTGTGTTTTTCATTATTAATCCTTGTATATACGTTATAAAAACATCGATGTCTGGTGACAAAACTAAGTGTCCCAATGCGTATTTTAGATAAAAAATGATCAGCGTGTAAACTGTTTCGTATTCTTTTTATTAGGAATACAAAGTCCTTAGGGGAATGCGGAGAAGGGCCTAGGGAAAAGAAAGGGCCTAGATCCTAGTTGTGCGCGTTGAATTTATTGTGTCAAATGGCAGGTTTGTATTTGTTGTTTTGGAGTACAGAGCGCTTCGCTTAGGGAATACGGAGGCGTTTGATGAGGGTTCGGTATTCCGTATTCCAAAATCGTACTCTCAAGCCTTGCGTTATTCACTGCAATTTCAGCGTTCTAGGCCCTAGGATCTAGGAACCTAGGGCCTATTCTTTTCCGTAATCCGTAATCCGTAATCCGTAATCCGTAATCCGTAATCCGTAATCCGTAATCCGTATTCCTTAATCTCAAACAACCTTAGAGCCTAACATTCATCCAATTCTCACATTGTCGGCACCCTTGTCCCCTTGCCGTTTTCCTTCAATACATGCATAATTTGCCCGCTTTGTAGAGTGTGCAAAACGATAGTTTTTTGGTTTTGCCTTCCAGACAACGCACTTAAATAAAAATATTTATATTAATAAGCCGAATAAAAAAAGTAATTCGGCGCTAAGCGAACAGTGGCTAACGCGTATATGCCGCAGGGCGGTAGCGTGGAATGCGTGAGAGATTTTACAGGCCTTATTGCTCGTTTATACCAATTGTCTATTACGATTGATATTTGTATGCAGTGTCAGGTCGATACTTAGGGAAAACAATTACGTGATTAATAAACGACCGTGGCTAGGGGCGTTGAGTGCAATCAGCTTGGCTTTGTACTCGTTTTCTGCCTCAGCAGATTTTTATGCTGGTGCGTTATTGAGTTACTCTAACGCCGAATATCACCACTCCTCTTCATCTTCAATAGCCGAGGGAAGCCCTTTTCTTCTTCAGGCGCAAGCTGGCTACTTCTTCAATGACTACCTTGCTTTAGAAGCGCGGTACGGAACCTCTGTTCAGCGCGATAACGGACTGTCGGTTGATAATGTCGCAAGTGGCTTTGCTAAGTTTAATATTCCTGTTTCTGAGCGAGTGGCTCTTTATGGTTTAGCTGGCTACTCAAGCGTGCTGATTGATCAACAAAAGGTCGGTTCCGATAAAGAACAGGGTTTTAGTTTTGGTATGGGCGCACATTATGCGCTTGATAAGCGAAGTGCCGTAGTATTTGAATTTGTTGATAACGTAGCCGAAGACAAAGTGCGTTTAAATTCAATCTCTCTCGGCTTTCAGCACCGTTTTTAGCTGTCCGTTTTTAAATAAAGGCCTATCGCGCAGGATTCATGCTTAGGTTTTCCACATCATAATAATTTATAGCGAATGATCATGCTTAAAGGATATTTCTCCATTGCGGTTTGTGTATTGGCAGGTATGTTTACGCCTTACACGTTGGCGCAAACCCCAACTCCAGAACAGGTCCAAATGTTTCAGAGCTTACCTGCCGCTCAGCAACAAGCGTTAGCAAGTAAGTATGGCATTTCCCTCCCATCTTCTTCATCTTCTCAGTCAACGAGTTACCAAAACCCTCAGGTAATTGACCCTCGTGCGTCAAAAGATGAACCTTTACAAAAGGGACAACTTGGCCAGCAAACGCTGCAAAGCAAAGATGAAGAGCTAAAACGTTTTGGTTTAGAACTTTTTGCAGGCTCTCCAAGTACATTTGCTCCTATCAGTGATGTTCCCGTTCCGGCTGATTATACTGTAGGCGCAGGTGATGAAATCGTTATTCAACTGTTTGGTAAAGAGAACACGACTCACCGCCTTCGCGTTAACCGTGCTGGTATTATCAATTTTCCTTCGTTAGGTCCGGTTCAAGTAGCAGGCATGAGCTTCTCTGAAGTCCGTGATTCGCTTAACCAGCGCGTAAAGGAACAGATGATTGGTGTACGCAGTGACATTTCTCTTGGCGAAATGCGCACCATGCAAGTATTTGTAATGGGTGATGCCTACAAACCAGGCGCTTACACAGTCAGTGCGTTAACTACGATTTCTCAGGCTATTTATTACAGTGGTGGTTTTGGCGATAGTGGCGCTCTGCGTGACATTCAGTTAAAACGTAATGGTCAGGTAATTCGTAAGCTTGATATGTATGAGCTGCTATTAAAAGGTGATGCTCGCAATGACGTGCGCTTATTACCAGGCGATGTGGTCTTCATTGGGGCAGTTAAACAGACCGTTGCTATTGATGGGGAAGTAAACCGCCCTGCAATTTATGAAATTAAGCCGGGTGAAACTTACAGACACGCAATACTCATGGCGGGTGGCTTTTCTGCAAATGCGTATGGTGAGAAGGTTGAAGTTAAGCGTTACGGCGCAAAAGGTACACGTGAAGCATTGACTCTGGACTTTACCCAATCGAACGATATGCAAGTTCCTATCAAAAATGGCGATGCGGTTAATGTATTAAAGAAAAGTGAAGAGTTGACCCGCTACGTTCAAATAGAAGGTGATGTACGTCATCCTGGTTTTGTTCAATGGAAGAGTGGATTACGCATTGCTGACTTGTTTCATTCAGTAGACACCGCTTTTAACTCAACGGCAGACGTTAACTATGCTGTTGTCGTGCGAGAGATTAACTCGCAACGCGACATCGAAACCTACCAGGTGAACCTTGCTAAGGCAATTCTTGCACCAACCAGTAAAGATAACCTACAACTTCAATCTCGCGACCGTGTTCTGGTCTTTAACCGTTTTAATCATGAAGATCTGGATACGCTTGCAGAAGAAGAAATGGTCACTAAAGCGAAAACGCTCGAAGAGGCACAGCAACAAGCAGAACGAGATCAGCGCAAAGAGCAACAAGTGATGAGCTCTTCTGTCGCCGTGTCAACAGCGCCAATGAACAACACTGTTAGCAGTGTTGGGAATATGGACAACATGGCTAATGCGGGAAGCGGTGTTAACTCCGCAAGTGCTGCAAACCAAGCTATGAATGTCTCTCAAATACCTCAACCTAAAATTATTTTCCGGGGCAAAGAGATCACCCAGGAAGACTTGGATAAGTTAAAGCAAAATACTCGCCGAACTTTGCTGGCTCCTGTTCTTTTACAGCTACAGCAACAGTCCAAACTAGGTTTAGCACCACAAATCGCGGAAGTTTTTGGTGAAGTTAAGCACCCAGGCCGTTACCCAATTACTCCTGGCATGACAGTGTCTACCTTGCTTGAAGCAGCAGGTGGACTCACATACAACGCGTTTACCATTAACGCAGAGCTTGCCCGTACAGTAATTAATAGTGTGGATGAGCGTGCCTACATCGATGTAGATCGTATTGACCTGCGCAAAGCGATTCAGGGTAATACAGCCGTTGACGCTGTCATCGCTGGCCGAGACCGCTTAAACATTCTTGAAAAGCCAAGTGTGAAATTACAAAGCACCGTTACTCTGCAAGGTGAAGTCCGCTTCCCTGGTACTTATACCGTGCGCCAAGGTGAGACGCTTGGGGAGTTACTGGAGCGAGCTGGTGGATTGACTGAGTATGCACATCCGCAAGGTGCGATCTTCACTCGCGAAGCGCTGCGTCTTCAGGAGCAGAAGTTGTTAAATCAATACGCTGCGGATATGAGAGCAGAAACCGCGAAGAAGACCTTCCGCGCTGATACTAACTTAAGCTCGATCATTTCTGACCCAGACAAAACGCTTCAGTTTGTTGAAGAGGCTAGTCGCAGTAAAGCGTTAGGCCGTATGGTTGTTCAGCTAAATCGTATTATTAAAGATGAGCGCTCAGCTGACTTTATGTTAGAAGATGGCGACTTCCTGTTTGTGCCGACCTTCCGAAATACCGTATCGATCATGGGTGAAGTTCAGGTCCCAATCACTTATCTATTAGATAATAAACTAGACGTTTCCGACTACCTAGATAAAGCTGGCGGTGCTAAAAAACAAGCGGACGAAGACCGTGTATTCGTTATCCGTGCCGATGGCTCGGTGTACAAACCAACATCCGGTTACTGGTTTGGGAACAACAAGAAAGAACTCCAAGCTGGTGACACGATTGTCGTGCCAATCGATACTGATTACCGAGATGCTCTAAGCACCTGGACTGCAGCAACCCAAATATTGTACCAAACCGGTGTCGCGATCAACGCATTGAAGTAGAGAGCTTAGATCCTAGGGGGGACTCCTAGGATTGAGATATTGTAGTCAATAATTAATTTTACAGATCCTATGCCTAGTTCCTGGTTATTATCAGGAGCTAGAATCTAGGGCCCTAGGACCTTTTACCTCATGGAACCACAAAAAGAACTTCGATCAAGTTATTTATCATATCCCCCGCACACTCCAGTCATTGCGAATGATGAAATAGACTTGCGAGAACTCTTCAAAGCCTTTTGGAGGGATAAATGGATCATCATAGCGACGACTTTTTTATTTGCAGTGGCCTCGGTAGTTTATACTCTGAGTTTACCGGACACATACAAAGCAGACGCATTATTAGCACCAGCAGAAAGTTCTAACGGTGGTGGTCTATCCAAAATGGCGGGACAGCTAGGCGGCTTAGCGGCGTTGGCTGGTGTCAATTTGGGTGGGGGGGGAGTCTTCGCAAACTAGTTTGGCGGTCCAAGTGATGAAATCGCGCCAGTTTGTAGAAGCTTTTATTAATAAACACGATCTATTGGTGCCTCTATTGGCCGTGAAAGACTGGGATTTAGCCAGTAACAAGCTAATCCTTAATGAAGAGCTCTATAACCCTACTACAGGAGACTGGCTTAGAGAAGCGAAAGGTTTACGAGGCGTAACCCCAACCGCACAAGAAGCATTCGAAGTATTCAGCAAAAATACTCTGAGTATCAGCCAAGATAAAGACAGTGGATTATACACCGTATCGGTTCAGCACCTTTCCCCCTATGTCGCCAAACAGTGGGTGGACTGGTTAATTGAAGACATCAACAAAGTAATGCGCGAACGCATCATAGCTGAAACGTCGCAAAATCTAGAGTACCTAAACACTCAATTACAAAAAACTGCGGTTGCAGATATGCAAAGCACTTTTTATAAGCTGATTGAAGAGCAAACTAAAAGCTTAATGTTGGCTGAAGTTCAAGAGGAGTTTGTATTTAAAATTGTCGATCCCGCTATAGTGCCAGAGCTTAAAGAAGGACCTAAGAGAGCACTGATCTGCGTTTTAGGTGCACTACTTGGTGGTATGCTTGGTACCGCGATTGTTTTGGGACGTTTTGCATTTCGTAGATAACAAACATATGTAGGATTAAGACAATTTCTGGTTTCTAGTCGAATTGCATAATTTTAGTCACGATAGATACGAAGGGTTACCCGCGTAAAATAGGAATATAATATCTCCTGGTTTATCTCGTTGTTTTTTTTAATAGTTTCTTGGCTTGATTGGTTACATAAGCCAAAAGTATTGACTTTGGTAATAAGAACATACTTTGTGCATTAGAGATGGGCGAGCTGTTATTTTTATGTGTTAGATTATGAGTAGTTACATTTGTAAAGCGTCAGGATGATGGTCATCATCGGTCAGATAAAAAAGTACGCTCCAGAACAAAAATGTCTACTGATTTATATTCCCCGAAGAAATGCCGTGAAGAAGTTTTGATACAGTGTTTTTAATTAAGGAAATTGAGTGAGTTAATGCTCACTAGGGAGCCTTTTAAAAACCCACACCAGTTTTTTGATTTAAGGGAGGTATACTCAGCAGCGCATTAAGTATGCTTAGGATGAGTTGCTAGCGGTATATGCTCGAGGTACTGAGATATGGGTATGCTCATGTGACTAGCGTAAAATATAGCGACCTACTCCCGAAAAACAGAAAGAAAGCGAAAAGAATTCGCTCAAATTAGGACAAAGATAAATGAGTAGTTTACATACAAAAGAAATTAACACGCAGATTGTTATTTCTCTGTTAAAAGCACACGGTATAAAAAAGGTTATTACATCTCCAGGTGGAACTAATATTGCCTTTGTAGGTAGTATTCAAAAAGATCCATATTTTGAAATATATTCATCAGTCGATGAGCGTTCGGCTGCGTACATGGCGTGTGGTTTAGCTGAAGAAAGTCGTGAACCCGTTGTTATTAGTTGTACGGGGGCTACCGCAGCTCGTAATTACATACCTGGTTTAACAGAAGCATACTACCGTAAATTACCTATACTGGCTCTGACTTCAACACGAGATATAGCTGAAGTAGGGCACCATGTTGCGCAAGTAACAGATAGAAGTTCAATACAAAATGACATTGTAAACTTAAGCGTATCACTTCCGATCGTAAAAGATAGTGATGATTTATGGGATTGTGAAATTAAAGTTAACAAAGCTCTTTTGGAATTGACTCGTAAAGGTGGCGGCCCTGTTCACATCAACTTGCCAACAAAATACGTGTTGCCTTTTGACTCGAAGACAATACCAAACTATCGAGTTATTAAACGCATCCTTAAGCAAGATAAGTTGCCTGATCTGGCAGGAAAAGTCGCTGTTTTTGTAGGCTCTCATAAAAAGTGGAATCCATCAGAGGTTGAAGCACTTGATAGATTTTGTGAAAGGAACAACGCCGCTGTTTTCTGTGATCATACAAGCGGTTATAACGGAAAATACCGCGTTCTTTCTTCTTTGCTAGCAGCCCAAGAGATGATGGATAAGTCTGTGTTCAAGCCGGACATCTTGATCCATATTGGAGAGATTAGTGGAGACTACCCAACTTTAGGCCTTTCTGGCCACCAAGTTTGGAGAGTCAATGAAGACGGAGAAATTCGAGATACGTTTAAAAAATTGCGATATGTTTTTGAAATGAATGAGTCGGATTTTTTCAATATTTATAATAGTAGCGGTAAAGAAAACAAAGCGAAAGAGTGTTACTTTACAGAATGTACTCAAAAGCTTAATGAGTTGAGAAGTAACATTCCAGAACTGCCTTTTTCCAATGCTTGGGCTGCATCAGTATTATCATCTAAAATTCCTGCGAATTCAGTTGTCCACCTAGGTATTTTGAGCAGCCTCCGCTCTTGGAACTATTTCGAAGTACCAGAAGGTGTTCGAACTGCCTCAAATGTAGGTGGCTTTGGTACTGATGGATGTATTTCATCACTAGTAGGTGCATCTTTAAATAATAAAGATTCAACATACTATTGTATCTTGGGTGACTTGGCTTTTTTCTATGATATGAATGTTATAGGAAACCGTCATCTAGGGAAAAATGTTCGAATCTTAGTAATTAACAACGGTAAGGGAACGGAGTTCAGAAGATATAACTCTGCTTCTGCATACTTTGGTGATGATGCCGATGAATTTATCGCTGCAGCTGAGCATTTTGGTAACAAGTCGAGAAGTACAGTTAAGAATTTCTCCGAGAGCCTTGGCTTTGAATATTTAAGTGCAGAAAACAAAGAAGAGTTCATGAAGGTCCATACTCGTTTCATTGGCGAAGGACTAAATGATAAACCAATGATCCTAGAGATTTTTACCGACAGTAAAGATGAAAGTGAATCGATTCGACTTCTTAATACTATTGGTAAGGATGGTAAAGTTTCATTGAAGTCTGGCGCGAAGAAAATTATCGGCAAAACAGGCGTAAACATTGTCAAGAAAGCTATAGGAAGATAGATTTTGTATTAGCTAGAATATGTTCATTTGATCTAATCGAACTATAGCTAGCTCTTAGGTCGACTATGAAATAGTGAGTAGGTGGATAGTTTGCACCTGCTCACTATATTAATTTGCAAACTTATGTGGCGAAAGTATTTACTTTGCTTATTTATAATATTATTTGAACACTGGCGATGGTTGCAAAGAAAATTTTTAAAAACACAATGATGCTTTATGTTAGACAAGTGCTGTTGTTGTTGGTCGGATTTTATACTGTACGTGTTATTCTTGACGCTTTAGGGATTGAAGACTTTGGTATTTACAGCCTCGTAGCTGGTTTTGTCGCGCTATGCTCCTTTTTAAGTAATAGTATGACCTCTGTAACTCAAAGGTTCTTCTCCTTTGCTCTGGGAAAAGAAGATGATTCATTACTCAATTCTACTTTTTCTGTAAATATTACTATCTACTGTGTCATAGTTGCTTTAGTTACACTAATTCTAATGGGGCCAGGACTTTGGGTTATTGAAAATAAAATTAACATACCTGAAGCACGTTTTGAAGCAACTTTAGTGCTCTACCGATACTCGGTTATATCATTCATTTTCACAATATTATCAGCGCCATTTTTAGCTCTGATAATAGCACATGAAGATATGCACTACTTTGCGATAATTTCAGTAATAGAAGCAATATTGAGATTGGTATTAGTAACTTTATTAGTATATATGAATGGTGACAAGTTAGAACTGTATGGAGGCATGCAGTTAGCTATATCTATGTCTATATTCATAGTGTATTTTTCGATATGTAAGAAAAAATACTTGGAGTGTCAGTTTAAAAATTACTATTGGAGCTACAGCCTATTTAAAGATATGTGCTCTTTCACTGGTTGGACTTTGTTTGGCCAAATAACGACCATCACCCGTGTGCAAGCAATTACAATATTATTGAATCAATTCTTTAATCCTAGTGTGGTCGCTGCAAGAGCTATTGCGATCACAATATCATCTAAAGTAAATATCTTTTCGAGTAACTTTAATACAGGTATGTACCCAGGTATAGTCAAGAGCTATTCTAGTGACAATAGGGATGTTTTGATTCCACTTCTACTGAATGGATCTAAGCTCACGTTCTTTTTAATGTGGATCTTGGTTCTTCCATTGTTATTAGAAATGGAAGGTGTGTTAAGTTTTTGGCTAGCTGAAGTCCCGGAACATGCAGTCCTGTTTACCAAACTAGCTCTTATTGAATCACTGATTCTTTCTATTAGCTTACCATTGACTACAGTGGCTAGAGCAACAGGAAAAATTAAGCGCTATGAGGTTTATTTAGGTTGTCTTCAAGCTTCTATTTTTATATTTTCCTATTTGCTTCTAAATAAAGATTTTCCTGCAGAAACGGTGTTCATGGTGGCGATATTAGTAAACTTACTAATGTTTTTTGTTAGATTAAATTTAGTTTCAGATATGATAAACATTAGACAAAGTTTGTTTATAAATAAAGTGTGTGTTCCCATGCTTATAGTAGTATTCATTTCAGGATTTTTAAGTTGTTTAATTTCATTTAACTTTCCGGATGGAATTCTGTTCAATTTTATGAGTGGAACTATTAGCGTGACTATTACAGTTATATCAATGTATTTCTTAGGTTTAGATAAGATGTGGCGACAGAAAGTTAGGCAACAACTGCAAAGAAAACTTCAGAGTAAAGGTAGGAATTAGTGAAAGTTCTGATCTTGGGGGGAACTGGTGCGATGGGCAAGCACCTGTCTTCATTATTGGTTGGTAGAGGTTTTAATGTGACAGTAACATCCCGCCGACACCATAACACCAATAGTAGCAACCTTAGGTTTGTTACAGGTAATGCTAAGGAGTCGAGATTTCTTGCTCAACTACTGCAGGAGAGGTGGGATACAATTGTCGACTTTATGCTCTACTCAACCGCAGAGTTCGAAGAGAGATGTGATAGTTTACTAGCGTCTACTAAGCAATATGTTTATATCAGTTCTTCAAGAGTTTATGCTGATAAAGATAATATAATTACAGAACAATCTCCTAGACTTTTAGATGTAGTACAAGATAATGAGTACCTTTTGTCTGATGAGTACGCACTGTCCAAAGCACGTCAAGAGAATGTGCTTTTTGGTTCTTCGTTTTCAAATTGGACTATCATAAGGCCTTACATCACTTACAGCGAACAGAGGCTACAACTAGGGGCGTTAGAGAAGGAGTCTTGGTTATATAGAGCTATTCATGGAAGGCCAATCGCTCTATCATCTGACGTTAATGACAAATTAACTACTTTGACTTACGGCCTTGATGTCGCGAAAGGTATTGCCGCAATTATTAACCAACCAAAAGCCTTAGGAGAAGCGTTCCATATTACCTCACCTTACAGCATTAAATGGAGCAAGGTATTTGAGATATACATTGGTGTGCTTAGTGAATATTTAGGAACAGAGCCTAAGGTATACTTTCAACAACTTAATGAGTTTAGCAAGCATCATGTGAATATAAGGCAGTTGGAGTATGACCGACTATATAATAGGGAATTTGATAATAGCAAAATTAATGAATTTTTGAGTTGTAATGAGTTTTTAACTCCCGAAAAAGGCTTGGATAAATGTTTGCGTGATTTTATTCAAGAACCAACATTTAAATCTATAAATTGGAAGGCTGAGGCCGTTAGAGATAAGCAGGTTGGATCGTTTGCGAATCTTGGCGAAATGCCTAGCGTTCGCACAAAAGTTGGTTACATTTATCGAAGAATTATTAAATTACTTTGAGTTTATGATCTAAACACGTACGTAAGGTAATCAGCCTTTAGTTTGTCGAATGGGTCAAGTTCAAATACACATAAAGACATACTTTTTGGCTGAATATAGATAGTAACTAGTAATAAATTAGATAGTTGGCGTAGAGTTTTTATAGAAATCGCATGCTTATCAATAGTCTAACTTCCCCTAAATTGTAAACATAAATTTAACACCGAGAGATTAAACAGTGAAACGTAAAATGAGAAGTGCTTTAGGAAAGATTAAGCGAAAAGCAATTTGGTCGCTTAAAGTGGGAGAAATTAAAAAACGCTTTAGCGATACTCATACAGAAGGCCGAATCATTTACGCAATTACACCTCCACCAAAGCTGAGCAACCTTGGAGATCAGGCTCAAGTCGTAGCTATTTATGATTGGATTGAAAAGAACTTTCCAAACAAGCAAGTTATCGAGCTAAATAAAGATGAAGTTCTAAACTGTTACCAGTATGTTAAGCCACTAATTAACGATGACGATGTAATTGTTCTTCATAGTGGTGGTAATATGGGAGATCGTGGTATGTGGTCTGAGCGCTCTCGTCGTTGCATGATAAAAAACTTTCCAAAAAATAAAATTGTTAGCCTCCCGCAAACCATTAATTTCCACGATACAGAATCTGGTCAGCGTGAACTCTCCATATCTAAAGGTATCTATAACGCTCACAAGGATCTCACGATTATTGCACGAGATCATCAAAGCTTTGCACTTGCCAATAAGTACTTCGATAAGTGTAAGACAGACGAAGCTCCTGACTTTGTACTTTCTTACAATACCGACCATCTAAATCTAGGCCGTAAGACGAATGGCAAGGTACTCTTCTGTTTGAGAGAGGACAGTGAATCTGCACTTAATGATACAGAGACACAAAGTCTATTAAGCTCTATACAACGTCCTTATGATGTGTTCGATACAACAATTAGCCAACACATTCGAAACGAAGATCGTAAGAGTAAACTTGATGAAACGCTTAATATGTTTTCAGAATATGATGCTATAGTTACTGATCGTTTTCATGGTTTGATTTTCTCAGTGCTTTGTAAGAAGCCGACGGTAGTTTTACCTACTGTAGATCATAAACTTACATCAGCATTTGACTGGTTCGATTCTGTTAATTTCGTAAAATTTGCAGATAGCATTGAAGATGTACCTGTTGCATTTGAAAATGTTTTAACTAGTTCAGACTTCTCTACAGTAGACTGGCATAAAGCTTATTTTGATAAAGTGGCTGAATATATAGACTAATATTTTACCCTTATAAGTTGAATGGCAACTTTAAACATTCAACTTATATAGTTATTCTTCCGTTTTAAAGTGGGTTTTTTAAATTCCTGCTGATTATAGTTTATATTTAATTGGTTTGTTATTTAAGTATAGCTCTTAGATTATATTGGTTAAGGTTTCGTATGAGGTTAGGGGTTTATTCAAGTGGTTATCCAAAACTATCTCAAACATTCGTAGATAAGCAAATTAATGCTCTTGTCGATAACTGTTGTGATGTGACGATTTTAACAGATAAAAAATCTGATTTTCCTTCTATAGTTAAAGCAGATCTCGAGGTTATTGATTTTAGCCCAAGTTTTAACAATAAATTAATAAGGGTTGTTTTTTACTTTTTATCTTTTCTTTTAATAGCAATGAAAGGTAAGGGTAAAGTAGCTCTCTCTATTTCAAAAGATGATAAATTAGCTTTTTCTCAAAAACTATCTATTCTCTTTGCTTTATCTAAAGGGATTAAACTAAGTTACGATGTCATTTTGGTTCATTTTGGTAATTTTGGCTACTATATTTCCAAACTAAAAAGTTGTGGTGTTGTAGAGGGGAAAGTAGCAGTCATTTTCCATGGTTATGAAATATCAAGAGATAAAGTTCTAACAGAGAATTTAGATGCTTACCGAGCTTGTTTTGATTCGTGCGATATGCTCCTGCCTGTTTCAAAGCTTTGGAAAGAAAAGTTGATCAAAATGGGGTGTCCGAGTCATAAAGTGTATGTTTCTCGTATGGGGATCGATTTAGATGATTTCGTCTATCAAACTACAAGTTCACAAAGCGAAGTATTTAAGCTTATTCAGGTTGGTAGATTGACGAAGAAAAAAGGGGTGCTCGATACTATTAATGCTATCGCATTATTGCCTAAAGATTTTAATATTCATTTAGATATCATCGGATCTGGTGAGCTAGAAGGTGAAGCCCAAGAGTTAGTTAGAACACTGGGTTTATCTAGTATAGTAAAATTTCATGGCTCCTTGCCAAACAAGTCGGTAAGGCAACTACTGTCTCAATCGAATGCATATATATTGCCAAGTAAAGTTGCTGATGATGGCGATATGGAGGGAGTTCCTGTAGCGTTGATGGAAGCTATGGCCGTTGGTATTCCTGTTATTTCCACTTACCATTCGGGTATTCCGGAGCTTATTGATGACGGAGTGAGTGGATTCCTTGTTAACGAGGGAGATGTAGAGGCGTTATCTAAGGCAATTTACACTGTCAGCAGTTACAATTATTCCGAAATTAATAAAACTACTGCATGCGCTAGAGAAAAAATTGAAACCCAATTCAATAACGACATGGAAGCAAAAGCATTAATAAGGTTGTTTTCCTGATATGGTACAGACAACGATAAAATGTATTCATGTAGGTTTCTACGTGCTATAGGAAGATGTTTTGATGTCTAAAATATTAGAGTTTTCGATTGTAATTCCATATTATAATGATGAACTAGATAGCGTGCTAAGCGCTATAGATAAAGCATATTTGAATAGTAATAATTCAGAATTCATCAAGCTCAACGTTATATGTGTAAATAATGGTGGGCTTATGTTTTCTCCATCTAAAAGCTATTCGTTTGAATTAAAGTTAATCGATGAAAATGAACATTTATGTAGCCCTTACTCTGCTCGAAATCGTGGCGTGGAGTTAATTAATTCAGGTTGGTATATCTTTCTTGATTCAACTTGTATCCCGGCTCTAGATTGGTTCGATGAATTAAAAAACTTCCAAGAGGATAGAATCTATGCTGCTAATGTTCAATTTTACAGCAAGTGCAAGACTAGTGCTGGAGACATTTATGACTCTATCATTAATATCGATAACCAAAAAACTGTCAAACAGTCCGGTGTTGCAAAAACAGCTTGTCTAGCTGTGAGTTCAAAATCGATTGAGACAGTTGGTTTATTCGAAGAAAAAATCCGAAGCGGTGGGGATGTTTTATGGACATCGAAATCTACATCGCTAGGTTTTCAACTTGTGTTCTTGCCTAACTGGATAGTTAGTAAAGAGTCACGAAACACACAGGGATTGATTAAGAAGCAATTCCGTGTATCTTCTGGGTGGTACAAAATTTGGAAAAGAGATGGAACTGTTATACCAAACTTTGTGAAACGCGTTCTATTGTTTTTTATTCCACCGAACCCCTTTCAGCTTTTTAATACAGCAAGGAGAAGAAAGGTGGATTTGTCAATCTTCGACAAATTATCGATTACTCTATTGGGTTGGTTTTTAAGACTAGTTAGTGCAGTTGGAATTGTTTATGGAATGCTTAAGAAGTAGAGTGTTACGCATGTTGATGGAGCATGCAGACTATGTGATCAGTAATGTATTAGTTCGTGTAAGCGAAAACAAAATGTTTTTCCCAGGAGGGCACAATGGCCCATACCTTCACCCCGAAACTCCGATTAGAAATACATCTCACTTCGTAGTTTTGTTGGCTAACTTGCTAAAAACCGATCTGGAAAGTGAGAAAGCAGAGAGCTTTAAAAAGCACTTGAACGAACTTGTCAGATACTTAGTTGGTGAAAACCCGTATTATAAGAAAGGTCAGTTTATTCAACGAGGCCTTGCTAACGACACTTGTAATGGTGTTATTGGTGAAGCTTGGGCCCTTGAAGCGCTTAGTATTGAAGATGAAAACTTAGATGTAGATAACCAGAGTGGTCGAGTAGCGATTTTACAAGCAATGTCAGCACGAGCTGAGTTCGATAACACATATAGCTACGCATACCGGTTCGATTGCCAAAAAGGCAAGTTAGCTCCTGACTTCACCTTCAACCACCAACTATGGCTGGCCGCTTGCTTAGAAGATAGCAAAATTCACAGCAAATCTGATTTTGTGAATAGTTTTTTGTCCAGTGCTTTAAGTGGTGCTTTTCAGATCCGAGATAATGGATTGATTAACCATCTTTATCATGGAAGCTCATTTAAAAATAAGATTAATAAATTGGCGTATAAGCGTGCGGAATTAACTAGAGGAAGGAAGGTTAATTATAAGGAGCGAGGTTACCATTTGTTTAACCTGTTCGCGTTTGCTAAGATCTATGCGAAACAGCCTCAAAATACTTTTTTTCAAGTGATAACTTCTGTAAATCACTTAAGTATGTGAGCCTTGATTTTCTAAATGACTTATCTAAAGAAGATAATGTCTATGGTTCCCACTACAATGTATCTGCATTTGAGCTTCCTTTCATCTACCAATCTTTTTCTACTATGGGCTTGATGACTCTATCTCAACAAGAGTATGAGAACTATATGAACAAAGAACTTAATAAGTATTGGAATGCTGAGCATAATTGCTTTTGCAATAATGAGGTCGATTTGATGACATTCATGGCAAGAGTGTACGAATTATCATATATAGTGTGAGATTTTCGGATGTTATCTATAATTATTCCAGCTTACAACGCAAATGATAATTTGAAAAAGCTTTTACCATTGATAAGCGATAAGAATCTTTACGAAGTTATCATTGTTGATGATCATGGGCTGGAATTGGCAGAAGAAGCAGTCCAGCAAGGCTTACAAAGTAATGTAGTCGTGAAACGCTTGGAATCTAACCTAGGAGCAGGTGCTGCCAGAAATATCGGCTTGGAGCTTGCTACTAGGGATTATGTCGCCTTTTTCGATGCTGATGATATGGTAAATGAACCTGTTTTATCTGCTTTCTTAAACTCTTTGCCTGAATCGAAAGTTTACAATGACATTTACTTCTTTTCTCCTCAAAGTCATAAGCCAGATGGTAGCCTAGGCTCAAGAAGCAATCGATATTCTCATTTAGTGTCGTCGTATATTGGTAATGGGGACCAGGCCATTAGATATAAGTTTCATGTCCCTTGGTCGAAGATTTATAGACGAGATTTTGTCATCGAGCATAGCTTGTCATTTGATGAAGTCTCAGCATCTAATGACGTAATGTTTTCTTTAAAAGCAGGTATAAAGGCGAAAGCGATATTTGTTAGTAAACAATCTTATTATTCTGTTCAGGAGCACAACTCTGGCTTAACGGTAAATGATAGCGTCTCGAGGTTGCTTGACCGACTGGATGTTTTGATACGATACAATCAAGAGTTGTCAAATGCTGAGCAAAATAAGTATAGGATTTCAATCTTTCCTTTGTTATTTAGGTTGTTCAAACAGGACGCTCGGTCATTTTTAAGCTACTTAGCCGCTTTTGAGTTTAGCATTTCTAGGGATTTAATACCGAGCTCTATGGCAGTAAAAAAAGCACTTAATATAAGGTAGCTTCAAAATTGTTATTCGTTTTAATTTATACCTTTTGTGTTTTTTGGCTTCTTATCTTTGCTAAATATGAAAGAAACATTGTTCTTGATGTTTTTTGTTTTCTATCAGTGTTTCTACTGTTATGGTTTATACCCTCTCTGCAATATGGGGTTGGTACGGACTACTTTAACTACATAAGGATTTTTGATACACCGACTGACTTAGATTATTACTATCGTAAACATGAGTATGCATTTTACTATCTGGTCGTTTTTTTAAACTATTTAGGTTTCAATAGTCAAAGTCTCTTTGTGTCTGTAGGTTTTATTCAGGTTCTACTATTTCTAAATTTTATACGTATAGCATACCCCAGATACCCCTACGTTCATATTGCACTAGTTTTTTCTTTTTTCTTTTTTGTTACTAATGTTTTTCATAATCAGTTGAACGTATTGCGAGCATATGTTGCAGTGCTGTTTTTCTTAAATGCATATGTATATTTTATAAAGGGGAGGAGCTTTTTATCTATATTGATGATCCTTATAGGGTTTGTATGGCATAAGTCAATAATATTCACATTTCCTCTTTTTTTACTGAGGGGTAAATTAGGTATTTTTGTTGTAAAAAATGTCAAAGTTGTTTTTTTTTGCAACCCTTATATTGTTTGGTAGTGGTGTTCTTTATCAATTTATTGATATTGTTGTAGGTGCTATAGCTCCAATGTATAAGCATTACCTCAACGCGGAGCGAGAAAAAACTGTATCATTAATACAATTGGCTACGAGGCTGTATAATTATCCATTCTATCTCTTGTTTATATATTATCTGTCCAAGTCGGATCTTAACAAATTAAGAAGGGTTGATTTGGGTTTAATAGCCGCATGGGTTGTTACTATCAATAGTGCCTTATTTGTGTTTTATTTTGGTCGTTTCAGTCGGGTGTTTTATTTCTTTGCACCTTTCATGTTTGTGCCGTTTTACTACTTATATGTATTAAACAAAAAGAACTTGGTCTATTTGGCTCTTGTATATACTTTATTCGGTTACTGTTTAAAAGTTATCGCCTTTCCAACCGCCGAATATGATTACTCTAGTATAATATTTAATTAGCTATTATCTATGAATTATGTAAAAGAAAAAGTTTCTATAGTGATGCCTACCTATAATGTGTCAGAATTTCTTGAGGAGACGGTAAATAGTGTTATAAATCAATCGTACTCAAATTGGGAGCTAATCGTTGTCGACGATTGTTCAAATGATGACACTCCAGAATTAATAAAAAAACTGGCGGAGGTTGACTCTAGAATTCGATACTATTTGTCTTCTAAAAATCAAGGTGCGGGTATTACCAGAAACAAGGCTCTGTCACTAGCAACGGGTCAATACATCGCTTTCTTAGATTCGGATGACTTGTGGTACGCAGATAAGTTATCACAACAACTGTCATTTATGGCTGAACATAATGCTCCTATCTGTCATACGTCATACGAATATATAGATGAAAAGGGGGCTTGCTTCTCTGGACGAGTCCAAGCAAGCCATAGTGTAGATCTATTATCAAACTTGAAAAATACAGAGATTGGTACTTCAACAGCTATTATTGATCGAGCAATTGTTGTAGAACCCATCGCTTTTAAACCATTAAGGGCGAGACAAGACTTAAGGCTATGGATTGATCTTCTAGGAAACGGTCACAAGTCTTTTGGCCTTAACCGCGTTTTGGTAAAATATCGGGTTAGAGGTGGTAGCGTTAGTAGTAATAAACTAAAAATGTTAGTGGTCACCTTTAGAGTTTATCTCGGGATATCTCAACTTAGTATAAGCAGTCGTTTAACTAGTTATATCTCTTACGTAATTAATGCTATTAAGAAAAGAACATAGACATGGCAGTATTAATAACTGGCGCAACGGGTTTTATTGGGCGGCATTTAGTAAAGCAAGTAGCCGATTTTATTCCGGTGGTAAGAGAGAGTGAGACTGACACTTTTAAAGATAGCATTGTCGTCAGCACTATAGATGATAAAACAGATTGGGACGGCGTATTTACGAATGTTGATTCGATTATCCACCTTGCGGGCATTGCTCACGCTCCAGATGTTTCATCCGTACTTTACAAATCAGTCAATGTTGATGGTACTCTTAATTTGGCTAAGCAAGCTGCTATTGCTGGAGTAAGAAGATTTGTTTACGTGAGCTCAATAGGGGTAAACGGCACGGCAACTGATCAAATTCCATTTGCTAGTATGACTCCTGAAAAGCCACATAACGATTATGCACAGTCTAAATTTGACGCAGAGTTGGGCTTAAAACAAATAGCGGAAGAAACTGGCTTAGGAGTGGTGATTGTCCGCCCGACGCTGGTTTACGGGGCGAATGCACCTGGCAATTTCGGTATGCTAATAAAGATAATCGAGAAGCTACCTATGTTACCTTTTGGGGCCGCTGATAATAAGCGTGATTTTATTGCCGTCCAAAATCTTTGCGATTTGTTAGTGACTTGTGCCACTCATCCCAATGCTGATGGGCATACATTTTTAGCAAGTGACGGAGAGACTGTCTCTACCAAAGAGTTTACCAATGCTATAGCAGAAGGCTTGGGCAAAAAAGTAATACAACTTCCTATCCCCACTAGTTTGATACGCTTAGCTGGAAGATTAATAGGCAAATCAACAATGATAGAACAGTTGTTTGGGAATCTTGAAGTAGACTCATCAAATGCTAAAGATGTACTAGGGTGGAGACCTTCTCTAAATATGAAACAAGCTATGGCAACGTTACGAAGTTCTGGAAATAATAAATGATACGTACACTAGATTTTTTTGCAGCCATTTTTGGTCTGCTCTTCCTTTGGCCAGTTCTACTTATTGTGGTGATTATTGGTTTATTTGATACGGGCTCACCAGTATTCATACAAGAGCGAGTCGGGCGAAACAAAAAAACCGTTCAAACTTATTAAGTTTCGCACGATGTCGGTAGAAACCAAATCTGTAGCCAGCCATTTGGCCTGTAATTCATCTATAACTAATTTTGGCAGTTTCTTGCGTAAAACAAAAATTGATGAGCTTCCACAACTTATCAATGTGTTGAAAGGTGATATGAGCCTTGTAGGTCCAAGACCAAACCTTTTCAATCAAGAAGAATTGATTGCAGAACGTGATGCCTGCGGTGTATACAACGTTTTACCTGGTATCACAGGTTTAGCTCAGGTACAAAACATTGATATGTCAACGCCGGAGTTACTCGCGAGAACAGACAAGCAAATGATCGATTCATTAACGATTAAATCGTACTTTAAGTATATAATGATGACAGTTACAGGTAGTGGTGCCGGTGATGCTGTTAAATAATATTGAAGTCGGCCGTTTTACGTTGTTTTGGGTTGATTAAAAGTCAGTCATTTGATGTAAGCTTCGTTCTGAGTCATTTTTAGCGTTACTTGCTATGAGTGCTCCTTTCCTTAACTAAATAGTGATGACTACTACCCTTATTAGGGATAATATTACTTTTACTCATTGCCTGCTTTTTATAAACAAAAAATATTATTTATATGCGACGTCTACAATTTCTTTGGCAATTATCTCGTACCAATAAACGCATTGTCAGCGTAATGGCTGACATGGTGTTGATTCTTATGGCATTTAACATGTCACTGTTGGTGCGCTTGGGAAATGCTGATTACTTTTTTGAACCTAAAGTTTGGCTTATTTATTCTGTCTTGGCGATTGTTACCGTGATGGTTTTCGCTAAGCTTGGGCTTTATAGAGCTGTCTTACGATACTTAACCTTCCAAGCTCTGTTTGTTGTCACTGCTGGTGCTATAGTCTCTGCTTTATTGTTGGCAGTCCTAAGCTTTTACATGAGTGAGCCTTTCCCGCAGACTCTTCCAATTATCTACGGTGCGTTTTTATCTCTTTTGTGTGGCGGGCCTCGAGTCGTCGTACGTTCGTTAGTGGCTCAGAGTTACGCTAAAAAAAGTAAGGAAGTATTAATCTACGGAGCTGGGTCAGGAGGTCGGCAGCTTGCTATGGCGCTTCGTGGCTCTAGTGAATATCGGGTCCGAGCTTTTATAGACAAAGATCCCACATTGGCAAATACCGTCATTCTTGGTCTTCCTGTGATAGCACTAGAAGATGTGACGCCACTAATAAACAAACATGACGTATCGAAAGTGCTGCTCGCTATCCCTAGCGCGAGTCGTTCTCGTCGTAAGTTGATTCTAGATGAATTAGCTAAGTTGCCGGTTGAAGTGTTAACTGTTCCTGATATGACAGATATTGTTACCGGTAAAGCTAAAATTGATGAGCTGAAAGATGTTGCAATAGAAGACTTACTTGGTCGCGACCCTGTCGCACCCCAACAGATTTTGTTGGAAGCCAACATTAAAAGTAAAGTGGTTATGGTTACCGGTGCTGGAGGGTCTATCGGCTCTGAGTTGTGTCGACAGATTGTTATGCAGAACCCGAGCTCACTAGTACTGTTTGAGTTGTCTGAGTTTGGATTGTACCAAATCGACCGAGAGCTCAATCAGTTGAAAGTTGAACATGGTTTGACTTGCGAAATTATCCCTCTGCTTGGCTCTATCCAACGCCGTCACCGCATAGAAACCGCTATGAAGTCATTTGGAGTTCAGACGGTGTATCACGCAGCAGCGTACAAGCACGTTCCACTTGTTGAGTACAATGTAGTAGAAGGGGTTCGTAACAATGTTTATGGAACCTATCATACAGCATGCGCGGCTATCGAAGCTAGCGTTGAGTCTTTTGTATTGATCTCAACAGATAAAGCGGTTCGCCCGACAAATGTCATGGGTACGACAAAACGTATGGCTGAACTTGGCCTGCAAGCATTGGCAGAGCAAGAAAATAAGAAAACCAATGGAACGCGTTTCTGTATGGTGCGCTTTGGCAACGTGTTAGGTTCGTCAGGTTCGGTCATACCTCTGTTTAAGAAGCAAATTGCGGCAGGCGGTCCAGTTACGGTTACACATCCAGAAATTACTCGGTTCTTTATGACTATCCCAGAAGCAGCTCAACTTGTTATCCAAGCCGGTGCGATGGGTAAAGGTGGTGACGTTTTCGTGTTGGATATGGGCGAGTCGGTTAAAATTACCGACTTGGCGACTAATCTGATCCATTTGTCAGGTTTAGAGGTTAAATCCGAAGACAATCCTCACGGGGATATTGAAATTCAGTTTGCGGGCCTTCGTCCCGGAGAAAAACTCTATGAAGAGTTATTGATTGGCGATAACGTAAAAGAAACTGCTCACGAGCGTATTATGACCGCTCATGAAGTCTATCTTCCTTTACCTGAGTATGAAACGCTCCTCGATAAACTCGATTTTGCTTGCCATGCTGCTGATCATGACCGTATTAGGGAGCTATTATTAGAAGCTCCTGCGGGTTTTAATCCAACGGATGGTATTGGTGATCTTGTTTGGAATCACAACCAAATTTGTCAATTAGAGTTGGTCAAAGCTGACGATGCCGTGAATGCGTAAGTTCATAAATAACGAAATGTTAGTATGATTGGGAGCATTTTGAGCAATTCTTGAATGTTGCGTTATTACTTCACGCGAGTGTTCGCAGGTAGATTAAAATTTGAGTTATGCGAATTATTAGTATTCGGGTAAATATAACAAGTTAGAGAGAACTATAATGAAAATTGCAGTTGCTGGGACCGGCTACGTCGGGCTGTCAAACGCCATGTTGTTAGCGCAAAATCATGAAGTGGTTGCGCTGGATATTGTTCCTGAAAAAGTAGAGCGATTAAATAACAAGCAATCTCCTATTGTCGATGCTGAGATAGAGTACTTTCTTTCCAACAAAGAACTAAACTTTGTCGCAACAACAGATAAAGAAGTGGCTTATAAGGGCGCTGAGTACGTCATCATTGCAACCCCGACAGATTATGACCCAGTTACCAATTACTTTAATACTTCTTCAGTTGAGGCGGTGATTAAAGATGTGATGGCGATTAATCCAGATGCAGTAATGGTAATTAAGTCTACTGTTCCGGTTGGTTACACTGCCCGTATCAAACAAGAGCTTGGCTGTGAAAACCTCATCTTTTCGCCAGAATTCTTACGTGAAGGTAAAGCGCTTTACGATAACTTACATCCATCTCGCATTATTGTCGGTGAACGTAGTGAACGTGCAGAGACATTTGCTGGTTTGTTGGTTGAAGGTGCAGAGAAAAAAGATATTCAGGTCTTGTTTACTGACTCAACGGAAGCTGAAGCAGTTAAACTTTTCTCGAACACTTACCTGGCTATGCGCGTAGCCTACTTTAATGAGCTGGATTCTTACGCAGAAGCGCATGGTTTAGACGCTCGTCAAATCATCGAGGGTGTTGGCTTAGACCCACGTATTGGTAATCATTACAACAACCCATCATTCGGCTATGGTGGTTACTGTTTACCGAAAGACACCAAGCAGTTATTAGCAAATTATCAAGAAGTACCAAACAACATTATTGGTGCGATTGTCGATGCGAACCGCACGCGTAAAGACTTTGTGGCTGAATCAATCATCAAACGTCAGCCAAAGGTCGTAGGCATTTACCGTTTGATAATGAAAGCGGGCTCCGACAACTTCCGTGCTTCTTCTATTCAAGGCATCATGAAGCGTATTAAAGCGAAAGGCATAGAAGTGGTCGTTTATGAACCAGTTCTTGATGAAGATGAGTTTTTTAATTCTCGTGTAATAAAAGATTTGAACGAGTTCAAGAAAACATCCGATGTGATTGTCTCCAACCGAATGGTGGAAGAACTCTCTGATGTTGCTGATAAAATTTATACGCGCGATTTGTTTGGTAGTGATTGATAAGCCATCTATAATTCATAAAGCCAGTTTATTAAAACTGGCTTTTTTGTTCCAAGGATAGGGAAAATTATGAAGTATTTGGTTACTGGTGCTGCGGGGTTTATAGGTAGCGCAGTCGCTAAGCGACTCAATGATGATGGTCATGAGGTTGTGGGTATCGACAATCTCAATAATTACTACGATGTTAACCTAAAATACGCTCGCTTGGAGCATATTAATCATTCTGATTTCCGGTTTAAGCAGATTGACATAGCTGACAGAGATGAAGTAGCAAAGCTATTTGCAGAAGAGAGGTTCGACCGTGTGATTCATCTGGCGGCGCAAGCTGGTGTTCGCTATTCGCTCGAAAACCCGCATGCTTATGCGGACTCTAATTTAGTTGGGCACCTCAATATCCTTGAAGGATGTCGCCAGACAAAAGTGAAGCACTTAGTTTATGCCTCTTCTAGTTCGGTGTATGGCCTGAATGCAAAAGTGCCTTTTGCAACATCAGACAGCGTGGATCACCCTGTTTCCTTGTATGCCGCGACCAAAAAATCTAATGAGCTGATGGCGCACAGCTATTCTCATCTCTATGATATCCCAACTACAGGTCTGCGTTTCTTTACCGTTTACGGTTCCTGGGGACGTCCGGACATGGCACCATTTATCTTCACTAAGAAGATTTTGGATGGTGAGACTATCGATATCAATAACAATGGCGACATGTGGCGAGACTTTACACATGTCGATGATATCGTTGAAGGCGTGGTACGTATTGCTGATGTGCTACCAGAAAGAAATGATAACTGGACTGTCGAGTCAGGTACCCCAGCTAGCAGTTCTGCTCCATATGCGGTTTTTAACATCGGTCATGGATCTCCAATTAACTTAATGGACTTTGTTAAAGCCATTGAGGATGAGCTTGGTATTGAAGCGAAAAAGAATTTCCGCGAGATGCAGCCTGGTGATGTATACCAAACTTATGCTGATACAGAGGACTTGTTTGCTGCAACCGGATACAAGCCAAAGGTAACCGTAAAAGAAGGCGTTGCTGAGTTTGTATCTTGGTATAAAGAGTTTTATAACAAGTAACAAGCGACAACCTAGCGAGGCATGTGCCTCGTTAGGTTCTAAACTAATCTTTCCTTATCAATAAACCACCTTATATCCTTTCCTCTCCAGTTCCTGCCTCAGTGCTTGTTTGGCCTCTTGTTCACCATGAATGAAATGAACCGCTTTTGGTGGTGTCGGAATACCCGTAATAAATTTTAGTAAGTCGTTTTTGTCTGCGTGTGCTGAATAACCCGATATGGTATGAATCTGAGCATTAACTTCGATTTGTTGTGAATCTATTTCTACCTTTGAGTTACCTGTTTGTATCTCAGAGCCTAATGTTCCTTGCGCCTGATATCCTACAAACAACACATCGTTTCTCTCATCCGGGAGCAAGGCTTTTAAATAGTTTACAATTCTACCACCTTCACACATACCGGAAGCCGCCACAACAATGGCAGGCTCATCCGTCGAGGCTAGGCGGTTAACCAGTGCTTTATGTTCGGTATGACTCTCGACCGTAATACACTGCTCAAAAGCAAGCGGATGGCGCTGGTTCTTCAATCTTTGTTTCGCTTCTTGTCCCCATAAGGTTTTGAATCGTCGATACGTTTTCGTTACTTCTGTAGCAAGAGGAGAATCCAGGATGATAGGCAATGAAGAGGCTATGTCACGTTGGTTAATCAGCTGTTCAATATCAAATAACAGTTCTTGCGTGCGCCCGACGCTAAACGCAGGGATCAGAATAACACCTCCATCTTTTAATGCATGGTCAATGATGTTGTTTAAACGTTGCGTGCGCGTTGCGATATCCTCGTGTTGTTTATCGCCATAGGTTGATTCGATAAACAAGTAGTCGGCGCGTTGAGGCGGTATAGGATCTGGCAAAAGTGGTGTGTCGCATGGCCCTAAGTCTCCGGAGAAAACGATGATTTCCTCGCTTAGCAGTTTAAACTCTACATAAGCCGAACCAAGTATATGCCCCGCAGGTTGAAAGCGAACATCAGCGAGATTGGGAAGGTGTACCCATTGTCCGTAATCACAAGGTTTTAGCTGCTTTCTGATTATGTTCAATATTTGTTGGCGCTGTTGGTAGTTCAGGCCAAGTTGTAGCTTCAGGCCGTCTTCGAGCATTAAAGGCACAAGTTCTGCGGTTGCTTGAGTACAGTATATTGACCCTTTAAATCCTGCCGCCAGTAGCCACGGCAAGCGGCCGATGTGATCAATATGCGCATGGGTGAGAACGAGTGCCTGAACATGTTCTAGTGAAAACTCGATATCCAGAGAGGCATTGCGACCACCAAAACTGAGGTCCTGCCCTTGGAACAGTCCGCAATCAATCAGAATACTTCCATTAGATAGCTTGAGTTCATGACAAGAGCCAGTAACGGTATCTTTGCCACCGTGATGGATTACGCTTGCAATGTCAGAGAGTGTTGTCGTCATGCTTAAATTTCTCCTTACTTGTTCAGCATAGGCGAGCAGATTGCTAAAGAGTAAAATTTACGGCGTAGTGGATTGGATGCAATTAGTTGGGAAAGTGCTGAACTGCGAGAGAGATCTTAGGTTTTTGATGTCGCCTAGGCTCCTCGGAATGACAGGGTAGAGTAAGTGTTAAATATCAACGTCATTCTGAACAGCGAGGGACGAGCGTGATTCAGAATCTACTGGCAGAGTGTGAAGTGCTGGCTTATGTCTTCTTTTCTTCGAGTGCGCTGATAATAGATTCCTGATGTCGCCTAGGCTCCTCGGAATGACAGGGTAGAGTAAGTGTTAAATATCAACGTCATTCTGAACAGCGAGGGACGAGCGTGATTCAGAATCTACTGGCAGAGTGTGAAGTGCTGGCTTATGTCTTCTTTTCTTCGAGTGCGTTGATATTAGATTCCTGATGTCGCTCAGGCTCCTCGGAATGACAGGGTAGAGTAAGTGTTAAATATCAACGTCATTCTGAACAGCGAGGGACGAGCGTGATTCAGAATCTACTGGCAGTGTGTGCAGTGCTGGCTTATGTCTTCTTTTCTCCGAGTGCGCTGATAATAGATTCCTGATGTCGCTTATGCTCCTCGGAATGACGATCTAAATGCTAAGATTTATTGGCTCAACAAAAAAACCGACGCCTTAACGTCGGTTTTTGTCATATAGAAAATTCGATTTAATTAAGCTTTTGCGGCTGCCGCTGCTTTAGCGATTGCTGCGAAGCTCTTAGCATCCAGAGAAGCACCACCAACTAGCGCGCCGTCGATGTCTGGCTGTGAGAAGTAAGCTTCTGCGTTTTCTGGTTTTACAGAACCGCCGTATTGGATGATTACTTGCTCAGCTACTGCTTTATCTTTCGCTGCGATTAGCGCACGGATAGAAGCGTGGATGCGTTGTGCATCTTCAGCTGTTGCTGCTTTACCAGTACCGATAGCCCAGATTGGTTCGTAAGCGATGATTGCGCCGTTAAGAGCTTCAACACCGTATGCATCGATAACTGCGTTGATTTGACGAGCACATACTGCTTCAGTTTCGCCTGCTTCGTTTTGAGCTTCAGATTCACCGATACAGAAAACTGGTTTCAGACCGTTCTCTTTCAGGAAAGCGAACTTCTTCGCGATGAACTCGTCAGATTCGTTGTGGTATTCACGACGCTCTGAGTGACCGATGATGATGTGTGTAGCACCGAAGTCTTTCAGCATTTCTGGAGACATGTCGCCAGTGAAAGCACCGCTGTTGTTCAGGTCAGTGTTTTGAGCACCCAGGATGATCTTGTTACCGCCTTCCGCGATTACACGCTCAGCCAGATCTAGGTAAAGTGCTGGTGGAGCTACTGCTACGTCAACACCTTCAACGCCTTCAAGCTCAGCATTAAGACCAGTTAGCAGCTCAGTTACCATTGCTTTGCTGCCATTTAGTTTCCAGTTACCCATCACTACAGGACGACGCATAGGAATATCTCCCTTATCTCTTAATTAATGTAAAAAATCTACGAAAGAATATAACAGAATAATATGAACAGATCATGATTGGTATCATGACTTATGTGCCTTTCTGGCTCTGGTTGGAGCTGAAGTTGTTCTGTTATTTCTATCAAGAGCAATCGATTGGTGATCACGTAGACAGAATGATAGTTCATTCCTCGGAAATTGCCCCCTGGATTGGTATTACTACGCACTGAACTTTTTTTGTGTTGTAGAAAGGAATCAAAATGCCAAACCTTGTTTTAGAGTATACGAACTCTGTGGAAGAGCGAGTTAATGTTCAGGGCTTATTGGAAGACCTGCATAAAGCGGCACTAGACAGCGGACTTTTTGAGTTGGCATCCGTCAAATCCAGAACACTCAGATGCCATAACTGGTTGATAGGAGAGGAGGGAGACAGTCTTGACTTTATTCATATCAACTTTGAACTTCTGGCCGGCAGAACTCCCGAACAAAAACGTACGTTATCACGAGACCTGATGGCATTGCTTCAGGAACAAGCCAGTCACGTACACAGTTTGACTGTGAACGTTCGCGACATGGATGTAGATTGCTTTCAAAAAGTGGTGAATTGAAAAATATAGGGCCTAGGGAAAAGAAAGGAACTAGGTTCTAGAGCCTAGGATCTAGGAACCTAGGCCCTAGAACCTCAATAAATCTTCACAACGTTGTCGGGTTTGTCCACGTGCTGCTTTCCTTGCAGTGCTTGCTGAAATTTCACTACTTGTTTCTGCAACTCTTTCATCAATACTACGTTGACATGGTGGGGATTCTTACAGTTGCTTATCACCCGATCGATATGACTTTGCTGTGCCCATAGCCTTGGTTGCATGGCTTCAGAGGCGCTTTCTATCATCTCGCGAGCTTTATCTTTACGGAACTGCTCAAATGCTTCGGGATCTTTTTGAGCCATTAGCACAAGCTCATCGAAAGAGGGGAGGGTATGCTGTTTGTAAGTAGGTCGTGTCTCCATCGCTTTTCTCCAAATCCTTATGGACAATTGCATCTCACTATTTAAAGCGTAGCGCACTTAAATGAGAAGAGGAGGATAGAGAGGTTATTCTTTAGTCTCACATATAAGGCGGTAGTTTTATATGTATACCCAAGTGACTTCAAGATGCAGGATTCAGAGCAATGCCACTGATTCAATTTCAAGAAAAACGACGCAGTGGAATAATTGGCTATTTCCAAGTTGTTTGACGATGAAGTTGTTTCAGTGGCATGCTCCCAAAGGGCGAGTTGCCTTGGCTTACATACTTTGTTAACGATTTTTGATTTAGAACCATTAGATCATCAAATCGTTGCCTCGTCTGTAAGCCAAATCATTCTCGCTGAACCGGTTATCTTGAGTTTACTTGGGTATTAGATAGGAAAGGATGAACAGTTATGCTTGAATGCGATATATACAACGGCGCTGGCCGCTGATGATGTGCTCTGTTCTCTCTATGCTGGTTTCATTTCCTAGCAGAGTCTGGAATACATTCAGCTCGGACTGGCACAGACTCGGGCAACGAGTTGCGGCTTTGCAGATAGGGCAATGGTTTTCAATTAGGATAAAGCCGTGTTCATCTTGTTCAAGCTCTGCCATATAGCCTTCTTGTTCACGCAAAGAAACGAGCTTTTGCAACTTGCTTTTGAGAGAGTCACAGCTTGCTAAGTGCTGGCGGTAGTTTTGTAAAGTGAGTTTTTCACGTTCGGAAGTGACTTTTTCAAGCCCTTCTTTACCGAAGATATGCTCGACCGCTTCAATGAACTGAACCGTGAGTTCACCATGACGATCGGCAAACTGCTCATGGCCTTTTTGTGTCAGCGCCCAGTGACGAGTCGGGCGTCCGACTTTCACTTTCACATCGTGAGTAGACAGGATGCCCTCGTCTTCTAACCCTTGCAGGTGCTGACGCGCACCCATGGTAGTCATACCCAGTTCAGAAGAGAGTTGTTTTGCCGTGACGGAGCCGTCACGCTTAACGATTTGTAATATCCTGTCTACGGTCTTCATATTCCCACCATCTATACATCAGTACATATTATGCGCGATGAGTTTTGTAAAGAAAAGGCTTTATAATAGGGGGGGGGGGAAGAAAGGTCCTAGGTTTTTAGGATATTAGATCCTAGGGAAAAGAAGGTCCTAGGTAAGAGAAAGATCTTGGGGTCTAGGGGAACGCGCTGTAACTGAAGTGATAAACGGTGGTTATTGTGTCTGTTGTTTTGGAATACAGATTACAGAGTACGGAGGGGCTTGTTGGGGATTCAGTGCTTAAACGCAGGAGTTGGTGCTTTGGTTTTTGGAATACGGAGCGCTGCGCTTACAGAAGGAGCGAGGTTCTAGGACCTAGGATCCTAGGCCCTATACTTCTCCGTAATCCGTAATCCGTAATCCGTAATCCGTAATCCGTAATCCGTAATCTGTTGTCTTTTCCTAGGACCTAGGAACCTAATCCCTAGGCCCTAATCTTTTATAAAATAATATCGCGAACTTCTGGATCTTTACGTTCTAAGTAGTGAGTAGACTTGACACGACGAATGGTGCGGCAGCGACCACGAATCAGAAGGGTTTCCGTTGTCGCAATGTTACCCTGGCGAGAAATACCTTCTAGTAAGTCACCTTTTGTAATGCCGGTTGCTGAGAATACAACGTTGTCGCTGCGTGCCATGTCTTCCATTTTCAACACGACGTTTGCTTTCACGCCCATCTCTTCACAGCGTTTGAGTTCTGCCGCGCCGTAAATACGGTTTTCTTCCGTTTCGCCTTTGACTTCATGGCGTGGTAGTAAGCGGCCATGCATATCACCATCCAGTGCACGAATGACTGCTGCTGAAACGACGCCTTCTGGTGCGCCGCCGATGCAGTACATCATGTCTACTTCACTGTCTGGCATACAGGTCAGGATAGAGGCCGCGACATCACCATCAGGCACCGCGAAGACGCGAACGCCCATGGCTTGCATTTCTGCAATTACGTCATCGTGACGAGGCTTGGCAAGCGTGATCACCACCAACGTGTCCAGAGATTTGTTGAGTGCTTTTGCGACGTTTTCCAGGTTTTCCTTTAGTGGCTTTTCTAAATCGATCACGCCTTTTGCACCAGGGCCAACAACCAGTTTTTCCATGTACATGTCAGGCGCTTTTAGAAAACTGCCTTTCTCACCGGCAGCTAGCACTGCTAATGCGTTCGATTGACCCATCGCAGTCATGCGGGTGCCTTCAATCGGGTCGACTGCGATGTCTACCTCATCACCGCCAATGCCCACTTGCTCACCAATGTACAGCATTGGTGCATCATCAATTTCACCTTCGCCAATGACAATTTCACCACTGATTTCTGTTTTGTTCAGCAGAGCACGCATAACTTCAACAGCTGCGCCATCTGCTGCGTTTTTATCGCCGCGGCCAAGCCATTTGTAACCAGCCAGCGCTGCACCTTCAGTAACACGGGAAAATGCCATTGCTAAATCACGTTTCATGATGTCTCCAAGTAAGCAAGAAGGAAGAATAATTTGCGCGGCGATTTTAGCATAACGAGGGTTAAACGTTTGCTTTTTTGCCGAGCTTTTACTTTGGTTAAATTGAAATTGATCAATACTAGGTGAGTTTTTGCCATAGCGGTACGCAAAAACCTTGCACGAAAATATGTCGTCGATAGGAAATGTCAGCGTTTAGTGAGATTGCGCCGGTTTTTTAACCGAATGATGCAGAATATCGAATATAGTAAGTGTTTCTCGTCGCGACGCTGAGTAGAATGAACTTCATACAGGTTAGATGTACGTATGTCTCATGCATCATCCCAACGGAACAATATAGGTAGGCCAAGAATGTCTTTTGAAGTATTAGCACAACTAGAATCTAAAATTCAAACTGCAGTTGACACGATCACTCTTCTTCAGATGGAAGTTGAAGAGCTGAAAGAAGATAAAGTAAAGCTGGAAGCTGAAGCAAACGAACTTCGCTCTCAACGTGAAGAACTTGAGCGAAAAGCGCAGGAAGCTCAGCAAGAGCACGCGCAGTGGCAAGAGCGTATTCGTGCACTACTTGGCAAAATGGAAGAAGTGGAATAATCCCGTTGTTTACAACGTGTGGTATATCCATCCAGAATTGAAAACACCCGCTCAGGCGGGTGTTTTGGTATTGCAGGGGAGATGTTAGTGTCGTGGGAGTAAATCCTCGTCATTCTGAACCGCGAGGAACGAGCGTGATTCAGAATCTACTATCCGCGTACACTGCTGGTAAAGGTGTAAACCTCAGACACGTACTCGCGATAAATAGATTCCTGATGTCGCTTATGCTCCTCGGAATGACGAAAGAGCGAGCTACTACGCTTTCAGCCAATCAGAGTTGTTCTTCTGCTGCTTCTTCCGTTTCATCCAGCTCTAAGTCTATATTGAGTGGCTCAGGAGACAGGATGATGCCGGTGCTATCAGCGTAGATGTAGTCTTCTGGCAGAAAGCTGACGCCACCGAAGTTCACTGGCACGTCGAACTCACCGATACCCTGGCTGGATGCACCCACAGGGATAGAAGCCAAAGCCTGAATACCAAGATTCATATCTTCCAGCTCGTCGACTTCGCGCACACAGCCGTATACGACCAAACCTTCCCACTCATTCTCTTCAGCGAGAGATGCGATTTCTGCATCAACAAGGGCTTTACGTAAGGAACCGCCACCATCAATTAATAATACGCGTCCGAGCCCGTCTTGCTCTAACGTTTCACGGATCAGTGAATTATCTTCAAAACACTTAATTGTTGTGATTTGACCTGCGAATGATGCGCGGCCGCCAAAGTTACTGAACATTGGTTCAACCACATCTACCTGATCGAGATAAATATCACAGAGTGCTGAGGTGTTGTATTCCATAACGTACCTTTCTAAACAGAAACTGGTTGTCTTTGAGTATATCGAGGCATTAAGTCAATGCAATGACAATCCATTTTTAACTTACCAGAGTTTGAGCTACCACTACTGTTGCAAATAAAACGTTGGTGACCAGAGAACACTTTACGATGACTGGCATCATAGGGGCGATCTGAACCGGCTTTCGGGTTTCCCAAACGGCTTTGCTATGGTTCACGACAAAATAAATGCTTAACAGGAATGGCAGGCTGATCCAGACTGGCTTGTCCTGAATGAGCAGGTAAGTGGTGAAAGCGAGTATGGCACTACCTAACAGAATGAAGTGGTACTGCTTGGCTTTGTGCTGACCTAAACGAACAGCAACAGTGCGTTTACCACATGCACGGTCATTATCAATATCGCGCATATTGTTAATGTTTAGTACGGCAACAGCGAGAAGACCACAGCCCAGAGCAGGTAAGAATAGTGTGGTGTCTACATGCCCGGTATGCAGAAAGTATGTACCAGAGACACCGAGTAAACCAAAGAACAGGAATACGGAGATATCGCCTAAGCCGACATAACCGTAGGGCTTACTGCCCATGGTGTAGGCGATCGCGGCGAGGATAGCAAAAACACCCAATCCGATGAAGGTTAAGATACTTTCCAGAGAGCTAAGTGAATAAAACACCAAGGTTAGGCCTGAAATAATAGTCAGCACGATATTAAAAATAATCGCTTGCTTCATTTGTCGCGCGCTGACTGCTCCGGACTGTATCGCGCGCAGAGGGCCTAGACGTTTTTCATTATCCGTACCTTTGACTGCATCACCGTAATCATTGGCAAGGTTAGAAAGGATCTGCAGTAGTGTCGCCGTGACAAAAGCCATGATGGAGATAGCCAGTGAAAACTGACCAGCTGCATAAGCGAGCACACTACCAGTAAGAATGGAGACTAATGCCAGTGGTAATGTTTTTGGACGAGCGGCGTCAAGCCAGACCTGCAAAGATTGTTTCATGGATAATTCGTGCTAGTAACCGATTTGTCCAGTATAAGCATAAAGAGGCAGATACGCTATTGACCTAAAGCAAGTCAATGAAAGTCGGAGGGAAAGAAAGGACTAGATCCTAGGTGGCTAGGTCCTAGAGGTGTTTGTGGTAAGGCCTGTGATAAACGTGAGGATGGTGTTTGTTATTTTTGGAATACTGATTACAGAATACAGAAGTATTTGACGTCGAGTTGGATGGGGCGAAAAATAATCCGTAATCCGTAATCCGTAATCCGTAATCCGTAATCCGTAATCCGTAATCCGTAATCCGTAATCCGTAATCCGTAATCCAAGGCAACAAGTACAAATGCTAACCAAGAAATACCGAAGTCTCGGTTAGCTCCCCTAAGACCTAAAACCTAGGATCCTAGAACCTCATGTTTACAAAATAAAGCGGCTTAAGTCTTCATCTTCAATGGTATCGCCCAGACGTGCTTGCACGTATGCTGCATCAATCACAAACTTTGCACCGGACTGTTCCGCTGCGTCGTAAGAGATTTCGTCCATCAGACGTTCCATCACTGTGTGCAGGCGACGAGCACCGATGTTTTCTGTGGTTTCGTTTACCGTCCACGCTGCTTCAGCAATTCGCGTGATGCCGTCTTCAGTGAACTCAATGTCAACATCTTCAGTTTTCATCAGTGCAATGTACTGTTCAGTCAGAGAGGCTTTTGGCTCAGTAAGAATTCGTTTGAAGTCGTTACTGCTTAATGCTTCCAGCTCTACACGAATTGGCAGACGACCTTGCAGCTCAGGGATCAGATCAGACGGCTTCGCCACCTGGAATGCGCCCGACGCTACAAACAGGATGTGATCTGTTTTAACCATGCCGTGCTTAGTTGATACAGTACTGCCTTCAATCAGTGGCAACAGGTCACGCTGAACACCTTCACGGGAAACGTCAGGGCCAGAACTTTCACCGCGTTTACAGATCTTGTCGATCTCATCGATGAACACGATACCATTGTTTTCAACGTTGAAAATTGCCGCTTCTTTTAGCTCTTCCTGATTCACAAGCTTCGCAGCTTCTTCTTCAGCAAGTGCTTTCATCGCGTCTTTGATTTTCAGCTTACGTTTTTTCTTCGTATCGCCAGCGAGATTCTGGAACATGCCTTGTAACTGGTTGGTCATTTCTTCCATGCCAGGAGGTGCCATGATCTCTACGCCCATTTGTGGCGCGGCAATATCAATTTCAATCTCTTTGTCGTCTAGCTGACCTTCGCGCAGTTTCTTGCGGAAGACTTGGCGAGTGTTCGATGTATCTTCTTTCTGCTCTACCTGACCCCAGCTGTCTCTCGCTGGTGGCAACAGAGCATCAAGAATGCGCTCTTCAGCCTGCTCTTCAGCGCGGAATTTTACTTTTTCCATCGCTTGCTGGTGAGTCAGCTTAACTGCAACATCAGTCAGGTCGCGGATGATGGTTTCGACTTCTTTACCAACGTAACCTACTTCGGTGAATTTTGTTGCTTCGACTTTAATAAACGGCGCATTAGCCAGTTTCGCCAGACGACGGGCGATTTCGGTCTTACCAACACCCGTTGGACCGATCATCAGAATATTCTTTGGGGTGACTTCTACGCGCAGGCTCTCTTCAAGCTGCATGCGGCGCCAGCGGTTACGAAGTGCAATCGCAACCGAACGTTTGGCTTTGTCCTGACCAATGATATGGCGGTTCAGTTCATGAACGATTTCGCGAGGGGTCATTTCAGACATAGTTTTTCCTTACTTCGTTACGATTACTCGGTTGGTGCTGCCAGTTCTGCAGTAGATTCGAGTTCTTCTACAGTGTGGTTGTGGTTGGTGAATACACAAATGTCACCAGCAATGTTCAGGGCTTTTTCTGCAATTTCACGGGCATCCAAGTCTGTGTTTTCTAACAGAGCTGTAGCCGCAGCTTGTGCATAAGCACCACCAGAGCCAATCGCAATTAAGTCATTTTCAGGCTGAACAACATCACCGTTACCGGTAATGATTAAAGATGCGGTTTCGTCTGCGACAGCAAGCAGAGCTTCAAGTTTACGTAGGGCACGATCGCTGCGCCAGTCTTTAGCAAGTTCAACGGCAGCTTTGGTCAGGTGACCCTGATGCATTTGCAGTTTGCTTTCGAAGCGTTCGAAAAGAGTGAAAGCATCGGCAGTACCGCCAGCAAATCCTGCCAGCACTTGATTGTTGTACAGGCGGCGAACTTTGCGCGCGTTACCTTTCATGACGGTATTGCCCAGAGATACTTGGCCATCACCTGCGATGACGACTTTATTATTTCGACGTACAGATACAATGGTAGTCACAGTCGACCTCTTAATTATTTCTCTTTGGATGTAAACAGTATATGGGGGAGGGGTAATTGGGATTCAAGGGGAATTAAAAAAAGGTCCTAGGGACGAAAGGTCCTCGCTCCGATTGATATACTTGATGTGAGTTGATTCCTGATGTCGCCTAGGCTCATCGGAATGACGATGTTGGTTGGTTCTTATGCTCAGTATTGCGTGAGTGCTGCGCTTGGTATTCGGGTGTTCGAAAATAGCTAGGGCCTATCAATCTAGGCCCTAGGATCTTCTTTTTTCTTAAAAATTCTCTTTCCAAATTGCGCACGGCTCAATTTTAGCGCGCTGCAGTTTGTGACGATCTTTCTCCGCATCACGTTTGAACTTGTATGGACCAAGTACAATTCGATACCAGGAACTGCCTTCTTTCTTACGGATTTTGCTGGAAAGCCCCTGGAAGGCGATGGCTAGTTTCCTATCTTCAGCCTGAGTCTGTGTTTTATAGGCACCGCACTGCATTATGTACGGGATCTTTGATACTTCGATCTCTTTCGCTACTACTTCGACTTCACGTTTAGGCAGCGATTCGACATATTCCCATTTTTCTTCCGGCGGCGGTGGTAAATCTTTCTTCGGCTTCGGTTTGCTGACCGGAGCCTTAGGTTGACTGACTACTGGAGGTTTCGGTTCAGGGTCATTGTTCAAAAGGTAGAGCCCGTAGCCAAAACCACCGACTAGCAGGATTGCCAGCAGACCACTGCGCCAAGGTTTTTTTCTGGATGATTGCTTTTTTGCCGACTTTTTAGGGGTGCCACGACCCCGTCTCACGTAATCTCTGTTCGCCACGGTTACTTCTGGATATCAAGAATTATTCCAAATATGGTAATCCAGAACGGGGTGAGAAAACACCCTGTTCATGTAATCTTGTTAGCTACGTACAGGAAATATAAGGGCTGCAGACTGGCTAAGTTCTCCTTCCCGGAAAACAAAAAAACGACGCTATATGCGTCGCTTTAACTAATGCGTGCTGCTATGGAAACTTATGCGCGTTGCGGAGGCGCTGCGCTTCCGCGTACGATCAGGTTTGTTTCTAGCAAACGGGAGCCTGAGTGGACGTCATGTCCTTTTAGGACCTCAAGCATCATTAGCATCGCTTGTCGGCCTATCTCATAGCGAGGCTGGGAGATAGTCGTCAACGGTGGATCGCAGTACTGAGCGAACGCGATATCATCAAAGCCCACCACCGACAAATCCTGAGGAACACGCAGCCCCAGCTTTTTCGCTTCCTGAATCGCGCCGATTGCCATTGTGTCACAGTGACAGAAAATAGCAGTTGGTGGCTCCGGAAGCTCCAGAAGTCTGCGTACCGCTTTTGCCCCGCCTTCAAAAGAGAACTCAGTGATAACGCTGTACTGAGGGTCTTTATTGATTCCTGCTCGGCGTAGTGCCTGTTGATAACCTTGCTGGCGGAACTGACACAGAGCCGCGGTATCCGGACCCGAAATTTGGGCAATGCGCTTGTGACCAAGCTGAGTGAGATAATTTACTGCCTCAAATGCCGATGTCAGGTTATCGATGTGGACGGTTGGCAGCTCAAGCTCGGGAGCAAACTCACAAGCCATGACCATAGGTGGCAGGTTCTTCTGCTCAGGTTTACTGACATCAAAAGGTAAATCGGTACCAAGCAGCAGCATCCCGTCAGCCTGTTTAGTAAATACCAGGTTTACGAATGAACTTTCGCGCTTTTTCTGCTGACCGCTGTCGCCGAGCAATACCAGGTAACCGTGTTCCATTGCCGCATCTTCGATACCACGAATGATTTCAGAAAAGTAAGGATCGCAGATGTCGGGAACGATAGTAACAATGGTTTTTGATTCGTTGCGTCGCAAATTACGCGCTAAAGAGTTTGGTGAGTAACCTGCTTCCAGAACTGCATCTTCTACTCTTTTCCTGGTCGAAGATGAAACTTTTTCCGGGTTCATTAACGCTCGAGATACCGTAGCGGTAGACACTCCCGCAAGCTGGGCAACATCCTTCATTGTCGCCATAGTGTTTAACCTCTCAAATATTTCGCTTGGATGACGTTCTTCCCTGGAGCAAATTGTTGTCCTTTATCACAGATAAACGGCCACTCTGTTTGATTTTTTGTCAGATGCAGGTGAACACTTATTTCTGTGTCGCTAACTCAATTCGTCGGAATAGTCATACTGATAACTTAAGTCTTTCAGTTCGATATACTTCAGACTTTTCTAATCTGCCTAGTCTATTCATTTCTATAAATAAAGTTACGGTCTATTTAACAAAAACCACATCAAAGATGTGATTCTTATCACATAAAGGCGCAATTCATTACATGGGTAATCGTTTGCTAGCTGAGGTCTTGTGGCTCTATGTCTAAATTCCAGCGCACTTTCTTCGCATTAGGCAACAACTCAATAGCAGGTTTAGCACTGGTTAATAACTTCTGCATCAGCGAACGTTGCTGAGTCTGGAGTAAAAGCTGCCAGCGGTACTTGCCGGCTCGCTTGGCTAAAGGAGACGGTGTCGGGCCGAGTACCATACAGCCATCATCAAATAAGGGATGGGATTCCAGAGTAAAGCGGACCTGCCTCAGGAAATCCTCCACCAGTTCACTGTGGTTAGCCTCTGCCTTAAATAAAGTCAGGTAACTGTATGGAGGGAGCTGAGCGAGTTTTCGCTCTTCCAGAGCGGTCATCGCAAAGTGACGGTAATCCTTTTGCAGCAACGCTTGTAGTAAACTGTGTTCCGGGTGATGAGTTTGCAAGATGACTTCACCGGGTTTACTGGCGCGCCCCGCGCGCCCGGCCACCTGAATAAACAGTTGAGCAAGGCGTTCAGAAGCGCGGAAGTCACTGCTGTATAAAGAGCCATCCACATCTAACAATGCAACCAAAGTGACATTCGGGAAGTGGTGCCCTTTAGCCAACATCTGTGTGCCGATCAAAATCTGGTATTCACCTTTACGAATCGATTCAAGCGCATCTTCTAGGCTGCCTTTACGGCGCGTGCTGTCTCTGTCGATACGGATAGCTTTGTATTCTGAGAACAGCTGGGCTAATTGGTGCTCTAACTGTTCAGTACCAACACCAACAGTAACCAGCTGGGTTGATCCGCACCCCTGACACTGATGAATGACAGGCTGCTGTGAACCACAGTGATGGCAGCGTATTTCGTTACTGTATTGATGGAAGGTGTAGTAGGCATCACAACGTTTACATTCTGCAATCCAGCCACACTCATGACACATCAGAGCGGGGGAGAACCCGCGTCGGTTAAGAAACAACATGACCTGATTGCCGGCTTTTAAGTGTTTGCGCATTTCGGCAATCAGTGGTGCAGATAAACCGCTTTCCAGATACTGGCCTTTGACATCAAGCACTTTGTTGGTTGTCGGCACGGCTGAACCGGCTCGCTGGGTTAGTGTAAGATGGTGATACTTCCCGGATAATGCATTATGTAGTGTTTCTAACGCGGGAGTCGCAGAGCCTAGCACGATTGGAATCTGTTCTTTATGGGCCCGCATCACGGCTACATCACGAGCGTGATAGCGCAGAGAGTCTTGCTGCTTGTATGACGCGTCGTGCTCTTCATCGACAATGATAATGCCCAATTCTGCAAATGGCGTGAGCAGGGCAGAGCGGGTACCGATAATGATCCCTGCGGCTTTATCGCGGGCAGATAACCAGGCATTTAAACGCTCGGTATCGTTTAGACCAGAGTGTATGACATCTACCGGTACATTGAACCGGCGTTTAAACCGGTTGATGGTTTGTGGCGTAAGACCGATTTCTGGAACCAGAACTAAGGCTTGCTTGCCTTTTTCAAGTACCGGCTTTATTAGGTTAAGGTAAACTTCTGTCTTTCCAGAACCTGTCACACCCTCTAATAGATAGCAGGCAAATCCGGTTTGACTATTCACACTCGCGATCGCTAACGCTTGTTCATGATTGAGTTTGGGCTTATCGACATCATTCTCAACCGATTGAGCCCACTTAGAGATGGTTGGTTTTTTCTCTATTCGTTCAATCCAGCCTTTTTCCTCTAAGGTATTTAGTACGCTTGATGTGATCTCTTGTTCAACAAGTTCTTGATGAGGGATCGCTCCATAAGTCATCATTTGCAACGCGCGCTGCTGTTTTACTGCTCGCCCCAGCCCCTGCATCAGTTTGTCTTTACCTGATTCAGTGATCTTCCACTCCTGAAGTGTTGCAAAATCAGCAGGTTTACCTTTTCTCAGTGCGGCGGGCATTGCATTATGAAGAGTATCGCCCAGTGGATACTGGTAAAACTGACTACACCAGGTGAGCAAAGAGTACACGGTTTCAGACCAGACTGGCTGGGAGTCCAATACGCTTTTTATTGGCTTGAGTTGATCTTTGGGAAAATCAGAGTGGTTGACCATTGCAGTGACGATACCAACTAACGTCTGACGCCCGAACGGCACAGATACGCGTCCACCGATGATTGGAAAAAGGTGTCCGGGGATGGCATAGTCGAATTGTTTATCGAGTGGAACGGGCAATGCCACTCTGGCAATGGATGGACGCATAGACTCTGGCTATTATATAAAGAGGTGATAAAGGTTAGAGTCTATTAAAATCAGTATCAAAATTCGAGTAAAGCTGAGCACCAATACAGGAAACTCGCGAATACAAATCGATAGATTAAAAAAGTGGCGAAAAAATTACCAAATCAGTTGATTCGAACAATGTGATTCATTACTATATCGCGCCTTGAGATATGGCTTTAGCAATAAGCTGATGCGGTATCGCACTTTTGATATTAATTACGTGTGGTGTGCGGCTTAGACTCGTATAGCGACACGGCCTACTATTGAGGTTATCCCATGAAAGCTGGTATCCACCCAGAATACAAAGCAGTAAACGCTACTTGTTCTTGCGGCAACTCTTTTGAGTTCAACTCTACTCTAGGTAAAGATTCAATCCACCTAGACGTATGTGACAAGTGCCACCCATTCTACACTGGTAAGCAACGTATCGTTGATACAGGCGGCCGTGTTGATCGCTTCAACAAGCGTTTCGGTGCACTATCAAGTAAGAAATAATAGTACGCTATTACGATTACAGTTTAGAAAAGGACGCTTCGGCGTCCTTTTTGTTTATGGTGAACTTATTTGTCGTCACTCTGGCTGGTAGCTTTGAACCGTCAGTTAGGACTTAAAACAGATAGTTAAAAATAGTTTCGATTATTTTTCACTCAACGCTTGCAACCTAAAGTGTGATCTGTATAATGCAGCGCACTGGTTAAGCCAGTTGTGAACCAATGAGCAGTGAGGAGCTGATGAATCCACGGATTTATTAGGTAATGTAGACTCAGCTTATGTTCGCGGTTAATACAATTAGCTATCTTTTCTTCGGAAAAACTATCCCCAGAGGTGACTCTGGTATGTAGGGATAGTTAATCGAAAATTAACTGACAATGCGTCCTAATCTTGGATGCTACGGTTTCACATAAATCAATCGGCATTCTCTCGTCTTTTCGAGTTTGAGTGGCGATATTGTTTGTGTAATTTTTTATTATTGGAGCTCTGTCTCATGCAGAACCAACGTATCCGTATCCGCCTAAAAGCTTTCGATTACAAACTAATCGATGCTTCTACAGCGGAAATCGTTGAAACAGCTAAGCGCACTGGCGCACAGGTTCGTGGTCCAATCCCACTGCCAACTCGTAAAGAGCGTTTCACAGTTCTTATCTCTCCACACGTTAACAAGAAAGCACGTGACCAGTACGAAATCCGTACTCACAAGCGTCTAATCGACATCGTTGAGCCAACAGACAAAACTGTTGATGCTCTAATGCGTCTAGACCTTGCTGCGGGCGTTGACGTTCAAATTAGCCTAGGTTAAGGGAGATTAGAATAATGATTGGTCTAATCGGTCGTAAAGTGGGCATGACCCGCGTATTTACTGAAGACGGCGTTTCTATCCCAGTAACTGTTGTTGAAGTTGAAGCAAACCGCGTTTCTCAAGTGAAAACTCTAGAAACTGATGGCTACGCTGCAATCCAGGTTACTGCTGGTGCAAAGAAAGCTAACCGTGTAAACAAAGCTGAAGCAGGTCACTTTGCTAAAGCTGGCGTTGAAGCTGGTCGCGGTCTTTGGGAATTCCGTTTAGAAAACGGCGAAGAGTTCGAAGTTGGTTCAGAACTAACTGTTGAACTATTCAACGAAACTAAGAAAGTAGACGTTACTGGTACATCTAAAGGTAAAGGTTTCCAAGGCGCTGTTAAGCGTTGGAACTTCCGTACTCAAGATGCTACTCACGGTAACTCATTGTCTCACCGTGCTCCTGGTTCTATCGGTCAATGTCAGACTCCAGGTCGCGTATTTAAAGGCAAGAAAATGGCGGGTCACATGGGTGCTGAGCGTGTAACGACTCAAAACCTAGAGATCGTACGTGTTGACGCTGAGCGCAACCTGCTTCTTATTAAAGGTGCAGTCCCAGGCGCAACTGGCGGCAACGTGATCGTTAAACCAGCTGTTAAAGCATAACGTCTCAGGAGTAAGTAATGGAACTAATGGTTAAAGGTGCTGATGCACTAACTGTTTCCGAAACTACTTTCGGACGTGAGTTTAACGAAGCTCTTGTACACCAAGTAGTTGTTGCATTTGCAGCAGGTGCTCGTCAAGGTACTCGTGCTCAAAAAACACGTTCAGAAGTTTCTGGCGGTGGCGCTAAGCCATGGCGTCAAAAAGGTACTGGCCGTGCGCGTGCTGGTACAATTCGTAGCCCAATCTGGCGTACAGGTGGTGTTACTTTTGCTGCGAAACCACAAGATCACAGCCAAAAAGTAAACAAAAAAATGTACCGCGGTGCTATGAAGAGCATTCTTTCTGAGCTTGTTCGTCAAGAGCGTCTAATCGTTGTTGATAACTTCTCAGTTGAAGCACCAAAGACTAAAGAGCTAGTTGCTAAGCTTAAAGAGCTTGAGCTAACTGACGCTCTAATCGTGACTAGCGAAGTAGATGAGAATCTATTCCTAGCTGCTCGTAACCTATACAAAGTTGACGCACGTGATGTTGCTGGTATCGACCCAGTTTCTCTAATCGCGTTTGACAAAGTTGTAATGACTGCAGAAGCAGTTAAGCAAGTAGAGGAAATGCTAGCATGATCACTGAAGAGCGTATCCTAAAAGTTCTACGTGCACCGCACATCTCTGAAAAAGCAACTATGGCAGCTGAGAAAGCGAACACTATCGTTTTCAAAGTAGCGAAAGATGCAACTAAAAAAGAGATCAAAGCAGCTGTAGAAAAGCTATTTGAAGTTGAAGTTAAGTCTGTAAATACTCTTATCACTAAGGGTAAGACCAAACGTCAAGGTCTACGCCAAGGTCGCCGCAGCGACGTTAAGAAAGCGTACGTTACTTTGAAAGAAGGTCAAGATCTTGACTTCGTTGGCGGCGCGGAATAACAGGAGTAGTTAAGAATGGCTATTGTTAAATGTAAGCCGACTTCCCCTGGTCGTCGTCACGTCGTTAAAGTTGTTAACGCTGACCTACACAAGGGCAAGCCATACGCACCTCTTCTAGAGAAAAACTCTAAGAACGGTGGTCGTAACAACAACGGTCGTATCACAGTACGTCACATCGGTGGTGGTCACAAGCATCATTACCGTGTAATTGACTTCAAACGTACTAAAGATGGTATCCCAGCAACAGTTGAGCGTCTTGAATACGATCCAAACCGTAGCGCAAACATTGCTCTAGTTCTTTACAAAGACGGTGAGCGTCGCTACATCCTAGCACCTAAAGGCGTTGCAGCTGGTGATGTTATTCAGTCTGGTGTTGATGCACCAATCAAAGCTGGTAACACTCTACCAATGCGTAACATCCCAGTAGGTTCAACTGTACACAACGTTGAACTTAAGCCTGGTAAAGGTGGTCAGCTAGCTCGTTCGGCTGGTGCTTACGCTCAAATCGTTGCTCGCGACGGTGCGTACGTAACTATCCGTCTACGTTCTGGCGAAATGCGCAAAGTTCTTTCTGAAGGTCGTGCAACGATCGGTGAAGTTGGTAACTCTGAGCACATGCTACGTGAACTTGGTAAAGCTGGTGCTTCACGCTGGCGCGGCGTACGTCCAACCGTACGTGGTGTAGTAATGAACCCGGTTGATCACCCACATGGTGGTGGTGAAGGTCGTACTTCTGGTGGCCGTCATCCAGTATCTCCTTGGGGTATGCCAACTAAAGGCTTCAAGACTCGTAAGAACAAACGCACTGACAAGTACATCGTACGTCGTCGTAACAAGTAATCTATATAAAGAGGAATCGCCATGCCACGTTCTCTCAAGAAAGGTCCTTTTATTGACCTACACTTGCTGAAGAAGGTAGAGAAAGCGGTGGAAAGCGGAGACAAAAAGCCTATTAAGACTTGGTCCCGTCGTTCAATGATCATCCCTACGATGATCGGTTTGACCATCGCTGTCCATAATGGTCGTCAGCACGTACCAGTATTTGTAACTGATGAAATGATCGGTCACAAACTGGGCGAATTCGCGCCAACACGTACTTACCGCGGTCACGCTGCGGATAAGAAAGCTAAGAAGCGCTAAGGAGTAGATAATGGAAGCAATTGCTAAACATAACTTTGCTCGCATTTCGCCTCAGAAAGCTCGCTTAGTTGCGGATCTAATCCGTGGTAAATCTGTTGACCAAGCTCTAGAAATCCTAACGTTCAGCAACAAAAAAGCTGCTGCACTAGTTAAGAAAGTTCTAGAGTCTGCTATCGCTAACGCGGAGCACAACGAAGGTGCAGATATTGACGATCTGAATGTCGCAAAAATCTTTGTAGATGAAGGCCCAACCATGAAGCGTATTATGCCTCGTGCTAAAGGTCGTGCGGATCGTATCTTGAAGCGTTCAAGCCACATCACTGTTGTTGTAGCAGATCGCTAGAGACTAGGAGAGTAAGCAATGGGTCAAAAAGTACATCCAAATGGTATTCGTCTAGGCATCGTTAAGCCTTGGAATGCTACATGGTTTGCTAACACCAAAGATTTCGCTGACAACCTAGACGGCGACTTCAAGGTACGTCAGTTCCTTACAAGTGAACTGAAAAAAGCGTCTCTATCACGCATCGTTATCGAGCGTCCTGCTAAGAGCATCCGTGTGACTATTCACACTGCTCGTCCAGGCGTTGTTATCGGTAAGAAAGGTGAAGACGTTGAGAAGCTACGCGCAGCTGTAGCTAAAATTGCAGGTGTACCAGCGCAAATTAACATCGCTGAAGTACGTAAGCCTGAACTAGATGCACAACTTGTTGGTGATAGCATCGCGTCTCAGCTAGAGCGTCGTGTTATGTTCCGTCGTGCTATGAAGCGCGCGGTACAAAACGCAATGCGTCTAGGCGCTAAAGGTATCAAAGTGGAAGTAAGCGGTCGTCTAGGCGGCGCTGAAATCGCACGTTCTGAGTGGTACCGTGAAGGCCGTGTGCCTCTACACACTCTACGTGCTGACATTGATTACGCAACTTCTTCGGCTCACACTCAATACGGTGTGATCGGCATTAAAACTTGGATCTTCAAAGGTGAAATCCTAGGTGGTATGCCAGCAGCTAACGCTGTAGAGCCTAAAGGCGACAAGCCTAAGAAGCAGCGTAAAGGCCGTAAGTAAGGAGTCGACAGATGCTACAACCTAAACGTACTAAGTTCCGTAAGGTTCAGACTGGTCGTAACCGTGGTCTAGCTAAAGGTACTGATGTAAGCTTCGGCGAATTCGGTCTTAAAGCTGTTGGCCGTGGTCGTCTAACTGCTCGTCAAATCGAAGCGGCACGTCGTGCAATGACACGTCACGTTAAGCGTCAAGGTAAAATCTGGATCCGCGTGTTCCCAGACAAACCAATCACAGAAAAACCACTTGAAGTTCGTCAAGGTAAGGGTAAAGGTAACGTTGAGTACTGGGTAGCCCAAATCCAACCTGGTAAGGTTATGTACGAAATGGGTGGTGTACCTGAAGAATTGGCACGTGAAGCGTTCCGTCTAGCGGCACGTAAACTGCCTTTCAAAACTACATTTGTAACTAAGCAGGTGATGTGATGAAAGCACAAGATCTACGCGAGAAAAGCGTTGAAGAGCTTAACGCTGAGCTTATGAATTTGCTACGTGAACAGTTCAACTTGCGCATGCAAGCTGCAACTGGTCAGCTACAGCAAACTCATACTCTGAAAGCTGTACGCCGTGATATCGCACGTGTGAAAACTGTTTTGACTGAGAAGGCAGGCGCATAATGAGCGAAGTAAAACGTACTCAACAAGGTCGTGTTGTTAGCGATAAGATGGACAAGTCTATCACTGTTGCTATCGAGCGTTTCGTAAAACACCCTATCTACGGTAAATACGTTAAGCGTACGACTAAAGTACACGCACATGACGAGAACAACGAGTGTGGCCTAGGCGACACAGTTGAAATCGCTGAGTGTCGTCCACTGTCTAAGACTAAGTCTTGGACTTTGGTAAAAGTTCTAGAAAAGGCGAAGATTTAATCTCGTTAATTCTATGAAACTAAAGCGGCTCCAAAATAATTTTTGGAGCCGTTTATTTTTTGACTACCCAATCACAAAAAAGGGTGGTACAATTCGCGTCCCTTTTAAAGAGGCAGCCCGACCCGTGATGGGTCTAGTTATTAATATTTAGCGGAGCACTAACATGATCCAAATGCAAAGTATGCTGGACGCAGCTGATAACTCAGGCGCACGCAGCGTAATGTGTATTAAGGTTCTGGGTGGCTCTCACCGCCGTTATGCACATATCGGTGACGTCATCAAAGTTACTGTGAAGGAAGCAATTCCTCGCGGTAAAGTAAAAAAAGGTGATGTTCTGAAGGCGGTGGTAGTGCGCACCCGTAAAGGCGTACGTCGTCCTGACGGTTCTGTCATTCGCTTCGACCGAAATGCTTGCGTATTGTTGAACGACAATACAGAGCAACCAATCGGTACACGTATCTTTGGTCCTGTGACACGCGAACTTCGTGGCGATAAGTTCATGAAGATCGTTTCACTGGCTCCAGAAGTTCTGTAAGGAGCACGTAGAAATGGCAGCTAAAATCCGTCGTAACGACGAAGTAATCGTTCTTGCTGGTAAAGACAAAGGCAAGAAAGGTAAAGTAACTAAGGTTCTAGCAACCGGTAAAGTTATCGTTGAAGGTATCAACCTTGTTAAGAAGCACCAAAAGCCGGTTCCGGCTCTAGGTCAACAAGGTGGCATCGTTGAACAAGAAGCAGCAATTGATGCTTCTAACGTTGCAATCTTTAACGCAGCTACTGGTAAAGCTGACCGTATCGGTTTCCGTTTTGAAGATGGTAAGAAAGTTCGTTTCTTTAAGTCTAACGGCGAAACCGTTTCTAACTAATTAGAAGTAATTTGGAGTTCTACTATGGCGAAACTGCATGATTACTACAAGTCGTCTGTAGTCGCTGAACTGACCAAACAGTTCAGCTACACAAGCGTCATGCAAGTCCCTAGAATCGAGAAAATCACCCTAAACATGGGTGTTGGTGAAGCAATCAACGATAAGAAACTGCTAGAAAATGCAGCGTCTGATATGGCAACGATCTCTGGTCAAAAGCCACTTATCACAAAAGCGCGCAAATCTGTTGCAGGTTTCAAAATCCGTGAAGGCTACCCTATCGGTTGTAAAGTAACCTTGCGTGGCGAACGTATGTGGGATTTTCTTGAGCGTTTAATTAACATCGCTCTACCACGTGTACGTGACTTCCGTGGCGTTAGCGCTAAGTCTTTTGACGGACGCGGTAACTACAGCATGGGCGTTCGCGAGCAAATCATCTTCCCGGAAATCGACTTTGATAAAGTTGATCGAGTACGCGGTCTAGACATCACTATTACGACGTCTGCTGGTACTGATGAGGAAGGCCGTGCTCTGCTGGCTGCCTTTAACTTCCCATTCCGTAAGTAAGGTGAAGGGTTACTGTTATGGCTAAAAATTCAATGAAAGCACGTGAAGCAAAACGTGCGAAGCTAGTAGCTAAGTTCGCTGAAAAGCGTGCAGCGCTAAAAGCTATCATCAGCGATGTAAACGCATCTGAAGAAGATCGTTGGAACGCAGTTCTTACACTGCAATCTCTTCCACGTGATTCAAGTGCATCACGTCAGCGCAACCGTTGCAACCAAACTGGTCGTCCACACGGTTACCTACGTAAGTTCGGTCTAAGCCGTATTAAGGTTCGTGAAGCTTGCATGAAAGGCGAGATTCCGGGTCTTCGTAAGGCTAGCTGGTAATTGCCACTTAATCATTTGGAGTAAATCATATGAGCATGCAAGATCCGATTTCGGATATGCTGACCCGCGTTCGTAACGGTCAGGCAGCAAACAAAGTTGCTGTAAAAATGCCTTCTTCAAAGCTTAAAGTTGCAATTGCTGCACTACTAAAAGCTGAAGGTTACATCGTTGACTTCGCTGTTGAAGGCGAAGCAAAACCTGAGCTAGAAGTTACACTTAAGTACTTCCAAGCAAAACCAGTAATCGAGCAACTTAAACGTGTTTCTCGTCCAGGTCTACGTGTTTACAAGAAGAAAGATGAACTTCCTTCTGTAATGGGTGGTCTTGGTATTGCTATCGTTTCTACTTCCAAGGGTCTTATGTCAGACCGCGCTGCACGTAAAGCAGGTCTTGGTGGTGAAATCATCTGCTACGTAGCTTAATAAGGAGTAGACTATGTCTCGTGTTGCAAAAGCACCTGTCGCTATTCCAGCTGGCGTAGAGGTGAAACTAAACGGCCAAGAAATCACTGTAAAAGGTGCTAAAGGCGAACTAACTCGCGTTCTTAACGATGCAGTTGTGATCGCTCAGGAAGAAAACAACCTAACTTTCGGTCCTAAAGAAGGTTTTGCTAACGCATGGGCACAAGCAGGTACTGCTCGTGCACTAGTTAACAACATGGTTGTTGGTGTTACTGAAGGCTTTACTAAGAAGCTAACTCTTAAAGGTGTTGGTTACCGTGCTGCTATTAAAGGCAACGCTGTAGGTCTAACACTAGGCTTCTCACACCCAGTTGAGCACGAGTTGCCAGCGGGTATTAAAGCTGAATGTCCAAGCCAAACTGAAATCGTGATCACTGGTTGTGACAAACAACTAGTTGGTCAAGTTGCGGCTGACATTCGTTCTTACCGTCAACCTGAGCCTTACAAAGGTAAAGGTGTTCGTTACGCAGATGAAAATGTGCGTACTAAAGAAGCTAAGAAGAAGTAAGGTAACACTATGGATAAGAAAGCATCTCGCATCCGTCGTGCTACACGCGCACGTCGTAAGATTGCAGAACTGGGTGCGACTCGCCTAGTTGTACACCGTACTCCTCGTCACGTGTACGCACAGGTTATCGCGGCTAATGGCTCTGAGGTTATCGCAGCAGCTTCTACTGTAGAAAAAGCGATCCGTGAGCAAGTGAAATACACTGGTAACGTTGATGCAGCTAAAGCAGTAGGTAAAGCTGTTGCTGAGCGCGCTCTTGAAAAAGGCGTAACTGCAGTTGCATTTGATCGTTCTGGTTTCCAATACCACGGTCGAGTAGCGGCGCTAGCAGAATCTGCTCGCGAAGCTGGTCTGAAATTCTAAGGTAGGGTTGGAAGATGGCTAAAGAACAACAAGTTCAAGCGAATGATTTGCAAGAAAAATTAATCGCAGTTAACCGTGTTTCTAAAACGGTTAAAGGTGGTCGAATCATGAGCTTCACTGCACTAACAGTAGTTGGTGACGGTAATGGTCGTGTAGGTTTCGGTTACGGCAAAGCTCGTGAAGTACCTGCAGCGATCCAAAAAGCAATGGAAAAAGCGCGTCGTAACATGACTACGATCGCTCTAAACGAAGGCACTCTTCACCACCCAGTGAAAGGTCGCCATTCGGGCTCTAAAGTTTACATGCAGCCTGCTGCTGAAGGTACTGGTGTTATCGCAGGTGGTGCGATGCGTGCAGTACTAGAAGTTGCTGGTGTACACAACGTACTATCTAAAGCATACGGTTCTACGAACCCTATCAACATCGTTCGTGCAACGATCGATGCACTAGGTAGCATGAAGTCACCAGAAATGGTTGCTGCTAAACGTGGTCTAACTGTTGAATCTATTTCGGAGTAAGAACACCATGGCAACTATTAAAGTAACTCAAACTAAAAGCTCAATTGGTCGTCTGCCTAAGCACAAAGCTACTTTGCGCGGTCTAGGTCTTCGTAAAATCAACCACACAGTAGAACTTGAAGATACTCCGTGCGTGCGCGGCATGATCAACAAGGTTTACTACATGGTTAAAGTTGAGGAGTAATCAGAATGCGTTTGAATACTCTAGCACCGGCTGCTGGCTCTAAGCACGCTCCTAAGCGTCTAGGTCGCGGTATCGGTTCTGGCCTAGGTAAAACTGGTGGCCGTGGTCACAAAGGTCAAAAATCACGTTCTGGCGGTAAAGTTCGTCCAGGTTTCGAAGGCGGTCAGATGCCTCTGAAACAACGTCTACCAAAATTCGGTTTCACTTCTCGTAAGAGCCTAGTGTCTGCTGAAGTTCGTCTAGCTGAGCTAGCGAAAGTTTCTGGTGACGTGGTTGATCTAAACAGCCTTAAAGCTGCTAACGTCATCACTAAGAACATCGAATTCGTAAAAGTTGTTCTTTCTGGTGAAATCAACAAAGCAGTGACTGTTAAAGGTCTACGTGTGACTAAAGGCGCTAAAGCTGCAATCGAAGCTGCAGGCGGTAAAATCGAGGAATAATCTCGAGGAACGAGGTACAGATGGCTAAGAAACCAGGACAAGATTTTCGTAGTGCTCAGAGCGGCTTAAGTGAGCTGAAGTCGCGCTTATTATTCGTAATTGGTGCACTTTTAGTATTCCGAGCAGGCTCTTTTGTGCCGATCCCTGGTATTGACGCTGCTGTACTTGCCGATTTGTTCGACCAGCAAAAAGGTACCATCGTTGAAATGTTTAACATGTTCTCCGGTGGTGCTCTTGAGCGTGCATCTATATTAGCATTGGGCATCATGCCGTATATTTCGGCATCTATTGTTGTCCAATTGCTAACTGTAGTTCATCCAGCGTTAGCTGAACTCAAAAAAGAGGGTGAAGCAGGCCGTCGTAAGATTAGCCAATACACACGCTACGGCACGCTTGTACTTGCAACATTCCAGGCTATAGGTATAGCAACAGGCTTACCGAACATGGTCGACAATCTGGTTGTTATCAACCAAACCATGTTCACGCTTATTGCTACCGTAAGTTTAGTAACCGGCACCATGTTCTTAATGTGGTTAGGTGAACAAATTACAGAGCGTGGAATTGGTAACGGTATTTCGTTACTGATTTTTGCAGGTATTGTTGCTGGATTGCCTTCTGCAATCGGTCAAACAATCGAGCAAGCGCGTCAAGGTGAATTGCATGTACTTCTTCTGTTGCTAATCGCGGTATTAGCTTTTGCAGTAATTTACTTCGTTGTTTTCATGGAACGTGGTCAACGCCGAATCGTTGTTAACTACGCGAAACGTCAACAAGGTCGTAAAGTATTTGCTGCGCAAAGCTCGCATCTGCCACTTAAAATTAATATGGCAGGTGTTATTCCAGCGATTTTTGCATCAAGCATTATCCTGTTCCCAGGAACACTGGCTCAGTGGTTTGGTCAGAACGGTGAGAGCAGCACGTTCGGTTGGTTAACTGACGTGTCTTTGGCTCTTAGCCCAGGTCAACCTCTGTATGTAATGCTTTATGCAGCAGCAATTATCTTCTTCTGTTTCTTTTACACGGCGTTGGTTTTCAACCCGCGTGAAACAGCAGATAACTTGAAGAAGTCTGGTGCATTCGTACCCGGTATCCGCCCAGGTGAGCAGACAGCGAAATACATTGATAAAGTAATGACACGTTTAACCCTTGCTGGTGCACTGTACATTACCTTTATCTGTCTGATTCCCGAGTTCATGATGGTCGCGTGGAACGTACGTTTCTACTTCGGCGGTACATCACTACTTATCGTAGTTGTTGTAATTATGGACTTTATGGCACAGGTACAGACTCATCTGATGTCCCAACAGTATGATTCTGTGTTGAAGAAAGCGAATCTGAAAGGATACGGCCGTTAATCCGGCGGTATACTCAGTTTCATTTACGGAGTTTAGCAATGAAAGTTCGTGCTTCCGTTAAAAAAATCTGCCGTAACTGTAAAGTAATCAAGCGTAACGGTGTCGTTCGCGTGATTTGCAGTGAGCCAAAGCACAAACAGCGCCAAGGCTAATTAGCAGAAATTTTTACTTGAAAACGAAGGTTAGGTCGAGTATATTCCTCGGCCTACCTTTTGCGTGCAAAAGAAGTAGTATTCCGCAGCGTATCCATAACGGGCTTTGCTGCGGCTAATTCTTTTATAGAAACACTTAGGAGTGAATAATGGCCCGTATAGCAGGCATTAACATTCCTGATCAAAAACATGCTGTAATCGCTTTAACAGCGATCTACGGTATCGGTAAAACTCGCTCTCAAGCTATCCTAGCTGAAGTGGGTATTGCTGAAGATGTTAAGATCAGTGAACTAACTGAAGAGCAGATCGATCAACTGCGTGATGGTGTAGCTAAGTACACTGTAGAAGGTGATCTACGTCGTGAAGTATCTATGAACATCAAGCGTCTTATGGACCTTGGCTGTTACCGTGGTCTTCGTCATCGTCGCAGTCTACCACTACGTGGACAGCGTACTAAAACCAACGCTCGCACCCGTAAGGGTCCGCGTAAGCCGATCAAGAAATAATCGGGAAGGTAGAGTACAATGGCTAAACAACCAACTCGCGCTCGTAAGCGCGTACGCAAGCAAGTTGCAGATGGCGTTGCGCACATCCATGCTTCTTTCAATAACACAATCGTAACCATTACTGACCGTCAAGGTAATGCTCTAGCATGGGCTACTGCAGGTGGTTCTGGTTTCCGTGGTTCTCGTAAGTCTACTCCGTTCGCTGCACAGGTTGCTGCTGAGCGTTGTGCTGAAATGGCTAAAGAATACGGTCTAAAGAACTTGGAAGTTATGGTTAAGGGTCCTGGTCCAGGTCGTGAATCTACTGTTCGCGCACTGAATGCAGCTGGTTTCCGCATCACAAACATCGTTGATGCTACACCAATCCCTCATAACGGTTGTCGTCCACCTAAGAAACGTCGCGTATAACGTTTCTAGGACTATTGGAGAAGAATCATGGCAAGATATTTGGGTCCTAAGCTGAAGCTTAGCCGTCGTGAAGGCACTGACTTATTCCTTAAGTCTGGTGTTCGCGCGATCGATACCAAGTGTAAAATCGATAACGCACCAGGTGTACACGGCGCTCGTCGCGGTCGTCTATCTGAGTATGGCGTTCAGCTTCGTGAGAAGCAAAAAGTTCGTCGTATGTACGGCGTTCTAGAAAAACAATTCCGTAACTACTACAAAGAAGCTGCTCGCCTTAAAGGCAACACTGGTGAAAACCTGCTTCAGCTTCTTGAAGGTCGTCTTGATAACGTAGTTTACCGCATGGGCTTTGGCGCAACTCGCGCAGAAGCACGTCAGCTAGTTAGCCACAAAGCTATCCTAGTTAACGGTAAAGTTGTAAACGTTCCTTCTTTCAAAGTAGCGGCTAATGACGTTGTATCTATCCGCGAGAAAGCTAAACAGCAAGCTCGTATCAAAGCAGCTCTAGAAGTTGCTGAACAACGTGAAAAACCAACTTGGATTGAAGTAGATGGTGGCAAGATGGAAGGTACATTCAAGCGTATGCCTGAGCGTTCTGATCTGTCAGCTGACATCAACGAACAATTGATCGTCGAGCTTTACTCTAAGTAAGGTTTAAACTAAAGAGAGGACACAATGCAGGGTTCTGTAACAGAATTTCTTAAGCCACGTCTAGTTGACATTGAACAAATCAGCTCGACTCACGCAAAAGTAACTCTTGAGCCATTAGAGCGTGGCTTTGGTCATACTCTGGGTAATGCACTTCGCCGCATTCTTCTATCTTCTATGCCTGGTTGTGCAGTCACAGAAGTAGAAATTGAAGGCGTACTTCATGAGTACAGCACTAAAGAAGGCGTACAAGAAGATATTCTTGAAATCCTTCTAAACCTTAAAGGTTTGGCAGTGCGCGTAGCTGAAGGCAAAGATGAAGTGTTCATTACTTTGAACAAATCAGGCTCGGGCCCTGTGGTTGCAGGTGACATCACCCATGATGGTGATGTAGAGATCGCTAACCCTGAACACGTTATTTGTCATCTAACAGATGACAACGCTGAAATCGCAATGCGTATTAAAGTAGAACGTGGTCGTGGTTACATTCCAGCTTCTGCTCGTATCCATACTGAAGAAGATGAGCGTCCAATCGGTCGCCTACTAGTAGATGCTACTTACAGCCCAGTAGACAAAATTGCCTACGCTGTAGAAGCAGCTCGTGTAGAACAGCGTACTGACCTAGACAAGCTTGTTATCGACATGGAAACGAACGGTACTCTAGAACCTGAGGAAGCAATCCGTCGTGCAGCTACTATCCTAGCTGAACAATTGGATGCATTCGTAGATCTTCGTGATGTACGTGTTCCTGAGGAGAAGGAAGAGAAGCCAGAATTCGATCCGATCCTACTGCGTCCTGTAGACGATCTTGAACTAACAGTTCGCTCTGCTAACTGTCTGAAAGCAGAAGCGATTCACTACATCGGTGATCTAGTACAACGTACTGAGGTTGAGCTACTTAAAACGCCTAACCTTGGTAAAAAATCTCTTACTGAGATTAAAGACGTACTTGCGTCACGTGGTCTGTCTCTGGGCATGCGCCTAGAAAACTGGCCACCTGCATCAATCGCTGAAGATTAATCGATACTAGTTAGAAGGATTAGGTCATGCGCCATCGTAAGAGTGGTCGTCAACTCAACCGCAACAGCTCACATCGCAAAGCGATGTTCAGCAATATGGCTAGCTCTCTAGTACGTCATGAAGTTATCAAGACTACTTTGCCAAAAGCAAAAGAGCTACGTCGTGTAGTTGAGCCTTTGATTACACTAGCTAAGACTGACAGTGTTGCTAACCGTCGTCTAGCATTTGCACGTACTCGTGACAACGAAGTAGTTGCAAAACTATTTAACGAACTAGGTCCACGTTTTGCTGCTCGTCAGGGCGGTTACACTCGTATCCTAAAAGCTGGCTTCCGTGCTGGTGATAAAGCTCCAATGGCTTACATTGAGCTTGTAGATCGCCCAGCTGCTGAAGAAGCTGCTGAGTAATCAGTTCGTAAGAACGAAAAAGCCGAGCGTTAGCTCGGCTTTTTTGTATCTGTCGTTCGTATCCTGCTTGAAAACTGAAGAGCAATACGAGCACTACGAATAGATAAAAAAAGCGGCGCTGGTGCGCCGCTTTGTCATTCTTAAGAGAAGTAGCAAACTTCAATTATAGGATGTCTAGTAGTTCAACTTCGAATACTAGTGCTGCGGATGGAGGGATTGCAGCGCCTGCGCCACGCTCACCGTACGCAAGGTCTTGTGGGATGTATAGTTTCCACTTAGAGCCAACAGGCATCAGTTGTAGAGCTTCAACCCAGCCTTTGATTACGCCAGTTACTGGGAACTCAGCAGGTTGACCACGCGATACAGAGCTGTCAAATACAGTACCGTCTGTTAGCTCACCATGGTAGTGAACACGTACTTGCTTGTCTGAAGTTGGGATTTCACCAGTACCTTCAGTGATAACTTCGTACTGTAGACCAGATTCAAGAACCTTAACTTCTGGACGTAGTGCGTTGTCTTTTAGGAAGGCTTCACCGTCTGCAGCTGCAGCTTTAGCTGCTTCTTGGCGTACAGCTTCTGCGCGAGTGTGCAGTTCTTGCAGTGCTTTGTTGATCTCGTCGATTTCAATTGCTGGCATATCACCAGTCAGTGCAGTAGCAATACCTGCAGCGATAGCATCAACGCTAAGACCTTCTAGACCAGAACCAGCAAGTTGCTGACCCATTTGTAGACCAATACCGTAGCTTGCTTTTTGTTCTGCAGTTTCAAATTTAATTTCAGACATGACTGTCGCTCTTATTAGGAGTGATAAAGGTAACAGGATATCAGTTTCGGGCTTAGGTTTAAATGATTGGCTCCGATTGTGTTGTATGAGCACGTAAGGTGTGACTTATCTCTTACTCCAAGTGAAATTTCTGCTAATTTGTACCAAATTCCATTTTACTTGGATGAAAACATATACTCTCCGCGCTGGTATTTTTATACTGGCAGTAGAAGTGTTAAGGGGCTTAGAACAATGAATCGTCGCAGAAAGAAAAAGCAGCAAGTCGACTACGTCGAACTGATCAAACAAAAATTCGCTGCTATCGACTGGAAGCAGCCGTTCAACAAAGACAAACAGTCAGAAAACGCGCAGCCTGTTCCTAAGTTTTGGCAGCGTTTGCCTAAATTCCATCAACGGGCATTGATGGTGCTGGTACCACTTTTTCTTTTACTTCTTATAGTACCGCTGCCAAAGAAAACGGAAGAGTCAGCTGAACAGAATCAGCCAGCAGATCAACAGAGAGTTTCTATTGAGCTTAATGCCCAAAGTCTGAGCCAGCAAAGAACATCGCAAAACTCAGGGCCTAAGTCTGAAAACTGGAAAGAGTATCAGGTAAAGAATGGTGATACGCTGGCACAGGTATTTCGTAGTAACCAGTTATCAATGGCGGATCTCAGCTCGTTAGTTAAAATTGAGGGCAGTGATAAGCCGCTTAGTCATATCAAGCAGGGCCAGCTGATTCGCTTTAAATTCTCAGACGAAGGTGATCTAGATATGTTACAGCTTGAGAAAGGTGATCATTCTGTCATGTTCTTCCGTTTGTCCGATGGAAGCTTTGGCCGCAACAAGTAACTTTTCTCACAGTTATCCTTCTAAGCATAAGTTGATAAAAAGACGCGTGTCCTCGCGTCTTTTTAATTTTAAACTCAGGTGCCGTTAAGCTGTGGCTCTACGCATGTCCACGTGCGGAATGCCATCTTCAAGATAACTATCTGAAATGACGTTAAACCCGTGGCTCGCATAAAACTGGATAAGGTGTTCTTGTGCTCCAATGTCTATGGTTTGCTCTGGCCATAGTGATTCACACTGAGCTAAGGCCTGCTGAAGCAATTTGTGCCCTAAGCCACCGCCACGTGCACTCTGTTTGGTGACGACCCGCCCAATACTAACGTTGTCATAGGTCGTTCCCGTAGGTAACAGACGAGCACAAGCGACTAACTCATCACCATCATAACCGAGAAGGTGATAAACGCCTTCAAGTGTGTCTTTACCATCAAGTTCCGGATAAGGGCAGTTTTGTTCAACAACAAAAACATCGACACGTAAACGCATCAGTTCGTAGAGCTGAAGTGTTGTCAGTTGGGTAAAAGGTAAAGTTATCCAGGTGAGCATTTCCGTAATCCGTTATTCAAGCTAGGCTACAGACTTTACTCGGTTTTCTGCTAATACTCATTAACAATGGTTAATTTTAACTGGTCTTCCTGATAAAACTGGCGATAATGTGCCCTCTTTTTCATCCTACCTGAGGATACATCCCTGTGAGCAAACAAACTTTTGACCACGTCGGGCTAAGCCCTGCGTTACTAGAGACGCTTGATTCATTGAATTACACCCATATGACGCCGATTCAGGCGTTGAGCTTACCGGCGATTCTGAACCAGCGTGATGTGATTGGTCAGGGCAAAACAGGTTCGGGTAAAACCGCTGCATTTGGCCTCGGGGTTTTGTCGAATCTAAATGTGAAGCGCTTTCGCGTACAGTCATTGGTGTTATGCCCGACACGTGAGCTTGCTGATCAGGTAGCGAAGGAGATCCGCACACTCGGTCGTGGTATCCATAATATTAAAGTTCTGACCCTTTGTGGCGGTATGCCTATGGGGCCGCAGATCGGTTCACTCGAACATGGAGCACATATCCTGGTTGGTACTCCGGGACGTATTCTCGATCACCTTGAAAAAGGCCGGATTAATCTTGAAGAGTTGAACACACTGGTCTTGGATGAAGCGGATCGTATGCTCGAGATGGGTTTTCAGGATGCCCTGGATGCCGTCATTGAGGCTGCACCTAAAAAGCGTCAGACTTTGCTTTTCAGTGCTACATTCCCTGAGAAAATCGAGCAGATTGCTCAGCGTATCATGCAGTCGCCTGAGCTGATAAAAGTCGAGTCGACTCACGATACTTCAAGCATTGCTCAGCATTTTTACCAGGTTGAAGGCTCCGAAGCTCGTGATGAGGCGCTGGCAAACCTGCTTCTTACCTATCAGCCTGAGTCGGCGGTAGTGTTCTGTAATACCAAGAAAGAAGTGCAAAATGTGGCTGATGAGCTGCATCATAAAGGTTTTAGCGTCATTGATATTCATGGAGACTTAGAGCAGCGAGAACGTGATCAGGCTTTGGTTCAGTTTGCTAACAAGAGTGTTTCAATTCTGGTTGCTACTGACGTTGCTGCGCGCGGATTAGACGTTGATAACCTTGATGCGGTCTTTAACTTCGAGTTGTCACGCGATCCTGAAGTACATGTACACCGTATAGGCCGTACGGGTCGAGCAGGAAGCAAAGGTTTAGCGTTCAGTTTCTATGGTGAGAAGGACGGCCTGCGGGTAGCACGTATCGAAGAGTATTTGGATATGGACGTGGTTCCAGCAACTTTGCCAACCAAATCAAACCAGCAGCCTTATCAAGCGAAGATGGTTACTATCAATATCGATGGCGGGAAGAAGCAAAAAGTCCGTGCAGGAGACATTCTTGGCTGTCTGACGGGTAAAAATGGCATCCCAGGCTCACAAGTGGGTAAGATCCACTTGTTCCCTGTGCGCTCTTACGTAGCGGTAGATAAGTCCGTAGCTAAGAAAGCCCTGCAAACCATCAGTACCGGTAAGATGAAAGGGCGTCAGTTCCGTGCCCGGATTCTTAAGTAACTTCTGTGTTTTTTACAAAAAGGCTCTTCAGTTGAAGAGCCTTTGTTTTTCTTAATCTTTCTCTTTACCCAAACGCGATTTGATTCTGCTCAGACTGATTGGTGTAATTCCAAGGTAAGCCGCGATTTGACTGTCAGTAATACGCTGTTCCAGATCTGGATAGTGAGCACAGAACAACTGGTAACGTTCTTCCGGCGAGTAGAGCAGCATGAAGCGTTCTTTGTGCTCTTTATTCATCAGCTGAGTTTCTAACAGTTTCAGGTAAATGGAATGTTTACTGGCCCGCCAGTGGTGCAGTGTTTCTATTGGCAGGCAAAACAAGCGGCAAGCCGTGAGTGTTTCCAGTAAATATGCTGAAGGCTGGTCCTTGATAACGCTTTCGAAGCCTATCACCCAGTCTTGTTCCCAATAGAACTCTTTACTGAACTCTTTTCCTTGTTCTGTCAGGTAGCTGGCGTGGCATAACCCTTCGAGAATGAAGTAGATATGTGAGTTAAACTCTCCCTGATGACAGAGAATGTGTCTGGTCGGAAGCTCGAGTTCTTGCCCGTGTTCGCTAAGTTGTAAGGCTTCTGATTCAGAAAAGCCACTTTGAGTTAAGTTGTACAATACGTCTTCTGACATTAGCTCTGAAAATGTTTAACTGTAGTAGAGGACATTCTACCGCTTCTTTCTTCTGTACAAAAATCCAGGTAATAAAAAAGCGGCTACCAGAGCCGCTTTATCTCAATAGAACTGCGCTTACTTATTCAGGTTAATTTGATAGACAGCAAAGCCGATGTCATCGGTCGCCACACGTTTCATCGGATACTGTGCCTTTTCTTTGATGAACTGTGCCGCTTTATCACCTGGCGAGGTTTCAAAGCGAATATCCAGTGGTTTATCCGACTTTATCGGTGCGAAAGACCAGTTGTTGTCGGCACTTGGTGTGACTTCGCCTTTCTCTTCACTGACGCGAGAAATGTACGCCGCAACCACAGAGCGGTTTTCATCTGGTGAATCAAACGCGACGAAATCTGGCCCGGTACCAGGGAAGGTGTTGCTGTATGCCCGGTAGTTGTTGGTCGCAATAATAAAGTCTTGTTTAGGATCAACTGACTTTCCGTTGAAAGTCAGATTCACAATACGCTGGGAGTCTGGGTTAATGACTTTACAGTTTGCGTCATACTTTGGTGCTTGCGTGACATCGATCTGGTAATTTACACCATCAATTACATCAAAGTTGTAGGTGCGGAAGTTATCCCAGTCAATCAGAGACTGCGGTTGGGTGTTGTTGACATCGATTTGATTAAACTGACCAGCACTGCACTCGAGCCATTCTTTAACCTCTTTGCCTTTCACTTTCATAGCTACCAGCGTATTCGGGTACAAATACAGATCAGCCGCGTTGCGGAAAGTTAATTGGCCTGATTCTACTTCAGTGAAGTTATTTGGGTCGTTCTTACGGCCACCGGCTTTAAATGGTGCTGCAGCACTCAATACCGGAATGTCAGCTAAATCAGGGTCGCCCTGAATGAAGCGTTCCACATAATCTTTTTGCGCTAAGTTAACGATTTGAATCGTCGGGTCATCCTGAACCAGAGTAAGGAAGCTGTACATCACGTCATTCGCTTTACCAATAGGCTGGTTGACGAAATCACGAGTGCCTTTATGGTCTTCTTCTAAGGCTTTGATGATACCCTGATCAGCTTCTGCTAAAGATTTTTTACCCGCTTTATCGAAAATAGGGCGTGCTTCCGATTGCCCTCCAACGACTTGCCATTTACCGTTCTGCTGTTTGATGACCAGATCCATTACCCCGACGTGGCTGCCCCAGCGTCCCGGCATCACCGCAGTTACCCCATTAATACTGCCTTTGTCATTATCCACGCCTTGCAGGTTCTCAAATCCTTTGCCTGGGAAAACCGCGTGAGCGTGACCAAAAGCGATTGCGTCAATGCCGTCGACTTGAGTTAGGTAATAAGTCGAGTTTTCAGCACCGAGTTTATAAGGGTCGGTTGAAATGCCTGAGTGGGGAATCGCTACAATTACGTCGGCACCTTCTGCTTTCATCTGAGGTACAAGCTTCTCGGCGGTTTTCTTGATGTCTTTGGCGAAAACATTGCCTTCCAGGTTCTTTTTATCCCATACCATGATTTGTGGTGGTACAAAGCCGATGTAGCCGACTTTGATTTGATGGCTTTGACCTTCAGTATCTTTAAACGTGTGCGTTTTGATCAGATAAGGCTTGAAGTAGTGATCACCAGTCGCTTTATCGAATACGTTAGCGCTGATGTAAGGGAAGTTAGCTCCGGTCAGGGTGGTTTTCAGGAAATCCAGACCATAGTTGAACTCATGGTTGCCGATATTACCCACATCATAATTGAGCTGATTCATCGCTTTATATACGGGGTGTAGTTCTCCAGCGTTGATGCCTTTTGCTGCCATGTAATCGCCCATCGGACTGCCCTGAATGAGATCACCGTTATCAACTAAGACACTGTTTTCTGCTTCGGACTGAGCTTGTTTGACCAATGTGGCCGCGCGGCTTAAGCCGATTTGCTGGGAGGGCTGGTCCTTGTAGTAGTCGTAGTCCATTACATTGGTATGAATGTCAGTCGTCTCAATAATGCGTAACTTTATCGTGTCAGCCATCGCTGAGCTGGCGAGTGTGAGCATTCCGGTTAATACTGCGACGGAAATAGGGTTAACGGCCAGTTTCATGAGGTTCTCCAATTTGACTGGGATCGATTTAACAAACCTTAGTGCAACTATGTGGTTAAAGCGCAAAAAGTTGTGAGTAAAAGCATTTTACTGAACCATTTTCATATTAAACGCCGACTCTTTCACGATTTTGAATGAGACCAAAGAAAAACTTCTTAGCAGATTTTTGAATAAAAAATGAAATTTTAGAATTTCAGGTAATATAAACGCGCCGCCATAATGCACGAATACCGATATCTATGGATGACGAGCAAACACATGGCAGTGACCGATTCAGTTACCTCTTTTCCCTTAAAAAAACCGCGCTTGGTTTCTGATAACCAAGTATCCGGGACTACACGTTTTGCAAAGCGTTCACTGCAGCCCGGCGAAGTCGCGCTCGTTGGTGCCGGCCCTGGCGATCCTGAGCTTCTTACCGTGAAAGCACTGAACTGCTTACAGCAGGCGGATGTTATTTTGTATGACTACCTGGTCTCGGAAGAGATTATGGCATTAGTACCAAGCGATACGATCTTGGTTTGTGTCGGCAAGCGTGCAGGGCACCACAGCGTACCGCAAGAAAAAACCAATCAGCTATTGGTGGATTTTGCCAAGCAAGGCTACCGGGTGGTGAGAATCAAGGGCGGTGATCCTTTTGTCTTTGGTCGTGGTGGAGAAGAACTTGAAGTTCTGGCAGATGCCGGAATCCGTTTTCAGGTAGTTCCCGGTATTACCGCTGCAGCAGGAGCGACGGCTTATGCCGGCATTCCTCTGACGCATCGTGATTATGCTCAATCGGCCATTTTTGTTACCGGACACCTGAAAGAAGAAAGTGACGAGATGGATTGGTCTACCCTGGCCCGTGGCAATCAGACCTTAGTGATCTACATGGGATTAATGAAATCACACTATATTCAGAATCAGCTTATTCAACATGGACGATCTGAATCCACACCGATTGCCATTATTGAACGTGGTACGCAAATACAACAAAAAGTATTTATCGGAAAGTTGTCGCAACTATCTGATTTGTCGAAGGAAGCTCAATCTCCTTCTTTGATCGTAGTTGGAGAAGTTGTTCGGTTATCTCAAAAATTAGACTGGTTCTTATCTAGTACTGAATTCAACAAAAGTGCTATTGCCAACTCCATATAATTTCAAATTAAAGATTAGAGATATAAAGCGCCTTCAAGCTTAAAAGGAAATACAAAACATGGATCAACAACGTTTAACTCATCTTAAACAACTCGAAGCGGAGAGTATTCATATCATCCGTGAAGTTGCGGCCGAGTTTGATAACCCAGTCATGATGTATTCGATTGGTAAAGACTCATCAGTCATGCTGCATCTGGCACGCAAAGCTTTTTACCCGGGTAAGATCCCATTCCCGCTGCTACATGTAGATACGGATTGGAAATTCCGCGAGATGATTGAGTTCCGTGACCGTACTGCAGAAAAATACGGTTTTGAGCTTTTAGTGCACAAGAACCCGGAAGGTATTGCGATGGGTTGTAGCCCGTTCGTTCATGGTTCGTCAAAGCACACTGATATCATGAAGACCCAGGGACTGAAACAAGCTCTGAATAAATACGGTTTTGATGCGGCTTTTGGCGGCGCGCGTCGTGATGAAGAAAAATCACGTGCGAAAGAGCGTGTGTATTCATTCCGCGATAAAAACCATACCTGGGATCCGAAAAACCAGCGTCCTGAACTGTGGAAAACATACAACGGCCAGGTCAATAAAGGTGAGAGCATTCGAGTGTTCCCATTATCAAACTGGACTGAGCTTGACATCTGGCAGTACATCTACTTGGAAAACATCGAGATTGTGCCACTTTACCTTGCTGATAAACGACCTGTCGTTGAACGTGATGGCATGCTGATCATGGTGGATGATGACCGTATGGAAATTCAGCCTCATGAAGTCGTTGAAGAGAAGAGCGTACGTTTTCGTACCCTAGGTTGCTACCCGTTAACCGGTGCGATCGAATCAGAAGCCAATACGTTGACGGGCATTATCGAAGAGATGCTGGTGGCAACATCGAGTGAGCGTCAGGGCAGGGCGATCGACCACGATCAATCAGGATCGATGGAACTGAAAAAACGTCAAGGTTACTTCTAAAGGATCTAAGGAAAGATAATGAACAGTGCAGTTGAAGCTCAATTAGCCGAGCTTGGTATCGAAGGCTATTTAACACAACATCAGTACAAATCTCTGCTCAGATTCCTGACTTGTGGTTCTGTGGACGATGGTAAGAGTACGCTTATTGGTCGCTTACTCCATGACTCAAAACAAATTTATGAAGATCAGCTGGCGGCAGTACATTCAGACAGTCAGCGTGTAGGTACAACTGGTGAGAAACCAGATTTGGCTCTACTCGTTGATGGTTTGCAGGCAGAGCGCGAACAGGGCATCACCATCGATGTGGCTTACCGTTACTTCTCTACACAGAAGCGTAAGTTCATCATTGCTGATACTCCGGGGCACGAGCAGTACACACGTAATATGGCGACGGGTGCTTCGACGTGTGATCTGGCTGTGATCCTGGTGGATGCACGTAAAGGTATTCTTGATCAGACTCGTCGTCACTCATTCATTTCAAACCTTTTAGGGTTGAAGCATTTTGTTGTCGCAATCAACAAAATGGATCTGGTGGATTATTCGCAAGAGCGTTTTGAAGAGATCCGCGAGGCCTACATTGAGTTCGCAGAAAACCTGACCGGTGACATCAATATCCAGATCATTCCGATTTCAGCGCTTGAAGGTGATAACGTTGTCGACAAGGGACAAAACCTGAGCTGGTTTGAGGGCCCGTCACTGCTTGAGCTGCTTGAAAATGTTGATGTTGACCAGGAGAAAGGCAGCGGTGAGTTCCGTTTCCCTGTGCAGTATGTAAACCGTCCTAATCTCGATTTCCGCGGATTTGCAGGCACGATTTCATCAGGCTCTGTAAAGGTAGGAGATGCGATTAAAGCACTTCCATCAGGTAAGACTTCAACTGTGGCGAGAATCGTTACTTTTGACGGTGACATTGAAGAGGCACAGGCAGGACTTGCTGTCACTCTGACACTGCAAGACGAAATCGATATCAGTCGTGGTGATTTAATCGTTCTCGACAACGCTCAGGTAGAAACTACCAACCATCTTCTGGCAGATGTAGTGTGGATGACGGAGCAGCCACTGCAACCGGGTCGTGATTACGATATCAAGATTGCGGGCAAGAAAACAGTTGGTCACGTTGAGGCAATTCGTCATCAGTATGACATTAACAACCTGTCTACACACAGTGCGGCCGAGTTGCCACTGAATGGTATCGGCTTGTGTGAGTGGTCGCTGAACGAATCTGTTGCGCTGGATAATTACCAGGACTGCGCTGATACCGGTGGCTTTATCATTATTGACCGTCTGACTAACGTTACCGTTGGTGCGGGTATGGTGAAAGAAAGTCTTACGGCTGTCGAACGCGGTGTGGCTGACATCTCAGCATTTGAATTAGAGCTGAACGCGCTGGTTCGTAAGCACTTCCCGCACTGGGAAGCAAAAGACCTAAGCCAATTACTTAAGAAGTAACTGGCTTGCCTGACTGAGTGATAAAGATGCAGTCAGGCAGTTTTCCCCTGAAACCAGAATGTCTCGGTGAACGCTGAGCATTCTGGCGTTCTTTTTCGCTTGCATTACTCTGTATTAGTTACTGTTTTGTCGCGCTGCACAATATTGTTGTGTCGCGGCTTGTTTGGCCCTGAATGGGTTCTTTGGTAAGGAAAGGCTATGTGGGAACAAGGATTTGTATTAGCGATTCTGCTTGGCATTATTACTTGTTTGCTTGTCACCAAAATTAAGCCAGGCACCATATTTGCCAGCGCTGCCTTCATTGCATTTATGGCAGGAATGATTGATCTAACGACTATTGCTGCCAACTTTACCAACTCTTCACTACTAACTCTTGTATTGCTGATTCTTGCTTCATGTGCGCTGGAAAAAACGCTGCTTATCAGTTGGGTAAGCCGAAGTATTTCAAAAGGTCATCTCGGTAGTGTTGTCGCTAAGTTAGGTTTGTCTACAGCATTACTCTCTTCATTTACCAATAACACTGCTGTGGTGGTTTCTCTGATAGGAGCGATCAAGCGTAATCAGCAACATGCACCATCAAAGCTATTGATCCCACTCTCCTATGCGGCGATTTTTGGTGGCACATTGACGCTGATTGGCACCTCAACTAACTTAATTATTAACAGTTTTGTTGAAGATGCAGGCTTGCCGAGCCTTAACTTTTTTACCCCGACACTGATAGGTTTAGCTGTGCTGGTGGGCGGATTGCTGATTCTGATCCCACTGAGCTATTTGCTTCCGGAGTATGATGATCAGGGCCAGGAAGATTTACCTTATTTTCTCGAATCTCGTGTAGAGCCGGGGTCGCCGTTGGTTGGACGTACGGTCAGCGAGAATAACTTACGCGCACTACGCAAACTGTTCCTGGCAGAAGTGGTTCGCGATGGAGTAACAGTCTCGTCGGTGGGGCCTGATTTTGTCTTGAAAGCCAAAGACCGCTTACTGTTTTGTGGTGATGTAGAAAGTGTGGCAACCCTGCAAGAGATTCCGGGATTGACTCTGTTTGGCCATCAGCATCTGAACGGCCAGAGCTTTATTGAAGTTGTGGTCAGCTCCTCTGCTACTTTTTGCCACAAAACACTTAAAGAGAGCCGTTTCCGTGACCGTTTTGACGCAGTCGTCGTCGCGATTCGCCGTGGGCATGAGCGGTTAGAAGGAGGACTCGGGAGCATTACTCTGGCGCCTGGTGATACCTTAGTTCTGGTTCCGGGAAAGCGATTCGAGTCTGAGCGCCGCGCGCACCGTAAAGAGTTTGTTTTAGTGCACGATCTGGACTCCAGCGCCCGACTAGATGCGCACAAATCTTCTATAGTATTACTTGGCTTTTCCGCCGTGATTGGCTGTGCGTTGCTGGAACTTGTCCCGATCATTAAGGGGTTAGCGGTATACATTATTGCGCTTATTGCATTTGGTATTGTACAGGTTTCTGAGCTGCGCCGCCGTTTCCCGATTGATATAGTGGTGATTGTAGGATCGGCATTATCCATCGCTCAGCTGATGATCTCTTCCGGTTTGTCGATCAGAATGGGGGAGATGTTTATCCAAGCTTTTAACGGCTGGGGCGTATTTGGTGCACTGGTGGCAACTTATATCATGACGCTGGTGTTAACAGAACTAGTGACCAATAACGCCGCCGCTGCACTCGCATTTCCTATCGGCTATAGTATGGCGGTAGGGTACGGCGTCGACCCTATGCCATTTATTATGGCGGTACTGTTTGGCGCAAGTGCAAGTTTTATTTCTCCCTACGGGTACCAAACCAATTTGTTGGTATACAGTGTAGGTAATTACAAACTGACCGATTATGTACGTATAGGTGTACCGATTTCTATTGTGTATTCCGTTTTGGTACTGACACTGATCCCGGTCTTCTTCCCGTTTTAATACCGATTTTTACAAGGATACGTTATGACTGCCGATACTCAGGTAAAAGATGAAAATATTGTTTGGCATCAGCATTCGGTCGATAAACAGTTTCGCGCTGATTTAAAAAAACAAAAGCCAGCCGTATTGTGGTTCACAGGGTTATCTGGTGCGGGTAAGTCAACGGTAGCCGGTGCATTAGAAAATCGTCTTGCTGAACTGGGTTACCACACTTACCTACTTGATGGTGATAATGTCCGCCATGGTTTGTGCAGTGACTTAGGCTTCTCTGAGCAGGATCGTCGTGAAAATATCCGCCGTATCGGAGAGCTGGCTAAACTGATGGCAGATGCTGGCCTGATTGTGCTTTCTGCGTTTATCTCCCCTCATCGTGCTGAGCGTCAACTGGTTCGCGATTTATTACCAGAAGGCGAATTTATTGAAGTGTTCGTGAATGCTTCTCTGGAAGTTTGCGAAGGTCGCGACCCTAAAGGTTTGTACCGCAAAGCTCGTGCGGGCGAAATCCCTAATTTCACCGGTATTGACTCCGAATATCAGGCACCTGAAACCCCGGAAATTGATTTGCCTGCAGGCGAGAAAAGCGTCGATGAACTGGTAGAACTGTGTATCAAAGATCTGAAACAGCGTGGCGTGATCAGCTGACATACTTTTTAGATCACAGGTGGTCTAAAGCTCATTGAGCAGGTTAAAGAGCTTTTGGATCATAGGTGACCTAAAGCTATTTAACCTGAACTAAACGGTATGACTGACGCTGGTATTTGCTTCCGAGTGTACATTAAACTTCTGATTTAAAATCAATAAAATTTGATCGTAGTACTCTGAATTCGGTTTGTTACCCAGCAGCTTACACAGCTCATTACCAGTCGGGGTAAACCGGTAATAAAGCAGTCTCACTCCTTTAGTGTTGACGTGCAGTGCCAGGCTTTTACCTTGATAGGCAAGAGCCAGCGGCGTTTCTACGCTGATTTCTCCCGACTCCAGTTCGCTGCTGTGGAGTAAACCTAATTCAATCAGTACTAGTAAGCTGGAGTAAGGGAGCTGAAAAGAGCCCATATTTAAGTTACTTGTAGTATCTCTTTTTCCGAAGCTGAAAATTCCATTGTGCGCTTTGTATCCAATCAATAGTTTACGGCTTCCGTCGCTGCCAAAACTACAAGCGAGGGAGGCCGCTCTTTGTAAAGTTTGCGCTTCTTTCGGAGACATATCTTTAAGAACTTTGAGTGCTTTCATGGAAGTGGAGCCGGGGTTGGTGACCTCACGTTTCAGTACCTGCGCCCAAAGCTTTTGCATGGAGCGGTTGTGAATATCCTGCGCCATTTCAAAAAAGCGGTAAAGCCAGTCCTGATCTGGTTCACCAGCAGCTTCATCTCTGCATGAACTGTGTGCCAGTTTTAACACTTGTTCGAGGTTTTTCTGGCGCTGTTCCTGACGTCGTTGTTCACGCAGCTGTGCTCGTTCTAATGTGGATTTAGCGGGTGGTTCAGTTTGCAGCAAAGCATCGAGTCCATAGATCTGAGCGATGCTCTGAATGCGGCTGGCACTATCTTTGATATAGCTGCTTTTATTGTCGTGATGACGGTTTTGCTTTGAGTTGGGCTGGTGCTCGATGACTACAGGTTGCTTTTCTGATTCTGCCATTTATGTTCCTACCGGGGGCTGCGGTTAGCGCTATACCAATACCAGTAATTTGATGTTCAGTTAATGGCTGGAATTGATATAACCGTAATTTACACCGTATTAATTCTATCGACCAGAGACCTAGAGTCAGAATTTGATCAAATAACGCTATCCAAAATGATAATGAATTGTTAAAATTGTTATCGTTACTTTGGAGGGGCGATGAAGTTCTCACAAGAAAGCAAATTTAAGAAGCACTTGTCGATAGCGTTTCTCTTCGCGCTATATGTCGGTGTATTAGCGTATCTGTCTCGCTACATAATGTAATACCAATCTAAATTAGTAGTTACTCACTCACTTAATTCTGATTGGTATATCTTCAGGTATGAAAAAGGCGCCTAAGTGACGCCTCAAATATACTTTCCCGTTGCTGACGATGAAAAACTACATATCGTCGTAAGTTTCCAGCTTGGTACCTTCTATCATGTAAGCCGTTTGCGCTAACTCATGACTGATGACCTCTGTCTTTAGCTTACCTACAACGTAGACCACATCCCAAAGCTCCTGTACGGGTGCGCCTTCGGGAAATTTCACATAGATAATTTGATTCGGTGGCGGCGGTGGCACGTGAATACAAGCACCAAAATACGGTACCAATAAAAACTCAGTCACGGTATTAGAGTCGCCTTCCAGAGGTATCACGAACCCCGGTATTTTTACCAGACTTCCATTCAGCTCGGTCCGTACCCCGCCGATTGTAGATTGTTGGGCTGCTCCACCACTATGTTCTGACGAGGCAGGCATGCCGACACTGTCGAACATTTTCCGTTCTGACTCAGGCACTAGGTCAATCCAGTCGAGCGCTAGCGGTTCTTCACTGGCCATCACAGGAACAGTGAATGAAATCATCAGCAAGCAGCCAGCGAGTATTTTTTTCCACATTTTTCTATATCCTTATTGTCATTCCGTCACTGAGTGATTGTCGGTAAGCGCGAAATGCCGGAATGAAGCCAATCACAATACCTGCACATTGTATAAAGCCAAGCAGCATCCATTCATATGGCGACAATGTCGTTAATGTAAGGTGTATACCATAGCTTTGTTGGATGATAGGTTGCAATAGAGCAAGAATGGAATACAAGCCCGCTACGCCAACAAAAATACCGGCAAATGTAAGCAAACTGGCTTCACTGATGAGTAAAGAGAACACATGTTTCGGCCTTGCTCCCATCGCTCTTAGAATCGCCATCTCGCGGCGGCGCTCCTGCAGGCTGGTCAGCAGGCTGCTTAGCATTCCGAGTAATCCGGCGACAACGACAAACCCTGATACGGCCATCAAAGCTTGTTCAGCAACAGACATCATGCCCCATAACTCATGCAGCGCAACACCTGGCATGATGGCACTCAATGGTTCTTTGGGATAAGTATTGATTTGTCTTTGCAGAGCAAATGTCTGAATACGAGATTTCAAACCGACCAACATCGCGGTGATCTGCTTTGGCTGGAACGCTCTGGTTTTAATCTCATCCGCGTTTGGTGTCGGACCTAAACGGGCACCACTTTCCCATCCGATATGGATAGCTTCTATCGCTTCAAGCGAAACGTGGACGGTCTTATCTACCGGTGTGCCTGTAGGCGCAAGGATACCAACGACCTTAAATGGCAAGTTATCATGTCGGCTAAAACCAACGTCGCTGATGCCGTGGGCAATGATGATTTCGCTGCCGATTTGGTATCCGAGCTGTTTGGCTACGTCAGAGCCAAGAACCGTTTCAAATAACCCATTGAATTCCTTGCCTTCAATTAAAGTTAGTGCTTGCTTACTCCCGTATTTATAATGCTCGAAGTAGCTGTGGTTTGTGCCCATTACACGAAAGCCTTTGTGCGAGTCTCCCAGTGAAATGGGAATTGCCCAGTCTACGGTGCGGTGGTTTGCGAATTCCTGATAGCTTTTCCAGTCAATATTGTTGGTAGCATTGCCGATTCTGAATACTGAATAGAGCAATAAATTGACCTGACCTGAGCGTCCGCCGATGATTAAGTCGGTACCAGATATTGTATTGGCAAAGCTGTCTTTGGCCTGGGTCCGAATACGTTCGACACCGAGCAGTAAAACCACAGAGATTGCCACTGTCAGAACGGTAAGCAGTGCGGTCGCTTTGCGGTTCATCAGGCTTTTCCAGGCGAGCTTTACTACGGCACTCATGATGCGTCTCCTAGGTTTTGAACCTGATTTAACTCAGGCAGATTAAGCGTTCGGTCAAACAAAGCTTCGAGTGTCGGATCATGGCTGACGAAAACCAGAGTGGCGTTGGCTTGGTTCGCTTGTTCCATCAGCAGTTCAATAAAGGCTGTGCGGTTATCATGATCTAAGGCGGATGTGGGCTCGTCGGCAATGACCAGTTCAGGCTGGCCGATCAGTGCCCGGGCTGCGGCAACCCGTTGTTGCTGGCCAATACTCAGCTCTGAAACAGGCTTATCGTGCAGTTCTCTTGGCAGGTGCAAGCGCTCGAGTAGCGTCGCTGCTTGCTCTTCCAGCAGGGAAGCAGATGCACCAGGCGCAACACGGTTTCTGCGAACGGCACTGAACTGGCACGGGATCAGGACATTTTCGATCACATTTAAATATGGCAACAAATTGAATTGCTGGAAGATATAGCCAATATGATCGGCACGAAATTTATCTCTCTGGCTTGCTCGTAACTTTGCGATATCTGTTTCCAGTACAGAGAGTGACCCCGAAGTCAGGGTATTAATGCCAGTGAGCAGACCGAGAAGTGTCGATTTACCACAACCACTAGGCCCTTTGATAAAAACATGCTCACCTTGTGCAATATGTAACTGTGGGATATTGATGGTTGCGTTTTCCGAGCCAGGCCAGACAAACCGGGCGTTATTCAGCTCAACAACGTTTGACGCAGATTCAGTCATAATAATTACCGGAAAATGGCGTGTAAGTGGGCACTTACACGCCGAGTGGGTTACTTAATCACGATTTTTGTATTGCCTTTGTTCAACTTGGTTGCTGACTGAGTGGTGTCAGTGAATAAGTTAACACTGACTGACTCAGTCGCTGGGAACTGCTTAAACCAAGTGGTATCGATGCTGCTAAGTTTAGATACTGCGTCACAGTGGAAGCGGTATTGAGCACTGAACTCTCCATGACTATTATGTTCACTGTCATGGTTATGCTCTTCATGTTCGTGACCTTCATGGTCGTCATGATCATGAGCGTCATGATCGTGGTGGTCATCGTGAGCATGCTCATCATGATCTTCGTGGTCATGTTTGTCGTGGTCATCATGACCGTCGTGTCCATCTTGCTCCAGCGTATGAGCGACGTGAACGTCTTCAATCACACATTTTGCCTGCTGGTTGATAGTGAACAGCCTACCGCTATCTTTCAGAGCAGCAACGGCTTGCTTCAGCGCTTGCTCTTGTTCTGAGTTCTCTGGCGCGTGCTCAAAGCCTACTACGTCAGCTCCCGGAGCAGTGATTTCAACTAACAAATCCTTGCCGTCCTGAGCGATGTTAAACTCTACGTGGCCGTGAACATGAGCGTCGTGTTGACGGTATTCTTCTGCGTTAGCCGCTGATGTTAGAGATAGGCCGATAACAAGAGCGAGAGCGTGTTTAGATGGCATGATTATTTTCCTGATTTTGCGTAATTCTTTGGTCTGGTTGCTGAGTTTAATCAATTGGTTATCAGCAACTCGTTTTTACTAGTATGAGGAGTTTTTAACTGTTAGCAAAAACAGGAGGGGCCCGGGCTGTGTAACGGATCTTTTTCGCACTGAACTGCTTTTCAATGACATCGGAAATGGTTACATGCTGATAAGGCGGAGTGGACAGTGCTGGCAGAGCCTTAACCAGACCGTGGTGAGCTCCGGCAAACATCTGGCAATGGTGGTTGTGGTGTTCAGGGTTTAGATCGAGCTGGTGGTCTATGGTGGCAAAGTTCCACGCGATCAGTAGTGCAACACTGATTAAGACAACAGTGCGACGCCAATGAGTTGTGGTTGCTTGCCAGCGGTAGTGCATCTTAAAACCTGAAATGAGACTGAGTGTTATAATATAACACCAAGTATCGTTAAAAGTTCATTCTTTTATTAATGCCGAATAATTTATCTCTGATGGAATAAGAGCTTACGACTAGAGGCGCTGAAAATGCTCCTTGTCCAGTGGAACAAGGAGCGGACAATGACAGATCCTAGATATTTTGCTGGATTAGACTGATAACCTGATCGATTTCATCTGTAGTCAGCGAGCCTTCTTTGATGAACAAGACCTTGCCTTGTTTATCTTGGACTATGATTGCAGAGCTCTCTTCCTGCAGCGCCCAGTTACTTGCCACTACACCATTTTTGTCCAGTACCATTGATGACCAGGGAAACTCCTGCTTGCTGTCTTGTGCTGACGATTTAACAAATGAACCGGTTCCCCAAATCGAGTCATCCTGGTTGATTATCGTCGTAGTCTGGTAACTGTCTTCAGGGAACTTAGCCGCAGTGATAGCTGACATAAGGGGAGCATTCATTTCTTTCGCACTGCTGCGTCCGGCAATCGCCTGAATCACACGTGTTTTTCCCAGCATGTGCTGTGTTGCCCATGGTTGGTAGGCAACACTTTTATCCTGCATAACAATTTCACCGTACGCAGCGACTTTTACGTCAGGAACGCTTTCTCCCACAGAGAGATTATGCGCGAGCGCTAGGCCTGGGGTCATTGAGAGTACAACAGAGAGGAGAGTCTTAGTTTTCATATTATTATAGTCCGTACAAGTGTAGAGGCTTATGTTCAAGTACGTAGAGGCACTTGGTAAAGCAAGATTGGCGTAGTTTATACCCAAATAACCTCAAAATGTTTATTTTCAACTCATTCGGGCGTAGCCAGTATATTAGCACCACTAATAAATTTATATATTTTGTTAACATTTATTTAACGTATTGGGCCGTGTAATATTGCGTTGTGATTAGGATTTGCTAGAATGAAGTCGATCGCAAATTATGCAACAAGATTGTTAGGGATAGACAATCTGTATTTGCTCAAAGGAATTGAGGTTAAAGATGTTACGTGAATTCGCAGTGTATCGGCCACTCCAGGTGGCTCGTTTTGTTAAGACACTATTTAAAGGTCAGTTCTTCATCGCAGGGATTGGCAGTTTCTATTTTGATAATGGCAAGGTTCTGCTTCCTGATGTCAAAGATCAAAAAAGGCTTACCGTATATAGAGAAGTGAATCAGGCGATTACCACGTTACAGGTTAAGTAAACGAAATAGTGGATTAAGAGACAGACAGTAAGAGCGACCATGGTCGCTCTTTTTCGTTATATCACTTGTCTTTTAGCCTTGTAAGCTTGGTGGGAAGCAAACACCAGTACCGCCCAGACCACAGTAACCTTCAGGGGTTTTAGCCAGATATTGCTGGTGGTAGGTTTCTGCAAAGTAGTACGGCCCTGCTGATTGTATTTCAGTGGTGATGCTAGCACGCTGCTCTTCTTGCAAGGCTTGCTGATACTGCTGCTTCGATTGTTCTGCGATCTCCTGTTGCTGCGCAGAATAGGTATAAATCACAGAACGATACTGAGTACCAAGGTCATTACCCTGACGCATACCCTGAGTCGGATCATGCTTTTCCCAGTATGCTGCCAACAGCTGCTCCAGAGAAATCTTGCGTTCATCGAATACCACTCTCACGACTTCCGCATGACCAGTTGCTCCGGTACATACTTCTTCATAAGTCGGGTTTTTTGTATATCCGCCTGAGTAGCCAACCGAAGTTGAGTCGACCCCCTCAAGCTGCCAAAACAGGCGTTCCGCTCCCCAGAAACAGCCCATACCCAACAGAATTTGCTGCTGGTGAGGTTGCAGTGGTGCAGTCAGACTTGATTGATTAACGAAATGAACATCTTCAATCTGCATCGGCTGCTCTCTGCCCGGTAGGGCATCTTCTATACTGATTAATGTCTGTTTGTCGAGCATGCTATCTGTCCTTCTAAATGTGTCTTAAGTTTGCGAACTTTTCCCAGTTCGTTTTTATCTGTTAGTGTAATGACAAAGACCGTGCTAAAGCCATTAATATTACAGACTTAGCGCGGAATTGGCGCTATCATTATTCTTGTTTACTTCATCATACTCAGCTAAAACGCATGATAAAAAAAGCTCTCCCGATCATTGTTGTTGGCTTATTTTCTTTTCCCTATAACGCCTCTGCCAAAGTCTCTATGAAGCTACAAGGCATTGACGGTGCGCTGGAAGATAATGTCAAAGCTTACCTGTCCTCAATTCCTGATGATGACATTTCGACTTCATTGCGTTTTCAGGCGCGATTGGACGAAAGTATCACTGAAGCGCTCAATGCGCTTGGGTATTATCATGCCGAAATTTCATACACTGTTACTGAAAATAACGATGAGCTGATCATTAATATCGAAAAAGGCTCACCGGTTAAAGTCAAGGTGATGGATGTCGTGATCACTGGTGAAGCTAAAGAGGATGAAGAGTTCTCGAATTTGATCGCCGCATCGCCTTTAAAAGTTGGCCGGACCCTCAACCAGGGGGAGTACGACAGCCTTAAATCAGGGATACGCAACCTAGCATTACAGCGTGGTTATTTCAAAGGGGATTATCAGCTCAATCGCCTGGAGGTTATTCCGGCACTTAATGAAGCGAATATTCGTTTGCATTATGACAGTGGTATTCGTTATCACTTTGGCTCGCTTACTATTACCGGCAGTCAGATCTGGGAAGAGCGTGTCGCTTCAATGAGTCCCTTTAAGACGGGCGAACCTTACTTAGTGTCGAGTGTGGGTGAATATAACCAAAACCTTTCTAACACGGATTGGTTCTCATCCGTTTTTGTTGAGCCTGATTTGAGCCAACTTGAGGTTGGGCGGGAATTACCAGTGAAGGTCTCTTTGGCTCCGGCAGCGAAAACCAGATCGAAACCGGTATCGGTTATTCTACTGACACTGGTGTGCGCGGTACCCTGAAATGGAAAAAACCGTGGATCAGTGCCCGGGGGCACAGCCTCGATACCGCATTCTCTCTTTCTCAGCCAGAGCAAACCATCACCGCGGGTTATAAAATCCCGCTGGATGATGTTCTGCACGAGTACTACCAGCTTCAGTTTGGTTTGAAGAATCTGGATAACCGCGATACACAGAGCTTAGAGTCTAATCTGGCCGTAGAGCGCCATTGGTTAGAGGATAATGGCTGGCATAAGACGGTGTATGTGCGTCATCTTTACGAAAACTTCTCTCAGGGTCTACAGGAAGATGGCCTGCAATTCTTACTACCGGGAGCTACCTTCTCACGTACCCGTATTCGCGGCGGCGCTATGCCTATGTGGGGCGATAAGCAAACCGTTACGGTGGAGTACGGCGATCCGGCTGTGCTATCTGCAACCAGAGTGCTGCGTGTGTTAGGAAGAACGTCCTGGATTCGCAGTGTCGGCGAGAATCATAGGGGGTTGTTCCGCCTTGAAGGGGGCGCCAATATCTCGGAAGAGTTTGAAAAGCTCTCTCCGTCTCTGCGTTTCTTTGCTGGTGGTGATAACAACATTCGCGGTTATGGTTACGAATCTATTTCTCCCGTTGATGAAAGTGGCGCGTTAACGGGGGCGAAATACATCCTGAGCAGCACACTTGAGTACCAGTATCGCATTACCGGAAACTGGTGGGGCGCAGCCTTTTACGACATGGGTGATGCGTTTAATGATACCCCTGAATTGAAAGCGGGTACCGGGGTTGGTATTCGCTGGGCTTCTCCTGTCGGTCCGGTCAGCTTCGACTTTGCATGGGGATTGGATGAGCCTGATAAGAACGAGTTCCGCATCCACTTCTCTTTGGGGCCTGAATTATGATGAAAATGATGTTTAAGTGGACCAAATGGCTGTTGTTGGGCTTAGCTGGTCTTCTGCTGTTGCTCGTCATTTTAGTGTCGACCGTGATGTTTACTCATCCTGGTTTGAAGCTGGCGGTATGGGGCGCAGAAAAAGCGCTGCCACAATTACGAGTTGGGACAATTCAGGGGGCACTGTTCCCTGGCTTCTCAATGCACGACGTCAGTTTTGTTGACGAAGCCCTGAACATTGATGCAAGGGTTGAACGTTTGGCTCTGGCGATCAGCTTCCGATGTTTCTTTGAGCCTAAAGTCTGTGTAGATGAACTGGCTCTGCAAGGCGTTAATTTCCAGATGCCGGAACTCCCACCTGCAAGTGAAGAGCTGGAAGAGGAGACAGCACCACTGCGTTCTGTCAGCACGCCGGTACCAATTTTTATCGATAACGTCAGTTTCAACGACATTCACCTCAACATATTAGATAACCAAATTGATTGGCAGCAGTTTTCGACAGCGTTATCGATGCAGGATGATCAGCTGGTGATTAAACCGACTGTGTTAGAAGAAATCAATGTTGCTTTAGCCGAGAGTGAGGCGGAATCAGAGCCAGCCAAAACTGAGATAGTAAAACCTGAGGAGACTGCTGCTCAGGATATTGTTTTGCCTGAAGTCTGGATTCCTCTCACGATGGATGTTGAGCGCTTTGATATTAACAACTTCAGGTTAGCTGGTGAGACACCTGTCATTGTGCATCATCTCGGTCTGGTTGCACGGGCAGGAGGTGAACTTGTTGATGTGAATACGCTTGAACTTGATATGCCTGAAGCCGAGGCTACATTGAGTACACAAGTAACCCTTTCTGCTGACTATCCGATCAAGGCGCAACTGGATGCGCTAGTCAAACAAGAGGATGTTAAAGGACAGAAGCTGTCGCTATCAGCTTCGGGTTCTGTCGGTGATTTATCGCTTGAAGCAACGCTTTCAGAACTGGCTAAAGGCGAGATCCGAGGTAAAGTTCAGCCACTTAAAGCTCAGCTGCCATTTGATGTCACCATTCAGAATGCAGAAGCGCAGTGGCCGCTTCACGGAGAAAGTGATTATCAGGTTTCGGTTCCAGGTCTGGCTGCGAAAGGCTCTCTTGATGGTTATGACGTTACCCTTGAGACCAAAGCATCCGGTAAGGAGATTCCGGATGTCGATGTGACTCTAAACGGTAAAGGGACGCTTGAGCAAATCGATCTGGACAGTCTGATTATCAAAACCCTGGGTGGTGAGCTGTCCGGTAAGGTGATGGCGAACTGGGCAGCACCAGTTAACTGGCAAGCCGATCTTAACCTGCAACATATTCAGCCTGGTTTGCAGTGGCCTGAAGCAGAAGGGGACATCAGTGGTAGCTTGTCCACCTCTGGCTCATTAACCGACCAAGGTGGTTGGCAGGTCAGCCTTCCTACGCTGGATATTGACGGTGTATTACGCGGTTATCCGCTTAAAATGAAAGGTCAGCTGGAAGCTTCAGATAAGAGCGGTAAAGCTGAGGATATCAAGCTGACGACGCAAGGATTAGTTCTTGCACATGGGCCTAACCAGTTAAACGCCAAAGGTGAGATAGATAATCAAATTTTGGTAGATGTTGAGGTTAACTTCCCCGATTTTGCGAAAACAGTGCCTGAACTTAGCGGTAATATGAACGGTAATGTCGCCGTGCGTGGTAGCTTGAAAGAGCCGGACATAAAGTTAGATTTAGCGTTAAACAAGCTGAACTGGCAGAAGCTGGCCAAGGTAGAAACGGTCACCCTGAAAGGCGATATTTCAGCACTGCCTGCGCCGAAAGCCGATGTCAGTCTGGTCGCGAACAATATTGTCTACGACAGTATGAATATTGACAGTGTTGATCTCGAACTGTCAGGGGATGAGAAACGGCATCAGCTGACTCTGGATGCTGTCTCGGATATTGCTTCAGCCAGCCTGGAAATTCTGGGCTCACTAGAACAAAAGCCGCAAATGATCTGGGAAGGGGCTCTGACTCGTCTGTCACTTGAAACTCCTCAGGGTGACTGGGCTCTGCAAAAATCAACGGCTGTGAAGGTTAATGTCGATAAGCAGATTGCCGATGTTCAGGCGCATTGCTGGGTACAGGCGCAATCAAGTGTGTGTCTGTCTGAAGACATCAGTGTCGGTAAAAGTGGCGAGGCGAAGGTCGTAGTCAACAATTTTGATTTCAGCCAAATCAAAGATCTGTTACCGCCAGAGACTAAGCTGCAAGGTTCCGTGAGTGCACTGGCTGTTGCAAAGTGGGCTCCGGACATTAAGCCGCAAGTGACGCTGGATGTTGAAATGCCAAAAGGTCAGGCAGAGCAGACATTGGGACAGCCGATAACGGTCGGCTGGGAAAGTGTCAGCCTGAAAGCGGCTCTCGCCAAAGATAAGCTGGATGCACAGTGGCTTATTGATGTGGCGGACAACGGTGATCTTTCCGGTAATGTATCGTTGGTTAATGTGTCTTCAGAATCCCCTGAGATTGCAGGTACTGTATCACTTTCAACGCTCCATCTGGACTTCCTTGCCCCATTGATTGGCGAGTACAGTTTGTTCAAGGCAAGCATGACAACTGATCTGGCTCTGTCCGGCGATGTCATGCATCCGCGGATAAACGGTCAGTTCCTGATTGACCAAATTAAACTGCAGGGTGAGGTTACACCAATTGATATCAACTCCGGTCAGGTGGCGATTAACTTTAAAGGTCATCAGGCCGACTTAAATGCAGGCATCATCACCCCTGATGGAAAACTAGAAATCACGGGCGACGCGGACTGGCAGGACTTACAAAACTGGCACTCCAATGCGCGGGTGTTCGCCAAAGAACTCAAAGTTGATATACCACCAATGGTGAAAATCAAAGTTGAACCTGATATGACGATCGAGGTAACCCCAAAACTCGCTAAAGTGCAGGGAGACATTAACCTGCCATGGGCACGAATTGTCGTAGAAGAGTTACCACCAAGTGCAGTTGGTGTTTCGAGTGATCTGGTGATTCTCGATGAAAACATGCAGCCAATAGACGATACGGTGGCGGTACCATTTAACGTTGAAACTGATATCAACATTAAGATCGGTAACGATTTCCAACTGTCTGCGTTTGGTCTGGAGGGCGGATTGCGGGGTAATCTCAAAGTCAGTCAGCGCGATAAAGGGCCTTATATTGTTGGTGAAGTTAACATTGTTGACGGTTCCTACCGTTCCTTTGGTCAGGATCTGGTGATTGATGAAGGTAAGATCATCATGAGTGGCCCAGCGGACCAGCCGTATGTTTCTATTAAGGCGATTCGTAATCCTGACAACACTCAGGATGACGTGACGGCTGGGGTGCGAGTTACCGGCCCTGCATCTGACCCAAGTATGGCGATTTTCTCGGATCCCGCGATGCCTCAGGCGAATGCGCTTTCTTATCTGTTACGTGGCCAGGATATTGATGCAGAATCCAGCGGGGACGCTATGACAACCGCTTTGATCGGTATCAGTCTGGCGAAAAGTGGCCGTGTGGTTGGTGAAATTGGTGAAGCCTTTGGTGTTCAGGACTTGCAGCTCGATACGGCTGGTTCGGGAGACGATTCTCAGGTGACGGTAAGTGGTTACATACTGCCTGGTCTGCAGGTCAAATATGGTGTGGGTATCTTCAACTCTCTGGGTGAGTTTACGGTTCGTTACCGCTTAATGCAGGATCTATATTTAGAAGCCGTTTCTGGTGTAGACAGCGCAGTTGACCTACTCTATCAATTTGAGTTCGATTAAAGCGCAAGAGCGTAATTCATAAGCTAAGGAGTGGTTATGCAGCATCTAGTGTTTGTATACGGGACTTTGCGTCAGGGCGAATACAATCATCACTATTTGAGCTCGGCGCAGTTCCTCGGCCTCCATGAAAGTGATGCTCAGTTCACGTTGTATGATCTGGGGCCCTACCCGGGAGTCTCTGAAGGTCAGCAATCCGTGCAGGGTGAAGTGTACATGATTGATGACGATACGCTTGCCGCACTGGACATACTGGAAGATGTACCCGTTGAGTACCGCCGAGAGAGCATCAGTACGCCCTTTGGAGAGGCCTGGATTTATATTTATCAGGATACGGAGCAACTGACAGAAGAGATAGGCTCCGGGGATTGGTGTCAAAGAGTATAACTAACCTCTGCGAGCCCGGTCGTTTTCTCCGGCTACGACGTTAGTCGTATTTTGCTTACCGAACACCGAGTTAATCGAATCCGGAGTTCGGGTAAAAATTCGGGTAAAAAAAGAGCTGCATTGTTGCAGCTCTTTTTTGTGGAAGTCAGCTTGCTTATTTGTTTTGTGCACGCTCGTAAGATTCGAGGATTTCAGCTTTAGCAGCTTCAACGTCTGCCCAGCCATCAACCTTCACCCATTTACCTGTTTCCAGTTCTTTGTAACGCTCAAAGAAATGGGTAATTTGCGCTTTCAGTAACTCAGGGATGTCACCGACATCCTGGATGTGCTCATACTCTTTAGAGATTTTAGAGTGAGGGACCGCCACAACTTTTGCATCCTCACCAGACTCATCCGTCATTTTCAGTACGCCGACAGGGCGACAACGGATAACGGAACCCGGCATCAGCGGGTAAGGCGTCGGAACAAGTACGTCAACCGGGTCTCCATCAAGAGACAGCGTATGGTTCACGTAGCCATAGTTACACGGGTAGAACATTGGCGCAGACATGAAACGGTCGACAAATACAGCACCAGAGTCTTTATCTACTTCGTATTTAATAGGGTCTGCGTTAGCAGGGATTTCGATAACGACATAGATATCTTCAGGCAGAGATTTACCTGCTGGTACGTGGTTTAGGCTCATTTGAAACTTCCTTTTCAGTGAGGATGAGTAATTACGATTGATTCGCAACTCACTTTAGCGACAAAAACGCGGCAGGTAAACACCTGCCGCGTTGGACAAAGGTCTGAAATTATTCGTCGCGATTCAGTTCAAGGAACTCTTCAACCTTGCGTACCATGTTTTTCGAACCAACAAAGAAAGGTACACGCTGGTGTAGTTCAGTCGGTACGATGTCCATGATGCGGTTAACACCATCAGAGGCAATACCGCCGGCCTGTTCGATCAGGAATGCCATCGGGTTGCACTCGTAAAGCAGGCGAAGCTTGCCTTGCGGATGGCTTTGTGTGCTTGGGTAAAGGTAGATACCGCCTTTAAGCAGGTTGCGGTGGAAATCTGCAACCAGAGAACCGATATAGCGGGAGGTGTACGGACGACCATCTGAAGGCTCATTCTCTTGGCAGTACTTGATGTACTTTTTCACACCCAGTGGGAAGCGGATGTAGTTACCTTCGTTGATTGAGTAGATTTGGCCATCTTCCGGGATCATCATGTTTTCATGTGACAGACAGAAGCTGCCGATAGAAGGATCGTAGGTAAAACCGTTAACACCGTTACCAGTGGTGTAAACCAACATAGTAGAGGAGCCGTAAATTACATAACCAGCGGCGACTTGTTTATGACCAGGCTGAAGGAAATCTTCTTCTGTCGCTGGAGTACCAATCGGAGACACACGACGGTAGATTGAGAAAATCGTACCGACAGAGACGTTTACGTCGATATTAGAAGACCCGTCCAGTGGATCCATTAATACAACATACTTGGCGTTTTGGCTGAGTTCTTTGTTGAACGCAACTGCTTCATCTTCTTCTTCGCTGGCTACACCACAAACCTGATCGCGAGCCTCAAGTGCCGCTTTAAATTTGTCGTTCGCATAAACATCGAGTTTTTGCTGAGCTTCGCCCTGGACATTTTCCGTGCCCACAGCACCAGTAATATCACCAAGGCCAGCAGCATTAATTTCGCGGTTAACGATTTTAGCAGCTAAACGAATCGAAGCTAAAAGAGATGAGAGATCACCACTAGCGTGGGGGAAGTCCGCTTGTTTTTCGACAATGAATTCGCCTAGGGTGCGTAATCCTGACATGGTCAATCCTTACATTTTCATTTTGTTGGGGGTGTTGCGCAAAGAGTGCATCTCTTTATGGATGTTAAACGTTTGCGCTAAACGTAATTTTATGTCGAAGATCTTTTTAATGGTAATAAACTAACCGCCTGAGATCTCAATTTATTTGTCTGGTCAATGAGGAGCTCATCAATTAGTCACAAGGCTGTACAGTCTGTGTTCAATCTTGTCATATTTTTGAAAGGGGCAGCCAGAAGAGCGCCAAAGTCACTCGCTTTATCAGCTGGTTCTCGCGATAATAAAAGCATTAAAGAAGGCATTACAAGGTTAAGCTTATGCACATCCATATCTTGGGTATCTGTGGCACGTTTATGGGCGGCGCAGCAATTTTAGCTCGTCAGTTAGGACATAAAGTGACGGGTTCTGATGCCAATGTTTACCCACCAATGAGTACGCTATTAGAGTCTCAAGGTATTGAAATAATTGAAGGCTTTGACCCTTCTCAGCTTAATCCTGAACCTGATTTGGTCGTGATTGGTAACGCTATGAGTCGCGGTAATCCGTGTGTTGAGCACGTTCTCAATAGCAATATGCGTTATACCTCCGGACCGCAATGGCTGAATGAATTCTTGCTGCATGACCGCTGGGTACTGGCAGTGTCCGGTACTCATGGTAAAACCACAACCTCAAGTATGCTGGCGTGGATACTGGAAGACTGTGGTTACCAGCCGGGTTTCTTAGTCGGTGGTGTATTAGGGAACTTCGGTGTATCGGCCCGATTGGGTGAAAGCATGTTTTTTGTTGTAGAAGCAGATGAATACGACAGTGCTTTTTTCGACAAGCGTTCTAAGTTCGTGCATTACCATCCGCGCACTTTAATCATGAATAACCTGGAATTCGATCATGCGGATATCTTCGACGATCTTGAAGCGATTAAGCGGCAGTTCCACCATTTAGTGCGTACTGTTCCGGGGAATGGTCTGATTCTTGCTCCCAAGCAGGATAAGGCGCTGAGTGATGTGCTTGAACGTGGTTGCTGGACAGAAAAGCAGTTTTCAGGTGAAGAGGGAGACTGGCAGGCGCATAAACTGGTTGTCGACGGCTCGAAATTTGAGGTGTCGCTGCAAGGTAAGAAAGTGGGGACCGTCGAGTGGGATTTAGTCGGCGATCATAACGTGGATAATGCGCTGATGGCCGTTGCTGCCGCAAGGCATGTTGGTGTGGCGCCTGAGTTAGCCTGCCAGGCACTTGGTCGCTTTATTAATACCAAGCGCCGACTTGAACTGAAAGGTGAAGAGCAAGGTGTGACCGTCTATGACGATTTTGCTCACCACCCAACCGCTATTGAACTGACCGTAGGTGGCCTGCGCAACAAAGTTGGTGATAAACGCATTCTGGCGGTACTGGAACCTCGTTCCGCGACGATGAAGCGTGGTGTGCATAAGAATACACTGGCCGATTCACTGCACAGTGCAGATGAAGTGTTCTTATTTCAGCCAGACAGCATTGAATGGTCTGTACAGGAAATCGCTGACCAGTGCCCGCAACCGGCCTATGTTGATGCTAACTTAGACCGTTTTGTCGCAAAAATCGTTGAAAGAGCAAAATCCGGAGACCAAATTCTGGTGATGAGTAATGGTGGTTTCGGCGGTATTCACGGTAAACTTCTCGAACAGTTAAAACAAAAAGCTTAATCAGTTATGTCCCACAAAAAACAGCAGCAAAAAAAAGCCATTACGTTAGCACTTACTGGTGCGTCAGGAGCTCCTTATGGTCTTCGGCTTTTGGAGTGTCTGGTTGCTGCGGACTATCACGTGTACGTGTTGATATCGTCTGCTGCGCGCGTTGTCATGGCGACCGAGCATGATCTCAAGCTACCGAGTGGTCCGCAAGCGGCGCAAGAAGCTCTGGTGGCTCACCTGAATTGCAAGCCAGACAATATCACCGTGTGCGGTAAAGATGACTGGTTTTCTCCTGTTGCTTCCGGTTCTGCTGCGCCGAAACAAATGGTAGTTTGCCCGTGCTCGGCAGGCAGTGTCGCGGCGATTGCGCATGGCATGTCGGATAATCTTATCGAGCGTGCCGCTGACGTAGTCATGAAAGAACGTGGTCAGTTACTGCTTGTGGTGCGTGAAACGCCATTCTCGACCCTGCATCTGGAAAACATGCATAAGCTGTCACAGATGGGAGTCACCATCATGCCAGCAGCTCCGGGATTTTATCACCAGCCAAAGAGCATTGAAGATTTAGTCGATTTTATGGTTGCACGTATTCTCGATCATCTTGGCATTGAGCAAGGTCTGGTGCCTCGCTGGGGGTATGATCAGCGTTGCTGAACGAGTTTTGCTGCTAATACAGACTTTTATCTTCAGCAGTACTCATAAATCGCAATGACCTTGCTAGCATCGCAAGGTTATTTGGGGTTACAATCCACGCAACTCATCGGGGAGCAAACCCATTTTGTATTGTGTTTATCAATATGTGGGCGCTGAGACCTAAAGGCTTAACCTAGTTAGGCTGCGGGGACCCGTATTACCTGAACCAGATAATGCTGGCGTAGGAATTGAGTCTGGATATTCGTCATCCCAAATAGCCGCCTCAAACCTGTGCCGCTCACAAATTCCCAGACATGGAGAGCGAGCCGTGAAACCCACTCTAAGCCTGATTGCCCTTGCTGCAATCACAACGACTTCAGCGTTTGCCGCTGACAACACCTTAACCATCTATACGTATGATTCGTTTGCCGCAGATTGGGGACCTGGTCCTAAAATCGAACAGGCTTTTGAAGCCAAGTGCGGTTGTGACGTTAATTTCGTTGCACTGGATGATGGCGTATCGATTCTAAACCGTCTCCGAATGGAGGGCGATAACAGCAAAGCAGATATCGTGTTAGGTCTGGATAACAACTTAATGGCTGAGGCGAAGAAAACAGGCTTGCTGTCAGAACATGATGTCGATACTTCCGGTACCGTGTTGCCAGATGGGTGGAGTGACAAAACGTTTGTACCCTATGACTATGGTTATTTTGCATTTGTTTATAACAAAGACAAACTGACTAACCCGCCTAAAAGCATGAAAGAGCTGGTTGAAGAGCGCAGCGATCTGAAAGTGATTTATCAGGATCCCCGTACTTCTACACCGGGGCAGGGATTGATGCTGTGGATGAAGTCAATCTATGGTGACAATACCTCACAAGCCTGGCAGCAGCTGTCAGCTAAAACCGTGACGGTGACGAAAGGCTGGTCAGAGGCGTATTCGATGTTCCTTAAAGGTGAGTCTGATTTAGTGCTTTCTTACACTACCTCACCTGCTTATCACCTGATCGCAGAAAATGACGCTAAATTTGCTACAGCTGATTTTTCTGAAGGTCACTACATGCAAGTGGAAGTGGCTGCTAAGGTTAAAGGTACCAAAAACCCGAAACTGGCGGACGAGTTCCTCAACTTTATTTTGAGTGATGAGTTCCAGTCAGCTATGCCGACAGGTAACTGGATGTACCCGGTTACCAATGTGGCTCTGCCTGAAGGTTTTGAAACCTTGAGCGTACCAGGTAAGTCACTGAGCTTTACCGCTGATGAAGTGGCAAAAATGCGTAAGACCTGGATTCGTGAGTGGCAAAGCGCCCTGACTTTCTAAGAGCGGTTCTTTTGAATAATGTACCAAAAATAGGAATAGGGGTCGCGATAGTCATCGCGGCCTTTGTTATTTCTGCCTTAAGCGCTTTAGTTTTACAGGCACCGCCTTTAGATGTGTCGGTAATCTGGGATGATCCTTATTATCAGCATGTCACTAAGTTCAGCTTTTATCAGGCTTTTCTGTCTACCTTACTCAGTGTGGGTTTTGCCGTTCCTGTCGCGCATGCACTTTCTCGGCGTACATTTTTTGGCAAGCAGTTGTTACTCAAACTGTTTGCTTCCACTTTAGTATTGCCCGTTCTGGTCGGTGTTTTCGGATTACTGGCGATTTACGGGAACAGCGGTCTGATTGCTCAGTGGTTACAAAGTGTTGATGCCAGGCTGCCATTTTCCATCTATGGCCTGAACGGAATTTTGCTGGCGCATGTGTTCTTTAACCTGCCTTATGCTGCGCGATTATTGTTGCAGGCGCTGGAATCGATTCCTGCTGAACAACATAAGTTGTGCGCGCATCTTGGCATGAGTCACTGGGATAAGTTTCGCTGGGTTGAGTGGCCGCGATTAAGACAGCAGCTTCCGCATGTCAGTGGGCTGGTCTTTATGCTGTGTTTCACCAGTTTTGCTACTGTCATGGCGCTGGGCGGCGGACCTAAATCGACCACGATAGAACTGGCAATCTACCAAGCGATTAAATTTGATTTTGACCTGCAAGCTGGCGCTTTGTTAGCACTGTGGCAGATGCTGTTGTGCGGTGTACTTGCTGTGGGAGTTCAGAAGCTGACAAAGCCAGTCTCCATAAGTGCTGGTAGCATCTCTGTACAGCAATACTTAACGAAGGATCATGGGTGGTCAAAAGCTTGGGATAGCTTTTGGATCATAGGTGCCTTTTTACTGGTTGTTCCGCCGCTTGCAATGGTGGTTCTGAGTGGTATCAATTACCAGATTGGTCCGGTATTGAGTGACCAACGCTTTTGGTCTGCGCTATTTAACTCGCTCAAAGTGGCGGGATTAGCCAGCACCCTCGCCGTTACCGCCGGTGTCTCCATTTTGCTCACCAGCCGTCGCTGGCGCTTGCAGTATCAGAACGCGCGTGCAGACCATATTGAGCTGATTGGCACTATCATTCTGGTGACGCCGGGACTAGTGATCAGTACCGGATTGTTCTTGCTGCTACGCTCTTTCACTGATGTATTTAGCCTGGCATTTTTCGTGGTCATCTTGGTTAATGGTCTGATGGCTCTGCCTTATGTCATTAAGACAATGGCGCAACCTATGCTGCACATTGAACAGCAGTATCAGTATGTCTGTGCCAGTTTAGGAATGCGCGGCTGGCAGCGCTTTAAAGTCGTGGAGTGGCGAGCTCTGCGTAAACCCTTTGCTCATGCCTTTGCGATTAGCTTTATGTTTGCTATCGGGGATTTAAGTGCGATTGCGTTATTTGGCGGGCAGGAGTTTCGGACTTTACCGCTGTACTTGTTCCAGCTGCTCGGCAGTTATCAGATGGAAGCGGCTGCCGTGGTATCAGTGACCTTACTATTGCTTAGTGTGGGCTGTTTTACTCTGATTGAGAAAGGTTTAAAAACGAAAGAGGAAGCGTAATGCTAGTGTTGGATGATGTGCAGTACACCTACCAGCGTGAACTGTTTCGTTTTGATTTAACTATTGGGCACGGTCAGATTGTCTCACTGATGGGGCCAAGCGGAGCCGGAAAATCGACGTTGCTGGCCTTAGTGGCAGGGTTCATTAATCCGGACCAGGGTGATATTTTTGTCGGGGGAGAATCCATTGTACTTAAAGAACCTTATCAGCGTCCTTTCTCCATGCTGTTTCAGGAGCATAACCTGTTTGCTCACTTGTCGGTGCGCGACAACATCAGCCTGGGATTGCATCCGGGTTTGAAACTTACGCCTGAGCAAAAATCACAGGTCGAGCAGGCCGCACAGCAGGTTGGAGTCGCAGAGTACCTAGACCGGTTGCCAGAACACCTATCGGGCGGTCAGCGTCAGCGTGTGGCTCTGGCACGTTGTTTTGTCCAGCCTCACTTGATGTGGTTGCTGGATGAACCATTCTCGGCTCTGGATCCTGTCCTGCGTGAAGAAATGCTGGGTTTAGTAAAAAAACTGGCTGCCGAGCGGGGGATTACCGTACTCATGGTGACTCATCATCTGAGTGATGCGAAAGCCATAGCAACCCATTTCGCGTTTGTCGCTGGTGGAAAAATCGAGGCGGCGGGTGAAATTAGTGAGCTCTCGACTGAGCATCCGAGTCAAGTTTTACAAGCCTTTGTTCGGGCGGCCGGGTAATACCATTCGTTATCAATAACTGGTCAGGATAAAAAGCAAAAGGTTGATGTGAGCATCAACCTTTTAGTTTACGACGTTTATTTATTGAAGCTAGCTTGGCTTCACCACCATCACGTTAACGGGGGAGTATTCCACTACCTTACTGGCGACAGAACCTAGCATCACTTTATTGATCTTCGAACGCTTGTGGCTTGGCATGATAATAAGGTCTACCCCTAAACGCTTAGCGTGTTCGATGATGGTTGTGTACGGCTTACCTTCAGCAACGTGGATACTGTAGGCAATGTCCTCTTTGATGTTGTCTTTTGCAAATTCCGTTAACTGATGTTCGACATCCTGCTTCATTTTCAGGGCGGCATCTTTCGGGAAATAACTCGCAACCATCGACATATGGATACCCGGCACAACCGTCAGCAAATGAATAACGGCATTGGCCTGCTTCGCCTGCCAGACTGCCAGTTCAACGGCTCGGTCTGAGAATCCTTGATCATTGAGATCAACCGGAACAAGAATTTGTTTATACATGCAATTTCTCTCTCTCAGCCCCCGGTCTCCCAGGGGCAAATCGGTTATGCGCTGAGTTGTTCTTTACGCGCACGACGTTTCTGGTTCATAGCGAGCACCAGCAGAATTAACAAGCACGGAACGAACACCCACTCTTTCATCGGACGCTCGGCATCCTGAACTACCGACTTGATCTCCCAGTCAAAGTCGATACCAGAGGACTCTGCCGGACTACCAAATTCCACCATATCAACAATCATTTTTCCGTTATTTTCGGTCAGCATCAGACCCATAGACGCGATGCGTTCTTCTGCTGTTTTGGCATTGTCGTCAAATGGCAGCACTACGGTTTTTTCAATGTGTTCACCTTCGATGTTATCTCCGGCAACCCTGAGTTCTAACGATTGTCCTGTTTTTAAGTTCTCTGTAATTTGAGCCACTTCAACACCGGGAGAAACCACTTTGGCAGGGTAGAGCATGTCCCACCAGAACCCCGGACGGAAGAAGGAGAAAGTCAGTACTAATAATAGAACGGTTTCCCACCACTTGTTGCGAGTCAGCCACCATCCTTGCGTGGCCGCGGAAAATATCAGCATCGCAATGATGGAAGAGAGGACTGTCAGCGCTAAATGCCACCAAGTGTCGATCCCCATCAGCAACAGTTGGGTATTGAAGACAAACATGAAAGGAAGAATAGCTGTCCGGATATCGTAGGTGAAGCCTTGAATACCAGTACGAATCGGATCGGATTTCGCAATCGCGGCGGCAGCAAAAGCGGCCAAACCAACCGGCGGCGTATCGTCAGCTAAAATACCGAAATAGAACACAAACAGGTGTACGGCAATCAGAGGAATGATCAGGCCATGTGCTGCACCAAGCGTGACAATAACCGGTGCCATCAGTGTAGATACCACAATGTAGTTTGCCGTCGTTGGCAGACCCATCCCCAACACTAAACTGATCACCGCGGTGAACAGCAGCATCAGGAACAAACTACCGCCTGATATGAATTCGACGAAGTCGGTCATGACCAGGCCAATACCGGTTAGCGTGACGACACCAACGACGGTACCAGCTGCCGCCGTCGCAACGCCAATACCAATCATGTTACGCGCACCAGAGACCAAACTCTCCGCCAAATCGACAAAGCCGTCTTTGGTTTGCTGAAGTAAATCGCCTTGTCTTGAATACAGAGCCATCAAAGGGCGCTGAGTCAGCAAAATGAAGATCATAAATACCGTTGCCCAGAATGCAGAGAGCCCTGGTGAGAAGCGTTCTACAGTCAAACACCACACCAGCACCACAATCGGCAACAAATAATGCAGGCCTGATTTTACGGTTGGGCCTGGTTCCGGTACTTCCGTCAGCTCTTCTTCAATGTTCAGCTCGCCATCTTTAGCATGGTTTGCTGAGACTTTAACCAGAGCCGCATAGGCAATAAGCAGCGCAACCATCACGATTGGAGTTGCTGCTGCGCCAAAGGCGTCTTTGGTCCAGCCTACACCGTAGTAAACCAGTGCACTGATAATACAAAGGCCTAAAATCGTTCCGGTAAAGGATAACAGGCTGTGCAACAGAGTTGGGTTATGACGACGCGGCAGGCCTGTCATACCTGCTTTACATGCTTCAAGGTGAACGATGTAAATCAGTGCGATATACGAGATAAGAGCTGGCAATATCGCAGCTTTGATGACTTCAACGTAGGAGATACCGACGTATTCCACCATTAGGAATGCGGCAGCGCCCATGATTGGTGGAGTTAGCTGACCATTCGTTGAGGCTGCAACCTCTACCGCACCAGCTTTGGTGCCCGGAAAGCCGACACGTTTCATCAACGGGATTGTAAAGGTACCGGTCGTTACTACGTTGGCAATCGAAGAGCCTGACACAAGACCAGACAGACCTGAAGCGACAACCGCTGCTTTAGCCGGACCGCCTCTCATGTGTCCGAGCAGGGAGAATGCCACTTTAATAAAGTAAGCACCTGCACCAGCACGCTCTAACATTGCACCAAACAGCACGAACAAAAATACGAAGGAGGTAGAAACACCCAGAGCGACACCGAATACCCCTTCGGTGGTCAGCCATAAATGCGACATTGCTTTATTTAAGCTTGCGCCTTTATGAGCGATCACGTCCGGCATGTATGGGCCGGCAAAGGTGTAAGTGAGAAAGACAGCAGCAACGAGCATTAATGGTGGACCCAGCGCACGTCGCGTTGCTTCCAGCAGCAGAACCATGCCGATTACCGCCACAACGATATCGGTCGTTGTTGGCGCTCCGGAACGACCGGCGAGTTCCGTGTAGAAAAGATAAATGTAAGCCGCTGAAAAGCTACCTGCTAATGCGAGAATCCAGTCGACAATCGGAATGTGGTCGCGAGGAGAATGTTTCATTGCAGGGTATGCAGTAAACGCCAGGAAGATCGCGAAGCTTAAGTGAATTGCACGAGCTTCAGTGTCATTCAGTACGCCAAAATTAAAAATAAATGGTAGCGGAGATGCGTACCATAGTTGAAATAGTGACCAACACAGAGGAACAAACCACAGGATTCGTCCCTGTATTCCTGATGGGCTGCGGGCCCCTGTGTCTGCCTGAGCCACCATATCTTGCACATCTTGTGACGGGGCTTTATTCGTCGCCATGTACTTTATCCTTATTATTGATGGTTCTGCCTGTTTTATAGGTCGAAAATGCAATTCGTCTATATCAGTGTAGTGAACTGAGCGAAGTTTGTTGTCGGCTTGTTATCGAGTATTCCGCTGCCTGAAGTCAGGACAGTCTTGTCTAACGCTCTTATTGGTGGTGTTATCGCGTTTGCGTGGAATGCATGTGAGGTTGTTAAAAACCGACGAATATATGACTTGGATATCGACAAAGTAGGCTGGCGTAGCTGTAGTTGCCAGCATACTTTGTCGGGCAGAGAGCAAAGTGTTTCTGCCTTGGTTAACAAGTAAGGGAGATTACTTAATCAGACCCACTTCCTTGTAGTATTTCTCCGCTCCCGGATGCAGAGGGATTGAAAGACCGGCTTTAACCATGTCTTCTTTCTTCAGGCTGGCAAAAGCAGGGTGCAGACGTTTGAACGTATCGAAGTTTTCGAACACTGCTTTTGCTACGTTGTATGCTACTTCATCTGAAACATCCGCAGATGTAACCATGGTGGCCGCGACACCAAAACTGTTCACATCCTGATCGGTGCCACGGTACATACCCGCAGGAACTGAGCTGTACGCGTAGTAAGGATTGCCTGCTACGATCTTATCGATTTCCGGACCCGTTGCTGAAACGAGTTTTGCGTCACAAGAAGTAGTTGCTTCTTTGATTGAGCCGTTTGGATGACCAACCATGTAAATGAAGGCATCGATCTTATTGTCACAAAGCGCCTGGGAACGCTCAGAACCTTTAAGCTCCGAAGCAAGTTGGAAACTGTCTAGTGTCCAGCCCATTGCGTCCATGACTACGCCCATTGTCGCGCGGTCACCAGAGCCTGGGTTACCGATGTTCACACGCTTGCCTTTGAGGTCACTAACGTTGTTGATGCCTGAATCTGCACGGGCAATGATGTTGAAAGGTTCAGTATGCAGAGAGAACATAGCGCGCAGTTTTTTGTACGGCCCTTGTTCCGCAAACTTACTCGTACCATTGTAGCCATGGTATTTCCAATCTGATTGCACGATACCAAAGTCTAGTTCGCCAGCACGGATAGTATTGACGTTGTAAATCGAACCGCCAGTCGATTCAACAGAGCAACGAATTTTGTGTTCTTGTCGACCTTTGTTTACCAATTTACAGATGGCACCACCTGTCGGGTAGTAAACCCCGGTAACAGAGCCCGTTCCGATAGTAATAAACTCTTGAGCGTTAACTGCGCCAGTACCGATGACGGCCGCAGCAATAGCACCTGCCTTGAGCAATTTGTTAAATGCCATGAAATTCACTTCCTTATATTCATTATTGATTCGGAAATATCCATAAATCACTTCTGGGGTTTCCTGTTTGGAAACGGCACGTTTTTCAACCTAATTATTTGAAAAAACAAACAAATGATAACAAAAATTTGGTAATAAATTATCTAGCTTTAAACATTTATAGCGAATAACTCTGAGGTTTTCGGGGTGGGGTAGTGATTAGTCTGTCAATTTATCCTTTTTATAACAGTAGTTTATGCTTGTTTTTTCCAGGGAGGGTAAAAAATTAACTGCGTGAGTGAGATCACAAAGAAAATGGTCAGAAAGTAATCGGAAATAGAGGTGTGTAACAGAAGTTGTGAGCTACAAAGTAGATTATTTCGTAGCTCACTATAGCGTTAGCTAAGTTAATCGTTTTTAGCCTGTGTACTCGAACAGTTCACAAACAGATTTGAACAGTTGCTCTGTAGAGACTGGCAAGGTTGGGGTGATAAAGATAGTGTCATCACCAGCGACAACGCCAAGAATGCCTTCTGACTTCCCTAGGGAGTCCAGCATACGCGCGATCAGTTGTGCAGCACCAGGGCCGGTGTGGATGACAACCAATGCGGCGTTATGGTCAATGTCCAGTACCAGTTCGCGTAGAGAGCTGCTTGTTGTTGGTACACCCAACTCAGCCGGAAGGCAGTAAACCATTTCCATTTTCGCATTACGGGTACGAACGGCACCGAATTTGGTCAGCATGCGAGATACTTTAGATTGGTTAATGCTTTCAAAACCTTGTAGCTTCAGTGCGTCGACAATTTCGCCCTGAGAGCCAAAGCTCTCTTCTTTTAACAGGGCTTTAAAAGCACGTACTAAGTTGTCTTGTTTTTCAGTATTGCGCATAGTCATTATGTTTCTCTTAAATTACGGAACAGCAATTTGCATATTCTCGCATATGTATTCATACAGTGCCAAAAAGTCCCAGGATAATGTTAGTTACATCACTGTAAATCATTAACGGAATGTGATTCCATAAAGCTAATGGTTACGAGTTGTTCAATATCTGCTTATTTTTTCTAATTTCTTGTCATTTCACGCCAATAACAGAATAATCCAACCGGTTTTTGTAGCACGACTGAACTGGGTTGCGCGAGGTCGCAAAGCTGACGTTAATTGATTGTAATCAAGTTGTGATTCCGCTAGCTTTGTCGGGTTGGTTACAAACTACCCTATGAATACGTTTATAAGAGAATACTCTCAAGGAGAACTACATGAAAGTAGCCGTTATTGGTGCCGCTGGCGGTATCGGTCAAGCCCTTGCCCTTTTACTTAAGAACCGTCTTCCTGCAGGTTCTGATTTAGCCCTGTATGATATCGCACCTGTTACTCCGGGTGTTGCTGCTGATCTTAGCCACATCCCAACTCCAGTATCGATCAAAGGATATGCGGGTGAAGATCCAACGCCTGCGCTTGAAGGTGCAGATGTTGTTCTGATTTCTGCTGGTGTTGCGCGTAAACCAGGTATGGATCGTGCGGATCTGTTTAATGTTAACGCTGGTATCGTTAAAGCGCTTGCTGAGAAAATTGCAGTAGTTTGTCCTAAAGCATGTGTTGGTATCATCACTAACCCTGTAAATACCACTGTGCCAATCGCAGCAGAAGTACTAAAGAAAGCTGGCGTTTACGACAAGCGTAAGCTGTTCGGTGTAACAACACTTGACGTTATTCGTTCAGAAACGTTCGTTGCTGAACTGAAAGACAAAGATCCAAGTGATGTTCGTGTACCTGTTATCGGTGGTCACTCAGGCGTAACGATCCTTCCTCTGCTTTCACAGGTTGAAGGTGTTGAGTTTACTGCTGAAGAAGTAGAAGCTCTGACTAAACGTATCCAGAACGCGGGTACTGAAGTAGTTGAAGCAAAAGCGGGTGGCGGTAGTGCGACTCTGTCTATGGGTCAGGCGGCATGTCGCTTCGGTCTGTCTCTGGTACGTGCTCTTCAAGGTGAAGAAGGCGTAGTAGAGTGTGCGTACGTTGAAGGTGACGGCGAGCACGCTCCTTACTTTGCTCAGCCAGTGAAGCTGGGTAAAGAAGGTGTTGAAGAAGTACTGAGCTACGGTGCACTAAGTGACTACGAAAAGTCAGCTCTGGACAGCATGCTGGAAACGCTTAATGGCGATATCAGCATTGGCGTTGAGTTCGCGAAGTAATCTCAAGCGTTAATCGCTAGTAATAAGTTAGTAATAAAAAGCCGATCTTAGGATCGGCTTTTTTGATCCGTTTATTTTCCTCTGCGTACAACTCGTCGGAGTACGACAAATGTTAGGGAGGGGAGAATATGGAAGCGAGTCGAATCCGTACAGGTATGGTCGTAGAATGTCAGCAAGGGGTTGGTACGATACTAGCCGTGGATCGCGAAGCAGAAACTGTCTTATTGTCGAAACAGGGGACAGATGAGCAAGTCGCGGTGACCTTTGATGAGATAGAAGATGACCCACAACTGCATGGTGGCAGTGAACGCTATTATTAGTGAGGACTAGAATTGAAAAGGAAGAGCTCAGCTCTTCCTTTTTATTTTCACATACTGGCGGCCTGTCATTTACTATCGAGTGCGATTTACTGCGACATGAGCCAGTGTGATAAGTGCTTCTTTATATTCGGACTCCGGAAGTACTGCGAGTTCTGCAATGGCCTTATCGGCCTCTTCCAGTGCTTTCTGAGTTGTGTATTCCAGTGAGCCTGCTTCTTTCATCACAGTAAGGATGTCATCCAGACGCTCCAGACCGTTCGATGTTTCAATCGCTTCACGAATCATCTGAGCGTTTTCAGGAGTGGTGTTACGCATCGCATGCAGTAAAGGAAGGGTAGGTTTACCTTCAGCGAGATCATCGCCTACATTTTTACCCATATCCTCACCGTCGGAGGTGTAATCCATGACGTCATCAATGAGCTGGAATGCAGTACCTAAATACTTACCGTAATTCTGTAATGCAATTTCAACGTGCTCAGGAGCATCAGTAAGGATCGCGCCAATCTGTGTCGCAGACTCAAACAAGCGTGCCGTCTTAGAATAGATGACCTGCATGTAGCTTTCTTCTGTCGTGTCAGGATCGTTGCAGTTCATTAGTTGCTGCACTTCACCTTCTGCAATCACGTTTACGGCATCGCTCATTAGCTTAAGGATCTTCATTGATCCCAACTCAGTCATCATCTGAAATGAGCGAGTATAGATAAAGTCCCCAACCAATACGCTGGCGGCATTACCAAAAGCGGCATTTGCGGTCGCTTTGCCACGGCGCATGTCTGATTCGTCGACTACGTCATCGTGCAGCAAAGTAGCAGTATGGATGAACTCAATAAACGCAGCGGCCATTGTATGACCACTGCCTTGGTAACCAAGTGCTCGGGCAGACAAAATTGCCAGAAGCGGTCTCAGGCGTTTGCCTCCACCACTAACGATATAAAAACCGAGCTGGTTGATTAAAGAGACATCAGAATTTAATTGGGCTTGAATTGTTTCATTCACTTTTGCCATGTCATCGGCAGTAAGCGCTTGGATAGTTTTAAAATCCATTATACATCCGGCTGAAGTTAGACCCTGCAAGGCTTATTCGATTTACATAATTGTCGAATAATACACTAAAAAACGTTGATTAATACATTACTAAAGGGCATGATTGCCGCACTTTTCATTGGCGATTAGCTTTTCGCCAATTTTTTCAAAATATGGCTTGTCATAGGGTCGTCTCTTCTGTAGAATCTGCGCCCTATTGATGATTAGTTTAGCGCACACCCTCACGTAAAGGCTGTGCGGAAAAAGCGGAGTAAAATATGTACGCTGTTTTCCAATCTGGTGGTAAACAACACCGTGTAAGCGAAGGTCAAACTCTTCGTTTAGAGAAATTAGACGTTGAAACTGGTGCAACTGTAGAATTTGATAAAGTTCTTCTTGTTGCTAACGGCGAAGACATCAAAGTTGGTGCTCCTCTTGTAGAGGGCGGCAAAATTGTTGCTGAAGTTGTACAACACGGTCGTGGCGATAAAGTTAAAATCGTTAAGTTCCGTCGTCGTAAGCACTCTCGTAAGCAACAGGGTCACCGTCAGTGGTTCACTGAAGTGAAGATCACTGGTATCAACGCTTAATCTATTAGGAGAGTTTAACAATGGCACACAAAAAAGCTGGTGGTTCTACTCGTAACGGCCGCGATTCAGAAAGCAAACGTCTAGGTGTTAAGCGTTTCGGTGGTGAATCTGTACTAGCAGGTAACATCATCGTGCGTCAACGTGGTACTAAGTTCCACGCTGGTAACAACGTAGGTATCGGTAAAGACCACACTCTATTCGCTCTTACTGAAGGTAAAGTGAAGTTCGAGGTTAAAGGTCCTAAGAACCGTAAGTTTGTTAGCATCGAAGCTGAGTAATTAGGTTTTAAACCAGTTACTTAATAGCTTTAAGCTGAATTCAAAAGCCCTGCCGAATCGGCGGGGTTTTTTATTTATCAGCAGTCGGCATATCGAAGCTTCTCGTTTAAGTTTGGAGCGATCCGAATCTGGGAGCTTAGATCTGTCATCTGCTAAAATTGTCAGGTGACAAAGTAGAATTAATACCAATCACAGTAAATTACGCTGATTGGTATAATCCACGTACGAAGTAGTCGGAGTAAAAGATGAAGTTCGTAGATGAAGCTGTAGTAAAAGTTCAGGCAGGCGACGGCGGTAGCGGCGTTGTTAGTTTCTGGCGAGAAAAATTCATCACTAAAGGTGGTCCTGATGGCGGTGATGGTGGTGACGGCGGCGATGTTTATATCCAGGCTGATGAGAACCTCAACACCCTGATTGATTACCGTTTCCAACGCTTTTACGAAGCAGAGCGTGGAGAAAATGGCCGCGGTGGTAACTGTACCGGTAAGCGTGGTAAAGATATTGTAATGCGTGTACCTGTTGGTACGCGTGCTGTTGACATCCACACTAACGAAATTGTTGCTGAAGTTGCTGAGCACGGCAAGAAAGTAATGGTTGCGAAGGGTGGCTGGCACGGCCTGGGTAACACGCGATTCAAATCTTCTGTAAACCGAGCGCCTCGTCAGAGAACGTTGGGTACGAAGGGCGAAGTTCGTGAAATCCGTCTTGAGCTACTGTTGCTGGCTGACGTTGGTATGCTTGGCCTGCCAAACGCGGGTAAATCAACCTTTATTCGCGCAGTGTCTGCTGCAAAACCAAAAGTCGCGGATTACCCGTTTACCACGCTTATCCCAAGCTTAGGTGTCGTGAGTGTGGTACCTGAGAAGAGTTTTGTGGTTGCTGATATTCCTGGCCTGATCGAAGGTGCTGCGGATGGTGCCGGTTTAGGGATTCGGTTCCTAAAACACCTGGAGCGCTGCCGCGTACTATTGCACATGATCGATATTATGCCAATTGATCAGTCTGATCCGGTGCAGAATGCACTAACGATCATTGATGAGTTAGAGCAGTACAGCGAAAAACTGGCAGACAAACCTCGTTGGCTGGTGTTCAACAAAGTTGATCTGATGCCAGAAGAAGAAGCGAATGAAAAGATCCAGGAGATCTTGGATGCGCTGGGTTGGGAAGACGAGTACTTTAAGATCTCGGCGATCAACCGTTCTGGTACAAAAGAGCTTTGTTACAAGCTGGCTGACTTTATGGAAAACCTACCTCGTGAAGAGGAAGAAGTGGCTGAAGAAGATAAAGTTAACTTCATGTGGGATGATTACCATAAAGACGCGATGGCTGGTAAGGACGTTGTTACTGAAGATGACGACGACTGGGATGACTGGGACGATGAAGAAGATGACGGCCACGTTGTCTACGTTCGTGACTAATCATTCTTATCAAGCTTACGTCTAGCTGAATATTTTTATAAAGCCGCAATCTCTATTGCGGCTTTTTTTGTATCTAATCATTTTTCGTTGGTTTTATTTCCGGCACAATAGCCAGAGTGTGGAAATGTTGGAGCTGGCCACCACACACTTAATGGAATTTAAAAGGAATTAGACGTATCTATGGGATTGGAAACTATACCGCCAGTACCGCAAGCGGTATCAAATCAAAGGGCGATCTCCCGCCTTGTTGCTCAGGCAGGTCAAATGCTACTTGCGCACGGAGCAGAAAGTACCTTGGTGAGCGATATCATGCGCCGGATTGGCCTTGCCTGCGGCGTTGATGAGGTAGCAGTCGCGCTCTCGGCAAATGCTCTGGTCGTAACCACACTGATGAATGATCACTGTATTACCACCACGCGAAGTTGTGCCGATCGTGGTATTAACATGCGCGTTATTACGCAAATTCAACGTATTTGCATCATGATGGAACGTGGCCTGCTTGATGCTGATATGGCTAAGAAAAAGCTCAACACGATTAGCCCGGAGAGATATAACCGCTGGCTGGTCGTATTTATGATTGGTCTGTCATGTGCCTCATTCAGTCATTTAGCCGGTGGCGACAGTGGCGTATTTATGATGACTTTCTTAGCGTCAGCAGTCGGGATGATCGTTCGTCAGGAAATTGGTCATCGTCACTTCAATCCCTTACTCAACTTCGCAGCAACGGCGTTTGTCACCACGTTAATTTCAGCTCAGGCCGAGATTTATCAGATTGGTAACCTACCTACCGTTGCAATGGCATCATCAGTTCTGATGTTAGTCCCTGGCTTCCCATTGATTAACTCCGTCGCTGATATGCTAAAAGGCCATATCAACATGGGGATTGCGCGGTTTGTCATGGCCAGCTTACTGACGCTCGCAACCTGCTTGGGCATTGTCGCTGCTATGAGTGTGACGGGAATCTGGGGTTGGAGTATCTGATGAACATTTTAGAATTACTGTTTGGCCTCTTAAATGACATGTTTTTCGCTGCGATTCCAGCCGTGGGTTTTGCATTGGTTTTCAACGTGCCACAGAAAGCTTTGATCTATTGTGCTGTAGGTGGTGCTCTTGGTCATGGCAGCCGTTATCTGATGATGCAGTTTGGTGTGCCGATAGAGTGGGCGACGTTTTTTGCTGCGACACTGGTTGGCATGATAGGTGTGCACTGGTCTCATCGCTTTTTAGCCCATCCCAAAGTATTTACTGTTGCAGCATTGATTCCTATGGTTCCCGGAGTGTTCGCCTATAAAGCCATGATAGCGATGGTTGAGATAAACCATCTTGGTTATTCGCCAGAACTGCTTGCTACGTGTATGGAAAACTTTCTTAAAGCCATGTTTATTATTGCTGGTTTAGCTGTTGGTCTTGCAGTACCTGGGCTGTTATTCTATCGCCGCAGACCGATAGTATAAGGACATGACATGATCATTAGTATGATTGCCGCGATGGCAGACAACCGCATCATTGGTAAAGATAATCAGATGCCATGGCATTTACCTGCCGACTTCGTTTGGTTTAAACGTTGTACCATGGGTAAGCCTGTGGTTATGGGGCGTAAAACCTATGAATCGATAGGACGCCCGTTACCCGGCCGCCAGAATATCGTGATCAGTCGTGACGAAGCGCTTAGGATTGAAGGTGTTACAACAGTGACTTCTATTGAGCAGGCGTTAGAGGCGGCAGGTGATGTGGAAGAGGTGATGATCATTGGTGGTGGTGCGATTTATGCCGCTTGTCTACCCATGGCTCACAAGCTATATGTGACACACATTGAAGCTGAAATTGACGGTGATACTCAGTTCCCTGACTGGGGGAGTGATTTTAAAGAAACTTATTCAGAAACGTATCACGCTGACGAGAAAAACGCTTACAACATGCGTTTTACGGTATTAGAGAAGTAATTCGAGATTAAAATAGCATAGCTAATACGGTAATGCCGTTCGTATAACAGCGAGCGGCCATCCCAGCCTGCCGTCATCCTGAAAAGCGACGAGGAGCGTGATTCAGGATCTTCTATCCGAGTACTTTGTTGTCAAAGGTATTTCTATCTATTCACAGTATGCGGATATTAGATTCCTAGTCTCGCTATGGCTCGCTGGAATGACCCTATAGGAGATGTTAGGTGACAGGTATTCTCCCTACTATGGATTACCGACTATTATTCAGTGTTTAACTTAATGCCCGTTGAGTAAAGATTTTCTTATCTTCCCAGCGGATCATAGTCAGTTCTCCACCCCAAACACAGCCGGTATCAAGGCCGATCACTTCATCATTAACATGCCCTTGTAATGCAGCCCAGTGACCGAACAGAACGGGTTTACCCAGTGAGACTCGCTGCGGAAGCTCAAACCATGGAATCAACTCATCTGCAGATACTTGCTGCGGAGGTAGTTTGCAATCCATATCTAAACGGCCATCAGGGAAACAAAAGCGCATACGAGTGAATGCATTGATCGTGTAGCGATAGCGCTCCAGCCCTTTCAGAGATTCATCCCAGTAATCTGGTGTGTTACTGTACATATTGTGTAGCAGCCAAGATAAATGATCGCTTTGCAGGATACTTTCCACTTCTCGTGCACATTGACGAGCGGTTTCCAAGTTCCATTGCGGTGAAATACCAGCATGACACATGACAAATTCATTATGTTCAGCGAGGAGAGGTTGATGGGATAGCCAGCGTAATAACTTTTTACTGTCCGGAGCTGTGAAAATCGGCGAGGTTTTGTCTTTTTCTTTTAGTTTCTTTACGCCATGAGAGACAGCGAGTAAGTGAAGGTCATGGTTGCCAAGCACAACTTTAGCACTGTCATCCAGTGATTTAACGAAGCGTAAGGTTTCTAATGATTTAGGACCTCTGGCAACGAGATCGCCAGCAAGCCAGAGTTGATCGTTCCTTGGAGAGAAGGATACTTGTTCTAATAGTCGCTGCAGTTCATCAAAGCAGCCCTGGATATCACCAACAATGTAGGTAGCCACCGATTCTCCAATTTTATTAATTTAAAACATTTGGTACAGCCAGGCGGAATGGTTCTATCTCAGCGATGAACTCCTGACCCTTTTCATCCAGCATCTTATAGTGTCCTTGCATGACACCAACCGGTGTTTCTAACGCGGTACCACTGCTATAAGTGTACTCATCATTACTAGGGATAAATGGCTGCTGGCCAACCACACCATCGCCTTCAACCGTCATCTGCTTACCGTTAGAGTCAGTGATTAACCAGCGGCGACTGATCAGTTGTACTGTTTGCTGACTGAGGTTTTTAATCGTTATGATATAGGCAAAAACGTAGCGTTGCAGTTCCGGGTTCGATTGCTCTTCAATGTATTTGGTGTGGACCTGAATTTTGATGCAGGGTTGAATGACGTCCATGTGCACTCCTTGAGAAACTTAGCAATGAGCCAAACTGGCAATAGTTTGGCTCATTGTATTGAGTTACTTTCGTTTAACGAACTTAGCCGTTTAACGAACTTAGCGTTGAGGGTTATCTGCCAGCCAGTTCGCCATCGCGACGAATTGTTCCAGAGTCAGGTTTTCCGGTCGCATTCCCGGGTTGATCCCCAGCTCTTCCAATACTTCAGTGCTCAGTAGTGATTTGTAGCAGTTACGTATTGTTTTACGGCGTTGGTTAAAGCCTTCACGGCATACACGATCCAACAAGCGCAGATCTTTAGCCGGGCACGGTAACTCTTCATAAGGAACCAGACGTACTACAGCTGAGTCTACTTTTGGTGGCGGTACGAATGCCGTTGGTGGCACTTCGAGCACAGGCACCACTTTACAGTAATACTGAGCCATTACAGTCAGACGCCCGTACGCTTTACTTCCGGGACCTGCTGCCAGACGGTTCACCACTTCTTTTTGAAGCATAAAGTGCATATCCTGAATGTCTTTATGGAATTCAAAAAGATGGAACATCAATGGTGTAGAGATGTTGTATGGCAGGTTACCGAAAATACGCAGCTTGTTATTCGGCTTTACTAGCTGAGTGAAGTCGAAACGCATCGCATCGCCTTCATGGATCGTTAGCTTATCTGCCAGTTCCGGATGGTTGCGTAAACGCTCTGCCAGATCGCGGTCGAGTTCAATTACAGTGAACTTGTCGACTTCACGGCCGACTGGCTCGGTGATCGCACCAAGACCAGGACCGATTTCAACCAGATTCTGGCCTGGTTTTGGGTTTATCGCTGATACGATACCATCAATAATATATGGATCGTTCAGGAAGTTTTGACCAAAACGTTTACGCGCTTTGTGTCCTAAGTGGACATCATTTCTCATTGTTTCTTCTCTACCAGTTCTATCGCATGCGTGAGCGCTGTCCGGAAACTTCCTGTATCCGCTTGACCTGTCCCTGCCAGTTCTAATGCAGTACCGTGATCCACCGATGTTCTGATAAAAGGTAGACCTAGCGTAATGTTTACAGAACGACCAAAGCCCTTGTACTTTAATACCGGCAATACTTGATCGTGGTACATGCCTAAAACAGCATCAGCATCGTTTAAATACTTTTCATTGAAAATGGTATCTGCCGGCAACGGGCCGATCAGGTTGATACCTTTTTCCTCTCGAATTTTTTCCAGTGTTGGAGTGATGGTTTCGATCTCTTCGCGACCTAAACAGCCATCTTCACCCGCATGAGGATTAAGCCCGCAAACATAGATGTTTGGTTGCTCGATAGCAAATTTATCTACCAGGTCTTTATGAAGAATATCAATCACCTTTTCTAATCGCTCTTCAGTGACCGCTTTTGATACGTATGCCAGAGGAATATGCGTGGTCACAAGCGCAACACGCAGCCCTTCCGTTGCCAGCATCATCACAACCAGCGGGGTATTTGACTTCTCAGCAAAGAATTCAGTATGACCACTGAATGCAACGCCGGAGCGATTGATCACCCCCTTATGTACAGGGCCGGTGACAATAGCATCAAATTCATCGTTCATACAGCCTAAAGCGGCTCTTTCTAACGTTTTTAGTACGTAGTGTCCGTTGGCTTCATTGAGCTCACCGGCAACCGCACTTTCCGTTATCCCGATGTGATCAACGATTAACGTGCCGGCTTTTTGTGCTTTTGGCGCTTCTTCAGGATGATAATCAGTAAGTTGGACATCGATGCCAAGGAGTTTGGCTCGCTCCATTAACATGTTTTTATCGGCACAGACAACAATCTGGTGCGCCCAGTCTTCTGTTGACAGGGCAAGCACAAGATCTGGGCCGATACCCGCAGGTTCCCCCGCGGTAACAACGATCCTGCGAATAGTATTAGTTGTCATTGTCGTCATCCAGGATTTCAACAAACGCACTCGCACGCAACTCTTGCATCCATGCGCCTGCTTCTTCATTAAACTTACGGTTAAACAGAATGCGATATGCTTTATTCTTCATCGCAGAGTCGGTACGGTCAACTTGTCGGCGGTCTACGACTTCGACAATATGCCAGCCGTGAACGGTTTTGAACGGTTCACTGATTGAGCCCACTGGCAGAGTTTCTACCTGATGTTTAAACTCAGGCACGTACAGATCTGGCGTTTGGTAACCAAGTTCGCCGTCTTGTGCCGCAGAGCCCGGGTCCTGACTATACTGAGAAGCTAACTGGCCAAAGGTTGCTTCACCGGCATTGATGCGGCGAGCAAACTCGTTCAACTGCTTCTTCGCACCTTCATCACTCAAGATAACCGTTGGTTTGATCAGAATATGGCGAGCGTTAACTTCAGTAACAGCGATGGTCTCCAGACCTTTTACATCGTCAATCTTTAGGATGTGGAAACCAACACCACTGCGGAATGGGCCGATAATGGTTCCTTTGTTCTGCATATGGATCTGATCAGCAAAGATTGTCGGCATTTCTTCTTTACGCATCCAGCCCCAGTCTCCACCTTGCAAGGCTTTTGGACCTTTTGAGTAGGTGTATGCCATTTCAGAGAAATCAGCGCCATCGTTGATCTTTTTCGCCAGTGCTTTGGCTTCTGCTTCTACTTCTGATTTATCTTTATCATCGGAGAAACGCAGCTGAATATGGCTGATTTTGTACTGGGTCGTTGCGTTTGTCTCTTTGGATAGCTGTTCAGAAAGACTATCGACTTCAGCTGGCAGAATGTTAATGCGGCGGCGTACAAGCGCATTACGAGCTTCCGAAGCAGCGATTTCCTTACGGACTTGCTCACGAAACTCCGGGTAGCTTAGACCTTCACTTTGAATAGAAGCCGTCAGCTGTTCAATACTTTGGTTATTGTTGCGTGCAATTTCTGCAATAGCCTGATTCAGACGGCTGTCATCGATACGGACACCAATGCGCTCTGCTTCCTGACCCTGAAGTGTATCGATGATCAGTTTTTCCACGACCTGATCATGCAGAGCTTGAGCAGAAGGTAAACTCTTACCGTTTTGGCGTGCATTGGCTTGCAGCGTTTTCATTGCCGTATCGATGTCACTTTGCAGAACCACACCGTTGTTAACGATGACTGCAACCTTATCAAGCTCTACTGGTGCTGCAACTACTCCGTAAGAGAACAGTGTCGTAAATAAGATTGATTTCCAAATTTTCATTTAACATTCCGTAAGTCGTTATTAGTTAGCTTCTTATTTAGTTTAAGACGCCTAATTCGGTTAATTGTTCAGATAGAATGGACGGCCATATTTGATGGTATTATCAGAGCCTTCCAGTTCTTTGGCTGCCGTGTCATTGCGTTGGTTGGTGGCAAAGCCCTGAATGCCGATGCTGAAACTGAAGTTGTTCTCGTATTCTGCTGAGGCGCCGGATCGACCAATGGTCTGGTTTTCCCAACCTAACAGCTGGTTTGAATAGGTCAAACCGATATACCAACAGTCGGACTGGTAGCGCAGTCCTGCCAGCCATTCTAAATTGTTGTTTTCATTTAGGTCATAATAGTACTGACCACTAGCCGACCATCTTGGGTTAAATTCGTAAGCCGCCACAATACCTGCCTGAGAGATACCTTCGCGAGTAATGGTGTCCAGGTTTTCGAGAATGATCGTATCTTCGATGTATTCTCGGGTAACATAGCGATAGTTACCCTGAATAAAGCCACCATCAAACTGATACTCTAACGTGCTGTTTCCAAGCTGCATTGAACTCAAGTCAATGTCGTATTGGATACCACCATGGTAGAACAAGTAATCGTTGAAGTTAAAGTCAACTTCAACGGCCCAAGATGAGTAATTTGTTGTTTGATCTGGTGCTGTCGGGCTATTGCTCAGCTTAGTCTTCTTATCAAAGTAGTAGATTTGGCCGAATGACACATTGAGACGCTCTTTATAATCGTCATCAAAGAAGCGTGTACTTGCACCGTAGCTCAACTGGTTAGCTGATGCGATTTTATCAATACCACCGTACTTACGACTGCGGAACAGACCGTAGTAGTCGGTTTGCAGCAACGTCGTATCGTAATTGTAGATGTTAGTCTGATCTTCTTTTGGTACATACAAATACTGAACCTGCGGTTCTAGGGTTTGTGTGTAGCCTTCTATCCAGCTGGTATCCCGCTCCAGGTAAATCTGTGCATTGGAACGAAATTCAGGAATGATACGAGAAACTTCCTCATCAAGCTGGTTTTCCAGTTCCGTATTAGTCAGACCATTGAGATCCTGGGAATAATAGGTAGCAAGAACTCGGGCTTCGGTTGTCCACGTCGACCAGGAGTTTGACAGCGGCACAGTAAAACCGGGTTCGATATGAAAACGGGTAGCATTTGGTTTTGTGGTATCGTCGGTCTCAAAACGGCTGAGCTGGCTCTTCACATCGAAATTGAGGTAGTTTCCCCATATTGGTGTGTAATAGTTTACAGCCAGCTGCGGCATCAGACGGTAAGGCTGATTTTCTTCTTGCAGTAAGATTTGGAAGTCACGGACTGTAAGTGAAGCATCCCAGAAATCTGAGCGGTATTTCACTTCACCTTCCTGCACTAGCTGACCATCTTCGCGGTTACCGATATCAGAGTCGAGATCGAGGAAGTAATCAATGTCACTCACTTCTGAGTAATCGACATCCACAATCCATTGTTTGTTTATTATTCCCCGATGTGCGAACTGGTAGCCCCAGCGAGACTTATCTTCATATTTTCTGTCGGAGCCGAGATATTCGCCCTTGATTTCACCACTTCCCCAGCCGTTAGTCAGGTAGCGGAAATCAGTATCGATTTTCGTGCCCCGCTGCTGCATGTAGAGCGGGGTGAAGGTCATGTCGTATTGAGGCGCGATATTCCAGTAAAACGGAACTTCAACTTCAAAACCATCGCTGGAGCCATACGATAAAGAAGGGAAGAGTAAACCGGTTTTACGTGTATCCCCAATCGGCATGGTCAGATACGGGAAATAGAAAATGGGTACATCCAGTACTTCAAAGCGAGGGTGTGTTAGTGTCGCAGTCTCTTCATCCTGATCGACATCGATACCTGAAGCGACTAAACGCCACGAGTTATCTCCCTGAGGGCAGGAAGTGATAGAGCCATCTTCCAGCTCATAAACTGATTGCCCGGTACGGGCAATGTAGGCTGCAGTCCCCCGTCCTTGCTGACAAATAAAGTGATAGTCAGTGTTCTCGAGTGAGAAGGTGTTTTGGTCGATATCGCTGGTCACGCGATCTGAACGGGCTTCCACCTGGCCGTCATTGAACGTTACGTTACCTTCAGCGACAACGACATTGTCTTGCTGGTGCAGGGTAACGCTATCTGCCGTGATTTTCTTTTGACCTTGTGTGACTTGGACATTTCCAGAGTATTGTGCTTTATCGCCGCTAATGGCTTGCAGTTTGTCAGCTTCGACCACTACTGGTGCGTTGAGAGCGTCTTCCTCACCACTTGTTTCGACCAAACATTGATCTGTGGTGGGCATTTCCTGCACACTATCATGGATATTCGCTTCAGCTTGAGTGGTAGGTACAAACAAGGCGGTGCTGATAGAGGCCGCTAAACATGTGCGGGAGAAATGTTGCATTGAATCGAACTTTCCTGTGTCACTATTACTCTATGATTACTCGATGGCTAAAGGGCTTGTTGTACCCTGGCGTAATAGCCAAATGAATCAACTACTATTGTCGCATTTATCCCTGTGCGTAGATTCGCTGTGGCATAATGATAACAAAGTAGCTGCAAAGATAAGCAGGCGAAATGGCCTGGCCGAAATAAAACTAATTCCATTATCATAAAGGAAATCGTTGCATCCGGCACTATAAGACCGCTGTCGTCGATAAAAATTCATTGATAGAGAACACATAATGCATATTTTTGGCAAAATTCTTGGTGCCTTTTTTGGCTTGTTACTGGGCGGGCCATTTGGCCTGTTGTTTGGCCTGTTTATTGGCCATCAGTTTGATAAAGCACGCCGTTTGAGTCAGGCTGGTTTCTCTACTAGCGGATTTGGAAAAGGACCAAGTCAGGCGCAACGTCAGGAAGAGTTTTTCAAAGCGGCTTTCGCTGTGATGGGACATGTGGCAAAAGCCAAAGGTCAGGTTACCAAAGAAGAGATTCAACTGGCGACAGCTATGATGGATCGTATGAATTTACATGGTGACCAACGCCGAGCAGCGCAGGATGCGTTTCGCGAGGGGAAGGAAAGTGATTTCCCGCTCGAAGAAGTGTTGGTTCGGGTAAAAATCTCCACTGCTGGTCGTTTCGATCTGCTGCAGTTTTTCCTGGAGCTGCAAATTTCCGCTGCTTTCGCCGATGGTGAAATTCACCCTAGTGAGCGTAACGTATTACATAAGATTGCCAGGGCGTTAGGTTTTTCGTCTGATCAGCTAGAGCGTCGTTTGCAAATGCAGGAAGCTGCTTTCCGCTTCCAGCATCAAGGCGGATTTAATGGTCAGCATCAGGGGCAATACCAGTCTTCCGGCGCGGGTTGGCAGCAAGCCTCTCAGGCGGATCACTTAGCTGATGCATACAAAATCCTGGGCGTGTCATCGGATGCAGACAGCAAAGCTGTTAAACGTGCTTACCGTAAACTGATGAATGAGCACCATCCGGATAAGCTGATGGCGAAAGGTCTTCCGCCAGAAATGATGAACGTCGCGAAAGAAAAATCACAAGAAATTCAAAATGCTTATGATCTTATTAAGAAGGTCAAAGGCTTTAAGTAGCCTCGTTTTCCATCAAAGAAGGAAAATGACAAGGTATTGGTGTCATACCGTCATTCTGAAAAGCGAGGGACGAGCGTGATTCAGAATCTTTTATCCGAGCTCTCTGTTGTTAAAGGTATTTCACTATACTCTCAGCGCGCGGATATTAGATTCCTAGTCTCGCTAAGGCTCGCAGGAATGACCCAGTAAGAGTCGTTAATTGACTGGAGTTCATCCAGTGCCTTTTTTAGCTTTTGGGTTACTGGTGACTTAAAGCTTTTCAAGCTGTACGCCCGAGGTGAAATCAGTCAGCCTGATTCAAACTCCAGTCGTAGTCGTACGTTACCCGGCCAGAAAAACTGTTGTATTGCGGTGCGTATTTTCTGATGTGATTGAATACCTGTGCTTCACCACCAAAATCGACCGAAAACCAGTCGTAGATGGAAGAAACCTTAGCGGTATCTCCTTGGATGCTGACGCCTTTTTGACTGTTGATAAAGGTCTTTGCGGCGCTTTCTAGCAGGGCTTGGGTATTATCTGCAGTAAATACCTTGGCTTGCAGGTTAGGACAGCCCAAGCTTGCACAATTGACCGCGTAATGAGTTCTCGGATCCTGCCAGATTGGCCTTAGGATCCGGTGCTCGATATCATTCAGGGTCAGATTTTTGCCATTGATTGCCACGACGTCTTGCCCCCATGGTCCAAAGCTAAACAACCCTCCTAACTTAGTGATCGATTTTATCGGGTAGTTATCCAAAATCAGATCCACCGTAATCGCATTGTACAGATTCACCCAGTAAGCGTACTGCTCCGCTTTGCGGTACTGAAGTGGATCGAGCTTCGCAAGGCGTTGAATGTACTGTTTCAGTTTTTCTTTATCTGCTGCTGAGACTTTACCGTAGCTAAAGAGTGTATTTTCACCTCGGCTTACTAGATAGCTGTCGAGTAACTGTTGCCACTCCTGGTGCGAAATCTGAACTTGGCTGGTTTCATCGGATTGCTGCCAGTATGGCCATAAATCGGCTTTTGGGGCTGCTAAAGCGGAGAAAGAGAATAAGAAACACAATAATAAGAGATGTTTCATAGGGATACCTGCAGTGAAACTTTGTTGTTAGTGTAGACCTTTTTAGTCTTTGCTTTCTTTCTTTATCAACGCATAAAACTAAAAAAGGCTGACAACGGTCAGCCTTTTAACTTTTGTTTACAGCAACTTAACGCAGAAAACTCGGGATGTTTGCTTCATACTCAGCAATTTTGTCTTCGTGCTGTAGCGTCAACCCGATGTTATCTAAGCCGTTTAGCAGGCAATGACGACGGAACTCATCGATTTCGAAATCGTACTCTTTACCGTTAGCGCGAACTTTCAGTGCTTCCAGATCCACTTCAATCTGAGCGCCTTCGTTAGCTTCTACGTATTGGAACAGTTCATCCACCTCTTGTTCAGTCAGACGAACCGGCACCATTTGGTTGTTGATTGAGTTGCCGTAGAAAATGTCTGCAAAACTTGGCGCAATCATCGCTTTAATGCCGTAATCGGCTAACGCCCAAGGTGCGTGCTCACGAGAAGAGCCGCAACCGAAGTTTTCACGCGCAAGCAGGATAGAAGCACCTTGGTAACGTGGTGCGTTCATTACAAACTCAGGGTTTGGCTGTTCACCAGCATCATCAAGGAAACGCCAGTCATGGAATAGGTGCTTACCGAAACCCAGGCGAGACACCTTTTGTAGGAACTGCTTTGGTATTATGGCATCAGTATCAACGTTCGCTGCATCTAGAGGAACAACTAAGCCTTTGTGTTGTTTAAAACCTGACATATGTTCTTTCCTTAATCTAGTTCACGAATATCAACAAAGTGACCAGCGATAGCCGCCGCCGCAGCCATTGCAGGACTAACCAAGTGGGTACGACCATCACGGCCTTGACGACCTTCAAAGTTACGGTTTGAAGTCGATGCACAACGCTCCTGAGGACCTAAGCGGTCGTTGTTCATTGCTAGACACATTGAACAGCCCGGTAGACGCCATTCAAAGCCCGCTTCTTTAAAGATCACATCCAAGCCTTCCGCTTCTGCCTGAGTTTTGACTTGCTCAGAACCAGGAACAATCAATGCCTGAACGTGTGACGCAACTTTGCGACCTTTAGCAACCGCTGCTGCTGCGCGCATGTCTTCGATACGTGAGTTAGTACAAGAACCAACAAACACTTTATCAACTGGGTAATCTGCCAGTGACTTGCCAGCTTCTAGTCCCATGTAAGCCAGCGCTTTTGCTGCCGATGCTTTTTCCACTGGGTCTGAAAAACTTTCTGGTGAAGGAATCGGTTGGTCAACTGCGATAACCTGACCTGGGTTAGTGCCCCATGTGACTTGCGGTTTGATGTCTGCAGCGTTTAGCGTGACTACGGCATCAAACTCGGCATCTGCGTCAGTTTTTAGTGTTTTCCAGTACTCTACAGCTGCATCAAAATCTGCACCTTGTGGTGAGAATTTGCGGCCCTTGATGTAATCAAAAGTGGTTTCATCCGGGGCAATCAGACCTGCTTTCGCACCTAATTCGATAGCCATGTTACATACGGTCATACGGCCTTCCATCGAAAGGTCAGTAATCGCTTCACCACAGAATTCCACTACGTAGCCGGTGCCGCCAGCTGCCGTTGTCTTACCGATGATCGCCAGCACGATATCTTTGGCGGTAATACCCGGAGCCACTTTGCCTTTTACTTCGATTTTCATCGTTTTCGCACGTGCTTGTTTCAGCGTTTGAGTTGCTAGTACGTGCTCAACTTCAGAAGTACCGATACCGAAAGCCAGTGAGCCGAAAGCACCGTGAGTAGCGGTATGAGAGTCACCACAAACGATGGTCATGCCCGGAAGGGTGATGCCTAGCTCAGGACCCATAACGTGGACGATGCCCTGATATTTGTGGTTGATGTCATAAAGGGTGACACCGAACTCTTCACAGTTTTTTGATAGCGTTTCCATCTGGATACGAGCCATCTCACCGGAAGCATTAATGTCTTTGGTTGTAGTTGAAACGTTGTGATCCATTGTCGCGAACGTTTTGCCCACCTGACGCACTTTACGACCTTTTTCACGCAGGCCATCAAACGCCTGTGGAGAGGTGACTTCGTGTACCAAATGACGGTCAATATAAAGGATCGGGGTTTCCCCCTCGGCTGCGACAGCAACGTGTGCGTCGTAGACTTTTTGATATAGTGTTTTGCCCATTACTTCCATTCCTCGTCGTCCTTGTCACCACAACTGCGTTATCGGCGTTAATTTCCCCCGGTCATTTAGTGAACTAAACTCCCGGGGTTAAATTAACTTGATGCCTTGTTGTAGCACCAATGACTTAGAGGAAGCCTAAGTTATTGGTTGCAGTATCGGTTATGAACGACTGTTATATTTATAAAATTAGTCTGTTTATGAATTCAAGATGTACTCGGCGATTTTGTCACCCATCTCTGACGTCGTCAGCGCCGGTTTGTCACCTGCTAGGTCGGCAGTTAGCTCACCAGCAGACAGCGCTTTAGAAACTGCGGATTCGATATCTTGAGCCGCGGCTTCTTCACCTAGGCTGTAACGCAGCATTAGTGCAGCAGAAAGGATTTGTGCAACCGGGTTTGCAATGTTCTTACCTGCGATATCAGGTGCACTGCCGCCAGCTGGTTCGTAAAGGCCAAACTTGCTTTCATTAAGGCTTGCTGAAGGTAGCATGCCCATAGAGCCGGTAATCATTGCACATTCATCTGAGATGATGTCACCGAAGATGTTTGAGCACAGCATGACGTCAAACTGCGCTGGATCTTTGATTAACTGCATAGTCGCGTTGTCGATGTACATGTGAGAAAGCTCGACATCCGGGTAATCTTTCGCGATTTCTTCTACCACTTCGCGCCACAGGATAGAGCTCTGCAGAACATTCGCTTTGTCGATTGAGCAGACTTTCTTACGGCGCAGACGAGCAGATTCGAAGGCGATTTTCGCAATGCGCTCGATTTCAAAGCGGTGGTAAACCTCAGTATCAAACGCTTTCTCCGTTGCACCTTCACCTTCTCGGCCTTTTGGCTGGCCAAAGTAGATACCACCAGTCAGCTCGCGAACTACAACGATATCAAAACCGCGCCCAGAGATGTCTGCACGAAGCGGAGAGAATGCTTCCAGACCGCTGTGAATTTGCGCCGGACGAAGGTTACAGAACAGTTGGAAATGTTTGCGCAAAGGAAGTAGCGCTCCACGCTCTGGTTGATCGTTTGGCGGTAAGTGTTCCCACTTCGGGCCGCCTACTGAGCCAAACAGAACCGCATCAGACTCTTCACACGCTTTTACGGTACTTTCTGGAAGTGGACAGCCGTGATTATCGATAGCAATACCACCAACATCATGTTGCTCACGCTCAAATGCCAGGCCGTGTTTTTTCTCGATTGCGTCCAGAACTTTATGCGCTTGTTCCATCACTTCCGGGCCAATGCCGTCACCGGGTAAAACGGCAATCTTGTATGATTTGTCTGTCATGTTAGTCCTTTAAATTTCTTATTTTTAGCTTAATTTAAAACGAATTTATTCTTTTTAGATCTGGTTTGCTCAGATTAAACGGCAGCGATTTTCTTTCTCTTCATTTCTGCAATTTTGTCTGCACGGTGAATGCTGTTGATTACGTGCAGTAGCGCCTGGCCCGAAGCTTCTACTATGTCAGTTGAAACGCCAGTACCGTGATATTTACGGCCTTTGTAGTTGGCGATGATATCTGCCTGACCTAAACCATCTTCACCTTCGCCTTTTGCCGTCAGGTCAAATTTGTCTAGCACGATGTCGTAACCTGTCACACGGTAGATACATTGGTATAGCGCATCCACCGGACCATTACCGACTGCAGCTTCACACATTTCTTCATCACCACATTGCATTTTGATGCTGGTGGTTGCCATCACGCTGCCTGACTGCACGCTCAGGTAATTCAATTTGTAGAAATCATCTTCTTCACGCAAGTTAGAGAAGTGCATCAAGGCTTCCAGGTCGTAATCGAATACCTGGCCTTTGCGGTCCGCCAACTTCAGGAAGTCAGCGTATAGCGCATCAAGGTTGTACTCGTCTTCTTTGTAACCCATGCTGTCCATGTGGCTCTTCACCGCAGCACGGCCACTGCGGCTTGTCAGGTTTAGTGCCTGGTTCTTAAGACCAATCGACTCCGGTGTCATGATTTCGTAGGTGTTTTTATTCTTAAGCATGCCATCCTGGTGGATGCCAGAAGAGTGGCTGAATGCATTGGCACCGACGATCGCTTTGTTGCTCTGGATAGGCATATTACATAGCTGGCTGACTAACTTACTGGTGCGGTGAATTTCATCGTGTTTGATACCAGTGTGTACGCCCAATAATTCCTGACGCGTTTTGATGATCATCGCGATTTCTTCAAGTGAACAGTTACCCGCACGTTCACCGATGCCATTTATTGTCCCTTCAATCTGACGGGCTCCAGCTTGTACGGCCGCAATAGAGTTAGCTACCGACATACCCAAATCGTCGTGGCAGTGCACAGAGATAATGGCTTTATCGATGTTTGGAACGCGATTGAACAGGGTCTCAATAATCCCGCCAAACTCGCTTGGTACGGTATAGCCCACAGTATCTGGGATGTTTACCGTTGTAGCGCCGGCGTTGATGGCCGCTTCGACCATGCGACACAGGTTGTCGATTGGCGTACGGCCTGCATCTTCACACGAAAACTCTACGTCGTCTGTATAGTTACGGGCATGTTTTACTGCGTTGACAGCCATTTCTACGACATCGTCGTATGTGCGGCGAAGTTTATCTTGAACGTGAATAGTGGAAGTCGCCAGGAAGGTATGAATTCGGAATTGGTCAGCAACTTTTAGCGCTTCGGCTGCCGCATCGATATCTTTCGCAACGGCACGCGAAAGTGCACAAACCCGGCTGTTTTTAATGTTTTTTGCGATAGTCTGTACTGATTCGAAATCGCCAGGAGAAGAGATAGGAAAACCAGCTTCGATAACATCGACACCCAGTCTTTCCAGCGCATAGGCAATCTGCAGTTTTTCTTTAACCGTCAAACTTGCTGATAACGCTTGCTCGCCATCACGCAAGGTGGTGTCGAATATAATGACTTGATCGTTCATGTTTGCTTCCTTCCTGATTTCTGCACTTTCGCGCCAGTTAATCGTTTACTTCCAGTATTTAGATATAAAAAAACCCGCATTTTCATGCGGGCTTTTAGAATTCGTTGTGGTTATTTTTCTTCCACAGCCTACCCGCGCGATTTGGTCACGATCAGGAGGAGGCTAAGCAGGATAGAAAAATGAGCTGACATAGTTGTTAAGCTTTCCACAAAATTAAGTTAACAGATTAGTACCGCACTCCATCAACTACGTCAACCCTAAAGTCGATTTTTTGTTCATATCGGATCAGTCCTGAGAGGTGGGGATTTTATGAACTGACATAAATTTTCGGCCGGAAGGATTATTTCCGGCAATTATAACTCTCGAGAAAGATCACAATGTTCAACCAACAATCTCCTCATAAAGGGATCACGATTACAAGCTACCCAGACAATGATTGATTTGTTAGGCCAGTGCTTTTAGATAGAGCTTATAGTCTACAGAAGGTAGAGGATTAATGGCTAAAGCAAAACAACTCGGACGTTCAGCGTTAGCACTAACATTGATCAGCTTATCAGGTTGTCAGCTGTTTCAATCACACACATTTCCATCACACCCACAAGCGACAGTTTCGCCGCTCGTAGCGAGTGGTCATGCTCATGTGGTCGCATTGGTCCGTGACCAAATGGATATGTATTTGAGTTTTGAAGGCCGGGAGTACTTTTTAAATCAACTGTTAGTTGCTCTTGAGTCGGATACTCGCGACAGATTTAAAGGAAAAGATCCGGAAACTTACGCTTGGTGGAAAATCCGCGTTCAACCCAACGAATGGCATCAGGCCAGGGCTACTTTGCCCATGGAAGAGGGGGTTGAAACATACGGACAGCTGACGTTTATGGATGTTCCTTACCGGTCGAAAACAACCATGAACTTACGCTCTAAACCGAGCCCGGATGCCGAGGAACTCAGCCAGATAAGCAAAGGTGAGGTATTTAATGTACTCGCGATAACTGATGAGTCTCCCTGGTTTCTTGTTGAACAAAGAGGCGTGATCAAAGGCTATATGCATAAAGATTACGCGCGAAGCAATGCAGGAGAGCGGGACATTCTGTCAACGCCACCAAATCCGCTGTTGGTAACATCATCTTCAATAAATGAAAAATTGCAAAATCAATATGATATGAACGGTCGCTACACCTGCCGGATGCTAAGTTACGAGCTGAGCAAAGATGGTGACTACACCACAGGGTCGTTGCGGGCGTGTCGTAAGCAAAGAAAGGTTTGGTACATCGACACCGCACTTCAATCTTAAATTGTACGCTTCTCGTTAGGTTTGAAATACCATCTACTTAGTCGTGGTATCACTAAGTGGATTTTACCAATCTAAACTTTGTCATTAATTGTCCAACTTCCCGTCATTTAGTTGTCACTAAAACCCCCTACTTTGCCAATAGAGGTGTATCAAAGTGAGGGAAGCTCATATGAGAACGATAGAGACGATTACTCAGCCGATAGCAACCATCGCTAAGCTTGACTTAGCATTTTCCAGCGTTTGTCTTCAGCACCGATTTAACCACCAGGTCGCGAATATCAGCAGGGGAGTTTCACACAGTGGTGATGGTCATCTTTACGTGGTTCTGGGTTTATTAGCCTGGTATCTGGATAAAGAACATGGCTTATGGTTTTTGCTTACGGGATTGCTGGCCTTTGCTATTGAATTACCCGTCTACTGGGCGTTGAAAAACAGTTTTAAACGCCGTCGTCCCGAAGAGTTAAGCGTATTACTGCCTACTTTTATTACCCCTTCTGATCGCTATAGCTTACCTTCCGGGCATACTTCTGCCGCGTTTTTGATGGCCACACTTATCGAGCACTTTTACCCTGCACTGGGTTACGCCGCGTTTTTCTGGGCTGGCTTGATAGGTGCTGCGCGCATTTTTCTTGGGGTGCACTTTTTTACTGACATTGTCATCGGCGCGGCGCTGGGAAGTCTGTGTGGTGGATTTGCAATTTCTGTCTTCGGAGTTTGATTGATGAAAATCCTATACGGTGTTCAGGGCACCGGAAACGGTCATATTGCTCGTGCAAGAGCGATGAGTAATGCATTTTCACAGCATGACGTACAGGTCGACTTTTTGTTTTCCGGGCGTGATCCCAGGAAATACTTTTCGATGGAAGCCTTTGGTGATTATCAGACGCGCCGGGGATTCACGTTTGTCACTGAGAAAGGTTCGGTGAATTACGCTAAAACAGCACTCAACAATAACCTGATTCAGTTTTACAAAGAAGTGAGTGAGCTAGATTTATCATCTTATGACCTGGTTCTTAATGACTTTGAACCGGTAACGGCGTGGGCGGCACGAAAGCAGAAAAAGCCTTGTATTGGTATCAGTCACCAGAACGCTTTTCGTTATCCGGTTCCGCTGAAAGGAGCGAGCTGGCTGGACAAGTCGATGATTGAGTATTTTGCTCCATCTCAGCATCATCTGGGATTGCACTGGTATCATTTTGACCAACCTATACTGCCGCCCATCATTCATACGTTGACCAGCCAGGAGCAATATGACAGTTTTGTGTTGGTTTATCTTCCTTTTGAATCGATTGATGATATCGCGGATCTGCTGTTTCACTTTAATCAGCAGTCATTCATCTGCTACCACCCGGATGTAACAGAGCGTGAAGTTATCGAGAACATTGAGCTGCGTCCCTTGTCTCACTCTCGGTTCCAGCGTCACCTGCATCAATGTAGTGGGGTCATCGCTAACGGTGGATTCGAGTTACCGTCAGAAGCGCTTTCTCTGGGAAAGAAGCTGTTGCTGAAACCACTGGCAGGGCAGTTTGAGCAGCAGAGCAATGTGGCGACGCTAGAAGACTTAGGTCTGGCTACTTCGATGGACGGGTTAGAAATTTCAACGGTACGCCGTTGGCTGAAGGAACAGCACGCAGAAAGTGTTAAGTATCCGGATGTCGCTCAGGCTGTGGCTGACTGGGTGTTGCAGGGGGCATGGGATTCTCAGGAAGAGCTATCCAGGCAGTTGTGGGAACAGGTCGATTTTCCGAGTTATGTTTCTAATATTTAGTCGTAACGCCATCTCTGGAAAGCAGCTACCTAAAGTTTGAGTAGCTGCATTTTCTGTCTCTTTATCATCAATTCATACACTGCAATTTTAATCTTCTTAAACTGGACTGTGTACTTAGTTCTCTGATCCATTGATGTGGCTTTTTAGCCCAGGAAAGAACAATAACTCTGGCACATGAAGGACAGGGCTGACAGGTGTTCTTATAAATACGCTGAATAGGTTGTCAGAAAACTCTGAAATCGTGGTTTTAGACTTTTTTATGTTTTTCTCAACGCTATGATAATGCGCTTATAAATACCTGGTTGCATAAAATTTAGTGATTAAATATCAATCGAGTTGTTAGACCTTGATTGATTCGTTGATAGTACGGTCCGAGCCGTACCTATGCGGTCGATTGATAAAACGGGTTATCCATTCGTGAAATGATTCGAATCCAGCCGCCGTCTTTTGTGCGACATGAGATTCTATTCGCTATGAATTCATTGAACCAAATTGACGATTACACAAGAGGCGCACTCGATGTTAGAGAAGAAAGACGCAATGAGCGCAATTGCTAGCTACCGTATGGAAAGCACGTTGCGTGGAGTAGATTTGAACTTGCTGACAGTATTTGATGCTGTCATGCAGGAGCAAAACATCACTCGCGCAGCACACAATTTAGGCATGTCTCAACCAGCAGTGAGCAATGCCGTAGCACGTTTGAAAGTGATGTTTAACGACGAACTGTTTATGCGTCAGGGGCGCGGCATCCAACCGACACAACGTGCACGTCAGCTATTCGGCCCTATCCGCCAGGCGTTGCAGCTGATCCGTAACGAACTGCCAAGTTCCGTATTCCAGCCAGAATCTTCAACGCGTCTGTTTAAACTGGCGATCTGCAGTCCGTGTGATATGCGCTTTGCACCAAAGATCATGGCTGAAGTAGATCAGCAGGCACCAAACGTTCAGCTGCATTTAGATGCGGAATTTGACCGTCTCCTTTCTGAGCGCATGCGTTATCAGGAAATCGATTTTGTGATTGATTATGCTCGCTTTGATGAGCAAGGCTTCTCAAGCACTGAAATCTTTAAAGATGAGCTGGTGGTGATTGCTTCTAAAACCCACCCGCGCGTTTATGGATCGGTGAGTGCTGAGCAGCTGATCAATGAAAAACACGCGAAACTATCAAGAATCCACGGTCAGCGCAGTTTTTCCGAGCAGGCGTATCGCGAACTTGATTGTCTGGCGGCATATGAAGGTTCGAGCCTGAGCAACCTGCTATACGTAGTTGGACAATCTGAACTGGTGACGATTGTTCCGCGTTGGATGGCTGAAAATGCAGTAAACAGTGACCAGTTACAAATTTTGGATTTCCCATTTGCTAACAAAGAAATCAGTGGCTTCCTGAGCTGGCATGAGTCAAGTGAAAAGGACAAAGGTCATATTTGGCTGCGCGATCAGCTGATGGTGATTTGCGGTGAGGTTGTTGCCTCAAAATAAGTAACTGCAGACTGAAGAATAATTCAAAGCCCCGGGGGATGTGTATCCTTCGGGGCTTTCTTTTTTGCGTAGAGGAAAATGAGCGTGGTATCGCCTAAAGTGATCCTAGGGTCTGTTGACCTTTCGAGCTGATTTTTGCAGCAGTTTGTGGGTTCTTTATACAAGGCAGAGGCTTTGAAATGTAGCTACTCTACCTGATAAGCCGATAACGCAGTAGAAAGGAGCCACAAATGCTGCCCGAAGGGTTCGGCCAAAAGCGTTTTACTCTTTGTTGAGAGGTGTTTTACTTAGAATGACTAGGCTACAAACCTCTCGCCGCGATTAAAACGCTTTTATCTCGAACAAAATTTAACTGCGAAAGGTCAACAGACCCTAATGTTCACTTTATATGTAAGATTATTCTCATATTCGCGATAAGTATGATGTCCGTCAGTTGCGTTTTCGTCTTCTATGAGTACACTTGCTCGCTCAAATTAGCTTACACCTGTAAGCCAAAGGTAAGTAGAGATGGCCAAATTAGATTTTCATATTGTTAAACGTATTCGTGAACAAATTGCGAAAGGTGGTAACCGTACTGCTCTTAAACACAAAGTGGGTAAAGAGTGGCAAGGTATTAGCTGGCAGCAGTTTGGTCTGCAAGTGGATAACTTATCGCTTGCTCTTTTGGCTCAGGGATTGAGAATCCAGGATAAGATCGGCATTTTTTCAAATAATATGCCGCAATGGACGATCGCTGATTTCGCTGCTCTGCAATTACGCGGCGTAACGGTTCCTATTTACCCGACTAATACCGCTGCTCAGTCGGCATATATCATCGACAATGCGGATGTGAAAGTACTGTTCGTCGGTGAACAGGCTCAGTTTGATGCCGCAGTCAGCATTTTCGAGCAGTGCGCTCAGCTAGAGCTGATTGTTGCCATGTCTGATGATGTTGAGTTGGGAGAGCATGATTTTACCATCTCTTGGCAGGACTTCCTTGCTAAAGGCAATACAAGTTACCAGGACGAGCTAAATACACGTTTAGAACAGGCACAACAAGATGACCTTCTAACTTTAATTTATACGTCTGGTACGACGGGGCAGCCAAAGGGTGTAATGCTAGACTACGCCAACATCGCTGCGCAGCTTGAAGGTCACGACCAACGCTTAAAACTGTCGCAAGATGACGTTTCTCTCTGTTTTCTGCCGCTTTCTCACGTCTTCGAGCGTGCGTGGACTTTCTATGTTTTGTACAAAGGCGCAACCAACTGTTACCTGCAGGATACAATGCAGGTGCGTGATGCACTAAGCGAGGTTCGTCCGACCGTAATGTGTGCCGTACCTCGCTTCTACGAGAAGATCTTCTCGGCGATTCATGAAAAAGTTTCCCGCGCACCGATCCACCGTAAGATCATGTTCACCTGGGCGGTGAACATGGGCGCAAAAATGGCGGCATGTCGTCAGGAGCAACGTAAGCCATCCTTGTTGTTACGCAAATCTTATGCTCTGGCAGATAAGCTGGTACTGAGTAAACTACGTGCACTGTTAGGCGGGCGCATCAACTTCATGCCTTGTGGCGGTGCCAAACTGGACGAGACGATTGGCCGGTTCTTCCATGCTATCGGTATCAACGTTAAGCTGGGTTACGGCATGACTGAAACCACGGCAACTGTGTCTTGCTGGGATGACCATTGCTTTGCCCCGGACTCTATTGGTATGTCTATGCCGGGCGCACAAGTGAAAATTGGCGAAAACAACGAGATCTTAGTTCGTGGGCCGATGGTGATGCGTGGCTATTACAAAATGCCGGAAGAGACTGAAAAAACCTTTGATGAACACGGTTTCTTAAAGACGGGTGATGCAGGCCATATCGATGAGAACGGTAACCTCTTTATTACTGACCGCATTAAAGAGCTGATGAAAACCTCGAATGGTAAGTACATTGCGCCGCAAATGATTGAGGGTGCCATTGGTAAAGATCACTTTATTGAGCAGATTGCGGTTATCGCAGATACGCGTAAATTTGTTTCGGCGCTGATCGTACCGTGTTTTGATTCACTGGAAGAGTACGCCAAAGAGCTGAACATTGCCTATCACGACCGTGTTGAACTGATTAAGAACCATCAGGTGGTCGAAATGCTTGAAAAGCGGGTGAATGATCTGCAGAAAGAGCTGGCTAAGTTTGAACAGGTTAAGAAGTTCAAACTGCTGCCGAAGGCTTTCTCTATGGACAATGGTGAACTGACGCCAACGCAAAAACTTCGTCGTAAAGTAATTAACGATAAATATCAGAATGAAATCGAAGAAATGTACAAAGAAAAGCACTAACTCTGCTTTGTCGAACTGATTAAAATTTCAGATTGTTCAATAAATCCCCACAAGTGCTAGCGCGTTTGTGGGGATTTTTGTTTGCGGGTACTTTGTCCCTGTTTATATTTCAGGATCAATGGTTCTTCTCTGTTAGATAGAGTTTTATATGAAATAATGTTCTTTATTTATTGAGCAGGCTTTATCTTCTACTGCTATTCTAATCTTCTTTAGCGCCTATCCCTCTTGAGGTGCTATTTTCTAGTATCTTGTTAAAAAATTAGATCTTCCTCTCATTAGACCCGTTGATGATTAAACGTTACATTTATTGAGTAACCCTGCGGGAAGTTATGACGAACGCAGGACATAGCCGAAAACCGTGGAAGTATTTCGATTAGGCTACGAATAAGCCCTAAACTATGTGAAACCAGACCAAACCGTTGACCTTACGGTGAGGAAACTGGTTAAGGAGAGCAATTATGACAGCAATGTTGTCAGGCGCAGAGATGGTTGTGCAATCTCTGATCGAAGAGAATGTATCTCAGATCTTTGGTTACCCTGGCGGTTCCGTTCTAGATATCTACGACGCACTGCACGCCAAAACCGACCAAATTAAACACGTACTAGTAAGACATGAACAGGCGGCGACGCACATGGCTGACGGTTATGCCCGTGCAACGGGTAAGCCTGGTGTGGTACTAGTATGTTCAGGTCCCGGTGCGACCAATACCATTACCGGTATTGCGACCGCTTATATGGACTCTATCCCGATGATCGTTATTTCAGGTAACGTCCCTAACAACCTGATCGGTAACGATGCATTCCAGGAATGTGACATTGTGGGTGTATCTCGCCCGGTGGTGAAACACAGCTTTTTGGTAAAGAAAGCAGAAGACATTCCTGAAACCATCAAAAAAGCATTCTACATTGCGACAACTGGACGCCCTGGTCCGGTAGTGATTGATTTGCCAAAAGATGTGATGAATCCGCAAATTAAGCTGCCTTACCAATATCCTGAAAGCATTTCGTTGCGCTCATACAAGCCAACGACTTCGGGTCACAAAGGGCAGATCAAAAAAGCACTTAAATCGCTGGTGGAAGCGAAAAAGCCGGTACTTTATATCGGTGGCGGTGCGGTGATCTCAGGCGCGCATGAACATATTTATGAGTTAGCAGATAAACTCAATCTTCCGGTAGTCAGTACCCTGATGGGACTGGGTGCTTTTCCGGGCACACATAAGAATTCGCTTGGCATGCTGGGTATGCATGGTACCTACGAAGCTAACATGGCCATGCATGATGCTGATTTGATATTTGGCATCGGTGTCCGTTTTGATGACCGTACGACGAATAATCTGGAAAAGTACTGTCCGAACGCCAAGGTCATGCATATCGATATCGACCCGTCCTCGATCTCCAAAAACGTTAAGGTTGATTTGCCAATCGTAGGCTCAGCCGAAAAAGTGCTGACGACTATGCTGGCTTTACTGGCTGAACAAGAGCATACCAATGACGCAGAAGCCATTCAGGCATGGTGGGCTGATATTCAGGTATGGCGTGATCGTCAGTGTCTGGCCTATGAAACTTCACCAGAACGCATCAAGCCACAGCAAGTTATTGAAACACTGCATAAGTTGACCAATGGTGACGCGTACGTTGCTTCTGATGTAGGTCAGCACCAAATGTTTGCCGCGCTCTACTACCCGTTTAATAAGCCGCGCCGTTGGATTAACTCCGGTGGTTTGGGCACGATGGGCTTTGGTCTTCCTGCTGGTATGGGCGTGAAGTTCGCGATGCCGGAAGAAGAAGTTGTAGTGGTAACCGGTGACGGCAGTATTCAGATGAACATCCAGGAGTTATCGACGGCAATGCAGTACGATATTCCGGTGAAAATCATCAACCTGAATAACCGATTCCTAGGCATGGTAAAACAGTGGCAAGACATTATTTACCAAGGTCGTCACTCAAATTCATACATGAGTTCTGTTCCTGATTTTGCAGCTATCGCAGAAGCTTATGGTCACGTTGGTATTCGTATCGAAACGCCGGATCAGTTAGAAGCCGGTCTACAAAAAGCACTCGATATGAAAGACCGTCTGGTGTTTGTTGACATTAACGTCGATGAAACTGAGCACGTTTACCCTATGCAGATTAAAGGCGAGGGTATGGACAAAATGTGGCTAAGCAAAACGGAGAGAACTTAATTATGAGACACATTATTTCATTGCTATTGGAAAACCAACCAGGTGCTTTGTCTCGCGTTGTAGGCTTGTTCTCTCAACGTGGCTATAACATTGAATCTTTGACAGTATCGCCAACGGATGACGAAACCCTGTCTCGTTTGAATATCACAACGACATCAAATGAGATGCAGCTTGAACAGATTCAGAAGCAGTTACACAAACTTATTGATGTATTAAAAGTTCAGGAAGTGACTGAATTTGAACATCTTGAACGTGAACTGATGATGGTGAAAGTAAAAGCCAGTGGCTTTGCCCGGGCTGAAGTCAAACGTACAGCAGATATCTTCCGTGGACAGATTGTCGATGTTACCGCAGCGCAGTACACCGTGCAGCTGGCGGGGACCAGTGAAAAGCTGGATGCGTTCATTAAAGCCATTTCAGAAGTTACTGAGGTAGTAGAAGTCGCACGTAGCGGGGTAGTTGGTATTGCCCGTGGAGAGCGTGCTCTTAAAGCTTAGTATGTACCGATAGTAATTATTAAACAAAAGCCACCATGACTCTTATAAGTTAATGGTGGCTTTTCTGTTTTTAGTGCTAAGTGAATCAAACTCACGAATACCAAAAACAAAAAGAGGGCATAAAGCCCTCTTCTCAATTAACTGATGATTAACTCTTCAGTCTTATAGTACGTGTACAGAAGCTGTGTTCGTTGTACCAGAAGCAACTAGAGCACCTGAAACCATAACAACGATGTCGCCTTTGTTACCCAGACCAGATTCTAGTGCAAGCTCTTTACCTGCAACGTAGAACGCGTCAGTGTTTTCGATAGAGTCAACAACGACAGGTGTAACACCTTTAGTAAGAACTAGCTGAGCAGCTGTCTTCTTGTTAGTTGTTAGCGCTAGGATGTTTGCAGTTGGGAAGTATTTACGTACTGAACGTGCAGACTTACCGCCTTCAGTTGCAACAACGATCAGTGGAGCAGCCAGTTTTTCAGCTGTGTCTACAGCACCTTTACATACCGCTTCAGTGATGCGTAGGCGTGGGCTGTCCAGACGAGAACCTAGCTCAGCTTTAAGAGCTGAATCTGTACGGTTCGCGATTTGAGCCATGATAGTTACTGCTTCTACTGGGTATTTACCTTTTGCAGTTTCACCAGAAAGCATTACTGCGTCAGTACCGTCCATTACTGCGTTAGCTACGTCGCCTGCTTCCGCACGAGTAGGACGTGGGTTGTTGATCATAGAATCAAGCATTTGAGTTGCTGTGATAACCATCTTACGTGCACGGTTACACTTCTCGATCATCATTTTCTGAGCGAAGATTACTTCTTCAGCTGGGATTTCAACACCCAGGTCACCACGAGCAACCATGATGCCGTCAGAAAGCTCTAGGATCTCATCGAAGTTATCAACACCTTCTTGGTTTTCGATCTTAGAGATGATGTGGATGTTCTCGCCGCCGTTTGCAGCAAGAACTTCACGGATCTCTTGAACGTCAGAAGCTTTACGGATGAAAGAAGCCGCTACGAAGTCAACGCCTTGCTCACAACCAAACTTAAGGTCGTTCTTATCTTTTTCAGATAGAGCAGGTAGGTTTACAGAAACGCCTGGAAGGTTAACACCTTTGTTTTCGCCTAGTGCACCGTTGTTAAGAACTTTACACTTAACTTCAGTATCAGTTGTTGCGATAACTTCCATTTCGATTAGACCGTCGTCTACCAGGATAGTGTTACCAGTGTTTAGGTCAGCTGCGAAACCAGCGTAAGTTACTGCAACTTTGTCTTTGTTACCTACAACTGAAATGTCAGTTGTGAAAGTGAATTCTTGACCAGCTACCAGATCAACGTCGTTACCGCCTTCTAGTTTGATAGTGCGGATTTCTGGACCTTTAGTGTCTAGAAGGATTGCTAGTTGTTTGCCAGTAGCTTCCATTACTTGGCGGAAGTTCGCGATACGAGTGCCGTGTTCTTCGTAGTCACCGTGAGAGAAGTTAAGACGCATTACGTTCATGCCTGCGTTTACTAGTTCAGTTAGCTTCTCTACAGATTCAGTTTTAGGGCCAATCGTACAAACGATTTTGGTCTTTTTCATGGAAGATACTCTCCGGTAAGTATAGTTACAATTTGAAAGTCGGTTATTACTCTGAAGTTAAGGTGTTTTTGATGACATTTTGTGCCTGCCATCCACCGATTTTCCACCACTTCAATGAACTTCAGATTCTGAAAGTCTTTCACCAAGTTTAGTCATTTTATGACTTAAAGGTCGGCGATTTTGGTTACCTTTTTGTGACTAAGTGCACTTTATATGCAGAATGTTGCAAAAAAATAGCCGTCAGTTCTGTAATTTATTTTCTTTTCGGTGGCGAATTCTACCACCTAATGAATCCAATATCACTGTTTAAGAATTGTCTTAGGACAAGGTTTCAGCGAGAAATATTAATTTTTTGGATCGAAATAAATGGACTTAAAAGTTTCGACTTGACTATAATAACTTTCAAATCGAAACTTAAGATTAAGTGCCAAATGTCGAAACGAAACACTCAACTAAGAAGACACGCTATTTCTAACTTGGTTTCTGAGCAGGGAGAAGTCAGCGTAGATGAACTGGCTCAGAAGTTTGAAACCTCAGAAGTCACGATTAGAAAGGACTTGGCCTCTCTGGAGAAAAACGGCCAACTTTTGCGTCGTTACGGTGGAGCAATCGCGATCCCGACTGAAGTGATTCATGAAGAATTGGGTACAAATGTTTCGACTCGAAAGATCGGTTTAGCAAAAGCGGCAGCATCTCTGATTAGGGATCACAACCGGATTGTTATCGACAGTGGCAGTACAACCGCGGCATTGATCCAGCAGCTGAACGACAAGCGTGGCTTAGTTGTCATGACCAACTCACTGCATGTTGCCAATGCACTTAATGAACTAGAGAGCGAGCCAACTCTGCTGATGACAGGAGGGACATGGGATACACACTCAGAGTCTTTCCAGGGCAAAGTCGCGGAATCGGTTTTGAGAGCTTATGACTTTGACCAGCTTTTTATTGGCGCGGATGGCATCGATTTAGAGCGTGGCACCACGACTTTTAACGAGTTGGTTGGCCTGAGTAAGGTGATGGCGGAGGTCTCGCGTGAAGTTATCGTGATGATTGAGTCTGAAAAAATCGGCCGCAGGATCCCGAATCTTGAACTTGCCTGGCAGCAAGTGGATGTACTAGTGACTGATTCTGACATAAAAGCTGAACATAAATTACAGATAGAACAGCATGGCGTGACAGTGATTTGCGCCTAGAAAGTTAACACTTTAAGTCTTTTCAAACTATTTTAATTTTACTTCCCTCATGTACAGGCCTTTGCTTGCTGCCTCTATATGAATGAATGGCTGGGGAAGAACAAAACTACAAACGGAGATAAACACATGTGTGGAATCGTAGGTGCAGTGGCACAACGAGATGTTGCAGAAATTTTGGTCGAAGGTCTACGTCGTCTGGAGTACCGCGGTTATGACTCAGCGGGTGTGGCGATTGTCGACGCACAATCTAACCTGACCCGCGTACGTCGTCTGGGCAAAGTTCAGGAGCTGGCGGATGCGGTAGAAAAGGACACTGTTTCTGGCGGTACGGGTATCGCACATACACGCTGGGCAACACACGGCGAACCTTCAGAAGCCAATGCGCACCCACACATGTCCGGTGACATTGCGGTTGTACACAACGGCATCATCGAAAACCACGAAGCATTACGTGAGCTGCTTCAGTCACGTGGTTACGTATTTGAATCTCAAACTGATACAGAAGTTATCGCCCATATGGTTGAGTGGGAACTTCGTACCTCTGAAACACTGCTTGAAGCGGTACAGAAAACCGCGAAGCAACTCGAAGGCGCTTACGGCACGGTTGCGCTGGATCGTAAAGATCCTTCTCGTATCGTAGTTGCTCGTTCCGGCAGCCCAATCGTGATCGGTTTCGGTGTCGGTGAGAACTTCCTGGCATCTGACCAACTTGCACTGCTTAACGTTACCCGCCGTTTCATGTACCTGGAAGAAGGTGATGTGGCAGAAATTACTCGTCGTGAAGTGACGGTATTTGATGCGACAGGTGAGCGAGTAGAACGTGAAGTTGTTGAGTCTAATGCAGAGCACGACGCAGGTGACAAAGGTCAGTACCGTCACTTTATGCAGAAAGAAATCTACGAGCAGCCAACTGCACTTATCAACACTATGGAAGGACGCATTACGGCAGATTCTGTGGTAACTGAAGCGATTGGTGTCAATGCAGCAGACATCCTAAGTAAAGTTGAACACGTACAAATCGTCGCATGTGGTACTTCTTACAACGCAGGTATGACGGCTCGTTACTGGTTCGAAGACATTGCCGGCGTGAGCTGTGACGTAGAGATCGCGTCTGAGTTCCGTTACCGCAAGTTTGTTACGCGTCCGAACAGTCTATTGATCACACTGTCTCAATCGGGTGAAACCGCAGATACTCTGGCTGCACTTCGCCTTGCGAAAGAAAAGGGTTACATGGCTGCGATGACTATCTGTAACGTGGCTGGTTCTTCTCTGGTTCGTGAATCAGACTTCGCATTTATGACTCGTGCAGGCGTAGAGATTGGTGTGGCTTCAACCAAAGCATTCACTACTCAGCTTGCGGCACTGCTGATGTTGGTTACGGCGCTTGGTAAGCAACAAAACCGCATTAGCAAAGAGAAAGAAAAAGAGATCGTAGAAGCGCTGCACGCATTGCCGAAGCAAATCAATGCGGCACTTTCTTTCGAGAAAGAAATTGAATCATTAGCTACAGATTTTGCAGACAAGCACCATACGTTGTTCCTTGGCCGTGGTGAATTCTACCCAATCGCGATGGAAGCCTCTCTAAAGCTTAAAGAGATCTCGTACATTCATGCAGAGGCTTACGCAGCCGGTGAGCTGAAACACGGTCCGCTGGCGCTTATCGATGCAGACATGCCGGTAGTTGTGGTTGCTCCAAGTAACGATCTGCTGGAAAAACTGAAATCTAACGTTGAAGAAGTACGCGCACGTGGCGGTCTGCTATATGTATTCGCAGATGCTGATGCAGGTTTTGAAGCGGATGAGACAATGAAGATCATCACGTTACCTCATGTGAGCGAAATTACGGCGGCAATTTACTACACCATCCCGATGCAGTTGTTGTCATACTACATCGCGCTAATCAAAGGTACTGACGTTGACCAACCTCGTAACCTTGCAAAAGCGGTAACAGTTGAGTAATCACGCTTAACAGCACAAATCACAAGCGGCACATGCGAGAGTATGTGCCGCTTTTTTATTGTTAGAGTAATGAGTGAATACAGAAGTTGAGCATTGGATAACGCAGTACAAAGCCTATAAATGGCAGACTATTAGCGCAATATAATGTGGCAGTCCTGATGAATATTTGATGATGTTATTGGTGAGGAGTGGAGTCACTTAACTTTGATTATCCGAGCTCAGGTTAACTCTCTGATTACTGGGGTTAGAACGGGCTATCCTTGCCCAGTTCATTACAGATCTCGACAATCGCGAGAGATAGTCCGGATTTGATGATTTGCTGCTGGCGCTGTAGTTGAAGTTGGTAAAACTCAAGGTCGATGTCGTCGTCCGGTTCATTGACTTCCAGTTGTACCATGCCCATGTTTTTGACCAGGTGAAGTTTTTTGATCGGATCGAGGATATTTGGGTCGGTAAACTCATAGTCTGCAGCATCACTGTTGAGTCGGTTTTTAAGCTTAATGATGTCTTCGATATCATGGTAAATATCGTCGGGTAACACACCTAAACCAAACAGTAACTTTAGACGAACTGAGAGATCACCCAAAGGGCCAGAGTCTTGTAATAGCGGGCCGACAACGGACTGAACCGCGAAGTTATCTTTACGAAAGATTCTTTGTATCAGCCCGTCGATAGATTCGTTAAATACGTCGACAGTAGCAATAAAGAAGCCTCGTACCGATGGTGCGCTGTTCAGTCGTTCAATAATCTCGGTTTCGTTGATGTTATCTGCCATATACTGAGTTGTCGTTAATTCATTATTTAATGGGGAGCAATGCTCCCCAAAGTCAATTACAGCTGATTGTAAAGTGTTTCTATTCGAACTACTTCAGCGCTGTCTTCTGCAAGGCCGGTGTACTTCACGAGAGTTTTCTTCACACCAACGTCTTGCAGCGATGTTTGCAGTTCAACTGCTTGAGGATCGGTGTCGTTAGTGTACTTCAATGCCGCCGCAATCCCTTTTAAAAGTGTTTGGTTTTCAGTGCCATATTCAATTGTACCGAGTAATGGTTTCACTAATCTATCGTTAGCGCCTAGTTTGCGAATTGGCTGTCGGCCAACGCGGTCGACTTCATCAACTAAATATGGGTTTGCAAAACGGCCCAGGATCTTCTCGATGTAGGCATTGTGCATGTCGCGGTCAAATCCGTAGCGGCGAATCAGCACTTCACCACTTTCAACCATCGCCTGCTTCACTTCTGCCTGAATTTCAGGATCTTCTATGGCCTCACGAATGGTTCGATGGCCCTTCAAGCAGCCTAAGTAAGCAGTGATGCAGTGGCCAGTGTTTAGTGTGAAAAGTTTACGTTCGACAAATGCCATCAGGTTATTGGTCTTTTCCATTCCTGTGATATCAGGGACTTCGCCCTTGAACTGCTGTTCATCAACAATCCACTCGCTGAAACTTTCTACAGTGACCTCCAGTGGATCATCGTTGGCTGCTTCTGCCGGTGGCACGATGCGGTCTACTGCTGAATCAACAAAGCCAACTAACTCATCTGCTTTTGCGTGCAGTGATTCATCCAAATGTTTGTACACTTCGCCTTTTAAATGCGTGGTGCCACGAACCATATTTTCACAAGCGATGATATTCAGTGGAGCTTCATTACCTGCTTCTAAACGTTTAGTAATACCTGCCGCGATAGTCTTGGCAATGATATCCAACACGTTTGGACCGACGGCGGTGGTGACCAGATCGGTTTTCACGATGCGGTCAATCACGTCTTCGCTGGCAGAGTTAACTGCCGTGACGTGTGTTACTGTATCGACTTGGCATTGAGTACCGACGACTTTTACTTTGTATTCTTGTTTATGACTTAGCTGGTCTACTAAAGGGGCATCAACGTCAGCGAAAGTGACCTCAACGTCTGCGTCTGCTAGTAGTTTGCCAATGAAACCACGACCGATGTTACCTGCGCCAAAATGAACTGCATTTTTCATAATTCTTACCTACCAATGTCTGAAATGTTGACTAACGAATCTAGGGTGAGGTCAACCGCATAGGGGGTGACAGCTGACCTCGGTTTGCTCAGGAGCAAATTAAACAGAGTGATTAAGCTGCCTGTTGACCGCCAAGAATGCTGAGAATCTCTTCTACATCCGTAGTGCTGGTCAGCTTCTCAATAGCCTCTGGCTCGTCGAGCGCGTTCGTAATGGTGGTAATCACCTGGATGTGCTCATCGTTTTTAGCGGCAATGCCGATAACCAGTTTCGCTACATCGTCTTTGTCTTCAGTAAATTGGATACCCGATGGGTATTGGCAGATAACTATGCCGGTTTTCTTCACGCGATCTTTCGCTTCAATCGTACCGTGTGGTACCGCGATAGATTCGCCAAGGTAGGTTGGAACCAGCTCTTCACGCGCAAACATGGCGTCTACGTACTCTGGTTCTGCGTAGCCAAGCTCAACTAACTTGTTGCCTGCAAAGCGAATCGCTTCTTCTTTGTTGGCCGCGCTTAAACCCAAATGAATGTTTTCACGTTGGATTTTGAATACCGATGGTTGTTGTGGCTCAAAACTGTCGTCGTTTGCAGCAAGAACCGAAACTTTGACCATCTGATCGTCGTTTGCCGATGACGTTTTTTGTGCCGCCAGCAGTCTGGTCACGAGTTGGTTGTACATTTCGCTGTCAAGGAAGTTAGTCAGTGAAATGTGGTGTGCGTTAGGAGCGTGCTGACGAGCACGATCCGTCAAGTCTTTATGAGTAATCACGATATCTGCACTCTCTGATAAGTTGTTAATAGCAAGGTTGGTCACGTTGATGTTCAGACCTGCGTCCTGAACTTTCTTGCGTAGCATGCTCGCACCCATGGCGCTTGAGCCCATGCCCGCGTCACAAGCGACAATAATGCTTTGTACTGTCGCAAGGTCTACGTCACCTTTGCTTTCACTGTTTACCGCTGCATTGTTTTTAGATGCAGATTTCATGTCTTTCATTTGCGAAGTTGCTTTGTCTAACGCTGCTTCATCACCGTCTTCTTCTGTCGACGTTTGGGTCTTCATCAGTAGTGCTGCTACTGCGAATGACACGCCTGCTGCTGATGCGATAGAGGCGAGAACACCGAGGATAGCGCCTTTTTGCGTCATCAATAGTACTGCGAAGATAGAACCCGGAGAGGCAGGAGAGACAATACCGGCGTTGAACATTGTCAGAACGAACACACCTGTCATACCGCCCGCAATAGCGGCAAGAATGAGACGTGGATTCATCAGGATGTATGGGAAGTAAATCTCGTGGATGCCACCGAAGAAATGGATAATTGATGCGCCACCTGCCGTTTGGCGAGCGGTACCTTTACCAAACACCATGTAAGCTAGCAGGATTCCCAAACCAGGGCCTGGGTTTGCTTCGATAAGGAAGAAGATCGATTGACCGGTTTCGGACGCTTGTTGGATACCCAGCGGCGAGAAAATACCGTGGTTAATTGCGTTATTCAGGAACAGGATCTTCGCTGGCTCTACAAAAATTGAAGTCAGAGGCAGAAGGTGGGCTGATACAAGGAAGTTTACTCCGGCTGCTAACGCGCCTGAAAGTATTTTCACAAAAGGACCAATCAAGAAGAAGGCCAGAATTGCGCATAGCATCCCGATGATGCCGGCAGAGAAGTTGTTTACCAACATCTCAAAGCCACTTTTCACTTTGCCATCGATGTAGTTATCGAATTTCTTAATTGCCCAGCCGCCCATAGGGCCGACCATCATTGCACCCATAAACATTGGGATGTCTGTGCCGACAATGACGCCCATCGTGGTGATTGCGCCAACAACCGCACCACGATCGCCGCCGACTAATTTACCACCGGTGTAACCGATAAGCAGTGGCAGTAAGTAAGTGATCATAGGACCAACCATGGAAGCTAGCGTTTCATTTGGTAGCCAACCAGTTGGAATAAATAGAGCAGTGATAAAGCCCCACGCGATAAATGCGCCAATATTAGGCATTACCATGTTAGACAGAAAACGACCAAAATTTTGTATCTTGATCTTAGCATCTGGTGATATCATAACAATTCCCCGTTCGATGTTCTGATGAATATTGTTGTTGTAAACGGTTCGCCAAAACCGCTTGTTTGATTGCTTAGTACCCAATCAATTTATCACACAATTTTCATTTGGAACTGACAACGGGTTTTTCGTGATCAGTACCAGCACTTCTTCAGATAAAAAGCACTTTTTAAGTGATGAAGATCAATTAATTGATCTGTAACTTAGTGACAAAATTCAGCTTTTAAATCTGTCAATAAAAATTTTAGTGATCAGTTCGATCTTATGACAAATATGAAATAAAAATATATTGTGATCAGTGTCACTTTTGATTTTTTTGAATATCAAATTAAATACTTGTGTCGATCTTACTCACACTTTGGCCTGGCTGGTCTTGGCTTGAAAGTGTGATTTAAATCAACTTGTAGGTTTTTTGAAATTTTGTAACGATATTCACGGATGAAATTGCGTACGTGGCAATTTATTGGTCGTGTGAATGTATCTGAGCTGAAAGTGTAGACGGCTCCTTATTGTTTTCACTAGAAAAACAAAAGGATAGTGCATTGCAGCCCTTTTGGATTGGATAAGCAATGCACAGAAGGTCTGAAAAATGTTTTTAGCTGTGCTGAGCTAAATACTCTGCGGAATTTTCCTTCCCCATGTAACGTGCCAGTGTCTTGTCTGGTACCTCGCGTAAATCCACCATGATCAATCCGTCCAGCGCGTTGTTGAAGGCCGGATCAACATTAAAGCAGACCAGTTTTCCGTTAAGGCTTAAATACTGACGCAGCAGTACAGGAATGCTTTTACCTTCATCGATACGAGCAATGACACGGGACAACAATTGTAAATCCCCCAAAGCGGCGAGCATACTGATGTTCCAGTTCTGGTTTACCTCCGGTAGCGGATTTGTTGGTGTAACATACTCTGCACAGGTGCTGTCGTAATGGTGCAGTGCCATCGATTGGGCAATCAGCTGACGTGCACTCTGGCTGTAGTCATTGCTGATGCTGACGGGCCCAAACAAGTGAGTATACTCCGGGTTTTTGTACACAAATGTCGCAATGCCTTTCCATAGCAGGAGTAGGGCGCTCATGCTCTTTTGGTATTGCTCTGCAATCACCGAGCGTCCGAGCTCAATCGATTTGCCCATTTTACCGAGAAAGCGCTGGTCATAGCGGAACAGAGTCCTCGAGTACAAGCCGTTTACGCCATGTTTGATCAGTAACTGATCCACCAGGCCCAGACGATAAGCCCCCACCATGGACTGATTTTTGCGATCCCAGACAAACAGGTGCAGATAATCGTGATCGAAATGATCGATGTCGATCGCTAGCCCGGTTCCTTCGCCAACCTTGCGGAAGTGGTATTCACGCAGGCGACCTATTTCATGCAGGAGGTATGGGATCTCCTTAGCTCCGGTGCAGTAGACTTCAAAATCACCGCTTTCAAGCAGTTTGGCTTCTGGAGGCAAGCTGTGCAGCTCTTCAAGCAATTGGCCTACAGGTAACCTTGCCGCGATAGGCGGCAAATCATCTGCTGAGACTGTTTGCTGAGCAGAACTTGAATTACGGTTAAGCAGATAGGTATTGAGCCTTAAATAATTAACGACTTGATCATCGCTTAGATTGTTAAGTTCTTGATATTTAATTGCTTGTCCAAACGATAATTCTATGGTTTGCGAATTTTTGTTGAGCAGTTCCCTTCCTAGCATCAGAGTTCTCAGTAAAGGGTGAATTTTTCCGGCCATATAAAAGCGCTTCGAGTTTTGCCCGTTAATGAACACAGGTACGGTCGTCGCTTTGTTTTTACGAATCAGGGTACTGACGCTACGACTCCACTCTTTGTCTTCTAACCGCTTTTGTTTTGAATCAACCAACTGAGAAACTTCACCTGCAGGGAAAACGAGCAGCAACCCGCCGTTAGCCAGGTGCTTGTTTGCTGCACGCAGTGCTTTCATGTTTGACTTCACTGCCTCTTTTCCGTCAAAGACATCTACACCGATAAACAGCTGATCAAGCTCCGGGACCGTTTTAAGGTATTGATTAGCAAGAATCTGAATATCGCTGCGCACCATAAGAAGCAGTTCAGCCAAAATTACCCCTTCAACACAGCCGAGTGGATGGTTGGCAACGATTATTGTCGGACCGTGTCTCGGTACTGAATCGGTTGAACCATGAGCAATACGGTAATCGATACCTAAAATGGAGAGAGTAAAACGTAAGAAGGTTTGAATATCCGCATTGAGTGGTCTTTGAACATAGAACTTATCAAGCTGGCTTAATCCGGTTGCCCACTCTGCGACATTTTCACCAATGCCAAACGGCGTTTTACGCGGGAGACGAAAGGGGGTAGAGCTGTCCATATTTACCTCAGCATGTGAGTTGATTACCGGATAGTAGAAATCGCAGATGACAATTGAGAGGCAGATTCGTGAGTCTTTGATGACAAAGGAGTGACGATTTATTCAACAAATCAAGGGATTGCTTAATCTGGTGGTGATTGTTTGTTCGTTTTTCACCGTCTTATGCTATGTTAGACGAGGCTTATTTACTGAGCCTTTACTCACCGAAAGCATCGGTTTTTATCAATCAATATAACCACCCAGATTCTATAAAGGTTTGGGTACAAGTCCGCTTCCCCTGAAATGGCTGAAACGGCTAAGGATATTTATGAATGGAAACAATCTGGATTAAGAATCCACTCGCGATCTACACTGGCAATGAGCAGGATGCTCGCGGAGGGCTGGTCATTCGCGGAAACAAAATTGTTGAGCTGGTAGCGCTCAATGCCACACCTGATACTAAGATCGACTCGGTCGTCAACGCCACCCAGCACGTCATTACTCCGGGGCTGATCAATGCCCACCACCACTTCTATCAGACCCTGACACGCGCTTATCCTGACGCGCTCAATAAAGAACTGTTTCACTGGCTGAAAAGCCTCTATCCGGTCTGGGCTAATCTGGATCAGGAGATGATGAGTGTCGCTACTGAGTTGGCTTTGGTTGAGCTGATGCGCTCTGGATGTACAACCGCATCGGATCATCATTATCTGCTCCCTGACGGACTGGAACATGCCATTGATCTTCAGGTAGAAACCGCACAAAAGCTCGGCGTTCGGGCTATTTTCACCCGCGGTTCAATGAGTCTGGGCGAAGATCAGGGCGGTTTGCCGCCAAGACACACGATCCAATCTGAGCAAGCGATCATTGATGACAGTAAACGACTCATCAGTGAGTATCACCAGCATCATGATGGTGCGATGACGCAAATTGCGCTGGCGCCATGTTCTCCGTTCTCCGTCACGACCGATCTGATGAAAGAGACTGCGAGAATCGCACGTGATGAGAATGTCATGGTGCACACTCACCTATGTGAAACCATTGATGAAGAGAACTTCTGCATCAAGCAGTTCGGATTGCGTCCGGTCGATTACCTCGAAGATGTTGGCTGGTTGAACGAGCGTACCTGGCTTGCTCACGGAATTCACTTTAACTCTGAAGAGATTCAACGCCTGGGTAAAGCCGGGGTCGGGGTGAGTCACTGTCCGACATCTAATATGATGCTGGCTTCTGGTATGTGCAAGAACTTAGAGCTTGAACAGGCTGGAGTAAAAGTCGGTCTTGGTGTGGATGGCTCTGCCTCAAACGACGGCTCGAATATGATTGCTGAAGTACGTATGGCAATGTACCTGCAACGGCTGCAGTACGGCTCGGCGAAAGTGACGCATTTTGATGCGCTGCGCTGGGCGACGAAAGGTTCGGCGCTTGCGATGGGGCGTCAGGACATCGGGGAGCTGAGCGTCGGTTTTCAGGCTGATGTCGCGATGTTCAAACTGGATGACATTCGTTTTTCCGGTAGTCATGATCCGCTGGCAGCTTTGCTGTTATGTGGCGCTCAGCAGGCTGACAGAGTCATGGTCGCAGGCCAATGGAGAGTGCATGATGGTGAGGTTATTGGTGTCGATTTACAGGACTTGATGGCTCGTCATAGCCGTGCGGCGAAGCGTCTGGCAACGCTTTCATCGGGGCAGAGAATCTGAGATTAGCACAGCTAAATTTAAGCATCAGCTTGTTATCTGGCAGATAAAACAAAGCCGCTTACGGTCAGTAAGCGGCTTTCTCTTTTTAAAAATGAGATCTACAAAATCGGCTCGATGTCTTGCTCAGTGCGTTCGCCTTCAAACACGACTACCGGCGTGTAGTGTTGATAGATCAGGAAACCATCTTCAGAAGCTTCATGAGTATCCGCATTGTCCACATATGCTGTACATGTGTAACCGACAGAGTAAGTACCCGGACCGATATATCCGAACTCGTAGTTGTAGGTTACGTTACCTAGCTCGTCTTCAGTCTCGTTAACATCGGCAATTGCAACAGGTGTGTTAAGTTCCGCTGGCGCTCCTAGATCACCCATCGCACTGCGATCCATCTCACCGGCATACAGATAAACAGCATGTACAGCTGTATCATCATTAATGGCATTCAAAGCAGCGCTGTCTGCCTCACAAGCCTGGTATTGTACTGAGCTCACGTCACCACCAATATGACCAGCCTCTGCTGCATTTACTAAGCTTACCGCGTTAGAGTTCATGTTCATGTAATCTTTGCCGGTAGGATCAGCCAGACCCTTACGTAAATCAAACTCTACAACGTAGCTGTTATTGCCGGTATGTACTTTTACGTACTCACCTTTTTGAGAGAATTTTAAGCGCCCCTGGTCACTGGTATCCGGCTTCGCGCCGTAGCAGCTACCTCGGCTGTTAACGACGAGACCTTTCACTGTTCCATCTGTTTTTTCGACGTAAGAAAGCGACGTGTCATTCAACTGAGTACCATCTTTAGCATACAGACACATTGCGTAGTCTCCCGGTGCAAGGGTCTGCTCGCTGATAATAGTTTCTGCGTTGCTGCCCTGATACTCCATCAAGTCTATCTGACGCAATTCTCCGTCTTCACTGACGTTCATAATAATATGGTCACCAGTCTGCTCACCGGTTTCCGGGTCGAAAGGAATTAAAACCACATCTTCAAAAGCCAAAACGACTTTTTCTGCATCGTCGACAGGAGCATCAGAAACTGCCAAAGAAAAAGTAGCGGTTTCTGTTTTGAAAGAAGAGTCATCGCTGTTACAGCCAGTCAGTAACAGACCACCTGTAATTGCAAGTAGAGGGTAAGTATATTTTTTCATGTTTCCTCTTTTATATATTCACACTGCTAATAATTGAAAAATCTTACACTTAGAAGCGAGAATAAATGTCATTGCGGCGTAATGAAGGGGTAAATCTTCCATGTTTGTGCAAAAGGAAAGACACGGGTTCCAAAGTTATTTTTCTTCATACAAAGCGCGCAGTGTAAGACATGCTACTTATATCTATTTTATTAAACCGAGTACCGCTTTATAAAACTAAGTTCTTATATATTTTTGCAGGATATTGATAATAATCAAGTTTAGAGAATGATTAGAAGAGTATGGTGAACTGACTCACTACAAGAAGGAAGTAGTAGCATGGCATTAAAATATTTTATTCGGGAGCTATTGGGATTAGCCATTGTGGTCTGTGTTGTCTTTGGAGTTCTGGGTTTGATGTTGGATCTTTTTGCTCTGACAGCATTTGTTGAGCACCAGGATTCTATTGCTCGTATATTTTTTCATGAGTCATTGTATTTTATTGTATTTTTCATCCCGCCATATTTTCTCTGGAAGCTTATCAATCGCCCGGACTTAGTTATCGCAGCACAAGACTACCTGGCGATGAAAATTGAGGCAGAGCGTCGCAAGAACGCTGAGCATTATTAGGCCAACAACATAGTAAACAACTCTTGGCTTAGAACTAAAAAGTGCAAAGGCTCATGGAGAACACCATGAGCCTTTTTATATTACCTTGCGTAAATTTGGGTAAAGACGTACCTGGAATTATTTTTAATAGTACAACCTCTCCTATACTCAATTTGGGATGTGTGAAATGTCAATAAAGGTTGCGATAGGGGAGGTTACTATGAGATTTCCACTTGTCATGTTGTTGGGTTCTGTCCTGATTGGATGCACATCAGTTTCAGAGCAAGCTATGCTGGCGCAGTCGGGAGAGTGGTATAAAATCGGTTTACTCGATGGTCAGCAAGGTCATTACCAGCGTGCACGAACTGAACTTATAGCACTCAATGAGCTTGGTGATGCGGGAGTTCAGCAGTACAAGCAAGGCTACATGCAGGGCATATCCGAATATTGCTTACCCGATAACGCTTACGAACAAGGAGATCGAGGCATACGTTATCGTGGCCAGTGCGCTAATACAGAGTTTGAAGATTTAGCTGTTAAAAAATGGCAGTCAGCTTACGAAGACGCACTAGCTATGGAGGCGATGTACTTTGAGTACAGTGACTAGGAGCTGTTGAAATACGCAGATATTAACTTTATCTCTGAATATACAAAGGCGTAGCAGGTATTAATCTGCTGCGCCTTTTTAAATTTTGAAACTTCGAATAGTGAACAAAAAACTAATCAGAATAGCTTTCGTTGGACAGATTAAACAGAAATTAAGAACCCATATACTCAGCTAGGTACGGATTTATATTTTTGTATCTTCAAGATCTCTTTTGTTCTGAAAACGTCCACTTATCCCCTGTCTAGTTATCGACTAATGAATGGAATATTGAGCCGAAAAAACACAAGTTATTAGATATAAAGTATTGTGAATCTTATCAAGTTCCCACTTTTTTTACTGTAAATATTAACAAGCTCAACACAACCTGAAACCGGTCACATTTATTTATCTTAAAATTAAAACATCCATCTAATGTGAGTTCACTCTGATTATTTTTTATTTCACTCCGTAAAATTAAGCCAATCAAAGAGAGCGGGCTTTTCAATCTCTAATAAAAAATTTAATTAAAACATATCTTTAATCTTACAATTTAGTGAATATGAAACAAGGGGTGTAAATATGAACATTTTCGGCACAATGCAGAAAATGGGTAAATCCTTAATGCTGCCAGTGGCATGTATGCCTGCAGCGGGGATTCTACTCGGAATCGGTGGTAACTCGGAGGTTGCTAAGTTCTTACCAGATATTGTTGCACAAGTCATGACCGAGGCCGGCCTTGGTGTGTTTGCCAATATGGCGCTTTTGTTTGCTATTGGTGTAGCTTTGGGCTTCACAAAGAATGACGGTGTCGCTGCACTGGCTGCAACACTTGGCTACCTGACAATGACACGCGTACTTGGCGTAGTGGCAGAGGGCACAGACGTCGGGGTATTTGGTGGCGTAATCATGGGCTTAGTTGCTGCTCAACTGTTCAATAAATACCACAATATCAAGCTGCCTACTTACCTAGGTTTCTTTGGCGGTAAACGCTTTGTACCTATCGTAACGTCACTGGCTGCTTGTATTGTTGCTGGTGTCCTTGCCATTATATGGCAACCTATCGGTGCAGCTATCGCGGCATTCTCTCACTGGGCTGCTTACCAATCTCCGGAACTGGCTTTTGGTATCTACGGCTTTGTCGAGCGTTCACTTATTCCTTTCGGTCTACACCACATCTGGAACGCGCCATTCTTCTATGAAGTTGGTTCATTCACTACCGCAGCGGGCGAAGTCGTTACTGGTGAAATTCCACGTTACCTGGCTGGTGATGCAACTGCGGGCAACCTGGCTGGTGGTTACATGTTTAAGATGTTTGGTTTGCCAGCTGCGTGTCTAGCTATGTATGTTACAGCTAAGCCAGAAAACAAAGTAAAAGTTGCTTCTATTCTTGGTTCTGCTGCACTAACTTCATTCCTTACAGGTATCACTGAGCCAATCGAATTTGCTTTCTTATTCGTTGCTCCAGTCCTATACGTTGTTCATGCTCTTATTGCGGCAACTGCATTCCCAGTGATGATTATGCTGGGTATTAAGCACGGTACAACATTTAGTCATGGTCTGTTCGATTTCACTCTACTGTACGGGAACTCTTCTAACGGTTGGTTGTTGATTGTTATGGGGCTTGTTTATGCGGCGATTTACTTTGTTGTATTTACTACTCTTATCAAAGCAATGAACCTAAAAACAGTTGGTCGTGAAGACGAAGAGCTAAACGAAGTAGCAACAATGGAAACTTCTGAGCAAGCACAACTAGTACTTGAAGCGTTTGGTGGTAAAGAGAATATTGAATCTATTGACGCATGTATTACTCGTCTTCGTATGACGGTAAGAGATGAGTCTAAGGTGGATCAAGACCGCTTGAAAAAACTTGGCGCTACGGCTGTTGTCCGTCCTTCTGAGAACAATTTACAAGCAATCTTCGGTACTCACTCTGAGATTCTGAAAGGGGAAATAGAACCTCTTCTATAACACCCCAAAAACAACTACACGGAAGCTCCTGTAGAAGTTTAACCCCGCTCTTCGGAGTGGGGTTTTTTGTTTAATACAGTAAATTAGTTTCCCGTGAGCTCTACACATTGTTTATGTATAGACCAGTTTAAAGCGGTTACGCAAAGAGCTGTTTCTTTAAACATACCTCGTGTTATGCGCATCGAAGCTAAGCAGAATGTCAAATCGCACAAGAGGCATAGTGCCATCTCTAACAGACCCGGTAGTCGTAGCCATTGCCAAGGGTGACCTTATTGTTGTCTTGTCTAGCAATCGTTTGCTTTTATAGATGGCGGCTATTAATAATTGTATTATATACTCTTGAAACTTATATGTTCCTTCATCTTGCTAGGGGTGAAGGTCTTTGATTTGTCATGTTTTTTGGGTGTTTTATGCTGTCGAAACTACCGGTTTTTAATAAACTAATAGCCGCTGATTTTATAGTTGCTTTGGGGTTACTACTTTCCCTCCTCTTTGCCGAAAATGGCCTGCCTTTAACTTTCTACTTCATCAGCATTATTGCACTTATGAGTTTAAATGCTCTGTCGTTGTATTTCTCTTTATCCAATCGACTTCAGAAGATTGAAAGCAAGTTTGAGAGTAATCCATCGAGAGGTGCGGATCTATTATCTCGTTTAGATTCAGGTACAAGCCATCTGGTGAGTGAGCTGGAAGAATGTAAAGCTAAGATAGTTTTCATGGAGCAAAACCAGAAACAACTTGAAAGTGAAATCCAGAACTTCGAAGCGCAAAAAAGTCACAATGACTTGAATAACCGTTTAGAGCCTGTTGCTTATGCTGCATCTGACATGAGTAACGTAGTTTCAGAAATGGTTGATAAAGCGGGGGATATCACTGAAGTGACCAGCGGACTGATTAAGGACTTGGCAAAATCTTGTGAAGGATTAGAAGCAGGTGCAAAAGCGACAAAAGACGATGCTGACTTTATTACCGGCTTTAAAGGTGATATAGCCAAACTGAGCGAGACAGTGGCAAACATCAATGGACTGGTTCTGGAGATTAATGATATTTCCGAGCAGACTAATCTACTCGCTCTGAATGCTGCAATTGAAGCTGCGCGTGCAGGGGAGTACGGCCGTGGGTTTGCGGTTGTCGCTGATGAGGTGAGAAAGTTAGCTACCCGCGCCCAGTCTTCGAGTGTTGATATAGAGCGTGGTATCGCTACCGTCATTGCACAGGCTGACTCTTCTGCGAAGGGAATGGAACGAATAAGTAATAATGTAGATTTCGCAGTCGTAGCTAACTTTGAACAAGTTGAGTTTGTAAAAGGTATTCTTAGTAGGCTGGAACAAGTTAATGATGGCATCAGTCAGCTTAATGCTTCTGCGAATCAGCATCGAAAGTTGAGTGAAGATGTTTGTAACGGGCTTGATAAGCTTAAGAGCACTCATTAGTTAATTTCTTAGGAATGGATTGCCGGATTGTTGGCTCCCGACTGACCCGGTAATCTTTTGTGTGCCTAACACCCTATCCACATTCCAACACATAAATTCTTACGCAAGTTGTCGCCGTAGTTAAATGCACTTAAAAGGGCATCTTTAGCTGAGATGTACTTTTAGCTAAAACTGCACTGAGAAGCCCTATGAGATGAACTAGGACACTTCACATACTAAAGGTTAGTTGGATGCATGATATGGGCTTGCTAACGTCTGCTGACAGCTAGAGGAAAAAGATTACTGAGAGAAGTCAGACAGGAAAGTATTGTGAGGTAAACTCAGGACAGGATATAGACCGGACCAGAAAAGACAAAGGCCCGTAGAGAAATCTACGGGCCTTCTGGAATATGGTGGCCCCTCGCAGACTTGAACTGCGGACCAATCGATTATGAGCGAAGGTCTGATCGCATACTCTACACCGGACTAACCCGATAAATTCCCCACGTATCGACCCTGAAAAATCTCATCATCCAACTATTCTCATGACTCGGTTGACGGTGTCGCGGCACAGATGTAACTGAGATTTTACGACGACGCCGACGAGGGAATTGGGGTGAGTTTGTTGCTTGGGGACAGGAACGGGACCGGAAAAAGACAGGCCACTAACTACTAGTATCAACTCAGATATCGAACTTATATCAATGATTTGTAATGCCCTTATTGGTTTGTGCCAGTATGGGCATTTTTGTATTTGGTTCATTCACTGCCAAGACATAGAGAGTGCAGTTACCTAACAGAATAAGGAGCAAGCAACATGGCCCGTAAAACAAGTAGTAAAAGTATGAGCGCTAGTGATTCGGCTGAAAACACGGTTGCAAACGATAGAAAGCAGGAACAGGTCGATTCCGAGGGTTCACATCATATTTTGAAAGAAGGCAAGGCCCGAAAGCTAAGCCCTAAATCAACGAATCATGTGTTCTATGAGGTAGGTCGCGAGCCACATGATGGAGACTTGTACGTAAGACTGGTTACTAACGAAGGTGGCGGGCTTCACAGTAAAGAGTGGGTCAAGCTTGTTGATGTGCTGGATGTACTTTCTAGTCAAAAAGACAAACCATTTAAGAGCAGTGTGCTTAGAACGGTATTTAGCAGCAAGAGTGCCAACAATGCTGGATTCTTAGCGGCTTGTCTTCGTGACATGGAGTTAACCATCCAGTCGGAGAAATCTGTGTTCCTGCAAGTTCTAGCGCCAAATTTTCACAAACACCGAGAAGAATTGCTGGCACTTAGTCAGCAGTGCTCTGAATAACCTAATTCACGACCACAGTCGGATACGCCACAGTGCTTATTCGGCTTTTTATAGGAGAACAAAATGAAAGGTCTAAGTAAGTGTAGTGTGATGAATGCCGTTGGATCGGTAAGGATTACCAAGCGAGAGTGAGAAACAGAAATAGATATAAAGCCTAGTACCAAAGGAGCGTTTAAAGGTGCTGCAACCGGAATGGTGATCGAAAGGTACTTTGGACCTGTTGGTGTTGTTGGCGGGATGGCTGGCTATGTACTCGGTGATGATTAATAAAGCACGATAAACCTACAGGTTTATAAATATTAATGTGAAATTAGAGTATTATTAGCTAATTACTAATTTGCTAGTTAAAGCGGGATTTACTTATGTTTAAGGGTAACAATAAAAGTAGGGATAATATAGCGTACTGGATGCTTGCTGATACTGAGTTACCAATCGCAAAAGAAAAGAGTTTTGAAAACTCCTTTGAAGCGCACTTTAAACACGGGTTGCTATTCAACGAAAAAATAATGATATCAGACGCACAGGCAGTCAACTGCGTTAACTTGAGAAACTTGATTAGAAAAAAAAAACAACTTCAAAGAACTAATAACACCAGATTTACTCTCAATAGCTGTTAGAGACCCACTAGGAACATCAAAAGGTCAGCACTTATCAGATGTCCGAGATGCGTTTCACAAAGAGAGAAAACAGCATATGCCTGATGCTGAGTTTTTGGAAGATTATGATTTAGCTCTGTTAAATGAACAGAGCAATATTGTTCCATATACCTACGATGCGCTTAGAGACAATTATACTAATGGAATATTCAAAATATTTAGTGGTCATAAAGCTCGAACGATATTTGGTTTAGATACTCAACAAATACTTCTTGAGCGACTACAGAGAGAGTCTGAACGTGATAAGGGATTAGGCAGAATATTTTTGCAACAGAACTTTAAAGATGATCTTAAAAAAATAGGAAAACTTGATGTTTGGCAAAAACATAAAAAAGATATTATATCGCTATCTGATGCACCTTACGTCACAGGTATCCCCCAAATACTTAGAACTAACCCTATATATTCCCCTAGCCACCAGGAGAGCTTTCAACTTGCTTACACTCAGAAGCCTGAAATTATTGAGAAAGGCACTGGGATAGATATGTCGACAGGACTAAATCTTAGTACTTATGAACAAGCACTAGCGATGCTTCAGCCTGACGATATTTTTTACTTGAGGGATACATATGAATTTAGGCAGTACCAAAAACATGTAAGAAATGGTGTATCTACGGATAGTCAACTAGATAACGCCCTAATGGCTTTAAAAGCCTACCAACGTCAAATCGATGAGCTCATAATTAGGAGAAAGTTGGGGAAAAAAACACCTAAGAGCTTTAAAGGGAAACGTTTTATAGAACCTATCCGTAAAATTTCACAAGAAGGATCCGTAACTGCTTTTGGTTTAACTTTGGTAGAACCGACTTCAGCCGTAGCGCTATCAATTGCAAACTTCTTTTTAAGTGAATTGCTCGGAAAAAGGGAGAAATTGTCAGCTGACCGTATTGAACTAGAAAAAGAAAAATTAGTTTCAAATATCAAAAGAGAAAGTAATGGTGAACCTAAAAAAATTGAGGCACACCAATTTTCTAGTACTGACATTAATGAGACTATCTACACGTCAGTGTCAATGTTGGCTAAGCAATAAGATATAAAAAACATAGTCATAGGGTCAGAAATCATATCGTCTTTTAGCAAGGAAAGTAGTTCTGACCTTTCAAAAAAACTAACTTCCGATATTGCTTCAGATAGCTCTTGATTAGCTATAGTAGTGCTGCTATCCACCTCAGTCATGAAAACATAGCCTTTAGAACTTTTGTCTGGAATTGTTTTTATCAACTTCCAATTTTTTCCTATGCAACCAGTCTCTTCTAATAGCTCCTTCTGAGCACATTCTATAGGAGTTAGATTTTTCTCCCCAAAGCCTTTTGGTATTTCCCAAGACCAACTTCTATTTTCGTGTCGAAAATTTTTTACCAATAGAATTCTACCTTGATTATCTCTAGGGAAAACCATCACACCATATGGAGAGTTCCACTCAAATCGCAAATACTTTCCCTTAGAACCAGATGGAAAAATTACATCATCGTTGTATAGAGTCGCATAGTTATTTTGGAAAACTATATTCTCTTTCTCGATTTCGATTTCACCTTTCTTATAGTCGCCTTTGTACAAACGAGTACTCCTTTAATACTTCGATATATAGTGACAGAATTATAACGCCTAAATCATACAAATTTGACTGATTGATGAGTGTCGCTATTTGGAAAAATTACATGTTTAATGAATACCTACATTTGAGATTAGTACTATTTCACTAGCTATCAAACCTAAGAATACTTAACAATTTAATGAACCAGAAATTTTGACAGACGTATACATCTAATTCCTAGTTCATAATAGATGGCCCGCAGTTCAGGCTGCGACTTTTTCTGGTGTTGAATGATATGTATCTGCTCTGATTCGTGTTGTAAAGATGAGAGAAGATTCTGACAGTGGATATCACTCTGATAGGTGAGGTGTGACTCTGTGGAGACTACGTGGAGAGTTTCAGTGGTGCTAATGGACCAGAGCTCACCGGAAGTAATTGCGGACAGGATATAGACCGGACCAGAAAAGACGAAGGCCCGTAGATTTCTCTACGAGCCTTCTGGAATTTGGTGGCCCCTCGCAGACTTGAACTGCGGACCAATCGATTATGAGTCCTACCAGGTTCATTTTTATGAGTATGCAATGCTTGGTAATTTCTATTAAATTCAAATGTTTATCTGTTTGTCTTTGTTGCGTTAGTTTGCATTGATTTCCATGTCACTTTTCTCTTGTCTGACCCATTACCTGACCTAGCTTTGCTTAGGTAGGAAATCTGTCAATATCATTTTTGGCGGCTTTTAGGTTATGCCTGTTGGCCTAGAAAGTTAACTTCGCCAAAAAAGACAAGAGAAAATCAGAATGTTAACTGTTACTAAAATTCAATCCGCGACCAGTAGTAAAAATTCCTATTATCTCTGGGATCAGTCAGGTCAACGAGGTACAGGGCGTTTGGGAGTAAAAATTTTCACTAGTGGGAAAAAGCAGTTCGTGTTTCGCTACTACCAGAAACAGAAAGAAAAATTTATCTCAATCGGTTTATTCAGTACACGTGCTGGCAGTATGACTCTTACAGAAGCTCGCGAGAAAGCCCAGGTCTTCTCACAACTGTTGCTCGGCGGAAAAGATCCTAAATTGCATCTTGAACAACAAGAGAGCGAGCAGAAAAAAATTGATGCAGAGAGTAAAAGCTTAGGAACCATTGATGAGCTATTTCATAGCTATACGGAGCGCATGAAAATAGATGGAAAGAGAACGTATGAAGACGTGCGAAATGCGCTGGTACGCGAGTTCTATCCATATATAGACAAAAACACCAAAGCGTGTGATGTAACGACAGATGATATTAAATACGTTATTAGTAAGATGATTCAGCGCGGAGCTATCACCCAAAGCAACCGAGTACGTAGCTATGTGATGGCGGCGTTTAACCATGGGATGCGCTTTGATAACGATCCTCGCTATTTCTCTTTAGAGTCGAAATTTGGCATAAAATACAATCCAGTAGCACCAATTCCTAAGCAAAAAGATGGAGAGCGCATTGGTGAAAGGTTCTTAGAATGGCGAGAGTTACGGCGTCTGCTAAAAGATCTTCGTGAAAACTATGATCTTGTACCTATCGGACAAGATTTGAGGCACTTACTTCAACTGTGCATCTATCTAGGGGGGCAACGACCATATGAGGTGATTACGCTTGAATGGTGGAATGTTGATTGGGAAGAAAGGTTTGTCTGCATCACTAAAGAACGTTCCAAAAACAAAAAAGATCATATCGTACCGTTGAACGGATTGGCTTTTGAAATACTTCAGAAACAATATGAGCTTTCTGGCGGTGGACGATATGTTTTTCCAAATCCAAAAGATGCAGAAGAACCCATGAAGACTAGCTCAATTTGTCGTGCAGTGACTCGTTATCGCGATGCCGTGGGGTTCGATAAGTTTGTGCCTAAGGATTTGCGTCGAACGTGTAAAACTTTGATGGGGGCATGCCGAATCAGCAAAGAAGTCAGGGATCGTATTCAAAATCACGCGTTACAAGATGTGAGTACACGTCACTATGATCGCTATGACTATTTTGACGATAAGTTAGGTGGGCTTGAAACCTGGAGCAGTAAATTGAAAGAGTTGATTGGATATGTTCCACCAGCGTTGTCAGTTGTACCTTCCGCTGAAACGTTACCTTTTCCAGACATTAAAAGTACTCAGTCGCTAAGAGCTAATCTTAAATAAAGATTGTTTTTGAAAGCCCCATTGGGGCTTTCTGTTAATTTTGTTACTACCTAGTTCTTGTCTAGATCATTCAGGTGATCAAGTAAGTATTCGGTGTAGTAAAGCGGCATCACGATGTGCTCTTTCTCTGTTGCTGGAGAGCCTTGAGTACCTGTAAGTTTGATTGTCTTGTGGGGCTTGCATTTCTCGATGTAGGATTGCAATGATTTCGCACGAGTTCGCTTACCGCTTTTTACTTCTACAGGTACGATTCGACCTAGGTCATCAGCGATAATGAACTCTATCTCTGCTCTTGCGTCTCCCCAAGAGAAGCTTGGTTCAATACCTAGCGCAGCGATTTCCTGTTGAACATAGTTTTCGGCGACATATCCCTTGTATTCATAGCCTTGCTGTTTGATTTCACGGTAACCAGTGCCGAGCATATGGTTCAATAGCCCGACATCAAAGAGAAATAGTTTAACCGTATTTTCCTTTTGATAAGCAGCTAAAGGAGAACGAGGCTGCCCTTCAATAGGATGATTTTTTAAAGCAAGCCGACACTTGTGAAGCCATGTGATTGCACTTTCATATTCAGTATAGCGAGACTTGCGCTCGTGAACTCCCTTGAACTTAAACCGTTTAACGGAGTCGTCGAATACCGAAGATAGTTGAGCGGGAATGCTTCGAAATACAGATTCGATTAGCTGTGCGTCCACTTTTCCAGAGTACTTTCCGAAATCACGCATGTAGCCCTCAATTAAGTTCCTATGGACTTCAGACACGGCTTCAATGCGTTCAATAATACTGAGTTCTGAGTTTTCGAACCATGAGTTTACGGCTTCAGGCATGCCGCCAACAAAATAATAATCGGTCAGTAGTTCGATTAATTTTGTATGAGCCGCTGAAGAGTTCAGCTTTTGGTCAAATGCTTTTTGAAGTGCTTTTTCTCCAGATGCCCACAAGAATTCCCTGAAAGTCAGTGGCCTTAAGTTGTGCTGCTCAACTTTTCCAACGGGAAAGGACGTGAGCAATCCGATATTTGAACCACTGGCTGCAACATAAGCTTTGGGAGCCTTTTCTGCAAAGTACTTAAGAGCGGTGACCGCTCTTGGACATTCACCAATTTCATCTAAAATAAGAAGATCTGTCGATGGCTCGAAGATTTGTCCTGTTAAGAGTTCAATGTTGGTGATGATGTCATCAGGGTTTAGAGAGCCTGAAAAGGCTTCCATTAACTCAGGGCTTTCTAGAAAATCGATTCTTAGGACATTTTCGAATGTACTTCCTAATAGTTCCTGCAATAGGAATGTTTTACCAGTTTGTCTAGCACCGTCAATCAGCAAAGGCTTCCTTGTCGGCTTGTCTTTCCAGGTGAGTAGGTTTTCAAGTAGTGTTCGTTTCATCTAGCCACCTCAGTTAAAGTGCTTATCTGGTCGATTGTTTATTACACAAAAATGCGCAATAAAATGCAAGTAGAAACATTTAAACGCGCGTAAAAATGAATTAATTAACACTTTTATGCGCGTAAAAGTGTTGTGTGTATTTGTGCGAATGATAGTGTTGGGATTGTGAAGGGAGGTGATGAACCTATGCATCATTTCTGATTGGTTGCTTGGCAAGGTGATCAATTATCGCAGCTAGAAAGCCCTAACGGACTTTCAGATGCCGAAGTTTCTTGCTGGCTAGCTCTTATAGGTAATAAGCTTTATTAGTAAGTATTCCACTGGTTAAGCTGACAGAACCCTTGGGGTTACAAATAAATGTGGTCTTACCGCCAGCAATGACTTTCTCTACAGCATCATGTTGATGCCCTGCCACCCAATACCTAGCTCTTGAGATCAACTCATTACTCAACCCTGCATGATAATACGGAGCATAATCGCTGCTGGCATTTTGCTCGAAAGCAAAAGCTTCTTTAGATGGAAGGTGGTGAGATATTGCTATATCAACTTTCTCTGGAAAGTTGTTAATGAATGCTTTGTGCTGCTCTTCAATCATTTGATGGCTGATGTACTTTGTATCATTCATCAGTTCTGAGTACACATCAATCAGCGCAGACGAGTATGTGTGGATAGGAAACCAAAGAGTTCCTCCATAAATACTACATCCATCTAAATTTATTGACTCATTATTCAAAAAGAACAGGTTTTCAGTTGTATCACTATGAGCCTTAAGCTTGGATAGTACGGAACTCCTAGAATCTTTGAGAACGTCAGAGTTTGCACTAGATTTGCACCCAACGGGCGTACTTATATGGCGGTAGGATTTACTCTTATTGCTATACCATTCATGGTTTCCTGCAATCATTATCACAGTCTTAAAGTGGCGACAAAGTACATTTTTTACATACGCCATGCATGAGAGGCCGTTCGCTGTGTCACCTGCAACGACTAAAGTGGCTTCGTTATCGAAGCTATACCAGAAATCACGGCGTATTCCGTGAATGTCGAGATGCAGATCGGAAACAACGTAAAACTTCAAACTATCATGGCCTTAAAGCTGATTGACTGCTCCATGGTACAGGGGTTTTTTAGATTAGAGAAGTGAGCACATACGCTAAGCGCTTTAACATCAGTAGCTTAAAGTGAAACTTCTATGGAGGACAATGATTGGCCGCTTTGTTTGATTTTCGGCACTAAGATTTAGACACTAACTTTTAGTGTCTAAATCTTAGTGGTTTATAACTGTCTGAAATTAATCGTTTTTATTGTAAATAGTTAAGGTTTTTTGATTTGAGCAACACCGCTGAGACTAGTGAGAATGTCATTGTGCTACCGTAACTGCGGGTAGGCATATTTATGAATGAGGTTTATATGACGCATAAGGCTAAAAGAAGTGATAACGAGCAAGCCGAATCAAAGGATAGTAAGGTTACGCTAAATGGACTTCAATACTGATAAGCTAGTTGAAGTAACTGAAGCCCTCAAAATAGAACTGGAAGAGATCATCGATGGCTATCAAGTTGGCCTAGACGGAAAGTATCAAGAACGATCACCATTCGAGTCTGCACAGCATGAAGCTGTGCTACCCAAGCGGCATGCGCCGCAGTAACGAGTGTTCGGTATCATGCAAGATAGCCTTCTTGCAATGTATTCTCTAATTCTTTGCCGAGAATAATCTCAAAGTCAGTAAATACAGCAATAGGACAGCAAGTACTGCCTTTTTCCCCGAACTGGATAAATCCTTTTGATGATAAGGCGTCGATTTTTCGTGACAGTTCGAGGATATGATGACCGCTAATCTCCGCAAGCTCAGCTAGACTTTCAGGCTTTTCTCTACTGATCAGAAGCATTAGTTCGATATTTTCATTACACAGTAACTTTGAGACTTCATCTAGTGATGTGAACCAAAATGTCGGTAGATGCTTGTTATGACTAATGTTGCCTGCGGCCACACTAATCATATGCGTACGAATGAGATCTTCCGATGCAACCCCAATGCGAGCTTTCATGAGTATCCCTCTCAGTACGAAATAGTAAAACCCTAGTGTATACAACGCTGTTCTGAAAGAAAAAGTGGATATGTTATATCCACTTAATTGCTTAACGTCATGATTTCGTAATCGGACTTTGAAAAATGAGCATTTTGATAAGCTCTAACAGCCGTACAGTTGTCTTTGTGAACATATAGGCGCAGCTCTAAGCCTTTTTGTACTTTCATTTCATGTTTTACCGCATCCAAAAGCAATGACATACGACCCTTGCCTCGCTGTGATTTGGATAAGAACATGCTTTGAATCCACCAGTAATAACCAGCGTTCCAGTCGCTCCATTCCCGAACCGCAGAGACACTCCCTACGGGAGTATCGTTCTCATCAACTAAAACCCAATAGGTAGCAATTGAAGGGTCACGCAGCGCAACCAGAATGCCCTTTTCAAGTGTTTCTGGGATCTTAATACTCCCCTCAGCCTCTCTTGCTTCTTCAGAAGTGAAGTTAACAAGGTAGGGTAAGTCATCTAAAACGGCTTTTCTTACTTTCATCATAGCCCTCAAATTTATCAGTGGTTTCTAAAGGTTATCAAAGAATAATTGCTTAGAACATACACGGTATGTCCGTTGTGACTAGGTGAGCATGGTAAGAGCGCCGCTTAGAAAATAGCGTTTAAGCATAGCCATCTAAATTCAGAAACGAAGGAGTTTTCACGCCAATTAACTACCAATAATATGGATTGTCGATAGCGGGTAAGCATGTTGGTTTTCCCTCAATGTTAGGGAGCGCTTTACTGACTAAAGATTGTGCAATCCAACCTTCAGGGTAGGACAAGTCTAGCGGAGCTTGAATTATGTCCTGACTGATTGGAGCGAATCCTGTTTTTGAGTAAAAGTTGATATCCCCGTAAGTAATGGCAACGGTGACGCCTTTTTCTTTCAGTGTCGCTAACCCAAACTTGATCAATCCTTGACCTACACCTTGCCCATGACACTCTGTTGCAACGGCCACGGGGGCTAAAAGGAATATGTTTTCACCATTTGGAAACGATAGGCGAGAGAAAATGATGCTACCGATAATGCGTTCACTTTCATCTTGAGCAATAAACACATAAAGATCCTCATCTTTGGTTGGTAAAGTGAGAAAGTCTTCCACGAGTTTCGCAATTAATGCACCTTCTTCTTTACCCTCGGAATCCGAAAATGTGTTATTGAACAGTGTAATGATTTCTTGAGCTTGTTCTTGTTTGTACAAAGCGCATTTCATATATCTATCTCTAGTTTGCAATTTTTAAAATAAAGTACTGATAGGTAAAATCTTTTGCAGCACTGCGCTCGTAAATAGAAATCTCTTTGTTAATGTCCAATAACACTTGGGACGCAGGCATAGCAGCTTGTAATTCCTCAACTCGGTCTTGCAGAGGTTGCCAGTAGTTTTGCCATGCATCGACGCCTAATGAAAAGTGTTCGATCACGTCGTAGCCATGCTTTTTGAACAGAGCTAGCCGTTTAGGTATCGATTGAATGTCTGGGTAGTCTGCCAGCCAAAACTGTTTTGTCTCTTCGTCAGGAGAGTCAGTGAGCCAAACCAAATCACTCACCATCAACACGCCATTGTCTTTTAACAGAGGCTTCCATTGCTTTAGTGCGTTCTCCATTCCCATAATGTACACACAGCCTTCCGCCCAAATGGCATCAAAACATTTTGCCAGAAATGGCAGTTCCGTCATGGAGGCACAAACAGGAGAAATTCGCTCATGTAACTGTGCGTTTTGGATTTTTTTATCGAGCAGTTCGATGGCAATAGGCTCATTATCCACAGCTGTAATGTGTGCGTTACTGTTGTCAGCTAGCAGTAACGTTGAGATGCCAGTGCCACAACCAATGTCTAAAATATCGGTCATTGTCTGAGGCGACATTAATGAAATCGCTTTTAAAGAGTCCTTGTGACTCCCTGGCCCCCATCTTTCTAATGTTGCAAAGACCGTCATAAAGTCTTTCATGTAACTCTCGTGTTCGTTCATATCTTTTGATAGCCACTTTAATCGGAGCGCTTCTTTTTCACTGTAACCCTGCGTACTTAACCAGTTTAAGTAAGCGCTAGGCGCACTTTGACTCAGGGAATGGTGTAACTCTCTTTGTGGACGTTCCCCAAGTAACGCCAGTAGCAACTCACGAGCGTGGATTTTTTTATCAATGTCATGGTTGAGTTGCGTCAGCCGATTTTCCAATAAGCTTCTACTTAACTTCGCATCCAAGCATTGTTCGCACTCTTTCAATGAGAGTCCTGCACTTTGAAGTTGCTGAATCAATAACAGTCGCTGCAAATCGTTTTCGCTGTAATAGCGATATCCATTGTCAAGACGCTGGCCGTTAATCAGCCCTAACTTCTCGTAATAGAGTAAGGTGGTGCGAGAGATACCCGCCTTCGCCGCCAGTTCAGAAATCAAATACATGTGCGATTTGACCCAAGTGTTCTTAGTATTGGGATAGTATGAACTGTAGAGTAGTAGACAGGTCAAGTAGACTTGTTCGAATTTTTCGCCAACAGTGGTGGAAGTGAGCTGTGCGAGTGTAAGGCAATGTCTATTATCTAATGCAAACTGCCTAATCGTGATCCGTCACAATTAAGTGTGTGTTTCTTCCAACTCTTTTTAGATCACGAAGTGCTGTTTCTTTCTTCGCAATCAGAAGGGGCCGATCTGAAGATATGGTATTGCTGATAATGTCAATATCATCACGTTTCGTATGTGTGAACTCGATAACGCCGTAGGGAGTTCTAAACTCCCCTTTACGCCCTGTTGTCATGATAGTAATTCGATCGACCATCACTTGTGAAATGACACTGTATTCTGAGAGTGCCGATTCTAGAGAGATATAGTTGTACTCTCCTCGTCGCAAGCATTTAGCAATATATTCAATAGTATAACCGCCCTTGTGACGACTGTATGAGAATACATAAACACCGTTGCACACCCGCTCTAGTACTCCCGCTTTGACTAAACGTAGCAAGCTTTGCTGGAATGCAGTAAGTGAATCATCAAAAAATAACCTTCTGAGATCACTCTTCCGATAAACATGTATACCTTGCTTGTCAAACCTATGCAGGCGCTCTAATGCAGTCTCAATCTTCACGTCAATGCTCATAAGTAGTCACAAAAAGTAAGTATGACATATATTTTTGTCCACTTGTGATTGAAGATAACGAATGGTGATCGCGAATACCCTTAGAGATCCCTGATTGGTGTTTCCGAGTTAGGATCCTAACTTGGAATTTATGATGATGAATATGATTCTTTGAGGAGGGGGATAGCATCACCAATAGTAGTAAGAATCTGTTCTCTATTCTCGGTTAGGATCCTAACTCGGAATTTTTGGGATGAATATGGTTACTTTGAGACTAGGGGAAATAGCTGTACTAAGCGCAGCCAGATTCCGATATTCATTCTTGGTTAGGATCCTAACTTGGAATTTGTAGTGTTTGACGTGGTTGCTATGAGGCTAGGGAAAATAGCTGTACTAATCGTAGCCAGACTCCGATGTTCATTCTTGGTTAGGATCCTAACTTGGAATTTGTAGTGTTTGACGTGGTTGCGATGAGGCTAGGAGAAACAGCAATACTAATCGTAGCCAGAATTCGATGTTCATTCTCGGTTAGGATCCTAACTCAGAAATTATGATGATGAATATGATTATTTTTAGTTAGGGGGATGGTAACAATAATAGCCATAATCGGATCTTTTTCATTTTGAGGGAAGAGTGAAATTAATTACTATTTATCTAATTTAATAATTAAAAAAACAAACGATTTATATTTAATAATTAAATGCTAAAGTGATTTTTAAATAGTATTAAAAGGTCCTTTACAAAGAGGATATTACTTGATAAATATAATGGTCATTGAATTTATCTATATATATCAAGAGGGTTGTCGATATGTCTAAAGTTCTGGTTTATTCTAAACGTAATCGTGAAATGAGTTATCTATCCGTAAGAGAAGAACGTGAAACTAAGCTCAATAATTTTAAAGTGATCTACAATGAAATTTCAGATGAAGAAGCATTACGCAGAGCAAATTCTATTAATTTAGATGAAAAGAACAATGTTCCAAAATTTCGTTTGAAAAGAAAAGATATTAAAGAAAAGAAAGAATGCCGAGTGCCAGGCTTATATGGCTGCAACCGCTATAAGTCAAGAAAAAATGAGACATTAAACGTATTCTAACGCTGTTCTTTTTTTGCACAACTCTAAAGCCAGTGGACTTTTATCAGACAAATGATGAAAGCCTTAAAAATTCCGTCATCAAAGCTCGTGGCAAGAGAATTTGCCAAGACTGGCAATCAATGTGCCACTACTGGCGTTGAAAGTGCCAGTCGTGGCAGAAGAATTTCTGCAATAATTTAGACTTATTTGAGTTTAACCTTCATTTTTGTAAAAGCTAACCTTATATTAGAATTATAACTTTATAATAGTTATAACGGTTATAATAGTTATAACATGAAAAATTAAATAAATAAAGTTTAGTTTTTCATGTTGAATTTTAATGTCAAAGTGTTTTTATAATTAATTTGTTTTTAATTATATGGAAATAACTTTAGAGTCATGATTATTATCTATGGGGTTAAGTTTATTTTCTAGATTTTCTTTAGGCAAAGGTGGTTTGCCTAAATTCTTGACTTAAGTAGTCAAATTTAGCGAGATGTAAACATATTGGTAGTATCAAAAAACATCCATTTTCTGACACCAAATTGGTTAATGATATCAATTGTGACACCAAAAGGTGTGGTCAGTTGGGAGTGAGGGACGGACATTTGCTTATGGTCGTGTATCGATTAGCGAGCAAACAGTATCCAAAATAAAAGTAGATGAATGTAAGCGAGTAATAGTCAGTGACAACGCCAACTTAAAGTGAAGCCGATTCTCATCACAGAGAACAATGTTCTCTGAGTAACGAGTTGCGTAACAGGGGATTGGTGAGCTGGCTATTGATACTGCGAGAACAGTGTTCTCGCTTAAATTATCAAAACCTAAAGATTGCGTATTTGATTAACAAATAAAAAATGCTTCGAGGTGAACGATGTTCTACTCAAAGCTTGTTACTTGCGACTTTGGGTAGATGAATCATTACATCAGTCTGCTTTCTCTACAACCATGTCACTTTGCTCTGCAAAGTGAATCAATCGAGTGATATTGCTGAGGCTCCACTGGTCGGCGTCAGTGCGGTGAGGTTTTTGTTAGTTATATTATATAGGCTCATGTTCGCTCCCTTATGCACATAGCTCTCTTATCCAGTCAAGCATTGGACGAAATACTTCAAAGTTCTCGGGAGGTAGAGTTGGTACTACAGTTTTAGCAAAATTAGTTTTACAGCCTTGGAATTGAATTAACTGCCCTCCTGGTACATTTTGGTTTGTGAAAAATGGTGCAGTTAAATCCAGACCATAGAACAGATGCTCAATCATACAAAAAGATGCGCCACCAAAGTGCTCCTCTAAAGCCTCATTTTTAAACACTTGTCTCTGGATATCTGGGTGTTGAGGGACTGGAAGCATGATAGCGTACGCTTCACCGCCGTCCCACTTCTTGACTAGTCCATTCGAAACATTGTCGAGCAAAACTCGGCCGTTAAGGCTATTCCATTGATTATAGGCCTCATCAAAATCGAACAGGGCGAACACCTTGCGGCCATTCATTTCATTGTGTATGCGTTGATCAGTGATCAATTGATTTATATATGAGCAACTGAATGCATAGAAGGGGATAAATGGCATTTCAGTATCTGGATATAGCTTGTACCATGCAGACTTTATTATTAATGGATCCGTACTGCCCTCCGTAAACAAAACGGGTTTATTTTCTATGTGGATGGCGTTTAAGACACTGAGCATTTGTTCTTCTTCAGTGTAAGTAATAACACCTTGGCACAGGCGTCTAACCGTTTCTCTTTTTGGTAGAGTAAAAGTTCTGACAGATCCTTCATGCTCCTCAAAGTACCTTATTCTAGTCTGTGGGCTACTTATTAAGGATACCGCGCTGTGAGTCGTTGTGATTATGTGGTTTGTTGATGCTGCTTCTCTGGATATAGACTGTATCTGCTCTGAGCATTGTGCTTGCCATTCAGGATGTAAGAAAGAGTCAGGTTCATCCATGATAGTGATACTATTGGCTGACTTAAAAATTTCACTTATCGAATACAGGTAAATGGCTTGAAATTGCCCGTCACTAAAAACGTTTGACGCCACATCGGTGTTGTCTCTTAACTTTATATTCAGTACAACAGATTTTAGCATCCCTAATGTTTTGAAGTTATCTAACATTCGGAAAAAGTCATGAGCTGTATTTGTTGCAAAGTGTTCTTTGATGCGACGGATTGAGTAATATCTCTGGTAAGTATCCGAGCCTGCTAAGTAGCCTTCAGTTCTAACTCCTTCTGCTATAGGGGCGTTACAGTGAGTGTCTAACTCATCCAACATATTTCTGGTTGTACCTGCAAGTTTCCAATATTTCGAAGGATCTTCTTCATCTGTGGATTGAACGTCAAAACGCGCTGTAGTTGCATAGTGAGGGCGTTCTAACTCGATTCTTAGTTCATCATAAATTTCATCAATTGAAAGTTTCTCAAAAACAAACGTCTTTGCGATTGAATCATCAGGAAGAAGAGAAAAGACTGTTAGTAATATATCGTTGTAACTTTTATTGAGGCCTATGAAAGGTCTACTGTCAGTTTGATCTGCTCTAACAAGATTTGTAGCAAACTTTTCTTCGAATGAACTCAGATGCTCACTTACAGTGGAGTTGTGCCCAGCGTAATAGGTTAAGATATAATCAGGTAGTGGGGTCTGACCTACGGTTGCTCTACTGCGTCCATTTATAATGAGCTGATTCACATTTGAGTTGTATTCTATAGTTTGAGTTGAACCTTCGATTTCATAAGTAAGGGTATAAGAGAAGAATATATCATACCTGTTGTCTCGCCAATCATATTGGAATATATGTCTGAAAACCTCTAAGAGTGCCTCTATGAAGTTGGATTTTCCTGAACCGTTTTTACCGACTAAAGTTTCGATAAATGATTCCTCTGAGAAGTCTAAAGTGAATTCATTAAGATTCTTGTAGTTACTTATGTATAGTTGCTTTAATTTCATAATTCTTGTTCTTATATGAAAAAGCAGCTTACTTTGAGCTGCTTTTAAGACTTTTAAACCAAACGTTTCACAATTGAGTTAGCAATATTCAATTGCTTTAATTTGGATTTTTCTATTGTTCTTCTCAGAGAATTACATGCCGAAATCAGCTGATTTACTTTACTGATTATCTGTTTTTGTTCGTTTAAAGGCGGTATAGATACCAGCATTGACTTCATCAATGTACCGTTAACATTGGCTTGCCCGCATTGCTTTTTAATGTGTGGTTCAACTTGAGTTGCTCTAAATAAAGGTGTGTTCATCGACAAGTTAATGTAATCTGGAAGTACATTTCTAGAGTTACAGCGAATTCTGATTAAATAGGACGCAAATGAGTATTTATCATCTTCACCTTTAAAAATGCCTGTTTTACCTACTAGCTCCGCGCTATTGGTACGATTGTAGAGTATGTCGTTGTTTTTTAAATATAGGCTTGGAAGTTCTTCTACATCAGCGCTCATCATTTTATGGTCGCCTAATATAAGTTGACCATTTTGTATATCTCCCATTTTTAATACAGGGACGCCGCCAGGAAATGGGTCAACAGTTTTTTGTGATGAACCGTACTCTATCAAGTTGGATAGGTTATCAATCCTTTCCCATACCCAACCATTCGGCAGTTCAAACGGCTTTTCATCTTCAGAAATCGGCGGTAGCGCTTTTTGCTTCTTGATCTTCTTCTCTTTAACTAACTGTGCTTTTTCTTCCGCAATTCTTTTCAGTAACTCAGAAGCTGGTTCATCGGTTGGATCTTGCGGAACAAGCTTACCCATCACTGCCAGTTGTAGAATGGTTTGCTTAAGCTGGTCGATACTCTCTTCAGTGGTGAATAAGGTATCGAAATGCTCGCTGATTCGCGCCCAGTTTTGCATTAACTCGTCAGCATCGGCAGAGTTGGTAAGTGTATCCAACAACGTTGTTACCAGTACTTGGTGCGCTTCGATACTGGCTTCGGTTTGTTGCTCTAGCTGATCGCAAAGCGTCATTAGCTCATCGACTTTATCGACGATACGGTGTTGTTCAGCTATAGATAAATAGGGAATTAACTTATGCTCAATATCTTTTTTACTAAACCCATCTTGTGCCGATCTTGAAATTCCACCAAAAAGTGATTGACCTAGAGGGCTACGTAGAAGCAAATGTATAAAGTTTGGCGTATAAGCATTAAAGTCATTATGAATCTTTATCAGAGCTACGTTATAAGCTCCATCTTTCCCCCAAAATACCTTGCCTACAGATGCTCCATAGCGCCCAACCATTACATCATTCTCAGTACAGAATTTAGATGCTTTTTCACGAGGGATATAAACTGGTTGTGGATTAGGGCCTAAGTCCCTAATTTGAATTAATTGAACAAAACCTTCTTTTTTTTCCTCTGAAAAATAGCTTTTAGGAGGCTGTCCACCACCGCTGAAGTCTAGGATATTGCTAAAGTGAGTCCATTGCCAGCTAGGGGGAAGGCTGAAATTGACCTCATCTGTCAAAATCTTTGGTAATGGTTTTGGCTTTTTAATCTTCTTTTCTTTTACCAATTGATCCTTTTCTTGCGCGATACGCTCAAGCAACACTGAAGCAGGCTCATCATTAGGATCTTGAGGAACGAGTTTTCCTCGCACCGCTAAATCTAATATCAGCTCACGTAGCTTTTTAACACCATACAGTTCTAGCTTCTTACTGCTGCCTCTACCAGAGGTCGATCTGGTCTTTTCTGCCGACGTCCAAATATCAATATGCTCGGTGATCAGGTTTTCTAAAGCCATTATTGCTCTCCACCTTGCTTTTTACCTTGAATGGTAGAGCTAAGCGCATCACCGAGAATGCCTTTCAGTTGGTCACGTAGTGCTTTGATGTCTTGTTGTTGCTGCTGATAGTTCTCCAGTAACTCTTCAGGATCATGGCTGACGATTTCGTCCTGATACGGATTTTTAATATCAAGGTTAAAGTTGCGCTCGATGATCTCCTCAATCGATACCTTCCAAGCTTGCTTGGTCTCGATGCGGCTAGCGAATCCATCGGCCTCGTTACCCCACCAATCGATCTCTTGCTGGAACTCTTCAAACTTCATAGGTTTGGTTTTGCTGTAGTTCTTCACGCCTTCTGGGTAAGGGTGCTCATAGAACCACACTTCTTTGGTCGGTTGGCCTTTGGTAAAGAACAGAATGTTGGTCTTAATACCCGTGTATGGGTTGAACACGCCATTAGGTAAGCGAACAATCGTATGCAGGTTACACTCTTCCGTCAGCATCTTTTTGATTTTGGTTTTTACACCTTCACCAAACAAGGTGCCATCAGGCAACACCACACCAGCGCGACCATCCTTATCCAATACTTCGACAATAAGCTGCAAGAACAGGTCAGCCGTTTCACGAGTTTGCATTTCGGCAGGGAAGTTCTTTTCAATCCCGTCCTCTTCGGTGCCGCCAAACGGTGGGTTAGTTGCAATCACATTGATATTGCTGTCCCAGTTTGAAAGCGGCTTGTTAAGCGTGTTGCCGTGCTTGATCTGCACAGGGACTTCGATGCCGTGGAGCATCATATTGGTGATGCACAGCAAATGTGGCAGTTGTTTCTTCTCTACACCATGGATTTGTTTTTGCAGAGTTTGGTGATCGGCTGTGCTTGTCACGTAGTTCTCTTTAACGTGATCGAACGAGCAAGCCAGGAATCCACCCGTGCCGCAGGCGGGATCCATAATCTGCTCACCCAGTTTAGGGTCAAGACGATTGACGATAAAGCGAGTCACCGCGCGAGGGGTATAGAACTCACCCGCATTACCTGCACTTTGTAGGTCGCGTAGGATTTGCTCGTAGATATCACCAAACAGGTGGCGTTCTTTAGAGTCAGTAAAGTCGATCTCGTTGAGCTTGTTAATCACCTGGCGCAGCAGTGTTCCATTTTTCATGTAGTTGAAAGCATCACTAAAGGCTTCTCTCACCACAAAACCACGTGGGTTGGTGTCTTTCGGTGCGGTTAGGTTTTTTAGCGTCGGGAATAGGTCATCATTGATGAATTCCAGCAGCTCATCACCTGTAATGCCTTGGTTATCTGCCGCCCAGTTACGCCATAGGTATTTTGCTGGGATAGGTTCGCGGTAATCATCTAACTCGAACTCTAGCTCTTCTTCTTGAGCATCAAACACTTTAAGGAATAAAAGCCACGACATTTGGCCTAGACGCTGCGCGTCACCATCAACACCTGCATCTTTACGCATGATGTCTTGAATAGACTTGATAACTGAACTGATTGACATGGAGTTCTACTACTAACTGACTGAAAAAATTGGGGCTGATTATAGCATTTCTACGTCATTATGAGTACTGAAAAGGGGGAGAGGTGATGCCCAATAACGGTGGAGGTTAGTGGGCATTTACATCTATGATAAATATATAAATTAATGGCTTACTGGTTGTTGATTCATGCTCATTTTGCTCCGTAAGGCAAGGTACAACACCCAAGTGATGAGTGCATCAGCAGTAATGCCCAAGCCGAACATTATGGCGATTCGTTCAAGCGTAGGTACAAAGATACCGATTTGATAAAGCACAAAAGCACAACCGTAAAACAAGGTGTTTACGATAAGTGATTGATATAGCATCAAATCCGTGCGTCCAATACCATAAAAGTAACTGTCTATGACATTGTTTAAACTGAAAATGACATAGAACCCAACCATTAGCCAAACTAGACTGGTGATTGATTCTGGGTTCTCTATCCCCATGACATTGGCTATAAAGCTGTTCCAAAGCGGTGCGGTGAGTATCCAAACAGCAATGATTCCTAACGTTATCCAAAGGTAGCTATTAACTCGCTCAGATGTTAACCCATTGTTTGTCGCAGCATCTTGCTTAACCAGTTGTCCTAATGTCAAAACGGGAAGTAGTAGCCAGCCCCAAATAAATTGATTAGCAATCCAGAATGTTCCCGCTTGTTGTACTTGGTTAATAAGCTGAAGAATCATGACAATAAAGGCAGTATTTCGCACGAGTGACTCAAGCCCTGACTTCCATCCAATCTTTGCCCATTCTTTGAGCCATTGCGATTGATCTCCTTTAGAAAACTTGAAGCTCAGAGTGATCCCTGATTTCGATAAATAAATCAGGGCAAATAGTGCGAGAAGACTATTGACTACGATATTACTCAGAGCAATACCATTCACTCCTAACTGAAGGGAGTAAGGTAGTTGACTGACGAAGACGCTGTCACAAAGGACAGTCATGAGCATTTGTACTATTAGGAGACCATACAGCGCCTTTCGTTCATTTCTTAGGACTAGAACCAAAGACAAAAAAGCATAGAAGCTAGAGAGCAAAATAGCGGCAGATTCCAATCGAATGTATTGGATCGTTTGGGCCAATAATTCAGCCTGTTGCTGCATAGCATCTACAAAGTTCGGGGCTAGCCACAATACCATTAAGGTCACCACAAAGTAGCAAATTAAGGTAACCAAAAGAGATAGGCTGGCTCGTTCGCGAAAAGCTTCATTACTATGAATAACTCTGCCTAGAATAAATGCTAGAGGGATAAGTAATGCTTCGCTGAGGACTTCATATCCTACATTTAGCCATGCAACTTGTGCTGCAATACTAAAAGTCCATGGGCTAGGGATGCTGCCCAAGAAATGGATTCGTGTAGTTGAGTAGATTAATGGTATTAAGCTTGTCAGAATCAGCACTAGCCACAGTTGGTAGTTGATTGTTTTTATTTGATGATTTTTCAATTTTTAAGCCTTGTTATCTTCACTAGGGATCTCGTGGAGAAAGCGACTCTCCACAGAGAAATAGCCATTACTTTTAATCAGTTGTTTCTTTCTAAGCCGTTCGAACAGTGAGATTAGGTACTGATAAAGTTCAGTATATTGCACTGTATTGATATGAGTTGCTGAGCAGTTAAATACTTGCCATGGGAAATCAATCAATGTTGTGGCGGCATGTTTGGGAAGGTAGTTGTGTTTAAACTCACTTAGCAATAAATGTTCTAGCTGAACACAATAGTGCTGGATGATAGAGCAGTGAAAGTGGTACTTGTAACTGTCGTTGTTAGTGATAAGGTTCGGTAAGGAGCAAAACAAAAAGTAAACCTGAGCGGCCAACTCTTTGGCTTGCTTTCGCTCGCTTGTATGTGTTTTGGTAACGGCGTCTAATTGTTCTGCAAGGCCAAGCTCACCCTTTAAAATAGTGAAGTGAACGTTGTAGATTTGTGACTCGCGATAATAAAGAGAAATGTCAGACAGCGATTGGCCTATAACGATTTCTATAAGCAAACGCTCTTGTGTTCTAAGAGTGATTTTCGACCCCAAAATATCGGTATGAGCCAATTGTTCACCGAACAATCTGAGGAGTCTTTCATGCCAACTCTGAACCGAAATCGATGACTGAATAAATAAATCGATATCGGAGCGCTTTGTTAACTGATTAGCCCCCAAGCTTCCGTAAAGTAGAGCTGTAGGTACGCTTGTATCTGTGCTCAATACTTTATTCAGCTTACTGACCCAAGTGTGTTGAGATAATGGGAAGGCCGCCCAGAAGGTATCAAAGTTATCTGAGAAGTCAAAACAGTAAGACTGCCAAATCTGTCTTTGCCAGTGAGCTTCTAGCTCTGTCGGTATGATTTTATCTTTTAAAAATCTAATAGTTTCATCAACAGCTTGCAGTTTTTTATAGGATGATGGGTAAGGGATTTCTGAGTATTTCTCGTCATCTATTGCATTGATGCTCTGCTCAATATCTCTAGTGCAACAGATTAATATGCCTGTTTTTCTATCTAATTGATTAGTAAGAAGGCTAGCCGTTTGACCGTATCCTGTAAATTCAACAATCGCATTTTCCTGTTGTTTAACCGCAGCAAGGAAATGCTCACAAGCAAGTTGCTCACCTTGCTCGGTTCCATCGCCAAAGCGAATTCGATACTCATCTAATGATAAATAAATGAAATCAGGCAAACGTCCTTGTATTTGTTTGCTTAACGTTGTTTTGCCTGAATTTAGGTTACCAAAAATATAGATATGCATGATGACTTGAGGTCATTAACCAAGCTAAAGAAGCGCTAGCTTGGTTTAAATGGTGATTAGGCTGATTGATAAATCTCAGCTTCCAATTCAGAAATCGCTTCTAAGTATTGTTCTTTACCTCCAAAGCACTTTTTGACGATCTCAGCAGGGCGTCCCATCTCGTCAAAAGGCTTAACTTTGAGTACATGAATATTTTCAATCTCTTGAACGCCTTCGTCTGCGTACTTGTCCAGTAGGTTGTTCAATACCTGCTGAGCCGTTTCACCGTACTTAGTGAAGTAGTTGCGCTTTTTGACGTTGTCAGCGCGTTCTTTTCTGGTGAGTGCTGGTTGGTCATACACAACATGACAAATCATGTCGAATGGGTCGAGATCTTTGCCGACTTCCAGCTCTAATGCTTCCCAGATGATGCCTTCTTCTGCCAGCTCATCGATGATTGCTTGCTTTTTATCGGCATCTTGCCAGCGCTTAACAAAGTCATCCATCGAGGTGAACTGTTTTGCCATCGTCTTGCGGGTATAGTCTTTGAATGATTCAGTTACGAGTTTACCGTCGGCATCGTAGTATTGAACACGCTCGGCAATGGCTTTCACCGTTACACCGTTGACATGGAACTTTCTAACTCGGTTTTCATCCTGCCAATCATCATCGGAATTGCTACCGTTAGAAGGAGATGAACCTGAGTCGTATGGAGCTTCTGGTTCTTGGATGCTTTCAGGGTCGATATCTTCCCCTTCAAATGGATCATCTTGTTCAAGCTCATCCTCACCATCGATGATCTCATCGAGTTCTTCATCGGTTTCGAAGTCTTCTGGTTTTGTCTCTTTAACTCGCTCAGGGACACCATCAAAGCGCTCATCCGCGAACAGTTCTGTCGCCTTTTTAAAGTCGAGAATGGTAAACCATAGCTTTCCGTAACGATCATCAATACGAGTACCACGACCGATGATCTGCTTAAACTTGGTCATCGACTGAATGCCCTGGTCAAGAACAACCAGTTTACAAGTTTTTGCATCGACACCTGTTGTCATAAGTTCTGAGGTGGTCGCGATTACGGGGTAAGCCTTTTTGGGGTTGATGAAGTTATCGAGCTGAGCTTTGCCGATTTCATCATCACCTGTAATTTTCATTACGTATTTTTCATTTTTAGCAACTTGCTCAGGGTTGCAATTGATTAGCGCCCGACGCATACGCTCCGCATGGTCAATGTCATTACAGAACACAATGGTTTTAGCCATCGGGTCGGTGCGCTTGAGGTAACTAGTGATGGTCTGCGCAACAAGCTCAGTTCGCTCATCAATGACCATGGTTCTGTCGAAGTCTTTCTGGTTATAGATCCTGTCTTCGATGATTTCACCATGCTTATCGACCTGCCCTTTGGTTGGTCGCCAACCTTGTAAATCTACATCGATATCCACACGCACGACTTTGTAAGGGGCTAAGAAACCGTCTTCAATACCTTGCTTTAGAGAGTAGGTATAAATGGCGTCGCCAAAGTACTCGGTGTTAGACACGATATCGGTTTCTTTTGGTGTCGCGGTTAGTCCTATTTGAGTCGCTGAACCGAAATACTCAAGAATCTCACGCCATGCGCTGTCCTCAGCGGCACTGCCACGGTGACACTCGTCAACAACAATAAGGTCAAAGAAATCAGGATCGACTTGTTTGTATGCTTTTTGGTGCTCTTCTGACCCTGTCAGAGCTTGATACAGAGCTAGGTGGATTTCGTAAGCGGGATCGACTGTTCGACCAGTGACTTTGGTCATAGCGGTGCCAAACGGCTGGAAGTCGTTGGTCTTAGTTTGATCGACCAGAATGTTTCTGTCCGCTAAAAACAGGATGCGTTTTTTGGCTCGGGACTTCCATAGTCGCCAAATAATCTGGAATGCAGTGTAAGTTTTGCCCGTCCCCGTTGCCATAACCAGTAGCACACGGTTTTGTCCTGCGGCTACCGCTTCTACGGTTTTGTTTATCGCTTGTAGCTGATAGTAGCGCGGAGACTTACCGCTACCATCATCATGGTAATCTTGAGTAATGACTGGAAGGTGCTCGGTTTTGTAACCTTTCCAAACGCAGTACTTGTCCCATAGTTGCTGAGGTGTTGGGAAGTCTTCAAGTCGAATTTCGGTTTCGAGTTGAGCTGGGTTGGTTTTGTCGTGGAAGATAAAACCGTCACCATTTGAGGCAAAGATAAAAGGGACTTCAAGTAAGCTGGCGTAATCTAGTCCTTGTTGCATACCTTTGCCGATTTCATGCTTATTCGCTTTTGCTTCGACAACGGCTAGAGGCATGCTCGGTTTATGGTAAAGGACGATGTCCGCAGACTTAACCTTTTTCCTCGCCGCTGCCTGACCACGAACAACGACCTTACCATCGCGCAGTTTAACCTCTTGACGGATTTGAGACATATCATCCCATCCCGCACCTTTGATAGAAGGAAGAATGAACTTCGTGATGATGTCGCTTTCAGATAACTTTGATTTATTGATTGTCGATTCCATGCGATTAGCCAGCTCAGTACAAATGCATTACATGACTATACCAAAGGATGCATAAAAGCAGAAAAGATACTGAATTATCGGTGAAGTGGGTAACGGTATGGGTGAGTCTCTAAGGCTAAGGCTCTGAATATGCTGCCATCAATAGGTTTATGTGTGCAGTGAGAGTTTTGTAATGAGGCTAATCAGTAGAAGGTGTTGCCGAACAGTGGCAGCCTTTTTTCGATTAGAAGAACTTTCTGAAAATTCCCCAATACCACTGAGATATTATCAAAAATATACTCTTGATCTGGGATGTGGTTTAAATTAAATGTTTTCATTACTTTGAATCTAATATATAGAAAATAATAAACACAAAATTTTGCTTTTTATTGATTAAAATAATGCACTGTATGTTTGCCTAAGTTTTTTAAACCAAAATTGCGTGGCACATTTTTTTGCCAAGATTGGCAACGAGACTGCCAGTAGTGGCAGAGGAAGTGTCAGGATTGGCAGTGAATGTGCCAATGGTGGCACTAAAATTTAGACCTAAAAATTAGAACATTCCGTTTATGAATCCAAATTTTAATAGATTAACGTTATATTAGAATTATAACTTTATAATAATTATAATAGTTATAACATGAAAAAGTCAACAAGTAAAAATTATTTTATTGCCATAATTATCTTGGCTAAATTTAATAATTAAATTATTCGTAATTATATTTATGATTTTTATTTGATTTAATAATTAAAAATGTAAAATAAATTTGATTGTTTTTTGCACAGTTACTTTGCTGCTTAGGAGAGCAATTGATGTTTTTTAATGATCTGGTGTATGCGTTGTCTGCTAAGCCCAAGCGTTCTGGCGATATCACTTAAGTTAGTTTTGCTATTCGTGTTTAGTTGTTGTTTTAACAGCTCTTTGATCAACTGGTGTTGTTCTAGATTAGCTCTATATCCAACGCTCGGGCCACGCTTAGTTTCAATGCTATTGATTCGTTCTACACATTCGAAGCGATGCAAGATCCCAATCAGTGTGGTCCAAGTATTCAACTCATTGAAAAGCGTTAGGCACTCTTTATCACTCCACGCGTTTGGTTCTTTAGGATCTAAACATCTCACTATCGCGATACACCATGATGACCATTGACCAAAATCATCTGACTTGATCTGATTTATTTTTTTTATAGCTCGCTGGGTAGTTTACTTTACATGTCTGAACAATGTTCTTTGATAGCGAGAGCCAGTCTCCTGCCTTCGCGCTATCTTTACAGTGGCGTAGAAATACTCGTGGATGCGGCGCATAGCCGCCGACCAGATCATACAGTTGTCGTCCCAGATTTTTCTGTTTGTTAGGTTGTACTAGGTACTTTTCGTAAGCTGTACTGTTCTGGTTGGGCAGGTGTTTCAATGCAGTGATAACTGCGTATTTTTGCTGTTTATAAAGTTTAGTGGACTTGATGGGATGGTGTTTTTCGCAGTAGTAGTGAGATCGGCTGCGTAGACGCCAGCATAGTGCGCAGTAAGGTAGAACACTGTTCCAACGAACCTCTTCTTCTTGATGTTGTGGAGTGAGTGAACGCAGATCCTTTAAGCCCAACAGTACTTGATCGGCATAATTGACGCGTCGTTGAGTATGAAGACTGAATCCACGTAGAGCTAGCACCGTTTCAATAAGTTTAATTGTTTTATTTAATCCACCGTAACTTTCGATGATCTCAGCAAGATGGATAGCATTAGAACGGCTGTACTTTTTGAGTATGGTTCCATGTTGTCTGAGTAACTTGGTAAACCATGGTTCTAGAACAATGTTCCGAGCGGCATCAACAGCGTATAAATACCCAACTCGACGTCGCTGAGCAATTTTACAACCTTGAGATTCTGACTGGTTTTTTAAGTCATTAATTGCTGTTTCTAGCTGTACTCTCAATGCATTACGCTTTTGATCTAAGTCCATTCGTTATCATGTCAATATGGTTTGTTGCTTATTCTATATTATGAGTTGGGCGATGAGAATCTAAGATGCGACTAAATAATAGAGAAATAACGGTAATAAAATGTTTGTAAGACAAGAGCAGTTAGCGAAAGAAATCGGGGTAAGCGTAAGTACTTTGTGGCGCTGGCGTCGGGATGGAAAAATGCCACCTGTTGTTACGCTTAGTTCTAGAGTTGTTGGGTGGCAGAGAAAAGACATTGAGCGCTGGCTAGAAGAACAAAAATAGATGCAACTTGTTACTGCGAGAACAGTGTTCTCGCTTAACCTTCGTAAATATAAAGTAAGTCATTGTTTACATGATTAATAACACGAATAAAAATGCTCTTGCAGGAACCTTGTTCCTGCTTTTGTCTATCTCAGGGAGCTAATTTCTTCTTAAATCTTCATCAGTTGAACGGAGAACGATGTTCTCCGAATGGCGAAAGACAGAGTTAGGTATTATCCGACTCGTGTTTGGGTATATAGGCAAAGGCTGGTAGCGTTCAAACGCTACTGCGAGAACACTGTTCTCGCTCACATCATCAAAAACTAAAGTTTGGTTATTTAATTAATAAATAAAAATGCTCTTGCTAGAACAATGTTCTAGCTGTTTGTTCTCCCACTAAATACATGATTTAACTCTATGTATTAGGTCTGGCAATTGTGCTTTAATGCATTTTGATGCTTATTGGGAGGAGTTATGGCTCGGAAAAATGATGGAATTATTTGGCATTTGATGGATGCGCCGTGGTGGGTGAGTATCTTGTTCTCAGCAGGCATTTATGTTGGTTTATCTTTCCTATTGCCAGGTTTAGCGGCTCGCAGTGATAACTTCATCTTCAATGCCATTGGGCCGAATCTTCCGCAAATGGCACCGTATTTTGCTTTTTTGTTTTTAATTCCAGCTCCAATTGCGTTCTTTAAGCAGTATCAGCGAAAGCATAATTATCTTGCGACGACGTCTCAAATCAGAGCACACAAAAACACGACTCCGCTTAATTCCCTCAGTTGGATTGAATTTGAAAGCTACATTGGCGAGTACTTTAAGCAGCAAGGCTACGACGTTAAACAATCTTTCTCAAAGCAGGCCGATGGCGGGGTAGATATTTGGTTAACTAAAGACGGTGAGTTGAGTCTTGTACAATGTAAGCACTGGAAAGCTAGAAAAGTCGGAGTTCAAGTCTTAAGAGAAATGTATGGTGTGATGATCGACAATCGTGCTAGCAAAATGATCATCGTAACATCGGGAGATTTTACTTCTGAAGCCATCGCCTTTGCTCAAGAGAAGCGCCTGTGGTTGGTCAATGGTAGCGAGCTAGTCCACATGATTGAAGATGGTCGTAGCTTTATGAATAAGCCAGTCATTGATGAGCCTACACCCGAGCCTCATTCCAAGGTTTGCCCAAACTGCCAGTCTAGCCTTGTGATTCGTGTTGCTAAAAAAGGTCGTAATGCGGGTAAAAGTTTCTATGGTTGCTCTGCTTATCCTAAGTGTCGCTACACTTGCGACTGTTGAATATGAGTGAGGATTTAAGCAGTCTAACCTTATAGAAGGGGGTTCTCAGAACATAAAAGTTAACCTTTTGAGTCTAGCTGCCTGAGAAGAACGCTACTGCGAGAACACTGTTCTCGCTAAAATCATCAAAAACTAAAGTTTGCTCATTTAATTGATAGATAAAAAGATCTCTCAGCGCAGAACTCTGTGGTGGAAAATGTGTTACCCATTATCTTTCATAAGTGGGTTTGTCAGAACCAATGGGGTAATGAACGTAAGCTCTGAAACACTTTTGCACATTCTTCTTTAAAGTAGAAAATGGTTCATATCTTGCTCATCTTTTTTGCCATACCGAAAGCTATCTGAGATGAGCTTTGGAAGACTAATGTTGAGTCTTGTTTCTGGGGTAAGCTAATTAACCCAGAAAAGCTAATTAACCCAGAAAAGCGCCTCTTACGAGGCTATTTTTAACTTTGTTACACATATCGAATTGGTTTGCTTATCCGAAGTACTCACCAAAGAGAGTATGTTCAGGTTTATCATCGAATAGTTCTAGCACGGTTCCATCTAGTAGGGCTTGCTTATCTTCAATAGTAAGAACGTCATCCTCTTGGGCTGTAGAGATAAGTTTTTCATAGACGTCTTTGTTGATATTCACAAAATACTGAAGCCCATGCTTTTCACACATTTCCAGCGCAATCTTAAACATCATCTTAGTTTGACGTAAGTCTACCCCACCAAATAGTGCGCTATCATGAGCCATGAACCCTAATAATTTTTTGTTTAGTTCAAATAACAGCATGTCATAACAGAATATTTTTACTTCACCTACACCTTGAGATGAATCTTTTTGAATATATGGTTCTATGTCAAAGAGGTACTTTGCATCACCGCTGTTCTTCTGAATTCGTATCGCGCCACCATGATCATCATAGAATCGTCGAACCAATGTACGGAACTTTTTCTCTATCCCTTGAATATGAGCGCTTTGAGCATCAATGTACTCTATAGCTTTGAGGTTTAAAGCCGCTTTTTTACTTTCTAATGCGAGTTTTTGTTTCTCAACCCCAGCAAAAGTATTCTGGTAACTTGATAGCTCTGCGATTTTATTTTCTGTCGTACGGATATGCTCAACGATTGAGTTAAACTCTTCAAGTGCACCTTTCGAATCCAAGTCTTTAAGAATGCTATCTCGGCGCTCTTCTTTTTCTGTTAACAAAGCCTCTAGATGCTCACGCTTATCATTGAGCATTTTTACCTGAGATATCAAGCGTTCTCGACGAGCGCTATGAATACGTACGTGAAAATCTTGTGCTTGCTGAAGCTGTACCTGAACTGAATTTGGGAAGTGGAAAGCAGCTTCAGAGAAAATCTGTTCCACTCTATCTAGATCTACTGATTTTACTTCTTGGCTTTCATCGAGCGCCCGCTCTTTGTTCCTAACGTCACGTTCAATTTTAAATACTTCATTTCGAAACTTATTCATTTCATCGGTCAGTAAATCAGCATCACGCTTCAACTCATTGTAATTTGGGGCAATATCAAAGTTAGCTTTACTTTTAAGTAAACGCTCTAGTTTATCTTCTAGGTCTCGCAGCTCACTTTCATTAGCTGTTAAGTTTGCTTTCTGAAGCGAATCTTTTATTTTCTTGATTTCATCCAACTCTTCACGAACACTTTTAAACTGTTTAGCTAGAGAAACATCTAACCCAAGAAGCGATAGGTTTGTAATTCGTTGGTAAAAGTCTTCAGTAGGCCTTCCTTGCTGCATCAATGCATCAGAGTAATAGTTACGACCAGGGAGGTATCTTCTAGCAAAACAATTTAATGCTTGTTTAAAAGACACATCACTGATTGCTCCCATTAATATTTTCTCAGAGAGCTTGCTCGAAAACGTCTTACACTTTCCAATTTTTTCATCATTTAAATAGTAGATACCACTCTTAAAGTTGACGGTGGAGGTGTAAGGTACTGAGCCAACTTTAAAGTCCAATGAAAATGTGCCGTATTCAGACAAATAGCTCTGTAGCGTTCTATCACTTGGGTATTTTGAATCTAATTGCCCACCAAGTAACAAGTGGACTAATTGAAGAGAAGTACTCTTCCCGATTCCATTACAGGTACGAGTTGACAGTGAGCTAGTTTGTAGACCTGCGACAATATTCATCCCTTCATTAAAATTGATGGTTTTAAAGTTAGGATTACTTGAATACAGCTTTAAGAGTTTCATTTTCTAGCTCCAGCTTTCCCAAAATGAATAGGAAGTCTAAACAATATTGTAGTTTTTCAATGGAAATTTCGATTGGATACGTATGGTTTAGCTCATCCAAGAGGACATCAAAATCAACTCCATCTGTCCCCTGTAAAATCTCGACCACATAGGCTGAGATACAATACAAAGAGTCAACTGGTTTTAAGACTTTGGTTGGCAAAATCATTGTTTCATTCCAATATCACATTCTTCAAAAAAGTAAGCGATGATAACCCAAGCCATGGACGTTTCTTGGTAGCTAACCTTGTACGTTTTATCTTCAATCTTGTGGCAAAGTTCTCCAAGTATCGTAGAAAAGTCTAACTTATAATCTTTACTCGCTAGGTGGTGAAGCTCGTCGGTTTTCTTTTTAGCTAACTCTCTAGGAGCTGCACCAGCATTAGAAAGATATTGTTTAATAATACTAGTGTATAAACCGTCAACAATCAGTACTCGCAACTCCGTTAAGACTGCACCTTCAATGTGTTCATATATAGGCAGAGAAGCCTCACTGCCTATAAATAACTGATTAGAAACTCGGCGATTTAAATTGTTTATCCCAATTTTCTTTTCTAGGCCTACATTGTTGAAGTCAACAGAGTAATCCACGTTCTTAGAGTTACTGTCCTTAACTAGTAGGTCGAATACGATTTGCAACGTCATTTCATCAGTGTACTTTTCACTGATGTCCTTGAAGAACTCTTCATAGATGACTCGTAACCTATCATCTTTTAAGTTCTTAATATCATTGAGCAAATCTGTATGATCTTTCAGATGTTCTCTAATGTCTTCAATACCATACTTGTTCTTGTATGACTCAATTGTTGCTTTCTGGAGGTTTTTAGGCTTGTCCAGTAAGAAAAAGATATCAAACTCATACTGCTTGTAATGTGAGTTATGTGACTCCAATATCTTGAGGCTGTTATCTATTTTTTCTTTACCCGTTGATGTCGTCACTTGAATCATGTGTTTCGATTTGTGATCAACAAGGTCTATGTATGCCTCGTTTGAACTAGCCGAATTCGCATTATTGAAGTTTTTACCTAGGTAAAGAAAGTTGAACACATTACAGTAAAAATCTTCCGCATGAATGTTTAATGCATAGATGTTCATTGACTGCTGCAACTTCATGTCACACATCAATATTGATAGTGTTCGGGATATCTTATTGATAATTTCAATGCGCTCGTCTTGAGTCATAACCTGCTACTTAACCAACATATAATTTATATGAGCTTTGCCATATTCTTTCACTCCATTCTATGAAAACCAACGATTTGGCACAACATAGTGAGAGGATTATTGAGAGAAGTATTCTGTTCTGCATCACTCAGACTGGATGCTTAGCAAAGCGACTTTCCATGCTTGACTTGATTTAGAGGTTGCTAAATTAGCAATGTAGCTAGCATGGTTTAGCCCAGAAATAATTTATAAATTGTTTGCTATAGCCCCTGCATTAGCCATTAAAGAAGCCCACTCATTTCTGGCACGCTGTCGGCTTGCGCTAGCAAGTATTCGCACTCTGTTTGGATGAGTGACACACATAGTTCTATGTGTTCACGTTCTCCATCCTCGATTCCTTGAGCTTCGGTAAGGTCAATCGCTTCCTTCAGGGCATTTTTTATAGTACTAACGGTTTCTACCATTATGGAAGCCATTTTGGTGCCTGAATAACCCAGCAGAGCGCCGAATTCAGCTAAATCATAGCTGGTGATAGGGCGTTTGAAGTTACCTTTCGGCGGATTTTGAAAGTCTTCACTTTCCCAATCTCCAATCGACATTGCAAAATATTGAGGGATACTGGCGGCACGACCCTCATCAGCGGACAATTTACCGCTTCGTGAGTTGCGTTTTGCTCCCTCTTGAGCGATAGCTTCTATGTTTAATAAGTCATAAAAAGGGGTTAGTTCCAGCCCTTTAGGGGTGACGAAGAAGCTAATATTTTTACCATGGGCATCGTAGTTTAGCGTTGCTAGATTAAAGAGCATCCATTGGGTGAGCTTTAGGTTGGTGATTACCGTGTCTATGGTTTTGACGCTCAGTAGGTGTGGGAAAGAAACGCCATCACGCATATATACGCCATCGCCTTCATCCCCATTCTGACGCTCGTATTTGTAACCTGGTGGTAAGTCAGTTGCCTGACAGCCATCAATCACATGTTTTCGTTGAACGACATCACGAGCTTCAATATAGGCACGATCGAACCGCTCTATGATCAGTGTCCTAGTGTTCCCAATGCGAGTTAACTCAACATTAGCGACGTCCAAACCTGCTAGCTTGGCTAATGTCATGCAAAAGAACTCATTAACAGCAATACACGGTGCTCTACCGCTTTCAAACTTCAGAATGTAGTTCGAACTTAATTTGCCTTCACCAAACCCCCATTCATCGCCGCGCTTAAGTAAGTTTAATTTGTTTTGCACACCAGCAACCGAAAGGCGAACCTTACCGTCCCAATATACTAATGGCGCTAGATTTCTCTCTAGTCGTTCTATTAGTTCATCATCAGGTACAGGTCTAAAACTAGTTTCTTGAGGTTCTGATTCTGGAACTCGAAAAGACAATGCGCCAGATGTTTCCGCACCAAGCTTACGAATCAGCCCGAACGTGTTGCTTTTGGATATAGTGGTGTTTTGTATCATCTCCTCAAAGGCTTCTCCTTCAGGAAGGAGATTTCTGAGGTAGTTCTCAATACTACGTGGCGAAGCCCGATCATCGAAAGGGATGTGTGGCGAAATTGGGAAACCAGAGTGTTTCCATTCATCTTCATAGATGAATGAGAACTCTGTTTCTGTTCCGACAGGAAGAATCAAACGACCAATTTTGGTATTCGTACCGATAAACACGTCTAATTGTTGTAACTTACTCATACCAACCGTCCTCATTGCTTCTCACGCTGTTTTCAGCTTGGGAGGGTATTTGGCTATGTGGACGAACAAATAGGTTTACATCGATAAGGCGTAACGACAGCCCTAAGATGTCCATGAGGATGAGTACATTGGCAAAGGTGACACTGGTATCGCCTTTTTCTACTTTCATGACTGTTCTACGAGATAAGTTGGCTTTTGAAGCGAGATCATCAATACGCCAGCCTCTATCGGTGCGTTTTGAGCGAATGGCGCTCCCCAGCGTTTCCATACTGAACTCGGTATTCAAATCAGGCATAGGTTGTGCCTTTACCATCTTACCTTTTTTCATAAGTGCCTTTTAATGTACTTTTGTCACTATTGGGTTCGTCTTAATATATAAGTTCACTATAACTCACTTTTGTCGTGACTGTATAAGAAATTAGCTATAAGTGTAATTTAAGTTACTTATGGCTGGTTTGCGAGTTTAATACCTCTCTTTGTTCTCTATGAGAGAGTTTTATCAGCCAGAAGGACGCATTTGGCAACAGCGTAGTATTCGGATTAATATTGGGAGAAGACAGAGAAGAGTGCGTGATCGGGGCTTACCTGACCCATTACCTGACCCAAAATCGTCAGGTACAAAAAAAGGTTAGTAAACACTACGCTTACTAACCTTCTGGAATTTGGTGGCCCCTCCCAGACTTGAACTGGGGACCAATCGATTATGAGTCGACTGCTCTAACCACTGAGCTAAGGGGCCTTGATAGGTCAAAGATTATAGGGGAAGCTTAGCGAGGTGTCTAGATGCTAGTAAGGCTAATTGCGCTTAGTTTTTATCCACTTAGCATAACCGATAATAAAAAAGGTGACCTGAGGTCACCTTTTTTGATTTTCAAAGCTAATTAACGCTTTGCTTATTCGTCCAGGAAGCTGCGCAGTGTTTCTGAGCGGCTTGGGTGACGAAGCTTACGTAGCGCTTTTGCTTCAATCTGACGGATACGCTCACGGGTAACGTCGAACTGCTTACCAACTTCTTCAAGAGTGTGGTCAGTGTTCATGTCGATACCGAAACGCATACGAAGTACTTTCGCTTCACGCGGTGTCAGGCCAGCAAGCACGTCTTTCGTCGCGCCTTTCAGGCTTGTCGCAGTTGCTGAGTCTAATGGTAGCTCTAGCGTAGTATCTTCGATGAAATCACCTAGATGCGAATCTTCGTCGTCACCGATAGGTGTCTCCATTGAGATTGGCTCTTTAGCGATTTTCAGTACTTTACGGATCTTGTCTTCTGGCATCTGCATGCGTTCTGCCAGTTCTTCTGGCAGCGGCTCGCGACCCATCTCTTGCAGCATTTGACGAGAGATACGGTTTAGCTTGTTGATCGTTTCGATCATGTGTACCGGAATACGAATCGTACGTGCCTGGTCCGCGATTGAACGAGTGATTGCCTGACGGATCCACCACGTTGCGTAAGTCGAGAACTTGTAACCACGACGGTATTCGAATTTATCTACCGCTTTCATCAAGCCGATGTTACCTTCCTGAATCAGATCCAAGAACTGTAGGCCACGGTTGGTGTATTTCTTAGCGATAGAAATTACAAGACGTAAGTTCGCTTCAACCATCTCTTTCTTCGCACGGCGTGCTTTCGCTTCACCGATAGACATACGACGGCTGATGTCTTTAACGTTCTGTACGGTCAGAGATGTCTCTTCTTCAATCATTTTTAGCTTAGTGATTGAACGACGGATCTCTTCTTCGTTACGCTTGATTTTTTCAGCGTATGGCTTGTCAGAAGCAAGTACTTCGTCTAACCAAGCATCACTTGATTCGTTACCAGTGAACAGGGCGATGAACGATTTCTTCGGCATTTTGCCGTATTCAACCACTGACTTCATGATCAGCGTTCTTGAGTACGAACGCGATCCATAGCAGTACGCAGTTCGTTTACTAAGTGATCGAACTGTTTTGGTGTCAGACGGAATTCTTTGAACACATCCAGCATCATTTCGTTAGCAACTGTCGCTTTCGGGCTTTCATAGCCGTACTCGTTGATTGCTAACTGCAGATTTTGGTAGGTACTACGAAGTTGATTGAATTTTTCCAAAGCAAGCTCTGGGTCGATACCAACATCTTCTTCAGTTTCTTCTGAATCGTCGTCGCTATCTTCTTCATCTTCGTCATCATCTGTGCCGTCTTCATCTTCCAGCTCAGATTCAGACAGCTCAGAACCGATGTGAGTTGCAGTCGGAGCCGCTGTATCTTCAGCGTCAGGGTCAACAAACCCAGAGATCAGATCGGTAAGACGAAGCTCTTCAGCCTGAACCTTGTCAAATTGCTCTAGAATGTATGGAATAGTACCCGGGTATTCCGCAACAGACGATTGAACCTGGTTAATACCTTCTTCAATGCGTTTTGCGATGTCGATTTCGCCTTCGCGGGTCAGTAGTTCAACAGTACCCATTTCGCGCATGTACATGCGTACTGGGTCTGTTGTACGACCAATTTCACTTTCTACGCTAGAAAGTGCAGCGGCTGCGGCTTCAGCAGCATCTTCATCGGTAATATTTGTGTCATCATTAAGTGCTAAATCATCAGCATCAGGAGCAGTTTCTACTACCTTAATGCCCATGTCATTGATCATCTGAATGATGTCTTCTACCTGTTCTGAATCTACGATTTCAGCAGGCAGGTGGTCATTAACTTCGGCGTAGGTCAGATAGCCTTGTTCCTTGCCTTTAATAACAAGTGATTTTAGCTGTGACTGCGGATTTTGATCCATAGACGGTATCCAACTTCGTAATCTAGTGAAGGAATTAGTATGCGAAATGCAAACCACTTACTATAGCAAATTAAATTGATGCTGACTAATTAAACAGGGTTACGCTTTTAAATCTAGCATTAACGCTAGCAGCTCCCTTTTCTCTTCGGCTGATAAACCGACACTTCTTGCTTTGGCCTGCAGGTTTTCAATTTGCTTTTCTACGCACTGGGCGATAATTTTGTCCAGTGAGTCTAAAAATATTTCTTCTTGATTGTCTTCATCGAGTGGAATATCCCAGCTCGCAAGACGAGACAGAAGCGCCTCATTCTGGCTATTTCGCCAGTGCTCTAATAATTGGCCTGTATTGATATTGGGATGCGCTGAGCATTTTTCAAGGACATCAACAAACAAACTGAGGCCTGGTATTGATAAATCTCTTACTGAAGCAAGATCCGGTACCATTTGAGCATAGCTCGGATTCTGTATAAGCAGAGCGATAACCTCGCGCATTGGCGTTCGTTTGATCTCTTTGTGCGGCTGAGGCCGGGCTTCGTTAACTTTTTTACGTGCCTGGCGCAGGCGGTTATCAAAACCGGTGCGTTCATCGAGCAGTTTTTCTAGTAGCTCCTGAAAGTATGGATCAGGAATCTTGTCTATCAAGGCACTCGCGTAGGCTCTTAACGCTGATTTACCCTCATTATTGCCCAGGTTAATCTGGTGCAACTCAATCAGGTTATCAAACAGGTAATTTGATAATGGTGTTGCCTGTTCTATTTGCTGCTCAAACGCGTCTTTACCGTACTTGCGTACATAGCTGTCCGGGTCTTCGCCGTCAGGCAAAAACAGAAACTTAAGTGTATTTCCTGTTTTCAGATACTGAAGCGCGTTTTCTAATGCTCTCCACGCGGCCTCTTTACCAGCACGGTCTCCGTCATAACAACACACCACCGTATTGGTTTGGCGGAACAGCATTTGAATGTGATCACCGGTTGTTGAGGTGCCGAGTGAAGCAACGGAATAATCTACGCCATACTGAGCCAGTGCGACAACATCCATGTAACCTTCAACCACCAAAACTCGTGGCGGTTCACGGTACGCCTGTAACACTTCGTACAGACCGTAAAGCTCTTTACCTTTATGGAATATTGGTGTTTCTGGCGAGTTGAGGTATTTCGGTGTGCCATCACCCAGTACCCGGCCACCAAAGCCTATAACCCGTCCACGACGGTCTCGGATAGGGAACATCACCCGGCCGCGGAATCTATCGTAGCGGTTGCCTTTGTCGTTCTCTATCAACATGCCGCCAGTCACGAGCATGTCTTGCGCGTCTTTCTGCTGGCCGAAGTTTTTACGGACTAAGTCCCATTCGTCAGCCACATAGCCGATACCAAACTTCTGAACGATTTCGCCTGATAAACCACGGTCTTTCAGGTACTCGATAGCAACTTTGCTTGCTGGCAGTTTTAACTGATTACGATAGAACTGAGCGATGCTGCCCATCAAATCGTAAAGGTTGCGTTTTTCGCTGCTGCTGGCTTGTGGTCCGGACTGAAACTGACCACCACCGCCACTGCGCTGTTCGCGCGGGACATCCAGACCTAAGTATGAGGCCAGTTCTTCAATTGCCTCGACAAAGTCCAGGCGTTCGAATTCCATGATGAAATCGATGGCATTACCATGCACGCCACAACCGAAGCAGTGATAGAACTGCTTTTCTTGGCTGACGCTGAAAGAGGGCGTTTTTTCATTGTGGAATGGACAGCAGGCACCGTAGTTTTTGCCTTTTTTCTTAAGTTTCACGCGCGCGTCGATGATATCGACAATATCAAGTCGAGCCAGGAGATCATCAATAAAACTGCGAGGGATGTGTCCAGCCATAAAACCTAACAAAAAAGAAAAATCATGATTGGTGCGAATGAAGATAAAAGCGTGTATTAAGCTTTATGTTATTTCATTCATCCAGATACAAACAAGCCGTGCGTTCCAAAGGATAGCACGGCTTGCTGCAATTGGTCGGGTGTTAAGCCAATTTAGCGCGAACTAAACCGCTTACTTTACCCATATCTGCACGCCCTTGAATTTGCGGCTTCAGAACACCCATTACTTTGCCCATGTCTTGCATGCCAGCTGCACCAGATTCAGCAATCGCTTTCTCAATAAGAGTAGCCACTTCTTCGTCCGTCAGTGGTTGAGGCATAAAGTCCTCAAGAACGGTAATTTCTGCTTGTTCCGCATCAGCAAGATCTTGGCGACCCGCTGCTTCAAACTGCGATACAGAGTCGCGACGCTGTTTAACCATTTTCGTCAATACTGCAAGAATGTCGTCGTCGTTCAGAGTGATCTGTTCGTCAACTTCACGTTGCTTGATTGCCGCTAAGGCTAAACGAATAGTGCCAAGGCGCAATTTGTCCTTGGCTTTCATCGCTAATTTTTGCTCTTCTTTGAGTTGGTCAATAAGAGCCATAACTAAATTCCTTTACCGGAGCTCAGTTATTAGTACAGGCGAACGCGACGAGCGTTTTCGCGAGCTAGCTTCTTAGCGTGACGCTTTTGAGCTGCTGCTTTAGCGCGTTTGCGAACTGTAGTTGGTTTTTCGTAGTGCTCACGACGACGCACTTCAGAAAGGATACCTGCTTTTTCGCAAGAGCGCTTGAAACGACGTAGAGCAACGTCGAACGGTTCGTTTTCACGTACTTTAACTACTGGCATATGCCTTTCACCTCAGGGGTTATTCGTTAATGCTGATATTCTGCAGACCAAATCACAAATGATTGGTCATTTACCAGCTGATCAAAAATGGTGCGGAATTTTAATCCGATCGCAACAGCTTTGTAAAGCCTTTTATCGTTTATTGTCTGTACAAAATTTGTTTGCAGCAGCAAGGCGAGGTAATATGACGCCCAAATTTCCTCTATACACAAAGCATACTGAGAAAACCATGCGCATTATTGGTATTGAAACCTCCTGTGACGAGACTGGCATCGCGATTTATGATGATGAGAAAGGTCTGTTGTCACACAAGCTTTACAGTCAGGTAAAGCTGCACGCGGATTATGGTGGCGTGGTGCCAGAGTTGGCTTCACGCGATCATGTGAAGAAAACCATTCCTCTTATTAAAGAGGCACTAAAAGAAGCGAATCTTACCTCAAAAGACATTGACGGCGTGGCATACACGGCTGGTCCTGGTTTGGTTGGTGCTTTATTAGTTGGTGCAACCATTGGTCGAAGTATTGCTTATGCATGGGGTGTACCTGCGGTACCTGTTCACCATATGGAAGGTCACTTACTGGCACCTATGCTAGAAGATAACCCGCCTCCGTTCCCATTTGTTGCTGTATTGGTATCGGGCGGTCACTCGATGATGGTGGAAGTAAAAGGAATTGGTGAGTACCAGATCCTTGGCGAATCCATCGATGATGCGGCCGGTGAAGCGTTTGATAAAACGGCTAAGCTGATGGGCTTGGATTACCCAGGTGGGCCATTACTGTCTAAGCTAGCTGAGAAAGGCACGCCGGGGCGCTTTAAGTTCCCGCGTCCGATGACAGACCGACCAGGTCTGGATATGAGCTTCTCTGGTTTGAAGACGTTCACGGCGAACACCATTGCGGCAAATGGTGATGATGAGCAAACGCGCGCTGATATTGCACTGGCTTTTGAAGAAGCGGTATGTGCGACGTTAGCGATTAAGTGTAAGAGAGCACTTGAACAGACCGGTATGAAGCGTATCGTCATTGCCGGTGGTGTGAGTGCAAACCGCCGTCTGCGTGCAGAACTGGAAAAACTGGCGAAGAAAGTAGGTGGGGAAGTGTACTACCCTCGTACTGAGTTCTGTACTGACAACGGCGCAATGATCGCTTACGCTGGTATGCAACGTCTGAAAAACGGTGAAGTATCTGACTTGTCAGTGGAAGCAAGACCTCGCTGGCCGATTGATCAACTAACGCCGATCGCTTAAGTCGATTTATCCTAGGGTCTGTTGACCTTTCGAGCTGATTTTTGCAGCAATTTGTGGGTTCTTTATACAAGGCAGAGGCTTTGAAATGTAGTTATTCTACTTGATAAGCCGATAACGCAGTAGAAGGGAGCCACAAATGCTGCCCGAAGGGTTCGGCTAAAAGCGTTTTACTCTTTGTTGAGAGGTGTTTGCTTAGAATGACTAGGCTACAAACCTCTCGCCGCGATTAAAACGCTTTTATCTCGAACAAAATTTAACCGCGAAAGGTCAACAGACCCTACTAGGCCTCTACTGATAGAGGCCTTTTTTACTGATGAGATATTTGTACTCAGAATCGCTGAATATTGTAATTGCCTGTGAGTGTTTGGTCCACTGACAAGACCGGATAGAAAAAGAAGTAATGGATATAGCAATGAATAAGTTTGAAATTGAAGGGCAGCAACTCGCTTACCTGGATAAAGGGGAAGGTTCTGTTCTTCTGTTTGGTCACAGTTATTTGTGGGACAGCCAGATGTGGGCTCCGCAGGTGGAAATACTGAGCCAGTTTTATCGCTGTATCGTGCCTGATTTATGGGCACACGGTGAGTCAGAGGCAGCACCTGCATCGACTCGTTCGCTGGTCGATTATGCACAGCAGATGTTGTCTCTGATGGATCACTTGCAGATAGAAGAGTTCTCTATTGTTGGTTTATCTGTAGGCGGCATGTGGGGGGCTGAGTTAACGGCTCAGGCACCGCAGCGAGTGAAGTCTCTGGTTCTGATGGATACGTTTATTGGCTGGGAGCCGGAAATCACCCTCAAGAAATACTCTGAGATGCTAGATAGCATCAATCAGGTTCAGTCAGTACCCGAGAGTGTTATTGAAGCCGTGGCACCACTTTTCTTTGCTAACAATGCAGAGCAAGATAACCCTGAGCTCATTGCGTCATTTAAGCGAAGCTTACAAGAGCTCCAAGGTGAGCGCGCTGTCGAAGTGGCTCGGATTGGTCGTATGGTATTTGGCCGACGAGATGTTATTGAAGATTCGGAAAAGTTTGCATTACCTACGTTAATCGCCGTTGGCCGTGAGGATAAGCCTCGTCCGGTATTTGAATCTTATCTGATGAATGATTGTATTACTGGGAGTGAACTGGTGGAGATTCCGGAAGCCGGCCACATCAGTTCGCTAGAACAACCGGAATTCGTCAATCAGATGTTGCTGAGCTTCTTGGCTAAAGTCCACGGTTAAGGTTAGTTACAATCGCTTAAAGTTTCTAATAGGGTCATCCCAGCGAGCCCTGGCGAGACTAGGAATCTAATATCAGCGCACTGAAAAAAATATAGAAATACTATCTGGCAATAGAGTGTTCGGATAGAAGATCCTGAATCACGCTCCTTCGTCGCGGTTCAGGATGACAAGAGGCCACTTGCTTTTAAACGAGCGGTATTAATACAAGAACTCGGCATTATGCCGAGTTTTTTTCACTCAGCTTCTTTTGGCCAATTTTAGGCTCTTCACCAGACAATAAGCGGCGGATGTTCTGATGGTGTTTGAACACAATCAGACAGCACAGCATAGCAACAGGCAAAGTGTAGTGTGGCTTGAACATCCAGGTATAGAAAGGCGTAAGCAAAACAGTGACCAGTGCTGCTAGTGATGAATAGCGAAATAAGAGCGCTACCGATAGCCAGGTCAGCATAACTAATGCGGTGAGGTCCAGCCCGATCGGAGCAATCGCCCCCAGTGCTGTAGCTACACCTTTTCCGCCTTTAAAATGGAAGAAAATAGGGTACATATGGCCAAGGCAGGCTGCGATAGCAATTACACCTAGGATAATAGGTCCGATACCGAGAAAGTAGCCTCCCCACACAGGGATGGTACCTTTCAGCATGTCACATAGTAGCACTGATATGGCTGCGCCTTTTCCACCAATACGCAACACATTCGTTGCTCCCGGGTTGTTGGAGCCAACTTTACGCGGATCTGGCAGTTTTAACAGGCGACAAATCAACACCGCACTGGATATAGAGCCCAGTAAGTAAGCGGCGATTGTCATTATAAGTGCCTGTGCGTCCATAGAAGTCCTTGAGGGAGTGGAATTTAATGCTCAGTTCCAGCGTAGTTGCTATCATAGCGCGAATCTGCTTAGAGCAGAAATACTCTCTGCGAAGTAACTTGCATTATGTGAGTACCTGTTTATAAAGGTACTTCGCGGTTTTATACCTAAGCTGGATTGCAATGAACTCAAAGCGATCGTACTTAGGTATTGAATATTACGATCAAATTGCCCTCGACGGGTATCCGACCTCTGAAACAGAAGGACATAAGATGGCTCTGGATAAAGTGTTTATTGAACAACTAGAAGTTATCACCACGATTGGCGTGTACGACTGGGAACAACAAATTAAGCAAAAGTTGGTGCTGGATATTGAAATGGCACACGATAACAAACCAGCGGGAAAAAGTGATGATGTTCAGGATGCGCTAGATTACTCGCAAGTCAGTGAGGCGGTTCTTAATCATATTGAAAATGGCCGCTTTTTACTGGTTGAGCGAGTAGCAGAAGAAGTTGCCGAACTGATTATGCAGCGTTTCTCCGTTCCTTGGGTGAAGATTCGTCTGGCAAAACCGGGTGCCGTTGCGCAAGCTCGTGCTGTTGGGGTAGTGATTGAACGAGGTCAGGCATGATCACCGCTTATATCGGTGTAGGTACAAACATAGACAGAGAGCAACATGCTCTGGTTGCTTACCAGGAGCTGCAAAAGCTTGGTGAAGAACTACTGGTATCTCCGATATATGAATGCGAGCCGATTGGCTTTAGTAGTCAGAATTTCTACAACTTTGTAATTGTTTTTCGCACTGACTTATCACTAGAAGAGTTGAGATATCAACTCCGTGAGATTGAGTTAAAGTGGGGACGTGAGGAAAATGCACAAAAGTATCAGGATCGGACACTGGATCTCGATATAGTTTTGTTCGGTGAGTACGTATCGAAGCAAAACCCTGAATTACCTCGCAGCGATATTTACAAATATCCTTTTGTCACAAAGCCTTTGTATGATCTCGAGCCTCATTTAGTCATCCCCGGTGATGGCCGTACGGTCGCAGATATCTGGCATGCGATGCAGCCGGTGGATTCACTTACGCCTGTTTCTTTTTCACTTTCAATTTGAGTTAATGACATGAGTTATTTTGAAGCCTTTATTTTGGCTCTTATCCAAGGACTGACGGAGTTTTTGCCAATTTCCAGCTCTGCGCACCTGATTTTACCTTCCGCGATTCTTGGCTGGGAAGATCAGGGGCTGGCATTTGATGTGGCAGTGCATGTCGGAACGCTAATGGCAGTCGTGATTTACTTCCGTCATGAAGTGATCACTTTGTTTCGGGCTTTGTTTGCGTCGATCTTCAAAGGTGATCGCAGCAAAGAAGCGAAACTGGCATGGATGATCGTAATTGCCACGATTCCGGCTTGTGTGTTTGGCTTACTGATGAAAGACATCATTGAAGTCTATTTGCGTAGTGCGTATGTCATCGCAACAACGACAATCGTATTTGGCTTACTGCTTTGGTGGGCGGATAAAAACGCAAAACTTGTGGCAGACGAATATCAGACTGGCTGGAAGAAAGCGCTGTTTATCGGTATTGCTCAGGCATTAGCAATGATACCGGGTACTTCGCGCTCTGGCGCAACTATTACGGCTGCACTTTACCTTGGCTTTACCCGTGAGGCTGCTGCTCGTTTCTCATTCCTGATGTCGATTCCAATCATCACGCTTGCCGGTAGTTACTTAGGCATGAAACTGGTGACCAGTGGTGAGCCAGTACATGTCGGCTTTTTGCTGACAGGAATAGTGACGTCGTTTGTGAGTGCGTACCTTTGTATCTACTTCTTCCTAAAGATGATTTCACGCATGGGCATGACACCGTTCGTGATTTACCGTCTTATTCTGGGTGTGGGCTTATTTGCTTTTTTGCTTAGTGCATAACAAAACGTCTGTTTTGCAGCTTGCTTAACCGCAAGCTGCATTACTACACTACTGTGTCATTTTGAACAGCGACGAAGGAGCGTGATTCAGAATCTTCTCACCAGTATTTTTGTCTCAGCTCATTCCTAGCACCTCTCAGCGCGCTGATAGTAGATTCCTAGTCTCGCGAAGGCTCGCTGGAATGACGGAGATAAGCTCAGTTCACTTATGTAACGCGATTCTTACTGCTTCAATCCGGCGCTTTTCTTGTTCATCGCGAATGGCCGGTCCTTTGAAACCATCTTTGATGATTGCCTGAACATCTACCGCGGCTGCGGCCTGGTAAGCCGTGGTGAAAATTTCAGCCTGCGGGTAAGGCTGCTCTTCCAGTCCTTTTCGCCCCGAGTGATCTGCCTGACAGCACAACAGAATATCCTGCAGGCGTTCGGCTTTTCTCCATACATCAAATTTATTGAGTACTTTGATGATGGTTTGTGGTTTTAACTCGGCAGCGCGGTGAATGTTAGAATGCTGCTCGCAGACCATTAGGGCTAAATCACGGAACTCGTTGGGTACACGCACCCGCTCACACAGTTTTTTTATCAGCTTTAAACCTGTATGACAGTGCATTTTGTGGCTTGGCCACTCACTCTTTGGTGTGACGCCTTTACCGAGATCATGAACTTGCGCGGCGAAGCGTACTGGCAGCGAAGAGCTAAGTTTCGCGGCTTGCTCCGCCACCATTAGGGTATGAATTCCGGTATCGATTTCAGGGTGCCATTTTTCAGGTTGAGGCACACCAAACAGCGCATCAATTTCTGGCAGTACAATGGCCAAAGCTCCACACTCACGCAATACAGACAGAAAGACATCGGGACGCGGTGAAGAGAGGGATTTATGCCATTCCTGCCAGACGCGCTCTGGTGTTAGTGTATCGAGCTCACCGGACTGGGACATATCCAGCATCAGTTGCATTGTCTCACCGGCTACTGTGAATCCGAATGGTGCGAGCTTGGCAGCAAAGCGGGCCACACGCAGGACCCTGAGCGGATCTTCGATAAAGGCATCGGAGACATGACGCAGAACCCGGCTGTTAAGATCATCTTGGCCGCCGTATGGATCGTACAGCTTGCCATTGTCATCCATTGCCATCGCATTGATGGTCAGATCGCGTCGTATTAGATCTTCTTCTAACGTTACATCCTGATCAAAGAAGCATTCAAAACCTGTATATCCGGTTCCTGACTTTCTCTCTGTTCGTGCAAGCGCATGTTCTTCTTTGTTCTGTGGATGAAGAAAAACGGGAAAATCTTTCCCGACAGCAGTGTATCCTTTGGCGAGCATCATTTCCGGTGTGGCACCAACCACAACCCAGTCATTATCATAACTCTCGATCCCGAGCAATTTGTCCCGTACGGCACCACCAACTAAGTAAACTTGCACGAATAACCTCTTAATTTACTGATATGTCGTTGGACATTGTAGCAAGCAATGGTACTTTTCTTTAATCTCAACAACAGATGTATTTTGTGTCTGATGGTTAAGCGGGCGGGTTTTTAGCTGGAGATCCTATGTATAAGGACTTTTTCGGGTTTGTAGAGCAACCTTTTTCGATTGTTCCAAGCTCACGTTATCTGTATCTGAGCCAACGGCATAAGGAGGCGATCACGCATTTAAAAGCCGGGCTGGGCGATGGTGGCGGATTTGCCATGCTCACAGGGGAAGTCGGTACGGGTAAAACCACGGTGGCGAAAGCGATGCTGGCGAACCTGGACGAAAGCACTAAGGCTGGCTTGATCCTTAACCCAACCTTTTCGACGCGGGACTTACTTGAGGCGATCTGCGATGAATTTAAGATTATCTACCCGCAAGATGCAACGCTGAAACAGCTAAGCCAAGTCATTCATAATTACCTGTTGAGCAACCACAATGCCGGTTGGCAGACTTTGCTGGTTATAGATGAAGCGCAACATCTAGCCTCTGAAGTTTTAGAGCAGCTGCGTCTTCTGACCAATTTAGAAACAGAGTCCCGAAAGCTGCTTAAAGTGCTTTTGGTCGGTCAGCCAGAGTTGCAGCGTTTATTGCAAACGACCCAGCTACGTCAGCTTGCACAACGTATTACCGGACGCTATCACCTGCTACCTCTTGATATAAATGAAACAGCGGATTACATCGCATTTCGATTGCATACTGCCGGTGGTGACCAACAGCTGTTCAGTCGTAGCTGTTGTAAGACAATTGCCAAATACAGCCACGGTATCCCGCGGCTGATAAACCTTATCTGTGATAAAGCGCTGTACATCAGTTATCAGCAAGGCAGTGTGGTTGTCGACAGACAGACAGTTTCAAACGCCTGTCATGAAGTTATGCAGTTTCAGGCTGATATTTATCAGCAGGGCAGCAAACCTCGCCCGTTTGTGCGCAGAACACTCACCTGGCCTACATGGGGCTCGGCGCTTATCGGTATAGCCGCAGCGTGTGGCGTCGGTTGGGCGGTAATCAATTATCCGGTACCACCAGTTTCACAGTTTTTACAACAAACGGTTTCGGTCGGCGCTTTAGACCGGGCAGTGGTGCCTGAGCAACTCAGCAATGATCAGCGTGAACAGCTGTTTTTACAGAAAGAATCGAATCTTTTGGTTAAAGAGCTATACCGTCTATGGGGGTATCACGCTTACATCGGAGATAGCCTCTGCTTATCTGAAGCGCTATCCACTATGGTATGTGAGCGAAAAGTGGCGACATGGCCAATGTTGATGGAACAAAGCAGGCCTGTAATTTTAGAGCTTAATGATCACGGTGAGACAGGCTATGTGATTTTATACGCTATCGGAAAGGATAAAGTCGAAGTGCTTAATGGTAAGCAACGTCTACGACTGCCGATCTCCTGGCTGACACCGATGTGGCAGGGTAATATCATTGAACTCTGGCAAGCGCCGCTCAAAGGTACATTACGTATGAATATGGAAGGGGCTGCAATTGAAGTGCTGGATCAATTACTTGCAGAAGCACTCAATGAAGCACCTTTAGGTAAGTCCATATTTGATACTGAGATGAAAAAACGTGTCGAGTACTTCCAGCGCATGCAAGGTATTGGGGTCGATGGTATTGCCGGACAGCTTACTCTGGATCGATTACAGCAAAGTGTGCAGCCTGAAGCGCCGTCTCTGGTAAGTATAGTTAGGGAGGACGTGTAGTGTCTGTTGTAAAACATACCAGCCTGTTACTTTTACCTGTTGGAGTTTCTGTCCTTGCTGCTGCTTACTATCTTGAGATGCAGAATGCAAAGACTGACACTAAAACTAAAGCCAATACTGCAGCCAGTATTCAGCGATTCCAAGTGCTCGATTACCCTGAAAGCAATAAACTGACTCAGCTGACAAGAGAGTGGCCAACTGCTGAGCATTCAGGTGGCACCGAAGCTAACTTACCGGCAGCAGAATATGTGAGCAGTACTGACAATTCCCCATCATCCCGTGTTAACGACGAAGAGTTAGGGTTATCTCTGGGGGATATCGACTTGTCTTCTCTGTCTCCCGGTTTAGCGATGAAGGTCGAGAATGCGCTTTCCGGTAAGGGTAAATCTGGTTTGCAACCCCCGACATCATTGAATGATCTGGAGGGCAATACTCAGCGATGGCGAGGGCGTCTTCCTGCGCTGAACTTACAGACGCATATGTATGCTAGTGATGCAAATCGCCGATGGGTAAAAATTAATAACGTCGAATATCATCAGGGGGAAGTGGTGGACGGCCAGGTGACGCTTAAAGAGATTCAACCGCAAGCGGTGATCGTCGAGTTTCAGGGCGAGCAGATCCGTATTCCTGCACTTTATGAGTGGCAAGGCTAATACTCTTACCGAGTCCCATATAAAAAAAGGCCACAATCTGTGGCCTTTATAGTATTTGTCCGTGAGCAATTATCTACTACGAATTGGTATTACTACGGTTGGTTATTAAGCCCAGCCGTTAGGAGAGCGCTTTCTGCGAGGAATAAGGTGAGGAAGGACCAAACCAAATAGCAGACCTACACCAGCAACACCACCACCATAGGTAAAGTATTTAAGCAGCATGTCATCTTTTTGCGTATCAAGCTTAGCGCGAAGTTCACGGTTCTCAGTCTCAACGGAAGTCAGCTGATCGCTGATTTCAGAGTACTTGTTCTCAAGCTCTGCGATTTGCTGGTTGCGCGTGTCCAGGGATTCCACCAGACCTGCTTTTTCTGTATCTGAAGTCTGACGAGCGTTTGCCAGTTGTTCTTTTACTTCAGCCAGCTCTTTTTCGATGCGAGGCAGGCGAATTGCCATGCTCTCTTTATTAGTGACAAATTTGCTTTGAACCCAGCCAGTACGACCACGGGAGTCACGTACTTGCGTGTATTCAGTCTCTTTGTTTACGTTGAGTAGTTGTACCTGAGAGCCAGCGTCAATACTACCAATGATGCGGTAAGTGTTATTTGGACCTGAGTGCATATAAGTGAATAGTTCATCAGCAATATAACGGTTTGCAGCTAGTGCTGTTGGCGCGGCTAGCAGAGTAAACAAAACCGTGATGATTAGTTTTTTCACAGTAAATCCCTTAACGATTTTTCTTGGATTAGCGTGGCCACCGAATGATTGGAGCCGGAATTAGGTGAATAGTATGCAGTTTCAAACGTTGGTGCAACAAAGAAGGGAGGCAATGCCTCCCTTTCTGTATGATTTTCGTCAATAATGACAAAACGCTAACATTCTACTGACGGATGTCTTTAAGCAAACATCGCCTGGATTGCGTAGAAGAATACCACGGCTAATAACGCACCAGCTGGTAGAGTAACAATCCAAGAAGCAACAATGTTACGTACTACGCCCAGGTTAAGGGCTGCGATACCACGAGCAAAACCTACCCCCAGAACCGCACCAACCAGTGTCTGTGTGGTTGAGATTGGCAGACCAGTACCAGATGCCAGAACTACTGTACATGCTGTTGCAAGCTGAGCGGCAAAACCACGGCTTGGTGTCAGTTCAGTGATGCCAGTACCAACAGTTGCCATTACTTTGTGACCCATTGTAGCAAGGCCGACAACGATACCGATACCACCCAGTGGAAGAATCCACCATGCGATAGTGCTTTTCGCGGTAACCTGACCCAAGTGTTCAACAGTAGATACTACCGCTGACAGAGGACCAATCGCGTTTGCTACGTCGTTTGAACCGTGTGCAAATGCCATTGCACAAGCGGTGATAACCATTAGCACACTGAAGATACCTTCAACACCAGAGAAGCCATGATCGTCTTCACGGTTAGCGAACTTCTTCTGAATGTAAACATAGCCGCCAGCCATCACTAGAGCTGATACCGCTGCTGACCACATCCATGCTTCGCCGTTAGTCAGGTGAAGACCAACGTGCTTCAGACCTTTTTTGATGGTTACCAGTGCAATCACCATAGTTGTGATAAACATGTATACCGGAACAAAGCGTTTAGCGTTGAATAATGGCTTTTCAGTATCGAAGATCAGGCGTTGAGCGCTGACAAAGATAACGTAAGCAAAGAAGCCTGAGATAACCGGAGTAATGATCCAACTACCTACAATCCCTTGAACACTGCCCCAGTCGACTGCTTCTGTACCTACCGATACACACGCAAAACCGATGATTGCACCGATGATAGAGTGTGTCGTTGACACAGGCCAGCCCATGTAAGACGCAAGCAGTAGCCAAGTACCAGCCGCTAGTAGCGCTGACATCATGCCGAAAACCAGAACATCAGGCTGGTGGGCAAATAGAGATGTTTCGATAACACCTTTACGGATAGTGTCGGTTACTTCACCACCTGCAAGATATGCACCCGCAAATTCGAAGATCATCGCAATGATGATAGCTTGTTTTACGGTTAGCGCTTTTGAGCCTACTGATGTACCCATCGCATTGGCAACGTCATTCGCACCAATACCAATAGCCATCATAAAACCAAAAACAGCTGCAACAATAATCAGGACAGTGCCGTAGTTCGCAAGGATATCCATCGTAATACCTAGTTGTTTTATAACAAGCGGAACACAATTCTGCGCGCGCCAAATCCACAGGAGATGAAAATGGTCATCGTCCCTAATGACACGTGCATATTATGCTCTTCGTTATGTCGTTAACTTATGTTTTAAGATCGAGACAGCATGACTTCCAAACGAGCACCTACGCGCTGCGCCTGGTCGGCAATACCACCTACCCATTCAAGAATCTTGTACAAGAACATGACATCGATAGGGTTCATGTCAGATTCAATTGCCATTAGTTGCTGGCGAAGTTCAATCTGCATTGCATCGGTATCATCTTCTATGACGTCTAGCTGATGAATCATTTCAGCAACAAGTGTTACTTCACGGCCTTTGAAGCCGGTTTCTAGCAATTCATCAAGTTCATTAATTACCTTTTGTGCCTGATCAGCAGCGTCAAGACAACGTTGAACGTAAGCGAGGAAATTTGGTTGGAGCGCCTCAGGAATGACAAGTTGGCGACCATATACACGGCCTGCGATGTCTTTCGCTAAGTTAGCAAGTTTGTCCTGTTGAGTCAGAAGCTCAAGCATGTCAGTACGGTCTACTGGCATAAACAAACCGCGAGGCAGTTTTAGACGGATTTCACGTTTCAGCTCATCCGCTTCTTTCTCCAGATGAGAAATCTGAGCACGGATTTCAGCTGCTTTTTCCCAGTCACCCTTTGAAGAGACTTCAAAGAAGTTTACTAGGTGTGAACAACATTCGTTGACACAGACAACGTGGCGTTGCAAAGGCTTAATTGGGGACTTTGCAAATAACCCCATAATTGTATTTACTGGCATGGTCATTCAACCTAATAACTATAACCTTAAAAAAACATACACCATTTCTTGAGTCTTGGCGAAATGTTGAGCGATGGCTATAAAGGCGCGCATGTTAACCCATTAAATCGCTCATTTAAACTGTTTTAGATCATCAATCTGGCGATATTTCTTTCTTGCCGTGTAAGAAAATACGCAATATCCTGTTTCTATCTGCTTTGAAAGGTATAGCTATGGAAACCGAAATAGAACTGAAGTTTTTTGTTTCTCCTGAATTTTCAGAAACTTTAAAGGGAAAGATTTCTGAGACAAAAGTACTTCAGCATAGTTGTCGTGACTTGGGTAACACCTACTTTGATACCGCCGACAAGTGGTTAAGAAAGCATGACATTGGTTTAAGAATTCGCCGTTTTGATGATGTTTTTGTCCAGACAGTGAAAACCGCAGGACGCGTCGTCGCAGGTTTGCACCAAAGACCCGAATACAATGCTGAACACACGGGCAATGAGCCTAAGCTCTCGCTTCACCCTTCTGATATCTGGCCTGCCGGCAAAGATGTCGAGACCTTGCAATTCGAACTTTCTCCGCTTTTTTCCACCAATTTCACTCGCGAGCAGTGGCTGATTGGCATGCCTGATGGTAGTCAGGTTGAGGTTGCCTTCGATCAGGGTATGGTTGTCGCGCAAGGTGAGGACGGAGAAGAGAGACAGGAACCCATTTGTGAAGTCGAGCTGGAACTGAAATCTGGTCAGACGGATGCGCTGTTCACGCTGGCCCGCAGTTTTTGTGAAAGCGGCGGAATGCGTCTCGGAAACCTGAGCAAGGCAGCAAAAGGCTACCGTTTAGCGACAGGATACACGGGTGATGAAGTTAAACCGCTTGCTCTAGTAAACAGCAGCAGCACTGACACTGTAGAGTACTGCCTGATTAACTCTTTAGAGCACGCATTATCACACTGGCATTACCATGAACAAATTTACGCAGAGCGTGAGTGTGTTGAAGCGCTGCGTGAAATCAACAATGCAATCCGCTTTATTCGTCAGACACTGACCATCTTTGGCGATATCGTGCCTCGCCGGGCGAGTGCAATACTGCGCCAAGAGCTGAAATGGCTTGAAGAAGAGCTTGTATGGCTGGATGAACATGCTCACCTTGAAGAGTTACTTGATGACAAGGGCAATGTACTGCGTAAGCTGGATGCGCGTAAATTCTTAGTTTCTGAGTTAACTCAACAGCTGCAGGAATTGCCGGGCCGTGAAGAAGTCCTGGAGTTGCTGAGTTCAGCGCGCTACACCGGCTTGCTACTTGATCTGAGTCGTTGGATCCTCGCTCGCGGATGGCAGCCGTTTCTTGATGACAAAGCACGTGAGAAAATGGCAAGCAACATCTTACCTTTTTCTGTGACACAGCTGGATCGTACCTGGGCGGAGTTAATGGAAGCCTTCCCGGTTGAGCGGGATCTTTCAGCGCAGGATTATGTTGACCAGCGTTACCGTTTGCTGCGCAATCTTTACACCGGAATTGGCTTTGCCAGTCTTTACAGCAGCGATGACCGCAACAGCTTCCGTTTGCCATGGGCCGATCTGGCGCACGGTATAGATGATCTGCTGATGCTGAATCATTTGCTGCCGTTGGTGGATATGCTGCAGGATGATGAAAAAGAGCAGTTAGAGCGCTGGCTACATCGTCAGGAGCGTTCGATTTTACATGCTATGGATCAAACCCGCGCGATCAGCATTGAAGCTCAGCCTTACTGGCGAGAATAATCTAACCTCATCTAGTAAAAACAGGACCTTACAGGTCCTGTTTTTGTTTGTGCTGATTACCTGCTTGCCGCAACCCCAAAGAGAATCTGTTAGCTAAAGCGCCTTTTCTATTGAATATATTCAATGCTGTTTCATAAATCCCCATTGATAGCTTTAGCTCAAATCAATGGGGATTCAAAGAGAAAAATATTACAGATTATCTATTCCGGACCGATAAGAGGTGGACGGGTTTTGCGGATAATTGCAGCATCTGACAGGCTTTAGGTCACAAATACCATGAAAAGGGTAGGGCTAAATGATAAAACTCTCATTGGTCATATGCTGTTTTTGATATCGTTGACTTTCATATGAAACGCGAAGTAAAACGCGTCATAGAACCCGAATATAAACATTACTATAAGAGCTGAAAATCACTATAAGACTCGGTGGAGAACTGACAATGGAAAAGCTGGCATTTAAGCCATGGGAAAGGGTCATATCCGACATTCGCCTAGTACCCAAGATGATCATGTTAATGGTCGTCAGTACGGTTTTGATCGTAGCAAAACAACTTTGGGACGCGAGCACTTTTTATGATTCGCTTTTGGCAGCGACCCAGAATACTGAAGTGGCGCAACAGCATTATGAAGCGTATCTCACTCAGGTGGTCTGGCAGACAGTCTTGCTCATCATCGTTTTTGTTGTTGTTCTGCTTGCGGCTGCGCGCGTCATGTTGCGTCAGACTCAATACTTAAGTGATGCGATCAAACTTATGGCCAGCAAGAACTTATCGGTTCCGTTCGGTATGGACTGTAAAGATGAATATGGTGATGTTGCACGCGAACTGGAAAAAACGCGCCAGCAGTTACACGATATGATTCAAACACAAATCACTGCTTCCGATGAGTTAGCGACTCTCACCGAAGTCATGACGCTCAGCATGTCAGAAACCAAAGAGTCGGCTCAGGAAGAGTTTAATGAAATTGACCAGCTCGCGACAGCTATGAGCGAGATGTCTTCTACAATTCAGACAGTAGCGGAACATGCGCAGCAAGCATCTTCACTTACTGAGCAGGCATCATCACAAGCTGTGACTGGTCAGCAGTTCCTGCAGAATACAGTGACGAAAATGCGTCTGCTTTCTACCGATATTGCTTCTTCTGCTCAGGCGGTTAATCAAGTTGAAGAGCGTGTAGAGGCTATTGGCAGTGTTGTGGGTACCATTCAGGGCATTTCTGAACAAACCAATTTGCTGGCGCTTAACGCCGCGATAGAGGCAGCGCGAGCAGGTGAAGCTGGCCGGGGATTTGCGGTAGTAGCAGATGAAGTTCGAAATCTGGCACAACGTACTCAGCAGGCGACGGTTGAGATTCAGGAAATGATCGCCCAACTGCAAACTAGCGCAGAATCGGCAGTAGAGCTGATGGAGAAAAGCGTGGTTGAGGCGGCAGAAGGTAATGAACTGGTCTCTAATGCAGGAACTGAACTGGACGGCATTGTTACCCAGGTTACGCAGATTAATGATATGAACTTCCAGATCGCGACGGCTTCAGGTCAGCAGAGCAGTGTGGCTGAAGAAATGAGCAAGAACCTGACTAATGTCAGAGAGCTGGTTGAAGCTTCTGTAGTAGTAGTGACTGAACTTCTGGAAACGTCTGAAACAATGCAAAACAACGCTGAAGAACTTGATAAAAAAATTAAGTCATTCAATGTATAACTCTTACTAGCTTTGATAATACGCCCACAAACCTTTTGTGGGCGTTTTTATTTATTCCAACTCTGGTATAACTTAAACCTCATCATTCGCGCTTTTCACAAGGAAGAAAAATGCAGCTGCCTTCGTCATTGATTTCTGTCGCTGAATCTGCCGTTCAAAATGCTCAGCAAGCGGGTTACTTGCAAATGTGGCCAAGTGAAGTTGCAGAGCAATTTCAATATGTTGCTACTCTGAGTCAGTTTGTCACTGAGACCATCCACCGAGATGAAAAACTGGCTCAGGTATTGCCGGACATGCTGGCGGAACCGAGCCGTCAGGCGTCTTACCGGAAGAGACTCGCAGCACTACTGGCTGAGTGTCAGGATGAAATGTCAGGCCATCGGGTACTGCGTCAGTTCCGTAATCGTGAAATGGTTTATATCGCCTGGAAGGACTTTCTCCATGCCTGGAGTCTGGAAGAGTCGTTGAGCCATCTTTCACAATTGGCAGAAGCGCTGATTTTCGAGACTTATCAATGGCAATATCAGGCATGCTGCAAAGAGTGGGGAACGCCAACTAACGTTACAGGTGAAGCGCAGCCGATGTTGATCATTGGTATGGGCAAGCTTGGCGGGGGAGAGCTTAATTTCTCGTCTGATATCGATCTGATTTTTACCTACCCTGAAAACGGCGAAACTCAGGGAGCGCGCCGCAGTATTGCCAATGCGCAGTTCTTTACCCGTCTTGGCCAGCGAATCATTAAAGCGCTTGATCAACAAACCTTTGATGGCTTCTGCTACCGTGTTGACATGCGTCTGCGTCCGTTCGGGGAGAGCGGCCCTCTGGTGATGAGTTACGCGGCACTGGAAGATTATTATCAGGAGCAGGGACGGGACTGGGAACGCTATGCGATGGTTAAGGCCAGGGTCATGGGCTGTGAAATGTATCCACAGTATCAGGAACTGCGCCAGATGCTGCGTCCGTTCGTGTTCCGTCGTTATATCGACTTCAGTGCCATTCAATCTCTGCGCCGTATGAAGTCTATGATAAGCAGTGAAGTACGCCGCCGTGGTCTGAATAACAACATTAAGCTTGGTGCGGGCGGTATCCGTGAAATTGAGTTTATTGCTCAGGTGTTTCAGTTGATCCGGGGCGGGCGAGAACCTTCTCTGCGTAACCGGGGGTTACTAGAAACACTGCAAGGCATTGAAGAGCTGGCTTTGTTGACGTCTCATGAAGTTCAGGATCTGAAAGCGGCGTATAAGTATTTACGTCAGCTGGAAAACCTGCTGCAAGCGATGGCGGATAAACAGACTCAGACACTACCGGATTGCGATACTGAACGACTGAAACTGGCGACTGCGATGAAGTTCGGGTCGTGGGAACAGTTAATTACTCAAACCCAGCGACATATGGGTAATGTTCATCAAGTATTTGACACTTTGATTGGGGCCGATGAAGAAGATGAAGGCAACAATGTAGCTCGCTACTTCCATGAGTTATGGGACATGGCGAAGAAGCCGGATGTGATTGAACATATTCTGCAGCATGACATTCAGGTGGAAGATTTTGCAGCCTGCGCGAAAGCCATCATTGAGTTTAAGCAAGACATCGCCAAGAAAACGCTGGGACCTCGCGGACGTGAAGTACTCACTAAACTGATGCCTAAAGTATTCGATGCGATATTTGCCCATCCGGATGCGCAGTTTGGTTTGCCGAGAGTGCTGCATTTGCTACACAAAATCTGCACCAGGACCACTTATTTAGAGCTGCTGGATGAACACCCTGCGGCTCTAGTACAGCTCGTGCGGCTGTGTACGGCTAGTCCGATGATTTCCGAGCAGTTATCCCGCTACCCGATCCTGCTTGATGAACTTATCGACCCGCAGCAACTGTATAACCCAATCCCGTTAGAAAGCTACCGGACTGAACTGCGTGATTTTCTGGCGCGAATTCCGGAAGATGACATGGAGCAGCAGATGGAAGCGCTGCGTCAGTTCAAACAGATTTGTATTCTACGTATTGCTGCTGCCGATATTGCTGGTGTATTACCAGTGATGAAAGTGAGCGACCACTTAACTTATCTGGCAGAGTCCATTGTTGAAGCCGTAGTGAGTCAGGCCTGGTTACAGGTCTCTGAAAAATATGGCGAGCCTACCCATGTTAAAGACCGTGAAGGCAGAGGTTTTGCTGTCATTGGCTATGGCAAAGTGGGTGGATGGGAGCTGGGTTACAACTCCGATTTGGATATTGTGTTCATGCATGACTGTCCGGTCAGTGTGTACACTGATGGTAAGAAAGAAATTGATGGTCGTCAGTTCTACCTTCGCCTGGCGCAGCGTATTATCCATATTTTTTCAACCCGCACTGCATCGGGCATTCTGTACGAAGTAGACACTCGCTTACGCCCGTCAGGTGCTTCCGGATTACTCGTTAGTCCGACCGATGCTTTTAAAGAGTATCAGCATCAGGAAGCGTGGACATGGGAACATCAGGCCCTGGTCCGTGCCCGGATGATCTATGGTGATGAACCGCTCGCCGTGGCTTTTCATAATACTCGCCATGAAGTGCTCTGTATAGAAAGAGAGCAGGAAGCGCTTAAAAAAGAGGTGGTTGAGATGCGAGAGAAGATGCGTGACCACCTGGGCGGGAAAAAAGCCGGGCGCTTTATGCTTAAACAAGATGCCGGGGGAATAACGGACATCGAGTTTCTTGCCCAGTATCTTGTGCTCAACTTCAGCCATGACAAACCTAAGCTTACGCGTTGGTGTGATAATGTGCGAATTTTTGAAACACTGATTGCGCAGGGAGTTATGGACGAAGATCAGGCCATGCAGCTGATAAACGCTTATACCTCTATGCGAAATGAGATACATCGCCGCAACCTGCTTAATTTAGAGGCGGATGTTGTCGAAGATAAGTTTGTGGCTGAACGAGGGTGGGTTAAACAGGCCTGGCAGCAGTGGTTGAGTTAAGACGATATGTTTAGCCGCGATAAGGGCTGTGCTAAACTCTGCACGATTTAATTTTTGGAGACCAATAATGAAACCAATTCTACCTGATTACAACAGCGCTGGTGTGCTAATCATCGGTGACGTCATGCTGGATCGTTACTGGTATGGACCGACCGGACGTATCTCCCCTGAAGCGCCGGTTCCTGTTGTGAAAGTAGAAAACAATGAAGAGCGTCCGGGTGGTGCTGCTAACGTCGCGATGAACATCGCTTCATTGGGTGGCCATGCTCACATTGTTGGTCTGACTGGAATGGATGAGCCTGCCAAGGTACTGACTGAAACGCTTAACTCGCTCAAAGTAAAATGTGACTTTGTGGCACTGCCAGAGTACCCGACTATCACCAAACTGCGCGTGATGAGCCGTGGTCAGCAGCTAATTCGTCTGGATTTCGAAGACAAGTTCGAAAATACCGATGCAGAGCCGGTACTTTCCCGTATGGATTCAGCGTTGTCTAATGTGAAAGCGGTGATCATGTCTGATTACGCCAAAGGAACACTTGAGCACGTACAAGCGTATATTCAGAAAGCGCGAGCAGCAAATGTCCCTGTGTTTATTGACCCAAAAGGTGCGGATTTTGAGCGCTACCGCGGCGCAACGTTGCTGACCCCGAACCTGAAAGAGTTTGAAGATGTCGTCGGCAAAGTGAAATCCGATCAAGATCTGGTGGATAAAGCCCTGGCACTTGTCGAAGAATTTGATTTTGAAGCTCTGCTGGTTACCCGCAGTGAACACGGTATGACATTGATTCGTCGTGGTCAGGAGCCATTCCATTTGCCGACTCAGGCGAAAGAAGTTTATGACGTAACCGGTGCCGGTGATACGGTTATTTCTGTGCTGGCAGCTTCAGTCGCAGCGGGCAAATCATTTGAAGAATCGTGTGCACTGGCGAACGCAGCGGCAGGTGTTGTGGTCGGTAAACTAGGTACATCAACACTGTCTGAAATTGAGCTAGCGGAAGCAGTACACGGCAGCAAAGACACCGATTACGGCGTGATTTCAGAAAAAGCGCTGATTGAAGCGGTGAAAAAAGCGCGTGCGAAGGGTGAGAAGGTTGTTATGACTAACGGCTGCTTTGATATTCTTCACGCCGGCCATGTTTCTTACCTGAACCATGCGGCTGAGCTGGGTGATCGCCTGATTGTTGCGGTGAATACTGATGAGTCGGTTAAGCGCCTTAAAGGCCCTGGGCGTCCGGTAAATCCGACGGATCGCCGCATGGCGGTATTGGCTGGTTTAGGTGCAGTTGACTGGGTTGTACCGTTTAGTGAAGACACGCCGCAGCGCCTAATTTCTGAAGTCCTTCCTAGCATGCTGGTTAAAGGCGGAGACTACAAACCAGAAGAGATTGCCGGTGGTAAAGAAGTTATTGCGGCTGGTGGTGAGGTTCGTGTTTTGAATTTTGAAGACGGCTGTTCAACCAGTGAAATCATCAACGCAATTAAAGGTGGTAAAGGCTAAGCCCTACTGCATTTAGTATTTACACAAAAGGTCGCTGATTAAGCGACCTTTTTTGATCCTATCCGGGACCTTGCTTTCAGGCATTCCGAAGAATTAAAAAAAACGCCAGCTGACAAGCAGCTGCGTTTTTATACCATTCTGGATAAGTAAGTGGTCTACTTATTGCGCAGGACTTTTTGCACAGGAAAGTCGCTTAGAGCAAGGCATAGATTGCAGTAACTAGTTATTCTAATTGCAAAATCTATAACGCCGCTATTAGCGATTTTAATCAGCAAGAAAGATCAAATACTTATGTAGAGTGGTATTAATGTTCATCTAGAGTTACATCGATGGTTTTAAGCCAGCATCGATGCTTAAGATGTCTTGCTCGTTTAGAGTGCCTACTGCCTGACGTAGCTGCAGACGACTTAGGATGTAATCATAACGCGCGTTAGACAGGTTTCGGTTTGCATCGTACAAACGACGGGTTGCGTCCAGAACGTCAACAATCGTACGTGTACCAACGTCAAAACCCGCTTCAGTTGCTTCTAAAGCAGAGCGCGCAGAAACCACCGATTGCTCGTAAGCACGTAAAGCACCGATCGATGCGTTGATGTTGTTATTCTGTGCACGAACCTCTTTGACTACACTACGGTACTCCGCTTCAAGATTCTCGCTTGCTGCAACATACGCGTACTCTGCTTGTTTGGTTAGCGAAGTTACACGACCACCTGAGTACAGAGGAAGTGCCAGGTTAATACCCACATTCAGCGCATCAAGATCGTAATCACTTGTACTTTGAGAACGGTCAGCGTAATTGTAGCCACCGTCTAAAGTCAAAGTCGGTAAGTGGCCTGAACTTGCCAGTGAAATGTTGTCACGAGCAATATCCTGAGAAATACGAGATGACAGTAGGCTCAGGTTTTTCTCTTTCGCCTCTTCGATCAGCATTTCAGCTGGGCTGTTTGAGCCGCTTGCAGAGAAGCGAGCGGTATCAAGCACATTCAAGTTTTTGTGCTCCTGGCCAGTGATTTCACGCAATGATTCGTAGCTGTTGATCAGATCATTTTCGGCTAATACTTCATCTGCCAGTACCGCATCGTACTGAGCTTGCGCGTCGTGAACGTCAGTGATGGCTGAAAGACCAACTTCAAAGCGCTGCTTAGTTTGCTCAAGCTGACGGCCAACGGCGGCTTTTTCTGCACGGACAAAAACCAGATTATCCTGGGCGCGCAGTACTTCAAAGTAAGCTTGTGACACTCGAAGGATCAATCCTTGCTGAGTTGCTGCATAAGTCGCATCTGCCTGACGGGCTGTTTTCTCAGCAGTGTCTAACGTTATCCATGAAGCGCGGTTGTACAGTTCTTGAGTAAAGTTGATGCCAGCAGTTAGATCGTTTTTGTCATAACTTGTTGTATTTGGAGAGTTATAATCACCGCGGACTAAGTCGTAACCAGCAGTTAAATTGATTTGTGGTAAAAGAGCACTGCGACTAGATGTGATGGCTTCAAAAGCCTGATCTCGTTGTGCTGCTACACTAAGCAATTGGGGATCGTTCTGTTTTGCTAAGTCATAGATTTGAGCCAAAGAGTCCGCATAAGCTGATGCACTTATGCTACCTAGCGCTGCACTAATAAATAGTGGAAGCAATTTTTTCATTTTCTATTCCCGCGTTCCATAGATTGGTTAATTCTCAGTAGTTTAACTTAGTTTGCACGATATTTACTCGAAACTTTGCACTTTTTTACATGTAATTATCCACTTGTGCAATAAATAATTTGAGTGACACTTAAAATTATTTGTAACTATTATACAAAAAGTTGAGCCAAGTCCTTTGAGCAAGCGAATAACAATGAGTACACTACAAGATTCACTCAGGGAGGTGCTGAATGCAACAGTGTAATAAGCAACAAGATGAGTTTACTTCACAAGATGTGGAAATTGTTTCGAAAGAGACGCTGTTCCATGGCTTCTTTAAAATGGTGAAGTATCGTTTCAAACATCGGCTGTTTGCTGGTGGCTGGAGTGGGATCGTCGAAAGGGAGATGTTCGAGCGTGGGCACGCTGCAGCAATGCTGCCTTATGATCCTAAAACGGATCAGGTAGTGATCATTGAACAGATCCGTGTTGGCGCTTTGGAGCATGACCACCCTTGGCAGTTTGAAATTGTTGCAGGCATGATTGATCGGGATGAGTCTGTGGAAGAGGTTGTCCGCCGAGAGGCTCAGGAAGAGGCGGGGCTTGAAGTTGGACGTATCATTCCAATGACATCTTATTACCCGTCTTCAGGCGGGTGTTCAGAAAAGTTGGATGTTTTTGTCGGAGAAGTTGATGCCTCTAAAGCTGATGGCATTCATGGTTTAGACTATGAAGATGAAGATATCCGGGTGCATGTGATCAGTCGTGAGGAAGCCTATCAATGGGTGAAAGACGGAAAACTTGAAAATGCTGCTTCAATTATTGCAGTACAGTGGTTGCAATTAAACCATCTGGAGTTGAAATCAAAGTGGGGATACCCCCAAACGGTGGAGAGTAACTAATGGCGCAGATAGCTGCAAAACAGCGATATCATGTCGATTTAGCGGGTCTGATGAGAACTTATGAGACCAATTACGCTAAGTTAAATGCCTTGCTGCCTGCATCTGCCGAGGTCGGTGACGTTCGTTGCTATCAGGCGGCGAATATGGTTTACCAGCTGACCGTGAATGAAGTCACAAAATACACCACAGTTGTTGAGATATGTCAGAGTGATGAAACACCAGTGTTTCCTTTACCGACAATGTCTGTCAGGCTCTATCACGATGCGAGGGTAGCTGAAGTATGCTCAAGCGGAGACTTCTCCCGTATCAAAGCTAAATATGATTATCCCAACGACAAGCTGATGCAGAAAGATGAAAAGCATCAACTCAACACATTCCTTGGTGAATGGCTGACGTTTTGTTTAAGAAGTGGCATCAGTAGAACACCACTAGCCTTCAATAACCACTCGTCTCGCCACTAAAGGAAGATAACAAATAACGATATAGTGGACGAATCAGGTTTTCATTTTGCAAACATCTAGTGACAGCATCAAACTATTACAAATCACGGATACTCATTTGTTTGCCGCAGATGAGGGAAGTTTGCTGAGCGTAAAAACAGCCGACAGCTTTTCTGCTGTGGTTGAAGAAGTTTTACGCCGCAAAGTGGGGTTTGATTATATTTTAGCGACCGGGGATATTTCACAGGATCACAGTGCTGAATCCTATCAACGATTCGCTGCGGGCATTAGCGCCCTTGAAAAAGATTGTTTCTGGCTACCGGGCAACCACGACTACAAACCGAACATGGGCAGTGTGCTTCCATCCGAGCAGATTAAGGCAACTGAACATGTGCTGCTTGGTGACAAGTGGCAAGTGATTATGCTCGACTCACAAGTTGTAGGCGTTCCTCACGGACGCTTAAGCGATCAACAACTTGCTCTGCTGGAAGAAAAACTTACTGAGTTTCCGGAGCGTTATACGCTGGTGTTATTGCATCACCATCCACTTTTGGTGGGGAGCGCATGGCTTGACCAGCATACACTGAAAGATGCAGATGCTTTCTGGCAGGTTGTTGAACGTTTTGACACCGTGAAAGGGGTGGTCTGCGGTCATGTTCATCAGGATATGAATGTGCTTCATAATGGCATTCGAGTGATGGCAACCCCCTCAACTTGTGTACAGTTCAAGCCGAACTCTGACGATTTTGCGCTGGATACTACATCACCCGGCTGGCGCGAGTTAGAGTTGCATCCAAGCGGTGACATTACGACGTTGGTCAATCGATTGCCAGAAGGGCAATTCCAGCCAGACTTCTCTTCCAGCGGATACTAATCGTGCCCGGGCTCAAAGTTCGGGCTCGCTTTTTTGTGTGAGACATCAATGAGTAAACCTTCACTTTTATTATATATCCACGGCTTTAACAGCTCTCCGCTTTCAATGAAAGCTAGTCTGATGAGAGATTATTGCCAGCAGTATCGTCCGGACATTAAAGTGATTGTGCCTCAGTTACCGTGTTTTCCGCAGCAAGCTGCGCAAATGCTGCTGGATATTATTGAGCAGCACAAAGACGAATATAGAATTGGGTTAGTAGGAAGTTCTCTAGGTGGCTTTATGTCAACCTGGCTGAATAGTAAGTTCGGGTTTAAAGCTGTGCTTGTTAATCCGGCGGTAAAACCCTACGAGTTGTTAGTCGACTATTTAGGTGAGCAAACCAATCCATACACGGATGAAACTTATACACTTGAAGCTCGCCATATTGACGAGCTAAAAGCGCTTGATGTACAAAGCATCACATCACCAGAGTCGTTTTGGCTTCTGCAACAAACCGACGACGAGGTTTTAGATTTCCGTCAGGCGGTCGATAAGTTTGTAGAGGCTAAGCAAACGGTCGAACAAGGTGGTGATCATAGTTTTGTAGGCTTTGAGCGTTATCCTGCAGAGATTATTAAATTTCTTGAACTGTAATTTGTAATTCGAACAAACGTTTGGAATACGCTCATAGTTTTTATTGATATATCCAAGCGTTTCTTGACATCGTCGGTTTGCTTTCCGACTATGCTTTCCAAACTATTTTAAGAGTCATGGACTCTGGCTGCTTTGTTATGTATCAGATTTACAAATAATTAAAGATACAAACAAGGTAGCTTTTTCGTTTCCTGTTTTCGCACAATTTAATGAGTCGCGCAGGAAACAAGTAAACATTGAGAACGATTCCGTATTATGACTGAACAATATAATGCTGGGGCTATTGAAGTACTGAATGGCCTAGAGCCAGTGCGTCGCCGCCCAGGGATGTATACGGATACAGCGCGCCCGAACCATTTGGGTCAAGAGGTTATCGACAACAGTGTCGATGAAGCGCTGGCCGGACATGCCACTAAAGTACAGGTTATCCTGCATGCTGACCAATCACTGGAAGTGATCGATGATGGTCGGGGTATGCCTGTAGACATCCACCCGGAAGAGAAAGTATCCGGCGTTGAGCTGATTTTATGTAAGCTTCATGCTGGTGGTAAATTCTCCAATAAAAACTACCAGTTCTCCGGTGGTCTTCACGGTGTAGGTATTTCGGTTGTGAACGCGCTTTCTAAGCGTGTAGAAGTCACCGTACGCCGGGATGGTCAGGTATACGACATTGCGTTTGAACATGGTGATAAAGTCTCTGATCTGACGGTGACGGGAACATGTGGTCGTCGTAACCGAGGCACCAGCGTGCACTTCTGGCCGGATGCGAAGTACTTTGACTCTGCCAATTTCTCTGTGACTCGTCTGGTCAACAACCTGCGCGCTAAGGCGGTACTTTGTCCGGGCCTGGAAATTACTTTCACAGATAAAGTTAACAACAAAGACTACAGATGGTTCTATGAAGATGGTTTAAAAGACTATCTTGCAGAAGGGGTTAAAGGTTATACCGTTTTACCGGAAGAACCATTTACCGGTGAGTTCTCAGCGGAAACTGAAGCCGCGAACTGGGCGGTGATCTGGCAGCCAGAAGGCGGTGAGATGATCACCGAAAGTTACGTTAACCTTATCCCTACTGCTCAGGGTGGTACACATGTAAACGGTCTGCGCCAGGGGCTGTTAGATGCCATGCGTGAGTTCTGTGAGTTCCGTAACTTGCTTCCGCGTGGTGTGAAACTGACAGGCGATGATGTCTTTGACCGTTGTTCATACGTTCTGTCGGTGAAAATCCAGGATCCACAATTCGCCGGTCAGACCAAAGAACGTCTTTCATCCCGCCAGACCGCAGCGTTTGTCTCTGGTGTGGTTAAAGATGCTTTCAGTCTGTGGTTGAATGAAAAACCGCAACTAGCAGAGCAATTGGCAGAAGTTTGTATTGCTAACGCACACCGCCGCATGCGTGCGAGTAAAAAAGTCGTACGTAAGAAAGTCGCTTCAGGGCCAGCATTACCAGGTAAACTGACCGACTGTTCGGTACAGGATTTAAACCGTACTGAAATCTTCTTTGTCGAGGGTGACTCGGCGGGCGGTTCTGCTAAGCAAGCACGTGACCGTGAATTTCAGGCTGTAATGCCGCTTCGAGGTAAGATTCTGAATACCTGGGAAGTTTCTGCTGATCAGGTGTTAGCGTCTCAAGAAGTGCATGATATTTCTGTTGCCTTAGGTATTGATCCTGACAGTGACAACCTCGAAAGTCTTCGTTACGGCAAAATCTGTATTCTTGCCGATGCGGACTCGGATGGTCTTCATATCGCAACCCTGTTGTGTGCTCTGTTTACCCGCCACTTCCGTGCTCTAGTGGAAGCAGGTCATATCTACGTTGCTATGCCGCCGCTGTACCGAATCGACTGTGGTAAGGAAGTTTATTACGCACTTGATGACGATGAGAAAGATGGTGTTCTGGAGCGTCTGTCGAAGAAGAAAGCCAAAATCAACGTACAGCGATTTAAAGGTCTGGGTGAGATGAACCCGCTGCAGCTGCGTGAGACCACCATGGATCCGAATACACGTCGTCTGGTGCAACTAACCATCGATGACTCTGCGGCGACCATGGAAATGATGGATATGCTGCTTGGCAAAAAACGTGCAGATGACCGTCGTTCGTGGCTACAAAACAACGGCGACATGGCAGAGGTTTAACGAATGTCTACAGAAATTACTTATGATGGCGTTGAACAGTTGCCAATGCGCAAGTTCACTGAAGACGCTTATCTGAATTACTCAATGTACGTAATTATGGACCGCGCATTGCCATACATTGGCGATGGTTTAAAGCCGGTTCAGCGACGTATCATTTACGCGATGTCAGAGCTTGGTCTGTCGGCATCAGCAAAATACAAAAAATCAGCACGTACCGTTGGTGACGTGTTGGGTAAATACCATCCGCACGGTGATTCCGCGTGTTACGAAGCGATGGTATTGATGGCGCAGCCATTCTCTTACCGTTACCCACTGGTTGACGGTCAGGGTAACTGGGGTGCACCGGATGATCCGAAATCTTTCGCGGCGATGCGTTATACCGAAGCGAAACTGTCTAAATTTGCTGAAGTACTACTCGGTGAGTTAGGTCAGGGGACGGTTGAATGGCAGCCAAACTTTGACGGCACAATGAAAGAGCCGCAAATGTTGCCAGCACGTCTGCCGCATATCCTGCTTAATGGCGTAACGGGTATCGCGGTTGGTATGGCAACCGATATTCCTCCGCATAACGTGCGTGAAGTTGCTGATGCCACAATTCATCTGATCGACAACCCTAAAGCAGAGCTGCCTGATGTGATGCAGTTTGTGAAAGGTCCGGATTACCCGACTGAAGCGGAGATTATTTCACCTCAGGCAGAAATCGAGAAGATTTACCGTAACGGACGCGGCAGTATCAAGATGCGCGCGGTATGGCACAAAGAAGGTTCGGATATCGTCATCACGTCGATTCCTCATCAGGTATCCGGTTCGAAGCTGCTTGAGCAGATCGCAAACCAGATGCGTGCGAAGAAGCTGCCAATGGTTGAGGATCTTCGTGACGAATCGGATCATGAGAACCCGACGCGTATCGTTATTGTGCCTCGCTCTAACCGCATTGATTGCGATCTGTTGATGAACCATTTGTTTGCATCCACCGATCTTGAGCGCAGTTACCGCGTTAACCTGAACATGATTGGTCTGGATAACCGTCCTCAGGTCAAAGGTCTGGTTCAGATATTGTCTGAGTGGATTGAGTTCCGCCGCACGACAGTTCGCCGTCGTCTACAGTATCGCTTAGATAAAGTGATGGCTCGTCTGCACATCTTAGAAGGTTTGTTGGTTGCTTACCTGAACCTGGATGAAGTGATTGAGATCATCCGTACTGAAGACGATCCTAAAGCAGTGCTGATGGAACGTTTCGGTATTACGGATATTCAGGCCGACGCAATTCTGGACACCAAACTTCGTCATCTTGCCAAGCTGGAAGAGATGAAGATCCGTGGTGAGCAGGAAGAGCTGGAGAAAGAGCGCGAGAAGTTGGAACAGCTGCTAGGCTCTGAACGTCGTCTGAACACGCTGCTGAAGAAAGAGGTCAAAGCAGACGCTGAGAAATACGGCGACGATCGCCGTTCACCACTGGTTGAGCGCGCAGAAGCAAAAGCACTGACTGAGCGTGATTTAGTTCCGAGTGAACCAATTACCGTTGTACTGTCTGAAAAAGGCTGGGTCCGCCATGCTAAGGGCCATGACGTTGATGCCGAAGGCCTGAACTACAAGTCTGGTGATAAATACTTGGCGCATGCACGTGGTAAGAGTAATCAGCCAGCGGTCTTCCTTGGCAGTGATGGCCGCAGCTACTCACTTGAGTCGCACTCCTTACCATCTGCACGTAGTCAGGGTGAACCGATCACAGGTCGTCTTAACATCACTGCTAACAGCAGTATTCGTCAGGTGATCATGAGTGAAGAAGATCAGCTTTGGCTGGTTGGTTCTGATGCGGGTTACGGCTTCGTATGTAAAGGCTCTGATTTGCTGTCGAAGAACCGCAGTGGTAAAGCACTGGTTACCTTGCCAGTTAACTCTGAAGTAATGACGCCTAAAGAGATTGAGGATTTAGACTCTGATGAAATCCTGGCGATCACGAACCAGGGACGTATGTTGCTGTTCCCGATTAAAGACCTGCCGCAATTAGCCAAAGGTAAGGGTAACAAGATCATCAACATTCCGGCTGCCAAGGCGAAAGAGCGTGAAGAAGTATTGTCACACTTGATGGCTCTGCCGCAGGGCGCATCTCTGACGCTTTATGCGGGTAAGCGCAAGCTGGGCCTGAAGCCGACGGACTTGGATAACTTCCGAGGAGAGCGTGGTCGTCGAGGCAGTCTGCTGCCAAGAGGATTACAGCGAGTAACGGGAATTGAAGTGGAGCTCGGTGAGCCCGGCGCTACGGATGAGCCAGGCGAAAGCGAATAGAAATAAAAATCCCAGCCTAGGCTGGGATTTTTTTATGTCTCTTGTTTGTCTTCGGCGATGGTCACTTTGAGAGTTATCTTCTTACCTTTACGGATGATGCCGACGTCGACTGTCGTACCTGGGCGCAAATCGGTGACAAGGTCCATGACGCTTTGTCTACCCTGAACTTTATTGCCATCAATACTAATAATAACGTCTTGCTTTTCAAAGCCCGCCGCACTTGCCGGACCATTTGGATCGATGCCAAGCACTACGATACCGCCGATGTGCTCATTACCGAGTAAGCGGGCAGTCACTGCATTGATATCCTGACCATCGATGCCGATATAGCCACGAATTACACGGCCGTCAGCGATGATCTTTTGCATGATTTTACTTGCCAGCGGAGCTGGTATTGCAAAGGAAATTCCGTAGGTTTCTAAATCGGTTGCCTGTTGAAAAGAGGCGGTGTTAATGCCGACGAGTTCACCTTGGGTATTCACGAGTGCGCCACCTGAGTTACCTTCGTTAATCGCCGCATCGGTTTGAATAAAGGCCTGGCGGCCATCACTGATAGAAGAGCGTCCGGTTGCCGAGATAATGCCAAAGGTGGTGGTTTGTCCTAGGTTGTACGGATTACCGATGGCGAGTACGACATCACCAACCTGGGGCTTGTATTCTGAGTTGAGCGGTATCACAGGCAGATTAGAGCCATCTACACGTAATACAGCGATATCGGTGCGCTTATCTGTACCGACAAGCTGAGCTGCTGCTGCTCTGCCATCTTGCAGTGCTACCACAATTTGATCGGCTTGCGCGACAACATGGTAATTGGTAATGATGTAGCCTTTTTCGCTCACAATCACTCCGGAACCAAGACCTTGTGTTGATAGCTTGCTGCGATCATTTTCTACATATTTACGGCTGTAAATATTCACCACGGCAGGCGCGGCTTTTCGTACGGCCTGATTAAATGAGATCTCAAGAGAAGCGATGTTGCTTGGTTGCGGATCAAGTGCTGCTGGAATCACGTTATGACGTAGTGATGGAACGGCCAGTAAAACAACGGCGGCGGTCGCTAAGCCTAAAAAGATAGAACGTAATAGAAAGCTAAGCATATCCTCTCCATGCATGAACGCCAAAATGGCATAGAAAGGTGAAGAATAGCATTACATTGATAAATAACAAAAGGGCAGGATGTGATCATGCTGCCCTTTTGATTACCAGATTGATTAACTGCTGAACTCTTCGAGCTCTATCACCGAATGTCGTCTGTACGGAGCTCGTTTACCGGTTCATCAGCGAACCAGTAGAATTAACGAATCACAAGGTAAATAGTACGTTCACCGCGTTGTATGTTCAGTGCCAGAACGCCTTTGTGCTTCTCTACGATTGCGCGCAGTTCGGCAAGGTTTTTCACTCGTTGGCGGTTGACGCCGATAATGATGTCACCTTCCTTTAGCTGGTATTGCGCGGCCGCTGAATTTTCAGCAACACTGGTTACTTTCACACCTTGTACTTCATCACTCGGCGTTGTGTTACTCAGCTCGGCACCTTTTAGCCCATCGTGCAGCGTCTCGGCTTTCGCTTTGATGTTAGTCGACTCACCAAGTGTCACATCGAAGGTCTTATCTTTACCGTCACGCACAACGCCTAAGGTCACTTTTTTACCTGCGCCTAATGTTGCTACTTTGGCTCGTAACTCAGAGAAGGTATCAATTGATTTACCGTTCACCGAAACAATGATGTCACCTGCTTTCAGGCCTGCTTTATCTGCAGCACTGTCCGGAACGACCTGACCGATAAACGCACCTTTGCTGGATTCATAACCAAGAGCTTCTGCCAGTTCAGACGTGACCTCGCCACCCTGAACGCCCAGCATGCCGCGTTTCACCTCACCAAACTCTAAGATCTGTGAGGTAAGATTTTTCATCATGTTAGAAGGAATGGCAAAGCCAATCCCGACGTTGCCGCCATTTGGTCCCAGAATTGCGGTGTTGATACCTATCAGCTCGCCATTCAGGTTGACCAGTGCGCCGCCTGAGTTACCGCTGTTGATCGCAGCATCGGTCTGAATGAAGTTTTCAAAGTTTTCTACATTCAAACCGCTTCGGCCTAACGCAGAAACGATACCGGAAGTGACGGTTTGACCCAGACCGAATGGGTTACCGATGGCCACAGTAAAGTCACCGACACGCAGTTTGTCCGAATCGGCAATGTTAATTTGAGTCAGGTTTTTCGCTTTTTCCAGTTTCAGCAGCGCGACATCAGCCATCTCATCACCGCCGACTAACTTTGCGTCATACTCTCGCCCGTCATATAAACGTACCCGAATCTCATCCGCCCCTTTTATTACGTGATAGTTCGTTACGATATGACCTTTGCTCGCATCAATAATGACACCTGATCCTAAACCACGGAACGGACGCTCGCGCGTTTGTTCCATAGGGAAATCAGGGCCAAAGAAAAATTGAAATTGCTCAGGAATACGGTTGGTTTGCACTTGTTTACCTTCTACCGCGATGCTGACAACCGCTGGGGTTACTTTTTCCAGCATCGGTGCCAGGCTAGGTAATTGCTGACCATCCATGCTGAGCGGCAATGCAGCTGTAGCCTGTATCGGCGTCAGAACTGAACTCAAACTCAAAGAAAGAACGGTTAGTGCAAGCAGTGATTTTTTCATCCAAGAACTCCTCTTTAAACGTGTCTGCCAAAAAGAAATATCCTAACTATCCAGGGGCTGTTTACCTTTCTCGGTTAATTTTTGTTCGAAAGATAAGCAACTACTATTGATATAGGGATTAGCCGGGATAATCAAAAGGGGTAGCAGTTCACAATTAAGTTAGAGGGGGGCGGGAAAGAAAAGTTCAAGGAGGCCGATACAAAATAAATGCTGTATCGACCTGATGTAGAAGAAGAAAGGAGTTATGATGCTTTTGCAGTTATTGCTTCAGGAGCGTTGATGATTTCTTTCTCTTGATCCTTTAACAGGCCCGTAGCTCCGCTGGCGTAGTCTTTCGGCTGTTCACCCAAATCAGGCTGGTCTTCGCTTATCTGCTCTGCAGTCATCGCCGTTTTCATATCAAACGGGTTGTCTTGCTCTGGAAGGTTAGGCAAGAGTTCTGAAGATGTCTTTGCGAAATGCTGATACAGCTTGGTGTAATCTTTACCTAAGGTATCCAGCATTTCTGCTGATTGGGCAAAGTGGTCAACGAGTTCCTGACGTTGTTGCTCGAGTTCAAACTTAGCTGATTCAAGTTCTTTCTGTACAGACTTTTGTTTTTTGTATCCAGGGATGGTGAGTCGACTAACGACTACGCCTATGATTGTACCGACCAGCAAACCCACAATGGCATGAATCCAAGGCATAACTGCTCCTTATATTTGTTTTAACAAGTCTTTTACTACTTAGTTACACGAGGTGCCAGTCCATGGTACTATGGCTTCAAGAGCCAATAAAGAAAAATAGAAGTATGTCTTCGGGGACATCGAACTAATTTACTCTATTCTGACATTGCCCCCGAGGTGACAATCTCCGTGTACCTCTAATACGACTTAATGCGATGACACCACTAGAACGATATCAAAATGATATAGCAGAAAATGGATTTCAGCGAGACGAAGCACAACATAAAGCGGTCGCTGCGTTGGATAAGCTTTACCATGCTATTGTTGCATTTCAGTCTGCGCCAGCGCCTGAGCTTTCTAAATGGCAGAAACTCATGGGTAAAAAAACGCAAATACCTCAGCCGCCAAAAGGCCTGTACTTTTGGGGCGGAGTAGGGCGCGGCAAGACTTACTTAATGGATGCATTCTTTGATGCATTGCCAACAGAGCGAAAGATGCGCGTACACTTTCATCGCTTTATGTATCGGGTTCATGATGAGTTAAAGCGGTTAGGGGATGTGGAAAACCCGCTGTCGAAAGTCGCTGATCAGTTTAAAAAAGAATCAGACGTGGTGTGCTTTGATGAATTTTTTGTTTCTGACATTACAGATGCAATGATTCTTGCCACGCTATTACAAGAAATGTTCAAACGCCAGATGGTACTGGTTGCTACCTCAAATATTGAACCTCAGAACTTATACCGCAACGGTTTACAGAGAGCCCGCTTCCTGCCTGCGATTGATATGATTCTGGAACGCTGTGAGGTTCTTAATGTGGATAGCGGGGTAGACTACCGCTTGCGAACACTTGAGCAGGCTGAGATCTACCACCATCCGCTTGATGAGCAGGCAACGGTAAATCTTAATAAGTACTACCAACAGTTAACCGGAGAGCGAAAGAGTGTCGCTCACCAGATTGAAATTAACCATCGCAATATTGACGTGATTGAAGCCAGTGACGGTGTTTTGCACGCTTCTTTTGCACAGTTATGCCAGACCATGCGAAGCCAGAATGACTACATTGAAATTTCGCGGTTTTACCACACAGTATTACTGGCCGACGTCCAGCAGATGAGTGGCAAAATTGATGATGCTGCCAGACGGTTTATTGCGTTGGTGGATGAGTTTTACGAGCGTCATGTGAAGCTGATTATTTCGGCGGAAGTGCCTATGGATAGCTTATATACCGAGGGGCAACTGGAGTTTGAGTTTAAACGCTGTTTATCCCGTTTGACTGAAATGCAGAGCCATGAGTACCTTGCCAGAGAGCATTTAGCTTAAATCTGTCCGGTTCATAAAAAAGTGAAGAAAAAATTAGTGATTTGGCGCAAAAAAAGGTGATTTTTTCTTCGCTCTTCTCTATAATCCTGCGACCCACCGTTACTGCAGACCGGATTATCGAAGTTATTTCGACTAAAGAAGGTCGAGAGTACCAACGACTCGAAGGGGTGATGACTGGGCTCTTAGACAGTGTGGGAGCACCAAGAGGGTGTTCCTTAAAGTTTAAATTTTAATTAACGGGTTATTATTAGCATGAAAACTTTCGTTGCTAAACCAGAAACTGTAAAACGCGACTGGTACGTTGTAGACGCTGAAGGTAAAACTCTTGGCCGTCTAGCAAGTGAAATTGCATCTCGCCTACGTGGCAAACATAAAGCTGAATACACTCCTCACGTTGACACTGGTGATTACATCATCGTTATCAACGCTGAGAAAGTTGCTGTAACTGGTAACAAAGCTAAGAACAAAGTGTACTACCGTCACTCTGAATTCCCAGGTGGTCTAAAATCTATCACTTTTGAAAAGTTGATCGATCGTAAACCTGAGATGGCTCTTGAGCTTGCAGTTAAAGGCATGCTTCCACGTGGTCCTCTAGGCCGTGCTATGTACCGTAAGCTTAAAGTTTACGCAGGCGCTGAGCACAACCATGTTGCTCAACAACCACAAGTACTAGACATCTAATTGGGGATTTCGAAAATGGCAGAGAATCAATACTACGGCACTGGCCGTCGCAAAAGCTCAGCTGCACGTGTTTTTATTAAACCAGGCAGCGGCAACATTGTAGTAAACAAGCGTAGCCTTGATGAATACTTCGGTCGTCCAACTTCTCGCATGGTTGTTAAGCAACCTCTAGAGCTAGTTGAACTAACTGAGAAGCTAGACCTTTACGTAACAGTTAAAGGCGGCGGTATTTCTGGTCAAGCTGGTGCTATCCGTCACGGTATCACTCGCGCGCTTATGGAATACGATGAGTCTCTACGTCCTGCTCTACGTGCAGCTGGTTACGTTACTCGTGACGCTCGTTGCGTTGAACGTAAGAAAGTTGGTCTACGTAAAGCACGTCGTCGTCCACAGTTCTCTAAGCGTTAATTTCCAATTATCGGAAATTATGCTTTCCAGAGTTATTCTGGAAACTGTGCACCAAAAGCCTGGCTATATGCCGGGCTTTTTGTTTTTATTCGACCGTAAAAAACAGCACTCTGTCTCGATATTATTCTTTTTCTAAGTTTCGGGATATCCGGGCATATTTTCTCTTAATCATCATTCATTTTTCCCTTAATTTGTGTGCTACATAATTTTTATTATGGAAGTCACCGAATTCTCATTTCTTATAAATTACTTTCCTGCATAATTTGCTGAAAACATCTGATATAAAAGGCACGTAGCGTGTTTTGTCAGGCCTCATGCTTCTGCTTTCTTGTTACAAATCACATCAAACATTTATAAATTTGCCGCTTTTGTGACGACACGGGCGATTTGCCTCACGGATGTTACAAAAAGGTAGCTTTATCTTGTCAAAAAGTAGGGTTTTCTTTATCATTTCCCCCCATTACTAGAACAAAATTCATTATGTGTTAGCCATGCTCTTATAAGCGGAATAATAACTATCCAAGGGAGCAAATGGGAGAATGTTTGGATGAGCAACGCGCCTTTAAATAACGGTCGCAGGCGTTTTCTAACCGCTACAACGGCAGTTGTTGGTGGTTTAGGGGCAGCTGCCGTCGCCGTTCCTTTTATAAAATCATGGAATCCGAGTGCCAAAGCAAAAGCTGCGGGTGCACCGGTGGAAGTGGATATCAGTAAAATTGAACCGGGCCAGATGGTTCGTGTTGAGTGGCAGGGCAAGCCTGTATGGATTGTACGCCGCACTCAGGAAGTGATGGATAACCTGAAGACTATCAATGATAAGCTTCGTGATCCTCAATCTGAAATGGAACAGCAGCCAGCATACGCTCAGAACGAGTACCGCTCGATCAAACCTGAGTTTTTTGTAGCTGTTGGCTTCTGTACACACTTAGGCTGTTCACCTACCTATCTACCGGACTCTTTCTCAGAGCAAGTTCAGGGCGTTAAGTCTGGCTTCTTCTGTCCTTGTCACGGTTCTAAATTTGATATGGCTGGTCGAGTGTTCCAGGGTGTTCCTGCACCGTTGAACCTTGTTATTCCTAAGCATATGTACCTAAGTGACACGAAACTCGTTATCGGTATTGATGAGGGGGATGCATAATGCAAGCACTGTTAGACTGGGTAGAAAAACGTATTCCAGCCATGAATGCTTACAAGAAGCATTTGTCTGAATACCCGATGCCGAAGAACTTCAACTTTTGGTACCTTTTTGGTTCTCTGGCTATGTTGGTTCTGGTTAACCAAATCCTTACCGGTATTTGGCTAACGATGAACTACGTTCCTTCTGGTGAAGGTGCGTTTGCGTCTGTTGAATACATCATGCGTGATGTTGAGTACGGCTGGTTGTTGCGTTACATGCACTCTACCGGCGCTTCAGCATTCTTTGTTGTTGTCTACCTGCACATGTTCCGTGGTCTTATCTACGGCTCTTACCAGAAACCTCGTGAACTACTGTGGATCTTCGGTATGTTGATCTTCCTGGTTCTGATGGCGGAAGCTTTCATGGGTTACTTACTACCATGGGGGCAGATGTCATACTGGGGTGCACAGGTAATCATTTCACTGTTTGGTGCGATTCCAGTTATCGGTGATGATTTAACGCTTTGGATCCGTGGTGACTACATCATCTCTGGTGCAACGCTGAACCGTTTCTTCGCACTTCACGTTATTGCACTACCAATCGTACTACTTCTTCTGGTAGTTCTTCACGTGTTGGCACTGCATGAAGTAGGCTCGAACAACCCTGACGGTATCGAAACTAAACTGCCAAAAGGCACGATGGGCGACGATTACCAGACACAGTTCAAGTTCCACGATTACTACTCTAAGAAATACGACATCATTGACTCTATTCCTTTCCATCCGTATGGCACGGTTAAGGATTTGGTTGGTGTTGCCGGCTTCTTGTTCTTATTCTGTTATGTGCTGTTCTTTAACCCGGAAATGGGTGGATACTTCCTTGAGCCGCCTAACTTTGAAGCAGCAAACCCTCTGAAGACACCTGAGCACATTGCTCCTGTATGGTACTTCACGCCGTTCTACGCAATCTTGCGTGCGGTTCCTGACAAGCTATTGGGTGTTATCCTGATGGGCGCGTCTATTGCAGTACTGTTCGTTCTTCCGTGGTTGGATCGCTGTAAAGTACGTTCGTACCGTTACCGTAGCAAGATCCACCTGCTGAATATTATTCAGTTCACTATCGCCTTTATTGCTCTTGGTATTTTAGGTGCACTGCCGGCAACGCCGCTGTACACACTACTATCTCAGATCTTTAGCTTGTGTTACTTCATGTTCTTTGTACTGCTGTTCTTCTACAGCAAAAATGAAGCAACCAAACCATTACCAGAGAGGGTGACATTCAAATGAAGAAGTGGATTGTAATTCTATTTGCTATGTTGCCATCTCTAGCGATGGCAGCGGGTGCCAGCGTGCCTCTAGATAAAGCGCACGTGGACTTAACGGATAAAGCTTCGCTGCAAAACGGCGCGAAGCTATTCATGAACTACTGTTTTGGCTGTCACTCAACGCAATACCAGCGTTATGAGCGTGTCGCAACAGATTTGGAAATACCAGCAGACCTGATGAAGGAGAACCTGATTTTCAACCCAGAGGCGAAAATCGGTGATCTGATGGTTAACTCTATGCCACCTAAGCAAGCGGCAAACTGGTTTGGTGCTCCGCCACCGGATTTGACCCTGGTTGCTCGTGTTCGTGGTGCTGACTGGTTATACACATACTTACGCTCTTTCTACGTGGATCCATCTCGTCCGTTTGGCGTGAACAACATTGTATTCCCGAGTGTTGGTATGCCACATGTACTCGAAGAGCTGCAAGGTATTCCAACGCCAGTTTACGGTACGAAGCATGTTGACGGTGAAGAAGTACAAATTGTTGTTGGTACAGAAACAGACGGTACTGGTGAGCTGAGCACTGGCGAATACGACAAAGCGGTAGGCGATCTGGTTAACTTCTTAGTTTATTCTGGTGACCCGGTGCAGTTAGAGCGTCACTCAATTGGTTGGTGGGTAATGGGCTTCCTAGTTATCCTTACTATCATTGTTGTGCTGCTGAAGAAAGAGTATTGGCGTGATGTGCATTAATTGTGCTAAAATATCGTGCTAATTCCCAATTTTGATTAATCTACAATGGAGGCTAAGCCTCCATTGTTTTTATTTGTAAGTGTACTGGAGGGCTCCATGGCTGTAGCTGCCAACAAACGTTCTGTAATGACTCTTTTCTCAAGTGCATCAGATTTATATAGCCATCAGGTTCGCATTGTACTAGCTGAAAAAGGTGTAAGTGTTGAAGTTGAGCTTGTTGATGAAGCAAACCTTCCTGCTGAGCTTATTGAGCTAAACCCATATAAATCAGTGCCAACTCTTGTTGATCGCGAGCTCGCGCTTTACGACTCAAAAATCATCATGGAGTACTTGGACGAGCGTTTTCCTCATCCACCGCTAATGCCGGTTTACCCTGTTGCTCGTGGTAACAGCCGCCTGATGATGTACCGTATCGAACGCAACTGGTATTCACTAGCTGACAAAATCGTTAAAGGTAATGTGGAAGAATCAGAAAAAGCACGTACGAAACTTCGTAACGACCTTCTGACTCTGGCACCAATCTTTGCTGAATACGAATACTTCATGAGTGAAGAATTCAGCCTGATCGATTGTTACCTAGCTCCACTGTTGTGGCGTTTGCCTCAACTTGGTATCGAGCTTATCGGTCCGGGTTCAAAAGAGATCAAGGTTTACATGAACCGTGTATTCGAGCGTGATTCTTTCCTTGCGTCATTAACTGAAGCTGAACGTGAAATGCGTCTGGTTCGTTAAGCGGTCGAGACGTTATGGATATTGCAAAAATGACTGCTCGCCGTCCGTATATGCTTCGCGCATTTTACGACTGGCTGGTAGACAATGACTTAACTCCTCATTTGGTTGTTGATGCAACCATGCCTGGTGTACGTGTACCTGTTGAGTTTATTCAGGATGGTCAGATTATCTTGAATATTGCACCTCGTGCCGTTGGTAATCTCGAGTTGGGTAATGATGCGATTACCTTCCATGCCCGCTTTAGTGGACGTCCGCACTCGGTAATTGTACCTATGTATGCGGTTCAGGCTATTTACGCGCGCGAAAATGGTGCGGGTACCATGTTTGAGCCGGAAGAGGCTTACGATCACATTGAAGAGGAAACAGTGGAAGAAGAGCAAGCACCACTGTTTACCACTGTGAGTGATGACTTACCTCAGGATACGAATTCTGAGCCTGCCGAGGAAGAGGCTGAAGCTCCTCGTCCGAAAGGCAAACCAAGCTTAAGAGTAATTAAGTAGTAAAAAAGCAGCGTTTACGCTGCTTTTTTTATTCAATGTATTGGTTCCGCTTTAGCGGTATTTTTAATTCACTGATTCCACGTCACCGTATTGAAAGCCTTTAATGACCTGTTTCACACCAGTTACATGACGGGCAATATCCGTCGCGCGCTCACCTTGCTCTCTTGTTACATAGCCAAACAAAAAGACCTCACTGTCTTCAGTGATCACTTTTACTTTCACACCATTTAGCTGGTCGTCAGTAAGCAGTGCTGACTTCACTTTTGTGGTGATCCAACTATCGTTGCTGATTTGAGTAACGCTGAGTGGTTCTTTAGCCTTCATCTGGTTATGAATGACTTTGACCCCGGGTAATTGGCGGGTTCTGTTGCCAAGGTCATTGATGAGTGCCTGAGTCGGGGCCTGACCCATTAGAACGACCGTACCGTTGTAAGAACTGGCAAATACGCGAGTATTTCCTTTGAACGGTTGTTTATTACCAATTGCGGCAACTTCAAACTCAATGTTGTTATCCTGCCATATCTGCTTGGTAGTACGTGTGTCTGTGACAATGGTCGCTGTGGTAGCTGCACCTGCGATAAACAGGCCAGCACAACCACTGAGATTCAGCACAGTAAATAAAATGACAAGGCTACGCATCTTACTTTTTACTCCCAGTTTAGTTCTTACTCTTAATTTTCGTTATTCTTCGTGGGCAGGGAAAAGGACCTGGTCAATGAGATCACATAAGCAGTGTAAAGTCAGCAGGTGAACCTCATGAATGCGAGCCGTTCGGTGAGAAGGGATGCGAATTTCCACATCATTTTCACCCAGTAAACCGGCCATCTCACCACCATCTTTTCCTGTCAGCGCGATGATCGTCATATCACGGGTTACCGCCGCTTCCATTGCTTTGATGATGTTTTTACTGTTACCGCTGGTTGAAAGTGCCAGAAGAATGTCACCCGGCTGGCCAAACGCACGTACCTGTTTAGAAAAAATTTCCTGGTAATGGTAGTCATTGGCTACTGCGGTTAACGTTGTATTGTCTGCAGTGAGGGCCATCGCTGGCAGGCTAGGACGCTCAGTTTCAAAACGGTTTAAAAGGCAAGAAACAAACTGTTGCGCATTAGAGGCACTGCCACCGTTACCACAACAGAGTATTTTGTTGCCATTGAGTAAACTCGAAACCATAGCTTGGGCGGCATGAGTAATGGCATCTGGCAGCGCTTCTGCTGCCGCAATTTGAATTTGAATACTTTCTGTAAAGCTGTCTTTAATGCTGTCTAGCATTGCTTATCCTTCAGATATTGCGTTTTGTATCCAGTTGATATCTCTGCCACTGTCGTGAATGGCGATGACATCAAACCGATAATCAATGGTATGTCCCAGGTGTTTTTGACGGCTGAGCCAAATTTGTGCAGTTTTAACCAATTTGCGCATTTTTGCGTAAGTGACCATTTCTGCGGCTGAGCCATAACGATCGTTCTTACGGTATTTGACTTCAACGAAGACGATAGTTTCATCTTGTTGAAAGATTAAGTCAATTTCCCCGACTTTTGTCAGAAAATTTTGATCTAGAAAGCGCAAACCCTGGCGCAGCAGAAACTGCTTAGCCAGGGTTTCATATTGAGTTCCTATTTGGCGTTTACTAAAGAGCCCCACGCTCTGCCCAGCTTAGCTCTCGTTGTACCACACAGTTTTCGTCGATACTTAGAGTACCAGTCTGACCACGGATGGAAAGTCCGGGAATCACTTTCATCTGAGGTAGCTCACCAATTAATTGATAGGCGTCCATCCCAAGCGCTTTCAGACGGATCTCCATATTGGACTGCTGACCCCAAAGCTCACTCATTTCTGCTGCAATTGTCGGATCTGAATCAATCAGTAGCGGGATATCACTATATATGATGCCGGTAAGATCTTCATACGCTGTACCACCGCTGTTGCTGCGAGAGTTAGAGAACAGTTTTGGTGCTTTTGCGTCAGGGTTAATCGCCACTTCGATGAACGGCTTAATCAGAGTGAGTTCAGTACTTCTTGCCACTATGTACACGGCATCAACATCACGACGGCTGCGCGGTTGTGCTTCCAGTTTAATCTGCATTAATGATTGCATCTGGGCAATGCGTTGCTTACTTTCTTGAAGACCGAATACATCGTTAATGTCTTTCTGAAGTTGGCGGTTGTCACCAAAATAGCTGGTTGCGACTTTGTTGGTGCTGTATTTACGCCACTCTTCATTAAATGCTTCTACTACACGCTGACCGAAATTGTCTTTTGGAGCAAGGATCAGCGGGAAGTTATAGCCCTGGTTGAACAGATATTTTGCCGCTTGCGCGACTTCTTGTTCTGGCGATAGTGTTAAGTAGCAGATATTACCACCAGGCTGAATAACCTCGGGAATGTTCAGTGCCAGTGCCGGAATCGTTGGTCCTTTAGCGGTTCCGTCGATGTCTGCCTGGAACAGCTCAACATTTTCTTTTTGCAGCGGCCCGACAACAAAGTCAATATTTTCACTGATAAGGCGCTGTTTGATCTGTTCAGCGCTGTAGGCATTGGTATCAATGACGGTTACGCTTGCGCTCGGCTCCCGGTACTCATCATTCATCATCGCAAACATAAAGCCTTCACGAATCAACTGTCCTTGAGGGGCAAACTGTCCCGTCAGTGGTAACAGCAGTGCGGTATTATTTGGTTTGACAAAATCCAGAGACAGAATGTTTTGAAGCTCTGTTGGCGTGTAAACCGCGGCTGGGTGCGATGGATTTTCCGCTAGCCAATTCTCTAAAGTATTTCTTAACTGAGAGAGGTTACCTGAAAGGGCTTTTGAGTAAATGGCTAGTTGTAACCAGCCATTCAGAATATCTTCGTTTGGATTGGTTGTGAGTGACGTTAGCTCAGATTCTGAGTAGCTACCAAAGTTCATCCAGATACGGCTGGAGATTTCATCTTGCTCTTCAGGAGAAGCATACTGGCTTAATGACACCAGTTCTCGATTGGCTTCAAAGGGCTGGTTAAGGCTTTGGTAGGCATCTGCACGAAGTGCATAATAATCTTTCCACTGATCGTTTGGCAGTTGCCACCATGATTTAAAGTTGAGTGCCTGGAGTAACTGCGAGTAGTTCCCTTGCTTTTGCTCAATGGTTCCACGTGCGAGTTGCCACTCTGCCTGCTGTACTTCAGACAGTTGCTGGCGAGAAAGACGTGTGATTAGCTGGTTCGCCTGATCAAACTGATTCGCTTGAATTGCGGCTTTAGTTGCCATGATCAACCAGTCGTTTTGTATACTGCCTTCCGTGCTGTCAGCCTGGATCATGTACTGCTGTACCGACTGGGTTGGCTCAAGTGTTACATCGACTACATCTGGTTGTCTCGGGCCTGAAGAACAGGCGGCGAGTGTAATTGCTAGTGCAACAGGAGTAAGTATGCGTGGTACACTGAGTCTCTTATGGTTAATCATTGCCGTGAGTTCTCTATAAAATTTTGTACAAAATTGTCTTTATATTAATCGTTGAAGTGATGGTAAACAAATGACAGATAAAAATAATTTGCCGAATGATGGGCCAACTCTCTATATCGTACCGACTCCAATCGGAAATTTGGCAGATATCACCCAACGTGCTATCGAAGTTCTGTCGAATGTAGACATCATTGCCGCAGAGGATACTCGACATACGGGTAAGCTACTGTCGCACTTCAATATTCAAACCAAAACCTTTGCCTTGCATGACCACAACGAGCAGCAAAAAGCTCAGGTTTTGGTGGAAAAACTACTTTCAGGTCAGTCCATCGCTTTGGTTTCAGACGCTGGTACACCGTTAATCAGTGACCCAGGATACCATTTGGTAACAAAATGTCGTCAAGCGGGCGTAAGAGTTGTGCCTCTTCCTGGTGCGTGTGCGGTAATCACTGCGTTAAGTGCTTCCGGCCTGCCATCTGACCGCTTCAGTTTCGAGGGCTTTTTACCGCCGAAAAGCAAAGGGCGCAAAGATAAGTTCTTAGAAATTGCCTCGGTCGAGCGCACCTGTATCTTCTATGAATCCCCACACCGCATTTTGGACTCTCTAAAAGATATGTTAGACGTTCTTGGTCCGGAACGAGAAGTCGTTTTGGCGCGTGAGCTCACTAAAACCTTTGAAACTATTCAGGGTATGCCTCTTGGTGATCTTATCGACTGGGTGAAAAGTGACGATAACCAACAGCGTGGTGAAATGGTGTTGCTTGTTCATGGACACCGTGAGACTGCAGACGATGCACTGCCGGATGACGCTCTGCGAACGTTAGGAATACTGACTAAAGAGTTGCCACTTAAAAAAGCAGCGGCACTGGTGGCGGAAATTCATAATCTTAAAAAGAATGCACTGTACAAGTGGGGCTTAGAAAACTTGGACTAACAACCAGAACTGTTGTGTAGTTAACTATGTTATGGGCTGATGATATTCATCAGCCCTTTGTTTTTTGCAGGTTTTGACGCAATGTAAAATGTCACTTGAGCAAAAAGGCACCAATTGATGCATTCCTTTCATCATATGTGTGATCTCACTAGACTCTGGGTCGAGAACTCTATACAATCCGCCCTCGGAGTTGACTGGGTAGTCGCTGCTTTGTTGATGTCCTTCGGGAGACTGACAAAGGGGAGGAAAGTCCGGGCTCCATAGAGCAGGGTGCCAGGTAACGCCTGGGGGGCGCAAGCCTACGACAAGTGCAGCAGAGAGAAGACCGCCGATGGCCCCTATTTTCGAATAGTGGTGCACAGGTAAGGGTGAAAGGGTGCGGTAAGAGCGCACCGGACGACTAGCAATAGTTCGTTGCAGGGTAAACTCCACCCGGAGCAAGACCAAATAGGCCTCCACATTGCGTTGCTCGCGTAAGGAGGCGGGTAGGTTGCTTGAGCCAGTGAGTGATTGCTGGCCTAGACGAATGGCTACCGCCGCGCAAGCGGAACAGAACCCGGCTTATGTGTCGACTCCAACTATTCGAGACCCATCATTACTTCATAGTAATGATGGGTTTTTTGCATTTTATTGACTCAGACTACGTCATTACCCATAAACTTGGTATTAAGTCACGTCTAACCCGAGACTTGTGGTGGCGATGATGTGGGAAATCAGTACACTAGGGAATGTTGTTCACTCGCTGAGTTTATCAGCGTAAGTGCTCAACAGGACCTTAAAACCGCTTCAAGATTATTCAACGAGAAAGCTATGACCGAAACCTTCCAGCATATTTCCGTGTTATTAAATGAATCCATTGATGGGCTAGCTATTAAGCCAGACGGTATTTACATTGATGGGACATTTGGCCGAGGCGGTCACAGCCGTACGATTTTGTCTAAGCTAGGCGAAAACGGCAAACTTTATAGTATTGACCGCGATCCGCAGGCTATCGCGGAAGCAGGCAACATCGACGATCCTCGTTTTACCATCATTCACGGACCATTCTCCGGTATGGCACAATATGCCGAGGAGTATGGCCTGGTAGGTAAAGTGGATGGCGTCCTGCTCGATCTTGGTGTTTCTTCTCCTCAGCTGGATGATGCTGAGCGTGGTTTCAGCTTTATGAAAGATGGCCCATTGGATATGCGGATGGATCCGACATCTGGTATTCCGGTGTCACAGTGGTTGGTGGAAGCGGATCTGGACGACATCACTTGGGTTATCCGTGAGTTTGGTGAAGACAAACACGCGCGCCGTATTGCTCGTGCAATTGTTGATTATCGTGAAAATGAAGAAAATGAGCCACTTACTCGCACAGGTCAGTTAGCTAAATTGATCTCAGAAGCTGCGCCTAAGAGTTTTAAAGAGAAGAAACACCCTGCGACTCGCGCATTTCAGGCTTTTCGTATTTACATCAACAGTGAATTAGAAGAGATTGATACAGCACTTAAAGGTGCCGCGAGTATCCTTGCTCCTGAAGGACGTTTGTCGGTTATCAGCTTCCACTCTCTGGAAGACCGCATGGTTAAGCGGTTTATCCGTAAAGAGAGCAAGGGGCCAGAAGTTCCACACGGCATTCCTTTAACCGAAGCGCAAATTAAAGAGCTTGGCAGCGCAAATATGAAAGCGGTCGGTAAAGCAATCAAACCGACTAAACAAGAAATAGACATGAACCCACGTTCACGCAGCTCTGTGTTAAGAGTTGCTGAAAAGCTCTAGGTCAACAGACCCTAATTACTATGACGAAATCCACTCCTAACCTTGCTAAGTTGATCGCGATGGATTTACTTACTATTGGTCGCTGGCCATTGTTGCTGTTGCTGCTAATTCTGGCTTCGGCAATGGGAGTGGTATTCGCGACCCACCACGCGCGTCAGGCGATCACTGAAAGAGATCACACGCTGGTTGAGCGAGAGCGTTTAGACAGCGAATGGCGCAACCTGATGTTGGAAGAAACAGCCCTGGCAGAACACAGCCGAGTTCAGGACCTTGCAAAAAAGGAGCTTGAAATGAAACGGCCTGATGGCGATAAAGAAGTGGTTATCACACTAAAATGATCAGAAAGAAAACCAGTTCCAGACAAGGAAATAAACGCAAGTCCCTGGCCAAAACTAAAGCGGCCGTCGATGAGAAAAAAGTCGAAAATAAATCTGCCAATGTCATGGCTGAAGAATCGTTCTTGATTCGTTGGCGTTTTCACCTGTTACTGTTTTTTGTCTTCTCTGCTTTTGCCCTTCTTGTCGGGCGGGTTGCCTACATTCAAATCATTGAGCCCGATAACCTGATCAAGCAGGGTGACCTTCGTTCGGTACGTGTAAAGTCGATTCCTTCCGCACGCGGTATTATCTCAGACCGTAATGGAGAGCCACTTGCTGTCAGTGTACCTGTCGAGGCTGTATGGGCTGATCCCGCGACCATCTTTAAAGATAATGCTTTGAGCCAAACCCAGAGTTGGTACGCACTAGCGGATGTACTTGGTGTCGATCGTCAAGGTTTGATTGACAAAATTAAACGCAATGAGAAGCGCCGTTTCATTTATCTGCAGCGTCAGGTCAGCCCTGCAATGGCGAATTATATCCGAGAGCTGAAGTTACCTGGAGTCGGACTTAAATCAGAATCCCGCCGTTATTATCCGGCAGGTGAGGTCAGTGCTCACCTTGTTGGTGTTACCGGGATTGATGGCCACGGTCTGGAGGGCGTCGAGCGCAGCTACGATGAGTGGTTGACGGGTGAAGAAGGCAGAAAAACCATTCGTAAAGATCGCTATGGCCGAGTGGTAGAAAACATTGCGTGGCAGGAAAAACAGGAAGGTAAATCGCTGCAACTGACCATAGATCAGCGCCTGCAATCCATAGCTTATCGTGCAATTAAACAGTCAGTTGCCGATCATCGTGCAACTTCCGGTTCGGCAGTGATGTTGGACGTAAAAACCGGTGCGGTACTGGCGATGGTCAATGCACCATCGTATAACCCGAACAATCGCACTGACTGGCAAAGTTACAAAATGCGCAACCGTGTGATCACCGACTCTATGGAGCCGGGCTCAACAATTAAACCTTTCGTCGTTCTGGCCGCCTTAGAGAATGAGATAGCAGATACCAGCACTATTGTTGATACCGGTAATGGTGTACTTCGATTAGGTGGCAGCCGGGTAAAGGATGTTTCTCCTGTCGGTAAAGCGAATCTAGAGACGATACTGAAAAAATCCAGTAACGTCGGTGTGACCAAGTTAGCGATGCAGATGCCCGTTGAAGCATTGCTCGGCTTGTACAGTTCGGTTGGGTTTGGTGAGCTTTCTGGCCTGAATCTCATCGGGGAAGTCACCGGTATTTTCCCTACCCGTTCACGTTGGTCTCCGATAGAGCATGCCACAATTTCTTTTGGTTATGGTCTGTCGATCACACCTATTCAGTTGGCTCACGCTTATGCGACGCTGGGTAATCTCGGTAAATATGAGCCAATCCATATTATTAAAAGCAATGCCCGTGATATGTCACGGCAAGTGGTTAGCCCTGAGCATGCGCGTCAGGTACTGAATATGTTAGAAACGGTGACGCAGGAGGGGGGCTCGGCTCGCCGTGCTGCAGTACCAGGCTACCGGATTGGGGCCAAAACCGGTACTTCTCGTAAAGCTTCAGCCGGGGGATACAGCGATGAATACATTACTTATACCGCGGGGCTTGCACCTGTAAGCGACCCTAAAATAGCACTGGTTGTGATCGTCAATGAGCCACAAGGTGATGATTACTATGGTGGTTCGGTAGCGTCTCCTGTTTTTTCTGAAATCATGAAAGGCGCACTACAGATCCTGAACGTTGCGCCAGATGAAAATAAATTCCAGCAGTAAACTCGCTTAGTTTACTGCTAAACAACTTGAGTAAACCTGAGCTAAAGCTCGGAGAACAAATATGACTAAAGCCATCAGTATGGACGCATTATTATCTTCTTGGGTTGAGTGCCCGAGCCTCGCGTCCGTTCTTGTTTCTAAACTGGAACTCGATAGCCGACGAGTCCAACCCGGAACAACATTTGTTGCGATTGTTGGTCACGTAGTGGATGGGAGAAAATTTATCCCTTCTGCTATTGAACACGGTGCGAATGCTGTTATTGCACAAGCATGTGATGTCAAAGTGCATGGCACGATAGAAATGGTCGGTGAAACCCCGGTTATCTATTTAGATGCTCTGGATCAGTGTCTGTCTGCCATCGCAGGTCAACTTTACACCTACCCGGAAATGGAGCTTATAGGTGTTACAGGTACCAATGGTAAAACGACTATTACCCAGCTGATTGCGCAGTGGATTGACTTAACCGGTTCCAAAGCGGCCGTCATGGGGACCACGGGGAATGGTTTTCTTGGTCAGCTGCAAGAAGCTGCAAACACCACGGGTAACGCGGTAGAGATCCAGCACACGTTAGCCTCACTGGCGGACCAGAAAGCGAAATACACCGCGCTGGAAGTTTCTTCCCATGGTCTGGTGCAGGGGCGAGTGAAAGCTCTGTCATTTACCGCAGGTGTGTTTACCAATCTGAGCCGTGACCATCTTGATTACCATGGCACGATGGAAGATTATGCCAGCGCTAAGTTTACGCTCTTTACCCAGCATCAATGCGAAAAATCCATCATCAATGTTGATGATGAAGTGGGTGCAGACTGGGCGAGAGAGTTGACGAATGCGATTGCCGTCTCTTTAACGCCGACTTCTGAGTATAAGAATGCCCTTTGGGCCAAGCGTGTGGCGTATGCTGAATCCGGTATTACTATCGAATTCGATGGTAAGTTTGGCGCAGGTGAGCTTTACGCGCCTCTGATTGGTGAGTTCAATGCGACGAACCTGATGCTGGCATTTGCCACTCTGCTAAGCTTAGGTTTCAGCAAACAGGACCTTGTGGCTACAGCAAGTCAACTTCAACCCGTATTAGGCAGGATGGAACTGTTTCAGGCAGAAAAGCGTGCCAAAGTCGTCGTCGATTATGCTCATACACCTGATGCGCTAGAAAAAGCGTTGCAGGCTCTGCGCGTGCATTGTGAAGGTCAGCTTTGGGCTATTGTAGGTTGCGGCGGTGATCGTGATGCTGGCAAGCGTCCGATGATGGCTGAAATTGCGGAGCGACTGGGTGACAGAGTGGTGTTAACAGACGATAACCCTCGCAGTGAAAGCCCTGAACTTATCGTTAAAGATATGCTGTCGGGATTGTCAAAGCCGGCTGACGCAGTGATTGAGCATGATCGTTTCCAGGCGCTGTCTTATGCGCTCGAAAATGCCTCTGCACAAGACATCATATTAGTGGCAGGGAAAGGCCATGAAGACTATCAAATCCGCAATGGTGAAACGATTCACTATTCGGATCGGGAATCGGCTATGCAGCTTTTAGGACTGTCATCATGATCAATGTAACCCTTTCTCAAATTGCCCACATTACCTTCGGTGAGCTGGTCGGTGATGATCTAAGCATCACGGCGGTTTCAACGGATACCAGATCCATTGAGAATGGTTCGCTGTTTGTTGCTTTGGTTGGCGAACGGTTCGATGCGCATGATTTCTGTCAGCAGGCTGCGGAAGCTGGAGCGGGTGCTTTGTTGGTTCAGAAACGCCTCGACGTGAATGTGCCACAGGTTGTTGTGACTGACAGCAAAATTGCTCTGGGTGAACTTGCTGCCTGGGTTCATCACTCTTGCCAGACTCAGACTGTCGCCATTACCGGCAGCTGCGGCAAAACTACCGTGAAGGAGATGGTGGCGAGTATTCTGCAGTTGAAAGGGCAGGTGCTGTTTACTGCGGGTAACTTTAATAATGATATCGGTGTCCCTCTGACATTGCTGCGCTCTCAGGCAGAGGATGATTACGCCGTTATTGAGTTAGGCGCTAATCATATCGGTGAAATCGCTTATACCACGCAGCTAGTTAAACCGGATATTGCGTTAGTCAATAACGTGGCAGCGGCGCATTTAGAAGGCTTTGGTTCTATAGACGGGGTTAAGCAGGCTAAAGGTGAAATTTACCAGGGGCTGTCGGCTGGCGGGGTGGCAATTGTCAACTTGGATAGTCAGGGTGATGCTCAGTGGCAGCCTGTTCTTGCTGATAAAAAGGTGATTACTTTCTCGCAGTCTAACCCTCAGGCTAACTTTTATGCGTCCGGCGTAACCATGAATGAAGAGGGGAAAGCCAGCTTCACTCTGCATATCTCAGATGACTCGCAACAAATTGAACTATCTCTGGGTATTATTGGTCAACACAATGTTGCTAACGCGATAGCTGCGTCGATCATTGCTCTGCAGATGGGTGCGACAAGCGAAGAGATTCAGTCTGGTCTGATGCACCTCAACAAGGTTAAAGGCCGTGTTGACGTCGAACAGCTGAGCCCGTCCGTCAAACTGATTGATGACAGCTATAACGCCAGTGTACCTGCAATGAAGGCCGCGGTTGACTTGCTGGGGACTTTTAAAGGTCAGCGTTGGCTGATTTTGGGTAATATGGCGGAATTGGGTAAGGAAAGTCTTGCACTTCATCGTCAAGTCGGGGAACATGCTGCCCCACTAAAATTTGAACATGTTCTCACTTATGGTACGGATGCAAGGGTCATTAGCGACCTGTGCGACGGTATCCATTTTGAAACGCATCAAGAGATGATTGACTACATCAAGCAGCATCTAGACCAAACCGTTTCTGAAAACCATACCATTCTGGTTAAGGGAGCGAACGGTGCTCGTATGTTTGAAGTCGCTGCTGCTTTGAAGGAGTATTTTTAATGTTTATCTGGCTTGCCGAGCTGCTACAGCCATACTTTTCTTTTTTTCGTTTGTTTGAATACCTCTCTTTTCGAGCAATTATCAGCGTACTCACTGCCTTAGGTCTGTCACTTTGGATGGGGCCTATCATGATCAAGCGCCTGCAGATGCTTCAGATTGGTCAGGTAGTACGTAACGAAGGTCCTGAATCTCACTTTAGCAAACGTGGTACCCCGACAATGGGGGGGATCATGATTTTGGCTGCAATTTCTATCACTATTCTTCTCTGGGCCGATTTATCCAACCCTTATGTTTGGGCTGTGTTGGCTGTACTACTCGGCTATGGCGCGGTCGGCTTCGTTGACGATTACCGCAAAGTGGTGCGTAAGAATACTGATGGTCTGATAGCACGCTGGAAATACTTTTGGCAGTCTCTGATCGCATTTGTGGTTGCGTTCGCGTTGTACGCTTATGGTAAAGATACTGCTGCAACTCAGCTTGTGGTGCCATTCTTCAAAGATGTGATGCCTCAGATGGGGATGTTTTATATTCTGTTCACGTATTTTGTGATTGTTGGTACCAGTAACGCCGTTAACCTGACCGACGGTCTGGATGGTCTTGCGATTATGCCTACGGTACTTGTTGCGGCAGGCTTTGCGGCCATTGCATGGGCGACGGGTAACGTTAACTTTTCTGAATACCTGCATATACCATATCTTCCTCATGCATCTGAGCTGGTGGTGGTGTGTACAGCGATTGTTGGTGCTGGTCTCGGCTTTTTGTGGTTCAACACTTATCCGGCACAGGTGTTCATGGGCGATGTAGGCTCACTGGCTCTGGGTGGAGCTCTGGGGACTATTGCAGTGTTGGTTCGTCAGGAATTTGTACTGGTTATCATGGGTGGTGTTTTTGTTATGGAAACCCTGTCTGTAATTCTTCAGGTAGGTTCATACAAACTGCGTGGCCAGCGTATTTTCCGCATGGCACCAATTCACCATCACTACGAACTTAAAGGCTGGCCAGAACCTCGTGTAATCGTGCGTTTCTGGATTATTTCTATTGTTCTTGTCCTGATTGGCCTGGCAACGCTGAAGGTGCGTTAATCGCACCCTCTCAGACAAGATATACAGTGTGAACATTTATGGAACGTTGGCATAACATACATAACGTTGTCGTCGTAGGGCTCGGTATTACCGGGCTCTCTGTCGTTAAACACCTGAGAAAAAACCAGCCTCAGCTGGTTGTCAAAGTCATTGATACGCGTGCTAATCCACCGGGGGCAGAACGCCTTCCTCAATGTGTGGAGCTGCACAGCGGCGGCTGGAATACAGCATGGCTTGCAGAAGCGGATCTGGTTGTTACTAACCCGGGTATCGCGCTTGCGACGCCTGAAATTCAGTCGGTACTGAATCGTGGCACGCCTGTTGTTGGGGATATTGAACTGTTTGCCTGGGCTGTCACTAAGCCAGTCGTTGCTATTACTGGCTCCAATGGCAAGAGCACCGTGACGGATCTGACCGGAGTCATGGCAAAAGCCGCGGGTTTAAAGGTTGGTGTTGGTGGCAATATCGGTGTACCTGCCCTGGACCTACTCGAGCAGGAGGCCGACCTGTATGTACTGGAGCTGTCCAGTTTCCAGTTGGAAACCACTTCGAGTCTTCAGTTAAAAGCGGCGGCGTTTCTGAACCTGTCTGAAGATCATATGGATCGCTATCAAGGTATGACTGACTACCGGGCAGCGAAACTGCGTATTTTCAATCATGCTGCGATTGCGGTGGTAAACCGTGATGACCCGGAAACCTTCCCTGAAAAAAATATGCCTATGGTGACATTTGGCAGTGATACTCAGGAGTTTGGTTTAGAAGTTGACGGCGAAAAAACCTGGTTGCTTGACCATGGTCAACGCATTATAGCCAGCAATGAACTTAAGCTCGTCGGCAAGCACAACTTGGCGAATGTCCTGGTTGTACTGGCACTGCTTAGAGCTGCGAATGTTGAATGTCACAACACATTGAATACACTGAAAAACTACACCGGGCTGACACATCGTTGCCAGGTTGTTGAGGATAATCAGGGTGTTAAGTGGGTCAATGACTCCAAAGCAACGAATATAGCAAGTACGATGGCGGCGTTATCGGGGCTGGAACTAACTGGTACTTTGTACTTGTTGGTCGGTGGCGTCGGTAAAGGTGCTGACTTCTCTCCGTTAAAACCTATCTTAGCGGCACTCAATGTGCAGCTTTGTTGTTTTGGTGCTGATGGCGATGCCTTTTTGCCTCTCCACGAGTCTGCTATTCGTTTCGATACGATGGAAGATGTGATTCAGCGAATATCTTCAAAGTTAAAACCGGGTGATATGGTGATGCTGTCCCCTGCATGTGCTAGCTTTGATCAATTTGACAACTTTATGGCAAGAGGCGACGCGTTCGCGGCTCTTGCCAATCAATACGCATAATAATTTAAGGTTACTCATTTCGTGGGTTTAGGAAACGTTAAACATAATATCGGTCACTGGCTTAGGCACCCCGCACCACAGGCATTGTTTGATCGCCAGTTAGTATGGATTGCACTGGGTTTGATGTTGACTGGTTTGATCATGGTAACATCGGCTTCTTTTCCTATCAGCTCACGACTGACTGACCAGCCATTTCACTTTATGTTCCGTCACGCTACCTTCCTTGTGCTGGCACTCGGGACTTCGGCAGTAATACTTCAGGTGCCTTTAAAGGAGTGGTTCAAACGGAGTCACTACTTACTTTGGGTCTCTTTTGCCTTGCTGGTCGTTGTGTTGCTTGCGGGCAAATCAGTAAATGGTGCGTCTCGCTGGATACCTCTGGGGCTGTTTAACCTGCAGCCTGCTGAGGTAGCAAAACTCTCACTGTTCATCTTTATGTCTGGTTACCTGGTACGTAAGCAAGATGAAGTCCGCCAGACATTTTTTGGCGGCTTTATGAAGCCAATTATGGTGTTTGCATCTTTCGCCGTCTTGTTGCTCGGACAGCCAGACCTAGGGACCGTTGTCGTTATGCTGGTGACCTTATTCGGCATGCTATTCATTGCTGGTGCAAAGCTGACACAGTTTGTCGCACTTATGGTGGCTGGTGTTGGTGCCGTCGTGGGTTTGATTTTGGTCGAACCTTACCGGATGCGACGTGTAACGTCATTTCTTGACCCTTGGGAAGACCCATTCGGCAGCGGCTACCAGCTGACTCAGTCATTGATGGCATTTGGACGCGGTGAATGGTTTGGCCAGGGGCTCGGTAACTCGATTCAGAAACTCGAATACTTGCCAGAAGCGCATACCGATTTTGTATTTGCGGTACTGGCTGAAGAGTTAGGCTTTGTAGGTGTCGTGTTGATACTGATGCTGATTTTCAGTTTAGTACTTAAAGCGGTTTACATCGGCAAACGCGCCTTTGAAGAAGGTGAAATGTTTGGCGGATATCTCGCGTTTGGTATCGGTATCTGGTTCGCGTTCCAGACTCTGGTTAACGTCGGCGCTGCGGCAGGTATCGTACCAACCAAAGGTTTGACGCTGCCACTGATCAGTTATGGTGGTTCCAGCCTGATTATAATGTCCGTTGCAGTATCTATATTGCTGCGAATTGATCACGAATGCCGCCTGAAACGCGAGCAACAACAATCAGAACAACAGACTAATGATGAAAACTAAACGTTTGATGGTGATGGCTGGTGGTACTGGCGGTCACGTATTTCCGGGTCTTGCCGTTGCAAAACAGCTGCAAGAGCAGGGTTGGGAGATCCGCTGGTTAGGTACCGCAGATCGAATGGAAGCGGATTTAGTGCCTAAGCACGGTATTGAAATCGACTTCATCAAAGTGAAAGGCCTGAGAGGGCAAGGCGTTAAGCGTCTTTTAGCTGCACCGTTTCAAATCATTAATGCCATTATGCAGGCACGAGATCATATGAAACGCTGGCAGCCGGATGCCGTTCTCGGCATGGGTGGCTACGTCAGTGGGCCTGGTGGTATTGCTGCCTGGCTTAGTGGTATACCGGTTGTACTTCATGAACAAAATGCAGTGGCTGGCTTAACTAACCAGTGGTTGTCTAAAATCGCTAAAAAAGTATTTCAGGCTTTCCCGGGAGCTTTTCCGAAAGCAGAAGTTGTCGGCAACCCTGTACGTGAAGATGTGATTCAACTTGAAGAGCCGTCAGTACGTATGCAAGACCGCCAAGATCCGATTCGCATCTTGGTAATGGGCGGAAGCCAGGGCGCGCGTATTCTTAATCAGACGCTTCCTGCGGTAATGGCAAATCTTGGTGAAACGTACTGCATTCGTCATCAGGCAGGTAAAGGCGCAGCTCAAGAGGTACAGGTGGCTTATCAGGAGCACAAGGTGAACAATGCCGAAGTGACCGAATTTATCGATGATGTGGCCGAAGCCTATGCATGGGCTGATTTACTGGTGTGCCGTTCAGGCGCACTGACGGTATCCGAAGTGTCTGCTGCTGGTGTCGGCGCTATTTTTGTTCCGTTTATGCATAAAGACCGTCAACAGGCACTTAATGCCGATCACTTAGTGGACTGCGGGGCGGCAAAAATGATTGAGCAGCCAGAACTGACCGTTGAGTCACTTACGCAGCAAATTCAACAGCTTGATCGTGCCGCTTTACTAGAGATGGCTGAGCAGGCGCGTGGTGCCGCTAAATTAGATGCTGACAAAGTTGTCGCACAAGCTATCGTCGCTTTGACCGAAAAGCATTAATGAATTACCGAGAATAGAAACAGATGACTATCAAACATACCCAAGACTTAGCTCAGATTCGTGCAATGGTTCCAGAGATGCGTCGTGTTAAATCCATCCACTTCATAGGAATTGGTGGCGCGGGAATGAGCGGTATTGCTGAAGTGCTTCTCAATGAAGGTTATCAAATTACTGGCTCAGATTTGTCTAAGAACCCGGTTACCGAGAGACTGGCTTCTAAAGGCGCAACCATCTATATCGGTCATCAGGAGAGTAATGTTGAGAAAGCAAGTGTGGTGGTGGTTTCTACGGCGATCAATGAAGAAAACCCAGAAGTGATGGCCGCTCGTGAGCTTCGTATCCCTATTGTTCGCCGGGCAGAAATGCTGGCAGAGCTGATGCGCTTTCGTCATGGTATTGCGGTCGCTGGCACGCATGGCAAAACCACAACAACCGCTCTGGTCACTCAAATCTACTCAGAAGCGGGTCTGGATCCAACGTTTGTTAACGGCGGCTTAGTCAAAAGTGCTGGCACGAATGCTCGTTTAGGCTCCAGCCGAATTCTGATTGCCGAAGCGGACGAAAGTGACGCGTCATTTCTGCATCTTCAGCCGATGGTGAGTATTGTCACCAATATCGAAGCCGACCATATGGATACTTATGGCGGTGACTTTGAAACACTGAAACAAACGTTTATTGATTTTCTGCATAATCTGCCATTTTACGGTCAGGCAATTGTTTGTATTGACGATCCTGTTATTCGTGAGCTGATACCACGTATCAGTCGTCAGGTGATCACTTACGGATTTGCTAAAGATGCAGATGTACGTATAGAGAATTATCGCCAGGATGGCCAGCAAGGTAAATTTACTGTCGTACGTAAAGGCAGAGCAGACCTTGATATCACCTTAAATATCCCGGGCCGCCACAATGCACTCAATGCTTCAGCTGCCATTGCTGTGGCGACAGAAGATGATGTTGAAGATGAAGCGATTCTTAAAGCAATGGCGGGAACACAAGGCACAGGTCGTCGTTTTGACCACCTAGGTGAGTTTGATACAGGTAATGGTCATGCCATGCTGGTGGATGACTACGGGCATCACCCAACTGAAGTTGGTGTAACCATCGACGCAGCGCGCAGCGGTTGGCAGGACAAACGTCTAGTGATGATTTTCCAGCCCCACCGTTACAGCCGAACTCGCGATCTGTATGATGACTTTGCTAACGTACTTGAACAGGTTGACGTGTTAATTATGCTGGATGTCTATGCGGCAGGTGAGAAGCCAATCTCGGGAGCGGATGGACGTTCTTTATGTCGTACTATTCGCAGTCGGGGTAAAGTCGATCCAATTTTCGTGCAGGAAATCGGGCAATTACCGTCAGTTTTAGCGAACGTTATACAGGATGGCGACCTGATTTTGACCCAAGGTGCGGGAGATATTGGTAAAGTTGCCAAACAGCTCGCAGCTCTTGAGTTAAATATCAATAAAATGATGGGATAAGCTAGATCACGGTGCAAACTTTAAGATAAAGATCTAGATCTCGATTTTGCGCCAAGAACGTTGTGATTTATTACTATCAGTGTTTGATAGTTTATTAGAGCTCAGTATAATCCCAAGGTTAAAGTCATTACTCTTTGTTGGTGCGTAAAACACCGGCAGAGGTACGCTGCAAAAGTCAGGAAACGAAGACGTTGTTGAATATTGCACTAAACGAAGAGCGGCTAGATACGGACGATAACCGTGGCCGACAGGAAAAAATCTTAGGTGCGCTGTTTTTCGTTGTAGTCGTGACTTTAATTAGTTCGGTTTTGTTCTCGGCGATCAGTTGGATGTGGGATGACCAAAGGTTACCTCTTTCCAAAATAGTGCTCCAGGGAAAGCTGGAGTATATCAAAGCGGATGATGTTCAAGTCGCACTCAGCAGAATTGATCACATCGGAACCTTTATGTCGCAAGACATTGATGTATTGCAGCAAAGTGTTGAAGCTCTGCCTTGGGTTGCTCATGCAGCAATCAGAAAGCAGTGGCCTGACACAGTAAAAGTTTTTTTGACAGAGTATCATCCAGAAGCCATCTGGAATGGCAACGAGCTGTTGGATAAAGACGGCTTGGTATTTGATGGGGATATTGGTCTGCTCAAGGAAGAAAAAGTTAAGTTGTACGGACCCCAAGGCAGCGGATCGGAGGTGCTACAAACCTACCGTGATCTGAGTCCTAAGTTTCAACAACTGGGTTTAGCAATTTCGTCTCTGGTGTTAAACGAGCGACGCGCTTGGCAAATCATTCTTGAAAATGGTATTCGATTAGAGCTCGGTAAAGAGTCTCTTCTTGAGCGTATAGAGCGTTTTTTTTTCGCTTTATAACAAGCTTGGTAGTGACACTCAAAGAATCAGCTATATCGATCTCAGGTACGATACAGGGGCTGCAGTCGGTTGGTTTCCTGAAGAAGAGTTAGAAGAGAGTACAGATGACTAAGGCCGCAGAAGACAACATTATTGTTGGTCTTGATATAGGCACTGCAACCGTATCAGCTCTGGTGGGCGAAGTTTTGCCTGACGGCCAAATTAATATTATTGGTGCGGGTAGCAGCCCTTCGCGCGGTATGGATAAAGGTGGCGTGAATGACTTGGAGTCGGTTGTAAAATCAGTACAACGCGCAGTTGATCAGGCTGAATTAATGGCAGAGTGCCAGATCAGCCGGGTATTCATTTCGTTGTCTGGTAAGCATATCGCAAGCCGAATCGAAAAAGGTATGGGTACGATATCTGATGAGGAAGTTTCTCAGGAAGATATGGACAGAGCTATCCATACTGCAAAATCTATTAAAATCGGTGATGAACAGCGAATCCTGCATGTGATTCCACAAGAGTTCACTATCGATTACCAGGAAGGAATCAAGAATCCTCTTGGCCTTTCCGGGGTAAGAATGGAAGTGAGTGTCCATCTTATCACGTGCCATAATGACATGGCGCGTAATATCATTAAGGCAGTAGAACGTTGCGGCCTTAAGGTAGAGCAACTCGTATTCTCTGGGCTTGCTGCAAGTAATGCGGTAATCACCGAAGATGAAAGAGAGCTTGGAGTTTGTGTGGTCGATATTGGCGCCGGCACGATGGATGTTGCTATCTGGACTGGTGGTGCGCTACGTCACACTGAGGTGTTTTCATACGCAGGAAATGCCGTAACCAGCGATATTGCTTTTGCTTTTGGTACGCCAGTAAGCGATGCTGAAGAAATAAAAGTAAAGTATGGCTGTGCTTTGAGCGAACTGGTCAGTAAGGATGACACGGTTAACGTACCGAGCGTAGGTGGGCGTCCTTCACGAAGTCTGCAGCGTCAGACGTTGTCAGAAGTGATTGAGCCACGCTACTCTGAGCTCATGGGACTGGTTAACCAAACTATCGATTCCGTTCAGGCTAAATTGCGTGCAGAGGGCATTAAGCACCATCTTGCCGCTGGTGTTGTTCTAACCGGCGGTGCTGCGCAAATGGACGGAGTGGTAGAATGTGCGGAACGCGTATTCCGCAATCAAGTAAGGGTCGGCAAGCCGCTTGAAGTTAGCGGATTAACTGACTATGTAAAAGAGCCGTACCATTCTACGGCAGTTGGATTACTTCATTACGCAAGAGACATGCAGTCCAGCGACGATAGCGATTACAATGAACCTAAACGCTCATCTGTTACTGGCTTTTTCGGTAAATTGCGTAACTGGATACAAAAAGAGTTTTAACCTGAGTTGCAGGATAAACGGAGACAACACATGTTTGAACCGATGATGGAAATGTCTGACGATGCAGTGATCAAAGTCGTTGGAGTTGGTGGCGGCGGTGGTAACGCTGTTGAACACATGGTGCGTGAATCCATCGAAGGTGTGGAATTCATCAGCGTGAATACTGATGCGCAAGCACTTCGTAAGACAAGCGTTGGCAATGTTATTCAGATTGGTGGTGATATCACTAAAGGTCTGGGTGCAGGTGCGAATCCACAGGTCGGCCGTGAGGCAGCTCTAGAAGATAGAGATAGAATTAAAGATTCCATAACTGGTGCCGATATGGTGTTTATCGCAGCAGGTATGGGCGGTGGTACAGGTACTGGTGCAGCACCTGTTATTGCTGAAGTAGCGAAAGAACTAGGCATTCTTACTGTAGCAGTGGTGACAAAACCATTTAGCTTTGAAGGTAAGAAACGTTTAGCGTTTGCAGAACAAGGTATCGACGAGCTTTCAAAACACGTTGACTCATTGATTACCATTCCAAACGAAAAGCTACTTAAAGTTCTTGGTCGTGGTGTGACTTTGCTGGAAGCGTTTGCCAGTGCAAATGACGTTCTTAAAAATGCAGTACAAGGTATCGCAGAACTGATTACTCGTCCTGGCATGATCAACGTCGACTTCGCAGACGTACGAACAGTAATGTCTGAAATGGGTCACGCAATGATGGGTAGCGGTATCGCGAAAGGCGAAGACCGCGCTGAAGAAGCTGCTGAAATGGCAATTTCCAGCCCGCTTCTGGAAGACATCGATCTGGCTGGCGCTCGTGGTGTGCTTGTTAACATCACCGCTGGTCTGGATATGCGTCTTGATGAGTTTGAGACAGTAGGTAACACCGTTAAGGCGTTTGCTTCTGATAACGCGACTGTGGTTATCGGTACGTCTCTAGACCCAGATATGACCGATGAAATCCGTGTAACTGTTGTTGCGACAGGTATCGGCAACGAGAAAAAACCAGATATTACGTTAGTCGCTGGTGGTAAAGCGAAAGTAGCTCCGGCTCCTCAGGCTCAACCACAACAGCAGGTAGTGACTGCGCAAGTTGAAGAGAAACCGGCACAGACTTTGCAAGCTCAAGTGCAAGAGAAGCCAGCGGCAACTCCTCAGCCTGCAAATACTACCGTTTCATCTTCTGCTTCGTCGAGCCAAGGCTCTGCGGCACCAAAGCAAGAGAAAGAAAGCGGCTATTTAGATATACCGGCATTTTTACGTCGTCAGGCTGATTGATCTTTAACCCATAAATTTGACAAGGTTCAAATTTATGGTAGCATTCACGGTCGATGTTACAAGCGACCGTGTTTTGTAGCACAATTTAGAGAGGCAAGCAGATGATCAGACAACGTACTCTGAAAGAGATAGTGAAAACAACTGGTGTGGGTCTCCACTCTGGTCGTAAAGTCACGCTTACTCTGCGCCCGGCTGCTGCAAATACAGGTATCATTTACCGTCGTACAGATGTAAATCCTCCTGTAGATTTTCCAGCTGATCCCGCGTCTGTTCGTGACACAATGCTATGTACAGCATTAGTGAACGATGAAGGCGTGCGTATTTCAACGGTTGAACACTTGAATGCAGCGCTTGCTGGTATGGGTATCGACAACATAATTGTTGAAGTCGACGCGCCTGAAATTCCAATTATGGATGGCAGTGCAAGCCCATTTGTATACTTGCTTCAGCAAGCAGGTATTGAAATGCAAAATGTACCAAAGCGTTTTATCCGTATTAAAAAACCAGTACGTTTCGAAGATGGTGATAAATGGGCAGAATTTGTACCATTTAACGGCTTCCGTATGGACTTTGAAATTGACTTCAACCACCCTGCGATAGAAGCAGACGAGCAACGTCTTCTGTTTGATTTCTCATCAAAAGGGTTTGTTCGCGAAATTTCTCGCGCGCGTACGTTTGGTTTCATGCGTGATATCGAATACCTACAATCTCAGAACCTAGTTTTGGGTGGTAGTTTCGATAACGCTATCGTACTGGATGAGTACCGTATTCTTAATGAAGAAGGTCTGCGCTTTGACAATGAGTTTGTTACTCATAAAGTGTTGGATGCAATTGGTGATCTTTACATGTGTGGTCATCCAATTATTGGTGAATTCCGTGCATTCAAGTCAGGCCATGGTCTGAACAACCAACTTCTACGTGCTGTTCTGGCTGACCAGGAAGCATGGGAATGGACAACATTTGAAGAAGAAGTCGGTTCGCCAGTCGCATTTGCAGAGCCAAATATGGTTTTAGCGTAAACCGCTATCTGATTATAAAAAACCAGGTCTCATGACCTGGTTTTTTTCTATCTGAAACTTACCTGTTTATTTTGATTTATCTGCCATATCGGCCAGTCTTTTCAGTCGCTCCTGAATTTTAGGCGGAGCCATGTCTGCAATTATCATCAAAGACTTTGCTGCTGATTCGGTCAATGGTGGCCGTTTTGGTCGATCATCTTGTTCATATCTGTTGCGATACAAAGACGGATTAATTCTGACTTCAACGCTCATCAGTTTCGCGAAGCCCTGGGTGCGCAATTTATTCAGGATCATCAGGCGATCGTAGTCGATCTTCATTTTGATAGCCGCGCTGGATACATCTATCAACAAGTGGCCATTACGGACATTTGCCACACGGCAATGATCGGCCGTTCCTTTAGGTAAGATCTCTTGCAAGGCTTGATTGAGCTGCAAAATCTCTCCTGCATGTTCCTGAATCTGTTTAAACTGAGAATCAGCGATAACATCTTCTGTCGAGGTAGGGCGGTGATCACGCATAGGTAAAATCTAATTTTGTTGATATATAAGCTATTTTAGAGCAGCTTTCTTGCTAGGTATAGTTTACATTAACGACTTTAGCTTCAGTTTACAATTGGTCCGGAAATGGCTGATTGCAAAGTAAGATTGATAATTTCACCGCTTTGTCGATGAAATACTGACTAATCGAGCACCACTTTAACTAAAAACTTCAGAGTGCTTCAAACAAATAGGTCTATTTATGGTTGTATCGATTAAAAATCCTTACACTAAGCCACAATGTTTCTAAATTTAGCCTTGAAATATGAATGTTTGAACTCAATATCTTTGATAAATGATTTATCTCAGTATTCTTAGTTCCAAATTGGCAGAGACTGAAGGCATTACGAGTAGATCGGTAACGGTCTGATGAAAGAGAGATTCACAAAAAATGATAACTAAGCTACTGACAAAAGTAATTGGCAGTCGCAACGACCGAACACTGCGCCGCCTTAGAAAAATTGTAAAAGAGATTAATAACTACGAGCCCACTTTTGAGGCTCTGAGTGATGAAGAGCTAAAAGCGAAAACTGTTGAATTCCGTGAGCGTCTAGATAAGGGTGAGACTCTAGATAAACTGCTTCCTGAAGCTTTTGCAACGGTTCGTGAAGCGTCTAAACGTGTATACGGGATGCGTCACTTCGATGTACAGATGATTGGTGGCATGGTTCTGAATGCTGGCCAAATTGCGGAAATGCGTACAGGTGAAGGTAAAACTCTGACTGCAACTCTTCCTGCTTACCTTAATGCACTTGCTGGTAAAGGTGTTCACGTGGTAACGGTGAACGATTACCTAGCTAAACGTGACGCTGAGACAAACCGTCCACTATTCGAATTCTTAGGTATGACAGTTGGCGTGAACGTGCCAAACATGCCACCTCAAGAGAAAAAAGAAGCTTATCAGGCGGATATCTTATACGGAACCAACAACGAGTTTGGTTTTGATTATCTCCGTGACAACATGGCTTTCCGTACCGAAGATCGCGTACAACGTGAACGCTTCTTTGCTGTAGTCGACGAAGTTGACTCAATCCTTATCGATGAAGCCCGTACTCCTCTTATCATCTCTGGTCCGGCTGAAGACAGTTCTGAACTGTACACTCGAATCAACCTGTTGATTCCGCACCTTGAAAGACAAGATAAAGAAGATTCTGAAGAATACCGTGGTGATGGTCACTACACGTTAGACGAAAAGTCTAAGCAAGTTTACCTCACAGAGACCGGCCAGGAGTTCGTAGAAGAACTGATGGTCAAAAACGGTTTGATGGAAGAGGGTGACACACTTTACTCTCCTACCAATATTAGCCTACTTCACCACGTTAACGCTGCACTGCGTGCGCATGTGTTGTTTGAACGTAACGTAGATTACATCGTTACTGAAGATGGCGAAGTGGTTATCGTTGACGAACACACTGGTCGTACTATGCCTGGTCGTCGCTGGTCTGAAGGCCTGCACCAAGCGGTAGAAGCGAAAGAAGGCGTTAAGATCCAAAACGAAAACCAAACGCTGGCTTCAATTACTTTCCAGAACTACTTCCGTCTGTATGAAAAGCTGTCAGGTATGACTGGTACAGCAGATACAGAAGCATTTGAATTCCAGTCGATTTACGGTCTGGAAACGGTGGTTGTTCCAACTAACAAGCCGATGATCCGTAACGATATGCCGGATGTGGTGTACCGTACTGAAGCGGAAAAATTCGCGGCAATCATTGAAGATATCAAAGAGCGTGTGGAAAAAGGTCAGCCTTCACTGGTAGGTACAGTATCTATCGAGAAATCTGAACTTCTCTCTAATGCTCTTAAGAAAGCCAAGATCAAACATAACGTACTGAACGCTAAGTTCCACGAGAAAGAAGCGGAAATCGTTGCTGAAGCAGGTATGCCTGGTGCGGTTACCATCGCAACTAACATGGCAGGTCGTGGTACCGATATTGTTCTGGGCGGTAGCTGGCAGGCAAAAGTAGAGTCGCTGGAAAACCCGACTAAAGAACAGATCGATGCGATTAAAGCAGACTGGAAAGTCGTACATGATCAGGTGCTGGAAGCCGGTGGTCTGCACATCATCGGTACTGAGCGTCACGAATCCCGTCGTATCGATAACCAGTTGCGTGGTCGTTCTGGTCGTCAGGGTGATGCGGGTTCTTCACGTTTCTATCTTTCGATGGAAGATTCACTACTGCGTATCTTCACCTCGGATCGTATGGCAAGTCTGATCCAAAGCGGTATGGAAGAAGGCGAAGCGATCGAGTCGAAAATGCTTTCTCGTTCGATTGAAAAAGCACAACGTAAAGTTGAAGGTCGTAACTTCGATATTCGTAAGCAGCTACTTGAGTACGATGACGTAGCGAACGATCAGCGTAAAGTGGTTTATGAACTGCGTGACGAGCTGATGAGCGTCGATGATATCAGCGACATGATCGAGCAAAACCGCGAAGACGTCATGACAGCGATAATTGATGAATACATTCCGCCACAGTCTCTGGAAGAGATGTGGGATGTTGAAGGATTGCAAGAACGTCTGAAAGCTGACTTTGATCTCGATGTACCAGTTAAGCAGTGGCTAGAAGAAGATGACAAACTTTACGAAGAAGCGCTTCGTGAAAAGATCATTGGACTGGCGGTTGACGTATACAAAGCTAAAGAAGAAGTGGTTGGTGCACAAGTGCTACGTAACTTCGAGAAATCAGTGATGCTGCAAACACTGGATACACTTTGGAAAGAACATCTGGCTGCAATGGATCACTTACGTCAAGGTATTCACCTGCGCGGTTACGCACAGAAAAACCCGAAACAAGAGTACAAACGTGAGTCGTTTGAACTGTTTGAAGGTCTGCTGGAAGCACTGAAAACCGATGTAATTACCGTATTGTCTCGTGTACGTGTTCAGCAACAAGAAGAAGTTGAGCGTATGGAAGAGCAACGTCGCGCACAAGCTGAAGAAGCGGCTCGTCGTGCACAGGCTCAACATGCGGCAGCTGAAAACCAGTTATCTGATGGTGAAGAGTCAGAAGGTTCAAACCAGCCAGTCGTTCGTGATGAACGTAAAGTTGGACGTAATGAGCCTTGTCCGTGTGGCAGTGGTAAGAAGTACAAGCAGTGCCACGGTAAAATTGACTAATATAGTTTGATAATTTACAGAGAAAGAGTCGCTTATGCGGCTCTTTTTTTAAGTAAATTTTAATGCCAGTTGGGTTACCTGTCTGTAAGGTATAAGCATTTCATCTTTAGGAAGTATTCTCCATGAAAAGAATTCACATTGTTGCAGCGATCATTTTTAACCAAGACAAATCGCAGATCTTCATCACCAAGCGTCCAGATGATAAGCATAAAGGCGGCTTTTGGGAGTTTCCCGGAGGGAAAGTCGAGCCTGATGAAAGCATAGAGCAAGCGATGATTCGTGAGTTAGATGAAGAAATAGGTATTCGTGTAACAGAGCAGACATTGTTCGAGCACTTAGAGTTTGACTACCCAGATAAGTCTTTGAAGTTTGATTTTATCCTCGTAACAGCTTTTGAAAATGAACCTTATGGAAAAGAAGGCCAGGAAGGGCTTTGGGTTGACGTTGGCAATTTGCCTGAATATGCCTTTCCTGAGGCCAACGTACCTATCCTTGAGCGCGTGGTACAAGAGTTTTCTTTGTAGTTTACAACGCTGCCAATCGTAGTAAATCATTGCTCATTCTAGCTTGTTAAAATACTCGATGACTGCGTTAAAAATTTTGATCGTAGAGCTGCTACTTATCAAAAATTATTGTCTTGCCATCAAGCATTTTTCCTACGCTAGCTCTGAACACTTATTTACTGTGATTGGCATAAGTATCTTGTGGTTCTCAAGGTATGTTGTTAGTTTAAAAAGATTCAGCGAAACGAAGAAAACTCGTCATCCATATAAGGAGATAAAACGCAATGGTTCGTATTGCAATTGCAGGGGCAGCAGGCCGCATGGGCCGTAACTTAGTTAAGGCTTCTCATCATAATCAGGAAGCATCGGTATCGGCGGGATCAGAGCGCCCCGAGTCTTCATTGGTCGGTGTTGATATCGGCGAACTTTGTGGAGAAGGGAAATTTGATGTCGTACTGACGGATGATCTTGCTAAAGAAGTGGATAACTTTGATGTCATCATCGATTTTACTGCACCAGTAAGTACCCTGGCGAACCTTGAGTTGTGCAAACAGCATGGTAAGAGCATTGTTATTGGTACTACCGGCTTTAGCGATGAGGAACGAGCGCTTATCGATGAAGTTTCAAAACAGGTTCCTGTCGTGATGGCTCCGAATTACTCTGTGGGTGTGAACTTAGTCTTCAAACTGTTGGAGAAAGCGGCCAAAGTGATGGGGGACTACTGTGATATCGAGATTGTCGAAGCGCACCACCGCCATAAAGTAGATGCACCATCTGGTACCGCAATCGGTATGGGAGAGGCAATTGCCGGTGCGATGGGTAACAAGCTTAATGATGTGGCTGTTTATGCGCGTGAAGGTATCACCGGTGAGCGAACCAAAGATGAAATTGGTTTCGCGACCATTCGTGCCGGAGATATTGTCGGTGAGCACACGGCAATGTTTGCTGATATTGGTGAGCGTGTTGAAATCACCCACAAAGCGACTGATCGTATGACATTCGCAAATGGTGCGGTGAAAGCTGCTGTCTGGTTGAGTTCGAAACCGGCTGGATTCTATACCATGACCGATGTACTGGGTTTGAATGAACTATAAATACATAATTATTCGCCGGCGGAAGCCGGCTTTTTTATGTTCCTTGATAACAATGTAAAAAAAATGATGTGTTAAGGCCGCATATGCGGGGTTGGTTTCTTGTTGTTTTTGTTTGTTTGGGTGTGTTTTTTGTTTGTAACGTCTAAAAGTTGGTGTTGTTTTTGTTTGATTAACGTTTGCGTAAAAATATCATAATTTTTTGTGATCTATAGAAAGTTCAAATTTGTAAAATTCACAAAAACACCGCCTATCTCCATTTAGAGATGCCTAAAACTTGCTATTTTGGGGCTTACTCTGTTCAAACGAGCTTACTGACCAGAAATTGATAATTTATTTTTGATTGTAGGTTGACAGATATCAACTCCATCTTTAGAATACCGCCAATTTGTCTGAAGTACCTATTTATGTCAATTTGATAGGGAAAGAAAGGCATTTTTGCAGTTTGATTTATTTTTTTGCATTTTTATTCTGGAGGTTGTCTTGGGTAAATTAGCACTGTTAGTCCTACAAGATGGGACAGTGTTCCGCGGAGTGTCCATTGGGGCAGATGGCGTATCCGTCGGTGAAGTTGTTTTCAATACCTCAATGACGGGGTATCAAGAAATCCTCACTGATCCTTCTTATTCTCAACAAATCGTTACTCTTACTTATCCTCACATTGGCAATACCGGAACCACTTCCGAAGATGAAGAATCCTCTTCAATTCATGCACAAGGCCTTGTGATTCGCGACCTTCCTCTTATCGCTTCTAACTTCCGTAATGAACAATCACTGTCTGATTACCTTAAATCACAAAATATCGTTGGTATCGCTGATATTGATACGCGCAAACTGACTCGTATCTTGCGTGAGAAAGGTGCGCAGAATGGTTGCATCGTTGCAGGTGACAATCTGGACGAGGCTTTAGCGCTGGCAAAAGCGAAAGAGTTCCCTGGTCTGAAAGGAATGGACCTGGCGAAAGTTGTGACAACTAAAGAAGCGTACCAATGGAAACAAGGTTCGTGGACTCTTGAAGGTGGACTTCCAGAAGCGAAAGATGACAGCGAGTTGCCATACCATGTTGTTGCATACGACTTCGGTGCGAAACGCAACATTCTACGCATGCTGGTTGACCGCGGCTGCCGCTTAACAGTTGTACCGGCTGAAACATCAGCAGAAGAAGTACTTGCTCTTAATCCAGATGGTGTTTTCCTGTCGAATGGCCCTGGTGACCCAGAACCATGTACTTATGCAATTGAAGCGACAAAAGTATTCCTGGAAAAAGGCTTACCAATCTTCGGTATCTGTCTTGGCCACCAAATCCTGGCGTTGGCGTCTGGTGCTAAAACTGTGAAGATGAAGTTTGGCCACCATGGTGCTAACCACCCGGTAAAAGATTTAGACCGTAATGTTGTGATGATTACTTCTCAAAACCACGGTTTTGCGGCAGACGAAGCAACATTACCAGAAAACTTACGTGCTACTCACGTATCGCTATTTGATGGCTCTTTACAGGGTATTCACCGTACAGATAAGCCAGCATTTAGCTTCCAAGGTCACCCAGAAGCGAGCCCGGGTCCACATGACGCGGCACCGCTATTTGACCACTTTATCGAACTAATCAAAAAACACAGCGCTTAATTCGGAGTAGTAGATAATGCCAAAACGTACTGACATTCAAAGTATTCTAATTCTTGGTGCTGGTCCGATTGTTATCGGTCAGGCATGTGAGTTTGACTACTCTGGCGCACAAGCGTGTAAAGCTCTTCGTGAAGAAGGCTACCGAGTTATCCTGGTTAACTCTAACCCAGCAACAATCATGACTGACCCTGAAATGGCAGATGCGACTTACATCGAGCCGATTCAGTGGGAAGTGGTACGCAAGATCATCGAAAAAGAACGCCCGGACGCGGTATTGCCTACTATGGGCGGTCAGACGGCGCTTAACTGTGCTCTGGATCTAGAGAAGCACGGCGTTCTGAAAGAGTTCGGCGTAGAGATGATTGGTGCAACGGCAGATGCGATTGATAAAGCAGAAGACCGTTCTCGCTTCGATAAAGCGATGAAGTCTATCGGCCTTGAGTGTCCTCGTGCTGATACAGCGAAGACTATGGAAGAAGCTTACAAAGTTTTAGACATGGTTGGCTTCCCTTGTATCATCCGTCCATCATTTACGATGGGTGGTACTGGTGGTGGTATCGCGTACAACAAAGAAGAGTTTGAAGAAATCTGTCGTCGTGGTCTGGATCTTTCTCCGACTAACGAACTTCTTATCGATGAATCTCTTATCGGCTGGAAAGAGTACGAAATGGAAGTAGTTCGCGACAAAGCGGACAACTGTATCATCGTATGTTCAATCGAAAACTTCGACCCAATGGGCATCCACACTGGTGACTCAATCACAGTAGCACCAGCACAGACACTGACTGACAAAGAATACCAGCTAATGCGTAACGCATCGCTAGCGGTTCTGCGTGAAATCGGTGTTGAGACAGGTGGTTCAAACGTACAGTTTGGTATCAACCCGAAAGATGGCCGTATGGTTATCATCGAGATGAACCCACGTGTATCCCGTTCTTCTGCTCTGGCATCAAAAGCAACAGGTTTCCCAATCGCTAAGATTGCAGCGAAACTGGCTGTTGGCTTTACTCTGGACGAGCTGCAAAACGACATTACAGGTGGTGCAACTCCGGCATCATTCGAACCTACTATCGACTACGTAGTGACCAAGATTCCTCGTTTTAACTTCGAGAAATTTGCTGGCGCTAACGACCGTCTGACTACTCAGATGAAGTCAGTTGGTGAGGTAATGGCGATTGGTCGTAACCAACAAGAATCTCTGCACAAAGCACTGCGTGGCCTGGAAGTCGGCGCGACTGGCTTTGATGAAATGGTTGACCTTGAAGCACCTGACGCACTGACTAAGATTCGTCATGAGCTTAAAGAAGCAGGCGCAGAGCGTATCTGGTACATCGCTGATGCATTCCGTGCTGGCATGTCAGTAGATGGCGTGTTCAATCTAACTAACATCGATCGTTGGTTCCTGGTTCAAATCGAAGAACTAGTGAAGATGGAAGAGCAAGTGAAAGCGGGCGGTTACGCTGGCTTGACTAAAGATGTTCTTCGCCAGATGAAGCGTAAAGGTTTCTCTGACGCGCGTCTGTCTAAACTACTTGGTGTGGCTGAAAGTGAAATCCGCCGTGCTCGTGAGCAGTTCGACATTCACCCAGTTTACAAGCGTGTGGATACTTGTGCCGCTGAGTTCTCTTCTGATACGGCTTACATGTACTCATCTTACGATGAAGAGTGTGAAGCAAACCCGACAGACAAAGACAAGATCATGGTTCTTGGCGGCGGTCCAAACCGTATCGGTCAAGGCATTGAATTTGACTACTGCTGTGTACACGCATCATTAGCACTACGCGAAGACGGTTACGAAACCATTATGGTTAACTGTAACCCAGAAACAGTATCTACGGATTACGACACGTCTGACCGTCTGTACTTCGAACCAGTAACTCTGGAAGATGTACTGTCTATCGCTCGTGTTGAAAAACCAAAAGGTGTGATTGTTCAGTACGGTGGTCAAACACCACTTAAACTGGCTCGTGCCCTGGAAGCTGCTGGTGTGCCAATCATCGGTACTAGCCCAGATGCTATCGACCGCGCAGAAGACCGTGAGCGTTTCCAAGCGGCAGTTGAGCGTCTAGGTCTGCTACAACCACAAAACGCAACAGTAACGGCGATGGAACAAGCGGTAGAGAAGTCGAAAGAGATCGGTTTCCCATTGGTTGTTCGTCCATCTTACGTACTAGGCGGTCGTGCGATGGAAATCGTATACGACGAGCAAGACCTACGTCGCTACTTTAACGAAGCTGTAAGTGTATCGAATGAGTCTCCAGTACTACTGGACCGTTTCCTAGATGACGCGACTGAAGTTGATATCGACGCTATCTGTGATGGTGAGCGCGTGGTTATCGGCGGTATCATGGAGCATATCGAGCAAGCCGGTGTTCACTCAGGTGACTCAGCATGTTCACTTCCTGCTTACACGCTAAGTCAGGAAATCCAAGACAAGATGCGTGAGCAAGTTGAGAAGCTGGCGTTTGAACTTGGTGTACGTGGTCTGATGAACACTCAGTTCGCAGTGAAAGACAACGAAGTTTACCTAATCGAAGTTAACCCTCGTGCTGCGCGTACGGTTCCATTCGTATCGAAAGCAACAGGTGCACCACTAGCGAAAATCGCTGCACGTGTAATGGCGGGTCAATCTCTAGAGTCACAAGGATTTACTAAAGAGATTATTCCTCCTTACTACTCAGTGAAAGAAGTGGTTCTGCCGTTCAACAAGTTCCCTGGCGTTGACCCGCTATTGGGCCCAGAAATGCGCTCAACAGGCGAAGTTATGGGCGTTGGTGCAACATTCGCAGAAGCTTACGCGAAAGCGGAACTAGGTTGTGGTGCGGTTTACCCTGAAGGTGGTCGAGCGCTGCTATCTGTGCGTGAAGGCGATAAAGAGCGAGTTGTTGACCTGGCTTCTAAGCTAGTGAAACTAGGCTACCAGCTGGACGCGACACACGGTACTGCAGTGATTCTGGGCGAAGCGGGTATCAACCCACGTCTGGTAAACAAGGTACACGAAGGTCGTCCACACATTCTTGACCGCATCAAGAACAACGAATACACCTACATCGTGAACACGGCTGCTGGTCGTCAAGCGATTGAAGATTCGAAAGTTCTACGTCGCGGTGCACTGGCAGAGAAAGTGAACTATACAACAACGCTAAACGCTGCGTTTGCAACTTGTATGTCTCACACTGCGGATGCGAAAGCCTCAGTGACTTCTGTGCAAGAGCTACACGCGAAAGTGAAAGCAAGTCTGGAAGCGTAATAAATAAAAATCAGTAAGCCCGGAAAACAGGGCTTATATGACAACCTCATTGCCCGCTCTTTTGAGCGGGCTTTTTTATGTCTTTAATTCGTTAAGTAAATTTGGAACAGTAGCTATTGAATCTTTCCTTTTGTCCTTTTTCGGATTAGTGATACCGTTGCTCTCTTTTTGGTATCTGTTTGACAAGGAAGCATAAGTGGAAGTCACGTTAGAAGTTTTAGCCGCACTGTTTTTTGTGGCGTCAGTGGCCGGGTTTATTGATGCAATGGCGGGTGGGGGCGGTTTGTTGACTCTTCCCGCACTGTTGGCCTCGGGTCTTAGTCCGACTCAGGCTCTGGCTACCAATAAACTGCAAAGCTCATTCGGTAGTTTTTCCGCTAGCTGGTATTTTGTGCGTAACGGTATTGTCAGTCTCAAAGAGATGCGGGTTGCCATCTTATGTACTTTCATCGGCTCCGCAGTCGGAGCTGAGGCAGTGCAGTTTATCGATGCAGGTGTTCTTACCAGCTTAATACCTGCATTACTGATCGCTATCTCACTTTATTTTTTACTCGCACCAACAACGAAAAAAGCGGGTGGAGATCCAAAAGTTTCAGAGGCAATGTTTGCGCTTTGTGTTGGTGGTGGTGTGGGTTTTTATGACGGATTTTTCGGGCCGGGAACTGGCTCAATATTCACCGTTTGTTTTGTAGCGCTGGGTCACTTTTCTTTAGTCGATGCAACCGCACGTACCAAAGTTCTTAACTTTACGTCTAATATAGCTGCCTTGTTATTCTTTATTTTCGCTGGTTTGCCGGTATGGGAGATTGGTCTGACTATGGCTGTTGGCGGCTTTATCGGAGCTCAGTTTGGAGCGAAGGTGGTGGTGACGAAAGGTCAAAAGTGGATTCGGCCTTTAGTGATTACGATGTCGATGCTGATGGCTATAAAACTTCTTTGGCAGCAACATCAGCAGTGGTTATTATCCATGTTTTAACCTGTTGATAGCGATAGACGCTGCGGAGTAGGCAGTTCAGAACTAAAAAAGCCGACTTAACTGTCGGCTTTAAACAATAAACAACTTGGTCGTTTCTAGCGATTAATCGCAAATGTCGGTAAGGACAGGTGCCAGCGGATCGCGCCAAGACGAATAATCAATGTTGAAATTACACCTGCAAGTAACGCAACGGAATGTTCATATCCCATGGCGAGCGCAGTTGTATGGAATACGCCGCCAATAATACATGCGGTAGCGTATACTTCACTTCTGAGCACCATTGGGACTTCACGAGCCAGTACATCGCGGATGATACCGCCGCCACATCCAGTAATAACCCCCATAATGACAGCAACCATTCCAGAAGCGTTGTAAGCCAGTGCTTTTTCTACTCCAATACCGACAAAGACTGCGAGCCCAATAGCGTCACAGACGGGAAGTACCCACCAGGAGATTCGTTTCGGGCGGCGTACTAATAGCATGGTAAGCAGGCAGGTAATAAAAATTACCCACAAATAGGTCGTATCTGTGATCCAAAATACGGGTGTGGCACCAAGTGCCATATCTCGGATTGTGCCGCCACCAATGGCGGTGACACTACCAAGCACAACAACTCCGAATGGATCCATTTTCAATCGGCCCGCAAGTAAAACACCAGATATGGCAAAAATAGCGGTACCGAATAAATCGATCATATAGAGCAGCATGGAATCCATGTTACTTGGAACCTTTAAAAGAGTGATAGAAAATGGCCAGGAATTGTACGGTATTTGTCATGAAAACGTTAGCGTTTTTGGCGTACGTTTTCAAAATGTTCGCAAACCTCTGTGATGGCTTTGAGGGTTCTGGGGGTTGGTCGGTTGAGCCAGTCAGAGTTTAATGACCAAACATGACCATTCTTTAATGCAGTAAGCTCACTTTTCCATTCTGACCACATACCGTCATCACTCATTGCATGCGGTGAAGTGAAAATGACATCAGGCTGGCGGGTAATCACTTGTTCTATGCTGACCTGGGGGTAGGGTGAGCTGGACTGGGTAAAAATGTTTTCGCCGCCACAAAAGGTGAACACCTCACTTGGCCAGTTTTTACCCGCAACCGTAATGATCGGTTTTTCACTCAGTTGATAAAAGTAGCGTACTTTAGTCTCAGTGTTGTATTTCATTCGTAGCGTATCTAGCTGAGCCCGAAATTCTTGAGCTGCGTTTTGTCCGATTTGTGGATTCTCGCTGTACTGGCTCAATTTTTCGATGTTGCTGGCAATATCTTGCAGCGAGTTTGTGGTTATGTAGTAAACCGGTACATCAAACTGTTTTAGTTTATCGACTTCTTTAGCCGGATTTCCTGTCGGCCAGACAAGCACCAGATCTGGCTCAAGTGCCAGTATTCGCTCTAGTTTTAAGCCTTGGTAATTAGCCACTCTCTCCAGCTCTTTTGCTTGTTCTGGGTAATCGCTCATTTCACTTACCGCGACCAGTTTGTCTCCTAACCCGGCAGCATAGGCAATTTCTGTTGCGTGAGGCGCTAAACTTATTACTTTTTTTACCGGCTCGCTAGCTACCGTAATTGATGAAAATGCCAGCGAAAACAATACAGTAAGTTTGTACATCATAATCCTTGATGAATAAGTCCGAGAAGCAGACTTTCGATAACAAGCCACGCAAATATACGCCAAACCAGCAGGGTTTGAATCTGAGACAGGTGCAGGGCAGAAGGCGCAATACGTCCACCAATTCTCGCTCGCTCGGTACGTGTTCCCTGGTAAAAAGCGGGGCCACCTAAAGAGAGCTGTAACTTGTGTCCGACACAACAAAGTAGCCACGAAGGGCCCGGCAATGGCCAGGATTTTACCTGGTGTTTCATGCCACTGGTTACCCTTGATAAATCCTTGCCAGCAGCAACAAACAGAGCGAACAAGCGCATCGGAATAACTTCAAGTGCTGCGAGCAACTGAATCACGGGCTTACCAAATGGAGCGTATTGCTTACGACTCGGTGACCACGTACGTGCAAGTTCAGCGATGAGCCGGTAAACAAAAGCACCAATACCACCAGTCAACGCATACCAGAACAGCACGCAAACGACATTTCGGCCATACCCCATAATAATGGTTTCCGCTCCGGCTTTTCCTATTCCCAGAAGCGAGAGGCTGTCCGTATCACGATTGATATATGGCTTTAACTTCTGACGACACTGAGCTTTGTTCTCTTGCGACATGCCTTTAACCAGTTGTTGGGTAAGAGCCTCAGTGCTGCGCCAGTCTAATGCTAGGAGTAAGAGCGCTAATTCGTACAGAGGTGCTTGCCATACCAATGGTTTTAAAGCCAGCAGCACGATCAAGCAAGGTAATACCATCACCAAGGTGGCTAGGCTGCCTGATAACAGACTCTGTGAATAGCTATGGTGGCGATTTACCTTACCGGCAAGCTGCTCGGCCATCATGCGCCATAAAGTCATGGGGTGAGCGGAGCGGGGGATAGGTAAAATGAGATGAAATAGCAGTGCGCCCCACATTACAAGGAGCGCACCATTGGCATAAAATTGCTGAAAAACTTCTTGCATGAATGGTTTGGTTTACTTCGCTAGCCTGATTTATTTCACCAACTCTAGCATTTTGAATACCATTTCTGAGGAGCTTTTCGCCGCAAGAGGTAAGAACTCTTCGAAGCTCATTGGTGATTCTTTGTCTGCTACATCCGAAATAGCGCGTACCACTACGAATGGTGTATTGAACTGGTGACAAGTTTGAGCAATGGCTGATGCTTCCATTTCGACTGCGATTACAGACGGGAAGTGCTGGCGAATAAATGCCTGACGTTCTGCCGTACAGACGAAAGCGTCACCAGTACAGATCAGGCCGCGAACCGCATGGGTGTTTTCCATCTGAGCTAGCGCTTTTTCTGCCAGGTCCATTAACTTGTCGTCAGCTTTAAATGCCGCTGGCTGACCCGCCATTTGCCCCATTTCGTAACCGAATGCTGTCACATCGGCATCGTGGTGGCGAACTTCGGTTGAGATAACGACATCACCCAGATTTAGGCTGGAATCAAAACCACCAGCTGAGCCTGTGTTAATTACTACGTCTGGTTGGTGCTCATCAAGAAGGATTGTGGTGCCGATAGCAGCAGCAACTTTACCGATACCTGACTGTAGTAAAACGACATCTACATCGTTAATCTGACCAGCGAAAAACGTACAACCTGCTTTGTTAACTGTCTGGCAGTTTGTCATAGCTTCTTTCAGGATGGTCACTTCTTGTTCCATCGCACCGATGATACCAACTTTCATAACACTCTCTTTGGGTAAAATATTTGTTGGGCGAGAGTATAGCACTCTCTCCTATTAGTTTTCTATTTGATGAGAGCGGCGTCAGAGAGCTCTTTACGCAATTGGTTGGCTCGCTTTCTGTTAACACCAAAATCGGAGTATCCGAGTCGGGATTCAGAACGCACCACCAACTTACCGTCAGTGATCTTTAACTCCAGGTCATCAACAAAACGCATGATCTTGGATGTGCATTCTATGCGCAGATAATCGTCTTCTTTTACTGCTGTTTTGGACCCCGGTAACTTGAGCGCCGCTTGTTCTATGGCATCGAGTGTTGCTGATTCAGTGAGAATGAACGGCTCAAGATAGTGCTCTTCACGCGGGTCTTGGGTAGAAACGCAGTTTGGCTTATTACCACATGGCGTTTGAGAACGATCGGTCGTCATAGGTACTCCTTGGCTGCACGCTGTTAAGCCGAGTAAAGTGATGGTAAGAAGGGTGGTTGTTTTCATAGTGTTGATTCCTTGCCGTAGGAACTCATTTAATTGGTTTGTTGTAATTATATGTAATAAAAGAAAAAAGGACCCGTTGTTAGGGTCCTTTTTGAGATTATTTACGTTAAAACTCTAGACTTCGAGGTAATCGAGGATGCCCTCAGCGGCTTTTCGGCCTTCGTCGATGGCGGTAACCACCAGATCAGAGCCGCGTACAGCATCTCCGCCTGCAAAGATCTTTTCATTACTGGTTTGGTACTGGAACTCTTGCTCTAGTGGCGCTTTGATGCGGCCCCACTGATCCAGGTCGACATTGAATGGTGTTAACCAGTCCATCTGATGAGGCTGGAAACCAAATGCCATGATCACCGCGTCAGCAGCTAACACATGCTCACTACCTTCGACAGGTTCTGGACGACGACGGCCAGCTTCATCAGGTTCACCCAGTGCGGTTTTCACTACTTTTACACCAGTTACCTTACCGGATGCATTAATTTCCAGACCCAGAGGTTGAAGGTTGAACATGAATTTCACGCCTTCTTCCTTGGCATTTTTTACCTCTCGGCGGGAACCCGGCATGTTGGCTTCGTCACGGCGATAGGCACAAATTACGTTAGATGCTCCCTGGCGGACAGAGGTACGCACACAGTCCATCGCAGTATCACCACCACCGAGTACGACCACTTTTTTACCAGCCATATCGATAAATGGCTGGTTGTGTTTCAGATCCATCACTTTGTAAGTGTTGGAAATCAAAAACGGCAGAGCGTCATAAACACCCGGCGCATCTTCATTTTCCAGACCTGCGCGCATGTACTTGTAGGTGCCTACACCAAGGAAAACCGCGTCGTATTCATCAAGCAGCTCTTGCATCTGCACATCCTGACCGACTTCCACATTCATACGGAACTCTACACCCATCTCAGTAAAGACGCGGCGACGGTTTTCCATTACCCCTTTTTCGAGTTTGAATGAAGGGATACCGAAGGTCAGCAGGCCGCCAATTTCCGGGTAGCGGTCAAACACCACAGGCTTAACACCGTTACGGACTAAGATGTCCGCAGCTGCCAAGCCTGCTGGCCCAGCACCAATAATGGCGACTTTTTTGTCCGTCCATTCTACTTTGGACATGTCTGGCTTCCAGCCCATTTCGAATGCTTTATCAGTGATGTACTTCTCGATGTTACCTATGGTTACAGCACCAAAGTCATCATTAAGTGTGCATGACCCTTCACATAAGCGGTCTTGCGGGCAAACACGGCCACAGACTTCCGGCAGGCTGTTGGTTTGATGGGATAATTCAGCCGCTTCCAGAATTCGTCCCTCATTGGCCAGTTTGAGCCACTGAGGGATGTAGTTATGCACCGGACACTTCCATTCGCAGTATGGGTTACCGCAATCCAGGCAACGATCAGCCTGTGCCGTCGCTTGCTGTTTAGTGAACGGCTCGTATATTTCGACAAACTCAATCTTACGAATCTTAATAGGCTTCTTTGCCGGATCTACGCGTTGAACATCGATAAATTGGTAAACGTTCTGACTCATGATTCAAACATCCTCCATGATTTATTGGGCTTGAACGCGCAGTTCAGCAGCGCTGCGGCTTTGGTGACCAAGCAGGGTATTTAAGTCCGCCGCCTGAGGTTTCACCAGGTAGAACTTCGGAATCCATTTATCGAAGTTCGCCAGAATATGCTCTGCGTGACTAGAGCCGGTTTCTTCCAGGTGCTCTGCAATCAGGCCACGAAGGTGTTCCTGGTGTATGTACAGGTCAGAAAGTGAAATCGCTTCAACCGATTCGTTGTTTACTCGGCCCTGGAAGCTTTGGTTCTCATCCAGAACGTAGGCAAAACCACCGGTCATACCTGCACCGAAGTTCACCCCTGTCGCACCAAGAATGGCAACAATACCACCTGTCATGTATTCACACGCATTATCGCCGGCACCTTCGATGACAGCTATTGTGCCCGAGTTACGCACACCAAAACGTTCGCCTGCTTTACCTGCGGCAAACAGTTTACCGCCTGTCGCGCCATACAAACAGGTGTTACCGATAATGGTTGCCTCGTTACATTTGAACGCGGTACCTAAATGAGGCTTGATAACAATCTTACCGCCAGCCATACCTTTACCGACGTAGTCGTTGGCATCACCAGTCAGGTACAGATCGACGCCGCCAGCGTTCCACACACCAAATGATTGACCTGCCGTTCCGTCTAAATGCAGCTTAATCGGAGTTGCTGCCATGCCTTGGTTTCCATAGCGTTTCGCGATTTCACCTGACAGGCGAGCACCGATTGAGCGATCGGTGTTAATTACGTTGTAATACAGGCTGGCTGAACGGCCTTCTTCCACGGCGCTAATGGCGTCGTCGACAATTTTCTGGTTCAGCTCCGCTTTATCAAATGGTGCATTCGGCTCTGTCCAGAAAAGAGGATGACCTTCCGGAGAAACAGGTGCTTCCAGAATGTTAGACAAATCTAGCTTAGTCTGTTTGGCTGTGAAGCCTTCAACGGTTTCGAGCAGGTCTGTACGGCCAATCAGGTCGGTGAGCTTTTCTACGCCGAGTTCAGCCAGCAAGCCACGAACTTCTTCTGCAAGGCCGGTGAAGTAGTTAATCACCATTTCTGGCAAACCTTTGAAGTACTCTTTACGCAGCGTTTCATCCTGAGTCGCCACACCTGTCGCACAGTTGTTTAAGTGACAGATACGCAAGAATTTACAGCCCATCGCAACCATAGGTGCAGTACCAAAGCCGAAGCTCTCTGCCCCTAAGATAGCTGCTTTAACGACGTCTAAACCTGTTTTCAGACCACCATCGACCTGCAAGCGGATCTTATGACGCAGACCATTAGCAACCAGAGCTTGTTGAGTTTCAGCGAGGCCAAGTTCCCAAGGGCTACCGGCGTATTTCACTGAGGTGAGTGGGCTTGCTGCAGTACCACCGTCATACCCTGAATGGTAATAAGGTCAGCATAAGCTTTTGCTACGCCAGTGGCGATAGTACCAACGCCTGGTTCAGAGACGAGTTTCACCGAAACCAGCGCTTTCGGGTTAACTTGTTTCAGGTCGAAGATCAGCTGCGCCAAATCCTCAATCGAATAAATATCGTGGTGCGGAGGAGGAGATATTAGTGTCACCCCTTGCACTGAGTAACGAAGTTTAGCTATCTCTGCCGTCACTTTGTGTCCCGGTAGCTGACCACCTTCACCCGGTTTCGCCCCTTGTGCGACCTTGATTTGCAGAACATCTGCATTGGTTAGGTAGTGCGGCGTTACGCCAAATCGGCCTGATGCAATTTGTTTGATTCGTGAGTTACGCTCGGTACCGAAACGGCGTGGGTCTTCACCGCCCTCACCAGAGTTAGAGTAACCGCCAAGTCGGTTCATTGCGGTCGCAAGCGCCTCGTGCGCTTCCGGACTTAACGCCCCGATAGACATGGCCGCAGAATCGAAACGTTTGAACAGATCAACTTTCGGCTCCACTTTATCCAGAGGTAATGGTGTGTCGGCTTTTTTCAATGTCATCAAATCACGCAGCATGGCAACCGGACGCTGGTTCACGTGTTTGGCGTAAGTTTGATAATCATTAATTTCACCAGATTTCACTGCTTGTTGCAGTGTGCTTACTACGTCAGGGTTGTAAGCATGATACTCACCACCATGGACGTATTTCAGCAAACCACCATGTTCGATAGATTTGCGTTTTGCCCAGGCTTTCCGCGACAGGTTGGTTAAATCCTGCTGGAAGTCGTCAAAGTTAGCACCTGCAATACGCGTAGTGACACCTTTGAAACAAAGATCGACAACTTGCTGGCTTAATCCGACCGCTTCAAATAACTGAGAACAGCGGTAGGAAGCAATGGTGGAGATGCCCATTTTAGACATGATCTTGTACAGACCTTTATTGATGCCGTACTGGTAGTCCTGCATCACATCACGATAGTCTTTATCTAGTACGCCATCATCAATCATTTTACCCAGCGTTTCATACGCTAAGTACGGGTAGACTGCCGTCGCACCAAAGCCAAGTAATACCGCGAACTGGTGCGGATCACGCGCGGTTGCTGTTTCTACCACGATATTTGCATCGCAACGTAAATTTGCGTCAGCCAGACGAGTTTGTACGGCCCCTACTGCCATAGCTGCCGGGATAGGTAATCGGCCTTTCACCAGAGCACGGTCAGAGAGTACGACCAGAACGGTACCTTCACGAACCACTTGTTCGGCTTGATCACATAAGAATTTAATAGCCTCTTCAAGGCTGCGTTCTTTCGGGTCGTAGTTAATATCAAGAATCGTATTGCGATAGTGATCGTCACTTAACCCAAGCAGTTGCTGCATATCTGAATATAGAAGAACTGGTGAATCGAAGGTGACTCGATGTGCGTGTCCGTCTGTTTCACAGAAAACATTCATCTCTTGGCCAATGCTAGTCGCCAGTGACATCACATGTTTTTCACGCAAAGGATCGATTGGCGGGTTGGTGACCTGAGCAAATTTCTGACGGAAGTAATCCGTTACGAGACGTTCTTTAGAAGAGAGTACGGCCATCGGGGTGTCATCACCCATGGAGCCGACTGCTTCTTGTCCCATTTCACCGAGAACACGCAATACTTGATCAATTTCTTCGTTGGTCATGGCGAACTGCTTTTGATAACTCTTAAGCAAATCTTCATCAAAGCTACGCTCACCGACCTGATCTTCTGGAAGTTCGGAGAACGGCGTCAGAGTGCGCACGTTATTCTCCATCCATTCCCGGTATGGATGACGGCTTTTCAGATCATTATCGATTTCGCTCGATTGCCACAGTTTGCCTTTTCGGGTATCGATAACTAAAAGTTCACCCGGTCCAACGCGGCCTTTCTGTGCAACTTCATCTGGTGCGTAGTCCCAAATTCCTATCTCAGAGGCCAGAGTGATTAACTTATCTTTAGTTATAACATAGCGGGCAGGACGCAAGCCGTTACGGTCAAGGTTACATGCCGCATAACGACCATCGGATAATACGATACCTGCAGGGCCATCCCATGGTTCCATGTGCTTAGAGTTGAAGTCATAAAAAGCTCGTAAGTCCTGATCCATATCCGGGTGATTCTGCCAAGCTGGTGGCACAAGCATTCGCATTGCGCGGAAGATATCCATACCGCCTGCCAAAAATAGATCCAGCATATTATCTAGGCTGGAAGAGTCAGAGCCGGTTTCATTCACGAACGGCGCAGCGGTTTGCAGATCCGGTAGCAGTGGAGATGAGAATTTGTATGCACGCGCACGCGCCCACTGGCGGTTACCCTCAATGGTATTGATCTCGCCATTGTGTGCCAGATAACGGAACGGTTGTGCGAGTGGCCAGCGAGGCTGAGTGTTGGTCGAGAAACGTTGGTGGAATAGACAGATCGCAGATTCCATACGTAGATCGGCAAGATCTAGATAGAAACGCGGCAGATCCGCAGGCATACACAGACCTTTATACACTAGAACTTGTGTTGATAAGCTACAGATATAGAAATCCGGATCTTCCGTGATCTGCTTTTCAATACGACGACGAGCGATATACAGACGGCGTTCAATATCTCGTTCACGCCATCCCGCCGGCGCCGATATAAATACTTGCTGAATATGTGGCACTGAGTGCAGGGCGATAGGCCCAAGTACTTCAGAATTTGTCGGAACTTCTCTCCAGCCAGCGACAGTCAGCGTTTCCTGAGTTAGCTCTTTGTTGACGATGTCTCGAGCTTGTTGAGCTTTGATAGGGTCTTGGCTAAAGAAAATCATCCCCACGGCATATTGCTTGCCAAGGTTAAAACCATTTTCTTCTGCGACTAGGCGTAGATAGGAATCGGGCTTTTGTAATAGAAGACCACAACCATCACCGGTTTTACCATCGGCGGCGATACCACCTCGGTGGGTCATACGGTCAAGTGCAGAAATTGCTGTACGAACCAGCTTGTGGCTTTGTTCGCCTTCCATATGAGCGATCAAGCCAAATCCACAGTTGTCTTTCTCAAGACTTGGATCATAAAGAGCCATTGCAATTCTCCCTTTGCTTATCTGTCATCCCGACAGATATATCAACACTGCTTATGTTGATAGTGATGACTAACTATGTGTCATTTTTATTGTTTTATGAATTTCTATTCAGTAATTTCTATGAAATATTTAACAAAATTAGCCTGTTTTATTTTCATTAACTTCACAAGCTATAGCTTATTGTAAAAAAGGTCAAGTTATTAGTGGATAATCATGTGAATAAGGGATTTCCCATTTAATTGGCTGAATTTATTCAATGTTTTCAAATGGATAGGAATTTGATTGTTACAATAAAGTAACATTTAATGCTAGGGAGGATAAAAAAGACCAGCATTAAATGCTGGTCAAAATAGAAAGATTGGAAGGAATTGTTTTCTTTCTCAGTCAACAGCCGACAATATATTTAAAATCTGCGAGTGAACTAGAAAGAGGGGAGTGTGTCTCCCCCTTTGTTATGCTGAAAGCATCAGCGAGTTTGCTTTCGCTTCCAGATGGGTTCCACCCATCAGGTATTCATCGACAGCGCGGGCACACTCACGACCTTCGTTGATACAACGAACGACAAGTGACTGACCAGTACGCATATCGCCGGCTGCAAATACGCCTTCTTGATTGGTTGCAAAGCCTTGAGTTGCAACGTTACCACGTTCATCAAGAGCAATATCCAGCTGAGCCAGAACTCCAGTTGGTTCCGGATGTAAGAAACCCATCGCTAGGAAAGCCATATCACATGGAATCACTCGCTCACTGCCTTCTACTTCTTTAAAGTTCGGGCGTTCGCCGGGTTTTGCATCTTCCCATACGATATCGGCAATACGCAGACCGGTCACTTCACCTTTATCATTACCAACGAACTCTTTGGTCAGAATATTCCAGTGACGATCCACCCCTTCTTCGTGAGAAGTAGAAGTACGCAGGATCATTGGATACTGAGGCCAAGGCATATTCGCCGGACGTTTCTCTGGTGGAACAGGCATGATCTCGACCTGAGTCACGCTCGCTGCACCGTGTCGGTTTGATGTTCCTACACAGTCTGAGCCTGTATCACCGCCACCGATGACCACAACATGTTTGCCTGCTGCGTGAATCTCTTCACCTTTAAGATCCATGTTATTTGCTCGGCGGTTGTTTTGACCAAGGAACTGCATCGCGAAGTAAACACCGTTTAGCTCACGTCCGGGAACTGGAAGATCACGAGGAACCGTTGAACCACCAGTCAGAAGTACCACATCGTATTCCTGACGCAATTGCAGAGCGTTTACATCGACACCAACGTGTTGGTTTACTCTGAATTCAACACCTGCTTCTGCCATCAGATTGATCTTACGATCAATCACTTCCATGCTTAGTTTAAAGTCTGGAATGCCAAAACGCAGTAGACCACCGACTTTCTCATCGCGTTCAAATACTGTCACGGAGTGACCTGCACTGTTCAACTGCTCTGCCGCTGCAAGGCCAGCAGGGCCAGAACCGATGATAGCAACGGTTTTACCAGTGCGAGAACGTGGTGTTTTCGGTTTGGCGTATCCTTCACGGTACGCTGTTTCTACGATGGTTTTCTCAATATTACAGATAGTAATTGGATCTTGGTTAATACCGAGTACACAAGCGCTTTCACATGGTGCAGGACATACACGACCCGTAAACTCAGGGAAGTTGTTTGTCGAGCTCAAAATGTTCCACGCTTCTTCCCAGCTGTCACGATAAACTGCATCGTTGAATTCCGGAATGATATTACCAATCGGGCATCCATTATGACAAAACGGCACGCCACAATCCATACAGCGAGAAGCCTGAGTATTGATTTTGCTACCAAACTCCTCGTTCAGAACGAACTCTTTGTTGTTCTTGATACGTTCAGCCGGGTCGATCTTTTGTGGAAGTTCGCGACCATGCTCTAAAAATCCAGTAGGCTTACCCATTACACTGCCTCCGCTTGAGTTTCATTTCCTTGAGACTGCGCCTCAGCTTTACGCTTTTGAAGTACCGCTTTGTAATCGCGTGGCATCACCTTAACCATAGAGGCCAGGCTTGCTTCAAAATTGTCTAAGAAAGACTGAGCAACTTCACTTCCTGTGAATTGAACATGCTTAGTCAGCATGTCGAGTAACAGATCTTTGTCTTCTTGTTCGATAGGATCCAAGTCAACGAGTTCTGGGTTCAGTTTTGACTCGAAGTCACCTGATTTATCCCACACGTACGCTACACCACCGCTCATACCAGCAGCAAAGTTGCGACCTGTTGAACCTAGGATGATAGCTGCACCACCAGTCATGTATTCACAGCCGTGGTCACCCACGCCTTCAACCACAACTTTTGCGCCAGAGTTACGAACACAGAAACGCTCACCAGCCATACCGCGGATGAAAGATTCACCAGAGGTTGCACCATAGAAACATACGTTACCTACGATGATGTTGTCCTCAGCAACAATGCTTGAATTCGCATCTGGATACAGTACTAAGGTACCGCCAGACAAGCCTTTACCCCAGTAATCGTTAGCGTCACCTTCAACTTCGAACTTCACACCTTTCGCAAGGAAGGCACCGAAAGACTGACCTGCAGAACCTGTGAACTTCACGTTCATTGGTTGAGGCAGCCCCTGATCTTTGTAGACTTTCGAAATTTCATTCGACAACATAGTACCCGCAGAGCGGTCAGTGTTGACGATAGGGAACTCAGCGCTGACAGCTTCACCTTTCTCAAGAGCCGGAATAGCCGCTTGGATCAGTTTACGGTCAAGTACCGCTTCAAGGTTATGGTTCTGTACCGTTTGGTTGTGTACACCGTCCGCTTCACGTGGTTGCTCAACGTGTAGAACAGGAGATAGATCCAAGTTCTTGTATTTCCAGTGTGAAACGTCTTGGCGAACACGAAGTTTCTGGCCTTGGCCAACCATTTCATCGATAGTACGGAAACCAAGTTCCGCCATGATTTCACGAAGACCTTGAGCCATGTATTGGAAGAAGGTCACAACGTCTTCTACGCGGCCATCAAAGCGTTCACGCAGAGTTTTGTTCTGAGTTGCGATACCCACTGGACAGGTGTTTTTATGACACTTACGCATCATGATACAGCCTTCAACAACCAATGCGGCGGTTGCCACGCCCCATTCTTCAGCACCTAATAGAGTTGCGATTGCAAGGTCACGTGGTGTCTTCATTTGGCCGTCAGCCTGTACAACGATACGGTTACGTAGACCGTTCTTCAGAAGTGTCTGGTGTGTTTCTGCCAAACCTAGCTCCCAAGGAAGGCCGGTGTGACGAATAGAAGACATTGGTGAAGCACCTGTACCACCATCGAAACCAGCGATCAGTACCACGTCCGCTTTCGCTTTCGCTACACCAGATGCGATGGTACCAACACCCGCTTCAGAGACGAGTTTCACGTTAACACGGCCAGCACGGTTCGCGTTTTTCAAATCGTAGATCAGCTGAGCCAAATCTTCGATCGAGTAGATATCGTGGTGCGGCGGTGGAGAAATCAGGCCTACACCTGGAGTCGAGTGACGAGTTGCACCGATCCAGTCATCCACTTTATCACCTGGTAGCTGACCACCTTCACCTGGTTTCGCACCTTGAGCCATCTTGATCTGAAGCTCTTCAGCGTTAGTAAGGTAGTAAGACGTCACGCCGAAACGGCCCGATGCAACCTGTTTGATTGCTGAGCGTTCCCAGTCGCCATTCTCTTTACGCTCGAAGCGCATAGGGTCTTCGCCACCTTCACCAGAGTTGGATTTCGCGCCTAGGCGGTTCATCGCAACAGCCAGTGTTGAGTGAGCTTCGTAAGAGATTGAACCGAATGACATTGCACCCGTTGCGAAACGCTTAACGATAGTTTCAAGTGGTTCAACTTCGTCGATAGAGATAGAACCTGCCGGGTTCTTAATGAATTCTAGCTGGCTGCGTAGTGTAACGGCATCATCGCCTTGTTTATCTACTGCGCTCGCGTACTGCTTGAACTGATCGTAGTCTTTATTACGAGTCGATTGTTGCAGCAGAGAAATTGTTTCTGGGTTGAACAGGTGTTTTTCACCACGTTGTTTCCACTGGTAAACACCGCCTACATCAAGCATCTGAATTGGGATTTCACGTTGTGGGTAGCCCACACGGTGACGTACCAAAACTTCTTTCGCGATATCGTCCAGAGTCAGACCTTGGATGCGAGAAACCGTACCAGTAAAGTATTTATCAACAACAGACTTGTGAATACCAAGTGCTTCAAAGATTTGCGCGCCATGGTAAGACTGTAGCGTTGAGATACCCATCTTAGAGAAGATCTTCAGCAGACCACCGTTGATTGCTTTACGGTAATTGTTGAACAAATCGCGCGGATTCGCTTCAGGATCGAGCTTCTTGGTACGCTGTAATTCGATGATGGTTTCAATAACCAGGTAAGGGTTAACCGCGTTCGCGCCGTAACCGATCAATGTTGCGAAGTGGTGTGTCTCACGTGCATCACCTGTTTCAACGACAATATCACACTTCGCACGCAGACCCTTACGGATAAGATGGTGGTGAACTGCGCCTACTGCCAGCATTGCCGGAATTGCTGCGTGGTTAGAGTTAACTGCACGGTCTGTCAGCACGATGATAGAGTAACCATCAACCACGGCATCTTCTGCGTATTGGCAAATACGTTTCAGTGCACGTTCTAACTTACCTTTGTCTTCACTGGCCTGGAATACAATATCCAGCGTTTTCGCTTGCAGGTGTTCGTTATCGATAGCACGCAGTTTTTCAAGCTCAGAGTTAGCCAGTACAGGTGATTCAAGCTCAACTTTCTGACAGTGAAGCGGTGTCTCCGTCAGTAGGTTTTGGTCTTTACCAAGGTAAGTGTTCAGCGACATAACCATACGCTCACGGATCGGGTCGATCGGTGGGTTAGTCACCTGAGCAAATAATTGCTTAAAGTAGTTCGACAGATGCTGAGACTGGTGAGACAGAACTGCTAGCGGCCAGTCGGCACCCATTGCAGATAGTGGCTCTTTAGCATCATTTGCCATCGGAACGATGATTTCATTCACTTCTTCTGAGCTCACACCAAACGCTTGTTGGCGGTGTAGTAGACGCTCTGGAGAAGGCTGACTGAACTGGTTGCTGGCATCTGGCAGTTTTTTCAAGCTCAGCAGGTTGTCTTTCACCCACTGCTCATAAGGCTGTGAATTTGCGATGGTATCTTTCACTTCTTCATCAGAAATGATGCGACCTTGTTCCAGGTCCGCAACAAAAATACGACCAGGTTGAAGACGACCGCGGAACTCAACATTTTCTGGTGCGATGTCCACAACGCCAGATTCTGAAGCCATAACCAGGAAGTTGTCTTTCGTCACTGTGTAGCGAGACGGACGCAGACCATTTCGGTCAAGGGTTGCACCGACCTGAACGCCATCTGTAAAACATACCGATGCCGGGCCGTCCCATGGTTCCATGATATTCGCGTGGTACTGATAGAAAGCACGACGCTTAGGATCCATGTTTTTGTTTTCTTGCCATGCTTCAGGGATCAGCATCATCAGCGCGTGTGGCAGGCTACGACCAGAAAGAACCAGGAGCTCTAGTGCCATATCGAAGTTTGATGAATCTGAGCTGCCTTCCTGACAGATAGGAAGAAGCATGTCTATTTCAGCCTGAGTAAACAGGTCTGATTCGATGATCGCTTCACGGGCTTTCATCCAGTTCAGGTTACCGCGAACTGTGTTGATCTCACCGTTGTGGGCGATGTAACGGAAAGGCTGTGCAAGACGCCATTTCGGGAAGGTATTGGTAGAGAAACGCGAGTGTACCAGTGCCAGTGCGGTCACCATGGTCGGGTTTTGCAGATCCAGGAAGTACTGAGGTACTTGCTCGGTTGTTAACTGACCTTTGTACACTAATGTCTTGTATGACATTGAGTTGATGTAGAAGTCGTCACCAATATTCGACACGCTTTCCAGGCAAACTCGTACGGTGTAGTTACGCAATACATACAGTTTGCGCTCTAGTTCTTCCGGAGTGATACCAGGGCCGCCAGAAATAAACACGTGCTCAAACTGAGGCTCTGTGCTTAGCGGATCGGCACCAATCATAGAGTTGTCGGTTGGTAGCACGCGGTAACCGATAACTTCAAGATCCAGGCGTTTGGCATTACGCTCCAGAATGTCACGGCACTGTTCACGTTTGTATTCGTCTTTCGGGAAAAGAACGACACCAACGCCATATTTGTCGAAAGAAGGCAGTTTAATGCCTAGTTTGACGGCTTCTTCTAATAGAAACTCATGAGGTTTCTGTAGCAGGATACCTGCGCCATCACCGCTGCAAGGGTCACAACCCTGACCGCCACGGTGTTCCATGCGTGCCAGCATATCCAATGCCTGAGTTACTACTTCATGAGATTTACGGTTTTTAAGGTGAGCAACAAAACCGATACCACAAGCGTCATGCTCCAGTTCAGGAGTGTACAGACCCTGTGAGTTTTGCTCTATATCTACCATAGATACATCCTTCCAGTTCAATGTGGACGCGAAAACTCCAGACAGACTAGGCCTGCCCAGGCACATTTTTTACGCGTCTTGTCCTTTATATTTATGATTCGCCACCGATCGAGGTTGACCAGTCTTGAGTCCTTTCCGTATCTCGCAGAAAAAGTATTGCGAGAAAAACAATCCTTGGTGATATCTCTTTATTATTTGCCACTTCTTGGTGACTTATATAGGTAGGAGTGAGGTAACACCAACAAATCCCGAAGTCCGTGTTGTAATCTAAACCACAAAAAGCAACGGGGTTGCGTAAGTATCCTACAATTTTGTTACTTAAGAATGCAATGAAAAGTCGACATTGTGACCCATTTTTTTTGTTTAAATATGCATAATTTGTTTAACAATTGTGCAACATGGGTGTTTTTTTTATGTATTTATGCAGGTTTGTTGATTTTACCCTGCTTAAGTGGCGTTTGAATTGACTAAAATTATGTATTTTTCTTGCAGGGATGTAACTTACTTACATAAACCGCAGTGAGATTGATTGCGGTTTGCAACTGGTGAAAGCTTATGCAGTTACATGAATTGGTCAATACATTAGGTCAGGATCTCCAGCGCCGTTACGGTGAAAAAGTTCACAAACTGACATTACATGGTGGTTTCAGCTGCCCAAACCGAGATGGCACGATAGGGCGTGGTGGATGCACATTTTGTAATGTTGCGTCGTTTGCTGACGAAGAAGTACAGGTCAAAAGTATCCATGATCAGTTAAGTGATCGTGCCGGGGAAATCCAGCGTGCGAAAAAGTATCTCGCCTATTTTCAGGCGTACACCAGTACTTATGCTGAAGTACAAGTCCTGAAGAGCATGTATCAGGAAGCCTTAAAAGCGGCGGATATAGTGGGGCTATGCGTGGGAACCCGTCCCGACTGTGTGCCGGATGCGGTATTAGAGTTGCTGTCTGATTACGTCGTCCAGGGGTATGAAATCTGGCTGGAGCTGGGTTTGCAGACTGCTAATAATGATACGCTTAAACGAATTAATCGTGGCCACGATTTTGAATGTTACGCGGAAATCACCAAACGCGCGCGCGCCCTGGGAATTAAAGTCTGTACCCATTTGATCGTAGGATTACCAAAAGAAACTCGAGAACATAACGTGGAAACGATGAGAAAAGTACTCGAGGCTGGTACGGATGGCATCAAACTACATGGCCTGCATGTTGTAGAAGGCAGCACAATGGCCAAAGCGTGGCGAGCTGGAAAGCTGGAAGCACCTGAATTAGAAGAGTACGTTGCGATAGCAAGTGAACTTATCCGTATGACACCGGCAGATATTGTATTCCACCGAGTGTCCTCAGCCGCTCGTCGTCCGACGCTGCTCTCTCCGCTCTGGTGTGAAAACCGTTGGTTAGCAATGACCGAAATTGGTCGGGCACTTGATAGAGAAGGAGCTCAGGGGAGTCTAACGGGTAAGTCATTTGTCTACAGTAAACCCGATTTAAAAAACCAAACTGCCGATAACAGAAGGTGATTATTCGCCCCGGACAGAACGTACTTTATTTTGAGGCGGGTAGGAGGGGCACCAATAGTTGTTCGTTTATCTGATCTTTCGTCGAAACTGCATCTGGAAATTTTTTCAAACGACTTTTTCATTGTTCTGGTTAACCATGAGTAAATTAACTTACGTTATTGCCGGTGCTTTGTGACCGCATACTCTAACTTGAGAGCGGGCAGTTTTAATCACTATATCAAACACGTTAAACTGCGGGGACTTGGTGTTTTTTTGATTGTTGCCCTGAAGTTTTTGTGCACCAAGGTTAGTGTTTAATTTTCAGGAATGATATTTAGCTTTGCGCCTTGGAGTCGTGAATGAAACCGATGAAAAATCTTGCCCAGTACTATGTTGACCTTCTGGTTAAACTGGGGATTGTCCGTTTTTCAATTTTGCTGGCACTTGCGCTGGTTGCACTGGCTGTCGTGGTACAAGTCGGTATTACTCTGGCTCTTAAAGGTCGGGTCGATGATATTGATATTGTCCGTTCGGTATTTTTCGGTCTGCTGATTACTCCCTGGGCAGTATATTTCCTCTCTGTAGTTGTTGATCAACTTGAAGAGTCCCGCCAGAGATTAACCAAACTGGTTTCTAAACTGAAAGACATGCGTTCTCGGGACCAGGAACTGAATGTCCAACTGCAACAGAATATTGAGAAACTCAATCAAGAGATTGAAGACCGATTTAAGGCAGAAGAAGCGCGCGAAGAAGCGATGAAAGACCTGGAAAATGAGGTTTTCCAGCGTGAGCGAACACAGTTAGAACTCGCCGAACGAACGGCTCTTTTACGCTCCTTTATTGATGCCTCCCCGGATTTGATTTATTACCGAAATGCCGATGGTGTGTTCTCGGGCTGTAACCGGGCAATGGAAGAACTGACCGGGAAGAAGGAGCATCAGCTGGTTGGTTTGAGTCCCTGGGATGTTTACAGCAAAGAAATAGCACAGCCAATTGTTGATACCGACCAGAAAGTATTCACTGACAATCAGGCGATCACTTACGAACAATGGCTCGAATACCCTGATGGCCGTAAGCATTACTTCGAACTTCGTAAAGTTCCTTTCTACAGTAAAGATGGACGTCACCTAGGCTTGGTAGGTTTCGGACGTGATATCACTGAGCGCAAACATCACGAAGAGTCCCTGGAGAAAGCCAGTCGTGATAAAACCACCTTTATCTCAACAATCAGTCATGAACTTCGTACTCCACTCAACGGTATTGTTGGACTGAGCCGCATGCTGCTGGATACTCAGCTTACTCAAGAGCAGCGTAAGTACATGCAAACTATCAACGTGAGCGCCATAACGCTCGGCAACATCTTCAATGATATCATTGATATGGATAAGTTTGACCGCCGTAAGCTTGAGCTTTTGCCAGAGCCTCTGAATTTTGAGGACTTTGTTGCTGAAATAGAAAGTATTTCTGCTCTTATGGCGCAGCAAAAAGGGCTGCGCTTTGATTTGGAGCGTCTGAGTGATTTGCCGAAAGCGATTGAAGTTGATGCTACCCGTTTACGTCAGGTGATCTGGAACCTCGTCAGCAATGCCATGAAGTTCACTAAAGAAGGTGGCGTGGTGATGACGGTGAGTGCAGACGTTGAAGAGGATTTCGCAACTATTATCATGGAAGTGGAAGATACAGGCATCGGCATTCCTGAAGAGGAACTGAATAAGATCTTCGCTATGTATTACCAGGTCAAATCAGGCAAGGACAACCTGCACGCGGTTGGTACCGGTATCGGCTTAGCTGTCTCTAAACAGCTGATCAATATGATGGATGGTGATATTACCGTGACAAGTGAAGAGGGCTTTGGTAGTACGTTTACGGTGTCTATCCATGTTCCGGTCGTGACACTTGACGAGCCTGTTATCGATGCACAACGCGATAACGTTCATTTAAATATCTTTATGGTTGAAGATATTGAGCTCAACGTAACGGTCGCTAAATCGTTGTTAGAGAGCCTGGGTCATTCAGTTACCGTCGCCATGACCGGACAAGAAGCGTTAGTCAACTTTGTCCCAGAGCAGTATGACCTGGTACTGCTCGACATCCAGTTGCCTGATATGACCGGCTTTGATGTGGCTCACTATTACCGGGAACATTATGACAATCTACCGCCGTTAGTCGCGTTAACGGCAAATGTACTGAAAGATCGACGCGAATATCTGGAAAATGGTATGGATGATGCGATCAGTAAACCACTGGCCGTGAATGCTATTCAGTCGGTAATTGATAAGTTCTTTGTCGATAAGGTGTGCAAGACAGAGCCTGTTGAAGTCACTGAAGTGATAGAAGAACCTGTGCCGTCTCCGGTGATTGAGACACATCTGCTTGACTTAGATATGCTGGAGTCTTACGTGGATATTGTAGGTGCCGCTCCTGTTTATGACAGCATCAAAATGTTCGAAGAAATGATGCCGGATTACATTGAAGTACTGGACTCAAATATGACGGCGAAAGATAAGGATGGCATTGTCTCTGAAGCTCATAAAATAAAAGGTGCAGCAGGATCAATCGGGCTCAAACGAATTCAAAGTGTCGCTCAGAAAGCGCAATCTCCTGATATGCCGGCATGGTGGGAGAATATTTCAGATTGGGTCGAAGAAATTAAAAATGAATACCAGAATGATATTCAAGTACTGAGAAGCTGGCTAGATCAAAGGAAGTAACATGAAGAAATTTACATCCGTTTTAATCGCTACTGCGTTGCTGACAGGTTGTAGTGCCGTCCCTGAAGTGAACTGGAAACAAGACAGCCAAATAACCATGAATCAGGTTAACATCGAGCTTAAGAGTAACCTTTGGGTTAATCTTATGCCGACCATTGGTGAGGCTCAAGAGCCAAGCCTTCATGGCTCTCTTTCCCTAGAGAGTGCTCAGCAGTTACCTGCAAACCTTACGGCAGAAGCTTTGATCATCAGACAAGGCGATAAGGAATGGATGATTGGAGAGGACTCGTTAGAGACACGTACTAATAGTGAAAACCAATGGGAAGTTGCTTTTACACTACAGAGTGAGCTTAGCAATGAGAAGTTGGTTGATCTGGCGATACTTCTTGATGATGCGGGAGAAAAGCGCTGGTTGGTAGAAAAGCATGTAAAAATCAACCGAGTGTACTAGGGGCTGACCTATCGTGCGATCCTAATCTTTCAAATAAAAAGGGCTTGCTCAATGAGCAAGCCCTTAATGTTTCTGGGAAGTTTATTAGTCTTCCAGATCGCCACAGAAGCGGTAACCTTCACCGTGAATAGTTGCGATGATTTCTGGCGTACCCGACACAGACTCGAAGTGCTTACGAATACGACGAATAGTTACGTCAACAGTACGATCATGAGGTTTAAGCTCACGGCCTGTCATTTTTTTTAAGCAGGTCAGCACGCGTTTGGATCTTACCCGGGTTCTCACAGAAGTGAAGCAGAGCACGGAATTCAGAACGCGGAAGCTTGTAGCTATCACCAGACGGGCTCACGAGTGAGCGACTGTTAATATCCAGTACCCAGCCGTTGAACTCGTATTTTTCTACCGAGCGTTTTTCTTCTTGCACAGCACTGGTGCTCATTGAGCGGCTTAGCAAGTTACGTGCACGGATAGTCAGCTCACGAGGGTTAAAAGGTTTCGTGATGTAGTCATCAGCACCAATCTCAAGACCAAGAATCTTGTCGACTTCATTGTCACGACCAGTCAGGAACATCAGCGCGATGTTCGCTTGTTCACGCAACTCACGTGCTAGTAGAAGACCGTTCTTACCTGGAAGGTTAATGTCCATAATGACCAAGTTAACTGAGTTATCAGATAAAACTTGGTGCATCTCTTCACCGTCACTGGCTTCAAAAACAGCGTATCCCTCTGCTTCAAAAATACTCTTTAGAGTGTTACGAGTTACTTGCTCATCTTCAACGATCAGAATCTGCGGGGTTTGCATTGGCGGTACCTAAATTTGTGACAAAATTGTGCTAATAGAATAAATTCTAGGCAAAAATATAACATACAGGTAATGTAATTTTGATATTAAATCAAGTTGATCAAAAAAACACGGCTTTCAGTTATCCGCTGTCCATAAAAATTTACCCGCTCACCAAGATCCTGTGGCGAACTTTATTCTACAGGGCTTTTTACCGTTCCGTTCCTGCTTTTAATGGAGTATGAAACGTAATTACCCTAGATATGGGGCGAATTTTATAATGTTAACAGCATGCTAACAATGCACAAATGTTAATTCCATGCACTTTGTTGATTTACATCAATTGATGAAATTTAACTGTTATGAATCATTTAAGAGTTATGATAGAAAAAAACAATACGAACATCGACGCATCATTATGGAATTCTTATTCAAATTCGTTTTTTCATTTCGAATCAGAATGGAACGTTTTGAACTATGTTGTAATAACTGCTTGGAACCCATGGAGTAAATTGCGGTCAAAACAAGATAACTGCATAAATAATCAAGAGTTAGAAAAATACCTGCAACACGCCAACTACGTGTCAGTTACTGTTGGAGATAGTGGCTTCAAATGGTACGAAGAGAGTTTTGCGGTCGAGATCTCGATAGACGAAGCGATATCTCTGGCGAACGAGTTTCAACAGCATGCGATTTATTATGTCACTCGCGGAGAGCTCTATTTAATAGCCTGTACTGAGCCGAATAAAAAGCATCATATCGGTGAAATCAGAGATCGGCTCGTATAAAAGGATACTACTCGCTGGAGCTAGTCTCGGGCGAAAAATTCATGGAGGGAATATGATCGATATAACACCAGATATTTGTGACCAATTTGAAGACCAGGTAACTTTGCTGAATCTGCCATTACAGAATTTCGGACGACGCACGGCCTTTCATGGGGAAATTGTCACAGTACGCTGTTACCATGATAACTCAAAGGTAAGAGAGGTTTTGGGGCAGGACGGTGCAGGGAAAGTGTTGATAGTAGATGGACATGGCTCATGTCAGAAAGCATTACTTGGCGATCAATTAGCGATACTGGGAATTGAAAACGGCTGGGAAGGGATCATCATTTACGGGGCGGTTCGTGATGTGGCGCAAATGTCACAGATGGATATTGGTGTGCAAGCACTTGGTACATGCCCGTTTAAAACTGAGAAGCGTGGGATGGGGGACGTCAATGTTACGTTAACCATGCACAATCAAATTGTGCAGCCAAAACACTATGTCTATGCAGACTGGAATGGGGTACTTATTTCTAAAGAGAAGCTTGACTTCTAAAAGCGGAAACCTAAACCTACCTCAAAGCCTTGTTGCCAGTCTTGATAATCCAAAGTCGCGTGAATATCTAATTTATCAGTAATTTTCACGCGGCTAGATACTTCGGCGGCAAGGCCGTTATCCTCTTCACGAATGCCTTCTGTAGTCTCACCTTTAAATGAACGTAAAGTACTTTTTACTGTCACACGGTCATTAAAGTGATAGCTGACACCACTCAAAAAACCACTCTGGTTTTGAACCGGGGAGTTGTTGACACGAGCACCAACGTAAAGGTCAACGGAGTCAAATAACTCGTAAGAGTACCCGCCATCAATATTCCATACGTCAAAACTGTCAGACTGGTAACTTTCGCTGGAGATAAATAACTTATGAGGGGAAGTGGTGTTTTTTCCTGGAAGCGGAGGCAGTTCAGTAGCCAAAGAAATGCCGGGCACGGCAAAAAACAACAGAAAAATCCATTTTTTCATGCTCACCACTCCTTTGTACTAGAAGATTATTATTGGTATTAGCTTAATGCTTCACACTATTAAAGCATAGAATATGAAAGTCGGCTCATTTATTTTATGAAATTATCGATAGTGATGAACAGCGATCACATTTGAACTGCTGCAAAGCTGTTGCCACGGTGTCTGTTTGTTTGATCTTCGCCTTTAAACAAAGATCCTTCTAACTTAGCGTGTAATGATCCGTTTTCTGTTGAAAACTGCAAAGAAATTGAGAAGCAAAGATAAAATTTAATCAAATTGAAAATCTAGCTTACATATTATATTTCAAAGCATTACTTTAGGATTTATCTCTATAAGTTTGGAAAATGTACAATTTTTTTATTGACTCTGATTCGGAAACTCGGTAAACGTAGAGTTAAGCAAACACACATACATTTTGTAGAATAATATTTATGCCAGTTAACCGCCTCGTTGTAATGACCACCACCATTATTATTACCGACATTACCATTGTTGGGGCAGGCTGCTGAGCGAAACAAATTCACAAGAAAGGCCTGTATCCAACAAGATACAGGCCTTTTTTTATGCTTTCTTAATACAAAATTTAGACAAGTTTAAGAAGATACACTGGAGGAAGGGATGCGAGTATTAAAGTTTGGCGGTTCATCATTGGCTGATGCAGATCGCTTTTTAAGAGCAGCAGATATCATTGCGAATAATGCTCAGCAGGAAGAAGTCGCAGTCGTGCTTTCTGCACCAGGCAAAACAACTAATAAACTGGTTGCTGTGATTGAAGGCGCTTTACGAAATGGTGAAGCAGAATTACAAATTAACGAGCTAGAAGAATCGTTTAAAGCTCTCTTCGCAGATATTCAAGCCGTAGTGCCTAACCTAGATGGAACAGGCTACGACAATCAGGTCAAAACCTCGCTTTCCCAGCTGCGTCAATTCGTACACGGTATCAGCTTGTTAGGTATGTGCCCAAACAACGTCAACGCTCGTATTATCAGTAAAGGCGAACGTGTATCGATCCAACTGATGAAAGCGGTGCTTGAAGCAAAAGGCCAGAAAGCCAGCCTAATCGATCCGGTAGAATACCTTTACGCGCAAGGTGACCACCTTGAAGCCATGGTTGATGTTGATGTCTCTACACAAAACTTCCGCCAAAAGCCTCTTCCTCAAGGTCATGTCAACATCATGCCTGGTTTTACTGCCGGTAATGAGAAAGGAGAACTGGTTACACTAGGTCGTAACGGTTCAGACTATTCAGCCGCAGTTTTAGCCGCGTGTCTTCGTGCTGATTGTTGTGAGATCTGGACAGACGTTGATGGCGTTTACAACTGTGACCCTCGTTTAGTAGAAGATGCGAGATTACTTAAGTCTCTGAGTTATCAGGAAGCGATGGAACTGTCTTACTTCGGGGCGTCCGTTCTGCATCCGAAAACCATCGCGCCAATTGCTCAGTTCCACATTCCATGCTTAATCAAGAACAGTTTTAATCCGCAAGGTGCAGGCACCTTGATTGGCCAGGACACTGGTGAAGATAATCTGGCTATCAAGGGTATTACGACACTGAATGACCTGACCATGGTTAACGTTTCCGGCCCAGGCATGAAAGGCATGGTTGGCATGGCTAGCCGGGTGTTTGGTGCTATGTCATCGGCAGGTGTTTCAATTGTACTTATCACTCAGTCTTCTTCAGAGTACAGCATCAGCTTCTGTATTGAGGCTGAAGATAAAGCCAAAGCAGAACAGACTCTGGCCGAAGCGTTTGAGCTGGAACTAAAAGATGGTCTGCTTGAGCCGGTAGACTTCATCGATGATGTCGCTATCGTAACTCTGGTTGGTGATGGTATGCGTACATCTCGTGGTGTCGCTTCCCGTTTCTTCTCATCCCTTGCAGAAGTGAACGTTAATATCGTCGCGATTGCACAGGGCTCTTCAGAACGCGCGATTTCGGCGGTGATCCCTGAAGATAAGATCTCTGAGGCGATCAAAGCGTGTCACATGAACCTATTCAACTCGAAACACTTCCTGGATGTGTTCGTTGTTGGTATCGGTGGTGTCGGTGGTGAACTGGTTGATCAGATTGAACGTCAGCAGGCGAAACTAGCTGAGAAAGGGATCGTGATCCGAGTTTGTGGTCTGGCAAACAGTAAAGGTCTGTTACTTGATAGTGAAGGGCTTCCACTGGAGCACTGGCGCGATCGTATGTCTTCGGCAACGGAAGAATTCAGCTTAGCGCGTCTCATTGCCCTTGTGCAGCGTAATCACATCATTAACCCAGTATTGGTTGATTGTACTTCAAGTGAAGACATTGCTAACCAGTATGCGGATTTTCTGGCGGCGGGCTTCCATGTCGTGACACCAAACAAGAAAGCAAACACAGCAAGCATGGCGTATTACCATCAGCTGCGCGATGTAGCGCGTGGCTCACGTCGTAAACTGATGTATGAAACGACAGTTGGTGCTGGTCTGCCGGTTATCGAAAACCTGCAAAACCTTATTGCTGCCGGTGACGAACTGGAGCGATTCAGCGGTATTCTGTCTGGCTCACTCTCTTACATCTTCGGTAAGCTAGACGAAGGTATGAGCCTGAGTGAAGCAACCAACATCGCGAAAGAAAATGGCTTTACTGAGCCGGATCCGCGTGATGACCTGTCAGGCATGGATGTGGCTCGTAAACTTCTTATCCTGGCGCGTGAGGCGGGTATGTCACTAGAGCTTGAAGATGTGGTTGTAGATCAAGCGCTGCCACCAGGCTTTGATGATTCAGGCAGTGTCGATGAATTTATGGCACGACTTCCTGAGGCTGATGCGTATTTCAAAGATCTCGTCGCAAAAGCAGCAGAAGAAGGCAAAGTTTTACGTTATGTTGGTGAAATCAACGACGGTAAATGTACGGTTAGTATCGCCTGTGTTGATGAAAATGATCCGATGTTCAAAATCAAGGATGGTGAGAACGCACTGGCGTTTTACAGCCGTTACTACCAGCCAATCCCATTGGTATTGCGTGGTTACGGAGCCGGTACTGAAGTTACCGCAGCAGGCGTATTCTCAGATGTGATGCGTACTTTAGGTTGGAAGTTAGGGGTATAACAGCAATGAGTTCAAGTGATATGGATGTAGTGGTTTATGCCCCGGCATCAATTGGTAATGTAAGCGTAGGTTTTGATGTATTGGGCGCTGCGGTATCTCCCATTGATGGTACTTTATTAGGTGATCGAGTTCAGGTTAAAGCGGGCTCTGAACCGTTCAGCTTGAAAACAGCAGGTAGCTTCGTTTCTAAGTTACCAACAGAGCCAAGAGAGAACATCGTTTACGATTGCTGGGTTGTATTTGCTCGCGAGCTAGACAGAAAAGGCGTAGAGCTGAAACCACTGGAAATGACGCTTGAGAAGAACATGCCAATTGGATCGGGCCTGGGTTCCAGTGCTTGTTCTATCGTTGCTGCGCTTGATGCTTTGAACCGTTTCCATGGCCAACCTCTGAATGAAACTGAGCTGTTAGCCCTGATGGGTGAAATGGAAGGCAAGATATCTGGCGGTGTCCACTATGATAACGTAGCGCCGTGTTACCTGGGTGGTGTGCAGCTGATGCTGGAAGAGCTGGGTATCATCAGCCAGGAAGTACCGTGTTTTGATGACTGGTACTGGGTGATGGCGTATCCCGGAATCAAAGTGTCTACTGCGGAAGCGCGTGAGATCCTACCATCTCAGTACCGCCGACAAGATATTATTGCTCATGGGCGTCATCTTGCAGGCTTTATTCATGCGTGTCATTCTGGTCAGCCGGAACTCGCTGCAAAAATGATCAAAGACGTGATCGCGGAGCCGTACCGTGAGAAACTGCTACCTGGCTTTGCTAATGCTCGACAATATGCAGCATCTGCAGGGGCTTTAGCCACCGGTATTTCGGGCAGTGGTCCGACACTGTTCAGTATTTGCAAAGAGAAAGATGTCGCTGAGCGAGTTGCTCGCTGGTTAGAACAAAATTACGTACAAAATGAAGAAGGATTCGTCCACGTTTGTCGACTGGATAAGCAAGGTTCGATTGTTACAGGAAGTGAGCTATGAAGCTTTACAATATAAAAGAAAATGATGAACAAGTTTCCTTTGGCCAAGCCGTTCGCCAAGGATTAGGTCGTAATCAAGGCCTGTTTTTTCCATCGGAATTACCAAAATTTGATGATATTGATGCACTACTGGATCAAGACTTTGTTTCTCGTAGTACTAAGATCCTTTCTGCACTGATTGGTGAAGAGCTGACGGAAGACCAGGTAAATGGCTTGGTTGATGCGGCATTCCAGTTCCCTGCGCCGATTAAGCAGGTCAAAGATGGTGTTTATGCACTAGAGCTTTTCCACGGTCCAACACTGGCGTTTAAAGACTTCGGTGGGCGCTTTATGGCTCAGTCGCTGGCCGCGGTATCAGATGGCGGTAAGATCACGATTCTTACTGCAACATCGGGTGATACGGGCGCTGCGGTTGCTCATGCTTTCTATGGTATGGAAAACATCAATGTTGTGATCCTTTACCCTAAAGGTAAGATCAGCCCGCTACAGGAAAAGTTATTCTGTACTCTGGGTAAGAACATCCATACCGTCGCTATTAATGGTGATTTTGACGCATGTCAGGCACTGGTGAAGCAAGCCTTTGATGACGCTGAACTGCGCGAAGAAATCGGTCTTAACTCGGCAAACTCAATTAATATCAGCCGTTTGATGGCGCAAATCTGTTACTACTTTGAAGCGGCAGCGCAGATGAGTAAGCAAGAGCGTGAAAATCTGGTTATCTCAGTACCGAGTGGTAACTTTGGCAACCTAACCGCTGGCTTGTTAGCAAAAGCACTTGGTCTGCCAATCAAACGTTTTATCGCGGCAACCAATGCCAACGATACGGTTCCGCGTTACCTGGAAACCGGTAAGTGGGAGCCCAAACCAACGGTAGCAACCACATCGAATGCGATGGATGTAAGCCAACCAAACAACTGGCCGCGTATTGAAGAGCTATGCCGCGTGAAAGAGTGGGGTTTGGAAACGCTAGGTAAAGGTATGGTTACTGATGAGCAGAGCGCAGAATCAGTGCAAGAGCTTAATTCACTGGGTTACCTGTGCGAACCTCACGGTGCAATAGCGTATCGTGTTCTGGATCAGCAGTTACAAGCCGGTGAAACTGGTCTGTTCTTATGTACGGCCCACCCTGCTAAGTTCAAAGAAGTAGTGGATGACATCCTAAAATCGGATATTGAAGTACCAGCGCCACTTGCGAAGCATGCCGCAATGGAACTGCTATCTGAAGATCTCGATGCTGACTTCGATGCACTAAAAACGGTATTGCGCCGCGTTCAGTAAACCAGATATAAGTTGAATCACAAAGGTGGAGCTTAGTCTCCATCTTTTGTTTTTCTGACAATAAAAACGGCGCTCAATAAGCGCCGTTTTCAAAAATACCGGAGAGTGTCTCTGCGATTATAGAGACTCAGTAAATGTACGCGCGATAACGTCGCGTTGCTGCTCTGGAGTCAGTGAGTTGAAACGCACTGCGTAGCCAGAAACACGAATAGTTAGCTGAGGGTATTTCTCAGGGTTTGCTACTGCATCTTCTAACGTTTCACGTTTAAGTACGTTTACGTTTAGGTGCTGACCACCTTCGATACGAGGTGCAGTTTCGATCGCAACTTCACGGCTTTCGTATTCACCCAGGTCACTGATTGCAATCACTTGGTCTGCTTCGTAGCCAGCCGCAGCGGCAACACAACGAGCTTCACTCTTTTCGCTGTCAAGTAACCAGATTGAGTTAAGTAGAGCGTCGTTTGCTGCTTTAGTAATTTGGATGCCTTGGATCATTACAGTCTCCTAGTCCACATACGTGGAGTTTATTGGTATTAACTTTCAAATTTATTGTCGAGCTAGGTATTATATAGCTAATATCCACTATTTTAATATTGATTTAAGTCAAAAAACAACCAAAAACATTATTTTTAATGAGGTTGTTTTGTTGAGTCAAATCAATAAAACCTTTAAAAACATACCAATTACAAAATATTTGATATTATAAAAATAATTTAAATGGCTGTTTTGTAGTAATTTTACTACAAAGTGTTGTTTTTAATTTGACCCATTATATGTAATCAATTGTATTTATGTACACCTACTGAAAGTCTTAAGTGATTAAATGACAAACATGAAAAACAAGCTTGGAAGTAAACTTATCGGCGCTCATGTATCTGCTGCTGGTGGAGTGGATCAAGCCCCTATGCGTGCTCGAGAGATTGGCGCTAATGCTTTTGCTCTATTTACAAAAAATCAGCGTCAGTGGGTGGCCAAACCACTAGAAGAGAAGACCATAAGTGCATTTAAGGCTAACTGTAAAATGCTTGGTTTTGGCTCCGAGAGTATCCTCCCTCATGACTCGTACCTGATTAACCTGGGCGCGCCTGAAGAAGAGAAGCTTAATAAATCGCGGGCAGCATTCATCGATGAGATGGAGCGTTGTAACCAGCTTGGTCTGACATTATTAAATTTTCATCCTGGCAGCCACTTAAAGAAAGTCTCGGAGCAAGAGTGTCTGGCGACAATTGCTGAATCTATCAATCTTGCACACAAAGCGGTGCCGGATGTGGTTGCGGTGATAGAAAACACAGCGGGTCAGGGTACCAATCTGGGTTGGAAGTTTGAACACCTAGCTGAGATCATTGAGCAGGTCGAAGACAAAAAAACGCGTCGGTGTGTGTATTGATACGTGTCATACCTTCACAGCAGGCTATGATTTAAGAACGAAAGAAGATTGCGAGCACACTTTTGCTGAGTTCGACCGTATCGTTGGCATGCACTATTTAAGAGCAATGCATCTAAATGATTCAAAAGTCGAGTTTGCAAGCCGGGTGGATCGTCATCATTCTCTGGGTAAAGGCGAAATTGGCTGGGACTGCTTTGAATATATTGCAAGAGACTCTCGATTTGATGGTATCCCTTTGATTTTAGAAACAATTGACCCAGAAATATGGCATCGCGAGATTGAAACTCTTCGTGGTTATCATCTGGAAGAATTCAACAAAAATTAATCAAGCTGTAATAGTTGGCATTTTTCTTTCTTAGTGATCACTGGAGCCTTATATAGAGGCTTGGTATAGAAGGATTGCATTATGTCTCGACCAATTTCTCATGTTCCTTTCTCGCAAAGCAGACGCGGAGTGCGTCTGCCAATGCCTAACCGCCACATCACAGGTCCGGGTCATTTCCGAACGCCACAGAAACACTAACCTATTTGTGAAATGTTCCTTTCTTTCAGTAAGTTGACTTGCCGCTTAGGGTGTTTTGTTCTTTAGTTGAAGGTAAGTTTTTGTTTGTTTGAGTTTCGCTCGCTAGAATAGAGCCAGACTTTAAGACAGGAACTTTCCATGAATCAGACACCGAGCTGGCACGATGTGATCGGCGAAGAGAAAAAACAGCGCTATTTCGTCGACACCTTAAACTTTGTTGAAGCGGAACGTTCTGCGGGGAAAAACATATTTCCGCCGGAAGAAGATGTGTTCAATGCTTTCCGTTTTACAGAGTTTAACGAGGTGAAAGTGGTGATTTTAGGCCAGGATCCTTATCACGGTCCAAATCAGGCACACGGGCTGTGTTTCTCGGTATTACCCGGAGTAAAAACACCGCCATCTTTAGTCAATATTTATAAAGAGCTAGCGCAGGATATTGAAGGATTCCAAATCCCTCAGCACGGTTTTTTACAAAGCTGGGCAGAGCAAGGCGTTTTGCTGCTTAATACCGTATTGACGGTAGAGCAGGGCAAGGCTCATTCGCATGCCAAAACTGGCTGGGAAACCTTCACAGATAAAGTTATTGAAGCCATAAACCAGCAGCAGCAAGGTGTTGTATTCATGCTGTGGGGCGCGCACGCGCAGAAAAAGGGGAGGTTTATTGACCGTTCAAAGCATCATGTGCTTACTGCCCCTCACCCTTCACCGCTCTCAGCTCACCGGGGCTTTCTGGGCTGTAAGCATTTCTCTCAAGCAAACCAATTACTTGCATCACAAGGTAAAGAGCCGGTCAACTGGCATCTTCCGTTAGCGGTTTAAATAAAAGGACAGCGATTAAGGGTTTCTTATTGCTGTTTTTTTGAGCACGCTCAAGCTGGTCATTCATTTCTCATATACACTTACTATAAGCAGGTGTTAAGGAGAGACGCTATGATGATCGAAAGAATTCGACGCGAACACGGTTACATGGTTCGCTTATTGGCTATATTGCGCCACAAACTTAATGAAATTAAACATGAGCGCGCTATTAACTATGCGTTAGTGGGCGAGGTTGTTGATTACCTCTCTACCCATTCAGAGCGAGTACATCACCCTAAAGAAGATATCCTCTATCACCATTTTCTTACCCACTATGGTAAGCAGCAAACCATAGAGGATTTGGAGCAGGAACATAAAGATCTGGCTGAGAAAACCAAAGAGTTTTCAACGGTGATTGAGATGATCCTGCAAGATGCAGTGGTGCCTCAGGATATGTTTGTCGCTCATTTAGAGGACTTTATTGAATCGCAAAGAAAACACCTTGAGCTTGAAGAACGCAAGATACTGCCACTCATCGAAGAGCTGTTTACCACAGAAGACTGGCAGCACGTAGAGAGCCTCTGGAGTGAAAATGAGGACGACCCAGTGTTTGGTGAAACCATTGCTGATCGATATAAACAGTTGGCAGAACGCGTACGTCAAAGCGATATGGAGTACATCTAAATACGCTTGCCTTAATGAGGTGCAAGCACAACTGAAGTGTACTCACCCTTGTTGATTCTCTATCCAAATAACAAAAGGCACCATAAGGTGCCTTTTGTTTGAATTAAAGTTTAATGTCGTCTAAGTCGTAGTCTGTGCAGACATCGAGTTCGCGCAGCTCTTTAAGTAAGTTGCGCCTGTCGTTCATTGCTTCTATTTCACGCCATTTACGCTTTACTGGTTTGGCGCGAGTTTTGGTTGTTGAGGTAGTATCCAGATTAAACATGTCATCTAGTTGAAAGCCGTCCATAAGCCACCTTACCTTTATCTAACTAAACTGTTTTAACCACTCCTTGTGGAGTTTTTTAATTACCACAATATTTGTGAGAATAGCTATGACATATTGCGGATTTGTGTCTGTCACATGACATTTTCGTGCAAAAACATTTTCACAATCACACTTTAGTTTGTAATTAATGTATGAAAAGTGCACAAACGAGTAAGAGAAAACGATTAAATGGTGGGATTTTCTATGTTAATCAGAGGTACCCAGCCAGGTCTGTAAGGCAGGGTTCAAGTTGCATAAAACTAAGTTGCTCAATTAGCGGCCAACCGAAGATAATAGCTGTAGCCGGAGTGTCTGCAATACCTTGTCGGCCCTGGTCTGAAGTTGTACTGGTAGACTCCAATTGAGTGAATGATGCGTCCATCGCTATTGTTGCTACTTTGTGGTGAAAGTGTTGCATTTGGTGGGCGGTAGATCTTTCTTTTATGTTGTTTATTGGTGACTTTATAGTGAAAAATAACAATATTACCATCTTGGTTGCATATTGATTTTTACCTACCCAAACTGCATTATCCGCCCGTCAAAAAAAACGCTGGTACGTAAAATGGATGCACGAAGCGACATTTACAATTCAGGATTGCTCATAAAAACATTATTTAATTAGCCAGGCACACTTTGACACCTGGCAGGCAATCGGTTGATGGCTAGGACGCACAGACCGGCGCAACTCACTTTGGGGTACGCATGACAGATTTAATTAATTTAATGAACGATCTCCTTTGGGGATCGATTCTGGTTTATCTTCTTGTTGGTGTAGGTATTTACTTCACCTTTCGCTTGGGATTCATTCAATTCCGCCATTTCGGTCATATGTTCTCGGTGTTAAAGAACAGCCGTAAAGCAGACAAAGCTGGTATTTCTTCTTTCCAAGCACTTTGTACCAGTCTGGCAGCACGTGTTGGTACCGGTAATATGGCTGGTGTCGCGGTAGCACTGACTGCGGGTGGCCCTGGCGCTATCTTCTGGATGTGGCTAATCGCTATGCTGGGTATGGCAACATCGTTTGCAGAAAGTACTCTGGCACAGCTGTACAAAACTAAAGACGATGATGGCAACTATCGTGGCGGGCCGGCTTACTACATGGAAAAAGGCCTGGGCATGCGTTGGATGGGCGTGCTGTTCTCCATTTTCCTCATTATCGCTTTTGGTTTAGTTTTTAATGCCGTCCAGGCGAACTCGATTGCAAATGCAATGAGCACAGCTTTTGGCTGGAACTCTCTGTATGTAGGTATTGCCGTTGTTGTGCTGTCAGCGATCGTTATTTTTGGTGGTATTAAACGTATCGCTAAAGTCGCGGAGATGATTGTTCCGGTAATGGCACTGCTTTACTTGGTTCTTGCGCTATTGGTTATGTTTGCCAATATCGAGAAACTGCCTGCGGTACTCGCGCTTATCTTCAAGAGCGCATTTGGTTTGCAGGAAGCAGCTGCTGGTGGCCTGGGCTACGCTATTGCGCAGGCGATGATTAACGGCGTAAAGCGTGGTCTGTTCTCGAACGAAGCGGGTATGGGTTCTGCGCCAAATGCAGCAGCATCGGCAACACCATATCCGCCACACCCGGCATCTCAGGGCTATGTTCAGATGCTAGGCGTGTTTATGGACACGATTGTTATCTGTTCTTGTACGGTAGCGATCATCCTGATGTCAGGGGAATACGTTGGTCAGGCTACTGAAGTAACGGGTATCGAACTGACCCAGCGCGCGTTGAGCTCGCAAGTTGGTGACTGGGGTGCAATCTTCGTTGCTGTCGCAATTTTCTTCTTTGCGTTTACATCAATCATTGCAAACTACTCCTACGCCGAGACTAACCTAGTCTTCCTGGAGCATAACCACAAAGCGGGCATTAACATTTTCCGAGTGATTGTACTGGGAATGGTTATGTTTGGTGCAATGGCTTCTTTGCCGGTGGTATGGTCGCTGGCCGATGTTTCAATGGGACTGATGGCGATAGTGAACCTGGTAGCAATCATTCTTCTGTCTGGCATTGTCATCAAGCTGGCTAAAGACTACAACCGCCAGCTGGATGCGGGCAAAGTACCGACCTTTGATGCGAATGACTTCCCAGAGCTTAAGTCTCAGCTGGAAGAGGGCATCTGGTACAATGACAAGAAAGACTGAGTTACCATTAACATAACTGGTCATTTATAGTTCAAAGCTATCAGTACGATTCAAAAAGCCATGCAGACATTGCATGGCTTTTTTTGTACCCTTAATGGTATATAAAATTAAAAGGATAGAGTTAAAGTCATGCTTATCGTAGTTTCTCCTGCCAAGACACTGGATTATGAGTCTCCGCTCGCGACAGAAAAATTTACTCAACCTGAGTTAACTGAATACTCAAAACAGCTGATCGAGGTTTGCCGTAAACTGACGCCTGCAGATGTGGCGTCACTGATGAAGGTAAGTGACAAGATTGCCGATCTGAACGTGGGTCGTTTCCAGGAGTGGAGCGAGACCTTTACGACGGAAAACTCGCGTCAGGCGATTCTTGCATTTAAAGGTGATGTGTACACCGGGCTTGAGGCTGAAACATTATCAGAAGCTGATTTTGATTATGCCCAAGAGCATTTGCGTATGTTGTCTGGTCTTTACGGCTTACTAAAACCATTAGATCTTATGCAGCCATACCGCCTTGAAATGGGAACCAAGCTTGCGAATGATAAAGGCGCGAACTTGTACCAGTTCTGGGGTAATGTCATAACAGACAAGCTGAACGAAGCGATTAGCGCACAAGGCGATAACGTACTTATCAACCTTGCTTCAAATGAGTACTTCAAGGCCGTGAAGCCAAAGAACCTGGATGCGCAAGTGATTACGCCGGTTTTTAAAGACTGTAAAAACGGTCAGTACAAGGTGATCAGTTTCTATGCGAAAAAGGCGCGCGGCATGATGGCGCGTTACATCATCGAAAATCGTATTCAGAGTGTGGCTGATTTGACTAAGTTTGATACTGCGGGCTACTACTTTGTTGAAGCAGAGTCGACACCAACAGAACTGGTTTTTAAACGCGAAGAGCAAAACTAACAGGTTCGGTCACTTCGACTCTCAGACATAAAAAAGGGTTGGCACTGCCAACCCTTTTGTTATTTGCTTCGTTGTGACGAGTAATGTTACTTCTTCTTAGTGGCTTTCTTTTTCGCTGTTTTCTTCTTGTCGTCTTTTTTCTTTTTCTTCTTAAACACAGGCTTTTTGTGTTTTGGACGCATCTCTTTAATGAAGCGCTCTTTGATGTCTTCTTTCACGTAACGTGCCACGCGATCCATCATCGGTTGATCGTGCGCTTCTACGATTGAGATCGCATTACCTTTCTTACCGGCACGGGCTGTACGGCCAATTCGGTGCAGGTATACATCTGCCGTACGTGGCAGGTCGTAGTTGATCACATGAGAAACATCAGGCAGGTCGATACCACGAGCCGCAACATCGGTTGCAAGTAGCACGTTAACCGTACCATCACGGAAGCGCGAGATCGCATTGTTACGGCGATCTTGTGGCATTTCACCCTGGATCCACGAACAATGAATTTGAGCACTTTCTAACTGGGCACGCAGTTCTGCCAGACGCTCACGAGTCTTTAGGAACACGATAGTGCGCTCTGCCTGTTCGGTGATGATGTGTTTAAGCAGTTCCAGTTTGTGCTCGGCGTTATCCGCACGGTGATACCACTGAGCAATCTTCTTACGCTCACGCAGTGGTGATTTCGCATCGATCTCAGCAGGCTCGTTCAGTAGGTCTGCGGTGAAACCTTCTACACCTCTGCCTTCTAGTGTTGCTGAGAACAGAAGGGTTTGTTTACGCCAGCGACATTCTGCTGAAAGTCGATCAACCGTAGGAGCAAAACCCATGTCTAGCATGCGGTCAGCTTCGTCGAGGATTAACCATTCAATCGCACGGCAATCAAAACGTTCCGCTTCAATGTACTCACGTAGACGACCAGGTGTCGCAACAACGATGTCCTGAGTGGTGGCCAGAATATCTGCGTGTTCCTGGTACTGAACACCGCCCGTAATCGTAAAGATGTTTAGATTGGTATTTTTTGCCAGTGCACGAGCTTGATCCGCAACCTGCATTGCTAGCTCACGGGTTGGTGTCAGGATCAGAATACGTGCTGGCCCAGGTTTACGGCGCGGGAAATCAAGCAGGTATTGCAGTGCTGGCAGTACAAATGCTGCGGTTTTACCAGTACCTGTTGGTGCAGACGCCAGTATGTCACGGCCATCCAGTGCTTGTGGGATTGCTTCTGCCTGGACTTTCGTTGGGCGCTCGAAGCCCATTTCTTCAATGGCATCAAGTAGATTTGGGTCTAGATCAAGTTCAGCAAAAGTTCTGATCACAATGAGTTCTCCACAAGCAAGGCTTGGTTAATAGTTCGCCACAACAGCATAGAATACAAAAAGGTCGCACATTATAAAGTGATTGGTGATAAGGATCACATGTTATTTCACATCTTAAGATAAAACTCGTGAGTTAGCTGGATAAAATCATCGCTGTAGCCGTCTACAGAATGAATAATTAAGAGTGATTCATGCGTCGCACAAGGTTGCTTAGCCAACTCAAACAACAATCGATGTACCGGTTTTCTCTCCGACGGCTGTACGCGGCATAGCCGGGATAAATGCCAGCCTTGATGCAGAGCCAAATCAATAAACTGTTCACCTTCCGTAATCGGCAGCACAAAACTGGCTTTGCCGTCTTCTTCCAGTAATTGATAGCAGCGTTTAAGCAATGCGTCATGCCGCAGCGAGTCGGTATGTCTTGCCGTTGCTCGCTGACTCTGTCTGGATTGTTCTCCACTATTGAAATAAGGGGGATTGCAAATGATCCGCTGAAATTGCTGAGATGGGGTGAAGGCCAATACATCGGTGTGAAGCGCGGATAATCTCGCCGGCCATGGAGAGTGAGCAAAGTTTTGTTTGGCAGCATCAATTGCGGTGACTTCAATATCCACAGCGGTCATCTGAGCCAGGCTAAATCGCTGAGCACACATTAATGCCAGCAAGCCAGTGCCTGTGCCTATGTCAAGTATCGTTGCATCGACAGGACTCTCAATCCACGCCCCCAACATCACACCATCCGTACTGACAGGCATACCGCTTTCACCACCCTCGATAGAAAACTGCTTAAATTTAAAGCCTTTAGTTCTGAATTTATCGTTCTTCATGATTGTATTACGTTTGATCTGTATTTTAGTGAAAATATCTATTCTTTATAAAATGTTTGGTTTGTTGTTTTGTTTGTTGGGAATGTGTGTCTAAAATTCAATGGTGTAAATAACTGCTTTTTTATTTCTATATGGTTCGATCAACTGGTTCTTGGTTCGTATTGTAAATTAATATGGTGTTTTTGGCTTTAAGGTTGCCAAATGATGATTCTTTCGTCATTATCCGGCGCTCTTATTAGATTGAACCACGAATACTACGTATTCCTAAAGTGGTCGATGCATACACAATATTCACACATTTACAAACAAGGGTTATCTGTGAAGCAGACATTAAAACTAACAGATATTATCGCAGTAGGCTTTATGCTGTTTGCGTTCTTTTTGGGTGCTGGCAACATCATTTTTCCACCTCTAGCTGGTCAATTGGCTGGTGAGAACCTGATGCCAGCAATGTTCGGTTTCTTGATCACAGCGGTAGGTCTACCTCTTATTACTATCGTTGCTATTGCTGTCGCAGGCGGAACCTGGGATCACCTTACTCAAGATCTTCCGAAAAAAGCAGCTGTGCTGATGGCTGCTCTAATCTTCATTATTATTGGTCCTGCATTTGCCGCACCTCGTACTGGTCTTGTTGCTTATGAAATGGCAATTAAGCCGTTTATTCTTGAAGCGTCTCAAGTGCATCTAACGGCGTTCTCTGTATTGTTCTTCGTGGTTGCGATGCTGTTTTCCTGGTTCCAGGGACGCCTGATTGACGTAATTGGTAAGGTACTGACACCGGCATTGTTTGTTGGCCTTATCATTCTTGCACTGGCCGTGTTTATTGATCCTCAGGGAGAAATGATTAGCGCACAAGGTGAGTACTTAACTCAGCCACTGACTAAAGGTTTCCTAGAAGGTTACAACACGATGGATACCTTCGCGTCTCTGATGTTCGGTATGCTGATGGTAGATGCATTACGTGGTAAAGGCATCACTGAGCGTTCGGCAACGACAAAATACCTGATTTTTGCCGGCTGTATTGCTGCAGCAGGTCTGGCGTTTGTTTACATCTCACTGTTTTACTTGGGTGCTACGAGTGCGACGGTTGCAGCTGGCGCGGACAATGGTGGTCTGGTTCTGAGCCAATACGTTCAGGCGCTGTTTGGTCCTTATGGTCAAATCGTTCTGTCAGCTATCGTGCTTCTGGCGTGTTTAACCACAGCTATCGGTCTTATCTCTGCATGTTCTGATTTCTTCAGTTCGAAAACACCACTGTCATACAAGCAGTGGGTGCTGATTAACGGCGCGGCTTGTGCGCTGATTGCAAACGTAGGTCTTGCTCAGTTGATTGCTCTTTCAGTACCAGTTCTGTTTGCACTTTACCCGGTCGCGATTGCACTAGTGGTATTGACGTTTGTTCGTAACAAACTGCCAAACCCACGCGTTGCTTACCGTTCAGTATTGCTCGTGTCTCTGTTGTTTGCATTGGTTGATGCGGCAAAAGTAGCAGGCTTTGACGTATCAGCTTTCAACTTCCTGCCGTTAGTTGAATACGGTATGGGTTGGGTTCTGCCGACACTGGCAGCGATCATAGGCATGTTCTTTATCGCTAAGCCTCAGGCTGAACTAGTAGAAGAAACCGCATAAACTGACTTCAGTCCAGATAACAAAAAAGCCCGGTGAAGTGATTCACTGGGCTTTGTTCGTTTTGGAGCTTATTAGTGTCTGTTTAGAGCGTGTCGTGGAACTCCACCAATACTTGCTCACACCATTTTTCAATCCGCTCATCACTCAGTTCGTACTGAGAATCTTCATCAAGAGCCAGACCTACAAAGTGGCTGCCATCTTCAGTCAGTGCTTTGGAAGCGTCAAAGTCATAGCCTTCGTTGGGCCAGTAGCCGATAAACTGTGCTCCAGTTGCTTTCAGCTCATCATGCAGCAGTCCCATGGCGTCGAGGTACCATTCACCATAACCTTCTTGATCGCCAAGACCAAACAGCGCAACCACTTTATCTTTCAATGGTGTTGCCGCGATATCCTGCCAAATCGCATTCCAGTCTTCCTGAATTTCACCAAAATCCCATGTAGAGATACCAATGAGTAATAAATCGTAATCCGCCATCAAAGAGAGTGGAGTCTCTTTCACATTGTGAATGTCGACAAGATCTTCTCCAATGATGGCGCGAATTTTCTCTGCTGCCATTTCGGTATAGCAGGTGGTAGAGCCGTAAAAGAGTCCGATTTTCATTATATTCGTCGTTTTTTGTGTTGCTGTTGCAGAGGATTTTAACCTTAAACAGCGTGTGAATGCAGCGAATATCGCGAGATTACCGGGCTCGGCCAATTTTTTATGGCATTCAGGCTGGTGCTGTCTTACCCTCAGGGGTTACTGATAAAAAGAGAAGGAAGCGTGAATGACGGCACAACAGCCTGTCAATCAACAAGATTTTGCCCTTGTTGAGCAATTCTTAGACGCGATGTGGATGGAGCGTGGGCTGTCTGAGAACACACTAGCTTCGTACCGAAATGATCTGATCAAGCTACTAACCTGGATGGAGCAAGAACGTTATCGTCTGGATTTCATCAGCTTGTCAGGATTGCAGGAGTATCAAAGTTACTTAGCTGATTCCGATTATAAGCAGACTTCCCGGGCTCGTATGCTGTCTGCGATTCGCCGCCTGTTCCAGTATCTGCATCGCGAGAAAGTGCGCGCTGATGATCCGAGCGCTTTATTAGTTAGCCCTAAGCTCCCGCAGCGTTTACCGAAAGATATCAGTGAAGAGCAGGTCGATGCACTTTTAGATGCCCCGGACCCTAATGATCCGGTCGAGCTGCGTGATAAAGCGATGCTTGAGTTACTGTACGCAACAGGGCTGCGAGTTACCGAACTGGTCAGCTTAACGATGGAAAACGTTAGCCTGCGACAAGGTGTGGTTCGCGTTACCGGTAAAGGTGGTAAAGAGCGTCTGGTACCAATGGGCGAGAACGCGGTAGACTGGATAGAAACGTTTATTCAGCAGGGCAGGCCAGCGCTGCTGGGTGAGACTTCTTCGGACGTTGTTTTTCCGAGTAAGCGCGCGAGGCAAATGACTCGCCAGACGTTTTGGCATAGGATTAAATACTATGCTGTGATAGCGGGGATCGATACTGATCAGCTGTCGCCGCACGTGCTGCGCCACGCGTTTGCAACACATTTACTGAACTATGGTGCCGATCTCAGGGTCGTACAGATGCTGTTGGGGCATAGTGACTTATCGACCACGCAAATTTATACTCATGTTGCGACTGAGCGATTGAAGCAGATCCACAGTCAGCACCACCCAAGAGCATAATCAAGGTTTGCTGTTTCATCGGGCTACATAATCCCTAGTCTCGTTGGACAAAAATATATTATTTTAAGGTGATTTTAATGAGCGTATTACGCCGACTAACTCTGCTGACTTTACCCTTTTTTGTGACCGCTTGTGGAGCGGAAGAAAGTCAGGTGAAAACAGAAACTCCTGCACAACAAGTTGCATCTGCGGCACAGCAAGATTTTGATGAAGCCGCATTGAAGGAAAAATTCTCAAAGCTTGGGTTATCGATTATTGATATCCAACCATCAGATGTGGCTGGCTTGGTCGAAATTCAAACCAACGGTGGTGTACTTTTTGCTTCTAATGACGGTAATCATTTTATCGCAGGTACCCTGTATGCGGTTGACGCTAACGGCGGCTACAAAGATGTGATTGCTGAACGTCAGGCGCCATTAAATGCGGCTAAAATTGCAGAATATTCAGACAGCGTGATTGAGTACAAAGCAGACAACGAAAAGTATGCAGTGACGGTGTTTACCGATATCACTTGTGGTTACTGTGTGCGTCTGCATAATCAGATGCAGGGCTACAATGATTTAGGTATTACTGTGCGCTATGCGGCTTACCCTCGCCAGGGTGCAACCGGTCCTGTTGCGGATCAAATGGCGACGATTTGGTGTGCGGAAGATCCAAAAGTCGCGCTCGACAATGCGAAAATAAAACGTACCTTTGATAATCCGGCGAATGATCTGAAACAGTGCAAACAGACGGTTCAGGCACACTACAACTTAGGCCGTGAACTGGGTATCTCGGGTACACCGGCAATCTTCCTGCCTGGCGGCGAGCTTGTTGGAGGTTACCTTCCACCTGCAGATTTACTTAACCGTTTAGAGCAATAATCCTTTGAGGAGCAGAGCCGGCAATACAGTCGGCTCTTTTCAAGCATGATAGAAATTCAACGACGTCCCGAACCCGACCTTTCCCTTTTACCCGATTCGATCCCTGCTATTTTAAAGCGCATCTACATCAATCGTGGCATTACCGATTTAGCTCAATTAGAAACCTCTGCACGTGGCCTGCATTCCTACCAAAAACTTGGTGGTATTGATAAAGCAGTCGAACTGTTATTTCAGGCGATTCAGCAGCAGAAACGCATTATTGTCGTCGGAGACTTTGATGCGGATGGCGCGACAAGTTCAGCGCTGTCAGTATTAGCACTGAGAATGCTGGGCAGTTCCAATGTGGATTACTTAGTACCAAACCGTTTTGAAGATGGTTACGGCTTGAGTCCGGAAGTGGTTGATCAGGCATTAGAGCTTGGCGCAGAAATGATCATGACTGTGGATAACGGCGTATCGTCGATTGAAGGTGTTCGCTATGCCAAAGAAAATGGCATCACGGTGCTAGTGACCGATCACCACTTGCCGGGACAAGTACTTCCTGATGTCGATGCCATGGTCAATCCAAACCTTGATACTTGCGCTTTCCCATCGAAAGCTTTGGCAGGTGTTGGGGTTGCTTTCTATTTGATGATGGCGCTTTGCGTACACATGCGCAAACTGAACTGGTTTGCTGAGCAAGGTATGCAAGAACCAAAGCTGATGGAGCTTATCGATCTGGTTGCGCTCGGCACCGTAGCCGACGTTGTGCCACTGGATGAAAACAACCGCATTTTGGTTCATCAAGGCTTACAACGTATCCGCGCCGGCAAAGCGCGTCCGGGGATTCAAGCGCTGATAGAAGTCGCCAAGCGTGATGCACGCCGACTTGTGGCATCTGACTTTGGATTTGCTCTTGGTCCGCGCATTAACGCGGCAGGCCGTCTGGATGATATGTCGTTTGGTGTTGAGCTTCTAATGGCTAACAATATTCACGCGGCACGCCGTATGGCCAGTGAGCTTGATGGTCTAAACCAAACCCGAAAAGAGATTGAAGAAGGGATGAAGCAGGAGGCGATGGCCTTTTGTGAACGTCTGCAGTTTGGTGAGAACAGTGAGTTACCGTTCGGCTTAGCTTTGTTTCAGCGTGACTGGCATCAGGGTGTGATTGGTATTCTGGCTTCACGAATCAAAGAGAAGTTTCATCGCCCTGTGATTGCGTTTGCTGATGGTGGTGAGGGGACAATTAAAGGTTCTTGTCGTTCGATTCCTGGCTTGCATATGCGTGATGCTCTGGATTTTATTGATACTCAAAACCCAGGTCTTATCATCAAGTTTGGCGGCCATGCAATGGCAGCAGGCTTAACTATCAAAGAGCAGGACTTTGAGCGTTTCAGCCGTTTGTTTGATCAAGTGGTGAAGAAAGAGCTTGATGACGCAGCTTTAAAAGGCGTGATCCTTTCGGACGGTGAGCTGAAACCGGAAGAGTTTTCCATGCATGTGGCGGAACAACTGCGTGCGGGAGGGCCGTTTGGTCAGGCATTCCCTGAGCCGGTCTTTGATGGCGAGTTTAAGGTCTTGCACCAAAAACTGGTGGGAGAAAAGCATCTGAAACTGATGCTTGAGCCGCTTTTTAAAGGTCATCCAACCAATGTGATGATTGACGGTATTGCGTTCAATGTTGATTTACGCCGCTGGCCGGATGCGTCCGTGAAAACCGTACGTTTAGCGTACAAGTTGGATGTGAATGAATTCCGCGGTAACCAATCTCTGCAACTGATGATTGATCATATTGAAGCTAAATAAGACCTAAGTTTATCTTAGCGATCGGGTACGGCGTGCTCTATTGTAGCGGCCGTACATCATCTCGTCGCAATCTCACCTCTCATCAGAAATTTTCCTGTATCTCCGTCACATTTTTCAGTAGAATTCCTCGGTTAAATTCTATTCTAAAATGTTGAGTAAACATGTTTGAAATCAATCCAATTAAAAACCGTCTGCAGGACGTGTCTGAGCGCACAAATGTCCTGAGGGGGTATCTTTGACTATGACGCTAAGAAAGAGCGTCTAGAAGAAGTAAACGCAGAACTAGAACAACCAGATGTATGGAACGAACCTGAACGTGCACAGGCACTGGGTAAAGAGCGTGCATCACTGGAAGCGATTGTTGAAACTATTGATCTGCTTGATCAGGGCGTAGAAGATGTTGAAGGTCTTCTTGAGCTTGCAGTAGAAGAAGAAGATCAGGAAACGTTTGACGAAATCGAACCAGAACTTGCCGAACTGGAAGACAAGTTGGAGAAACTTGAATTCCGCCGTATGTTCTCTGGCGACCATGACAGCTCTGATTGCTACATCGACTTGCAGGCAGGCTCGGGCGGTACAGAAGCTCAGGACTGGACTAACATGCTGCTGCGTATGTACTTGCGCTGGGCTGAAGCTAAAGGCTTCAAAGTGGAAGTGATCGAGGTATCAGAAGGCGAAGTAGCGGGTCTGAAATCAGCAACCGTTCGTATCTCTGGAGAGTACGCTTACGGCTGGCTACGCACAGAAACTGGTGTACACCGTCTGGTTCGTAAATCGCCGTTTGATTCAGGTGGTCGTCGTCATACGTCATTTGCTTCTGCGTTTATCTACCCTGAGATTGATGAAAACATCGACATCGACATTAATCCGTCTGATCTGCGAATCGACGTTTACCGCGCTTCTGGTGCGGGTGGTCAGCACGTGAACACCACGGAATCTGCGGTACGTATTACCCACGTTCCAACCAATACTGTGGTTCAGTGTCAGAATGACCGTTCTCAGCATAAGAATAAAGATCAGGCAATGAAGCAGCTTCGTGCGAAACTGTTTGAACTTGAGCTTCAGAAACAGAACGCCGAGAAGCAGGCAAATGAAGACGCGAAATCTGATATCGGCTGGGGCAGCCAGATCCGTTCTTACGTTCTGGATGACTCACGAATCAAAGATTTACGTACCGGCGTTGAAAACCGTAACACTCAAGCGGTTCTTGACGGCGACCTAGACAAATTTATTGAAGCTAGCCTGAAATCAGGTCTATAAGCTTTTCACCGACACTCAAAGCGAAACAGGATACATCGAAAAATGACTGATGCTGTTCAAAACGACAACGAACAAGAAGCCTCTGCACAAGAAGAGAATAAGCTAATTGCTGAACGCCGCGCGAAACTGGACGAGATCCGTAAGAGCTGCAAAGCAAACGGCCACCCAAACGACTTCCGTCGTGACGCACTAGCGGGCGACCTTCAAAAAGAGTTCGGTGAGAAGACGAAGGAAGAGCTGGAAGAGCTTAACCACGTTGTTGCAATCGCTGGCCGTATCATGGCTAAGCGTGGTCCTTTCCTAGTAATCCAAGAGACTTCAGGCCGCATTCAGGCGTACGCAGCAAAAGACGTACAGAAAGAGCTTAAAGAGAAGTACCAGGGGCTGGATATCGGTGACATCATCGGTGTGAAAGGTGCGCTGCATAAGTCTGGTAAAGGCGACCTGTATGTGAACATGGAAGAGTACGAGCTGCTAACTAAAGCGCTACGTCCACTACCAGAAAAATTCCATGGTCTGACGGACCAGGAAATGCGTTACCGTCAGCGTTACGTTGACCTAATCGTGAATGAAGACTCACGTAAAGCGTTCATCGTTCGTTCTAAGCTGGTATCTGCGATTCGTAACTTCATGAGCTCAAAAGGCTACCTAGAAGTTGAAACGCCAATGATGCACGTGATCCCTGGTGGTGCGACTGCACGTCCATTCATCACTCATCATAACGCGCTAGACATCGATATGTACCTACGTGTTGCTCCAGAGCTTTACCTGAAGCGTTTGGTTGTTGGTGGTTTTGATCGCGTATTTGAAATCAACCGTAACTTCCGTAACGAAGGTCTTTCTCCTCGTCACAACCCAGAATTCACGATGATGGAATTCTACCAGGCTTACGCTGACTACAAAGATCTGATGGATCTGACAGAAGAGATGCTAAGCACAGTGGCAATGGACGTTCTGGGTTCAACATCAATGCCTTACGGTGAAGAAACCGTTGAGTTTGGTGGTACTTATGCTCGTATGAGCATGTTTGAGGCGATCAAACATTACAACCCTGAACACGCTGAGATTCAGGCACTGACAGAAGCGGATCTGCAAGACCGTGAGAAGATGGTTGCGATTGCGAAATCAGTACATGTTGATGTGGAATCATTCTGGACATGTGGTCAGCTACTTGAAGAAATCTTCGGTGAAACGGCTGAACCTCAGCTGATTCAGCCGACGTTCATCACAGGTTACCCGGCAGATATTTCTCCACTTGCACGTCGTAGCGATGACAACCCGTTCTTCACTGACCGTTTCGAGTTCTTTATCGGTGGTCGTGAAGTAGCGAACGGTTTCTCTGAGCTTAACGATGCTGAAGATCAGGATGCGCGCTTTAAAGCTCAGGTTGATGCAAAAGACGCAGGCGATGATGAAGCAATGTACTATGACGCCGATTACATCACAGCGTTGGAGCATGGTCTTCCGCCAACAGCTGGCCAAGGTATCGGTATCGATCGTCTGGCTATGTTGTTTACTAATACTCACACTATACGTGATGTTATTCTGTTCCCGGCAATGCGTCCACAAGCGTAATTGCTTTATGAGTCGAGAAAAACCACCTACGGGTGGTTTTTTTTTTGCTTTTTATTAAAGATAAATCATATGGTTGCATTTCTTGGCCAATGGTTTGGGTGGATTTACATTCGCCAAAGCTCAATCTATTGCATAGTCTTAATATTGAGACAGACTAAGACGGTTTGAGTCTCGATAATGTTACCTGTTCGCAGAGTTGGGTTTGTGACGCAAGTTTTATCAACAATAAATAAAAAGGGTTAGAGAATGGCTGGGCAGTTTAAGATGGATTCCATCCCGGGATCGCTTGTCGTCGTAGGCGGTATGTATGAGCCTTGGTTGTCAGTGTTAGAGCAAGTTGGCTGGAAGTGTCACCAGGTGGGTGACTTACGTAAAGCTAATGCCTTGTTAGAAGATATTGGCCCATGTATTGGTATCGTCGATCTCAGCCAAGATGAGTTCAGTTTAAACGGTTTGGCTAATTTGGTGAGTTCTCACAAACATGTACGCTGGATAGCGTTTATTCGTGAGTCTCAGTTAAGTAAAGATACGATTTGCCAGTTTATCGTGAACTTCTGTATCGATTTTTTCACCGCACCGATCCCTGATGCACAGTTACTAAGTACGATCGGGCACCAGCTTGGCATGCTCAAGCTAGAGAAGAAAGTCTGGCCAAGCTTTGGCAGTAGTTTAGATATGGGTTTAATTGGCGAGTCTATCCCTATGAAGCGTTTGCGTGATCAGGTTAAAAGGATTGGTCCAACTGATGTCAGCATTCTTATTTCTGGTGAGAGCGGTACTGGTAAAGAAGCGGTAGCGAGGGCGATCCACAAAGTATCATCCCGTTCGCACAAACCGTTTATGTCCATTAATTGCCGCGCTTTGAATGAGCAGAGATTCCAGACTGAGGTGTTTGGTGGTGCTGCCAGTGGTGATGTGGAGCCAAGCCTATTGGAACAGGCTGACGGCGGTACCGTTCTGTTCAATGATATTTTAACTATATCTAAAGAGCAGCAACTGAACTTACTCAGGTTTTTACAAGAAGGCACGGTAGAAACTAAAGATGGTGTAAAAAATGTCAATGTACGTATCTTAGCGGCGAACTCATCAGACGTTGAAAAAGCGTTGATTAGTGGTGACTTCAACGAGGAGCTTTACCACTATATCAATGTATTACGTATTAATGTTCCTAGTCTGAAAGAGCGTGCCAGCGATATTGCACTTCTGGCCCGCTATTACTTGCAAGAGTTCTCTAAAGAGTACAATTCACAAGCGAAAAGCTTCTCTGAAGAGGCATTAAAGGCCCTGACACGTTATTTCTGGCCGGGTAATGTTCGTGAGCTAATGAATCAGGTTAAACGTGCGGTATTGATGTCAGATAGCGTTATGATCGAGGAACATCACCTAGACTTACCCCACCGAAGCGAAACGAAACGCAGTCTGAAATCGATTCGAGAAAAGAGCGAGCGAGATGCATTGCTGGTGGTACTGGAATCTCATTCCGGTCAGGTGTCTAATGCCGCCAAAGAGCTGGGTGTTTCAAGGGCGACAATGTACCGTTTGCTCAATAAGCATAATCTAATTTCGGATCAAGTCATCTGATATACCCATGTAACCTCAATATGCTCGGTTCAGCGAAAATGCTCGGAATCCTGCATCTTGAAGTCACTTGGATATACATAAAAATAGAACATAAGGAGCGAGCGATAGCCGCTCCTTTTTTAGTTTCCGTTGGCGGCATTTTATAAAATTTTGTAATGCATCCATTTGTTGGGTGAATGTTTTAAACCAGTAAGCATATGAAACCAAGTTGCAGATTGTTGGTTTGTATTTAATCGTCAGGACAAAAAATGTTTGATAAATATACATCAGAGCTTACAATTTAACCGTAACTCAAAGAGTTATATCACTTCATAAACGGATTAATTTTTAGCTAGGAGGCGCAAGATGAAACATTACGTTGTTAACACCCTGACTTGCGCTGATCGTATTTTTTTCACACCGATAAACATTGACTCGGCGGATAAGAATACCACTGGCTCACAAGATAAAAATTAACCCGTAACCTATCTTATTTTTACTAGGCTGCGGAAAATAGCGGCTTAGTATCACAGACCAGTCTGTTTTTCTGCGCGCAATTTTCCCAGTCGAACTTTATCGATAATTGGAGAAAGTTATGCGTCACTCTATTTACTTGAAACTTGCAACTCTACTTTTAAAAGCTGATCTGAAACGTGAAGAAAACGAATGGCAAAGAAAGGTACGCCGCTCTGCTCATGATATTCCGTGGACTAATGTGCATTTATTGAAAGATATCGGATTGGATCAGGATGGTCGTTCAACGCGTGTAAGTGTTCCTGATACTGTAAAAGTTGAGCGTCGGGTCCGTCATCTTCGTCGTGTTTTAACTGCGCGAATACCGACGTAATTTATAGCGTGCTGGACTGAAATACGTGCCATTGGCAAGTACTATTTTGATTCAGCACGCTGTAAAGATGCTTAAAAAGATTTGTATAAAATTGCTTAAACAGGCTGACCTTCCAGGTCAGCCTGTTTGATTTTACGGGCATGGATTAGAGTAGGTTGTACCGATCGCCTGAATCTGTGTCAGTAGTTCATCACTGAGCTGGATATCAATACTGTCGATGTTCGCTTTTAACTGCTCTAAGTTCGTTGCACCGATGATATTAGAAGCAACGAATGGACGCTGATTGACAAAGGCGAGTGCCATTTGAGCTGGGTCTAAGCCATGTTCTCTGGCGAGGTTCACATAAGCTTCGGTGGCTTTTACCCCTTGCGGCGTGAAGTAACGAGCAAAGCGTTCCCACCTAGTGCATCGAGCGCCTTCTGGTTTTGCTCCGTTGAGATACTTACCACTTAAACAGCCGAATGCGAGAGGCGAGTAGGCCAATAGTTGAACACCTTCATAGTGGCTGATTTCGGACAGACCAACTTCAAAGCTACGGTTAAGCAGGTTATATGGATTTTGTATCGAGACGATACGAGGCAAGTCATGCTTTTCTGCTAAGCGGAGCAGGGACATCACACCCCACGGCGTTTCATTGGATACACCGATGTAGCGAATTTTACCTGCATTGACCAGTTCAGTCAGCGCTTCCAGCGTTTCGATTAAAGTGACTTCTTCTTGTTTGTCCGGGTATGGATAATTGAGCTGACCAAAGCAGTTGGTCTGACGCTGTGGCCAATGAAGCTGGTAGAGATCTACATAATCCGTTTGGAGCCTTTCAAGGCTTGAATCAATCGCATCGTGAATGTTACGACGATTTAGACTCATGTTTTCACGAATATAAGGTAAGGTACGCGGCCCTGCTACTTTTGTTGCCAGAACCACTTTTTCCCGCTTGCCTGATTTTGCTAACCAGTTTCCGATGTATTGCTCGGTCAGGCCTTGGCTATCAGCATTTGGCGGTACTGGGTACATTTCAGCGGTATCAATAAAATTCACCCCATGGTCAAGGGCAAAATCGAGCTGTTCAAATGCTTCCTTTTCTGTATTTTGTTCACCAAATGTCATGGTACCGAGACAGATTTTACTGATCTCGAGAGAGGAGTGCGGTAGTTTGGTGTATTGCATTTCACTTCCTTGAGGCTTAATAAGTCATCCCAATATAGGGGATTTTTAGTCTTTCTCGCAAATGATTTGCGTTTAAGTACCTACTGAACTCGAAAGTATGAGATACCGTAACTACACTTAGTTCAAGTGGTAAAGGAGGTGAAACATGCAGAAGCATCAATTAGACATGTGGCTACATGGCCCGCATAAAGACAGTTATAAAATGCCTAAAGTCTTTGTGATAGGTTGTTCTGATGTCTCTGACTATTTGTTAGCAGTGGAATATAAACACCATTTAGAACCGATCAAAGACGGCGAAGATCCTATTCATTTTGGATCATTAGATTTGGTGAAAGAAGAGCTGCTCAGGTTAGGGTTTGACAAAGCGTACTTGCGGTTACACAACGCCTATGACGAATTTGGTAATAATGGTAGAGCCTCGTACTGTGATATTGAGCTGTCACTGATTACACATTAATACCAAGCTGAATAAGTAGTTGACCATTCTTGCTGATTAAAGGTGCTGAAAGTTTACTTATAGAACTTGCAACTAGAGTAATCAGTTGCAACGGTCTATGACTTACTTTGAGTCGGCGAAATAATTTGGCCAACTACTTATTCATATAGATGTAACTCTTTGATAAAGAGCACTATTCAGATCGTGCATTAATGTAGTGGTTTAATAAGATCTGTTCAGTAAACTGTGTTCTGAGGTAGAAGCCTCTGGGCAGGGTTTTGATTGGCTTACCATTGAGCTGTAAGCTTCAGTCTGAGCTTTTGCGTTGGCCGCTTTTGGTCGAAGATGGAGTGCTTCTCCGTGTCTGGCTGATATTTGATCAAACTTACCGAGTACGATCATCTCCATTAACTCTTCCCAGTCATTACGCAAAGTACGCTCTTCTTCTGCATTCGGCGACCAGATAAGCGGGCTGCCGACGCGGCGCTCTGCAAGGGGGATCTCCCGCTCACCTTCAACGGGTACCCAAAGAACGCGGGAGAGTTTATTGCGCACATGACTCGTTTCCCATGTCAGACCCTGCACACCGGTTAAAGGAGCCACGCAGACAAACGTCGTCTCTAGTGGTCGGCCGGAATATCCAATTGGAATGCTTTTTAGTTCGATCCCCAGTTTAGAAAAGTCCTGCTGAGGTTTGCTCCCCGCAGGCGCACCTAGGTGCCACTCTAATAGTTGACCCACCCAGCCTTTATCTCTCTTCAAATTTTCAGGAACGATCATGCCTGCTTCTTCTGCGAGTTCGGCAAAGCTAAGACCGGCAATATCGTGAGCACGTTCCATAAGCTCAGCTTCTGTCTGTGGTTCTGGTTTCATAATGATCGACTGACAATTCAAAACACCTAGTCTATCAAATTCCGACAAAATTCACTGTTTAAGATCTCTTCAACACGGATTAAGAATGATCAATGAGCAACTTATCCACAGGTAGCCAAGGAATAATTCGGATCTCAATCAGGGCTGGATGAATTAACAGGGGTTTTAGATTGTATTTAAGCTTGATTTTATTGTGATGTCGTGAAGGTATCCGACCTTGGTGTGGATAATTTAAGTGTTGATGGATCTTTGACCGATCTGTTTGTGATGAAAAGATCATCAGTTTATTTGAGATCGTTTTTTTATCGATTTTAGGAAAATGTTATTATTTATCAATATATTAACTCTTTTGTCATTGTTTGGGGATCAAAAAAGTTGAAAACGTTTTGAGTGAAAATATCTGTTGATATCGAATTCTTCACAAAGTTATTCACAGAAAAGGTGAATAAATGTGGTCAATGTCTCACTCTAATGTTGATAACCTATTTTTAGGTTAAAAGTTATCCAATGTTACTGGAAAAGTAATAAATCTTGCTCATATCACATCAGTAAGTTTGCTAGTAATGGGGATATGTGGAAAAATCACGGTAATAAAAAATTATTCATAGAGGTTAGCCGGTGATAGATGGCGATGGTTACCGACTGAATGTTGGTATTGTGATTTGTAATAACCATGGTCAGGTCTTCTGGGCTAAACGATACGGGCAACACTCATGGCAATTTCCACAAGGTGGAATTGACGAAGGTGAAACACCTGAACAAGCGATGTTCAGGGAGTTATATGAAGAAGTCGGTTTAACGAAAAAAGACGTTAAGATCATTGCAACAAGTCGTCATTGGTTAAGATATAAACTACCAAAGCGATTGGTGCGTTGGGACTCCAAGCCTGTTTGTATCGGCCAAAAACAGAAATGGTTTCTGTTGCGATTGGAATGCGATGAGTCTCGCATCGATATGCAACGTGGGAAATCCCCTGAATTTGATGGTTGGCGTTGGGTAAGTTACTGGTACCCAGTTAGGCAAGTGGTTTCTTTCAAGCGCGACGTTTACCGTCGGGCGATGAAAGAGTTTGCTTCTTTAGCCATGCCTTTTCGAGAAAGAAAAACGAAAGGGAAAAGAAAAAAGCAACGTAGAGGATAGTTATGCTCAGCCAGCTAAGGGAAATAGTAGAAAAAGTCTCCAGAGTCGACGATGTCCATTTGGCGCTCGATATATTGGTTAAAGAGACTTGTGCTGCCCTTAGAACAGAGTGTTGTACGATCTATCTTGCTAACGAAGAAATGCAGCGCCTTGAGTTAATGGCGACTCAAGGTCTGACTTTTGAAGGGGATAGTATCCATATCAACTTCAATGAAGGCTTAGTGGGCTTGGTTAAACGCAGTGCAGAGCCGCTTAATCTTGCTGAAGCCTCAAAACATCCCGAATACAAGTTCTTTCCTCAACTCGGCGAACAAGTTTTTCACTCTTTTCTCGCTACTCCGATTATTCACCGCAAACAAGTCCTGGGCGTGTTGGTTATTCAGCAAAAAACACCGCGCTTGTTCAGTGAAATGGAAGAGTCATTTCTGGTTACTCTATCAGCACAGTTAGCGGTGTTGATTGCCCATGCGCAGAATCTTGGGCACTGGCAACTGGCGTCAAAGCCAACCCTTCTCAAAGGATTACCTGCATCTACTGGTGTGGCTATCGGCGAGTTTTGGTTCGATAACACACAGCCTAGTTTATCCGATGTATTTCCTGCTTCGACATTAGACATTGAGCGCGAGTATGAACTCCTGCTGGTGGCGATTGAGCGGGCATTAAATGATTTTCGCCGGATGCGTAAAAAGCTGGATAGTGAAATCAATAAAGACGCGTTAGCTATTTTTGATCTTTTCACTCACTTGCTGAACGATCCTATGCTGCGCGGGGATCTGAAAAAACAAATAGAGAAAGGTGACAGAGCGGACTGGGCTCTGCGTCAGGTTGTTGAATCGTATTCAAACCGGTTTGCGCGAATGTCAGATGTCTACATGCGTGAGCGTGCGCAGGATATCAGAGAGCTGGGACAAAGGCTGCTCTATTTCTTACACAACAGTGAACAAGAAAACGCCGCGATAGATCGTCCGGTGATTATGGTGGCGAACGAGCTGACCGCGACCTTATTGGCTTCCATCCCTAAAAAGTTTCTGTTGGCGGTGGTCTCCCTAGAAGGTGGGGTAAACTCCCATGCAGCGATTTTATCTAGAGCGCTGGGTGTGCCTGCAATTATGGGAGCAAACCTCAATACTGAAGTTATCAATGGCAAGACTGGTATCGTTGATGGCTATACAGGGGAGATCTTCCTTGAGCCTAACCGTCAGCTGTTGCGTGAGTACCGCAGTTTAGTCAGTGAAGAATCTGAACTGGCTGCGATGGTGAACAAAGATCTCGCACTTCCTGCTATCACCCAGGACAACCATCAGGTTGAAGTCATGCTCAATGCTGGCCTGAGTGCCGATAGCAATATCGCAATTAATACTGGTGTTGATGGGGTGGGTTTGTACCGGACTGAAATTGCTTTTTTACTTCAGCATCACTTTCCTTCCGAAGATGAGCAGTATCATCAGTACCAAGCGATACTGAACAGTTATTCAAACCAACGCGTCGTCATGCGTACACTGGATATTGGTGGTGACAAGCCGCTGCCGTATCTGCCGATTGATGAAGATAATCCATTTTTGGGGTGGCGAGGGATCCGTTTTACCCTGGATCACCCAGATATCTTTTTAATCCAGCTGCGCGCAATGTTAAGAGCGAGTGCAGAGAGTGGTAACTTAAGTATTTTGCTGCCAATGATCTCCGGTGTGAAAGAGCTGGATGATGCGATGACGCTGATCAATCAGGCTTACAGCGAGGCGGTATTAATCGATGACCGCATTAAGGTGCCGAAAGTCGGGGTCATGATCGAAGTACCTTCCATGGTATATTTACTGCCTACCATTGCTCATCGTGTTGACTTTGTTTCGGTTGGTACCAATGACTTAACCCAGTATCTATTGGCGGTAGACCGGAACAATTCTCGTGTTTCAGATGTCTATGAGTCAATGCATCCGGCTGTCTTACTGGCACTGAAGCAAATTCATGATGTGTGTAAACAATATCAGGTACCTGTCTGTATTTGTGGAGAACTAGCCGGAGATCCGTTTGGTTCACTATTATTACTGGGCCTGGGATATACCTGTTTGAGTATGAACACGTCTAACGTGGCTAAGGTGAAGTATTTGATTCGTCACAGCCAGCAACAAGAACTAAAAAAATTAGCGGAACAAGCGATGACACTTTCATACGGACAGGAAATCCATCAGATGATGCATGATTTCTTTATCCAACAAGGATTTGCTGGCTTTATCCGGGCAGGTAAGAAGTAGGTAGTCGTGACAGTCCTTTTATTTCTGTTATTGCTTGCATTAGGTGCATTTGTTGGCCTGATGGCGGGCTTACTCGGTATCGGTGGCGGACTCATTGTCGTTCCCGCATTGTTATATATTCTCCCTCTTGCCGGAATCGAACCGGAAATCAGCATGCACATGGCGTTAGCTACCTCATTGGCGAGCATCATCATTACCTCGGGTTCTTCTGCGATGCATCATCTCAGACTGGGTAATGTCGATATGTTTGTGCTTAAATGGCTGATGCCGGGAGTCGTGGTAGGTGGTTTTGTGGGAGCCAGTTTGGCTGAACTGATTCCTACGCATTACCTGCCGAAAGTCTTTGGTGTGATTGTTCTCCTGCTCTCTGTACAGATGTTCCGTTCAATTAAAGCGCGAAAGACCAAGCCGATGCCAAGCAGCCCGGTGACAATGATGTGTGGTGCGGGAATTGGTGTGGTATCCAGTCTTGCCGGTATTGGTGGTGGCTCGCTGTCCGTCCCTTTCCTTAATAGACATGGCATTGAAATGCGAAAAGCAGTAGGCTCCTCCTCGGTTTGCGGCTGTGTGATCGCTGTTTCAGGGATGCTCGGTTTTATCTTACATGGCTATCAGGCAGAAAATTTACCACCGTACAGTGTCGGGTACGTTTATCTTCCTGCTCTGCTTGCGATTGCTATGACTTCAATGCTGACGACCAAGTTTGGTGCTAGATTAGCGGTCAAACTGCCAACAACCGTCCTTAAAAAAGTCTTTTCAGCATTTTTGATTTTTGTGGCTGCAACAATGCTGCTGTAATCTCCATCCATCTGTAATTAAGAAGAGAATGATTTATGTCTCAGGGATACATTGAATTTCCCAATATCGATCCGGTTTTGATTTCGATTGGCCCGGTTTCTATTCGCTGGTACGGCCTGATGTACCTGGTCGGTTTTATATTTGCCTTATGGCTGGCAAACCGACGTGCAGACAAACCGGGTAGTGGCTGGACTCGGGAGCAAGTGTCAGACCTATTGTTTGCCGGTTTCCTTGGTGTTGTCATCGGAGGACGAGTTGGTTATGTGCTGTTCTACAACTTTGAGTTGTTCTTAGCCGATCCTTTGTATCTTTTTAAAGTGTGGACAGGTGGAATGTCATTCCACGGTGGCTTACTGGGCGTAATCACTGCCATGTTCTGGTACGCACGCAAAAACGGCCGTACTTTCTTTGGTGTAGCGGACTTTATTGCACCACTTGTTCCTTTTGGCTTAGGCATGGGGCGTTTGGGTAACTTCATGAACAGTGAGCTTTGGGGACGAGTGACGGACGTACCCTGGGCGATTGTGTTCCCGAATGGCGGCCCTTTACCTCGTCACCCTTCTCAGTTGTATGAGATGGCACTGGAAGGTGTCGTATTGTTCTTTATCTTAAACTGGTTCATTAAAAAGCCGCGTCCGCTTGGTTCGGTGTCAGGGCTATTTTTAGCCGGATATGGTACATTCCGTTTCCTTGTCGAGTATGTACGTGAGCCCGATGCGCATTTAGGTTTATTTGGCGGCTTTATATCTATGGGGCAAATTTTGTCACTGCCTATGGTTATTATCGGTATTCTGATGATGGTTTGGGCATACAAGCGCGGTCGCTACAAAGACGAATTACCACAACAGACGAAGTAAGGAATTGGTGTGAAACAGTATTTAGATTTGTGTCGACGAATCGTTGAACAGGGTGAGTGGATTGAAAATGAGCGTACAGGTAAGCGTTGTCTGACGGTTATCAATGCTGATTTAACTTACGATGTTGCGAACAATCAATTCCCGCTTGTTACTACACGTAAGAGTTTCTGGAAAGCAGCCGTCGCGGAGCTATTAGGGTACATTCGTGGCTACGATAACGCGGAAGATTTTCGCAAGTTGGGTACTAAAACCTGGGATGCGAATGCCAACCAGAATGACGCCTGGCTGAATAACCCTTACCGCAAAGGGGAAGACGACATGGGGCGTGTCTACGGGGTTCAGGGGAGAGCCTGGGCTAAGCCGGATGGCGGCCACATCGATCAGCTGCGCAAGATCGTTGATGACTTAAGCCGTGGTGTCGACGATCGTGGTGAGATCTTGAACTTCTACAACCCGGGTGAATTTCATATGGGCTGTTTACGTCCTTGCATGTACAGCCACCATTTCTCGCTCTTGGGTGATACCCTGTACCTCAACAGCACTCAGCGTTCCTGTGATGTACCTCTTGGTCTGAACTTCAATATGGTTCAGGTGTATGTTTTCTTGGCGATCATGGCTCAGATTACGGGTAAGAAACCGGGGCAGGCGTACCACAAGATTGTCAATGCACACATCTATGAAGACCAGCTTGAGCTGATGCGTGACGTGCAACTTAAACGTGAACCGCTAAATGCGCCAACTTTCCATATCAACCCTGAGATCAAATCCCTGGAAGATCTGGAGACTTGGGTAACGTTGGACGATTTCTGGGTGGAAGGTTACGAGTACCACGACGCAATTCGTTATCCATTCTCTGTATAGTCAGGCTTGGTCGTCATGATATGAAAAAAGCTCCATATGGAGCTTTTTTTTTTGCTTTTGGGAATTATTTCAGCGCACTGACAATATAACGGTGTATCGGGTTTGTTTGTTGCGGTTTGGACAGTGCTGGGCTAATTAGTTCGGGTCTGGTAAAGATCCCCTTATTAACCAGTGAGCGAATTAAATCAAAGTACTTGAGCTCTGTTTTTCCGCATAACAACAAAAAGAAATCGTCCCCTAACTGATCATAAGCGTTGAGCACCTCTCGAAAACCACGCAGATACAGGTAATCTTTCGTCAGGCCGCCACCGCGGTATACGCGTGAGGTGATAGTGAAAGCCTGGATGTCAGAGGCATGATAATGCTCTTTCAGTAACCGGAATGTATGGCGAAAATCCCGTTCTTTAATCATCGACTCCACAGCAAGAACACGCAGCGCCAATGTTCGTAATCGCTTGATGCTGAAATGTCCGGACAGATATTCACACAAAATCGCCAAACCTTCTTGGGTGTTAGTGTTGGCAGGGCAGCCTAAGCTAAGGACATTCAGGGGCTGTCTGCGCCCGTTTAAGGTTGTCAGCAAATGCACGCCTAACTCATGGTGTGCTAATGCTGCCAGTTCATCGTTGCTGATGTAAGCAGCACTGTTTATCTTTACTCGTGAACCGGAAACAAGAGCATTCGCTAACATTCCATCAAGTACTTGTATTTCACATTCGTAGCCGTTGCTTTGTGCGAAGTGCTCCATATATCGAGCGATAGAATGGCTGTCATGCTCTGGTCTGCTTTCTTCTTCTGTCGGCAGGTGCAAAATGAACAGGGCGTTAGCAATATCTTTAGCGCTCGGCTCTCCGTAATAACGCAGTGAGTTATACAGAAAGTCCTGTGTTCCGATAGTATCGACTTGATCGAGCTTATCAACATAAGACTGAATCACGTCTGCATAGAGCTTTTGCAACTGTGTATCCTGGATCTCTTCTAAAGGCAGTTCATACAGACGACGCTTAGACTGATGAATATCAAAAGATGGTTTTTGATATTCAAAATTCGGCTCCTGGGAGTATTTGTTGCTGATGAACCTCTCTCTTTCATGAGCGTAGTTGAGAGGGTTTACACTGCTGAGAATGTCTATATCACTAACCAACTGGGTCAGGGTTTCGTCTATTGCCAGTAGTTGCTCGGAAATGGGTTCGCTAGCCTGAGCCATACTGTTTAACTCCATGTAAAGGTAATACCAAACAGAACACTTATTGATGTGATTCAAAGTATCACCGAGCATGTATTCTGAACAACAAATATTTATTGTTCAGCACAGTTTAAATTTGAGCAGTTATTACAGCTGGGACAAAACAAAAAAAGGCTCCACATAGTGGAGCCTGAAAATAAGCGATGGTGCTTTATTATTATGCTGTCAGAGCCAGTATTGCACCTGGCAAAATAACGAATACAGACATAAGGTAGCCACCAACAACAGCTTTGTTCTTGATTGCCATTTCTGAAATCATTTCTGCACCTTTCAGAGGCAGTTCACGCAGGAACGGGATACCAAAGATAAACAGTGTCGCAGAGATGTTGAATACTAAGTGAACCAGTGCAATTTGCAGTGCGAATACCGCGAACTCACCAGATACAGCCGTTGCAGCCAATAGAGCCGTGATACAGGTACCGATGTTCGCACCCAGTGTGAACGGGTAAATATCACGTACTTTTAGCACGCCTGTACCTACTAGCGGAACCATTAAGCTCGTAGTCGTAGAAGACGATTGTACAAGTACCGTTACAATTGAGCCTGAAACGATACCGTGGATAGGGCCACGACCAATTGCATTCTTAAGGATGTCTCGTGCACGACCAACCATCAGGCTCTTCATTAGTTTGCCCATTACAGTGATAGCAACGAAGATGGTGGCAATACCAAGGATGATAAGCATTATGCCGCCAACAGTATCACCGAATGTTGATAGTGGCTCTTTAATTGCGCTTACAACTGGCTTAGTCATTGGTTTAATGAAGTTAAAGCCTTTGATGCTCATGTCACCAGTTGCCAAAAGCGGTGAAACAAGCCAGTGAGATATCTTCTCCAGGAAGCCAAACATCAACTCCAATGGAAGGAAAATAGCTACAGCAAGCAGATTAAAGAAATCGTGAATGGTTGCACTGGCAAAAGCGCGTTTGAATTCTTCTTTACAACGTACGTGGCCAAGGGAAACCAGTGTATTGGTGACTGTTGTACCAATATTGGCACCCATCACCATTGGAATAGCGGTTTCTACAGGCAGACCACCTGCAACTAAGCCCACAATAATAGAAGTTACTGTACTAGAGGATTGGATTAGGGCTGTAGCTACCAGACCGATCATAAGGCCTGCGATAGGGTGGGATGCGAATTCAAACAGTACTTTTGCCTGATCGCCAGTTGCCCATTTGAAGCCACTACCAACCATAGATACTGCTAGAAGAAGCAGGTACAGCATGAATGCCAAGTTAGCCCAGCGTAACCAGCGAGTCGTGCTCGAGATCGGTGCCGCTGTTGAAGTAGCTTGGTTCATCATAATTTTCTCCATGACCTTTCAATTCTTTTTCGGTCTTTAGTTGAAACTGCCGGCGATGTTAGAGAAGAAATATTTCAGTAATATTACAGATCGGAGACGGTAAGGTTTTTTTATTGTTCTTTTTGACAGTTAAAGAGGTGGGGATGTTTTTTTTGAGTTAACTAATTGAAATTTAAGGTTTTTAATTTCATTGTTTTTATGGTGGTTTTTGAGGTTAATTTGCTAAAAGTGCGTTTTATATCAAGTTTTATGACAGTGTGAATCTTACTACTTCGGTAAAACTGATGTTTTCAATTGGTTTTTTAAGGTTTTACCGAGTTAATTGTTTATCCCTGTCACATTTGGTATAAAAACATCACCATCATTTGGGGAAATGGCATGTCACATCTAAATTATAACCATCTGTACTACTTCTGGATGGTATGCAAACAAGGCTCTGTCACCAAAGCTGCGGATGCATTATTTCTTACGCCACAAACCGTCACGGGACAGATAAAAGCTTTTGAAGAACGGATGAAGGGCAAGCTGACTAAGCGAAATGGTCGTACTGTAGAGCCCACGGAACTCGGACAGTTGGTATTCAAGTACGCTGACCGAATGTTTGGTCTTAGCTATGAGATGCTGGATATTGTGAACTACAGTCAGCACTCCAATATCTTGTTTGAGGTTGGAGTGGCGGATGCATTGTCAAAGCGTCTGGTCAGCAAAGTACTGATGACCACCGTTCCTGAAGATAACAGTATCCATCTACGCTGTTATGAATCGACCCATGAGCTGTTATTAGAAAGACTATCTCAGCACAAGCTGGACATGATTTTATCTGATTGTCCTGTCGACTCAACGCAAAGTCCTGGTCTTTACAGCAAGAAGCTTGGGGAAAGCAGCATGAGCTTTTTCGCCTCCTTTGAAATTGATGAAGTGAAGTTCCCCGAAATCCTCGAACAGAAAAAATTGTTGATCCCGGCTGGTCGCACAGCGATGGGGCGAAAAGTACTCCAGTGGTTTGATCGACAAGGTTTGCAAGCTGATATTTTAGGTGAGTTTGACGATGTGGCATTAATGAAGGCATTCGCGCGCTACCATGATGACGTGATCTTTTTAGCTCCGACGGTTTACATGTCTGAAATTGAAGATGATCGTAAGTTACAACTCATTGGTCACGTGAATGATTTGAAAGAAGAGTATTATGTTATTTTTGCTGAGCGTATGATTCAACATCCCGCGGTAAAGAACGTTTGTGATGCAGACTTCAGCCAAATGTTTGAATAAATCCATATCGTTACGCAATTAAATAGATTACTATCGGGTAAAACATAAATGAGACTTATACAGCTTTGAGAAAATGGTCGTAGAACCTTTCTGGAATGTCATTACTGACGAGTTCAATCAATTGATAACTTTGATCCAAGGCATGAGCTGTTAACCCAATTTAAACTTATCAAAATTGAGACATTCATTATTTGTCAGAGTGTCTCAGCGAGTTTTATAACACAACAAGCTGCCCAAGTTGGAATAAGTAAGTTGTAGCCAGAGGTCCAACACATGAATTTACAAGACATGGAGAAAAACTCCGAAAAAGCCGTCGTGTTGCTCAAAGCGATGGCAAATGAGAGACGTTTACAAATTCTTTGTATGCTGCATAACCAAGAACTTTCGGTCGGGGAGTTGTGTGCAAAGCTTGAACTTAGCCAGTCGGCATTATCGCAGCACCTTGCTTGGTTGCGTCGAGATGAACTCGTTGTGACAAGAAAAGAAGCGCAAACGGTGTATTACACACTGAAGAGTGATGAAGTAAAAACCTTGATTAAAACCCTTCATGGCCTTTACTGCGCAAACTGATTATCGTGAGAGATAAAGTCTGATGTGTTGCCCTAAGCTATAAAGATGGTTTAGTGCTGTTAGTAGACAAAGACAAAAGCTGGTTGTGCCGGCTTTTTTTGTGTTCGTTTTTCATGTTTTCACGAATTTCAGATATAAAAAAACCGACATAAAGTCGGTTTTTTCTTCACTGTAAAATCAGGACTCTATTAAAGAGCTTTGATTTGTGCAGAGAAACGAGACTTATGGCGAGCTGCTTTATTCTTGTGAATAAGGCCTTTAGTTGCCATGCGGTCTAGGATAGGTGTAACTACAGCGAATGCAGCAGTTGCAGCTTCTTTGTCGCCTGCTTCGATAGCAGCAACAGTTTTCTTCATGTAAGTACGCATCATTGAGCGACGGCTAGCATTGTGCTGACGACGTTTCTCAGCTTGGATAGCGCGCTTCTTAGCAGATTTACTATTTGCCAAGGGTCTAACTCCCAAAAACTTAGTTCTGTGACAATTTAAGGGCGAGGAATATCCCTCATTTGCGCTTAAATGTCAAATGATTTGTGCAAAAACCGTTCTAAGCCAAAACAAACTTTGGTAAGAGAGGTCATCGCGGTTAAGATGGCGGGGATTCTAACAGCATTTTTATACCAATGCTAATAATTATCCACTCAGAACTAACAATAGGTGGATATATTTTTGACGTCTATTTAGAGCCATTGCCAGCTTAACTGTATAGGGTTGGCTTTCTTATAGTGATATTACGAGGTTACAGTGAGTAAACGACTACTCAAGTCAGGCATGATCGTCAGTGCGATGACTCTTATTTCGCGCGTTTTGGGTTTAGTTCGTGATGTTGTCGTGGCGAATCTAATGGGAGCAGGGGCAAGTGCTGATGTCTTCTTCTTTGCGAATAAAATTCCCAATTTTTTACGTCGCTTATTCGCTGAAGGTGCTTTCTCACAAGCATTTGTACCGGTACTGACCGAGCGCCATGCACAAGGTGATATGGATAAAACCCGCGAGCTGATCGCCCGTGCGGCTGGCACACTTGGCGTGATAGTCTCGGTGGTGACGCTTTTGGGGGTGCTGGGCTCGGGCGTTGTGACCGCACTGTTTGGTTTCGGATGGTTCCTGGACTGGATGAATGGTGGTCCATCAGCCGAGAAATTTGAGCTTGCCAGTATGATGCTCAAAATTACTTTCCCATATTTATGGTTTATTACCTTCGTCGCACTTTCTGGTGCAATCCTTAATACGCTCGGTAAGTTCGCCGTTTCCTCATTTACGCCCGTTTTTCTGAACGTAATGATCATCTTGTCCGCCTGGCTTATTTCACCGCAGATGTCACAGCCTGAGATAGGTCTTGCGATAGGTGTGTTCTTAGGTGGGCTGGTTCAGTTCCTGTTCCAGATTCCCTTCCTTATAAAAGCAGGTGTGATGGTCAAACCCAAATGGGGCTGGCGCGACCCCGGTGTGGTTAAGATCCGAACCCTGATGATTCCGGCACTATTTGGCGTGTCTGTCAGTCAGATCAACCTGTTGTTTGATACCTTCATTGCCAGTTTTCTTCAAACCGGCTCAATAAGCTGGCTCTATTATTCAGACCGTTTGCTGGAATTCCCGCTTGGGCTGTTTGGCATTGCGATTGCGACAGTGATTCTGCCAGCGCTTTCCCGTAAGCACGTTGATGCTCACAGTGAAGGCTTTGCCCATACGATGGACTGGGGGGTGCGCATGGTGACGCTTCTCGGTATTCCTGCCATGTTGGGTTTGATGGTCTTAGCCAAGCCAATGCTGATGGTGCTATTTATGCGCGGTGAGTTTTCTCCCCAGGACGTACATCAGGCATCACTTTCATTGTTTGCTTACGCATCCGGCTTACTGAACTTCATGCTGATAAAGGTCCTTGCGCCGGGTTACTACTCCCGCCAGGATACTAAAACGCCGGTGAAATACGGCATTATTGCGATGGCGACCAACATGGTTTTTAACGCCATTTTTGCTTACTTCTATGGTTATGTAGGTTTAGCTATCGCTACCGCATTATCGGCATTCGTTAATATGGTATTGCTTTACCGGGGTCTGCACTTAGCCGGTGTTTATCAAGTTAGCAAACGCACTGTCTTCTTTATTACACGTTTGGCTATTGCCGGCGCGGCGATGGTCGCTGTTATTTTGTGGAAACTGGAAGATATGTCCGTTTGGCTGGATTGGAGTTTTGCATACCGCAGTGGCATGCTGGGAATGCTGATTGCAATGGGGGCTGCGGTTTATCTCGTTGTTCTATTTTTAACAGGCGTGCGCTTAAAAGACCTAAAAGCTGGGACAGAGTAAGGCTGATTAGTATATAATCCGTCAGTTTCACACAGTGCAAAGTAAAAACAGAGGCAAAAAGCAGTATCCAATGGAACTGATCAGAGGCATTCACAATATCACATCGCGTCATTATGGGTGTGTTCTGACGATTGGCAATTTTGATGGTGTACACAGAGGACACCAACAGGTATTGCAACAAGTATCTGAACAAGCGGGGAAACTTTCGTTACCTTCGGTTGTGATGACCTTTGAGCCCCAGCCTATGGAGCTGTTTGCTAAAGACAAGGCACCAGCAAGGTTGACAAGGCTGCGCGACAAGTTCGTTCAGTTAAGCAAACTCGACATTGATCGTTTACTGTGCGTTAACTTCAATCGCCATTTTGCCAGCCTGAGTGCGGAAGAGTTTATCCGTCACTTGTTGGTCGAGCGTTTGGGTGTTAAGTTTCTTGTCGTTGGCGATGATTTCTGTTTCGGCAAAGGCCGCACCGGGAACTTTGCCATGTTACAAGAAGCGGGTAGAAAGTACGGCTTTGAAGTCGTCAGTACCCGAAGCTTTTGTTTGCAACAATTACGAGTCAGCAGTACCGCGATTCGCGAAGCCTTAGCTCGTGATGACTTGCATTCCGCACATGAGATGCTGGGAAGAAACTACAGTATCAGCGGACGTGTTTCCCACGGAAGAAAGCTCGGTAGAACCATTGGTTTCCCTACCGCGAATATTCCTCTGAAACGCTGTGTTTCTCCGGTTTCCGGAGTCTATGTTGTTCAAGTGCTTGGCTTAGAAGATAAGCCGATTGGTGGCGTGGCTAACATTGGTCAAAGACCGACGGTAAATGGCGTTCGCCAGCAGTTAGAAGTACACTTATTTGACTTTCATGCCAATTTATATGGCAAGCAACTAGAAGTGGAACTTTTGCACAAACTTCGAGATGAGCAAAAGTTTGAGTCGTTTGAAGCACTTAAACAACAAATCGAATTGGATGCTGAAGCAGCAAGGGTGTGGCTGCGTCAGCTTAAGGGTTGAGCGGTTTATTCCACCGTTCAATATAATGTCTAATTTTCGCCCAATATAACGGAATTAAGAATCGATGAGTGAGTATAAAGATACCCTGAACTTACCTGAAACAGGGTTTCCAATGCGCGGCAACCTGGCTAATCGTGAGCCAGAAATGCTTGAGCGTTGGTACAAAGAAGATCTTTACGGTGAAATCCGTAAAGCTAAAAAAGGCAAAAAGTCATTCGTACTGCACGATGGCCCTCCTTACGCTAATGGTGACATTCACATTGGTCACGCACTGAACAAGATTCTTAAAGACATTATTATTAAATCCAAAACACTTTCAGGTTTTGACGCACCTTACATCCCTGGATGGGACTGCCACGGTCTGCCAATCGAATTGATGGTAGAAAAGAAAGTAGGCAAACCAGGCCAGAAAGTAACGGCAGCAGAATTCCGCGAGAAATGTCGCGAATACGCAGCTGGACAGGTTGAAGGTCAGAAAGAGAGCTTCAAGCGTCTTGGTATCCTGGGTGAGTGGGATAAACCATACCGCACGATGGATTTCGATACTGAAGCGAACATCATTCGTGCGCTGGGTAAAATCGCGAGCAAAGGTCACCTGCTAAAAGGCTTTAAGCCTGTTCACTGGTGTACAGACTGTGGTTCCGCGCTGGCTGAAGCAGAAGTGGAATACAAAGATAAAGTATCTCCATCTATCGACGTACGCTTTAAAACAGCGGACGAAGCTGAGCTTTTGTCTAAATTTGAACTGACTGAAGGTCACGAAGGTAAAGGTGACATCTCTATTGTTATCTGGACGACAACGCCTTGGACACTTCCTGCAAACCGCGCAGTGTGTCTGCGTGATGACCTTGAGTACGTACTTATCCAAGTTGAAGGTGAGCAACCTGAGCGTATTATCGTTGCGGCAGAACTTGCAAAAGACGTGATGGATCGCGCGGGCATTGAGCACTTCCACAACCTTGGTTTTGCCAAAGGTGCGGATCTAGAGCTTTCTCAGTTCCAACACCCATTCTACGATTTCACTGTACCGGCGATCCTGGGCGATCACGTTACAACTGACTCAGGTACTGGTGTGGTTCACACAGCTCCTGGTCACGGTCAAGAAGACTTTGCGGTTGGTAATAAATACAACCTAGAAGTAGCAAACCCAGTAGGCTCAAACGGCGTTTACCTGCCAGATACTGAGCTATTCGCTGGTCAGCACGTATTTAAAGCCAACGATGCGGTAGTTGAAACGCTAAAAGAAAAAGGCGCGCTACTACATCATCACGCTTACGAGCACAGCTACCCACACTGCTGGCGTCATAAGACTCCAATCATTTTCCGTGCAACACCACAGTGGTTTGTCTCAATGGACCAGGCTGGTCTACGTGCAAAAGCACTAGAGTCCATCAAAGGTGTTCAGTGGATGCCTGAGTGGGGTCAAAGCCGTATCGAAGGCATGATTGAAGGTCGCCCTGAGTGGTGTATCTCGCGTCAACGTACTTGGGGTGTGCCTATTGCTCTGTTCGTGCATAAAGAGACTGCAGAACTTCATCCAAACACGCTAGAGCTAATTGAAAAAGTAGCTAAGCTGGTGGAAGAGAAAGGCATCCAGGCATGGTGGGACGTAGACGCTGCTGAGCTACTAGGCGACGACGCGAACCAGTACGAAAAAGTACTGGATACACTAGATGTATGGTTTGACTCAGGTGTGACGCACTTCTCCGTTGTTGATGCTCGTGAAGAGTACAACGGCCACAGCGCAGACTTATACCTAGAGGGTTCTGACCAACACCGTGGCTGGTTCCAGTCTTCTCTGATCTCATCTATTGCGATGAAAGACGAAGCGCCTTACAAGCAAGTACTGACGCACGGTTTTGTTGTTGACGGCCACGGCCGTAAGATGTCGAAATCTATCGGTAACGTTGTTGCGCCAAAAGATGTAACTAACAAGCTAGGTGCAGATATCCTGCGTCTATGGGTTGCTTCGACTGACTACACCGGTGAAGTTGCCGTTTCTGATGAAATCCTGAAACGCAGCGCAGACGCATACCGTCGTATCCGTAACACAGCGCGTTTCTTCCTAGCGAACCTAAATGGTTTCAACCCTGAAACTGACATGGTTCCTGCAGAAAAAATGGTTGCTTTGGATCGCTGGGCTGTGGGTCGTGCATTCGCAGCACAAGAAGAGATCGTGAAAGCTTACGGCGAGTACAATACCCATGCGGTAATGCAGCGTCTGATGCACTTCTGTTCAATCGAGATGGGCTCTTTCTACCTAGACGTGATTAAGGACCGTCAGTACACAGCAAAACTTGGCGGACACGCGCAACGTAGCTGTCAGACTGCGCTTTACTACATCGTTGAAGCTCTGGTTCGCTGGATGGCACCTATCATGTCATTCACTGCGGATGAAATCTGGAACGAAATGCCGGGTGAGCGTGAGAAGTTTGTATTCTGTGGCGAATGGTTCGAAGGCCTGTTTGATCTTGCGGAAGGTGAAGAGCTGAACAACGAGTTCTGGACTGAAATCCAGAAAGTTCGTGGTGCAGTAAACAAACTGCTGGAAGCTGCACGTGCAGAGAAGACTATCGGTGGTGCACTTCAGGCTGAACTGACGCTATTTGCTGACGATGCGCTAGCAGCGAAAATCAACAAACTGGAAGATGAGCTACGCTTCGTGTTACTGACTTCTGCGGCAACAGTGAAGCCACTAAGCGAGAAGTCAGACGCAGCACAAGCTACGGACATTGAAGGTCTGTTTGTTGAAGTGAAAGCAACAGAAGCTGAGAAGTGTGACCGTTGTTGGCACCACACTCCAGACGTAGGCACAATTGCGGGTCACGAGAAGATCTGTGGTCGCTGTGTGTCGAACGTTGATGGTGAAGGTGAAGTGCGCAAATTCGCGTAAATACTTTAGAGTATTAGCTTCTTCTAGAACTTTTAGAAAATTAACAGCCCCAGTACTTACTGGGGCTGTTTGTAGGTAAAGTAATGAGTGAAAAAGCACTGACGTTAAAACAATCTGGTGTACGTTGGCTGTGGCTAGCGATAGTAATTTTTTTAGCTGATATTGGCATCAAATACGTTGTGATGAACAACATGGGTTATGGTTGGGCAAATCGTATTGAAATCTTGCCTTTTTTTAACCTTCTGTATGTCCATAACTACGGTGCTGCGTTTAGCTTTTTGAGTGATCAGGCTGGCTGGCAACGTTGGCTGTTTACCGGTATCGCTTTTGTAGTAACTGGTCTTTTGACTTACTGGATGAGCAAGTTACCAGCGAAAGAAAAGTGGAATAACATCGCTTACGCCATGATTATCGGTGGTGCGGTAGGTAACGTATTTGACCGCGTCATACATGGTTTTGTGGTCGACTACTTAGACTTTTTCTGGGGCAGCTATCACTGGCCTGCATTCAACCTTGCAGATATGGCTATCTGTGTAGGTGCTGCGATGATCGTTCTTGATGGCTTTCGTAAGAAAGACGTTTTGAAAGCGTAAATCGTGGCAGCATATATTGTGAAAAGTTGAATAACCTTAAGCGTCGTCGGTTGATTCCGGCGACGCTTTTTAGTATACCCGTCATATTTGAAGCTGCAGCGTTGTTGACTGCGATAATTCCCCCTAATCACATAGCGCACTATGCTCATAGGGATGAATTACCTTGTCGCCTAGCCGCAACTCCAACTATTTAGGGTATAGACTAAGAAAAACTATAATGAATTCAAGGAAGCAGTAACGTGACAACAATAAATCAAGATTCGGCAGTAACGCTGCATTTCACCATCAAAATGAAAGATGGCTCTGTAGCTGACAGCACTCATAATATGGGTAAGCCAGCTAAATTTGTAATGGGTGATGGTAGTCTGAGTGAAAACTTTGAACAGTGCTTATTAGGATTACCAGTAGGTGAGAAAAAAGCAATTGAACTGAAAGCGCAAGATGCTTTTGGTATGCCGAACCCGGATCATATTCACCATATGGATCGCACCAAGTTCGTTGGCGATGCAGAAGTTGAGGTTGGAACTATCATGGCATTCAGCGGCCCTGATGGTATGGAAATCCCGGGCATTATTACTGAAATCGCCGGTGATTCAGTAACCGTTGACTTCAATCATCCTCTGGCAGGGCAAGACGTGACTTTCGAAGTCGAGATTTTGTCAGTAGAATAGCAACCCCAATTTAAGATAATTTCCATGAGCAATGAAATGAAAATCCTTTTAGCTAACCCACGCGGTTTTTGTGCAGGTGTAGACCGTGCGATTAGCATCGTAGAACGTGCGCTAGAGATGTATCAGCCGCCGATCTATGTTCGTCATGAAGTGGTTCATAACCGTTTTGTGGTTGAAGGGCTAAAACAGCGAGGCGCGATCTTCGTAGAAGAGTTGCATGAAGTGCCTGATAACAACATTGTGATTTTTTCTGCTCATGGTGTATCTCAAGCAGTACGTAAAGAAGCCAAGCAACGTGATCTTACGGTGTTTGATGCCACCTGTCCGCTGGTTACGAAAGTCCATATGGAAGTTGCTCGTGCCAGCCGCCGCAATATGGAAGTGGTTTTAATTGGCCACGCCGGTCACCCTGAAGTGGAAGGTACCATGGGGCAGTACGCCAGTGAAACGGGCGGTATGTATTTAGTTGAAACACCAGCGGATGTTGAGAAGCTAAAAGCGATCGTTAAAGATCCGTCAGATCTGCATTACGTAAGCCAGACTACGCTTTCTGTTGATGAAACAGCGGATGTGATTGAAGAGTTACGTCGTGTATTCCCGGATATCCAGGGGCCACGTAAAGACGATATCTGCTACGCGACTCAGAACCGTCAGGACGCAGTACGTGAAATGGCGAGTGACGTGGATGTGATGGTCGTTGTTGGTTCTAAGAACTCATCTAATTCCACCCGTTTAAAAGAGCTGGCAGAGAAACTTGGTACACCGGGTTACCTCACGGATTGCCCTGAAGACATCAGGCCTGAGTGGTTCGAAGGCAAAACCAGAGTTGGTGTGACAGCAGGCGCTTCTGCACCAGAAGAACTGGTCAATCAAATTCTTGAGCGTATTAAAGAGCTGGTTGGTGCCCGTGAAGTCGATGAAGTGCTGGGCCGCGAAGAAAACATGTTCTTCGAAGTGCCGAAAGAGTTACAGATAAAGCAAGTTGACTAAGTCTTCCGACTATAATTAGAAACAAAAATGCCTGATGAGATCCATCAGGCATTTTTATGTTCAGCGAGACATTTGCTAACTGATAATAATGAGGAAGGTACCCGCTAGTGTCATCAGGATATTGGCGATGGCATAGGTACCGGCATAGCCGAGAGCCGGAATGGTGGATTTTGCATACTCATTAACAATATCCATCGCAGGTCCGCAGGTTCTGGCACCGATGATCGCACCAAACAGCATTGCCCGGTTCATTTTCAGTAAGTAAGCACCGATGAGATAAGCAAAAAAGACCGGAACAACGCTGACGATAAGTGCCAGACCAATCACTTGCGGTCCAACTTGCGTTAACTGCTCAAACATTTTACCGCCGGCAGTTAATCCGATCCCCGCCATAAAGCACATTAAACCTAAGTCCTTGAGCATGTTTAACGCACCTTGCGGTACATAACCGAACGTTGGGTGGTTTGCTCTTAAAAAGCCCAGAGTGATTCCGGACAGTAATAAGCCTACAGCATTACCGAGGCTAAATGAGAGTTTGCCGAACGTCATACTCACCAAGCCGAACATCACGCCTAAGATAAAGAAACTACAAAAAGCCAGCAGATCAGCCATTTGACTGTGAATCGAGATAAAACCAATTTTTGATGCAAGGCTGTGCACCCGGCTCTTTTCACCACTGACCTGAAGAACGTCACCTTTAGCGAGGATAAGATCAGAGTCCATTGGCATTTCGATCTGGGCTCGAACGACACGGTTTAAGAAACAACCGTACTCAGACAAATTAAGATTGGACAGGCGCTTCCCGGCTACAAAATCATTTTTCACCACGATCTCTTCTTCAACGATGCGCAGGTCAAGTAAGTTACGATCAAAGACTTCTTTGCCGTTGCGAAAGCTTGAATCTAATCGTGCGTGGCTGTCGGGAAAACCAACGAAGGCAATCTCATCACCTTCTTGCAGAATTGCGTCGCCGTCAGGATGAGCAATGATGCCATTGCGACGAATGCGTTCGATATGACAACCTGTTCGGGTGTAAATGCCTAACTCACGTAAGTTCTTCCCTTCTGTCCAGTCAATCAGCTCCGATCCTACGCGGTACGCACGAATAATAGGCAGGTATACTTTTCTCTGACAGGAACCATTAAGGCCGCGCTCATGAGCGATTTTCTGAGCGGAGTCATACAGGTTTTCTTTCTGTAGCTTAGGCAGCAACTTAGCAAACATGATCATACTGATTAAACCTACCAGATAAGCCATCGCATACCCGACAGACAGGTTCTCTAAAACCGTAGAGAGATCAGTATGAGCTGACAGTTCGACAAGATCAGAATGAAGTGCATCACGCACCCCTGCAAGAACAGGTGTAGAGGTGAGGGCGCCTGCCATTATACCCGCAGATAATCCGCGTCCAATGCCAAAATAGTACCCAAGGTAATAGGTTAACCATATTGAAGTACCCAGTATGGTTAGACTTAGAATGAGGTAGTGCTTACCATCTCTGAAAAAGATGCTGAAAAAGTTTGGCCCTGCTTCAATACCGACACAGTAAATAAACAACATAAAGCCAATCGTGAGGTGTTCTGCATCAAAGGTAAAACCCAGGTGACCCATAACAAGTGAAGTAATGAGCACCCCGATTGCGTTGCCGAGCTGAATATTACCAAGCCGGAGCTTACCCACAGTGAGACCTATAGCTAATACGACGAAGAGAAGAAGAATTGGGTTTTGATCGAGAAGGTATACGACGTCTATGTTCACAGTCTGGCTCGGTAGGTGTGCCTGATAAAGGGCCAAGAATTGTATCTGATTGCTAAAAAAAGGTAAGTGCAGTTAGCTCAGGATTATTGTTTGTTGATATAGGAATAATCTGACCGAGTACAGCTAGCGCTCTCGTATCCATAAATGGTTTGGTGAGCGCTTTATCAGAGTTGAGAGGGGAGTATCTTAGTGACTGATACCAAGCAGATCTTTGAGAACTTTCAGGTAGCGGCGACTGACCGGGATCTCAAAGCCGGTTTTGGTGATGATTTCCGCTAAGCCATTTTCCAGCAGTTTAATTTCGCTAATGGCTTTGATGCTGACCAGGTACTGTCTGTGGCAGCGTACCAGTGGTGTTTTTTCTTCCAGTGTCTTAAGTGTTAATTGCGTACTGGCGGTTTGGCTCAACGAGCGGACATGGACGCCACTGATATCGCTATAGGCGCATTCAACCGTATCGGTTGCCATGATGACGATGCGATTATGACCAATACAGGGTATTTGATCTAACTTGTCTGGCGTAATAGCTGAAAGCTGCTGAGTCAGTGTCGACTGGCTGATGGTCTTATGTAAGCGCTTAACTGTTTTACTGAGGCGATTTGGATCTACGGGCTTTAACAGATAGTCAAAAGCGTTATCTTCGAAAGCCTGAATCGCATACTGGTCATATGCAGTAACAAAGACGACGTATGGCATCGTCTCTGGATCAAGCATGCCCAGTAACTCAATCCCTGTCACCTGGGGCATCTGGATATCTAAAAACACCACATCAGGTTTAAGCTCATTGATTTTCTTCAGCCCCAAAATGGCGTTTGAGGCATCACCGACCACTTCTACCTGGCCGGTTTCAGACAATAGCTCGGCTAATTCTTCACGAGCAAATTGTTCATCATCAATGACGAGTGCGGTTAACATCCATTATTACCTTTATTGTGACAACTGGTTTAAGAATTTGGGGGAATGATAAAACTCATTTTAGTAAATTGATGCTTCTCACATGCAATTTTTAGCGCTGAATCACGCCCAAATTGATTGGTAAGACGCTTATCGACGATTTCCAGGCCTAAGCCTGAGTGATTATCTTGCGGTGGCTCAAAGCTGCCTGCATTATCTTCTACCGTAATCAGGTGACCCTGAGGGTGCGCTTGGCTGTATATTTTTACTTTGCCACCTTCCAGCATGTTGGAAATGCCATGTTTGATGGCGTTTTCAACCAGGGGTTGGAGTGTAAAGCTTGGTAATTTGATGTCCAGTAACTCTGGCTCTATATCGACTTCAACTTCTAATCGGTCAGTGAAACGTGCCTTTTCAATGCTCAGATAAGAGTTTACATGAGCGAGCTCTTCTTTGAGTGTGACCGTATTAATATTCTGTTTTAAATTACTGCGGAAGAAATGCGATAAGTTTTGGATCAGTTCTCGCGCTTTATCCGGATCACGGCGTGTTATGGCGCTGATAGTATTGAGTGCATTGAACAAGAAATGCGGATTGACCTGAGCGTGAAGTAATTTGATTTCTGCCTGAGCTAACAAGGCTTGCTGCTGCTGGTAATCACCGTAGAGGATCTGGCTGGAAAGCAGCTGAGCAATCCCTTCGGCCATCGACATATTGACGGTTGAAAACAGTTTTCGCTTTGGCTCGTAGAGTTTAATGGTACCGATCACTTCCTTACCTGCTCGCAAAGGAATGATAAGAGCAGAGCCGAGTTTACAGTCTTTCGCGATTGAACACTGATAAGGTCGCTCTGAACCATCAAGGTAAATAATGTCATTCTTTTCCATCGAGTCCAGGGTACTTTGCGATGAAATCGGGGTATCTGGTTTATGGTGATCATCGCCGATACCAACAAAGGCGAGAATTTTCTCCTGATCGGTAATCGCAACCGCGCCAACTTTGGTCTCCTCGTAAATAATACGAGCAATTTTCTCCGCATTTGCAGTGTTGAAACCGTTACTCAGAATACCCACAGAGCGGTCGGCAATGGTTAGCGCCCTGCGTGAGAAGGTGGCCGAGTATTTTTCAAAAATGGTTTTTCTATCTTGTAGGATACTCATGAAAAGTGCGGCACCGAATGAGTTGGCGATGATCATCGGAGCGGCAATGGCAGAAACTAGCTCATAAGCCTGATCAAACGGTTTTGCGACCGCAAGCAGTAACAGCATCTGCACGACTTCAGCGACAAAAGTGACGCTGAACACAACGCTCGGATTGAACAGTAGGGCACCTTTGTTTCGCTTGATCAGATACACATGCAGCAGGCCACCAATCACACCTTCAGCTGTTGTTGAAATTGCACAGGCTAAGTCTGTAAATCCACCGAGAGTATAGCGGTGAATACCACCAGTAAGGCCAACGGCGAAACCAACCACCGGGCCGCCAAACAATCCTCCCATTACCGCACCGATCGCTCGGGTGTTAGCGATAGCATCGTTGATGTGGAGACCAAAATAGGTGCCGAGAATGCAAAAGCCGGAGAAGAGTACGTAACAAATTAAGCGGTGGCTTAGACGAGAGGAGATACTCAGCAAAGGTAAAATGATGGGTGTTTTACTCAGCATGTAAGCCAATACCAAGTAAACACACATTTGCTGTAAGAGCGAAATAACCAGTTCCATAATGAACCTAACCTAAAATTATTGCTGTTATTGTATACCCAAATAACCTCAAGATGTTTAGCTCTGTGCGTTGCTACAAAGCCCGTTTCTTAAAGTCACTTGGGTATAAAAACAAAAAGAGCCTGCAGTGGGCAGGCTCTATTTTAATCAGTCAATCAGTGAACTGGGATTAAGCAGTTTCAGATTCTGCTTGTGGTTGAACTTCGTCAGCCAGTTCAGTGTCACCTTTGCCTTTCGATACTTTGATAACGTAAGCCGTTACTGCTAGTGCGAAGATGATACCTGCGATGGTCGAGATTTGCATTGGCAGACCAAAGCCTAGCGTGCTGTTGTTCAGAATGAAGCTTGTACATACCGTTGTCATGAACATTGCAGGGATAGTAGTAATCCAGTGCAGCTTGTTGTGACGAAGCAGGTAAGCCGATGCAGTCCAAAGCATCATAGTTGCTGTTGTTTGGTTAGCGAAACCGAAGTAGCGCCAGATGATACCGAAGTCTACCTGAGTCAGGATACCGCCGATAACGAACAGTGGCATTGCCATCAACAGACGGTTGCGTAGCGTTTTTTGCTCCATGTTGAAGTACTCAGCAAGGATCAGACGGCTTGAACGGAACGCTGTGTCACCTGAAGTGATAGGCAGGATAACTACACCTAGGAAAGCGATGATGCCACCAAATACACCTAGCAGACCAAATGATGCGCTGTATACCACGTTACCAGGACCACCGTTCTTCACTGCTTCTGACAGAGATTCCAAAGAACCGAAGAAAGACAGAGCGATAGCACACCAGATTAGCGCGATAATACCTTCACCAATCATTGCGCCGTAGAATACGAAGCGACCATTCTTCTCATTTTCCATACAACGAGCCATCAGTGGAGACTGAGTTGCGTGGAAGCCTGAGATAGCGCCACATGCGATAGTAATGAACAGTGCAGGCCATAGAGGCATATCATTCGGGTTCAGGTTAGTGAACATGTCCGATACCTGGAAATCACCCATCACTGTGTGCTCGCTAGAGAACGCAACAGCAGTCATCAGGCCAACAGACATGAAGATAAGCAGCGCACCAAATAGTGGGTAGAAGCGGCCGATGATCTTATCAACAGGAACGATAGTCGCAATGATGTAGTAAGCGAAGATGATAACAACCATAGTCGTCATGCTTACTGTTAGGTCTGTTTGATCGTTGATTAGGTTAGTGATCATGCCAGCTGGAGCTGATACGAATACCACACCAACAAGAAGCAGCAGGACAATGGCAAAAATGTTCATAAAGTGTTTTGCGCCATTACCTAGGTAGCGACCGGTCATCGTTGGTACAGAAGCACCGCCGTTGCGTACAGATAGCATGCCAGAGAAGTAATCGTGTACTGCACCTGCAAAGATACAACCGATAACGATCCATAGCATTGCCGCAGGACCGTATAGTGCACCCATGATTGGGCCAAAAATAGGACCAACACCAGCGATGTTTAACAGCTGAACCAAGTAAACTTTTGGCGTTGACATTGGAACATAGTCAACACCATCTGCTTTAGTATGAGCAGGCGTTTGGCGTTTTTCGTTAATGCCGAAAACTTTCTCAACGAAAGCGCCGTAGATGAAGTAGCCGCCGATCAGGGCTGCGACACAGGTTAGAAACCACATCATAACTATTTTCCTTAGTTAGTAGGATTGGGTAATTGTTTTAATTTCAGGATGCATGTTATGCGCTACTTTTGTTAATTGCATTCGCTTAGTAGATGAGTGGTCGAATAGGGTGGCGAGTGGTCGATATGACCCCTGAGTGGTTTTAACGATTGCTTAGCGGTTGTCTGGGATGGTGAGTGGTGTTTCTTCAGGTTAAGCGGTTCTTATTCTGGCGTGAATGGTTGATTGTCAGAGTTAGTGGTAAGCTTATTTTTAAAACAACAAGTTAAGGACAAGTATGAAAAAGGCAATGTTAGGTTTGGCTCTGGTTGTATTGGCTGGGTGTAGTGCAACCACAGAAGACCTTGCTCAATCTGGGGATTGGTATCAGCTCGGCTACCGTGACGGAGTGACAGGGCATACCGCGCGCAGTGTAAAAGAGCTAAGAAGTTTGGGTGACAGTAAGCAAGGGGATTACGATCAGGGCTATTTAGACGGATTGTCTGAATACTGTAACCCTGACGTTGCATACCAAATCGGACTCTCAGGCCAGTATTACGAAGGTGTATGTGAAGGTACCAAACAGGCACAAAAGTTCCGTATGGAATGGCAACGCGGCTGGAACGAGTACAGTAACTAGGTCAACAGACCCTAATGTCGTTTCAAAATCAAGACGAGCGCTGGCTTGTCAATCTGATGACAAATGGATCGTTCAGATTTGGTCTAATTTTATTCAATGAGATTGAATGACAAGTGATATCAAACCATGAAAAAGTACTTTGTAGTTGCGTTAGTTTTATTGCCTCTAACTGTGAGTGCAAGCAATGTGGTGAAAGACACGATTAAAGCGAAACGTAAATATGAACACAGTAAAAGTCATATTACTAATACGCTTGATAACACTAAGCGAGATATCGAAGAGATCACTAGCGGCACTTATGTAAAGAATCAGGCTAAGCGTGAAGCAAAACAAGCGACAAGCAAGTACACCAATAAAGTAGAAAACGTTAAAAACGCTACTGATCCAGAACATATCAAGCGCAAAGCCAGTGATGAGTTGAACCGGGAGTTTGACGAGTGGTTGTATGATGACAACTGATATCTGACTGACAACTTAAAGCGTTAATAAAGGTGACACTAAGGTCACCTTTTTTGTTCTTTCTTATCGCTTATTCAGCCTGATGGTTTTCTACTGCTTTACGCAGGAACCCGTCCTGATGGGCCAGCTGCTGGCGTGCGGTATCGATATCAAGATCGGTCAGGATCATTAAGATCGCCAGTTTCACCTCATAACCGGTTTGTTTTAGCACTTGAGTTGCCTGCTCTTTGCTGCAATCAGTCGCCTGCATCACGATACGGGCTGCGCGTGCGACCAGCTTTTCATTGGTTGCTTTGACGTCCACCATCAGATTTTGGTAACTCTTGCCGATGCGGATCATGCTTGCTGTAGTCAGCATGTTCAGCACCAGCTTTTGCGCGGTACCTGATTTCAGGCGGGTTGAGCCAGTCAGAGCTTCAGGCCCCACAACCGGGCTGATCGCAATCTCGGCGATATCGGCAATCGGAGAGTCGGGATTACAAGATAGTGCGACAGTCGTTGCGCCAATCTCGTTGGCATATTCTAATCCGCCGATAACATAGGGTGTTCTTCCGCTCGCTGCGATGCCGACCACTACGTCGTTGCTGTTGAAGTCGATACCCCTGAGATCTTGTTCGCCTAGCAAAGGAGAATCTTCCGCGCCTTCTTTGGCCTTTAAAATCGCCTCCGGTCCACCGGCTATCAGGCCAATAACCATCTTGTCCGAAACACCAAATGTCGGCGGACACTCTGATGCATCCAGAACCCCTAAGCGGCCACTGGTCCCTGCGCCCATATAAACCAGTCTGCCACCGGTTTTAAATGCCGCTGTGATTTTATCGACAGCCTGTGCGATTTCGGGCAGTACTTTTTCTACGGCAAGAGGAACGAGTTTATCCTGCTGATTGATTCGCTGAACAATATCGAGAGAAGGCAGCAGGTCAATATCCATCGTTTCTGGGTTACGCCCTTCGGAAACCAGTTGTGATAACGCGGCGATAAGTGCGTCGTTTGTCATAATCAAGCCTTGGTTATTAATTGTTTGAGTAGAGCACACCAAGTGAAGCAAGCCGGCTTGCTCCGGTGACTTCCGGTAAGTTACTCGGCAATCCATGAATATGACGCTGAGCTAACCAGGCAAACGCCATCGCTTCCATGTAGTCACCATCCACACCTTTTTCATTTGTGGTGGTCACGTGCCAGTCCGGCAGTAAATACGTCAGGCGCTGCATCAAGAGTGGGTTTCGCGCTCCGCCTCCACAAACCAGAAGCTGCGGTGATGCCCCGTAGGTAAATTTCTCCACTTCATTTGCAATGGTCAGTGCTGAGTACTCACACAATGTACGCTGTACATCTTCAGAGCTTAGCTGGTGGTTAGCCAGGTGGGATTGCAACCAGTCGATATTGAACAGCTCTCGTCCGGTGCTTTTAGGTGCTGAGAGAGTGAGATAAGGTTCCTGCATCAATTGTTCTAGCAGTGCCTGATTTACGGTGCCTTGCAAGGCGAACTCGGCATCTTTATCGAATCCTTGCCCGGTGTGTTTATCACACCAGGCGTCCATCAGCATATTGCCAGGTCCCGTGTCGTAACCACTTACCGGATGCTGCGGATGCAGAACTGAAACATTGGCAATACCGCCAATGTTTAATACCAAGGTTGCAGAGTCTTGCATCGCGAAGATATGTTTGTGAAAAGCGGGAACCAGAGGTGCGCCTTGTCCTCCAAGCGCCATGTCTTTTCGACGAAAATCGGCCACGGTATCTATACCCGTTTTCACTGCAATGATATTGGCATCACCTAATTGAATCGTGAAAGGGTACTCGCCGGTTGGCTGGTGGAATACGGTTTGGCCATGGTTACCTATTGCGCGGATCTGTTCCGCTGAATAGCCTGATTTGTCTAGCAGTTGCATAATTGCGTCCGCAAACAGGTGACCAAGTTGATGATCGAGTTCGCCGAGAGCTTTTAAGTTGGTGGATTGACCGGTGCAAACAGACAATAAGGTCTGCTTTAACTCGGCGGGAATCGGATAGTCGTCATGGGCGATTAGGCGGACACGGTTATCTTCAATTTCAACCAGCGCAGTATCAACACCGTCCATGCTGGTCCCAGACATCACGCCAATATAAAGTTCGTTAAAATTCACAGCCGATCTCGTCAATTCTTCATTCGCTTATTGTAAAGCAAATCTGAAGCGAATAACCTCAATTAGTACCAGATTTTTGAGGAGAGAACATGGGACCGTTATGGGTTGACGTTGCAGGCTATGAACTGACTGCTGAAGACAAAGAAATTTTAGAGCATCCAACCGTTGGGGGCTTGATTCTTTTCACGCGTAATTATCACGATAGCGAGCAACTTCAGGCGCTTACCCAATCTATCCGTAAAGCGGCGAAACGCCCGTTTCTTATTGGTGTTGATCAGGAAGGCGGGCGGGTCCAGCGTTTTCGTGAGGGATTCTCCCTGATCCCTGCCGCTGATGAATACGCTAAACATCAGAACAGTGAAGAACTTGCTCGGATGGGAGGCTGGTTAATGGCGGCTGAGCTGATAGCTCACGATATTGATTTGAGTTTTGCGCCAGTGCTGGACAAAGGTCATCAGTGTAAAGCGATAGGTAACCGGGCCTTTGGAGAAGATGCCGATACCATCCTGCGCCACAGCACCGCGTACATGCAAGGCATGAAAAGTATCGGCATGGCGGCAACGGGTAAGCACTTTCCGGGTCATGGTGGTGTGATTGCGGACTCTCATCTGGAAACACCCTACGATGAGCGAAGTGATATCTTCGAGCAAGAGATGGCGATATTTAAAGCTCAGATTGATGCAGGCATATTGGATGCCATGATGCCGGCTCACGTTATTTTCCCTAATTACGACTCGCAACCGGCCAGTGGTTCTGAATACTGGCTAAAGACGGTTTTGCGTCAGCAGCTCGGTTTTAAAGGTTTGATCTTCTCCGATGATTTGACGATGGAAGGCGCCGTTATTATGGGAGGGCCTGCAGAGCGTTCCATTCAGGCATTAAATGCCGGCTGCGATATGTTGTTGATGTGTAATAAGCGAGATGCCCAAGTCGAAACGCTGGATAGACTGCCAGTCTCGAGTGTGCCTCAAGCGAGTGCTTTACTGAAAAAACAGGGCTTTTCATTGTCTGAGCTGAGGTCATCTCAGGAGTGGAAGCAAGCCAGTGAGGCGATGAAGCCTTTAGTGCAGTAAAGTGTTCTGTTTTTAGGTGTGTAAACTGTTAAAAACAGCCTAGAAAAGCCAACGCTCTTACAGCTTGGCTTTTTTATTATCAGTGTAAAATTAAATTTACACCAAATGTTTTTTAATGTGTACACTTGATTTTCTTTTATAGCCTGTTATTTTGTCGTTAAGGCTTAGTTGGCTCACCAGGGTTTGGTTGGGTGTAAAATAAAATATACAGGTTAAGATTATGCATAAAAGTGATTTGAGTGACATTAACATCAGCGAAGAACAGGTTCTTATCACTCCTGATGAGTTAAAGGCGAAACTTCCACTGAGTGATAAAGCACGTCGTTTTATCCGTGAGTCTCGTCAGACTATTGCGGACATTATTCACAAGAAAGATCACCGTTTACTTGTCGTGTGCGGGCCTTGCTCTATCCACGACGTTGAGGCAGCAAAGGACTACGCCAAACGCCTTAAAGCGCTTTCTGAACAACTAAGCGATCAACTGTATATTGTAATGCGTGTTTACTTTGAAAAACCTCGTACCACGGTTGGCTGGAAAGGTCTGGTTAATGACCCGCATCTGGATGGCAGTTTCGATATCGAGCATGGTCTGCATGTCGGACGCGAACTGCTGGTTGATTTGGCAGAGATGGAAATTCCACTTGCTACTGAAGCTCTTGATCCGATTAGTCCCCAGTACATCGCCGATACCTTCAGCTGGGCAGCGATTGGTGCACGCACAACGGAATCGCAAACTCACCGTGAAATGGCAAGTGGCCTGTCGACGCCAATTGGTTTTAAAAATGGTACCGATGGCAGCTTAGCGACTGCAATTAACGCGATGCAGGCAGCTTCTTCCAGTCACCGCTTTATGGGGATTAACCGTGAAGGACAAGTAGCACTGCTGACGACCAAGGGAAATCCTAATGGCCACGTGATCCTGCGCGGCGGTAAGCAAACGAACTACGATTCAGTATCCGTGACAGAGTGTGAGCAGGAGATGGCGAAGTTTGGTCTTGAAGCCTCATTGATGGTGGATTGTAGCCATGCGAACTCACGTAAAGACTACCGTCGTCAACCGCTGGTTGCGGAAGACGTTATTCACCAAATCCGTGAAGGTAACAAGTCTATTATTGGTCTGATGATCGAAAGTCATATCAACGAAGGTAACCAGTCTTCTGACCTTAAACTGGATGAGATGCAATACGGTGTCTCTATCACCGATGCGTGTATCAATTGGGAATCAACTGAGGCACTATTACGTCATGCACACGAAGAGCTGGTGCCTTTCTTAGAGAATCGTCTAAAAGGCTAAAACGGAACGTATTTAAGGAACATCAATGGCAGTTGAACTTAACGCATTGCGCGATCAGATTGATGCAGTCGACAAGCAGATGCTGGAGCTGTTAGCTCAGCGCTTAGCGCTGGTAGAAAAAGTGGGCGAGGTTAAAAGCGAACACGGTTTGCCAATTTATGCGCCTGACAGAGAGGCAGCAATGCTAGCCTCCCGTCGAGAAGAAGCTGAAAGAATGGGGGTTCCTCCCCAGTTGATTGAAGATATTCTTCGTCGCACTATGCGTGAATCCTATGCCAGTGAGAAAGATTCCGGTTTTAAGTGTCTTAATCCGGAATTGCGTTCAGTCGTGATTATCGGCGGTAACGGCCAGCTCGGCGGCCTGTTTGGCCGCATGTTCAAATTGTCGGGTTACGAAGTTAAAGTGCTGGGCAGCAAAGACTGGGATCTCGCGGATGAAATCCTGGACAATGCTGGCTTAGTGGTTGTTACCGTACCAATTCATCTGACGGAAGGGGTTATCGAGAAACTCGGTAACCTGCCTGAAGATTGCATTTTGTGTGATTTAACATCCATAAAATCCAAGCCACTGCAAGCAATGCTCAACGTACACTGCGGCCCTGTGGTCGGTCTGCACCCGATGTTTGGTCCGGATGTTCCAAGTCTTGCTAAGCAGGTTATTGTTTACTGTGACGGTCGCGGTAGCGAGCATTACCAATGGCTGCTGCAACAGTTTGGTATATGGGGAGCGAGTTTGTGCCAGATAGAGGCCGAAGAACACGACCACGGTATGACACTGATCCAGGCACTGCGTCACTTTACGTCATTTGCTTACGGTATGCATTTAAGCAAAGAAAACCCGAACATTGAACAACTACTGAAGCTGAGCTCACCAATTTACCGCCTTGAGTTAGCGATGGTAGGACGATTGTTTGGTCAGGATCCTAACCTGTACGGTGATATTATTTTTTCCTCTCAGGAGAATATCGATATGATCAAGCGATTCCATCAGCGTTTGGGTGAAGCTGTTTCGCTTCTTGATAGTACAGATAAAGCCCAGTTTGTTGCGAGCTTCGAACAGGTGAGTGACTGGTTCGGGAATTACTCTCAGCAGTTTATGAATGAAAGCCAGAACTTACTTAAGCAGGCGAATGACAATATTCATCGCGGGTAATTAGCAGACAATAAAAAGAGCAGCTTTGGCTGCTCTTTTTATGTTTGTGAAATTAGTTCACCGGAGTTTCGATGTCATCTTCACTGGATACGGTTTTCAAACTGTCATCGCGATAAGGTGAGCGGGTTAAATTAATCTGTAAGCGGACAACATTGTCAATTAACTGAACTAGTGGTCCCCATTTTACTTTGTTCTCTTTCTCAAAAACGTAGTTAAAGTTTTCCGGTGTCCAGTCCATTAAGTATTGAGGATTCAATGCCCTGCCGAGAAAGCGTACTTCGTAGTGCAGGTGTGGACCGGTTGAACGCCCGGAGTTACCGCATTGAGCGATAACATCGCCTTTCGTGACGAACTGACCGCTTTTTACTTTAAAGCGCTGCAGGTGAGCATAAGAACTCATAAAACCAAACGAGTGACGTAAGGTGAGGTAGTTGCCATAGCCATCGTTACTCGGACGAACCGTTTCGACCACACCATCCGCAGGTGCCAGCACCTCTTCACCACGTTTGCAGGTTAAGTCAATTCCCGTATGAACATGCTTTTTGCCAGTCACTGGGTTGATACGGCGCCCGAACGATGACGAAATACGCTGATAGGTAATCGGGCTGTCATTAGGGATCAGACGGAACATCGTCGCGCGAACCGCTGAATCTATGGCCGCAGCATCGATTCTTTCTTCTAGCGCCAGATGGTGTTCATCCAGCATAAGTTCTTCATCTGCTAAACCAAGAACGGACTCGACATCGAAAACTCGCTTACCCAGCAGTTGTATTTGGTTGTTTTTGTCGTTCAGAGATTGAGACAGTGAATGGTTGATATCAAGTTGTTCCCGGTAAAGAGATGTTATTTCACTTTTCGCGCCTTCTAATTTCACAACGGCCTGAACGAGTACATCCTGTGCGTAACGCTGCTGCTGATTCATGTACCATGCACCGGCAATAACAGCAGGCATGGCTATGACAGAAACCAATAGTGCTATGACGGCTGTCCGGCCAAAGTGAAACACCTGATCGCCGTCGTTCGTTGGGATCTGAATAGTGATTTTTTTAGACATAATTATTGTTACTTACAATAGGCATTAATTTTTGGCCGCTAAGCAGAAGAAACATTCTTACTTCAGACTCAGAAGTTTGTAATTGCCTAGATTCAATTCTGAAAAAAGTGCTGATTGGTCATGGCTCTTATAGAGCATAGTCGAATCACGTCGTTCTACTTGTGATGGAGTTAATTGACGGCACGTTAAAATGTCGCCTCTCCGTTATGTTATATTTATCAAGTAGTTGAGCGGATAGAATAATATACCAAACTGAATATAAAACATTCGGTTATTATCAAAACTGTTAAAGCTGCTGTAGAGTGGTCGATTTCACTTTATGGCAGTAAAAATAAAGGCCGCTATGATAGCGGCCTTGGTATTGAGAACAATCAGACTCCGTAGGGAGCGTTTGTTGATTTCCCTGAGTCTATTGTGAGATTACTTCGCAATACGTTTGTATTTGATGCGATGAGGTTCTGCAGCTTCCGGCCCCAGAGTCTTCTTCAGCCAGTCCATGTACTCGGTGTAGTTACCTTCATAGAAGTTCACCTGACCTTCGTCACGGTAGTCGATGATGTGCGTCGCGATACGGTCCAGGAACCAACGGTCGTGCGAGATAACCATTGCACAACCCGGAAACTCCAGCAGTGCTTCTTCCAGAGCTCGCAGCGTTTCAACGTCAAGGTCGTTGGTTGGCTCATCGAGTAGCAGTACGTTGCCGCCGGCTTTAAGCAGTTTCGCAAGGTGCACACGGTTACGCTCACCACCAGATAGCTCACCGATTACTTTCTGTTGGTCAGAGCCTTTGAAGTTGAAACGTGAACAGTATGCACGAGCCGGGATTTCGAAGTTGTTGATCTTAATGATATCAGCACCTTCAGAAATCTCTTGGAACACAGTGTTCTTGTCGTTCATTGAGTCACGGAACTGCTCAACCGATGCCAGTTTCACTGTATCACCCAGTTCGATAGTGCCCGAATCCGGTTGTTCTGTACCACTTAGCATCTTAAATAGCGTTGATTTACCTGCACCGTTGGCACCGATAATACCGACGATTGCACCTTTAGGAATGCTGAATGACAAGTCATCAATCAGTACACGGCCGTCGAACGATTTCGTCAGGTTATTTACTTCGATAACCTTATCACCTAGGCGCTCACCTGGCGGGATAAATAGTTCGTTGGTTTCGTTACGTTTCTGATGGTCAGTGTTTTGCAGTTCTTCAAAGCGAGCCATACGCGCTTTCGATTTCGCCTGACGACCTTTAGGGTTCTTACGTACCCACTCAAGTTCTTTCTCGATGGTTTTTTGACGAGCGCTTTCTTGTGATGCTTCTTGTTGTAGACGTGCATCTTTCTGCTCTAGCCAAGAGGTGTAGTTACCTTCCCATGGAATACCTTCACCACGGTCAAGCTCAAGAATCCAACCTGCAGCGTTATCCAGGAAGTAACGGTCGTGGGTAATCGCTACAACGGTACCAGTGTAATCAACCAGGAATCGTTCTAGCCAGGCAACAGACTCAGCATCCAAGTGGTTGGTTGGTTCGTCTAGAAGAAGCATGTCTGGCTTTTCTAGTAGAAGACGACAAATAGCGACACGACGACGCTCACCACCCGATAAGTGTGCAATCTTCTGATCCCACTCAGGAAGACGAAGCGCATCTGCAGCGCGCTCTAATGCATTATCAAGGTTATGGCCGTCTTTCGCCTGAATCAGAGCTTCAAGTTCGCCTTGTTCTTTTGCCAGCGCATCAAAATCTGCATCTGGTTCTGCGTATGCAGCATATACCGCGTCCAAGCGTTGAAGCGCGCCTGCAACGTCTGATACCGCTTCTTCTACGATCTCACGAACGGTTTTGGATTCATCAAGTACCGGCTCCTGAGGTAGGTAACCAACATTGAGTCCAGGTTGCGGACGTGCTTCACCGTCGATGTCGGTATCGATACCGGCCATGATACGTAGCAGGGTAGATTTACCTGCACCGTTCAGACCCAGAACACCGATTTTCGCACCAGGGAAGAAGCTCAGGGAGATGTCTTTAAGAATTTGACGCTTAGGTGGCACAATTTTGCTCACCCGAGACATGGTATATACGTATTCAGCCATTGCCGATCGTTCCTAAATTAACTGTCAATCAAAGCCATTATTTTATACCAACTGCCTGATATACCCAAATGCTCTAAGTGACCCATTCCAAAACCGGGAGTTGAGCCACGCACATCGGGTTTATAAGGGGGGATTTGTTACTGCATTGCAAGAATTTACTCCGATATGAGATTTCTGATTCTCTGCTGACCGGAAACTTACACGGTTAAGGTATACACTTTTTATTATTGGCTTTTCGTAAGGACTTCTCGTCTTTACGAGTTATGAATGCCTTGTCCTCAAAGCTTTAAATGGTCACGAGTATAAATATTAATACATCAATCCACATTACACAGACTGCATTAACTTGTGTGAGTGTATGCATATGTTTAAAGTGTATTTGAATTATAACGCTAAAGAAAAACTGGGCGGTGAGGCTGCAAATGTCCGGGGAAAATAAAATAAATGAGATTCAACGTTACAAGATTGGCTAAAAGTGCCTGTTGCGCTACCGCACTGATTGCTGTGAGCGTGACAGCAAATGCTGCGCTGAGCTTAGAAAAGCAGCGTGAGATTTATGAACAGGCGCAAAGTCTGTTAGATAACAATGATATTGACGGATACCTGGCCATTCGTCCCCAAATAGCGGATTACCCGCTCACACCCTATGTGGATTATCGCACTTTTATCAGACAGCTACCCGACAAGTCACCAAAGCAAGTTAGTGCTTTCATCGCTGAATATGATGCGTTTCCTTTTTCACGTCGCGTGAGAGCGCCTTATCTTGACAGTCTCTACAAACAACAAAACTGGAAGACGATCACCGAATTTCAAACCGTTATCCCAAGTGGTGAACGCTATCAGTGCATTTATTACAACGCTCAGCTGAAACAAGACAAGCAGGCTGCTGCCTTTAAAGGAGCACAAGACATGTGGTTGAACGGTACCAGTGTTGCGAATGAGTGCGATCCGGTATTTGATGCATGGGACAAAGCAGGCAAAAGAACCGATGATTTGATATTGCAGCGCATGTTATTAGCATTCGATGCGCGTAACAGTAGCCTGATACGCTACTTGGTCAAGCTGCCTAAATCAGAAAAGGCTCGACGACAAGCTAATGAGATGAAGGCGTTGTTTGATAAGCCAGCGACAGTTGCGGAGTTTGCGAAGAAAAAGCCAGCTAATGATTTCTATCGTGCTCAAAGCGAATATGCCCTAGAGAAGCTGGCTCGTATGGATGCCGAACAAGCACAACAGGCATACGATCAGGTGATTAAGGGCCAGAAGTTTTCCGCGGATAAAGCGCGCTCATTGGCTGATTATATTGCATTTCGCTTAACTCGCACTGAGTCATCAAGTATGGCTAAGTGGCGTGATGACAAGACCAAAATCAGCCAAAATATACCGTTGATTGAAACCCGTATTCGCCTTGCTATTCAGAATGGGGACTGGAAAGGCGTTCAGCAGTGGATTGCGGTACTCGATAAAAAACAACAAGAGACACTGCGTTGGCAATATTGGCTTGGCCGTAGTGAAATAGCTTTAGGTGATGAAGTCGCAGGTAAAAAACGTCTAGCAGCTTTGGTTGGTCAGCGTGATTTTTACAGTGTCGCGGCAGCGAATGAGATAGGACAATCGATAAAGTACCCGACAAGCAAAATAACCCTAGATAAAAAAGTGGTTCAGCCGTATCACGAAACTTTAGCTCGTATTGAAGAGCTTATTGAGACCGATAAGATTGCAGCGGCGAAAAGTGAGTGGGCCTATTTACTTAGCCGAGTTGATCAAAATGAGAAGTCGATGCTGGCCGCTTATGCATCTTCAAAACACTGGCACCACCTGACGGTGACGGCAAGTATTCAAGCTAAAATGTGGGGCAATATTGAGTTGAGATTCCCGATTGCTCATCGCTGGTGGTTCGACTTTTATGCCCAAAAGCATGATATTAATCCTGTGACCATGATGTCATTAGCCAGACAGGAAAGTGCGCTGGATACAGAAGCTCGATCGCCGGTAGGCGCGCGCGGTATCATGCAGATCATGCCTGCGACGGCTAAATACACCGTACGCAAATACAAGTTAAGTTACGAAGGTAGCCAGGATCTGTATAACGTGGGTAAAAACATCGAAATTGGCAGTCATTATCTGCAAGGTTTGATGCAGGATTACGATAATAATCGTATTTTTGCCCTGGCGGCTTATAATGCAGGCCCTAATAGAGTAAAAACGTGGCGAGAGAGAACCCAGGGAAAAGTGGATGCCTATGCCTTTATTGAGGCCATTCCATTTAGAGAGACTCGTGGTTATGTGCAGAACATTTTAATGTTTGAAACCTATTACCGTGATCTTTTGGGTATCGATGGCGCGTTCCTGAATCAACATGAGATCAATACCAAGTATTGAGTGAGGTAACTTGATGTCACACGAACCAGAGTACAAAGACTGGCAACAGATTGTCGAGCTAATCCGATCAAGCGTCGATAGCCAACAGCACGAGATGCTGTTGACGATGTTGATGACGCCTGATGAGAGAGATTCATTAATTGCAAGAGTGAATATTCTTAATGAACTTCTTAAAGGTGAATTATCTCAACGTCAGATCAGCCAGATGCTGGGAGTGGGCATTGCAACCATCACGCGTGGCTCAAATGAGTTGAAATCCAAAACGGATGAAGACAAAGATCAGCTCAAAAAATTATTAGAGTCGAGCTCTCAATAATAAAAAGTTGAAAAACGAAAGGGCGGAATTTCCGCCCTCTTTTGTATTGCTAACATCACTATAAATTCGCCGGAAAATGTTCAGCGTTAGTAAATGGTATCAAAGCCAGAATCAGAGCCTGATGATAAACCGAGCTGCGTGTCAGTTGGTTTTGGGTTAACAAACTGATTGCCCCACCTTTTTGTTTGATGTTCTCGGTACCGAATACATTGTCCATAACGTCCCCAAGCTCATTAGCATGCTCTAGTTGAGCCAACACTTGTGGAGGTAACATTAAACTCGCGGAACGAGACTCTCCACGATGGGTATCGGATTCAATGACCATCCATGCAAAAGTGACGCTGCCTTCGATTCCTGCTTCCAGACCAACGTAGAAATCACCATCATGGATCTCTAATTTGGCGTTTGTCACCCTATTCAACGCACCTGCACGAGTTTCTTCGTTGCTCATCGGTTGATCGGCGACGCCGCTTGGAACACTCACCCCCTCAAACTCAAAAAACTGATTAGGGAAGGCGCTTTGAAATGCACTCTGAACAGCATTAATCTTTGCCGGGTTTAAAGAGGCAATAATGACTTTTTGGGTTCCCATGATCTTTTTACTCACCGATGTCTGTTAACTTAGTTTAACTTGAGTAGGTTTTATGTTCTCGCTAGGGTAACAACCTAGAACTTTCAGGTGCTTAGTGAGTTTTGTCAGCTCTTGTAACACTTGCTGCATCTCTTGTGAATTAAGGTGAGACTCTAAGTCAACATAGAACATTTCTTCCCACGGGTTGCCCATGATCGGACGAGATTCCAGCTTGGTCATATTGATCCCATAGCGTTGCAGTACCAACAGCGTTTCAACCAGAGAACCGGCTTCTTGAGAGGTCGACATGATAAGAGTGGTTTTGGCTGGAATTTGCGTTGAGACTTCAACAGGCTTGCGAGCTACAACGATAAAGCGAGTGTGGTTTTCTGTCTGGTTCGCGATGTTGCCTTGTATCGCTTGCAGGCCATATAGCTTACCACTTGAGGCGTTACCAATCGCTGCGACATCTTCACGATCAAGCTCTTGTACTTTCTGCATGGCATCCGCAGTACTTGCACAAGATTCCAGTTTTACACCCTTCATGCGACTGAGGAATTCACTGCACTGCTGATGTGGTTGAGGATGAGAATAAAGGGTTTTGATCTCTTCGAGACGAATGTCTTTTTTGGCAACCAGGCAATGTTCAATTGGCTGTGTTAGCTCGCCGACGATGTACAAGGTCGTATGTTGCAGCAAGTCATAAACTTCGTTGATAGAGCCTGAACTGGTGTTTTCAATCGGTAAGACACCATAGTCAGCATGGCCTGATTCAACAGTCTGAGTGACTTCTCTGAAGTGTTCGCAGTTTAACTCAATCAGCTCCGTATTTTTGCGGCTGAAGTATTCACGGCTGGCCAGATGTGAGTATGAGCCTTTCGCACCAAGGAAAGCAACGCGCGCGAGTGGCTTTCTACTTTGCAGCGGGTTGACCAGATTTTGCAGATAGCTTTGTTGTAGTAAGACAGAGTCTTCAATAATGGTATGGAAAAGTTTAGTGATGTACTGAGCATCCAGGTCATATTTCTCGCGGCCATTAGAGATCAGCTTAACCAACAACTGTTGCTCACGAGCGGCGTCACGAACTGGTTTTGACGTTTGAACTTTGCTTTTAGCGACTTCGATACTGAGCTTACGGCGTTCAGATAACAGGCTAAGCAGCTCGTCATCAAGCTCGTTTAAACGTAAACGAATTGCTTCGAGAGAAATAGGTTGGTCAGTCATCAATTCTTTCCTTATAAAAAAGCCTCCCGTTTTGGGAGGCTTTCTGTTTGTTTTTGACTTTTCTTTCACAAACGAATCAGCCCCTCCAACTATGGAAGGAAAAAGAAGTCAAAAATAAACAGAGGGGTTAAATGCATAGATAATGTTCAATTTATGAATGTTTAAACACAATAAGCAAGCTGACGGAGAGCGTCAAGCAAAAAAATAGCGCCTTTCGGCGCTACTTCCTCAATCTGGTCGTTTTACTCTTCTTCAGTCACAAGCTCTGGCTTGTTTGCGCGGCGAGCCTCAGGTTTGTGGGTCAGCTTATTCAGTTGTCGTTCTAGTTTTTGCTCCACTTCATTGATAGCTGCGTATAGATCTTCGTGAGTTGCTGAGGCGACAAGTTGGCCTTTAGGAACTTTAATTACCGCTTCGAATTTCTTCTGTTTATTTGGTTCCTCACTGAAAGTTGCTTGGCATCCGATGATGTCTACTTGCCATTTCTCCAGCTTTTTAAATTTGCTCTCAATATGAGCTCGGATTGCAGAGGTGATTTCGATGTTTTTGCCAGTAATATTCATTGTCATAAGTGTTTTTCCTCTGTTGCATCCCTCATGGGTTAAGTTCAGATTACTGCTTTAAGGATAAAAAAACGTGATCGGGATCATTATTTTGTCCGCGTTTTTTATGATGGAAAATGAATGTGATCTCACTCAAGAAGTATCGAGATTTATCGTTAAATAGCTTGTTATCGGTTAGCAAATCATTAGATTGAATAGAATACTCAGCTGAAAACATCTCTGTTTTCAGGGACGCTGTACAGCTTGTAATTTAGAGTGGTTAAAATTTAACTAGTAAAAACGCGTGATGTTTATCACTCAATAGCATGCAAGCAAAGAAAATTCTGAACAGCCGCTTAGTGGATAAGCGGCTTTTTTGTTTCTAGTGTTTGACGAATTCTTCCTAATAGGGTCTTAGAATCAGGAACGCTGGGGGCCAGCAAAACATTCTTTGAGGATTTTGTATGGTTCAGGCTCTCTAGTTGTTTGTAAATGACATAGTAACGAGTAATGGTACTGACATAGTAGACGGTAGTACTTATGTTCTTTCTCATCACGACTTCTACATTATTGAACCAGACATTAGGGTTATAGCCCTGGCTAGCGGCGAGCTTACGCATCTTTTCTACATTTCCCGGTCCAGCGTTGTATGAAGCCAGAGTAAAGTAGATTTTGTTTTCAGCGCTGATTGCTTCGTTACTAAAGTACTGCTGGCGTAAAAACGCCAGATACTTTACTCCCGCATGAACGTTATTTTCTAATTGCTGAACATTTTTGATGTTGATGTTCGGGTCACGCGCGGTGCTGGGGAGGACCTGCATAATGCCTACTGCGCCCCGGTTGCTGACGGCATTATTATTGAAACTCGACTCTTTATAAGCGACTGCCGCGATCAACAGATGGTCAAAGTCGTATTGATTTGCGTAGCGTGAAAACAGCGCAGTTAGCTTTTCTAACTGGGCTATCTTTTTCGGGTCTAGGGCTTTGTTGAGCCAGTTGGTATTGTCAATGTACTTGCCGTAGATGACATTACCAAGCAGGTTGCCCGACTGTGACTTTCTGATGAAGTTATCTACGGCCATTTTGAGTTGTGGACTGTACTTGCGCATTGCCCAACCGATTTTTCCGTTTTTACGCAAAGGGATTGCTTCGTGCACCTGAATATTATCCATCACTTTCAGCCACAGGTTTGCTTTGTGGCTGTCTAATACTATAGCTTTGACATAGCCGTTGTTCAGCATGCCAACCAGCTCGTAGTCTTGCAGGGTTTCTTCAACGAAGTTGACAATGATAGGTGGTAAGCCTTTCTTACTCAGCCTTTTATTTAGAGCTTGAATGCTTTCAAAATAACTTGAGCTTGCTCTGACCCATATCTCTTTTCCACTCAGTTGCTCTGCTGTTGTCATTGCAGGAGTCTTTTTATTTGTGAGGACCCACTCCTGAATATCGGAGAGAATCGGGGTGCTAAAATCGACTTTTTCTTTGCGGCTATCGGTGATGGTGAGGTTGGCAATAATTAAATCACCAGAACCTCTGTTGAGTGCCGGAATCAACTGATCACGGGCAAGAGGAATAATTTGCACGCTTATATTTGGTTCAATTTTTCGGAAGTCTTTCTCGAAATGATCGAGAAGCTCTGCGCCGATCCCTTTCGGAGCTCCACCTTCAACGTAGTAAAAGCCTAAATCAGAAGAGACAAGCACACGCAGTAACTTTTGCTCTTTTATTGCGTCTAGGTCACCGGTATACGGTGGTTGCGTTAGCGGTGAAATTTGCAATGAGTAAGCGGACGCCGACAACAGAGTCAGTAGTATTGCCCATAGCTTTGAAATTACCACGTTCACGTCCAACTATATGAAGAGAGAGTTTTAAGCATATGTGGCGCTCAAAAAAGCATCAAGTTGGTGTTTGTGAGGGTGAACAGGCTAGAAACAAAACCGCCACAGTTTTAGGCTGTGGCGGTTCATAGTTCTTAGAGCGGGGTTAGTCGAGCGGATTTAATCTAATCAGTTCTTCTGTTCTTGCGATGGCGTCTTCCAGCCCAAGCTGCTTATAGGCTTCGAGCTGTATTTTAAGAGACTTACGTGCCGCTTCTGTGTCTGGGAACGTCTTTTGTAGCTCTTGGCAACGATTAATCGATGCAATCCATGCTTCTCGGCGTAAGTAGAAATCAGCCGTTGCCAGATCATAATTAGCTAAACGATTTTTCAGTGCGATCATGCGCTTTTGAGAGTCTTCCGCATAGTGACTGTTTGGGTAACGTTTCAGCAGCTTGCTGAAGTCATCAAAGGCTTGTTTTACTGGCTCAGGGTCTCGGTCACTACGGTCTACATTGAACAGATCGTGCATAAAGTTACGATCTTGCGCCATATGAGTTAAACCACGCATGTACAGTACCCAGTCCATTTTTTCATGAGTCGGGTTCAGGCGCATAAAACGAGATATGGTCGCCAGGCCGAGGGCCAGGTCGTCGTTTTTGTAGTACGCGTAAATTAGGTCAAGTTGTACCTGTTCTGAGTAAGCACCAAATGGGTAACGCGAATCCAATGCTTCTAGCTTTTCAATAGCCGTTAGCCAGTTACCAGTTTGAAGAGAAGTTTGCGCGTCTGCATACAGTTCCGAAGGTGGCACATCAGGAACGATTTCTTCTTTGCTTGCACATCCAAACAGAAGGGATACCGCTAAAAGGCCTGTTAAAGTCTGACGTTTCATATCAGGAGTCTGTTCCTTGAATCTAAATATTTTTTAAGCTGCCGTTACTTTCTTTCCAGTAACAGATACAATGACGTAATAGTCTATTTTTCCACAGTCGTGAGCATTAGTCTCACAGTTTTTAAAAAAGTTCGATATGGCTCAGCAGATAGTATTAACAAATACAGTAAAAGATAGCCAGTTAGGTCAACGTTTAGACCAAGCTATCGCAGAATTATTCGCTGACTTCTCCCGCTCTCGCCTGAAAGAATGGCTTCTAGAGGGGAAAGTTCAAGTGAATGGTGAAGTTGTCACCAAACCTCGCACCAAAGTCATGGGCGGCGAGGAAATTACATTGCAAGCCGAGCTGGAAGATGAAGAGCGCTGGGAAGCGCAAGATATCCCGTTAGATATCGTCTACGAAGATGATGACATCATCGTAATCAATAAGCCTCGTGATTTTGTCGTGCACCCTGGTGCGGGCACACCAGATGGTACCGTGCTAAATGCATTGCTGCATCATTACCCTGATATCGCAGAAGTGCCGCGTGCGGGTATTGTGCATCGTCTGGATAAAGACACCACCGGTCTGATGGTGGTTGCGAAAACGGTACCAGCACAAACTCGTTTAGTTCGTGCACTGCAAAAACGTAATATCACGCGTGAATACGAAGCGATTGCTATTGGTCGTATGACTGCGGGTGGTAAAGTGGATCAGCCGATAGGTCGTCACTCGACCAAACGTACGTTAATGGCTGTCGCTCCAATGGGCAAACCTGCTGTTACACACTACCGTGTTGCGGAACACTTCCGTGAGCACACGCGTATTCGCTTGCGCCTGGAAACGGGTCGTACTCACCAGATTCGTGTTCATATGTCATACCTGCAGCATCCTTTGTTGGGTGATACTGCTTATGGTGGCCGTGCACGTATTCCGACTGGAGCTTCGCAAGAGCTCACAGACATGATTCGTGGCTTTGATCGTCAGGCACTGCACGCTGTGATGCTGCGTTTTGAACATCCTATCACTGGTGAAGAGCTGGAGTTCCACGCTCCTGTGCCAGACGACATGGTGGCTATGACAGAAGCGTTGCGTAAAGATACCGAAGAGTACGGTTTACCTGACGAGTTCTAAAATGAAGACCATTATCCCCAACTGGCCAGCACCTAAAAATGTCAAAGCTTTCGCCTCTACAAGAGTTGGAGGCTTTTCGACGGGCTCTTATCAAGGGCTAAATCTTGGTGCTCATGTCGGGGATGATAGTTCTGTCATAGAGCAGAACCGTAACTGGTTGGTGCAGCAAGCAAACATGCCAAATGCACCAGTCTGGTTAAACCAAACTCACTCTACCGTTGTTGCTCAAGTTAGCGAGCCAACATCTCAGGTGCTCGAAGCAGATGGCGTGTTTACCAGCTCTGCTAATGTTATCTGCTCTGCAATGACTGCGGATTGTCTTCCAGTGCTTTTAACCAATACCCAAGGTACGCAAGTGGCCGCAGTTCATGCTGGCTGGCGTGGTCTGGCAAATGGCATCGTTGAAAATGCATTAGAGATGTTTTCTGGTGAGGTCATGGCGTGGCTGGGGCCTGCTATTGGTTCCGAAGCGTTTGAAGTTGGAGAGGACGTTCTGCAAGCCTTTATGGACTTCGACCCTCAAGCAGAGCAAGCTTTTGTTCCTCGTGATATCAAAGGTAAGTGGTTTGCTGATATGTCAAAACTTGCCTCTCAGCGCCTTAATAAAGCAGGTGTCACTCTGGTCTTTGATTCTGGTTTATGTACCTACCAAAACCAGCAAGATTTTTACTCCTATCGTCGAGATGGCGTGACTGGTCGCCAAGCAACTTTTATCTGGTTGGGTGATTAGGCTTTAACCTGTTATTGTGGATGGTGATGCATACGTCTGAGTTTGCAATACTGTTTATATTTATTTACATCCTCCCTTGAAATTCCCTTTCCGAGTATCCATCTTTCTACTGTTATCAGTATTCTCTTAGTGAGGTTAGGAAGGTAGATATGCGTCTTGATAGATTCACAAGTAAATTTCAAATCGCTATCTCTGATGCCCAATCACTGGCGTTAGGGCGCGATCATCAGTATATCGAGCCAGTTCACCTGATGGTGGCTTTGCTTGATCAAAATGGCAGTCCAATTCGTCCGTTGCTGACTATGCTGGACGTGGATGTCACTCACCTGCGCTCTAAGCTGGGCGAAATCCTTGACCGATTACCAAAAGTAAGTGGCATTGGTGGTGATGTGCAGCTTTCTGGTGCTATGGGTACGTTGTTCAATCTGTGCGACAAAGTCGCCCAAAAGCGCCAGGACTCTTACATTTCGTCAGAAGTATTCCTGCTAGCCGCACTTGAGGATAAAGGACCGCTTGGTCAGCTACTCAAAGAAGTTGGTCTAACTGAGCAAAAAGTCAGCCAGGCTATCGAAAAGATCAGAGGTGGTCAAAAGGTCGATGATCCAAATGCTGAAGAGCTACGTCAGGCACTGGAAAAGTTCACCATAGACCTTACAGAACGTGCAGAGCAGGGCAAATTGGATCCAGTGATTGGTCGTGATGATGAGATCCGCCGTACGATTCAAGTATTACAACGCCGCACCAAAAATAACCCAGTGATCATTGGTGAACCTGGTGTAGGTAAAACGGCGATTGTTGAAGGTCTGGCACAGCGCATTATCAATAATGAAGTGCCAGAAGGCCTACGTGGCCGTCGTGTTCTTGCTTTAGATATGGGCGCACTGGTTGCGGGTGCAAAATACCGCGGTGAATTCGAAGAGCGCTTGAAATCAGTATTGAATGAGTTATCCAAAGAAGAAGGTAACATCATTCTGTTTATTGATGAGCTGCATACTATGGTGGGTGCCGGTAAAGGTGAAGGTTCAATGGATGCGGGTAACATGCTGAAACCAGCATTGGCGCGCGGTGAACTTCACTGTGTCGGCGCTACCACCTTGGACGAATACCGTAAGTACATTGAAAAAGATGCAGCGTTAGAGCGTCGTTTCCAGAAAGTGCTGGTGGATGAACCAACAGTTGAAGATACCGTGGCGATCTTACGTGGTCTTAAAGAGCGCTACGAGCTGCACCATCATGTGGAAATTACTGACCCCGCTATTGTTGCGGCAGCGAGTCTGTCACACCGATACGTTTCTGACCGTCAGTTACCTGATAAAGCGATCGATTTAATCGATGAGGCAGCATCCAGCATCCGTCTGCAAATCGACTCTAAACCGGAAGCACTGGATAAGTTAGAGCGTAAAATCATTCAATTGAAGATTGAACAGCAAGCGTTAAGTAACGAGCACGATGAAGCGAGTGAAAAACGTCTGACGACTTTAAACGATGAGCTGAATGAGAAAGAGCGTGAATACGCTGAGCTCGAAGAAGTGTGGAATACGGAAAAAGCGGCACTTTCCGGTACGCAGCACATCAAATCAGAGCTTGAACAAGCGCGAATGGATATGGATTTCGCGCGCCGTGCAGGTGACCTGAACCGTATGTCTGAGCTGCAGTACGGCCGTATTCCTGAGCTTGAGAAGCAGTTGGATCTGGCGGCGCAAGCTGAAATGCAAGAGATGACGCTGCTGCGCAACAAAGTGACAGACAACGAAATTGCGGAAGTACTCTCCAAACAGACCGGTATTCCGGTGTCTAAGATGCTGGAAGCGGAGAAAGAGAAACTGCTACGCATGGAAGATGTTTTACATCAGCGTGTTATCGGTCAGGTAGAGGCGGTTGAGGTGGTATCGAATGCAATTCGCCGTAGCCGTGCAGGATTGTCAGATCCAAACCGACCAATTGGCTCTTTCTTGTTCTTAGGTCCGACTGGTGTGGGTAAAACAGAACTGTGTAAGACACTGGCAAACTTCATGTTTGATAGTGAAGACGCTATGGTGCGTATTGATATGTCGGAGTTCATGGAGAAACATTCCGTAGCGAGACTGGTTGGTGCGCCTCCGGGTTATGTTGGTTATGAAGAGGGCGGTTATCTGACGGAAGCGGTTCGTCGTAAACCTTATTCAGTCATTCTGCTGGATGAGGTAGAGAAAGCGCATCCAGATGTGTTCAATATTCTGCTCCAGGTATTGGATGACGGGCGTCTGACTGATGGCCAGGGCCGTACGGTTGATTTCCGTAATACTGTGGTGATCATGACGTCAAACCTAGGTTCTTCACGAATTCAGGAAAACTTCGCCGTACTGGATTATCAGGGTATTAAAGACGAAGTGATGGATGTGGTCAGCAAGCACTTCCGTCCAGAGTTCTTAAACCGGGTTGATGAAACTGTAGTCTTCCACCCACTTGGTAAAGAGCACATTAAGTCGATTGCTTCGATCCAGTTGGAACGTCTGCACAAACGTCTGGCTGAGAAAGATTACGATCTGGAAGTCGGTGACGAGGCGTTGGAGCTGATTGCTCAAGTCGGTTTTGACCCTGTGTATGGTGCGCGTCCGTTGAAACGTGCCATTCAACAAAATATTGAGAACCCATTGGCGAAATCAATCCTTTCTGGGCAGTTCTTACCAGGAAAGCCGATTGTACTCGGCGTCGAAGACGGCAATATTACCGCCAGCCAATAGTATTATCAGAAAGTATTAACGAACAAAGCCATGCATCTGCATGGCTTTTTATACCAATCTGGATAAGTAGGTGGTCAGCTTATTGCGCAGGTAAAATCGCTTAGAGCAAGGCATAGATTGAAGTAACTAGTTATTCTAATTGCAAAATCTATAACGCAGCTATCAGTGGTTTTAACCAGCAAGAATGAGCAAATACTTATGTAGATTGGTATCATCCCAACTAAGATCACTATGGCTCGATAAGCGGCCTTAATGGTTAGGGTTTAAGAGAAGTTGGCATTTATACGCATCTTCAAATAGTCTTCAGCTGTGATTGGTTCATAAACCTTTTTCTGACCCTGAATAACCTGATCGCGGTTTGCCTGGCAGAAAAACGCCATGCTATACCGAGAGTCCTGGTTCTCTTCCGCAGTTGGCATACGCACGCGGTGCAGAGTCGATTTCAGTACGTCATCACTCCAGCGCATCAGCATGTCACCGATATTACAAGTGATCACGCCCGTTTTTGGTTCTACTGCACTCCAAACCAAGTTTTCCTTGGCGTCTTTCCCTGCCGCAGCTTGTAATCCGCCTTGATTTTCCTGCTGGAATACCATGGTTAAACAGTCAAAATCGGTATGCGCACCCGCGCGCCAGAATGTACCGTTTTGTGGTACTTCTTTCATTGGCAGATAATGCAGCATACGCAAAGTACTCAGGTAGTTTTCTGAATCTCTCTGGTGCGCTTTAGTGAAAAAGTCACGTTCAAAGCCGAGTTTATCGGCAAAGCAAGACAGGATCTTCATACCGAGCTGCCAGGCCTGATGCTCGAATGACAGCAGGTGCGATTCAAAACCTTCGACCAGATCATTACTCGGCCACAGGTCACCCATGTGAGGCAGAGTAATTTGATATGACTCTTTTTGATCCGCTGTCCCTGTAGATGGGCGAACTTGTTGTTTAAACTCCCAACCGGCATTCAAGCCTTCTTTAAGCGGAAACTGTGCTTTGTCTTCAACAGGGAGCGAGAAGAACTGCTCACTGAGTTTAAATGACTTTTCAATGTCAGCTAAGCTGATGCCGTGATCGACAAGCTGGAAAAAACCGACTTGAGTGGCGGCCTGCCAAAGCTGTTCAGTGATCTCTTCACGACGGTTTTCAAAGTCATGTAAATTGATCAGAGGGATTGCGGTATCGTTAGCTTCCAATCCCTGGCCGCCAATGGTTGTTTCAAAGTTAAGTTCATCTAAAAGGTATGATTGAGTCATTATTGCTTTCTCCAATTAACAATTAAGCAAGTGCTTGTTAATGGAGCAATGTCCAGTAATAGCAAAGCATCAATATTTTGCTATTACAGACCGCTTCTACTCCGGGGTCGATCGAGATGAATCCATTCGAACGGAGCCACCTCGAACAATCTAGTTGTCAGATAATGTAGCTACCAAACGCCATGTTGTATTTGTTCTGCTTCATCTTCAAGTAGTGGTCCTATTACTTCCACTTCACGTTGTCCTGAATCAAACACGGTTCTGCATGGTAGCGCTAGAGTCGGATTCTCCGGATGGTTGCCGGTGATCTGTTTAAGTTTCTCTTCACTGAGTCCATAAACAATACGGCCAACACCAGCCCAGTAGATAGCACCAGCACACATCGCGCATGGCTCTGCGGAAATATATAGAGTACAGCGGGTTAGAAAATCTGGACGATATAATTTGCTCGCTTTAGTCATGATCAAACGTTCGGCGTGACCTGTCATATCGAAATCGGGCAGGTAGCCGTTAATTTGTTCCAAAAGAATCTTGCCGTGTTCGTCAACCAGTACTGCTGAAAATGGGTGGATGCCTTTGGATTTTGCCTTTTCTGCTAGAGCAAAGCTGTGGCGCAAAAATTTGAAATCAGTGTCTTGGTTTATCGCGGGTATATTTTGCATTGTTATTTCTACCTCTGTTTTTCTTCTTCAGTCAGGCTCCAAGAGAAGCAAGCGCGTTGTACCCAACTAACGGCTTTAAATAGCAACATGCTAACAAGTGATAAGAACACCAATGCAGCAAACGCTTGAGGGATTTTGAAATAGGATGTGGAGAACTGAACCAGATAGCCTAGGCCTTTCTCTGCAGCGACGAACTCTGCTATCACTGAGCCAATTACCGCTAACGTGATCGCCACTTTTACACCACTAAAAATATGTGGAATGGCGTAAGGCAGGCGAATTTGCCAAATCGTTTTACTGTTTTTCACACTTAACGAGCGCGATAGTTCAATCAGTTCTGGTGGCGTTGCCAGCATGCCCGTTGTCGCTGAGACCACAAGTGGGAAAAAGGTGATCAAACAGGTAATGGTTAAACGAGGTGCATCACCGGTTCCCAGGATTACAATCAATAGCGGCGCAATGGCTACGACAGGCGTAGATTGGATCACGACCAAGATTGGAAACAGAGCCTTAGTAAGAAACTTTGAGTTCACCATCATGATCGCCAGGGGAATACTAATTAAAAAAGAGATCCCAAAGCCAAGTAGTGCAATACGTAATGTCGCCCATAAGTTATCTAACCATCGCTCCATTGGAACTTGGCTGAATGCCAGCGCAATATCTGATGGTGCGGGCAAAATGAATGAAGGCACCGAAAAGGTGCGACATATCACTTCCCAAATTGGGATTAGCGTCAATATCGCGAAAAGTGGCAGCCAGTTCTGCGACCATTGTGATATATACCGTTTCATATCTATTCCTTTAGACGAGTTCGATTAAGCGACCGTTTTACGTAGTGGCTTCACGTTGTCGTTATTCTTGCTATCCGAATGACTTGGTTCTTCAGAACGATAAAAATACTCACGGATCTTATTGGTATATGAGCCAAAGACCGGATTCTGAAGAGTGTGGATGTCTCTTGGGCGAGGTAAGTCAATATCGATTTCCTCTAGTACTGTGCTCGGGCGCGGTCCCATCACTAAAACTTTGTCTGCGAGCAGTACCGCTTCTGAGATAGAGTGAGTAATAAATAGAACGGTTTTCGGCTTCTCCATCCAGATCTTCTGCAGTTCAAACCCCATTTCTTCGCGCGTTAAAGCATCAAGTGCAGAAAATGGCTCATCCATGATCAAGATATCCGGATTGAGTAATAAGGCTCTCGCGATGCCGACACGCTGCTGCATTCCACCTGACAACTGATTCGGCATGCTAGATTCAAAACCTTTTAGTCCGACGGTGTCCAAAAGCACTTCGGCATGTTGCTGTTCTTTCTTCGTGATGTAGTTAAACTTGTGCTTAAGTGGGAACAGAACATTATCGAGAATATTCTTCCAAGGTAATAATGTCGGTTTTTGAAATACAATACCTATGTCTTCTCGTGGCTCAGTTACCGGTTGGCCGAAAACAGAAATCTCACCTTGGGTTGGAAATATCAGACCTGACAACAGACGCAGCAAGGTCGACTTGCCGCAGCCTGAGGGACCAACGATGGCAACAAATTCATGTTTATTCACATTAAAATTGACATCGTTGAGAACCGTAACCGATTGTTTGTCAGAGTGATAGGTATGCCCTATGTTCTTGAACGAAACAAATGGTTGCATTATTAGTTCACCTCTTGGAAGAATTGACGAGAAACCGCGGTTTCTGGGTCTAGCTTACTAAGGTCAAGACCTTGCGCTTCCGCTGTCCATTTCCAGGTTTCATTTAAACGATCAGGAGTAAATACGCCCACGCCGTCTTTTTCGGAGACTTCGTTCATAACCAAACTACGAATGGACTTGATGGTATCGGTGGCTTGCGCAGCGTCGACCTCCGGCACCATCTTATTTACAGCAGCACCGCTTTGCTCTGGATTTTTCCACGTGTATTCGACTGCTTTTGCATAAGCTTTAACGAATCGCTTAACTACGTCTGGGCTTTGTGACATGAATTTGTCGCTGGCGATGATTGATGATGAGTAGAAGTCAAGACCTGCATCATACCAAGGCAGTACAGTGAGCTTTTTGCCTGCTTGCTCCGCTTGCTGTGAGTTTTTAACGCGATCTGTCATCCACGAAATCATCACATCAGACTGCCCGGTTATCAGCATCGGATTAAGTGCGCCGGGATCGGCTTTAAGAACTTTTACGCTGTTCTCATCAATACCATTTTTCTTAAGCATGATTGGCAGAAAAACGTTCGCAGAAGTAAACGGAGAAGTGACGATCGTTTTACCTGCGACATCTTTAACTGACTTCACACCAGAACTATCAAGTGCGTAGAAAGCATAAGGCGCCTTATTAAAGGTTGAGTAAACGGCTTTTACCGGCACATTATCATTTGCTTTTGCGACCATCAGAGCCACGATGTCTGCAGAACCAATGTCGGCTGTGCCTGTCGCGACTTTAGTTATTGCATCTGTAGAGCCTTTACCGCCCAGAATAGTTACATCCAGATCCTCGTCTGCAAAGAACCCTTGTTGAACCCCAACGAATATCGGAGCTTTATCGCCTCCAGGTAACCAGTCAAGCTGGAAAGTTACTTTATCTGCTGCAAGGCTACTTCCTGAAGCGCATAGCAAAGATAATGAAAGGGCAAGTTTGTTTAATTTTGAAATAGTTTTCATAGTTACTCCGTGTCTTCCTTTTCACTTTCTCTAAAGGCGTGACCGTATTTTTGATTACGCAGCTTTAGGTTAACTATGAGCAATGTCCCGATACTTTTTAGCTTGGTATCTAACCGCTTCTACTCACGCTTTCATTTAACAATTAGCAAACAATGTGCCATGGATGGAAAGTAACCAATATGATTTCATGTAACTTGTGTTTAACAAACGGTTTACCTTGGCCTCTGGTGGTGCTAACGCATAAAGCGTTGTATACAAAAAGTGCACATTCAGAGTTTTTACTTAAGGTATATTGCACTTAATCTGTGCATCTTGACCTTAAAAACAACATTTTGGTGCACTTTACGCAAGCTAGGCGCTGGTTAGGAGGTACTTTTAAGGTGGTGTAGTAATTGCATTGTATACAGAATGATACATGGGAGTGGTGGATATACTCCCTCATATATTAATTGAGTAGAAGCGGTCAGAAGTTAATTCTCCGGGACATTGCTCAAAGGTCAATCGACCTTGGTTGTCTTAATGAAGATGAGATAACGATTGTTCATTGAAAAGGAAATTTACATGAACTACTTAATTAAAAATGCTAATAGCGTGTTTTCTTCTAAACAGGATGTGCAGGATATACGGATTCAGAACGGCGTCATCACTGAGTTAGGTCAGAATCTAGCTCCTAACTACAGTGAGAAGCTGGTTGATGCGACAAATTGTGTTGTCTATCCGGGGCTGGTAAATACTCACCATCATATTGCTCAGTCAATATTAAAGGGAATTCCGGCTGGCATTAATCATGGTTTAGGTGACTGGCTGGCGAGCGTCCCGTATCGCTATTGGCCTCAAATTACCCCTGAGATTATGTATTCAGCTGCTAAGTTAGGTTTTTATGAGTTACTCCGCTCCGGAGCTACAACCTGTGCTGACCATCATTACCTCTATCATGCGAACTCCAGCCAGGAGCTAGAAGATGTCCTTTGGCAGGCGGCTGATGAAATGGGGATTCGCTTAGTATTATGCCGAGGTGGGGCAACCGTAAAAGGAACACATAAAGGATTGGCAAAAGCGGGCGTTATTCCCGAATCTGCAGAACAGATGATTTCACGCTTAGATCATACTCGGAGCCGTTACCATCAGGAAGGGGGAGCCGCAATGCGTAAATTGGTGGTTGCTCCGACCACGATTGCTCACTCTGCGACGCCATCTGATCTCAAGTTGACGGCTGAATATGCTAGAAGTCAGAAACTAAGAATGCACTCTCATCTATTAGAGGTGAAGTTTGATAATGAGCAAGCTTTAGCTAAATACGGCATGAGCGCGGTTGAGTTCGCTCAAAGCTGCGACTGGCTGGGCGAGGACGTGTGGTTTGCTCATTTGGTTCAGGTAAGTGAAAAAGATATCCAGCTATTAGCAGAAACCAAAACAGGTATAGCTCATTGTCCGACTTCTAACTGTCGCTTAGGGAGTGGGATTGCTCCTGTCATTGATATGGCGAAAGCGGGTATGCCAATTTCTCTGGGAGTGGATGGCTCTGCATCTGCAGAGTCAGGGTCGATGTTACAAGAACTAAATCTGACTTGGTTAATACACAGAGCGCAAAATGGGCCTGATGCTACAACATTGGAAGAAGTCGTTAAATGGGGCAGTAAAGGCGGAGCTGATATTTTAGGTCTTACAGATGTGGGGGAGATTAAAGAAGGTTATGCAGCAGATCTCGTTCTTTATGATTTGAATCAGCCACGTTTATCTGGCTGTCACTCTTCACTAATGGCTCCAATCATGTGTGGTGAACCTGCATCTGTTAAAGTGAGCTTTGTAAATGGACGGATTGTCTACCAGCAAGAACATGACGCTCAGTACGGCTATTTAGTCGAAGAAGTAAGAAAATCGATCGCTGAACTTAATCAACGTGTGGCGAAAATAGAGTCATAAGCCTAGTCTTTGTCTATAGAATCCTCAAGTTGATGGTTATTTAAACGTTCAGTCTAAAAATGTCTTTTTTAGACTGAATTCCCCTTGCCAAGTCAATTTTTCGCCCTATAATTCGCCTCCGTTGTCTCGCTAAGCGAAGCAATATAACAAGGCGGTTGAGTTAAAAAAATAACTCACAGAGAAATAACTGAAAAAAGTGTTTGACACCAAAAGTTATCTCGCTAAAATGGCCGTCCGATTTGAGCAAGCCTCAGTCGAAAAGCTCTTTAACAATATAGACCTATCAATCTGTGTGGGCACTCGTTGATGATAATCCAATTAGAAATTTCTCTTAATAAAGAGGGGTTTCAAATTAGGTTTCAATGAACTGAGTGACCAATCAAGTCTTCGGACTTGGCACAGTCAATTCATTATCGTTCTGTTGGAACGATAATAGCTTTAAAATTACTTTTGTAGTTTTGAAGTCAGTATTCATTGAGCCGAACAAAACTTTAAATTGAAGAGTTTGATCATGGCTCAGATTGAACGCTGGCGGCAGGCCTAACACATGCAAGTCGAGCGGAAACGAGTTATCTGAACCTTCGGGGAACGATAACGGCGTCGAGCGGCGGACGGGTGAGTAATGCCTAGGAAATTGCCCTGATGTGGGGGATAACCATTGGAAACGATGGCTAATACCGCATGATGCCTTCGGGCCAAAGAGGGGGACCTTCGGGCCTCTCGCGTCAGGATATGCCTAGGTGGGATTAGCTAGTTGGTGAGGTAAGGGCTCACCAAGGCGACGATCCCTAGCTGGTCTGAGAGGATGATCAGCCACACTGGAACTGAGACACGGTCCAGACTCCTACGGGAGGCAGCAGTGGGGAATATTGCACAATGGGCGCAAGCCTGATGCAGCCATGCCGCGTGTGTGAAGAAGGCCTTCGGGTTGTAAAGCACTTTCAGTCGTGAGGAAGGTAGTGTAGTTAATAGCTGCATTATTTGACGTTAGCGACAGAAGAAGCACCGGCTAACTCCGTGCCAGCAGCCGCGGTAATACGGAGGGTGCGAGCGTTAATCGGAATTACTGGGCGTAAAGCGCATGCAGGTGGTTTGTTAAGTCAGATGTGAAAGCCCGGGGCTCAACCTCGGAATTGCATTTGAAACTGGCAGACTAGAGTACTGTAGAGGGGGGTAGAATTTCAGGTGTAGCGGTGAAATGCGTAGAGATCTGAAGGAATACCGGTGGCGAAGGCGGCCCCCTGGACAGATACTGACACTCAGATGCGAAAGCGTGGGGAGCAAACAGGATTAGATACCCTGGTAGTCCACGCCGTAAACGATGTCTACTTGGAGGTTGTGGCCTTGAGCCGTGGCTTTCGGAGCTAACGCGTTAAGTAGACCGCCTGGGGAGTACGGTCGCAAGATTAAAACTCAAATGAATTGACGGGGGCCCGCACAAGCGGTGGAGCATGTGGTTTAATTCGATGCAACGCGAAGAACCTTACCTACTCTTGACATCCAGAGAACTTTCCAGAGATGGATTGGTGCCTTCGGGAACTCTGAGACAGGTGCTGCATGGCTGTCGTCAGCTCGTGTTGTGAAATGTTGGGTTAAGTCCCGCAACGAGCGCAACCCTTATCCTTGTTTGCCAGCGAGTAATGTCGGGAACTCCAGGGAGACTGCCGGTGATAAACCGGAGGAAGGTGGGGACGACGTCAAGTCATCATGGCCCTTACGAGTAGGGCTACACACGTGCTACAATGGCGCATACAGAGGGCGGCCAACTTGCGAAAGTGAGCGAATCCCAAAAAGTGCGTCGTAGTCCGGATTGGAGTCTGCAACTCGACTCCATGAAGTCGGAATCGCTAGTAATCGTGGATCAGAATGCCACGGTGAATACGTTCCCGGGCCTTGTACACACCGCCCGTCACACCATGGGAGTGGGCTGCAAAAGAAGTAGGTAGTTTAACCTTCGGGGGGACGCTTACCACTTTGTGGTTCATGACTGGGGTGAAGTCGTAACAAGGTAGCGCTAGGGGAACCTGGCGCTGGATCACCTCCTTATACGATGATTACTCACGATGAGTGTCCACACAGATTGATATGGTTTAGATTCAGAGCAAAAAATTGGTTCTGCATAAAATGCAAAGCAATTTTATGTGGGGCTATAGCTCAGCTGGGAGAGCGCTTCGCTGGCAGCGAAGAGGTCATCGGTTCGATCCCGATTAGCTCCACCACTGATTTTTGTGTCCCGTTCGTCTAGAGGCCTAGGACACCGCCCTTTCACGGCGGTAACAGGGGTTCGACTCCCCTACGGGATACCATCTTTAAGCGCACTTTCTTCGAAATAGAAAGCAGAGTGCTTTTAAAAATGGTTACTTCATTGAAGTGATTTGCTCTTTAACAATTTGGAAAGCTGACAAAGTAATCTTTATGATTACTTGTAAAGTTCTCAAAGTATTCATGTATTTGAATACAACTAAAAACACATTCAAGTGTTCTTGGGAATAACATCAATGATGTTATTCATATTTGAGTACGGAAAAATCGAAATGTCTCTCGCTCATTCAAATAATGAGAGACAACTTTGGTTGTTTAACGTCAATTCGAAACTTCTTCGGGTTGTATGGTTAAGTGACTAAGCGTACACGGTGGATGCCTTGGCAGTCAGAGGCGATGAAGGACGTATTAACTTGCGATAAGCCCAGATTAGGCAGTAAAAGCCACTTGAGTCTGGGATTTCCGAATGGGGAAACCCACTAGCATAAGCTAGTATCGCTGCGTGAATACATAGCGCAGCGAGGCGAACCGGGGGAACTGAAACATCTAAGTACCCCGAGGAAAAGAAATCAACCGAGATTCCGAAAGTAGCGGCGAGCGAAATTGGACTAGCCCTTAAGCTTTATATGCGTTAGACGAACGGTCTGGAAAGTCCGGCGATACAGGGTGATAGCCCCGTAGTTGACAACGCACATTCAGTGAAATCGAGTAGGGCGGGACACGTGATATCCTGTCTGAATATGGGGGGACCATCCTCCAAGGCTAAATACTACTGACTGACCGATAGTGAACCAGTACCGTGAGGGAAAGGCGAAAAGAACCCCTGTGAGGGGAGTGAAATAGAACCTGAAACCGTGTACGTACAAGCAGTAGGAGCAGGCTTTGTCCTGTGACTGCGTACCTTTTGTATAATGGGTCAGCGACTTATATTCAGTGGCAAGGTTAACCATCTAGGGGAGCCGTAGGGAAACCGAGTCTTAACTGGGCGTTTTAGTCTCTGGATATAGACCCGAAACCAGGTGATCTAGCCATGGGCAGGTTGAAGGTTGAGTAACATCAACTGGAGGACCGAACCGACTAATGTTGAAAAATTAGCGGATGACTTGTGGCTAGGGGTGAAAGGCCAATCAAACCTGGAGATAGCTGGTTCTCCCCGAAAGCTATTTAGGTAGCGCCTCGGACGAATACTACTGGGGGTAGAGCACTGTTAAGGCTAGGGGGTCATCCCGACTTACCAACCCTTTGCAAACTCCGAATACCAGTAAGTACTATCCGGGAGACACACGGCGGGTGCTAACGTCCGTCGTGGAGAGGGAAACAACCCAGACCGCCAGCTAAGGTCCCAAATTACTACTAAGTGGGAAACGATGTGGGAAGGCTCAGACAGCCAGGATGTTGGCTTAGAAGCAGCCATCATTTAAAGAAAGCGTAATAGCTCACTGGTCGAGTCGGCCTGCGCGGAAGATGTAACGGGGCTAAGTAGTAAACCGAAGCTGCGGCAATATACTTTTGTATATTGGGTAGGGGAGCGTTCTGTAAGCGGTTGAAGGTGTGTGGTAACGCATGCTGGACGTATCAGAAGTGCGAATGCTGACATGAGTAACGATAAAGGGGGTGAAAAACCTCCTCGCCGGAAGACCAAGGGTTCCTGTCCAACGTTAATCGGGGCAGGGTAAGTCGACCCCTAAGGCGAGGCCGAAAGGCGTAGTCGATGGGAAACGGGTTAATATTCCCGTACTTCTTACAATTGCGATGGGGGGACGGAGAAGGCTAGGTGGGCCTGGCGACGGTTGTCCAGGTTCAAGTGCGTAGGCTTAAGAGTTAGGTAAATCCGGCTCTTTTTAAGGCTGAGACACGACGTCGAGCTACTACGGTAGTGAAGTCATTGATGCCATGCTTCCAGGAAAAGCCTCTAAGCTTCAGATTGTAAGGAATCGTACCCCAAACCGACACAGGTGGTCGGGTAGAGAATACCAAGGCGCTTGAGAGAACTCGGGTGAAGGAACTAGGCAAAATGGTACCGTAACTTCGGGAGAAGGTACGCTCTCGACGGTGAAGTCCCTCGCGGATGGAGCTATTGAGAGTCGCAGATACCAGGTGGCTGCAACTGTTTATTAAAAACACAGCACTGTGCAAAATCGTAAGATGACGTATACGGTGTGACGCCTGCCCGGTGCCGGAAGGTTAATTGATGGGGTTAGACTTCGGTCGAAGCTCTTGATCGAAGCCCCGGTAAACGGCGGCCGTAACTATAACGGTCCTAAGGTAGCGAAATTCCTTGTCGGGTAAGTTCCGACCTGCACGAATGGCGTAATGATGGCCACGCTGTCTCCACCCGAGACTCAGTGAAATTGAAATCGCTGTGAAGATGCAGTGTACCCGCGGCTAGACGGAAAGACCCCGTGAACCTTTACTACAGCTTGGCACTGAACATTGACCCTACATGTGTAGGATAGGTGGGAGGCTTTGAAGACGGTACGCCAGTATCGTTGGAGCCGTCCTTGAAATACCACCCTTGTAGTGTTGATGTTCTAACGTTGACCCCTTATCGGGGTTACGGACAGTGCCTGGTGGGTAGTTTGACTGGGGCGGTCTCCTCCCAAAGAGTAACGGAGGAGCACGAAGGTGGGCTAATCACGGTTGGACATCGTGAGGTTAGTGCAATGGCATAAGCCCGCTTGACTGCGAGAATGACAATTCGAGCAGGTGCGAAAGCAGGTCATAGTGATCCGGTGGTTCTGAATGGAAGGGCCATCGCTCAACGGATAAAAGGTACTCCGGGGATAACAGGCTGATACCGCCCAAGAGTTCATATCGACGGCGGTGTTTGGCACCTCGATGTCGGCTCATCACATCCTGGGGCTGAAGTCGGTCCCAAGGGTATGGCTGTTCGCCATTTAAAGTGGTACGCGAGCTGGGTTTAGAACGTCGTGAGACAGTTCGGTCCCTATCTGCCGTGGGCGTTGGAGAATTGAAAGGGGCTGCTCCTAGTACGAGAGGACCGGAGTGGACGAACCTCTGGTGTTCGGGTTGTGTCGCCAGACGCATTGCCCGGTAGCTAAGTTCGGAATTGATAACCGCTGAAAGCATCTAAGCGGGAAGCAAGCCTTGAGATGAGTTCTCCCTGATACTTTAAGTATCCTAAAGGGTTGTCGTAGACTACGACGTTGATAGGCAGGGTGTGTAAGCGTTGTGAGGCGTTGAGCTAACCTGTACTAATTGCCCGTGAGGCTTAACCATACAACACCCAAGGGGTTTTGATGGACTCAATAAAAGAACATTGAATGTGTAAGAACGAGAATTAAAAAAACAGCTTTCCAGATTAAAGAATTTGCTTGGCGGCCATAGCGTTTTGGACCCACCTGATTCCATTCCGAACTCAGAAGTGAAACAAAACAGCGCCGATGGTAGTGTGGGGTTTCCCCATGTGAGAGTAGGACATCGCCAGGCTTTAAATTATGGACATTCGTTGTAATAACGGGTGATACCACTGCGGAGTGGTAGTTCAGTTGGTTAGAATACCGGCCTGTCACGCCGGGGGTCGCGGGTTCGAGTCCCGTCCACTCCGCCACTTATTAGAGAGTCGTCTCGTTAAATACGAATTAAAGGGGTGTAGCTCCAATTGGCAGAGCAGCGGATTCCAAATCCGCGTGTTGGGAGTTCGAATCTCTCCACCCCTGCCATATTTAGGCTCTAGTCGAAAGGCTAGAGCCTTTTTCGTTTATTTGAGTTAAATATTTCAATTGGCAGAGCCGCGGATTCCCCGAAACGCCAAAACCAGTGCGTGTTGGGAGCTTGTAGCAACTCCCATCGAATCTTCGGTGTGCCGACCCAGTCCCTCCCTGTCATATTTAAGGCTCTAGTCGAAAGGCTAGAGCTTTTTTCGTTTATACGAATGTCGGATGATATACAACGAACTTGCTGCTATTATCACTGCACAATTTAAATTATGGAAAGCAAGTTTATGCCACATTTTCGATTCCGTGCGGTAGAGCCTCAAACTGTTCAGGCGCTATCAAAGCCTCTGACGGATGAACTGCAACCACTGATTGACTGTCCTCGTGAAGATTTCACTTTTGAATACATCTACACGACATTTTTTAGCGAAGGTGAAGTCAGCACTGCATACCCGTTTGTAGAAGTTCTTTGGTTTGATCGTGGTCAACAAGTTCAAGATAAGGTAGCTGAAGCAATTACTCAGCAAGTTAGGGGAATTGTGGGTGAAGATATAGATGTTGCAGTAATATTCACTGTACTTTCCCCGAAAGCTTACTACGATAACGGTGAGTATTACTAAGGTGTGGCTTAAGATGCTGAGCCTGATACTTTATTGACTCTGTGCCTCAGCTTCTTTGTATGCGGCTTTGTTGAATTAGCATTTTCCCATCCTTATCTCCAGTCCCCTTTGATTGTGACTATACCTACGGTTGCCTAAGCTTAAATTATGGAGAGATAGCAGTTTTATGTCAGACTATCTTTACCTTTCTTTCTTCACTTTATTGTTCAAAAACGTGAACGCAATTCCATCCGGATGCAAAACACTCATTCATGTTAACTAAATAGTTGTCGAAGGTATCATGTCGATTTTCTAATCTGCATTATGAAACTGGATAAGTATCATGGTTTTGTCTACAGTGAGTAATACGAATATAAAAATCAACCACATTAGTTTGGGTGTCATGTTATAGGAACTCTAAATAACTAAAGGGTTACAGGTTCTCGGTAGTCTTACCTTTGTTGTTTCAAGTTCTTTTGTCGCGATACTCTTATTTCTACTCAATATGTCTGTCGATTGGTAAAACTAAAATAGCAACGCAGATATTTGTATTATAAGCGGGGTTAGTTGTACTGCCTGCCAATGGAAGTAATCAAGGATAGAGCCATGACTATGATTTGTGCAAAAGAATTTGCTGAGTGGTTAAGACACAGATTTAGCAGTGAGAGTAAAGGAGTCTTCTTGACCCGAGAAGATATTAATCAACTAACTGGGCGTCAACGTCTAGACCCCGGGTTTATCAATGATGTGCATTATGAACTGATGCAGTCAGAGATAGCTTTCGTTACTGATACGAGTCGGGAGAATTTTTACTTGGTGCCGGTGTCGCAAGCACAAAATTGGCGGGAAAGGCTCGAATATCATTTTGAGAAAGAGCTGTACTGCAACATCTACCCTATTGAAAAGTCAGGATGAAAAAGGTTCAACTTTGCGAGCAGAGTTGAACCTTACTGTTTACGCTAATCCCTGAATTATCACGAATTTTTCTAGCAATTGCTCTTCCGTTTCAACATGATTCGGGTCAGTGATAATGCATTTCGTGATAGGACAAACCGACTGACAAGTCGGTTTGTCATAATGACCTTTGCACTCTGTACATAAGTCAGGGTCGATTTCGAAAATACTCTCCCCCATGCTGATCGCACCGTTTGGGCACTCTGGATCACACATGTCACAGTTGATGCACTTATCGGTAATGAGTAACGCCATGATTACTTACCAGTTGGATTACGGGTATCCTGACCTGCATTAAGGTTGCGCATTAACAGACCATATTCTAAATCCATATCTTCTGGAACGGGAATAAATACAAAGTGGCCGTTACCTTTTGCATCTTCAATAGTTTCAGACTTACGGTTTTCCATCGCTTCCAGAGTGAAGATAACGTTACCTTTTGGCGTCATTAGCTCAAGGCTGTCACCTACAATAAACTTGTTCTTCACTTCTACTTCAGCCATGTCACCACGTCGTTTACCAGTGAACTCGCCGACAAACTGTTGTGCGTCAGACACTGAGTAGCCGTAGTCGTAGTTTTGGTAAGCATCATGTGTATGGCGACGTAAGAAGCCTTCAGTGTAACCACGGTGAGCTAGGCTCTCTAACGTACCCATAAGATTTTCATCGAATGGTTTACCCGCAACAGCATCATCAATCGCTTTACGGTATACCTGAGCGGTACGAGCACAGTAGTAGAAAGATTTAGTACGACCTTCGATTTTCAGTGAGTGAACACCCATCTTCGTCAGACGCTCAACGTGCTGCACCGCACGCAGGTCTTTTGAGTTCATGATGTAAGTACCGTGCTCATCTTCAAATGCCGCCATTTTTTCTTCTGGGCGGTGAGCTTCTGAAAGCAGGACTACTTCATCAGTAGGTTTACCACGACCGATTGTGGTTTCAGGACGTTCGTCCTGAACTTCGACAGGCTGAGCTTCTGCCGGGTCAAACTTTTCAACGATATCGCCAGTGTCGTTTTCTTTGCCTTCCTCAACCTTGTACTCCCAACGACATGCGTTAGTACATGTTCCTTGGTTAGGGTCACGCTTATTGATGTAACCAGAAAGCAGGCAGCGACCTGAGTACGCCATGCAAAGTGCACCGTGAACAAATACTTCTAGTTCTGTTTCAGGACAGTGCTCGCGAATTTCTTCGATTTCTTCCAGAGACAACTCACGAGAAACGATCACACGTTCCACACCGTTTGCCGCCCAGAACTTAACGGTTGCCCAGTTAACGGCGTTAGCTTGTACTGAAAGGTGAATCGGCATTTCCGGGAAAGCTTCACGAACCATCATGATTAAACCAGGATCAGACATGATCAGGGCGTCAGGACCCATTTCAACGACAGGTTTAAGATCACGAATGAAGGTTTTTAACTTCGAGTTATGAGGTTGAATGTTACATACCACGTAAAGCTTTTTGCCTAAGGCGTGCGCTTCATCGATACCGATTTTCAGGTTTTCGTGGTTAAACTCGTTGTTACGTACACGAAGACTGTAGCGAGGCTGGCCAGCGTAAACTGCATCTGCGCCATAGGCGAATGCGTAACGCATGTTCTTTAGGCTGCCTGCAGGAGACAGTAACTCGGGTACGAATGCTTTCTCAGTTGTCATTGCTCAATTCTCTTATATCTGATCACAAGTCAGGCCAGTTCCACCTAGTGGAAATGGGGCGCAAATTTTACGTCAAAATGTGAACTGTGACTAGGGAAAATGTACTTTATATAAACAAACGCCCCATAAAAAGTAGGGGCGTATTCATTAAGTGATAGTGAGATATTAAGCGTTCGGGTTTGGCAATCCGCCCAGTGCCTCGTACAGATTTGGCAGGAAAGCACTAAACTCACCACACATCAGTGAAAAGTCTGCATCAAAACGTGCAGCTTGGTCTTCGCGTGGAATATCTTCGTTTTGATCTCTTAGTTCATCAGAGAACTTCAGGCGTTTGATTCCAGAATCTTCAGCCATGATGAACTCGATTCTGTCTTGCCAGTTAAGAGCAAGCTTTGTTACGACTTTATCTGCAGCGATGTGGTTGCGGATTTCGTCTGTTGTAAGCTCTTGTTTCTTACAACGGATCACGCCGCCTTCTTCCAATACCGATTTCAGTTCGGCTTCGTCCATCATAGTGATACCTTGTGGTGTATCACCAGTTTTGACCCACTCGGTTAGCGTGGTTTCAATCGCTGTTTCTGGAATTGCAGGAACAACTGGTAAGCTACCCATAGATTTACGTAGTAAGGCAAGCACATCTTCGGCTTTCTTGTAGCTAGCTGCATCGACAAGAATAAAGCCTTCTTGAGGCATGATTAACACGTGTGTGTGGCTGCTGCGGCTAAACGCGCGAGGTAGCAGGTCCATCACGATGTCATCTTTCAGGTTATCTTTCTCTGTTTTTTTCAGTGGGCGACCTTCTTGCGCTTCCATCGCTTCAACTTTTGCATTCAAAGAGTCTTTGATTACCGATGCAGGAAGCATTTTTTCTTCTTTCTTGGCACAAATCAGAATGCGGTTTTCTGATACGTGAGTCATCATGTCGCCATGTTTACCCATAGCACTGACCCAGCCAAACTTTTGCTTGTCCTGGCTGCCGCAAGGAGTGAATCGAAACTCCGCTAGCTGAGTTTCTAGTTGATCTGCGTTGAAGCTAACCTCACGGTTAACACGGTATACCAGACAGTTTTTAAACCACATAAATCTTCTCTAGGCTTGATGACAAGGTCCTAATCATAGGGAATTTTGGCGCTGATGTCTTAATAGAAATGAAAAATATCCGGATGAACTGCAAAAGAAAGTTATGTGAAAATTTGTTTTCAAAGGTCACAAAAGTGTCATAATTGGTAGTGATAATGCTTATGCATCGAGGGGCGAGTCGTCTCTTAAATTCATTAGCTCAACTTACATAAGGTTATTCGTTTATGTCTAGAAGGATTCTGGTTGTTGAAGACGAAGCTCCGATTCGTGAAATGCTCTGCTTCGTACTTGAACAGAAAGGTTATCAGGCAGTGGAAGCGGAAGATTACGACACTGCAGTAACCAAACTGGCTGAACCCTTCCCTGATTTAGTTTTACTGGATTGGATGCTACCGGGCGGTAGTGGTATTAACTTCATCAAGCACATGAAACGCGAAGAGCTGACACGCAACATTCCTGTTGTGATGCTGACGGCTCGTGGTGAAGAAGAAGACAAGGTTCGCGGGTTAGAAGTCGGTGCGGATGATTACATCACTAAACCTTTTTCTCCTAAAGAGCTGGTTGCTCGCCTTAAAGCGGTTATTCGCCGTGTCACCCCAACAGCTTTAGAAGACGTTATTGATGTGCAAGGGTTGAAGCTTGATCCTGTTTCGCATCGTGTTACAACGAATGATGAAGCCGTTGATATGGGGCCAACCGAATTCAAGATGCTGCATTTCTTTATGACACACCAGGAGCGAGTTTACAGCCGTGAACAGCTGTTAAACAATGTCTGGGGCACAAACGTGTATGTTGAAGACCGTACGGTTGATGTTCATATTCGTCGCCTGCGTAAAGCATTAGAAGCCGCTGGCCATGACAAGCTGATCCAGACTGTTCGTGGCGCAGGTTACCGCTTCTCAACTAAGGCATAAATTCGTACGCAACTTATCAGTACCATTTCCGGAGTAATGAGTGGTTGAAAGATTAACGTGGAAAAAGCTGGCCTGGGAGCTGGCTTTTTTTTACACCCCTTGGGTGATAACAGGTTGGATATTCGGTTATATGCCGTGGTTGCTGCTAGCTGCCACGGCATTGCAGCTTGTGTGGCACTTACATAATCAGGTGAGATTGTCGTCCTGGCTATGGGATGAAAAGCGACTCACGCCTCCTTCAGGAAGTGGCAACTGGGAGTCACTGTTTAACGGCTTATACCGGTTGCAACAACGCCAGCGTCGCAAGCGCAAGGAACTGACTAATTTAATCCGCCGGTTCAGGAATGGTGCGGAATCTCTGCCTGATGCGGTCGTTGTATTTCGTGCGGAAGGCAACATCGTCTGGTGCAACAAGCTAGCTCAACACCTTCTGGGTTTCCGCTGGCCGGAAGACTCAGGTCAGCCGATTTCAAACCTTATCCGCACACCAGATTTCATTAAATACCTCAGTAAACAAGACTTTTCAGAGCCGTTAGAAATGCGCTCGCCGCTGAATGTGGAGAGGATGCTAGAGCTACGTATTGTGCCCTACACGGAAGGTGAGCACCTGATGGTTGTGCGTGATGTCAGTCAATTAAAACAGCTTGAAGGCATGCGCCGTAACTTCTTCGCTAACGTTTCCCATGAGTTACGTACTCCGATGACGGTGCTGCAGGGTTATCTGGAAATGACCGAAGATCCGGACATGATAGTAGGACCGATGTGGACCAAGGCTCACGGGGTTATGACCGAACAGCTTAACCGGATGAACAGCTTAGTGAATCAATTGCTGACGTTATCTAAGATTGAAGCCGCTCCAATGCATGAACTGGAAGATGTGGTCAATGTACCTGCGATGCTTGAAGTCCTGGAAAAAGAAGCTTTAAGCTTGAGTGGTGATGACCAGCACAAACTGAAGTTTGACGTTGATAAAAGCCTGCGAGTGTTTGGTGATGATGATCAGCTGCGTAGTGCGATATCGAACTTGGTGTATAACGCGGTTAAATATACTCCTCCGGGTGCGAATATTAATGTACGCTGGTTTCAGACCGTTCAGGGGGCTTGTCTTGAAGTCGAAGACAGTGGTGATGGCATTGAGCCGCAACATTTACATCGGCTGACGGAACGTTTTTACCGCGTAGATAAGGCTCGCTCTCGTGACACGGGAGGAAGCGGTTTGGGACTCGCCATCGTGAAGCATGCATTGAGTCACCATGATTCCCATTTAGACATTCACAGTGAGGTAGGGGTAGGGAGTAAGTTCTCTTTCGTACTCCCTAGCCGTTTGGTGGCAAAGTAATGGTCGTACGAATTAGTAAAATGGTGGGCATGGCGATATTTATAGCCTGGGCTTGTTCCGCTAAAGTCTTCGCGCATCATGAGCTCCCGCCAAACTATCAGAAAACAACCGGCATAGTCGGTAACCTGCTCTCGGTAGGATCCGACACTCTGGCAGGCATGACGACTTTATGGGTTGAAGAGTTTAAATCTATTTACCCTAATATTAATGCTCAAGTTCAGGCTTCAGGTTCATCAACAGCGCCGCCAGCCTTAACGGAACAGACAGCACAGTTCGGGCCTATGAGCCGGCCGATGCGTCTGAAGGAAATTGAAGCCTTTGAAAGCGAACATGGCTACAAGCCAACCGCATTGCGTGTCGCTATTGATGCTATCGGCATCTTTGTTCATCAGGATAACCCTATTGAGGGGCTGAATTTTAGTCAACTGGATGCGATATTCTCTGCCACTTTGCGCTGCGGCGAAAGTCAGTTCATTACCAACTGGCAGCAGTTGGGTGTTCAGTCTGAATGGGCGAAGCGCAATTTACAGCTGTTCGGCCGTAATTCAGTATCTGGTACCTATGGCTACTTCAAGAGTAACGCTCTGTGTGGTGGGGACTTTAAGACTCGCGTAAACGAACAGCCGGGTTCAGCATCTGTCGTACAGTCTGTTGCTTCAACGATCAGCGGTGTAGGCTATTCCGGTGTCGGCTATCGCGTGGCAGGGGTTCGTTTATTGCCGATTGCTAAATCTGGAACTGACTACATACAACCAACTCGAGATAATATAGTTTCAGGTAAGTACCCACTATCGCGCTATCTATATGTATATGTGAATAAGCATCCGGACTTTCCTTTATCGCCAATAGAAGCTGAGTTTATTCGTTTTATCTATTCTGCTGAGGGACAAGCGTTAGTTGAGAAAGACGGTTATGTGTCAATCAGTGCTGACTTTGCAGTGCAAGAATTAAAAAAAGTCGGCTTATAAGCCGACTTCTTGTTGAGATGTTAAGGTGTCTTTTCTTTAAAATGTGAGTATCCACTTCGCGTTTTGCCAGCGCAGTTGCTCTTCCTGTAAATCCGCATTCAGCAACTTATTATTCTCTAACCATTCTTTGTCTGTGCAGGTCAGTTTCCATTCATCATCTTTGACGGAAAGGGTGATTTCAGGCAGCGGCTCATCATTACGCTGTCCGTTTAACACTATTGAAAGACGCAGGATTTTAATCAGACTTAATATATCACCCTGTTTATAAAGGTTAAATTCTGGAAGTTCAGTGAGTTTAATACCTTTACGCTGAAAGCGCGCCAACGTAGCCAGCACTAACTGTTGCTCGCGGTTGAAGCCCTGAAGCGTTGAGTGAAAAAGTATGTAGAATGAGTGTCGGTGAAAGCTGCGTAAGTTAATACTTAACCCGACTTCATGCAGCAGTGCGCCCCATTCCAGCAAGTCGAACAGGTCGCTTTTCTTCTTAATCCCCAGCTCTGCGTGAACTTGGTCAAGCATTTCTCTCGCTTGATCTTTTACCCGGGCGGCGTGTTCAAGATCGACACGGTGCTTTTGCGCAAGGTTTTCTGTAGTACGCATGCGAATGTCCGAGCGGGCAAAGCGCTCTTCCATCTCGTAAAGCAGCCCTTCTCTCAATGCGCCATCGGAGAAAAACATCTGATCAATTCGCAGGTCTTCAAAAATGGCGGCCAGTATTGCAACACCAGCAGCGAACACAGGTTTTCGGTCATCGGTTAGTCCATCGAGCTGAATATCGTCGATGGAGTCAAACTCACATAAGGCTTCAATCAGTTTATCGAGTCGTTTGGCCGTAATCAGACCGTCTTCAAATCCCAACCCAACCAAAACTTCCTGAATGGCTTTGATCGTGCCGGATGATCCAAGGGCTATATCCCAACCTTTTTTACGGTATTTACTGGCGATTGACTCCAGTTTCTGTTCCGCCGCTAGCATCGCTTTGGTGAAATTCTTCCTGGACAGTTTGCCGTTTTTGAAAAACTGATCAGTAAAGCTCACACAACCCATCTGCTTGCTGTTCAGAAGCTCGGGTTCGAATTCCTGACCAATAATCATCTCGGTACTGCCGCCGCCGATATCAACAACCAGCTTTGAATTTGACTCTACCTGCGTATGTGCAACGCCAAGATAAATCAGACGAGCCTCTTCCTCTCCCGGGATGATTTCAATCGGGAAAGGCATGACCTCTTTGGCACGGTTAATAAACAAATGTGCGTTATTGGCTCGTCTTAGTGTGTGCGTAGCCGCAATACGAACGTTGGATTCGTCGAAGCCCTGCAGGCGCTCTGCAAACATCTCCAGACATTCAAGCCCTCGCTCCATGGCGGCATGGCTTAAGTTCATTTCACTGTCGAGGCCTGAGGCCAGACGGACTCTCTGTTTATGACGGCTGATCAGCTGCAGATCAGTGCCGACAACTTTCGCCACAACCATATGGAAGCTGTTTGAGCCGAGGTCGATCGCTGCAATATAGCGTTCATCTTGTTCAAGTATCTGAGACATCAGGTTTTTGTCTTCTGGTTTGCTTTTCTATATTTTTAAGATAGTCGTAAATAGCAACTTGTGAGCGAACTTTTTTTCGGTTCCCCCGCGGTACATAGCTGTTGCTCATTTCTTTGTCTATCAGACGTGCCTTTACAGTATCGGTAAAGTGGATGTTGATTATATCAATGATTCTTTGTTTCAGGCGCGGATCGCGGATCGGGGTTGCGACTTCAATACGATGATCGATATTACGGGTCATCCAGTCTGCGGACGAGATAAACACCTGCGGGTCGCCGTCATTGTTTGTGATGATCACCCTCGGATGCTCCAGAAAGCGATCCACGATACTGATGATGCGAATATTATCGCTCACTCCTGCAATTCCCGGCACCAAAGAACACATGCCCCGGATGATCATGTTTATTTTCACGCCAGCGCTACTTGCAGCATAGAGCCTAGTGACAATACCCTTATCGACGAGGTTGTTTATTTTTATGGTGAGGCTGGCTTGTTTGCCTGCTTTTGCATTGGCAATCTCCGCATCGATAAGGCGGTAAATTTGTGAGCGTGAATTACGTGGTGATACCATCAGGTGATTGAACTTCACCGGTCGGTAAGGATTCTCAATATAGCCGAAGACATTGCGGACTTCATTGGTAATCTCCTGATCGGCAGTGAGCAAAGCGAAATCGGTATAAATACGTGCCGTTTTCTCATGGAAGTTACCCGTACCAATATGGGCGTAACGAATAATATCTTCACCCTCAAGACGGCTTATGAGCAGTAACTTAGAGTGAATTTTTAGACCCGGCGCGCCAAAAATAACGTGTACACCGGCTTCTGTTAACACTTTGGACCATTCTATATTCGCTTCTTCATCAAAACGGGCTTGCAGTTCGACTACTACAGTGACGCTCTTTCCGTTGTGAACGGCATCAATCAGAGAGTTCATCAGCCTGGAGTCTTTGGCGACCCTGTAAACATTGATCTTAATGCCGATGACTTTCGGATCAAAAGAAGCCTGACGAACCAGTTCGCTGATGTGATCAAAAGTATGGTAAGGGTAGTAGAGCAGAATATCCTTATCCCTGATTGCATTGAAACTATTGGGATACCCTTCAAAATCGGCACACTTCATCGGCGGCATCGGTTTGTTTTCAAGGTAGTCGCGTCCGACGTTAGGGAAAGAGATAAAGTCTTTGAAGTTCTGGTAACGGTTTCCCGGAATCAGGTTATCGTAGTTGGATATCTTGAGTTTGCTGCATAAGAAATCGAGCATGTCCTGAGGCATTTCTCGTTCGTAGACAAAGCGGACTGGCATTGCAGTCAGACGCTGGCTCACGCCTTCGGACATCTGTTCCAGCAAGCTGTACTCAATTTCGTTACGTAAATCGTATTCCGCATCCCGCGTCATTTTCATCGCATAGCCAGCTAACTCATCGTAGTCGAAAAAGCCTTTAAACAGCTCGTCTAAACAATAACGAATAATATTGTCGAGCAAAATGATGGTTTTACGGCGTTTGCCTTTTTGCTCTGGTACCATGACAAAGCGGGGTAAGTGGTCGGTTGGTATTTCGATTAGCGCATATTGAGAGTATGCCCCCTTACGCAAAACAGCGGCGATATAAGCGTACTCGTCTTTCAGAAATTGCAGTACGTCTATTTCATCTTTCATCATCAGCGGAGTGATATGCGGCATGACTTCGTTACGGAAGTACTTAGTGACCCATTTTTGTTGCACTTCGTCCAATTGTTGTTCATTGACTAAGAAAATGCGACGGCGAGCCATATCCCGAATTAATTCGCTGTATAGATCGTCGAATTGTTCGTTAAGCTTAAGTACTTTGGCTTGCATCCTGGATAACAAACGTTTGGAACTGTCACTTCCGCCTCGCTCCTGATTGATCAGGATACGACGCTTAACGTCGGCGAAGCGTACTTTATAGAATTCATCCAGGTTGTTGGAAAAGATCCCTAAGAATCGAATGCGTTCAATCAAAGGAACGGATCTATCGGCAGCTTCTTGTAATACTCGTTCGTTGAAAGATAACCAACTAAGCTCTTTTTCTATATATAGTTTTTCAGTGCTCATAACCTTACCTAGCCAAAAATTGTGAGAATTCCATGCTCATCATCATGGGTAAATAAATACAGAGGAGTGAGAACATTATGAGATTTTTGTTACAGATATATTTCAGGTTAAGTATTGCCTAGAGTTGTATTCTTTTCAGGTATTTAATGTGATCTGTAATATAATTGTCATCTTAAAGACATATTCTAGTATTAAGTAAAAAAGGTAGAGATTTAAATGGCACAAGCCGAGTTTTCATTGCAGGAAAAAGATAAGAAACGACTGATTAAAGATCGTTTGGTTCGACTTGCAGTGACTTCTGGTGGTTTGGGCGTACTTGCCGCACTTATATTGATCTTTGTCTATCTGGCTTCGGTGATCATCCCGCTGTTTTCGGACGCGAAAATTGAAACCAATCACTCGACGCGAAGTGTGGAGGCGGGAGAGCCATTAGCGATTTCCGTTGATGACTATGCTCAGCTCGCCTTTGTGATCACCAAAAGTGGTCAGGTTCAGTTCCTGTCTATGGATGAACCAGAACAGTCCGCAATCGTGACTCAGCAAGTTGCATCGAATCCGGTGTCATTCTCACCATCCGCTCCGGGGAGAGGCTGGTATGGCTTAGTCGATAAACAGGGACAAGCGCATATCTTTAAACCGGAGTTTCATTCCTCGTTACGTCAGAATACACGTCTCCCAGAGATAGTGACTTTCAATACCAGCATGAACCTGGCATTAACCGATGCCTCTGATCCTGTCGTCCAGTTTGCTTTCAGTGCTTCATCTCGGTCACCAACCATAATCTGGCAGACCCGTAGCGGACAGGTTAAAGCTCGCTGGCTGGTTTCTTCACCGCTGGACGATGAGCCAGACACGGTGGATTTTTCTTTTTCCGCTGGTTTCCACTCTCCAGAACAGATCCTACTGACTCCTGACGGCGAGACTCTCTATTTACGAGATGGCTCAGAGCTGATCGTCTTGAAGAAAGAGCAATCTACCTTTGTGGTACGCGAAGTGGTTGACCTGACGCTGGGGGACAGCAAACATTCGGTGAGAACCATAGATTTACTATCCGGTGCATACTCTCTTCTGGTCACCCATAACGATGGCAGCGTTTCACAATGGTTTGATACTTTGCAGGGTGACAAAAGAACGCTGACGCACATCCGAAACTTTAAACTGGCGTCGGAACTCAAATACTTGCTGCCCGACTCTCATCGAAAAGGTTTTTATAGCTTCTACGCCAATGGCACGGTGCAAAGCCATTACACCACCAGTGAAAAGCTGGTGTTGTTTAAGCGAGCTTATAAGCAAGCCCCTGAAGTTGCGGCAATGTCGAGCAACGAGCGTTACTTAATTACTTGGCAGGATGACAAGCTTGATGTGGCGGTGGTTGATAACCCTTATCCAGAAGTGTCGCTTTCTTCTCTGTGGCAAGAGGTGTGGTATGAAGGGTATCCAGAGCCAGAGTTTGTCTGGCAATCGACTTCGGCCAGTGATGATTTTGAAGCTAAATTCAGTTTAGTGCCGATTGCGTTTGGTACCATCAAAGCGGCTATGTTTGCAATGCTGTTTTCGGTACCTCTGGCCGTACTGGGCGCAATTTATACCGCATACTTTATGTCGCCCCGGATGCGCAGAGTGGTCAAACCGTCGATAGAGTTGATGGAGGCTCTGCCAACGGTGATCATCGGTTTTCTTGCTGGTTTGTGGTTTGCGCCTATTGTTGAGGATCACTTAATCACACTTGTGGTGATGCTGTTTGTTCTACCTCTTAGCACCATGATAATGGGCGGTGTCTGGGCGGTACTTCCGCAGTCATTGCGTAACCGGCTGCCAAATGGCTGGCATGCAGTAGTACTGATGCCTGTGATATTACTGATAATCGGCCTGGCTATATGGGTTTCTCCCGCTATTGAACAGATCTTGTTTGATGGTGATATACGGTTGTTCCTTACAGAACATGGTATCGGTTTCGATCAGCGCAATGCACTCGTAGTGGGACTGGCAATGGGTTTTGCTGTTATCCCCACCATTTTCACGATTGCAGAAGATGCTATTTTTTCTGTGCCTAAGCACTTATCCGATGGCTCATTAGCTTTAGGCGCAACGCCCTGGCAGACATTGATTTATGTGGTGCTGCTGACAGCAAGTCCCGGTATTTTCTCAGCCGTAATGATGGGGTTGGGGCGTGCTGTGGGAGAAACCATGATAGTGTTAATGGCAACGGGGAACACGCCGCTGATGGATTGGAACATACTAGAGGGTATGCGAACCTTGTCGGCAACCATTGCTGTGGAACTGCCGGAATCTGAAGTGGGCAGTACACACTTCCGGTTACTGTTCCTTTCGGCATTCATTCTGTTTGTGTTCACCTTTGCAGTCAATGCGCTTGCAGAGATAGTCAGACAAAGACTGAGAGATAAATACCGTGCGTTGTAAGAGTAGTTTGGACATAGAGCGGGTAGTTACGTGTTAAATTGGATTCGTTCTGGCGCACCATGGATATGGCTGACTGGTGGAGCGGTGAGTATCAGCTTACTCTCCGTGTTAGGCCTGTTGTTGCTGATCGGCTGGAAAGGGCTCACCTTCTTCTGGCCAGCCCCTCTGTATCAGTGGAATGTGACAGCATTAACGCCAGTGCAGGGAGAAGTATTACAAGAGAGTAGTAAACTCATCGGTCAGGTCTATGCGCGCAGCTTTGTACCCAAAAGTTATTTGCCGGAGGGTACGGTTAAGCAACTGGACGATGATGAGGACTTTGCCACCCGTCTGAGCATTAAAATCGCAAACCGAGAGCTGTATCCCGCAGATTTTATCTCTGTCCTCCAAATCCAGTTAGATGAGCCTACTACTCCTGAAGAGCTAGCGGTCATCGAGCGCAGCAGTGGCGGCTACTTTTTTGGCAAAATGCTTGCTTTCCAGGATGGGGACAAGCTTTACGACAGTGACATTCTGACGATATTAGATAAGAAGCTTGATGATGCGGAAACGTTACGCCATGAAATCGACTCGCTGGTGGTCAATCAGCTTCAGGATCTTGGCTGGAAGTTAGAGCAACTAAGGTTAAATAAGCGTAAACATGAACTGAATAACACGCTTGATGAAAACTTTTTATCTGATTATCAGAAGCGCAAAGAGCAGGTAGAGCAACAGTTGGCTACGTTGGATGTTCAGCTCGACGGCCTTCGTTTGCAACTGTCAGGTTATGCTGTGATTGTCGAAGATATGACGGGCTCTCAGGTTTCTATTCCACTTGAAGATATTCTGGATTACTGGTACCCGAACCAGATGTCATTGCTTGGTAAAGTCGGCCATTGGTGTAAACAAGTCTGGAAGTTTCTTTCTGACGATCCTCGCGAATCAAATTCAGAAGGCGGCGTTTTCCCGGCAATCTTTGGTACCGTTTTCTTGGTTATTATCATGTCGATCATTGTGATGCCGTTGGGTGTGATTGCCGCGATTTATCTTCATGAGTATGCCAAGAACAACGCATTAACCCGCGTAATCCGGATTGCGGTGATTAACCTGGCTGGTGTACCGTCAATTGTTTACGGTGTGTTTGGTTTGGGCTTTTTTGTTTATACGATTGGTGGTTCAATCGATAGCCTGTTTTATAGTGAAAAACTGCCTGCACCGACCTTTGGTACGCCGGGTTTGTTATGGTCGGCACTGACACTTGCCGTGCTCACCCTGCCCGTGGTGATAGTGACGACCGAAGAAGGTTTAACCCGTATTCCTAACTCCGTCCGTCACGGTTCATTAGCGCTCGGAGCAACCCAGTTTGAAACGCTTTGGCGTGTGGTTTTACCCATGGCGACTCCGGCGATTATTACTGGGTTAATACTTGCTATAGCCCGTGCTGCCGGAGAAGTAGCACCGTTGATGCTGGTGGGAGTTGTTAAGCTGGCTTCAAGCCTACCTGTCGACGGGCAGTTCCCGTATGTGCATCTGGACAGAAAGTTCATGCATCTGGGCTTCCACATTTACGATGTCGGTTTTCAGACTTCTAATATCGAAGCCGCACGCCCCTTAGTGTACGCTACCTCTTTCCTGCTCATTACCGTGATAGTGGGACTAAACTTAACAGCAATAAGTATCCGAAATAATTTGCGCGAAAAATACAGAACGTTAGGACAAGATTAAGAATGTTTAACTTCGATAATACATTGGGTTATGAACCACCATTAGATGTGAATAACCTGACGGATGAACAGACGGCTATCTCAATAGAGAACCTTAATCTTTTCTACGGGCAGGCTCAGGCGTTACACAATATTTCGATGCGAATTCCGAAAGGGCGGGTTACGGCATTTATCGGCCCGTCGGGTTGTGGTAAGTCGACCCTGTTGCGTTGTATCAACCGCATGAACGATTTGGTTGAGGGATGTAAGGTCACCGGTAAAGTACGCTTGCATGGCAAAAACGTTTATCACCCCAATGTGGATGTGGCGACACTAAGACGTCGGGTGGGAATGGTATTCCAGCGTCCTAATCCATTCCCTAAATCTATTTATGAAAATGTGGTCTATGGACTGCGCCTGCAAGGCCTGAAGAACAGCCGAGCGTTAGATGATGCCGTTGAGCGTTCATTACGAGCGGCTGCTCTGTGGGATGAAGTCAAAGACCGCTTACATGAAAACGCCTTTGGGCTATCGGGAGGCCAGCAACAGCGTTTGGTGATTGCACGTGCTGTAGCGATTGAACCAGAAGTACTTTTACTCGATGAACCGACATCTGCACTTGATCCAATCTCCACTTTAACTATTGAGGAGCTTATCAATGAGCTGAAAACTCAATATACTGTGGTTATTGTTACCCACAACATGCAGCAAGCGGCGCGGGTCAGTGATCACACGGCATTCATTCACATGGGTAAGTTGATTGAATATTCCGATGCGGACTCGATTTTTACCTCGCCGATGAAGACCCAGACGGAAGACTACATAACAGGCCGCTACGGTTAACCTAGGGCTTAAGTACTGAACAAAAAGGAACATCATGCACTTTGGACGTCATATATCAGAACAATTTAACGTAGAACTAGAAGCGATTCGTACCCATGTTTTAACCATGGGGGGCTTGGTTGAACAGCAGCTATCGTACGCTATTCAGGCCTTGCACAAAGAAGATATCGAGCTGGCGCGTAAAGTTGTGCGTGACGATCACAAAGTGAATGCGATGGAAGTTTCTATCGATGATACGTGTACTCGTATTATTGCCAAGCGTCAGCCGACGGCGAAAGATCTGCGCTTAATCATGGCGATCATCAAGACCATTACCGATTTAGAACGAATTGGTGATGTGGCTACACGTATTGCTTATGTTGCTATCGAGAGTCCATCTTCGAAAGAGCGTCAGTTCCAGGTATCTTTAGAGCCACTGTGTCGTCAGGCTATTCAAATGCTGCATCAGGTGCTCGATGCTTTTGCCCGTATGGACGTGGAAGCGGCCGCAGAAGTGCACAAGCAGGACGATAAACTCGATGCGGAATATGAAGCGGTGATACGTCAGTTGATGACGTACATGATGGAAGACCCGAAAAATATCCCTCACATTTTGCAAGTGATGTGGTCGGCGCGAGCGATCGAGCGGGTGGGAGACCGCTGTCAGAACATCTGTGAATACATCATCTACTTTGTCAAAGGAAAGGACGTTCGTCACCTTGGCGATCAGAGCATTGACGATGTACTCAAATAAGAAGAACAGAATTAAACATAAAGACCAGCGTTAAAGCTGGTTTTTATGTTTTTGGGTAAGGTATTGAGCCTAGTATTTATCCGGCACAAAGGTCTGATCATCGATTGGTACTCTTACATAGCCTTCTTTGTTCAACTCGGGTAACTCAACATCAGGGTACTCAAGCGCTTTGTATTCAATCTGACTTAATAAATGGCTGATGCAGTTTAAGCGTGCCTTCTTTTTATCATCAGATGGTACGACCCACCAAGGACTGCTTTTAGTATCTGTATAGGTAAACATCTTATCTTTTGCTTCTGAGTATTCAGCCCAGCGGTTGCGGGATTCCAAGTCCATCGGGCTGAACTTCCAGCGTTTAAGTGGCGTGTTGATGCGCTCTAAAAAGCGCTTCTCTTGTACTTCGTCAGAGACAGAAAACCAGTATTTGATCAAGATGATGCCTGAACGTTGAAGCATACGTTCAAATTGAGGACATGAGCGGAGGAACTCTTCGTATTCATCTGGTGTGCAAAAGCCCATCACCTTCTCTACACCGGCCCGGTTATACCAACTGCGGTCAAACAAGACGATTTCTCCCGCTGACGGCAGGTGGTTAACATACCGCTGAAAATACCACTGGGTCTTCTCTTTTTCAGTGGGGGTAGGCAGAGCGACAACGCGACAGACACGATGGTTAAGTTTCTCTGTAATACGCTTAATTGCGCCACCTTTCCCGGCAGCATCACGGCCTTCGAATAACACGAGTACTTTTAGACCTTTGTGTTTGACCCACTCCTGAAGCTTAACCAACTCTACTTGCAGCTTTATTAACTCTTTTTCATATTTCTTTTTTTTCAGCTTAGACATACTTAACTCCTCTGTTCCCAAGACGATGTCAGTACCCAGCCATAGAAGAGATCTTTCGGTTTTTCTATTTGAGAGCGGCTGCCACGCTGGCTATGGCTTGTATGCTGGTGACCGGAATTGCGAAATCATCAACATCAGCAGCCCCCATTTTGCTTTGAGCAGCGATAAAGTTCATGTAGCTCCGACGAACGCTTTTACCTGAAAGATGCACTTCTTGAACAAGGGTTTGTTCCACCAGTGAACGTACATTTTCGGCGTTAACCCCCGCACCAGCCATAATACTAACACGCCCTTCCGCTTGCTTTACTAAAGACCCAATCACATTGCAGCCCTGAGGAGCGGTAGGAGCGAGACCCGATGTCAGAATACGTTCACAACCTAAGTGTATGACATCTTCTAAGGCTTGCTCTGGATTACGGCATTGATCAAAAGCGCGGTGGAAAGTTACACCTAATCCCAATGAAAGAGCGTATTCGCACAGTTCAGTGGCAAATGGCATATGAATGTCGCCATCCTGAGTCAGTACGCCAACAACGACACCATTTAAACCGGCTTTGTGTGCCGCTTCAATGTCGAAGCGCATCATTTCAATTTCCTCTTCACTGTAGAGGAAATCCCCCTGACGCGGACGAATCATCGCGTAAACAGGAACAGTAGAAAGTTTAGCTGCTTGTTGCATGAACCCGTAGCTTGGCGTCAGTCCGCCTAAGGCCAGAGACGAACAAAGTTCGATACGAGTAGCTCCGCCAGAAACGGCGTTGTGAAGAGATTCGATGTTGTCGATACAGACTTCTAACTGAGTTATCACGGTGTAGCCCCGAATGATGGTTATTAATGGTAACTTTTCGCCAGATATTAGCAGGGGGAGGAGAGATGATCTGTATGGAAGGTACAGGAAATAGAGGTAAAGTTATCCCCTGGGCGTTACCCCGTTTGAGGGCGCATTCCCTTAAATAGAAAGCTCTTAAATAAAAAGTTCTCAAAAAGAAAGCCCGGAGTATTAACTCCGGGCTTTGATAAGACTTTACTTAGACTGATTGGCGTTTGCGGTTATTCCGCTATAGCTTTTGCTTTATATATACATCCAACCAATTCACCCGTTGAGCTTGGGTGAGGTCCAGTTGATTACGCTAGGTCAGCTGCGTTTTCAGATAGGAACGCTGCAACACCTTTTGGAGATGCGTCCATACCTGCTTTACCTTCTTCCCATTGTGCAGGACATACTTCGCCGTGCTTCTGGTGGAAGTTAAGTGCGTCAACCATACGTAGCATTTCGTCGATGTTACGGCCTAGTGGTAGGTCGTTAACTACTTGGTGACGTACAAGACCGTCTTCGTCGATTAGGAAAGAACCACGGAAAGCAACGCCTGCTTCTGGGTGCTCAACATCGTAAGCTTTACAGATTTCGTGCTTAACGTCAGCAACTAGTGGGTATTTAACCTGACCGATACCGCCATCTTCGATAGCAGTGTTACGCCATGCGTTGTGAGAGAACTGAGAATCGATAGAAACACCGATTACTTCAACGCCTTTAGCTTGGAAGTCAGCTAGACGGTTGTCGAATGCGATTAGCTCAGACGGGCAAACGAAAGTGAAATCTAGTGGGTAGAAGAACACTACGGCTTTTTTACCTTTAGTGAATTCTGCGAAGTTGAAGTTATCAACGATTTCACCGTTACCTAGAACAGCTGCTGCAGTAAAATCAGGGGCTTGACGACCTACTAGTACCATTTTTTGCTCCTAAAGAATTATGGTTAGTCCCAAGACGTAAAGAGTTATGCCGTCTCGGTCCGTATTAAATCGGGACAAACTATAGTACAGAATGTAGTATTGGAAAAAGCGAAATAAATAGATTGAGTTAATCGAAAAAAACGATAACAACGAAACGCCTAACTCGATCACCAAAGCAGTGGTAGATACTAATACAATTATGAATAAGTGGCCCAGTTTAAAGCAGTTGCACTACTTAGTGACACTGCATGAAACACGACATTTCAGCGATGCCGCGGTGAGATGTTTTGTGAGTCAGTCTACGTTAAGCAAAGGGATTCAGAACCTTGAAGATCTGATCGGCTGCCCTTTATACGAAAAGAAAGACAAGAAAAGCCCGTTAGTTTTCACCCAAACCGGTGAGATGGTTGTTAAACGTGGTCGTGAATTACTGGCGAAAGGGCAAGATTTGGTTGAACTTGGGCGATTGTGTCAGGGCGACGAGATGAAAGGGCAGCTGAAAGTCGGATGTATTCCGACCATCGCGCCTTTCTTACTTTGTGATTTAGTTCAGGAAGTCAATTACCGTTTTCCACAACTCAATCTTTTATTAAGAGAAGATACGACCAGCAACCTCTTACAAGCTCTAAGGCATGGTGAGCTGGATGTACTTATCCTCGCTTTACCTGTAGAAACAGAAGGAATGGAAAGCCGCATCGTCGGGAAAGACCCATTCCGTATGGTGATCAGTGCCAATCAGGCAGATTCAGTTCCTGTACCTATCCGTTATGACGATCTTCCTGATGAATCGGTCTTTCTGCTGGAGAAAGAGCACTGTTTGACCGAACATGCAGTATCGGCGTGTAAGTTAACCGATAAAGAAAAAATTAATCCTTTTACCGCGACGAGCTTACATACCTTAGTGCAAATGGTTGCTAATGGGCTGGGGACAACGTTTATTCCTCAGATGGCGATTGAGCACGGACTGCTTCATAACCAAAACCTCGTTGTTATCGATCCACCTGGTAAACAGGCTTACCGTGAAATTGGCCTCGTCTGGCGTCCCAGTTCATCACGTACAAACACTTTTAATCAGCTTGCAGATGTTGTTTCTGAACTGCTTTAGCTATTAGTCTTAGCCCTCGCATTACTGATATTCGTCTAAAAACGCACTATAAATGGTGCGCTTTTTAGTATTTTATTCTGTTGGTGATCTTTAAGTTGTAAATTTACAGCTTTTCTTTGATTGAAGTTTTCATAAAATAGTGAAATTTCACAATGTTAATTTTACACACTTCACTATACAACCTGTTTAAGCGCCGTTTGATTCTCCCTCTGTGACCCTTGGGAATACAAGGCTCCCTCGTTTCTCATTCTATTCATACGCATGTTTGAAATGACTATTATGTCAAAAAATGCTTGTAATTAAATTACGTAATAACTTACAAAAAGACGTCAAAAAGCAGCCGTTTCTTTCGTGCCAGATAAAACTTCGAATTTCAAATTTTGTCTGTATTAGGGGTTTCGCTAAACCCTTTGTTGATATAGCTTATTTAAAGGCCGGTAAGACTTATGTCTAGATTGATAAACCACGCTATGTTACGCAATCTATACCCAAGCCCCAAGAGATGAACACAAAATGTCAGGATGTTATTTGTTGTTTATAACTTACAAATGTAGCTTTTGCTGACTGCCTAAGATAGATGAAGCACCTTAAGGATGAATGATTATGCTTGCTCAGACAGAACAAAAAACACAACCAACGAAGCAGAACCAAGGCAAGCTTGAAGTTACTGGCGTACTTGCTCCGGAACATCAAGCTATTTTTCCTACGGAGGCGCAAACCTTTTTATCTCTGCTTTGTGACAATTTTGCCGGACGTGTAGACCAACTGCTGCAAGCAAGAGAAGAAAAACAAGCACTTATTGATTCCGGTGAACTACCAGATTTTCTGCCTGAGACACAAGACATTCGCGAGGGAAGCTGGAAGATCCTGGGGATTCCGCAAGATCTGCAAGATCGACGAGTTGAAATCACCGGACCTACTGATCGTAAAATGGTTATCAATGCTCTGAATGCGAATGTGAAGGTATTCATGGCAGACTTCGAGGATTCGATGTCTCCTGCGTGGAGTGCTGTTCTTGATGGTCAGGTAAACCTGCGCGACGCGGTTAACGGTACCATCAGCTACACCAATCCGGGTAATGGAAAGCATTATGAGCTGTCAGATGACCCTGCGGTGTTGATCTGTCGTGTACGTGGCCTGCACTTAAAAGAAAAACATGTGAAGTGGAATGAGCAGATCATTCCGGGCTCACTGTTTGATTTCGCGCTTTACTTCTACAACAACTACAAAGAGTTGTTACAGAAAGGCAGCGGTCCTTATTTCTACATCCCTAAACTGCAGTCCCATCACGAAGCGAAGTGGTGGAGCGAAGTGTTCCATTTCACAGAGGAATATTTTGGTCTTGATACCGGCACGATTAAAGCGACGGTATTGATTGAAACGTTACCCGCTGTGTTCGAGATGGATGAAATTTTGTTCTCACTAAAAGAACACATTGTGGGTCTTAACTGTGGCCGTTGGGATTACATCTTCAGCTACATAAAAACACTTAAGAACCACCCAGACCGAGTATTACCGGATCGCCAGGTCGTTACGATGGACAAGCCATTTCTGAATGCATACTCACGATTACTGGTACGTACGTGTCATAAACGTGGCGCGTTTGCCATGGGGGGTATGGCAGCATTCATTCCGGCTAAAGACCCGCAAGAGAACCAGAAAGTACTGGATAAGATTCATAACGATAAATCGCTGGAAGCAAATAATGGCCACGATGGTACCTGGGTTGCGCACCCTGGTCTGGCGGATACTGCGATGGAAGTGTTCAGCAACATCCTTGGAGAGCGTTCGAATCAGCTGGATGTCAGCCGCTCAGAAGACGCGCCAATTTCGGCTGCGGAATTACTTGAGCCATGTGAAGGTCAGCGTACTGAAGACGGTATGCGCCACAATATTCGCGTTGCTCTGCAATACATCGAGGCGTGGATCTCAGGCAATGGCTGTGTACCAATCTACGGGCTGATGGAAGATGCCGCTACTGCAGAAATTTCACGCGCTTCTATTTGGCAATGGATTCAGCATGGTAAGTCGTTGGATAACGGCCAGAAAGTAACCAAGGAGCTGTTCGAATCCTACTTGAAAGAAGAAGTAGAAGTTGTGAAACAGGAAATCGGGGAAGCGCGTTATCAGGCTGGTCGCTTTGAGGAAGCAGCGCAACTGATGGCGAAGCTGACAACCAGTGATGAGCTAACGAACTTCTTGACCATTCCGGGTTATGACTATCTGGATTAAGAACACGAATACTTAGACAACAAACACAAAACCAATAACGTGAAGGACTTTGAAGGCAGAGAAGGATGTACTGCCTGAGAACGGGAACTCAACGCACACACATAAAGTGCAAATTATAAAGAGGGATAGAACAATGACATTAACTCGCCGCCAACAAATTGAAGCTTTAGAAAAAGACTGGGCAACTAATCCACGCTGGAAAAACGTGAAACGTACTTACACTGCTGAGGAAGTCGTTGAACTGCGTGGTTCTATGGTTCCTGCAAACACAATTGCACAACGTGGTGCTGACAAACTGTGGTCACTGGTCAACGGTAGTGCGAAAAAAGGCTACGTTAACTGTCTTGGCGCACTGACTGGTGGTCAGGCTGTTCAACAGGCTAAAGCAGGTATCGAAGCGATTTACCTTTCAGGGTGGCAAGTTGCTGCGGATAACAATACCGCATCAACCATGTACCCAGACCAGTCGCTATACCCTGTAGACTCTGTTCCTTCTGTTGTTAAGCGTATTAACAACTCTTTCCGCCGCGCTGACCAAATTCAGTGGGCGGGTGGTAAGTCTCCGTCAGATGAAGGCGGTATTGATTACTTCCTGCCAATCGTAGCGGACGCAGAAGCAGGCTTTGGTGGCGTATTAAACGCATACGAACTGATGAAGTCTATGATAGAAGCGGGTGCTGCTGGCGTTCACTTTGAAGACCAGTTGGCATCAGTTAAGAAGTGTGGTCACATGGGCGGTAAAGTACTGGTTCCGACTCAGGAAGCGGTTCAAAAACTGGTAGCTGCTCGTTTGGCTGCAGACGTAGCCGGTACAACAACACTTGTTATTGCTCGTACAGATGCGAACGCGGCAGACCTGCTAACATCAGATTGTGACCCTTATGATAAAGACTTTATCGAAGGCGAGCGTACTCAGGAAGGTTTCTACCGAGTACGCGCTGGTATTGACCAGGCAATCTCGCGTGGCCTAGCTTATGCGCCATACGCAGATTTAATCTGGTGCGAAACAGCCACGCCATGTCTGGAAGAAGCGCGTAAATTTGCAGAAGCTATTCACGCAGAGTACCCAGAGCAACTGCTAGCATACAACTGTTCTCCATCATTCAACTGGGAGAAAAATCTGGATGCAGAAACTATTGCTAAATTCCAGCAAGAGCTTTCTGACATGGGCTACAAGTACCAGTTCATTACTCTGGCGGGTATTCACAACATGTGGTTCAACATGTTTGAACTGGCTCACGCTTATGCTCAGGGTGAAGGTATGCGTCATTACGTTGAGAAAGTTCAGCGTCCAGAGTTCCAGGCTGCAGATAAGGGTTACACATTTGTAGCGCACCAACAAGAAGTAGGTACAGGTTACTTCGACAGAATGACCAATACAATTCAGGGTGGTAACTCATCTGTAACAGCACTAACGGGATCGACAGAAGAAGACCAGTTCTAAATTGGCAAGGCAAGATTTCCCACAACAACGCCAGTAGGCACATTGAGCGGCATTAATGCCGCTCTTTTTTATTTTGAAAACAGTGTCATTACAATATGCTCAGCTATACCCAAGTCATTCTCGCTGAACCGAGCATCTTGAGGTTACTTGGGCATAAGAGATAGCAAAGTAGTTATTGTGTTTCTTCGTCTGACTCAATTTCTTCTGGTTCAGCTTCTTCTTGCAATTCAAGCAGATTAATTGCGATGGTCACGAAATCACTATCAGTAATGATTCCTACCAAATGCCCTTTGTTGACCACAGGCAGACAACCGACTTTATGCTTTTGCATGTAGATTGCGCTTTCTTTTAAGCCTGCTCGCGGCTCTGCGGTCATGATGTTGGTATGCATCGTTTTTTCGAGAGGCGTATCGAGGGTAACAGATTGTTCAGCCCCATCCGGGTGTAAGCTAGATTCTTGAGCGGCAAGAATGTCGCGTTGAGTCACCAAACCTTGTAAATGATTATTGGCGTCAACAACCGGAATATGGCGAATATCTAGCGCTTCCATCATCTCTTTTGCATCACGTAAAGTGTGCGCCTGAGTTAGAGTATGAGGGTGGCGAGTCATCATATCTTCGACCTTAATCATAGAGACCTCCAGTAGCGTTGTCCTTTAGTTAAATATAGGAAATATTTGACTCTATATCTGAGAGATACCCCGTTTTTCATCAACAAAATGGCGCGGTGTTAAGACGCAGGTTTTCTATTCGAAAATTACTGGCTATCTATGTTTTTATCACTTAAGGGATGTCATTTTCTGTGCGAGTCAGTTTGCACTTTTTACTGATAAGGTATGTGGTCAGAATGTAATCCAATGAGTTGAATCGCACATTTTTATTTGCCTGATGTCGTCTGTTTAGGCTGTCGAAGAAAATAAACACAGGCTTAATAAACTGAAGACGACTATGTACAAAAAACTATTAGCGATTGTCGCAACGGCGTTAAGTGTGCAATCGGCGCACGCGATTGTTCTGGGGCAAGAGGAAACCAATCCGGCTGATCGTGTATCAATTCGCGCTAGTAATATGGCTGAGTTTCCCATCTGTGGCGGTACGATGGTGACTGACCAGTGGGTGATGACAGCAGCGCACTGTGTCGTGATGGGAGAAGGAACAAACGAAGCGAGCTACTACGTCACCTCTCCCGGGGAGCTTGCCATTACTGCGAGAACGCATGATCTCAATAACACAACTATCGACAATTATTACTCCGTGTCTCATGTGGTCGTCCACCCAAAGTACACTCGAATAGCGAAAGCAGAAGTGGATGTTGATGGGGAAATAACGCCTATCCAAACTGCTCTTGATAGTGATATCGCACTGTTGTATCTCACTCGTCCGGTAAGCAACGTCGCAATTGCGGATTTGGCGACGAAAGAAGAGATGATTGATATTGAAGCCCGGCTTGCCGCTGACTGGGATGATAACTACGAGACCAATCAGCGTACAGCCAATATACAAGTGTTTGGCTGGGGAACGACAACGCCAATGGCAGCAGAAGCATCTCCGACACTAAAAACAACCTCGCTTGGTTTTCTTCCTATTGATAAATGTTATGAACGTCTGGAAATTGGCAGCAGTTTTCCCGGGGCGATTAACTCTCGAGAAAATGTTACAAAAATTTGTTCTCTTCCAACCGTTAACAGCATTCTTGAAGAGGGAAGCAGTACTCAGTTTGGCAACTCTGATTGTAAAGGTGACAGTGGTGGCCCGCTCCTTGATATTGCGACCGGGAAACAAATTGGCATCGTTAGTGGCGCGCCATTGATTTTGCCAACCTGTGGTTCGTTGACCATTCCAAGTTTTTATACCAAAGTCAGTCAGTATTATGATTGGGTGCAGTCGTATATTACCGCGGAATCGCCTCCGAGCAGCTACATCATAGCTCCTGACTTCATTACAGAAATCCAAGAAGGGAATGACGATTACTGTCATGACGGAATTGCGACCAATAACTGTAATTTCAGAGATACAAGTGATGGTGGCGGCAGTCTTAATCTTGGCTTCTTATCCCTGCTAGGGTTACTAGCATGGCGCAGAAGACAGAATTTCTGAGGCTTGTTAATCAATCTGGATTGCTAATAGTCACAGAAACAGTAAAAGCAGCGAACTTGGCTGCTTTTTTATTGCCTGCAAACTTTTAAATTTCACTGTTTTTTACACTCTTTACAGCTGCTTTACAGCTATATTCTGGGTATTCACTTGCTATTGCAGCATCTAAACATATACTAGTCTGCTGCGAAAAACTCGTCGCAATTTTATCGCTCTCGCGGGCGTGATTTGAACCATTTAAAAGACAAGTAACATGCAAGTATCAGATTTCCATTTCGACCTTCCAGATGAACTTATCGCTCGCTACCCTCAGCCGGAGCGTACAGCCAGCCGACTACTGCAAATGGATGGCAATACTGGTGAGATTGTTGATGGCACATTCACTGATGTGCTGGATCAAGTTCAGCCGGGTGACCTGGTGGTTTTCAATAATACCCGTGTTATTCCTGCACGTATGTTTGGCCGTAAAGAATCTGGCGGTAAGCTGGAAGTTCTGGTCGAGCGTATGTTGGACGAAAAGAGTATTTTAGCGCATGTCCGCTGTTCAAAATCGCCTAAACCAGGCACGACCATCATTGTCGGCGAGAATGACCAATACTCGGCTGAAATGGTAGCTCGTCACGATGCGCTATTTGAGCTGAAGTTTGACTCTGATAAGACGGTACTAGAGATTCTGGAAGAAATCGGCCACATGCCGCTGCCTCCATACATTGACCGCCCAGATGAAGACGCAGATAAAGAGCGTTACCAGACCGTTTATAACCAAAAGCCGGGTGCCGTCGCAGCGCCAACGGCAGGTCTGCACTTTGATGATGTGTTACTGGACAAGATCAAAGCAAAAGGTGCTGAGTTTGCGTATGTTACCCTGCATGTTGGTGCTGGTACGTTCCAGCCGGTTAAAGTAGATAACATCAACGATCACCACATGCATGCAGAGTATGTAGAAGTACCGCAAGAAGTTGTGGACGCTATCAATGCAACCAAAGCCCGTGGTGGACGTATTATCGCTGTTGGTACGACATCGGTTCGCTCGTTAGAAAGTGCAGCGCAAGATGCACTGAAAAAGGGAACAGAGTTGGTACCATTCTTCGGCGATACTGAAATCTTTATCTACCCGGGTTACCAATATCAGCTGGTGGACTGTTTGATCACGAATTTCCACCTTCCAGAATCAACCTTGATTATGTTGGTGAGCGCTTTCGCAGGCTACGAAAACACCATGAACGCATATAAGCATGCGGTAGATAATCAATACCGCTTCTTCTCATATGGTGATTCCATGTTTATCAAGAAGAAAACGGCATAATTTTTAATAGGGGCTTCAAACATCTCGTTTACCGATGACGAGGGTTGAAGTCTTTTGCAGTAATAAAAAAGGCAATTTACGAGTGCTAGCATTAAGCTAGGAAATAAAGCAGAACTTCTGCTTTGTCTCTCGCAAGGAAAGGCGACCGCTCCTTCATGGGGATAACCCCGAAAATATCGTCAGACTGTTTCTCTGACACCCGGAGGCATCGTGAAATTAAAATTCGATCTTAAGAAGAAAAACGGTACGGCACGTCGTGGTCAATTGACTTTCGAACGTGGCACTGTGCAAACACCTGCGTTTATGCCAGTTGGTACATACGGTACGGTTAAGGGCATGACGCCGGAAGAAGTAAAAGGTACCGGCGCTGAAATCTTGCTAGGTAACACTTTCCACTTGTGGTTACGCCCTGGTCAGGAAGTAATGAAAATGCATGGCGACCTGCATGACTTTATGAACTGGCATGGTCCTATTCTTACCGATTCAGGCGGCTTCCAGGTATTCAGCCTGGGTAAAATGCGTACCATCACTGAAGAAGGTGTACACTTCCGTAACCCAGTAAATGGTGACAAGATTTTCATGGACGCTGAAAAGTCGATGGAAATCCAGAAAGACCTGGGTTCTGACATCGTAATGATCTTCGACGAGTGTACGCCATACCCAGCGACTCACGACGAAGCGAAAAAATCGATGGAAATGTCAATGCGCTGGGCACAGCGCTCTCGCGATCACTTCGATAAGTTGGAAAACCCTAATAACCTGTTTGGTATTGTACAGGGTGGTGTTTACGAAGACCTTCGTGACGTATCGGTAAAAGGTTTAACAGAGATCGGTTTTGATGGTTATGCGGTTGGTGGTCTTGCTGTAGGTGAACCTAAGGAAGACATGCACCGTATCCTTGAGCATACGTGTCCGCAGCTTCCGGAAGATAAGCCTCGCTACCTGATGGGTGTTGGTAAACCGGAAGACCTAGTTGAAGGTGTTCGTCGTGGTATCGATATGTTTGACTGTGTAATGCCTACGCGTAACGCACGTAACGGCCACTTGTTTGTTACTGGTGGTGTGATCAAGATCCGTAATGCGAAACATAAAACGGATACAACACCGCTGGATCCGCACTGTGACTGTTACACTTGTCAAAATTACAGCAAGTCGTACCTTCACCATTTAGAGCGTTGTAATGAGATTCTGGGTGCGCGTCTTAACACCATCCATAACCTGCGTTACTACCAGCGTCTGATGGAAAGTATTCGTAAGGCGATTGATGAAGATCGTTTTGATGAGTTTGTTGAAGAGTTTTACGCTCGCCGTGATCGTGAAGTTCCACCACTAAGCAAAGCTTAAAAAATTATAGCCTCTGGCATGTCGCCAGAGGCTTTTGCCAATAAAGTAGGCTAAAGCACGTTATTTTTGAGAGAGTGATCTCTATTAGTCACTTTCAGACTTGAATCTCAACGGTAAAAGCCCAACTTGTTGGATTATCAATAAAATATAATGAGGATGTTTCAATGTTTATTTCTCAAGCTCACGCAGCAGCAGAAGGCGCACCAGCAGGCGGCGGTTTTGAAATGCTAATCATGCTTGGCATGTTCGCAGTGATCTTTTACTTTATGATTTACCGCCCACAAAGCAAACGTGTAAAAGAGCACAAGAACCTAATGGCTTCTATGAGCAAAGGTGACGAAGTTCTAACAAGCGGTGGTCTGGTAGGTAAAATTACCAAGATTGCTGAAGATAATGATTTCATTTCAATTGAGCTTAATGCGAACAATGAAGTTGTAATCAAAAAAGACTTCATCACTGCAGTGCTACCTAAAGGTACGCTTAAGTCTCTATAAAACAGCTAAAGGGTCCTCGCTGTGCTAAACCGTTACCCATTATGGAAGTACTTAATGGTGCTTTTTGCGATCATCGCAGCTGCACTATACGCACTTCCAAATATCTACGGTGAAGATCCGGCTATTCAAGTTACAGGGGCGCGTGGCGCCTCTGTAGATATGTCAACGCTGGATGCTGTCACTACTGCTCTTGATAAAGAGCAACTTTCTCATAAATCCATTGCTCTCGAGAATGGATCAATTCTTGTCCGATTTACCGACACTGATACGCAAATTAGTGCTCGTGATGTCATCAGCGAAGCGTTAGGCAACGACAACATTGTTGCACTTAACCTTGCTCCTTCTACTCCAGACTGGCTAGAAGCGATTGGCGCATCTCCACTTAAACTGGGTCTTGACCTGCGTGGTGGTGTTCACTTCCTGATGGAAGTGGATATGGATGCTGCCATGGAAAAACTGGTTGGTCAGCAAGAAGAAGCGTTCCGTAGCGAACTTCGCGACGCTAAGATCCGTTACCGTGCTATTCGTCCTTCTGGTAAAGAAGCGGTAGAAGTGTTACTTCGTAACGAAGAGCAACTGGCTGAAGCGAAGCGTACATTAGAAAAGAATCACCCTGACATGAACTTTGTTGATTCTGATTCTAATGGTCGTTTTTCACTTGTTGCGACTTTCACTGATCAGCGTTTACAAGAGATTCGTAACTACGCGGTAGAGCAGAACATTACTATTTTGCGTAACCGTGTAAACGAACTTGGCGTAGCTGAACCGCTTGTACAGCGTCAAGGCGCTAGCCGCATTGTGGTTGAGCTTCCGGGCGTTCAGGACACGGCGCGAGCAAAAGAAATTCTGGGTGCTACGGCAACACTGGAGTTCCGCGAAGTTGATGATAAAGCTGATTTATCAGCTGCAGCGAATGGTCGTGCACCAGCTGGCAGTGAAATCAAAAAAGATCGCGATGGTCGTCCTGTTGTTCTGAAAAAGCGTGTGATTCTTGGTGGTTCGAGTATTACGGATGCAAGCTCAAGTGTGGATGAATATGGTCGTCCTCAGGTTAACATCTCGCTAGACAGCGAAGGTGGTAACAAGATGTCTGCGTTCTCGAAGAAGAACATCGGTAAGCTGATGGCTACGGTGTTTGCTGAGTACAAAGACAGCGGACGCAAAACTCCTGAAGGCAAAGTCATCCTGACGAAGCACGAAGAAGTGATTAACCAGGCAACGATTCAGTCTGCACTAGGCCGTAACTTCCGTATCACAGGTATCGACTCTGCGGCAGAAGCTCATAACCTTGCGCTACTATTGCGTGCAGGTGCTCTGATTGCGCCAATCTCTATTGTAGAAGAGCGTACAATCGGCCCGTCAATGGGTCAGCAAAACATCGATATGGGTATTCAGGCATGTATCTGGGGTATGGTGGCAGTAATGCTGTTTACTCTGCTTTACTACCGTGGTTTTGGTCTGATTGCCAACATTGCACTGATGGCTAACCTTGTACTGATTATCGGTGTGATGTCGATGATCCCGGGTGCGACGATGACGCTGCCGGGTATCGCAGGTATCGTATTAACCGTCGGTATGGCCGTTGATGCAAACGTACTGATCTTTGAGCGTATCCGTGAAGAACTTCGTGATGGTCGAAACCCGCAGCAAGCGATTCACCAGGGTTACGCGAACGCGTTCAGTACCATTGCAGATGCGAACATCACAACACTTATCACTGCAATCATCCTGTTTGCGGTAGGTACTGGTGCTGTGAAAGGTTTCGCAGTAACGCTATCTATCGGTATCTTAACTTCAATGTTCACCGCCATTATAGGTACACGTTGTATCGTGAACCTGCTTTATGGTGGCAAGCGCGTTGATAAATTGTCGATCTAAGGCTGGGAATTAATATGTTTCAAATTCTAAAAGCAGATAAAACGATCGGCTTTATGCGTTGGTCGAAAGTGGCATTCGTTTTCTCAATTATAATGATTGCTGCTTCTATCTTCACATTGTCAACCAAATGGCTGAACTGGGGGCTGGATTTTACCGGTGGTACTCTGATTGAAGTTGGTTTTGAAAAGCCGGCTAATCTTGAAGAAATTCGTACTGCTCTGGACTCAAAAGGTTTTGGTGACGCAACGGTACAGAACTTTGGTAGTGCCCGTGATGTAATGGTTCGTCTTCGTCCCCGTGATGATGTATCTGGTGAAACGCTGGGTAATCAAATCATCAGTGCTATTAAAACTGGTACTGGTGAAAGCGTAGAAATGCGCCGTATCGAGTTCGTTGGTCCGAACGTTGGAGATGAGCTGACAGAGGCGGGTGGCCTTGCGATTTTAGTATCGCTAATCTGTATCCTGATCTACGTATCAATGCGATTTGAATGGCGTCTTGCAGCGGGTGCGGTACTGGCACTGGCGCACGATATCATTATTACGCTGGGTGTATTCTCGTTCATGCAAATTGAAGTTGACTTAACTATCGTGGCTGCATTGCTAACGGTGGTTGGTTACTCGCTCAACGATACGATAGTGGTATTCGACCGTATCCGTGAGAACTTCCGAAAAATGCGTAAAGGTGAACCGGCTGAAATCATGGATGCTTCAATCACTCAGACATTGAGCCGTACATTGATTACATCCGGAACCACGTTGTTCGTAGTTATCGCGCTGTTTGCTCAGGGCGGTGCTATGATCCATGGCTTTGCAACTGCATTGCTACTTGGTATTACGGTAGGTACTTACTCTTCTATCTATGTTGCATCAGCACTTGCGCTAAAACTGGGTATCCAGAAAGAGCACCTGATGCCACCGCAAATAGAAAAAGAAGGTGCAGAGTTCGACGAGATGCCATAGGCAGCTTGAAAGATTCACACTAAAAACCGCTGAGCAATCAGCGGTTTTTTTGTGTCTGACAAACTTATAAATTTCAATTTACTTTGAAGTGTTCCTAGAGGGGAACTCTATGTTTTGATTGGATAAGTGACAGAGGCTATGTTTGGTATTTTGTGGAGAGAAAAATGTCAAGACAAGCAGAGGTTAAGGTACAGCTCTTGAAATTTATTGAGATTTTGTACAAGTATAACAAAGGAGTAACGACCAAGTTAGTCACTGGGGGGAAGCGATTTAAGTTAGCGGTTGATGATTCAGGTAAAGTAACTCTGTCGGGAGAGCTTGGTTTTACTAAATTTGAAGTATCAAAAGAAATGGTCGAGGAGTTAGGGATAAAGCTAAAGTCTGTGTCCGTAACGTTTCAAAGTCATAGTGACGGAAACCTGACTTACAGTGGTAGTGTGTCATTGTTTGGAGTTGTAACGTTTGGTGTGACGGGGCAAGTCAACATCCGAGAGCTTGTCGAAAAGTGTGAATGGGGCTTATGTAAGTACAGATTTAAACCGAGTAAAATTGATCAAGCTCTTCGTGAAGCGGGAGCGTAACGAGCATGATTAAAAAAACTTTTCCTATCCTGTGCCTAACTGTATTGCCTAATACATCTGTTGCTAACGAGTTTTACAAAATATATACAGATATAAGGCACAACTTGTACAAAATGCAATATGATGAAGTCATCAACGTAGTTGCCCAACCAGGCCTGACTATCAACGAAATAGAAGAGATTAAATCCCATCCAGTTAAGTTTGGTTACAAGTTCCCCTTTTTATCGTCAATTACATCAAGCTTAATTACAGAACTATCGCACTTTGAAAGTACGTATAAAGATGGCTCAGTAGGCTGCCTTTCAGTTAATGGCTTTGGAGATATTTATCAACCGGTTACCGTCTCTTTGCAATTCGAGTCAATTGAGCAAATGTGGAGAGTAAAGCAGGTAAAGGTACACCAACTTGCTGACTATGACCGATTTTACAAGAAAGCTGATTGTTCAAAATAAAAAAAGCCCCGCTCAAAGAGCAGGGCTATTCAAAAGTCATCAGCGTGACGGGCTAGTATGACTCAAGAATCTGTTACTTAAGGATCGCGCTGTTGCCGTTTTCGCGAATGTGCTTAAGGATAGATTTCACGCCACGTGCGCTAGAAGCAACAATGTTGCCAGACTTCATGTAATCAGTACCGCCAGCGAAGTCAGTCAGGATTGCGCCCGCTTCACGAGCAATAAGCTCACCAGCAGCCATATCCCAAGGCTTCAGACCTAGCTCGAAGTAACCATCAACACGGCCTGCAGCTACGTAACAAAGGTCAAGCGCAGCAGAACCAGTACGACGGAAGTCTGCACACTCTGTAAATAGAGAACCTACGATCTTAATGTAAGACTCTGAGTGTTGTTTTTGCTTGAATGGGAAACCTGTAGCAAGGACAGTACCTTGAAGGTCTTTAAGCGGAGTCACACGAATACGTGCGCTGTTTAGCTGTGCACCAGCACCACGTTGTGCAGTGAATAGCTCGTTCTGCATTGGGTCATATACACAAGCAACTTCAGTTTTGCCTTTGATACGAACTGCGATAGAAACAGCGAAGTGTGGGTAACCTTTTACAAAGTTAGTAGTGCCATCCAGTGGGTCGATGATCCATTGTACGTCTTTATCTTTACCTTCGATAAGACCTTGTTCTTCAGCAACGATGCAGTGCTCTGGGTAAGACTGCTTGATAGTATCGATGATGATGTACTCTGCTTCTTTGTCTACGTTAGTGACAAAGTCATTAGTGCCTTTAAGTGTAGATTCTACTTTATCAGTGTTTTCTAATGATTTAGCAATATGATTGCCTGCTTTTCGCGCAGCGCGAATAGCAATGTTTAGCATAGGATGCATACGATTTTCCCAACGGATGTTAAAGAACGAATTAAAGCGGCGGCGAGTATACCAAAGTTAAAAGAAAAAGGAAGTGGTTATTTTTTGTTCTAAATGCAATGGTTCCAGCCTCTTTAGTTATTGGTATACGACATCAATTGACGAGAATGCGAATAGTGCACAGCTTCACTCTAGGGTGTGTTAAAAAATTATGTTAATATCCTGCGGTTTTTAATCAGGTAGCAATCACAGATGTTGGATCAAGTAAAAATCGTACTCGTCGGTACCTCTCATTCTGGCAATATCGGCTCAGCAGCCCGAGCAATGAAAGTCATGGGGTTAAGCCAACTTGTATTGGTCGATCCGCAGTGTGAAGTAGATGACCAAGCAATAGCGTTAGCTGCTGGTGCCAGTGATATTGCTCAAAACGCAACAATTGTCAGCACACTAGAAGAAGCGATTTCAGACTGTGGTCTGGTGGTAGGTTCCAGTGCGCGCTCACGTACTCTTGAATGGCCGATGCTGGAGCCACGTGAGTGTGGCGAAAAGTTCGCAGTCGAGGGGCGAAATCATCCAGTAGCGCTGGTATTTGGACGTGAAAGAACTGGCTTAACAAACGAAGAGCTACAAAAGTGTCATTACCATGTATGTATTCCGGCGAATCCAGAATACAGCTCTCTTAACTTGGCTATGGCGGTTCAGACGCTGAGCTATGAAGTTCGTGTCGCACACCTTAACCTAGAACAAAGCCAGTTTTCAGCTACTGAGCAAGAGGAATATCCACGACATAAAGAGCTGGAAATGTTCTTTGAACACCTTGAAAAGGTCATCGTGGAAACCCAGTTTATAAGTAAAGAACAGCCAGGCCAGGTGATGAATAAGCTTCGACGTTTGTTCTCACGAGCACGACCAGAGGCTCAGGAGCTAAACATTCTCAGAGGCATATTAACCTCGATAGAGAAGAAGCGCTGAATGATTAATAACCACCTTTAATGTAAGGATGAATACCTGAGTAAAATAGTCAGATAAATACTTGACTAAAATACTCGGGTATGGAAAAATCATAACCATTACAAACCATGTGGATACGGTGTGGTATGAAACTTACATCTAAAGGAAGATATGCGGTAACAGCCATGCTGGATGTGGCACTGCATTCGCAACAAAACCCTGTACCTCTTGCTGATATTTCAGAACGTCAGGGAATCTCGCTTTCTTACTTAGAGCAACTTTTTTCTAAATTGCGTAAAGCAGGCCTTGTTGCCAGCGTTCGTGGTCCAGGCGGTGGTTACCGACTAGGCACAGACGCACACAGCATCGCAATTGGAACAGTGATTGCGGCTGTAGACGAGTCAGTTGATGCAACTAAATGTCAGGGCAAAGGAGATTGTCAGGGCGGGACTCGTTGCCTAACACATACACTATGGCGTGACTTAAGCTCTCGCATCAGTGACTTCTTGAATAACATCACTCTTGGTGAGCTGATGACTGACAATGAAGTACTACAAATTTCTGACCGTCAGGACATTGATCTGGCGGTGACTAATGGGTTTACCAACAAAAATACAACCGCCGCGCCCATCGGTGTAAACGTCCGCTCTTAGCGGTCAGCTTTTTACATTGGAGTAGAGAATGAAACTGCCGATTTATCTTGATTATTCCGCTACATGTCCAGTTGATCCACGTGTTGCTGAGAAAATGGTTCAGTACATGACAATGGATGGCACATTTGGCAACCCAGCGTCTCGTTCGCACCGTTACGGCTGGCAGGCAGAAGAAGCAGTAGATACTGCTCGTGAGCAAATTGCTGACCTTCTAAATGCAGATCCACGCGAGATCGTATTTACATCAGGTGCGACAGAGTCTGACAACCTTGCAATCAAAGGTGCAGCTCACTTTTACTCTAAAAAGGGTAAACACATCATCACGTGTAAAACAGAACATAAAGCGGTTCTTGACCCATGCCGTCAGTTAGAGCGCGAAGGTTTTGAAGTTACTTACCTAGAGCCCGAGTCAAATGGCTTAATCGATCTAGAGAAACTTAAAGCTGCAATGCGTGATGACACAGTGCTTGTTTCTATCATGCACGTGAACAACGAGATTGGCGTTATTCAAGACATCACAACAATTGGTGAGCTATGTCGTGAGCGTAAAATCGTATTCCACGTAGATGCAGCTCAGTCTGCTGGTAAGTTGCCAATCGACGTTCAGGAAATGAAAGTTGATTTGATTTCTCTATCAGCCCACAAGATTTACGGTCCTAAAGGTATCGGTGCACTTTACGTACGTCGTAAGCCTCGTATCCGCCTTGAAGCACAGATGCACGGTGGCGGCCATGAGCGTGGTTTCCGCTCTGGTACGCTGGCAACTCACCAAATCGTTGGTATGGGTGAAGCTTTCCGCATCGCAAAAGAAGAGATGCAGAAAGATTACGATCACGCACTAGCGCTTCGTAACCGTCTACTTAACGGTGTGAAAGACCTTGAAGCGGTAACGGTAAACGGTGATCTGGAGCAGCGTGTACCACAAAACCTAAACATCAGTTTTGCTTTCGTAGAAGGTGAATCACTGCTGATGTCGCTTAAAGACCTGGCGGTATCATCTGGTAGTGCATGTACTTCTGCGAGTCTAGAGCCATCTTACGTTTTACGTGCCCTTGGCATGGACGATGAATTGGCTCACAGCTCAGTTCGTTTCTCATTCGGTCGTTTCACGACAGAAGAAGAAATTGATTACGCAATTGAACAAATCCGCGTTGCAGTGACTAAGCTACGCGACATGTCTCCTCTATGGGATATGTACAAGGAAGGGGTTGATTTGAGCACAGTTGAATGGGCTCATCATTAATCTCAGGGATAGAATAGAGGATTCGAGGTAATTTATCATGGCATACAGCGAAAAAGTAATTGATCACTACGAGAACCCACGTAACGTAGGTTCATTTGACAAAGAAGATCCATCAGTAGGTAGCGGCATGGTTGGCGCACCAGCTTGTGGCGACGTTATGAAACTGCAAATTAAAGTGACACCGGAAGGTATCATCGAAGATGCGAAGTTCAAAACGTATGGTTGTGGTAGTGCAATCGCATCAAGCTCACTGGTAACTGAGTGGGTAAAAGGCAAATCAATTGATGAAGCGGCTGCAATTAAGAACTCTGAAATTGCAGAAGAGCTAGAACTTCCACCTGTGAAAGTTCACTGTTCAATTCTTGCTGAAGATGCAATCAAAGCAGCGGTTGCAGACTACAAGAAAAAACACCAAGAATAATTATTCCGTAATATAATGGGAGCCGTTAACGCTCCCATTCCAATCGTAATTTAGACAGACTAAGGTGCAGTATGGCCATCACAATGACAGAAACAGCGGCAAGTCGCGTAAAAGCATTCCTGGATAACCGAGGCAAAGGTATCGGTTTACGTCTTGGAGTGAAGACGACTGGCTGTTCCGGCATGGCGTATGTACTTGAGTTTGTTGACGAGCTAAACGAAGCTGAAGATGAAGTTTTTGACCTTTCAGGGGTAAAAATTATCATCGATAAAAAAAGCTTGGTGTACTTAGACGGTACCGAATTGGATTACGTGAAGGAAGGGTTGAATGAAGGTTTTGAGTTCAACAACCCGAACGCAAAAAGTGAATGTGGTTGTGGTGAAAGCTTCAACGTCTAATTGATTGTCCTTCTGGGCAACCGAGTCCGGAAGGCTTTACTAGGACCCGAACTTAATGAATCACTTTGAATTATTTGGGCTACCAAGTCAGTTTCAGCTGGATGGTAGCCTTCTTTCTTCTCAGTTCCGAGAACTACAAAAACGTTTCCACCCAGATAACTTTGCGACGGCGTCTGAACGCGACCGCTTGATGGCAGTACAAAAAGCAGCGCAGATTAACGATGCTTATCAGGTTCTGAAAAATCCGATCTCTCGCGCGGAGTACATCTTGGCAGAGCAGGGAACGGAAATTCGTGGCGAACAACAAACTATGCAAGATCCGATGTTCCTGATGGAACAGATGGAACTACGTGAAGAACTGGAAGAAATTGCTGGCAGCTCTGATCCTGAATCAGCGCTTTTTGACTTCGACTCTAAGGTCAGCAAAATGTACAAGCAGCATTTGGCAAACGTCGAGCAAGAGCTTGATGACGGTCTTTGGGCAGAAGCCGCAGACCGAGTTCGTAAGCTGAAATTTATTGCCAAGCTAAAGCACGAAATTGAGCTGGCTGAAGACAAGCTCCTCGGCTAGTCAGCGTTACAAGGACCAATCATGGCATTACTTCAAATCGCAGAACCGGGTCAAAGCTCGGCACCTCATGAGCATAAGTTGGCAGCGGGTATCGACTTAGGTACGACCAACTCATTGGTTGCTTCCGTACGCAGTGGCGATGCAACTACATTACTGGATGAGCAGGGCTGCAGCATTCTGCCTTCAGTGGTTAACTATTCGGCAGAATCAATCATTGTCGGTGATGACGCAAAAGCGAAAGCCGAGTTCGAACCAGAAAATACGATAATCTCAGTAAAACGTTTGATCGGCCGCTCACTGAAAGACATTCAGTCTCGCTATCCATCATTACCTTACCAGTTTAAAGAGAGCGATAACGGCTTACCGGTTCTACAAACTGCTCAAGGCGACAAAAACCCAATTGAAGTATCAGCAGAGATACTGAAGGTGCTTGGGAAACGCGCTGAAGAAACATTGGGCGGCGACCTAGCAGGTGTTGTAATTACCGTTCCAGCGTACTTTGATGACGCACAACGTGCAGGCACCAAAGATGCCGCCAAGTTAGCTGGCCTGCATGTTCTTCGTCTTCTGAACGAACCGACTGCAGCTGCGATCGCTTATGGTCTGGATTCCGGGCAAGAAGGCGTGATAGCGGTTTACGATTTGGGCGGTGGTACGTTTGATATCTCAATCTTGCGTCTGTCTAAGGGTGTCTTTGAAGTATTGGCAACTGGTGGTGATTCAGCGTTAGGCGGTGATGATTTTGACCATCTGTTTGCTGAGTTCCTGATGGAGCAAGCGGGTTTGAATACTCAGCTTTCTGCAGAGCAAAATCGCGTACTACTGAACATCGCTACCGCAACAAAGATCGCATTTTCTGAGCAAGACAGCGTAGAAGTTGACGTATTTGGCTGGAAAGGTACGGTTACCCGTGATCAGTTTGAGGATCTTATCCGTCCGCTAGTGAAGAAAACACTGATGTCTTGTCGCCGCGCACTGAAAGACGCGGACGTTGATGCAGAAGATGTGCTTGAAGTGGTGATGGTTGGTGGTTCAACACGTACTCTGTTAGTACGTGAAATGGTTGGCGAATTCTTTGGCCGCATGCCACTGACAAGTATTAATCCAGATGAAGTGGTCGCGATTGGTGCGGGTATCCAAGCGGATATTCTGGCGGGCAACAAGCCGGATTCGGAAATGTTACTGCTTGACGTGATTCCATTATCACTTGGCATTGAAACCATGGGTGGTTTGGTTGAAAAAATCATTCCGCGTAACACGACGATTCCTGTTGCTCGCGCACAAGAATTTACCACATTCAAAGACGGTCAAACCGCGATGAGTGTACACGTTGTGCAAGGTGAGCGTGAAATGGTCGATGATTGCCGTTCTTTGGCTCGCTTCTCTCTCAAAGGCATTCCACCAATGGCAGCTGGTGCGGCGCATATCCGTGTAACATACCAGGTGGATGCCGATGGACTGCTGTCTGTTACTGCAATGGAAAAGAGCACCGGCGTGCAGTCTGAGATCCAGGTTAAGCCTTCGTATGGTCTGAGTGATAACGAAGTCGCTGACATGCTGCGTGACTCGATGACTCACGCAAAAGAAGACATGCAAGCACGTGCTTTAGCTGAACAACGCGTTGAAGCGGATCGTGTGATTGAAGGTTTAATTGCTGCAATGCAAGCTGATGGTGATGATTTACTGTCAGAGCAAGAGAAACAAAATCTGGTAAAATCAATTGAAGCACTGATTGAGCTGCGTAATGGCGATAATGCGGATGCGATTGAGCAGGGCATTAAAGATACCGATAAAGCGAGCCAAGACTTTGCATCACGCCGTATGGATAAATCGATTCGAGCTGCACTGTCAGGTCAATCAGTAGACGATATATAAGAGATAAGTAGTATGCCTAAGATTATAGTATTACCACACGCAGATTTGTGCCCTGAGGGTGCAGTGCTGGAAGCAAATACTGGTGAAACTGTTCTGGACGTAGCGTTGAAGAATGGCATTGGTATTGAACACGCGTGTGAAAAGTCATGTGCCTGTACCACTTGCCACGTGATCATTCGCGAAGGTTTTGACTCCCTTGAAGAGAGTGAGGAGCTTGAAGATGACATGCTGGATAAAGCATGGGGTTTAGAGCCTGAATCTCGCCTTGGCTGTCAGGCGAAAGTAGCCGACGAAGACCTGGTTGTTGAGATTCCAAAATACACGCTAAACCACGCTTCAGAAGATCATTAATATAGTCTCCCTAAAGTGGAGATGAAGAAAAGGAAGATGAGCAATGAAATGGACAGATTCTCGCGATATCGCAATCGAACTTTGTGACAAGTTTCCAGACATCGATCCGCAAACCGTGCGCTTTACCGACCTTCATCAATGGATCATGGAATTAGATGAGTTTGACGATGAACCAAACCATTGCAATGAAAAGATTCTTGAAGCGGTCATCATGTGCTGGATGGACGAAGCTGACTAATGCTCGATTCGGTTGTAAAACGCAGCTGAGTTAACAATTCTTACTAAAAAAAGCGGACCCTTAGGTCCGTTTTTTTATCAAGTTGACATTTTTGCCCTACATAATGCTAACATCCGTAAGTTATTAAAAAAGAAGCGGCGTAGACGGCGCCGTTATAAGACAGGAGAAACCATGTCTACACAGATGTCTGTATTTTTAAGCCAAGATTCCGCTGCTCCACATTGGGGTGAAAAAGCCTTACTTTCGTTTTCAGAAAACGGAACGACAATTCATTTAGGTGAAGGCCATGATCTTGGCGCAATTCAGCGTGCAGCTCGTCAGCTAGATGGCCAGGGTATTCATTCGATTCTGCTTTCTGGTGATAACTGGGATCTGGAAAGCATCTGGGCTTTCCATCAAGGTTACCGTAATCCGAAAAAACATGGCCTGCTAGAGTGGGCATCACTGCCGGAAGAAGATCAGGCAGAGCTTCAGGCGCGTATCGTAGCGACTGATTTCACGCGAGATGTTATCAATAAAACTGCAGAAGAAGTTGCACCTCGTCAGTTAGCGACTATGGCAGCTGAATTCATCAAATCTGTTGCACCGGAAGGTACTGTTACCGCTCGTATTGTTAAAGATAAAGATCTGTTAACCGAAGGCTGGGAAGGTATCTATGCGGTTGGTCGTGGCTCTGAGCGTACGTCCGCAATGCTGCAACTAGACTATAACCCGACAGGTGATGAAAACGCGCCAGTGTTCGCATGTTTAGTAGGTAAAGGAATTACTTTTGATTCGGGCGGCTACAGCCTGAAGCCTTCTAACTTTATGAGTGCGATGAAAGCGGATATGGGTGGTGCAGGCACGATTACCGGTGGTCTGGGCTTAGCTATCCAGCGCGGTTTAAACAAGCGTGTAAAACTGATCCTTTGTTGTGCAGAGAACATGATTTCCGGCCGTGCGCTTAAGCTTGGCGATATCATTACATACAAAAACGGTACGACCGTAGAGATCATGAATACCGATGCGGAAGGTCGTTTGGTATTGGCGGATGGTCTTATTTACTCAAGTGAGCAAAAGCCAGAATTAATTATCGACTGCGCTACCCTAACTGGTGCTGCGAAAAACGCGTTAGGTAATGATTACCATGCGTTAATGAGCTTCGACGACGAGCTTGCACACCAAGCTCTGACTGCGGCAAATCAGGAGAAAGAGGGTCTGTGGCCACTGCCTCTTGCTGATTTCCACCGTGGTATGCTGCCATCAAACTTTGCGGATCTGTCGAACATCAGCTCCGGTGACTACACTCCAGGTGCAAGTACGGCTGCGGCATTCCTGTCTTACTTTGTCGAAGATTACAAGAAAGGCTGGTTACACTTTGACTGTGCTGGTACGTACCGCAAAGCAGCTTCTGAGAAATGGGCTGCGGGTGCAACCGGTATGGGTGTTCGCACTCTTGCCCGTCTTCTTAACGAGCAAGCAGACAAATAACTTTTATGGCAGCGCCTTATTGTCAGGTACTGCCATAGTCAAGTAAGTCACTTTTAATCACTATTATTACAAGTACAAAAAAGGAAACCTTATGGCTCTGGAAAGAACGTTTTCAATTGTTAAGCCTGACGCAGTGGAAAGAAACCTGATCGGTGAAATCTACAACCGCATTGAGAAGGCTGGACTACGTATTATAGCGGCAAAAATGGTTCACCTGACGGAAGAGCAGGCGAGCGGTTTTTACGCGGAACATGAAGGTAAAGAGTTCTTCGAACCTCTGAAAGAGTTTATGACCTCCGGACCAATTATGGTTCAGGTTCTTGAGGGTGAAAATGCGATTGCACGTTACCGAGAACTGATGGGTAAAACAAACCCGGAAGAAGCTGCATGTGGTACGCTTCGCTGCGATTACGCATTAAGCATGCGCCACAATTCTGTACATGGCTCCGATAGCCCGGAATCTGCGGCTCGTGAGATTGAGTTCTTCTTTCCTGAGTCAGAGATTTGCCCACGTTAATCTTGTATTAGCATGTGCTCGTAAAGATAGTAAGCCCCGGAGATTCCCGGGGCTTTTATTATCTACCCACCCTAAATTCTCTTAGATTAAAATTGTTTAAATTTTAATCGCTATGATTTTAATGCCTTAGCAAACTCAAGGTTTTACAACCCTTGTTGTAGCTGCATAAAGGCTGTACAATTCGCGCCCTTATTCTTGTTTCAGTCATTGAGAGGTAATATGACCACTGAAAAAATCAATCTACTCGACTTTGATCGCAAAGGCATGCGTCAGTTTTTCGCAGAAGAACTCGGCGAAAAAGCGTTTCGTGCCGATCAGGTTATGAAGTGGATCTACCATTTCGGTGTTGATGACTTCGACAACATGACGAACATCAATAAGAAGTTACGTGAGAAACTGCAGCATAAGTGTGAAATCAAAGCCCCCGTTGTTGCGGAAGCTCAGCACTCTTCTGACGGCACTATTAAGTGGGCGATGAAGGTTGGTGACCAGGATGTGGAAACGGTTTACATCCCTGAAGATGATCGCGCAACATTGTGTGTCTCTTCTCAGGTGGGATGTGCTCTGGAATGTAAATTCTGTTCAACGGCTCAGCAAGGCTTTAACCGTAACCTAAAGGTTTCCGAAATCATCGGTCAGGTATGGCGCGCAGCACGTGAAGTCGGTTTGGAGAAAGAGACTGGTCGTCGTCCGATTACTAACGTAGTAATGATGGGGATGGGTGAACCGTTACTTAACATGAAAAACCTGATCCCTGCTCTGGAAATCATGCTGGATGATCTGGGCTTTGGTCTATCTAAGCGCCGTGTAACTGTGTCTACATCGGGTGTCGTATCAGGTCTTGATCAAATGACGGGTAAAATCGACGTGGCGTTAGCCATTTCACTTCATGCGCCAAACGATAAGTTACGCAGTGAAATTATGCCAATCAATGACCGTTGGGACATTCAGGATTTTCTGGCATCAGTGCGTCGTTATATTGCATCTTCTAATGCAAACCGTGGCAAAGTGACAGTAGAGTATGTACTACTTGATCATGTGAATGATGATATGGACCATGCGCGGGAGTTAGCAGAGCTAATGAAAGATACGCCATGTAAGATCAACTTGATTCCGTTCAACCCGTACCCAGGATCACCGTACAAGAAACCAAGTAACTCCCGTATTGACCGTTTCCAGAAAACGCTCATGCAGTATGAGCACACGGTAACCGTACGCAAGACCCGCGGTGACGATATTGATGCTGCGTGTGGTCAGTTAGTTGGTGATGTTATAGACCGGACTAAGCGTACTGCTGCATTAAAAGCGGCACGTGGTGCGGAGACTATTGAAGTCAAAGCCGTGTAAATTGAGTGAAAATTTATAATAGCCAGAGCCATTTGCTCTGGCTATTTTGTTTACTGAACTTATGATACGCAAATGCTTTCAGTATAAGCGATGCATAGTGACTCGTTTTTATACACAACGTTCGCGGAATTACTTATTTCAGGTGATCAGTTGGTAACCCTATTTGAATAGTGGAATTGCGTAGAATTTCGAATTACAGTGTCAAAGTTTGGACAAAAGCTTGAGTAATCTGTTAGTTTGGGCGTAAAGAGTTTTTATCTTTGTTATGCATTCGCTTATCATATTACATAGCAGGTACCACAACATCGAGAATTCTCCGCTCTTTTCTTTCATTACGCTTTGCCGATTGTTGTAAAACGGGTATCCATACTCCAAGTGCCGAGAATTTCTTAAAATTATTATTTTGGTTAACACGATCAGACTACCTAGCTTTAATTTAGGATGAAGCAAAGAACGAACATGAGTAGCCGTGTTAATGACTAAAGCAGACTAAAACACCATTATGACAGACCACGAAAATACCAACGAAGTACCGCTGTCTATTGCAGCGGGTACCTTGTTAAAGAATAAACGCGAATCTCAAGGCATGACTCAGAAGCAAGTAGCTGATCGTCTGAGACTTCGCGTTTCTGTTATTGAAGACATAGAAAACAACCGATTCGATTCTAAGCAAGTGACGACGTTTACCCGTGGTTATTTGCGTTCTTACGCAAAAGTTGTCGGACTTGACGAAAAAATAGTGCTATCCGCACTAGAGCAAACAGCTGACATAAAGCCTAAAGCTGAAGATGTCGAAATGCAGAGCTTTTCTCGCAAAACAAAACATGAAAAGCATAATAGCCGCATTATGCTGCTGACCTGGATTATCGCGATAGTTATTACCGGTATTTCCGCAGCTTGGTGGTGGCAGAATCAACAGGAAAATAGTCTTTCCCAAGTTGTGACAGACACGGATATAGAAGCGCCTAGCCCTAGTGCAGAAGAGTTGGTCGAAATCGATAACATGAGTACAGATGATCTGATCGCAGGTAAATCAGAAGAGAGTATGACTGCAGCTCAAACCCCGGAAGTAGATGAGAGCTTGGATACTTCACCGGAAACTGACGCTTTACCAGAGCTTGGTGATGAGATTGCTGCCAGTGAGACCTTGGAAGAAGCTGAAGAACCTGTCGCTGTTATTGAAGAGGCTCCGGTTGTGGAAGAGCCGGCAGTTGTCGTACCAAAAGGCATGACTCTGCTAACAATGAAGTTTCAATCAGATTGTTGGATTCAGGTTAAAGACGCCAACGGCAGAACACTAGTAACTGGCACTCGTAAGCCAGGGCAGGATGTCGAACTTACCGGAAAAGCACCATTTAATGTGATATTGGGCGCTCCGGAAGGGGTGACAATGACATTTGCGAGTGAACCTGTTGACCTTTCTGGGTATACTTCAGGCAAAGTCGCTAGATTCACTTTACCGTTATAAAAAAATTATGCAACACGAATCTCCTATTATTCGTCGTAAATCGACGCGTATTTATGTGGGTGATGTACCAATTGGTGATGGTGCGCCAATTGCTGTACAGTCAATGACCAACACTCGCACGACTGACGTGGAAGCGACAGTCGCACAAATCCGGGCACTAGAAAAAGTTGGTGCAGACATCGTACGTGTTTCTGTACCTACGATGGATGCTGCTGAAGCGTTTAAACAGATCAAACAGCAAGTGTCAGTTCCTTTGGTTGCGGATATTCACTTTGATTACCGCATTGCACTAAAAGTGGCTGAGTATGGTGTTGATTGTTTACGCATTAACCCAGGAAATATCGGTAACGAAGAGCGTATTCGCTCGGTTGTTGATTGCGCCCGTGATAAAAACATACCGATCCGTATTGGCGTCAATGGCGGTTCTTTAGAAAAAGATCTGCAGATGAAATATGGTGAGCCGACTCCGGAAGCTTTAGTTGAATCGGCAATGCGTCACGTGGATCACCTTGACCGCCTTAACTTTGACCAGTTCAAAGTGAGCGTTAAAGCATCAGATGTTTTTCTTGCGGTAGATTCATACAGGCTTCTAGCTAAGAAAATCGACCAGCCTCTGCATTTAGGAATTACAGAAGCCGGCGGGGCGCGTGCTGGAGCAGTCAAATCTTCAGTTGGCTTAGGTATGCTTCTGGCCGAAGGGATTGGCGACACCTTGCGTATTTCTCTTGCTGCGGACCCTGTAGAAGAGATCAAGGTAGGTTTCGATATTCTGAAGTCTCTGCGTATTCGTTCACGCGGTATTAACTTCATTGCGTGTCCGAGTTGTTCACGTCAGGAATTCGATGTAATCGGTACTGTAAACGCACTTGAAGAGCGCTTAGAAGACATCATTACTCCGATGGATGTGTCGATTATCGGCTGTGTGGTAAACGGTCCTGGTGAAGCAGAGGTTTCTCATCTAGGTCTGGCAGGCAGTAATAAGAAGAGTGCTTTTTATGAAGATGGTAAACGCCAGAAAGAGCGCTTTGATAACAATGATCTTGTAGATCAGCTAGAAGCTAAAATCCGTGCGAAAGCGTCCATGATGGACAATGAAAATCGTATCGAAGTAAAAGTACAAGATTAATCTCAACGAGAATTACGGACAGTATTGTGGCAAAAACAATTCAAGCAATTCGAGGCATGAACGACTGCCTCCCAACTCAATCGCCACTGTGGCAGAAACTAGAAAACGCAGTGAAAAATGTAATTAGCGCATACGGTTACAACGAAATGCGTATGCCAATCGTTGAGATGACCCATCTGTTCAGCCGAGCTGTTGGTGAAGAGACAGACGTGGTTTCGAAAGAGATGTACACGTTCGAAGATCGCAATGGCGATAGCCTGACGCTTCGTCCTGAAGGGACTGCTGGCTGTGTACGTGCCGGTATCGAAAATGGTTTGTTGTACAACCAGGAACAGCGTGTCTGGTACATGGGCCCGATGTTCCGTCACGAGCGTCCTCAGAAAGGCCGTTACCGTCAGTTCCACCAGTGTGGCGTGGAAGTATTTGGCCTGAATGGTCCTGACGTAGATGCTGAACTTATTATGATGACCGCTCGTCTGTGGCGTGAACTTAGCATCGATAAGCATGTTCGTCTTGAGTTGAACTCAATTGGTTCGCCTGAAGCTCGTGCAAACTATAATGAAGCTTTAGTGGCGTTTCTGGAACAACATATCGATGTACTGGATGACGATTGCAAACGTCGTATGCACACTAACCCTCTGCGAGTACTGGACAGTAAAAACCCAGATGTTCAGAATATTTTAGGTGATGCACCTCGCCTTTCTGATTACTTAGATGATGATTCTAAGCAACATTTTGCAGGTCTTTGTGAACTTCTTGATGCTGCGGGTATCGAATACACTGTTAATGAACGCCTTGTTCGTGGTCTGGACTACTACAACCGTACTGTTTTCGAGTGGATCACTGAAAGCTTAGGTTCTCAGGGTACGGTATGTGGTGGTGGTCGCTACGATGGTCTGGTCGAGCAGCTTGGCGGTAAAGCGACGCCTGCGGTTGGTTTTGCGATGGGTCTAGAGCGTCTGGTATTGATGCTTGAAACTTTGGAGCTGACAGAAGTACGCCGCTCTGTAGATGTTTACGTAGTCACGGCCGGCGAAGGCACCATGATGGCCGGAATGAAACTTGCTGAGCAGCTTCGTGAAGAAGTACCAGGCGTTCGTGTGATGAATCACTTTGGTGGCGGTAACTTCAAGAAACAGTTTAAACGCGCAGATAAAGTCGGTGCTGTTGTAGCATTGGTTCTGGGTGAGAACGAGGTTGCGGATAACACCGTTGTACTGAAAGACTTGGCTGGTGGTGAGCAAGAGACTTACAACCAGGCAGAAGTTGCTGAAAAGATCGCAGCGCTTATCTAAGTCTTTTAGTAAGCTAGTAACTTTATCCTGATTCGTTATCTAAGGCTCCCAAATGCGGAGCCTTTCAACGAAATAGGAACAATGGCAGCTAAGCTGCCATTTACATGTTTTAAGAGGACAGGAAGTGGAACTTTACGATACTGAAGAACAACAAGTTGAAGCCATTAAAGACTGGTGGAAAGAGAACGGTAAAGCCGTGATCATTGGTGCAGTTGTTGGTTTAGGTGGTTTATTTGGTTGGCGTTACTACCAGGATTCGGTAATTCAGGCGAGTGAAGCGGCTTCGCAAAACTACACGACAGCCATTACTGCTCTGCAGGAAAACGGTGTCGACGCTCAAACTGAAGTTCAGGCCTTTATCGACTCAAGCCAAGTTAAAGAATATTCAGTATTGGCAGCCCTGCAATTAGCCAAAGCGCAAGTTGAAGCAGAAGACCTGACAGCAGCGCTTGAGCAACTTAAATGGGCTCAAACCAGCACTAAAGATGCCGCATTGTCTCCACTAATCAGTTACCGTATTGCTCGTATTGAAGCTGAGTTGGGTAATTTCGATGCTGCAACCTCAGAACTAAGTAAAGTTACCGATGCAGCATGGAATGGCCGTATCGCAGAACTTCGCGGTGATATTGCACTTCGTCAGGGTGACAAGGATTCGGCTTATGCTGCCTACACTGAAGCGCATCAAGCAGCAGATGCAAGCCCGACACTACAAATGAAATTGGACGATCTGGCGAAATAAGGACCGCATTGGATGAAAAGAGTCTTTAAGAAAGCCTTGCTTGGTGTGTTAACTGTGGGAATTCTTGCTGGCTGTGCAAGCGAAGAAGATACCATTGTTATGGCGCCGCTACCTCAGGTCGATAGTGAGTTCACTACGAAAACCGAGTGGAGCACATCAGTTGGTGATGGTGTAGGCCATTACTTCTCTAAGCTGTCGCCTGTATACGCTAATGATATGTTATTTGTTGCTAGCCGTGATGGGATTGTAAAAGCTCTTGATCCAGAGAATGGCAAAGCGCAATGGCAAGTTGATCTCGAAGAGAGTGTTGTTGCCCGACTTTCAGGTGGTATCACGGCCGCTTACGGAAGCCTGTACATTGGTTCTGACAACGGCGATGTTATTTCTCTGTCCCAGGAGACAGGTGAAGTGAACTGGCGTGTCAAGGTTGGTGGTGAAGTTCTGGCTAAGCCAGTTGCTGACTCTGGCCTGATCATTATCAATACCAGCCGGGGGGTGCTAGTCGCTCTTAACGAAAGCACAGGTGAACAACGCTGGGCGCTAAGCACTGAAGTACCTAACCTGACTTTACGTGGTGACAGTACACCAGTTGCAATTGGTGGTGGTGTCTTCTGGGGGACGGCGAATGGCCGACTTGCAGCCGCAATTGTCGAGCGTGGACAGCTTATCTGGCAACAGCCAGTAGGTACGCCAAAAGGTGCTACTGAGATTGACCGTCTGGTTGATGTCGATGCATCTCCGATTGTGCTTGGCGGGACTCTCTTTACCGTTGGTTTTAATGGTCAGCTGATTGCCGTTGATCTTCGTTCTGCTAACCCGATCTGGAAGCGTAACTATTCATCGGCGAATGATATGGCAACGGATGGCAGTCGTTTGTTCGTGATCACTGAAAAAGATCACGTGGTGGCCGTTGACGCTCGCAGTGGTACCGAGTTGTGGTCAAACAACTTGTTAGAGCATCGCCAGCTTACCGCACCTGTAGTTGTGGGTAACTACGTTGTGGTTGGTGATACTCTTGGCTACTTGCATTGGATAGATCGTTCAACCGGTGATTTTGTCGCCCAGCAATATGTTGATGACAGTGGTTTTGCTGTTGGCCCGACACTATTGTCTGATGGTTATGTCCTTACAACACGTAACGGCGATGTAAAGAAACTAACCATTAACGAATAATATCGTGATATAATTCACATTCGGCTCCTGGCTGGTGACAGTTAGGAGCCGTTTTGTTGTTTGAAATTATTTATTAACAGTTATTCCTGACGTGGTTATAGGTAAAAAGCTGGTTTGATTTGGCATTGAGCAAGTCGTTACCTATAACTACAGAAGAAAGATTATTGTAGAGGTTGTTATGGTACCTGTTGTGGCCCTTGTTGGGCGTCCGAACGTAGGTAAATCTACACTATTTAACCGATTAACCCGTACTCGTGACGCGTTGGTTGCGGACTTTCCTGGCCTGACGCGAGACCGTAAATATGGCCAGGCTCGACTTGGCGAAGAGCACGAGTTTATTGTGATTGATACCGGTGGTATTGATGGCACAGAAGAAGGTGTGGAAACAAAAATGGCGCAGCAGTCGCTGGCAGCCATTGATGAAGCAGACGTAGTGCTGTTTCTTGTTGACGGTCGTGCTGGCCTTACGTCTGCTGACGAAGCCATTGCCGCGCATCTGCGTAAAATTGAAAAGCCAGCAATGCTGGTAGTTAACAAAATTGATGGTATCGATGCTGATGCTGCTTGTGCCGACTTTTGGCAGTTAGGTGTCGACGACATGTACCAGATTGCTGCTGCTCATGGCCGTGGCGTAACTGCGCTTCTAGAGCGTGCTCTGGCTCCGTTCTTTGACGATTTGCTTGCCAGCGAATCTGAAGAAGGTGAGATCGAAGATCTGACAGAATTTGAAGATGCTGAGATTGCGGATGATGAGTACACCGAAGAAGAAGCGGAGCAAGAGTTCCAGCGTTTGCAAGATCAGCCAATCAAGCTTGCAATCATCGGTCGTCCGAACGTAGGTAAATCTACGCTGACCAACCGTATTCTGGGTGAAGAGCGTGTTGTTGTGTACGATATGCCTGGTACCACCCGTGACTCTATCTACATTCCTATGGAACGTGATGGTCGTGAATATGTACTTATCGATACGGCTGGTGTCCGTCGTCGTGGTCGTATTAACGAAACGGTTGAAAAGTTCTCGGTTGTTAAAACGTTAAAAGCAGTCGAAGATGCTAACGTGGTTTTGCTGGTGATTGACGCTCGTGAAAACATTTCAGACCAGGATCTTAGCCTGCTTGGCTTTGCTCTGAACGCTGGCCGTTCTATCGTCCTTGCCGTGAACAAGTGGGATGGTCTGGATAACGACGTGAAAGAGAGCGTGAAAAAAGAGCTGGACCGCCGTCTGGGCTTTGTCGATTTTGCCCGTATTCATTTTATCTCTGCATTGCACGGCACTGGTGTTGGCCACTTGTTTGAGTCGATTCAGGAAGCGTATAAGTCTGCTACGACTCGTGTCGGTACTTCAGTGCTGACCCGTATCATGAAAATGGCAGTTGATGATCACCAACCACCTATGGTTCGTGGTCGTCGTATTAAGCTGAAATACGCACACGCAGGTGGTTACAATCCACCAATTGTGGTGATTCACGGTAATATGGTTCGCGATTTGCCAGATTCGTACAAGCGCTATCTGATGAACTACTTCCGTAAGTCTCTGGAAATCATGGGTACTCCAATCCGTATTAACTTCCAGAACAGTGACAACCCATACGAGAACCGCACTAACAAACTTACGCTTTCTCAGGAACGTAAACGCAAACGTATGATGTCTGCGGTAAAAAACCGTAATAAATAATCGAGTTCAGGATACCCAAGTTTTGCTTGGGTATTTTTTTAACTTCAAAACCTCTTAAACAGCAACTATGACTATAACTGCGACTAAAATCCGCTTCTGTCATCAGACATGGCAATTAGAATCTCCTGTACAATTTGTTCAACATAACGACGAAGTGACTTATGTCGTAACAGAGGCAACACCTTTTCATCCGGTAAGTCACATTTGGCCAGATCACCCCGCAGATAAAGGCGTTATTCAGGTAAACGGAGAAACGGTTGAGGTGATCGACTGTCAGGTTGGAGCTGTGGAGCAAGCTACCAATATACTGTATGTCGGAACGACAATTCCTGTAAAACGGGATACAGAAGGTTGGGCGTTTGTTGTAGTGCATGTATTACCAAGAACAGAATCTCTGAAGTCTGGAACTACGGTCACCTTGCAAGTCGACAAAACCTATCAGCTTGCACTGAGCCGCGGCCATAGTGCAGGGCATTTGGCCTACTTAGCCCTAAATAAAGTTCTGGCCGAAGCGTATTGGCGTAAAGATGCCGATCGCAAAGACCCTCATGGCAACTATGACTTCAACAGCTATGCTCAGGAGAGTAGTTTTGTGACGCCTGATAAATGTCTGGATACCTACCGTTTAGGTAAAACACTCCGTAAAAGAGGTTTAAACAGCGCAGATATGTTGTCTGACCTTGTTGAGATAGAACATAAGGTAAATGCTCAGTTAGAAGAATGGTTGCTGCGTGATGAGGCGATCATTATCGAGTGCCAAGGCGAAAGTCTTACCGATTCCCGTTATTGGAAATGTGATTTAGGGGAGGGCGACATTGCGGTTATCCCTTGTGGCGGAACGCATGCGAACCGCTTAGGTGAGTTCGAATCTATACTGGTATCATTTATCGAGCAAGGCCCTCAGATTATTGAAATGCACACCGAAGTAAAACCTAATACAGGAAGTTAGATCTTTTTGTGAAATTCTGAGCTTGAATGATTTTTCACTTACGTTCAGGTTTATTGTCTGTTTTAAATTGAAATGCAGAACATGTAACTTATGCTTTCGGTATGTGGTGATATAAATATTCTTTTAGAGGGTGATCGCTGATCAAAAGGGAATTATCCGATGATCAGGGTAAGATCTTTTTAACCAAGTCCTATATAACTGTAAACAGGCTAAAGTGACGCGGATCAACGTTATCGAGCAATTCAACGAGATAAACTAGATAAAAGTAATTTGAAAGGTGGAAGTAAAATGCAACAGAACATCTGTCCGACTTGTAACGTCGAATTAGAGTGGACGGGTCAGTATCACTGTAATCAGTGCGACTCGGATTTCAGAAAGGTAGGGTTTTGTCCTGATTGCGATGCTGAGCTAGAAAAACTTCAGGCTTGTGGAGCCGCGAATTACTTCTGCAATACCTGCAATGAACTCAAATCAAAATCCAGGGTTCGGTTTGAGTTTCAAAAGATCAGTTAACAGTAGAACGAATCTCGCCATCGGCTAAACGGGTGACTAACAGGTCGCCCGTTTTCACCTCTTCAGCCTGAGTAATCACTTTGCCTTGCTCAGTCTGGGTGATCGAATAGCCACGCTTCAAGGTGGCAAGAGGGCTGACCGTATCTAGCTTTTCTGCGGCAATAGCCAGTTGGTGACGCATGGTTAGTAACTTACGATCCATCGCATCCATTAGCTTTTGTTCTGCACGTTCTAACTTCGATTTCTGCTCAGCTAATTGCTTTACAGGAGAGTTTAACTGCAGACGATAATGTTTGCGCTCAACCGCTTGTTGGCGGGTATCAATAAATCGCTGCATTGCTCTTCGCAGACGTGTATCCAGCTCGTCGAGTTGCTGAGACTGACGTTGTAGCTGATAGTTTGGATGCTGACGTTCTAAACGGTGGAGCAGTTTTGTGCTTTGTTGCCTTTGTGTCGCTAAGTAGTAACGCATTGCGCTGGCTAGCTTATGCTGGCGGGTAATGAGAGCCTGGTCTTTATGGCTGTTGTCACGGCTTACCAGTTCAGCGGCTGCCGAAGGTGTTGGAGCCCGTACATCAGCAACAAAGTCGGCAATGGTCACATCGACTTCGTGTCCAACAGCACTGATGATCGGAATCTGGCTAGCCACGATCGTACGTGCAAGTATCTCATTATTAAAGCACCATAAGTCCTCTAAAGAGCCACCGCCACGACCGACAATCAATACATCACATTCATTGCGGCTGTTAGCACGGCCGATCGCCTGAGCAATCTGTATGGCAGCATCTTCTCCCTGAACCATGGTTGGGTATATCACAACCGGAAGCGAAGGATCACGACGTTTTAACACATCAAGAATATCGTAAAGTGCGGCTCCGGTTTTGGAAGTGATGACACCAACGCATTTCGGGTGCTCAGGCAAGGTGAGCTTGTTTGTCTGGGCAAACAAACCTTCTGCGGCCAGCTTCATCTTGAGCTCTTCGAACTCTTGCTGTAGACGACCATCACCTTCCGGCTGCATACTCTCGATAATAAGCTGGTAGTCACCTCGTGGCTCATACAGAGACAGGCGGGCTTTGACTAAAACTTGATTACCGTTGGCAGGTTTGAAAGTGACGCGACGATTGTTACCACGGAACATGGCACATTTAACTTGAGCACGGGAATCTTTAAGAGTGAGGTACCAGTGTCCCGAGACCGGAGCTGAGAAATTGGAGATCTCTCCGATAAGCCAGACGACACCCATTTCATTTTCCAACAACAGACGGACTTCTGCATTAAGACGGGAAACAGTGAAAATGTTTTGATTGGTCTGGGAGAGCACAGCTAATCTCGTAGACGTGAGTATGGAAGTTAGCGGCAATATAATACATAGCAAGGGGGTAAATGCAAGAAAAAAATTAAAAAATTTGTAGTCAAGCGATTGCGTTAACCGTATAATCCCTCCGCAATATCTAATCCAAATGTAGCTTGTAAACAAAAACTCGCTGCCCTCATTATGCGAAACGATGAGACTTTGGATTGTTTTTTTTACTCCTCTAATTGTGAGATATTGCAAATGCTAAGAATTGCCAAAGAAGCGCTGACATTCGACGACGTACTGCTAGTGCCAGCACACTCCACCGTTCTCCCAAACACAGCTGATCTTCGCACTCAGCTGACGAAAAATATTGCTCTGAATATTCCGATGATTTCTGCGTCTATGGATACAGTGACGGAAGCTCGTTTAGCTATCGCACTTGCGCAGGAAGGCGGTATTGGCTTTATCCACAAGAACATGTCTATTGAGCAGCAAGCCGCTGAAGTTCGTAAAGTTAAAAAGTTCGAAGCGGGTGTGGTAACAGATCCTGTAACAGTAAACCCTGACGAAACGATTGCTGATGTAGTTGCACTGACTGAAAAGCACGGCTTCGCTGGTTTCCCTGTAGTAACTGAGCACAACGAACTGGTTGGTATCATCACTGGTCGTGACGTTCGTTTCGTTACAGACCTTTCTAAGAAAGTATCTTCAGTAATGACGCCAAAAGAAAGCCTGGCAGCAGTGAAAGAAGGTGCAACTCGCGCAGAAGTTCAAGAGAAAATGCATGAAGCTCGCGTAGAGAAAGTGCTGGTTGTGAATGATGATTTCAAACTTACCGGTATGATCACAGCGAAAGACTTCCACAAAGCTGAGCGTAAGCCTAACGCATGTAAAGATGAGCGTGGCCGTCTGCGTGTAGGTGCTGCAGTTGGTGCTGGTGCAGGTAACGAAGAACGCGTTGCAGCATTAGTTGAAGCGGGCGTTGATGTATTACTTATTGACTCTTCACACGGTCACTCTGAAGGTGTTCTGAATCGTATTCGCGAAACTCGCGCAGCATACCCAGATCTCGACATCATCGGTGGTAACGTAGCAACTGGTGCCGGCGCTAAAGCACTTATTGAAGCGGGCGTAAGCGCAGTAAAAGTTGGTATCGGCCCAGGCTCTATTTGTACGACTCGTATTGTAACCGGTGTGGGTGTTCCTCAAATCACAGCAATCGCAGATGCGGCTGAAGTTGCGAACGAATACGGCATTCCTGTAATTGCTGACGGCGGTATCCGTTTCTCTGGCGATATCTGTAAAGCAATCGTAGCTGGCGCATCATGTGTGATGGTTGGTTCTATGTTTGCAGGTACTGAAGAAGCTCCGGGTGAAGTGATTCTTTACAACGGACGTTCATACAAAGCTTACCGCGGCATGGGTTCTCTGGGCGCAATGTCTCAAGGTTCTTCTGACCGTTACTTCCAGTCTGATAATGCAGCAGACAAGCTTGTTCCTGAAGGTATCGAAGGTCGTATCGCATACAAAGGCCGCCTAAAAGAGATCGTACACCAACAAATGGGTGGTCTACGTTCAAGCATGGGTCTGACAGGTTCTGCAACTATCGAAGATATGCGTACTAAAGCTGAATTTGTACGTATTTCTGGCGCAGGTATGCAAGAGTCTCACGTACACGATGTTCAGATCACTAAGGAAGCACCAAACTACCGTCTAGGTAACTAATAGCCCGACGTAAACGTTTGCTTTTTCCTTGAAGCATTAATAAGAGGCGAGTACACTCGCCTCGGTTTTAATCACTTAGCCTAAAAAAGACTGCTCAAAATGACTAAAAATATCCATGACCAACGTATTCTGATCTTGGACTTCGGTTCTCAGTACACTCAATTAGTTGCTCGCCGCGTACGTGAAATCGGCGTTTACTGTGAACTGTGGAGCTGGGATGTAGAAGAAGCGGATATTCGTGAATTCAACCCAGATGGCATCATCCTGTCTGGTGGCCCTGAAAGCGTTACGGAAGAGAACTCTCCTCGCGCACCTCAATACGTATTTGACTCAGGTGTTCCTGTACTTGGTGTATGTTACGGCATGCAGACCATGGCAGAACAGTTAGGTGGTCGAGTAGCTGGCTCAAACGAGCGTGAATTTGGCTACGCACAGGTTAAAGTTTCTGGTGAATCTGCACTGTTTAAAGATCTGGAAGCGACGCAAGATGTTTGGATGAGCCACGGCGATAAAGTAGTAGAAATTCCGGCAGACTTCGTAAAAGTTGGTGAGACAGAGACTTGTCCTTACGCAGCTATGGCGAACGAAGAGAAGAAATACTACGGCGTTCAGTTCCACCCAGAAGTTACGCACACAAAACAAGGTCTACAAATGCTAGAGAACTTTGTTCTTGGCGTATGTGGTTGTGAACGTCTTTGGACATCGGAATCGATCATCGAAGACGCTGTTGCTCGCATTAAAGAGCAAGTGGGTGATGACGAAGTGATCCTGGGCCTTTCTGGCGGTGTGGATTCATCCGTTGTTGCTATGCTGGTGCACCGTGCGATTGGCGATAAACTAACGTGTGTATTCGTGGATAACGGCCTGCTACGTTTAAACGAAGGTCAGCAGGTAATGGATATGTTTGGCGACAAGTTCGGTCTGAACATCATCAAAGTTGATGCAGAAGACCGTTTCCTTGACGCGCTGAAAGGCAAGTCAGATCCGGAAGACAAGCGTAAGACCATTGGTCACGTGTTCGTAGACGTATTCGATGAAGAATCGAAGAAGCTGAAAAACGCGAAATGGTTGGCTCAGGGTACAATTTACCCGGACGTAATCGAGTCAGCTGCTTCCAAGACGGGTAAAGCACACGTGATCAAATCGCACCATAACGTGGGCGGTCTGCCTGAAGATATGGAAATGGGTCTGGTTGAGCCATTACGTGAGCTGTTCAAAGACGAAGTTCGTAAGATCGGTCTGGAGCTAGGTCTTCCGTACAACATGCTTTACCGCCACCCGTTCCCGGGGCCAGGTCTGGGTGTTCGCGTTCTTGGCGAGATCAAGAAAGAGTACTGCGACTTACTACGTCGTGCTGACGCTATCTTCATTGAAGAGCTTCACGCAGCTGATCTGTACAACAAAGTTTCTCAAGCGTTCACTGTATTCCTACCAGTCCGTTCTGTTGGTGTAATGGGTGACGGTCGTAAGTATGATTGGGTTGTTTCTCTGCGTGCAGTAGAAACTATCGACTTCATGACTGCGCATTGGGCACACCTGCCATATGACTTCCTGGGTAAGGTTTCTAACCGCATTATCAACGAAGTTGATGGCATTTCGCGTGTTGTTTACGACATTTCTGGTAAGCCGCCAGCGACAATCGAATGGGAATAATCCTCTTCGGTACCGTTTGTTAAACCAGCCTTCGGGCTGGTTTTTTATTGTCTTCACTTCGTCAGGCTCTGACTCAGACACTGCTTTATTATCATGTTTTTTGCCCAGAATGTTTTTGAAGCAGGTAAACATTTTACTGTAACGGCCAAGTTTCAGTGCGCTTAGCGAGGTTATGTTCACTCGCAAGTTGACGTTCGCTAACCCTAGTGTTCGTGAATCTTTTTCTTCCTTTATCTACCCTTTTATTACTTTTAACACAAGGACTTAAAGATGAAGAGAAGAAGTTATGTCACTGCATTAGCAATGCTGACAGCGGCTCCGACTGCCTGGGCTGCAATGAATATTCAGCCCGACCCTGAGAACCCGACAGGCTATATTATTTCTCGTGCTGATGTCGAGGCGGTGGAACAACAGAAAACCGCTGACCCAATGTACCAGATCTGGTCGCAAGCGCTTCGTACCGCTCCGAACACGTTAGTTGAAGCGATTGAGCCGGGCAGTGTATCGAATCCGGATAACGTTAAGCGTGCAGAGAAGGTCTTTCCAGAGGCTGAATGGGATTTCCTTACCCATATGGCTGCTCCTGAATATACCTACACTCGATTCTTGCGTGCAATCGGTAAGTTCCCTGCGTTTTGTGCGGAGTACACTGATGGCCGCGATTCTGATGCGATTTGTAAACGTTCAATTGTCACAGCCTTTGCTCACTTTGCTCAGGAGACTGGCGGACATATTTCAATCGGCAATGTGTCTGATAACCCACTTGCGTTAGAAGAGTGGCAGCAAGCGTTAGTGCACGTACGTGAAATGGGCTGGTCTGAAGGTCAGGCTGGGTACACGACGGGTTGCGGTCAGAATGACTGGCAAAACAAGAAGTGGCCATGTGCCGCAGGACAAGGCTATTTTGGCCGTGGTGCTAAGCAGCTTTCTTATCACTTTAACTATGGTGCTTTCTCCGAGGTAATGTTTGACGGAGATGCCACTGTACTGCTCAATAATCCTGGTTTGGTTGCAGATTCCTGGCTGAACTTGGCTTCTGCTATATGGTTCTTCCTGACGCCTCAAGCGCCTAAACCTGCGATGCTGCATGTTATTGATCGTACCTGGGTTCCGTCTCAGCGCGAAATCGATGCAGGTATCGGTTACGGTTTCGGCACCACGATCAATATCATCAATGGCGGTATTGAGTGTGGCGCGCAAAATAAAGACAAAGGGCAGCCGGTTAACCGTATACGGTACTGGGAAGGATTATCTGAGCATTATCAGATCCCGATTGAAGCCGATGAGCAGAACACCTGCTGGCAGCAAACGCCTTACGGTAGCCTGAACCTTAACGGAGCGACCGATGTGCTTTACACCAACTGGGATGGCAACTGGAAGTATTATTCAGACCGCCCCGGTGGCTACTCGTTTGAGTGTGAGCTGGTGGGATTCCAGACGGCGTATTCTGCACTTGTCCCGGGTGATTACGAGAAGTGTGTTACGAACCTATATGAATCGCACTCCAGCTGGCCAGAAGTACGTGTAGTTGATGAGCTTGTGGTTGTTGATCCTGTTGAACCACCAGTTGATGGTGTTGCAGCCTGGGACGCAAGTAAAGTTTATACCGGGGGCGAACAGGTGTCTTACTCAGGTGCAGTATATGAGGCGAAGTGGTGGTCTCAGGGGAATGAGCCGACCGCAGGCGACCCGTGGAAGCTAGTGTCAGGCACGCCGACAACAGAACCTGAAACTCCCATTACTGAGCCTGAAACACCGGTTACCGAACCAGAGACACCAGTCACTGAACCGGAAACGCCTGTGACTGAACCAGAGCAGCCTGTTAGTAGTGATTTCATCACCTGGGAACCTGGCGTCACTCAAGTTGCGAACGGAGATAAAGTGACTTACCAGGGTAAATGTTTTGTGGCTAAAAATGGACCGGGTACGTGGGAAACTCCACGACAGAGTAACTGGTTCTGGGATGAGATTTCCTGCCAGTAATGACATTTAGCCTTACTTCCGACCCCGCTTATTAGTGGGGTCTTCTTATTTATAGCGTGAATGTTTATGGAATCTAAGTTTTCAATAACGGCTTTTCTCTTTTCCATTAGCCTCCATTAAAATTTGCACGCATTTTGTATCAACTTTTTTTAAGGTATCAGTACATGTCGACAAAACTGGCTAACCCAGCGCCGCTAGGTCTTATGGGTTTCGGTATGACCACAATTCTGCTTAACATTCACAATGCAGGATTTTTCCCAATGGACTCTATGATTCTGGCGATGGGCATCTTCTATGGTGGCTTAGGTCAAGTTATCGTTGGCATTATGTGCTACAAGCGTGGCGATACGTTTGGTACAACCGCATTCACTTCTTACGGTTTGTTCTGGTTAACTTTGGTAGGTCTTATTGTAATGCCTCACATGGGGCTGCCAGCTAGCCCAGCAAGCTTTATGGGTTGGTATCTAGCCTTGTGGGGTATCTTTACTGGTTTCATGTTTATCGGCTCTCTGTGCTACCCGACAGCCAAACAGGTTGTATTTGGCTCGCTAACCATCTTGTTCTTCCTGCTTGCAGCTCGTGACTTTACTGGTAGTGAGTTCATCGGAACAGTCGCTGGCTTTGAAGGGATCTTCTGTGGTGCTAGTGCCATTTACTTCGCAATGGCACAAGTACTGAACAACGAGTTTGGTCGTGAAGTTCTGCCGGTTGGCAAAGCCAAAATTGCTCGCAAAGTTGAAGCTTTAGCGACAGCCTAAATCGTAAACCTTAAACCGGATGGTACAGGCGGATCTCCTAAGATCCGCCTATTTATTACCAGGACGTAAGCAAGTGGGAATTTTCTGATTTACGGTTTATCGTGATTCAAATCGGGCTTTTTCTTGAAAGATGACTCATTATTGGATTACCCCATATACAACGAGTTACATCTTATGAAAAAACATCTAGCGTTTATTCTCTCACTCGCCATTGCGGTGCTTTCATTTCCGACTTCAGCCCTAGTTAGCGATCCATTACCTTCTTGGAATGATGGAGAGGCCAAGGACGCCATTATCCACTTTGTCAATGATGTAACTGACGCAGACTCTGCCAATTATGTTGCCCCTGAAGATCGTATCGCTACTTTTGATAACGACGGAACGTTATGGTCTGAAAAGCCAATGTATTTCCAGTTACTATTCGCCATTGATCAAATTAAAGTTCAGGCAAAAGACCATCCGGAATGGAAAACGACAAAGCCATATTCCTTAGTGTTAAGCGGCCAGATTGATAAGTTGACAACAGAAGATCTGATGGAGTTAGTGAAGCAAACGCACACGGGCATGAGCAGCGATGAATTTACTGAAATAGTGAAGAGCTGGATAAGCGCTTCCAAACATCCGGTAACCGGTAAGCCATATACAGACATGGTTTTCCAACCAATGTTAGAAGTACTGGATTATCTGCAAGATAACGGGTTTAAAAATTTTATCGTTTCAGGTGGCGGTAATGCCTTCATGCGCGCCTGGGCAACGGAAGTCTATAACATTCCACCTGAACGTATCATCGGCACCCGACTCTCGACGGAGTTTGTCAACGTAGGCGGAAACTATCAAATCAATCGTGTACCTGGTATCGATGTGAATAATGATAAAACAGAAAAACCGCTGCAAATTTATCAACATATCGGTAAGCGCCCAATTGCTTCCTTTGGTAATTCTGATGGTGATTTACAGATGCTGCAATGGACAACGTCGGGAACTGGAGCACGCTTGGCTATGTATGTTCATCACACAGATAAGGAACGAGAATGGGCATACGACAGACAATCAAGCATCGGTACACTTGATAAAGGGCTGGATGAAGCAAGAGAAAAAGGCTGGCTGGTTGTTGATATGAAAAATGACTGGAGACAAATCTTTCCGTCCAAATAACGGGAGAGACTAACGACAATAAAAAAGGGCCAGCGAATTGCTGGCCCTTGTCGTTGTGTAATGCTGTATTTATTTTTGTAGTTTTAGAATGAACCTTCTTCAGCAGTTTTGGTTGTTTCAACTGCTTCAGTCTCGGCTGATTTACCTGTCTTACGCTTGTATTTCTCTTCCCAGTAGTCGGCACCTTTAATACCTAGTGCTACCGGATTGAACGTATATTCAGTCACGCCTTGTTTCTGCTGCTGTTCATAGTCAGTCAGCGCTTTAAGTGCTGGTTTAGACATGAAGAAGATGATCAGAATACCGACAATGTTCAGCCAAGCCATCAAGCCAACACCTACGTCACCCATCGCCCAGGCAAGGTTCGCAGTTTTCACCGTTCCGTAGAATACCGCAGACAGCAGAATCAGTTTCAGAATAAACATCAGGCCATCGATTTTAAACGTACGACGAATGTAAGCGATGTTTGTTTCTGCGATGTAGTAGTAAGCCAAGATGGTTGTAAATGCGAAGAAGAACAGAGCAATAGCAACGAACGGTTTGCCCACTCCAGGAAGTGCACTTTCGATTGCCATCTGAGTAAATACTGGGCCGTTAGCACCAATGTCTGCAGGCAGGTTCTGTACCAGGAACGCGCCTTCTACTGCACCGTGAACGTTGTAAGCACCTGTGATAAGGATCATGAACGCGGTTGCTGAACAAACCAGCAGCGTATCGATGTAGATAGAGAACGATTGAACCAGACCTTGCTGAGCTGGGTGGTCAACACTTGCTGCTGCCGCAGCGTGAGGACCTGTACCCTGACCGGCTTCGTTAGAGTAAACACCACGTTTTACACCCCAGCCGATTGCTGCACCGATGCCCGCCATTGGCGTGAATGCGTCACCAATGATCATGCCGAAGATGCGTGGAACTTCGCCAATGTTCAGAAGGATGATTACAAATGCTGTTACGATGTAAGCCAAAGCCATGAAAGGAACAACGATTTGGGTAAAGTTTGCGATACGTTTTACACCACCAAAGATGATGAAAGCGAGAATGACACAAACAACCGTACCAGTGAAAATTTTAGCAAAACTGATAGTACCGATAGCGGTTTCGATCATGTCACCAGAACCGAATGCCGCTTCAACCGCGTTACCGATACTGTTTGACTGAACGCCTGGCAGTAGCACACCACACGCAAAGATAGTCGAGATAGCAAAGATCCAAGCGTACCATTTTTGTCCCATTGCTTTTTCAATGTAGTAAGCCGGACCACCACGGAATTCGCCTTCATCTTCTTCTTTGTAGATTTGCGCAAGGGTAGATTCTGCGTAAGCAGTTGCCGCACCAAAGAACGCAACAACCCACATCCAGAATACCGCACCCGGACCACCAAAGCCGATAGCGGCAGCAACACCTGCAATGTTACCTGTACCTACACGGCCAGATAGCGATACGGCAAGCGCCTGAAATGATGAAATCCCTTTTTTAGAACTCTTTCCTGATAGCAATAGACGCCACATTTCAAAGAAGTGACGAACTTGTACGAAACGAGTCATGATGGAATAAAATAAACCAGCACCCAGGCACAAGTAGATCAGTACCGGGCTCCAGATTATTCCATTCAAAAAATCAACTAATGACTGCATGAGTATTTTCCCTGTTAGTTGTGTTTGCGGTTATTTTCCAAACAATACATTACCTTTTTTTGTAACGTAATTGTTAACCTTTTTGGCTTAAAATCCTTAGTAGCGTGATGGTGTACACAGAATAGATAACTCTCCTTAATATCTTCTTACCATTATCATATATGTGATTGGTTGAGTTAAAATTCCCTTTTTGATTAATTTTGCAGCAGATTGTTATTTGAATGCACGCTAAATCTGATAAGTTCAAAATGCTGACATATATGCGCTTAGTGGTATTATTGGCTATTAATTGTTCAAGCGTAACGGAACAAGTTCAGCTCTGATGGCTCTATAACTTTTGTTGTTTTCCCTGCCATAATGTTTGCCAGTAACTGGCCGGATCCACAAGCCATTGTCCAGCCAAGAGTGCCATGCCCTGTATTGGTAAAGAGGTTCTCGTAAGGCGTTGCGCCAATGATAGGCGTACCATCTGGTGTCATAGGTCTGAAACCTGTCCAGAATTCAGCCTGACTAAAATCGCCACTACGTGGGAACAGGTCGCGGATCACCATCTCAATCGTGTTCTTTCTCTTCTGTGGTATCGAGCCATCAAATCCTGCTAGTTCGGCGGTTCCTGCGACGCGAATTCTGTCATCAAAGCGAGTCATCGCGACTTTGTAAGTCTCATCCATTACTGTCGAACGTGGCGCATATTGCTCGTTTTCGATTGGCATAGTAAGTGAGTAGCCTTTAACCGGGTAAACCGGGATATTAATATCAAGTTGTCTGAGCAGAGCGGTAGAGTAGCTTCCTGACGCCAGTACAAACTGGTCGGCTTTGAATAATCCGCGGTTGGTTTGGACACCTGTGACCTTTTTCCCCTCGGTAACCCAATTGCTTATTTCAGTATTGAACTCAAACTTCACGCCATGAGCTTTTGCCAGCTCCGTCAGTTGCTGGCAGAACTGGAAACAGTCACCGGTTTCATCATCCGGCAGATACAAACCACCAACAATCTTTTCTTTTACCAGAGCAAGGCCCGGCTCCTGCTTGATGCATTGTTCGACATCCATCAACTCGAAACGCGTGCCGCTTTGTTCAAGCAGTTTGATGTCTTTTTCAATTGCTTTTAACTGCTGCTCGGTACGAAAGACCTGTAAGGTGCCGAACTGACGTCCCTGATAATCAATTGTATGTTCTTTACGCAACTGCTCCAAGCAGGCACGGCTGTGATTCGCAATAGAGAGCATACGGGCTTTGTTTACCTGATAGCGTGGCAACGTGCAGTTCGCGACCATTTTTGATGCCCAGCTGATCATATCTGAGCTTAACGTAGGTTTAATTTTTAGCGGTGCATGCTCTTCCATTAACCATTTAATAGCTTTGAGCGGAATCCCCGGAGCAGCCCAGGGAGATGAATACCCGTAGGAGATTTGTCCCGCGTTAGCAAAACTGGTTTCCATCGCACTGCTTGGCTGACGATCGATAACCGTTACCTGATAGCCTGCCTGAGATAAATACCAAGCAGACGTTAAACCGATAACTCCGCTACCTAATACGATGACTTCCATGTATGAACTCCACTCATTTATCAATTGCGGCTAGTTTCTTTTGCTTACCTTTTGTTAACAATCGATATAAATTACACATAGAGTTTAGGAAAACTATAGGCTTAAGGATGAGAAGTAATGTGATAAGCGGTTTGTGGCTTTTTTTTCAAGTTGCAGAACATACCAGTTTTACTAGTGCTGCCAGAAAACTGCACCTGACAACAGGGGCGGTAAGTCAGCAAATAATTCATTTAGAACAAGCATTAGGTTTTAATCTATTTGAACGCCACTCGCGAGGAATTCGTTTAACAGACAAAGGAACTCAACTACAGCAGGCAGCGCAATTTCATTTTTCTGAACTGGGAAAACTGCTCGATGAACTAAAAGCCGATAAGCAGAACAATGAGATTAAGTTAAAGCTGACGCCGTCATTTGCTTTCAAATGGCTAGTGCCGAAGCTGGAGAGCTTTCATCTGGAACATCCGGAGATACAAGTGCAAATCTTTGCCGAAGTGGCGCTGGTTAACAGTGATTTGAAAGATTACGATGTCGCCATCGACTACGGACTGCATCCATATAAACATAAAGACGCCGAGTTGCTCTTAGATGAGCAGTTGTTGCCAGTCATGAGCCCTAAATACCTTGAGGATCATCAGTGGCTAAAAGCTGCTTTAGATAACGATGAGCCTTTGTCATCAATGGAGCAGTGGAAAGATGCCACTCTGTTACATGACGCACTGCCGTGGGATAAAGCCACACGTGATTACGAGTGGTTATTCTGGGCTTCAGCCATGGGGTTGAATTTTAAAACAGATGTCGGGCATTTCTTTAACCGCACCGATATGGCAATGTCAGCGGCTGAAGCAGGAGTCGGCATAGCAATGGCCAGGATGGCACTAATAGAAGATGAACTGATTACCCAACGCCTGGTTTCTCCCTTTAAGCCAGTCCCCGCCAATGCCGGTTATTATTTGATCATGAATACCAAAAGTGAATCAACTGAGCGATTCAGACAATGGTTATCGAGACAAATAGACCCGTAATTTTAGGTTAGCCTTGAAAATAATACGCCTTTCATTTACTGGCTCGATTAATTGACTTAAATATCATTAAGTTCCTTGATTTTGTATGACCGAAACCATACCATCCGGCATGTTGTTAAATATTTGTTGTGATTGCTAATGCTTTGATTCTGGTTTTGTGTCCTGCCAGAGTGGAAATAGTAATAGGAATCCTATTCTGAACAGGGAGTCGTAATGAAGTTCAGTACTAAAGTTAAAGGTTGGATTGTTGTTGCGAGTATTGTTCCGGTATTGGTTGCTCTGCTTGTTTCTGTCTATTCATCGACACAAAGCCTTAATGCGTTAAATGAAGATCGTTTAATTGCACTTCGAGATACCAAACAAGCTCGTCTTGATGAGTTGTTCCAACGCTATCGAAACAATACGACGGTGGTTGCGCAGGTTGCTTCAGCGAACATCGAACAATTATTCAGTGATGATTTTCATCGCCTTCTTACAGACTTAAATAACCAACTGGATTTCTACGATATTTTTGTTGTCGACGAAGCCGGTGACATTATCTACACCGTGGCTCGGGAAGCGGATTATCAGACTAATTTGCTCAACGGAATATACGCAAATTCCGGTTTAGGTGAGCTTTATCGAGCGATACGTTCAGGTAAGCCTTTTGCAGCCGTCGACTTCACTCCTTATGCCCCGTCTAATGGTGATCCAGCCGCGTTTCTTGGGGTTCCTATTGTTGTGAAAGGTGAACGTTGGATGGTTGCCACCCAAATGTCCACTGAAGGCGTTAATTTGTTGATGAATTTACGCAGTGGTATGGGGGAATCCGGAGAGACCTACCTCGTCGGCTCTGACTTTAGAATGCGCTCAGATTCTTTTCTCGATCCTATCGGTCGTACTATTCAGGCTTCCTTTGCGGGAACAGTAGAAAAGAATGGGGTAAATAGTGAAGCCGTGAAACGTGCGTTAGCCGGAGAATCTGGTGTTGCTACGATTATTGATTACAACGGTAATCCTGTGGTGTCAGCATTCGCTCCGATTGATATGTACGGACATCGTTGGGCGCTGTTATCGGAAATTGATGTAGCTGAAGCTGAGCTACCTATTAGTGAACTTATGACACGTAATGGCATCGTATTGCTGTTCGCAATTTTCGGCGGAATAGGAGTGTCACTGGCCGTGACCCGAGCGGTGATGAAACCGCTTGGCGGAGAGCCGGAAGAGATGAAGCAGCTGATGGAGCAACTTGCTCAGGGGGATCTGCGATTAAATATTTCCGAGGCAGAAGAAGGAAGCCTTAAGCAAACGCTGAATATCACTGCGAATCATCTGAGTGAGATGATAAGAGACATTAACCAAGCCTCCTCTCAGTTAGCCGCTACCTCAGAAGAGCTGAGCGTGGTAACGGAACAGTCTGAGCAAAGCTTACATGAACAAAATGAGGAACTACAGCAAGCGGTAGAGGCGATCCGCCAGATGACATCGTCGATCAGTGAAGTAGCGGGTAGTGCCAGCGTCGTTTCTATCTCTACAGCGGATGCCAATCAAGATTGCCAGCAAGAGCTAAAGCGCATTATGCAAACAGTTCAAACTGTTGCGGGCCTTGTTGAACAAGTCGATGACGGTAATAACAACGTGGTGCAATTAGCGGAACAAGTTCGAGAAATCAGTACCTTACTGGATGTAATTCGCGGGGTCGCAGATCAAACCAATTTGCTTGCTCTGAATGCGGCTATCGAAGCTGCACGAGCTGGGGAGAGCGGGCGTGGATTCGCGGTCGTCGCCGAGGAAGTTCGCAGCCTAGCACAGCGTACTCAGGTGTCGACAGAGCAAATTGAAGAGATGGTACATCAGGTCAATCAGCAAGCTGCGCAAACTGAATCTATTATTAATAGCTGTAAGTTAGTGGCTGGGCAGACGATGGAACAAGTTCGGGAAACCGGTCAAATGATCGAAGCCGTTGTCGGCACAATGGATCAAATTCATCAGAAAACATCCTCTGTAAGTCAGGCGACAGAAGAGCAAGCAAGAGTCTCAAGTGGCATAGACACGAGCCTTCTGACCATTCAAGACCTTGCGACACAAAATGTTTCAGGGGCTCATGAAACTTCTGCGTCTAGCCGGGAGTTAGCGCGAGTGGCGGTTAACTTAAAAGAAATTGTCGACGCTTTTAAAGTTTAGCAATAATTAACCGCCTCAAATGAGGCGGTTTTTTTATCTATACTGAACGGGTTATTTTAGACATAGATTATGAGTGTCGATGCTGACTACTCCTTCACTCAAATAGAGCTTTGGGTTACCCATAGGCTGTCCTTGATTAAAGCTGTACGCTTTATGTTTTAATCGCTACTTTTCAATGATTTAATTGTTTTTAGTTACCTGTATTCCAAAAGCTCATAGAGGTCGAATTTAATTCCCTTGTTAGATGGCATTTTATTCAACATGATGTGATGAAACGACATTCATCAGGAAGGAATTCATATGTCTTATGTTTTTCATCGCCATTGCCACAACACGTTGCCAGTGATTGAGCGCGGAGAAGGGGTTTACCTGTTTGATAAACAGGGTAAGCAATATCTGGACGGGTGTGGCGGCGCTGCGGTTTCAAATCTTGGTCATAGTCATCAGGCCGTTAAGCTGGCGATGCTGGAACAGATCGAACGAATTCCTTTTGCTCATACCGGTTTTTTCACCAGCGAAAGCGGAGAGCAACTCGCCGAGTTAATTTGTCAGCGCATGCCTGAGCAGTTCAACCATGTATACCTTGTCAGTGGCGGTTCAGAAGCGGTTGAATCAGCACTTAAAATGGCACGCCAGTATTTTGTAGAGTCCGGTAAGCCAGAGAAAAAACACTTCATTGCCCGCCAGCAGAGCTATCACGGAAACACACTCGGCGCGCTGTCTGTCGGGGGAAATGAGTGGCGACGAGAACCATTCAGGCTAATCCTTAACTCAGGTCACCACATCGCTCCTTGTTATGCATACCGTTATCAGAGAAGCGATGAATCTGAGCTGGATTACTCACTGCGCGCGGCCAATGAGTTGGAAGCAAAAATCCTTGAGCTGGGCGCAGAAAATGTCATGGCGTTTATCGCTGAACCGATTGTTGGCGCGACAGCGGGCGCAGTTCCTGCGACGCAAGGTTACTTCAAACGTATCCGGGAAATCTGCGACCAGTATGATGTGCTGCTCATCATGGATGAAGTAATGTGCGGTGTTGGCCGAAGCGGTAGTTTTTTCGCGTTTGAACAAGAGCAGGCAGAGCCTGATTTAGTCTGTATGGCGAAAGGGCTCGGCGCGGGCTATCAGCCGATTGGTGCGGTGGTGGCTAGCGATAAAGTGTACCGGGCGATAGAGTCGGGTAGCGGATTTTTCCAGCATGGCCATACATTTATGGCGCATCCGGTCGCTTGCGCGGCAGCCGTTGCGACAGTCAAAACGATATTCGAACAAGATCTGTTGACCGAAGTGAAGCGGCAAGGGGCTCTGCTGCGTAATGAGCTTGTTACAGCGCTTTCTGACTTACCGTATATCGGTGATATCCGGGGCAAAGGCCTGTTTTTAGGGATTGAGCTGGTGGCTGATAAAGGGAGTAAAGCCCCTTTAAACAGAGCGACTTTGGCTGATAAACAAATCAAACAGCGGTCAATGGAAAATGGTTTAATGTGTTATCCGATGGGCGGCACGATTGATGGCGTTAACGGACACCATATTTTACTGGCCCCTCCTTTCATTATTCAGCCACATCATATTGACGAGCTGGTGGAGAAACTCACACGTACACTCAGCGAGGTATCCCATACATGGCTGTAGAGACTGCACTGAGCAGAGCATCTGTCGCGATTATCGTGGCACCGAATGGCGCGAGAAAGACCAAGCAGGATCACCAGAATCTGCCAATGACCATTGAGGAGCTGGTGGCTGAAGCGCGAGCCTGTCAGGCGGCGGGGGCTGCTATGATACATTTGCATGCCAGAGATATTCACGGCAGGCACTCACTGGAAATTGAGGATAATCTGCCCGTTTATCACGCCGTGAAAGAGGCGGTCGGTGATAAGATGATTGTTCAGCTGACGACAGAAGCGGTCGGGCAGTATTCAGCGCTGCAACAGATGGCGCTGATTAAAGCAGTACGCCCGGAGGCCGCTTCTTTTGCGTTAAGAGAGCTGATTCCTGATGATAAAAGTGAAAAAGCAGCGAGCGACTTTTTCTGCTGGGTTGCCGGGAAGAATATTCTCAGCCAAATCATTCTTTATGATGAAGCGGACATTGAACGTTATTTCCGCTATCGCAGCAGCGGTATATTACCTGATCACAATCAGCATGTGCTGGTTGTGCTCGGGCGATACCATAAAAATCAACAGTCTTCCCCATGGGATTTACACGGCCTGCGTTTAGAGCAGTTCAGACAGGAGGGAATTCGCTGCGCAGTGTGTGCATTTGGCGAAAAAGAGCAGGACTGCCTGACCTCTGCGATGCTGCTCGGTTTAGATGTGCGGGTCGGGTTCGAAAATAACCATCTGGATGCAACTGGAGAACTGGCAAAAAGTAACGCTGCACAAGTAAAAGCGCTAAGCGATATCAGTCAGTTAGTGAATGTACCCTTGGATGATGTGTATAGTCTCAGAGCATCCTTGTCGTAACAGATTTGGTTTCCACCTTTGCAAAGAATCTTCGTTTACTTGTTCTCAGAAACAGAAAAGGCTCCATGGAGCCTCTTATTGTACTTGTCACATTGTCATTATTGTTCTGTCTGAGCTTCTGGCTGGCGTGCTTTGTGTTTGATAAATACCGCTGCAATTGCGGCTATCGCAAGTGCAAAACAGTAATAAGAGTTCGACACAACTTCCAGCGGGGACAAATTAAATACTGAGCCAAGCAGTAGCACCTGAGCGCCGTATGGCAGAATACCCTGTACCACGCAAGAGAAGATATCCAGCAGGCTTGCAGAGCGGCGCGGAGAGACATTGTTCTCTTCCGCTAACTGACGGGCAACGCTGCCTGAAACAATGATTGCTACTGTGTTGTTCGCCGTACAGCCATTAACCATAGAAACCAGACCCGCGATACCCAGTTCGCTTGCACGGCTGTTGGCATGTTTGGAGTGACTAGAGCCGAAGGTCTTGATCATTCTGCTTACCAGGCTGGTCAGGAAAGCAAGACCGCCCTGACGACGCATCAGTTCACTCAGGCCGCCAATCAGCATAGAGAGCAGAAAGATTTCCTGCATGTTACCAAAGCCAGTGTATACATCCTGCGCCATATTCGTCAGACCATAGCCATCGATTGAAGCCAGGCCTACGCCACCAGCTAATAGAATACCAATGGTCAGAACGACAAATACGTTCATACCAGATACGGCTAATACCAGAATTGTTATGTACGGTAGTACTTTAAGCCACTCAACAGGCCCTGCTTCCGGCACTTGGGTTGCTGTGCTGTTGTAAGCGAAAACCACCATCGCAATCAGTGCTGCCGGTATTGCAATACGGACGTTCTCTCTGAATTTATCCTTCATTTCACAGCCCTGAGAGCGCGTTGCCGCGATTGTTGTGTCAGAGATAATTGAAAGGTTATCACCAAACATTGCGCCACTCAGTACAACGCCTGCCGTCATTGGTAAGCTCATTCCCGCTGACTCTGCAATGCCTAATGCGACTGGTGCAACCGCCGCAATTGTCCCCATTGAAGTGCCCATCGAGGTTGCGATAAATGCTGAGATCAGGAAAAGACCCGGTAAGATCATGCTGGTCGGAATTGCGGACAGGCCCAGGTTCACCGTTGCATCTACGCCACCAGACGCTTTTGCTACCGCTGCGAATGCGCCCGCAAGCAGGTAGATCATGCACATCGCGATGATGTCCTGATGACCCACGCCACGCATAAAGTGTTCGATTGACTGTCCGAGCTTATCTTTGCTTAACAGAAAGGCAAGAATGATGGCAGGTAAAACCGCAATTGGCGCTGGCAGTTGATAGAAAGCAAAGTCAACACCTTGCAGCGATAAGTAAGTCCCTACACCGATAAAGAGTGCAAGGAACACAATAAGTGGAATAAGAGCAATTGCTGAAGGTGCAACGGCTTGAGTAGTATGCTGGGAACCGGACATGTAAACGACAAAAATAATCAATGAGAAAGGCGAGCAGACTAATAGCACTGCTGAGTGATGTCAACGTCTAGACGTCTAAATGGCTGGTGGATTTTTGCTTTTGATGTCGTCATTTAACGGGTTTGTATATTATCTTATTGATAATGTTAACTTTAGTTTTATTGGTGATCATTTTACTGATTTGGCTTTTTTTCGCTTTATAATTCCAGACACCATCCATATAAATAAAGCGGCTGCAATTACCCAGACAAAGTACTTGTACTGACGATATAAATGATCGAGCGAGTTTATGTTCTCGAACACATAATTGGTCAGTAAGCTGAATACCAATACCCAGATGGTTGAGGCGAGTGCATTACCGAGTAAGAATTCTCTGCGCGGCATTTTGGCTACCCCGCATGCTAACGGCATAAACTGTTTCATACCTTCAATAAAACGACTGACAACCAGACAGGCCGGGCCGTATTTTTGGATGGCGTACTGAAGTTTGGCTATTCTCGGTCCTGATATGTAGCCTTTTTTATCTAACCAGCCTTCAAAGTAATAACCGATCAGGTAGCCACAGGTGTTGCCGGAAAAGCAGCTCAACCAAGATAAAATCATTACTGTACTTAGATTCATCACTTGGTCGGTAGAGAGGATAGAGGCGGCGATCAGTAAAGACTGGCCAGGCATAGGGATCCCTACACCTTCAAGAAAAATGCTCACCACCAGCGCAAGGTAACCGTACTGCTCAAGCAGGGGTTTCATGGAATTGAGTAGCTCGTTAATGATTTCCAATAGTAAAAATCCGCTTTTCTGTCCCGAACACCTGAGATATCTGTGTCCTGACAGAGTGGTTAGAATAATGCCTGACAAGCTATCGCCAGCTTTATTCTCGGCTGACGATAGTTCGATAGTTCGATAGTTCGATAGTTTGTTACTACTCTTTTACTTTGGTAAAACCGCCGTACAAATCGAGACGGCGGTGGCGCAGGTTGGTCACTGAGCCTTCCGTGTTGAGCTGCTTAAGCTTAGTTAAATCGACATCCGCGAAAATGATCATTTCGGTGTTCGCGCTCGCTTCTGTCAGTGTTGCATCGTGCGGGAAGTAAATATCAGAAGGTGAGAAGACCGCAGATTGCGCATACTGAATGTCGACATTGTCTACGCGGGGCAGGTTACCGACACTGCCGCCAATTGCCACATAACATTCGTTTTCTATAGCGCGGGACTGCGAACAAATTCGCACCCGCTGATAGCCGTTTTTGGTATCGGTCCAGAACGGCACAAACACGATTTGAGCGCCTTGTTCGGCAAGCATTCTGCCCAGCTCCGGAAACTCGCTGTCGTAACAAATGAGTATCCCGACCTTACCTGCGTCAGTTTCAAATACCTGTACGCTGTCACCCCCGTCGATTACCCAGTCTTTTTGTTCATGCGGCGTGATGTGAACTTTGTATTGGGCGTTGATCTGCCCGTCACGCTGTAATAAGTAAGCGACGTTGTAGAGCTTTTCATCTTCGATGACCGGCATACTTCCAGCGATGATGTTGATGTTGTAGGTCACCGCCATCTGTGAGAAGCGGTTTTTGATCTCTGCAGAGAAACTGGCAAGAAAGCGTATTGCCTCTACGGAGTTCTGATCTCTTTGCAGTCCCATCAGCGGAGCGTTAAAGAACTCAGGGAAGAGGGCAAAATCGGCTTTGTAATTAGCCAGAGACGAGACAAAAAACTCAGCCTGGTCAAGTAAGTCTTCCAAATCGTTCATAGCTCGCATTTGCCATTGCACCACACCAATACGGATCAGGGTTTTCTCAACATCGTGGACTGACTGAATATCTTCCTCATAGAAAAAGTTATCCCATTCAAGTAGCGTCGCGTAGCCCATGGACGCATCGTCCTCCGGCAGATAACCACGCATAATACGCTTTACATCAAAATCGTTGGCCAGTTGGAATGACAGAATCGGATCGTGCAGCTCACGTCGCTTAACTTTATCGATGTACTCGGCAACGCTTAATTCATCCGCGTATTTATGGTAATTAGGAATGCGTCCACCGGCTAATATCGCTTTAAAGTTTTTACTGCGACACAACTCTTTACGCGCATCATACAGACGACGCCCTAAGCGCAATCCGCGATAATCCGGGTGCACAAACACATCAAGCCCGTACATGGCATCGCCAGTGACTTTGTTTTGAATGACGTTGTTTTCAGTGATGATGTCGCTGTAAAGGTGAGGGAGTGAGATTCGATTGTAATCGACTTTCATAGTCAGCGCAGCGCCGACTATCTTACCGTTATCCTCAATACAAATTTGTCCGTCGGGGAACTGATGTATGAGATCCATGATGGTCAGACGCGGCCAAGAGCCTCCCACATCAGGAAATATCAGCTCCATGAGTTCCGCGAGTTCTGGGTAATCTGTCGGCTCAATGGTACGTAAAGAGAGTTTGGGCGAGTTAGTGTCCATATTCTACTATCCATTTATCCTTTCTAAACAGTATGGATGAGAATGCCATATACACCCAACCACGACTAACGGTGGCGGTATGGAAATAGAACCAGATTTACTATGCGTTGTGCGGTAACTTATGTTTCAGCCACTGGGAAAACAGGGACACTTTTCTGGAGTTCAAACGATAAGTCGGAGTAATCACATAATAGCCATATCCGCTCCGCAGAGTCATGTTATCTATATGTTTAATATCCCCGCGTTGGATAGCAAACTGCGCCATAAAATCAGGCAGCAGGGCAAGTCCTTTCTCCATTCTTACTGCTTCGTAAGCCAGATAAAAATGCTCAAATCCGACCGTATGATACGTGATCGGGTTATTTAATGCGTGATCAGCTTTGAACTGCTCCCAAAGCTGGGGGCGGGTAGTTTGCGGGATAAACGGATAATCGCACACAGCTTGTTTGTTTTTCAGCGATGGAGTGCTTGCGCTGCCCACAAGCAGTAACGTTTCTTCACACAGTAACTGACTGTATTCATGTTGATTCGATAGTGGCAGGCACCTTACGCTGATATCGCTGTCATTGTTGATGTTCTTGATGGGACCATCACCGGTACGAATTTTAACTCGTATATTCGGGTGTTGCTGGTGGAAGTCGTCGATGTTGGGCACTAACCATAAACTGGCGAAAGAAGGCGTAACATCGACTATTAACAGTTCTTGTTCAGTATTTTGCTGAATAAGGCTGGCGGTTGCATGCTGAATGATCTCCAGCGCTTCTGTTACTTTTGGTAAATACCGCTTTCCTTCTTCAGTGAGTTCTATCCCATTAAGTTCACGCCTTATCAATGGCAAGCCTACAAGTTGTTCCAATGATGCGATTTGCTTGCTTACCGCTCCCTGAGTGACACACAGATCATTTGCTGCTTTAGAAAAGCTCAGGTGACTGGCCACGGCGACAAACGTTCTCAACGCTCGTATAGAAGGGTACTCACTGCCTTTTCTCATTTACTCAGTTCCATTGAGTCGGTATTACTCACAGCGTAGAAGATTTGTCTGTTGAAGCAAAACGTTCTTTTTGAATTCTGGTGTATCTCAGATATGAGAGTTGCTTATCTTTCGGACTTTTCTGACATATGAAATAGGGGGCTTTTATAGCAGTAACAAATAGCTAAATGTTACTTTCTGGTCCGATTTGTTTTTTTATTTTTATATTTTGGTGCCTTTTTGCACTGTTTTATTGGTAAGGCTTTGTCATGTCAAAAGTTATCCTGGTGGTCGATGATTCAGAGACCATCCGCCACGTGGTGGCTTCAGCATTGAGAGAACATGGCTTTAGCGTTCTTGAAGCAGAGGATGGTGTGGATGCACTTTCACATTGCAACGGGCAAAAAATACACCTGGTGATCTCTGATCTCAACATGCCGAATATGGATGGTATTGGCTTTGTGCGTGAGATGAAAACGCGCCAAGGCTACAGGTTCACACCCGTTATTATTCTCACGACAGAAAACAGTGCAGAGAAAAGAGCAGAAGGTAAATCTGCGGGAGCAGCAGGGTGGATGGTAAAACCTTTCGATGCAGCCAGGGTGCTGTCTGCAGTTAACAAACTGATTCTGGCATAAGGAAGACGCATGCCAGTTCATCTTTCTCAACTTGCTGATTTTTGTATCGCCGAATGTACGGGCGAGATGACGGTCGAGAACATAGCGCAAATCCAGTCACAATTTGAAGCGCTGATTTGCGGTGATGCGACCAATATTATGGTTGATGTCAGCCAGGTGACGGATTTCGATTCATCGGCACTTCAGTTTTTACTGTGGTTAAAATCTCATTTGGCTGGGCACTATCAACTGCAGTTTATCGTGGCGGAAAACGCGGTTGTCAGCCGTGTACTGAGTCTCTATCAGTTATCTGAGCAGATGGTTTCTATTCATGACTCTTCAGAGGAGGAGCTATGAGTATGGATCATGTGAAACAGATATTTATCTCTGAAGCACAAGAGCAGCTTGATGTGATGGAGCAGTGCCTGCTGGATGTGGAGTCCGGTGACGTCGGCATTGATCAATATATCGATGCAATTTTCCGTTCAGCCCATACGGTCAAAGGTTCTGCGGGCTTATTCGGCTATGAAAATATTGTCAGTTTTGCTCATCGCATGGAGAGCGTGCTGGCAGAAGTCCGTACCGGCGTATTGCGAATTGATAAGGCACTGGCAGAGACACTGCTTGACAGTCACAGCTATCTTAAATTGCTGATTGGAGCAGTTTCCTCCCCTGAAAATGCTCCACAGTCAGAACTGGGAAAACGGTTAGAACAGGATCTGCAAAGCTATTTACCAAACACGGATATCGCTGAACAACAAGCGGTAGATATTGTTGTACCACAGCAGGAACCTGAGACCTGGCTTATACATGTGATTTATAGCGAAGAGGTTTTTCGTGACGGTATGGATCCGGCTTCGCAGCTTAACTATCTGGGCACATTAGGTGAAGTAGTCAAGGTTGAGATTCAGCCACGCTTTCCGCACTGGCAAGAGTATCAGGCAGAGGTTTGTTATCTCACTTTAGTGATTGAATTTCTCACTGCTGCTGCGCAAGACGAAATCGAAGATGTATTCGAGTTCATTCGTGATACCAGCCAGGTATCGGTAGTGAAGAAAGAAGAAGCGCGCGGTGCTAAGTTTCATCTTGATAATCTTGAGCCGGGTTTGAACGAGTCAGAGCTGTCAATTGAGCATGGCGAGACAACAGCCGAAGATGAACAGAAAGGTCCGATTGATAATCAGTACCTTAAGGTAGATGCAGGAAAGCTCGATCATTTGATCAATCTTGTCGGTGAGCTAATCACATCCAATGCTACCAATGAGATGTTGGCCGAAGAGTTAAACAACGAGCCGTTGATGGAGTCGCTGAGTCAGACTGCACAGCTGGTGGAAAAGATCCGTGATGACGCACTAGGTTTACGTCTGGTGAAAATGAAAGACACGTTTCATCGGCTTAAGCGAATTGTCCGTGATGTTGCCAAAGACCAGGGTAAAGACGTTCAGCTTCATATTACCGGAGCGGATACGGAGCTTGATAAGACCATTGTGGACAGGTTGATTGATCCTCTTATGCACCTGGTCAGAAATGCCATCGATCACGGAATCGAAAGCCGGGCTGTGCGCCTGCGTAACGGTAAAAACGAGCGCGGAAATATAAGTATTCGCGCTTATCACGAGTCAGGTACTTTCATTATCGAAATTGACGATGACGGTGCAGGTATTAACCAGTCCAGGCTTGTCGAAAAGGCGATAGACGCTGGCATAATAACGCTTGAGCAGCCGTTATCGGGCGATGAAATCAACCAGTTGATTTTTGCGCCGGGCTTATCCACGGCAGAAACCGTTACGACGGTTTCCGGCCGGGGCGTCGGTATGGATGTGGTGAAACGGGATATCGAAAACTTACGCGGTCAGATCAAGGTAATGTCTGCGGCCGGTAGAGGGACGCATTTCAAAATCCGTTTACCGTTGACCCTGGCGATTATCGACGGTTTTGAAGTGATGGTAGGGGATACTCACTTAGTTATCCCTTCTAACTTAATTCGGGGCTGTCTGCCGTTTGATGCGAAGGCAATGAGCGCTGAACACGACATCTTAGATTTACGCGGGGAAATCGTGCCTTTTTTGCGAATGAACGATTTTCTCAATATCCAGTTTGATCCTGCAGCACGAAAAAATATGGTGATTGTGCAGTTTGGGTCGCAGAAAGCAGGGATTTTAGTCGAAGAGTTGCGTGGAGAAATCCAGGCGGTTGTGAAGCCACTTAATGCCATTTTCCGTGCCCTTAAAGGGGTTGGCGGAAGCACAATTTTACGGGCGGGCGATATTGGTTTCATCCTTGATATACCTCAGCTTATTCAGGTTGCCGCCAACAAAGAGTCGGCTTACTTACAGTCTCACAGAGACGGCCAGTTAATAAGGGATGAAAATGATTGAACTGATGCGCGAACTGGATTTGCCCGTTCATGATCAGGATTGTCAGCAGTACTTAACTTTCAAGTTAAGAGAAGATAACTACGGGATGAGCATTGACAGTGTCAAAGAGATCATTCCGTACGGTAACGTCACTGCTGTGCCACTTATGCCGGGTTTTGTTATGGGTGTGCTTAATCTGCGCGGCGATGTGGTTCCGATTATTGATCTCTCACTGCGCTTTGGTAAGGCTGAGACGGAGATCAAACCGCGCAGCTGTATTGTGATTCTGGACATTAATTTTAACCAGGAAACGGTACTGCTGGGGTTTGTTGTTGACTCGGTAACAGAGGTTGTTGATATCCATGAACAACAGATCGAGCAGCCACCCACATTTGGTACGAAAATTAATAGCGAATTTATTCATGGGATTATCAATGTCGCGGGAGATTTGTTCATTTTATTACAGGGCGATCAAGTTCTGTCCGTCGATGAAATGATGAGCTTAATTAAAAACGTGATTGAAAAATCGGTCATGGGTAGAGTTTAAAATGTTAAATAAAGTGATGTTTAAAAAGATGACGCTGGTGTCACGCTTATACTTATTGACTGGCGTATTAGTTGCGATGTTAGGTATTAACGGCATGTTCGCCAACAAAGCGTTGGATGAGGATATCGACGTTATGCGTAGCATTTATGTCGACCGTTTAGTGGCTGCCCATGAAGTCCGTAAAGCGTCAGATCGCTTGCGTATCGATATTATTCAATCAGTGCTAGATGTTTTGCAAAACAAGCTCAGTTTTACAGATGGAACTAAAAAACTGGATGACACAATTCAAATATCAGCGGCTAACTGGCAAGCTTACCTTGCGACGAAACTGGCTCCTGAAGAGCGGGCTCTGGTTGAAGAAACCAAACCAGTATCAAAGCAGGCTAGAGATGCTATTGATGAACTGCGCGTGATTTTAGTCAATCAGGATATGGATGCGCTACGCGAATACCAACATGACTTGCTAGCCAGTGTCGATGCACTGAGAAGCCAATACAATAAGATTATTGAACTGCAGCTGGTATTGGCAGAAGGTGAATACAAACAAGCTATTGCCAGTTCTGAGCGTTCAAAAGACATTAATTTAGTGAGTCTGATACTGAGTCTTTTGTTTGCATTTTTTATTTCAATACAAGTATCGCGCAGCATTATTCGTCAACTGGGTGGTGAGCCAGAAGACGTTAAAGATATTCTGGAAAAAGTCGCAAGTGGTGACCTGACAGTCGATATCCGGACATCACCGAAAGATACCAGTAGTGTGCTGTATATGCTGAAAGACATGCTCAAACAACATACACATATGATCCAAAGTATTTTGTCTTCTGCAAAAAAACTGAACGAAGCTTCTCAACAGGTTAATTCTACTTCTCTTTCTCTAAGCCAGGCGGTTTCAGAGCAGGCAGCAAGTGCCGAGCAAACCTCCGCATCAATGGAAGAGATAGCAGCGTCAATCAATCAGAACGATGCACATGCGTCACTAACGGACGAAATTGCCAATAAAACAGCTTGTTCAGCAATTAAAGGTGGTGAGGCGGTAAGTCAAACCGTTGAGGCGATGCATAAGATTGCCGAGAAAGTACACATCATTGATGAAATCGCCTACCAGACTAACTTACTGGCGCTCAATGCTGCCATTGAAGCGGGCAGAGCTGGCGAGCATGGTCGCGGGTTTGCCGTGGTGGCATCTGAAGTGCGTAAGCTGGCGGTCCGCAGTCAAAGTGCAGCTAAAGAAATTGGTGAAATGGCAACCGTGTCTGTGAAACAGGCGGAACTTACTAGTCAGTTGCTTGAAGATATTGTGCCGTCTATCCAGCATACGGCTGACCTAGTACAAGAAATTGCGGCGGCGAGTAAGGAACAGTCAACGGGTACGGAAGAGGTTAATGGTGCAATTAATCAGATTACGTTTACGACCCAGCAAAATGCAGTAGCAGCTGAAACCCTGGCGTCGACTTCACAGCAACTCGCTGCTCAAGCTGTAGAGATGCGAGAGCTGATGAAATTTTTCAAAATTAATGTTAGCGATTACTTTGTTCAGTCCGGCTCTAGTGCTCTTTCTCAGCCAGAAGTAAGCCAACCGGTAAAGGATGTGACTAACCGTAAAGAAGATTTTAACTTCGAGTCGTTTTGATTGTTGATGCTATGAACTCGAACGAAGTGTTGTTTAACGATGTTGAATGTAAGCAAATTCGCTCTTGGTTATTGATTAAGAGTGGTATTTACCTGGATGAAAAACGTAATTCATTGGTCAGCCATCGTTTACATAAGCGTATGTCTGAACTCAAACTGATTAGTTTTGAGGAGTATGCCCAGCGGGTGACCAATGATTGTGAAGAGCAGCAGATTGCACTGAATCTGTTAACGACCAATGAGACTTACTTTTTCCGGGAACCTAAACATTTTGAGTTTATCGCTAACCATCTGGTTCCGGAGTTTGCCGAATTAACAAGCGTTAACGTATGGAGTGCGGCCTCGTCCAGCGGTGAAGAAGTGTATTCAATTGCGATGTTGTTCGGTGAGCTGCTACCTGAAAGCAACTGGCATATTTTAGGTACCGATATTAATACCGAGATGCTTAGGCTAGCAAAGTGGGCTTCTTATGAGTTGACACCGAAAAACAACATCTCAGATCGTTATCTAAAACAGTACTGTCTGAAAGGTGTCGGTGATAGTGAAGGGCTATTCAAAATTAAAGATGAGTTGAAACAGCGAGTGAGTTTTAAACATCACAACTTGCTTAATAAACCAATCCATAACAAAGAGAAATTTGATCTTATTTTATTGCGTAATGTGCTGATTTATTTTCAGTTGTCCGACCGGAAAAAAGTTGTCAAAAACGTCATTGAGCAAATGCGCTCTGGTGGATGGTTAATAGTAGGGCACTCGGAAAATATTCATGGCTTTGATGAGCGATTAGTGCATATACAAGCTGGGTGTTACCAGTTCAGGCCATGAAAGCATCGAAAAAAATAAAAGTGTTCATCGTTGATGATTCTGCGGTGGTAAGACAGCTTCTTCAGGATATTTTTTCTGAAACGCCGGATATAGAAGTGAGTGGAGTAGCATCTGACCCGCTGTTTGCAATAGAGAAAATGCGCGGTAACTGGCCAGATGTTTTCATTTTAGACGTAGAAATGCCACGCATGGATGGCATTAGCTTTCTGAAAAAAATCATGGCTTCGCGACCTACGCCAGTGGTTATTTGCTCTTCCTTTTCGTCAAAAGGTGCAGAAACCACCCTGGAAGCGTTAGCAGCCGGTGCGGTTTCTTATGTTACTAAGCCAAAAATTGGCTTGAAAGGATTTTTAGAAACTAGTCAGCACCAGATTGCAGAGTCGGTGAGAGTAGCCGCCAGTTCGAAAATTAAAAGTGTCTATCGCCGAAAAAAAGTAAAACTACCGCTGAAAGTCAGCACGCTGTCACAAGCTGAAAGGTGTGAAAAAACCGCTAACAAAGTGGTAGCTATCGGCTGTTCGACGGGCGGTACCGGTGCGTTGGAAAGCATTCTTTCCGGCTTAACGCCCGACTGTCCGGGTATGGTGATCGTGCAGCACATGCCAGAGAAATTTACTGCTGCTTTTGCTGACAGGCTTAATAGTCGATGTCAGATAGAAGTGAAAGAAGCAACGAATGGTGATCGCGTAAGACAAGGTCTCGCTTTGATTGCTCCGGGGGGCAAGCATATGTCTTTGGTCAAACGCGATGATTCCTATGTTGTGAAGGTTAAACCAGGACCTGCGGTGAACCGCCACTGCCCTTCGGTAGATGTGCTGTTCAACTCTGTAGCCAAATGCTGCGATGTAAATGCAGCCGGCTTTATTTTAACGGGTATGGGTAGTGACGGAGCGAAAGGAATGAAATCCATGTTCGATTCCGGATGTACCACCTATGCTCAAAACGAAGATTCGTGTGTGGTCTTTGGTATGCCCAGGGAGGCGATAAAAAAGGGTGGCGTAAAATATACGATCAGCCTTGATGATGTCGCGGATGCCATTTTTCAGCACAACGAAAATTAGAGAATGAATAATGATTAACTACACTGACGTGACTGTTCTGATTGTTGATGATAGTGCAAGTCAACGTGAGTATATGGCGCAAAAATGTCGTGATATAGGCGCTTGCAAGATCACGACTGCTGAAGACGGGCGTCGAGCACTGGAACTTATCGCAGAGCATGAGAAAGGATTCGATATTTTGATCTGCGATTTGGAAATGCCGGGTTTAGATGGTATTGAGCTGATCCAAATTTTGGGTACGCAAAAAAGCCGTTCGGGTCTGATCATTGTTAGTGGCCACGAAAAGTCGTTGATCACGGCGGCGAAAGTAATGGCTCAAGATGAAGGCTTGCAGGTGCTTGGCACCATGCAAAAGCCGATTCCAGAAAAACGCTTAAAGGCAATTTTCCGTTTGCATCGTATGCAAAAGAACAAAGAGATATCGCTTGCAGTTAAACGAAAAAGAGAAAAACTGATTAGCGTTGAGGAAGCTCAAGATGCAATCAGTAATAACAGGCTTGTTCTGCACTATCAGCCAAAGATCGACATGCAGCATCTGGTCTTATCTGGTGTTGAAGCTTTAGTTCGTCTGCGCAGTGAAGACGGCACAATTATCTATCCAAACCGGTTTATTTCGGTGATGGAGCATAATAACTTGGTGGATGAACTGAGCTATGAGGTTATCCATCAGGCGATAGTGCAGCATAGCCGCTGGTGCGCGAAAGGCATGAATATTAATATCTCAATCAATATCTCGGCGGTTTCGTTTGAAAATGAAGATTTCTGCCAGCGAGTGATGACACTGATCAGAAAGAGTGGCACGAGTGCACAGAGCTTAACTTTTGAAGTCACGGAGACCGCCGTTGTTAAGAACTTAGGCAGAGCACTTGCGGTATTGGCTCGATTAAAGCTGTTTGGGTGTAAGTTATCGATTGATGATTACGGCACCGGATACTCTTCGGTTAAACAGTTATCAAATATTCCGTTTGATGAACTGAAGATCGACCGCAGTTTAATTGACGGTATTACACGTAGCCGACAACTACAGATTATTTTCGACAGCACTTTGTTGATGTGTAACAAACTAGGCTTATCTGTCGTGGCCGAAGGGATTGAAAAGAAAACTGACTGGGATTATCTGCAACGTAAAGGCTGTCATGTGTGTCAGGGCTTTTTTGTCTCGAGACCATTGTCTGAACCAGACTTTAATCAATGGTATAGCAATAACTTCTAAATAGCCCGCGTACCCCCCAACTATCTAGAACTCTATTTTAAAGTTAAAAACAGATATTGAATAAAAAAGACCACGTTAAGGTGGTCTTTTGTGTAAACGCAGTGTCCAGGAGGACGCCCGATATGATTTTTAGTCGAATGTCACGCTAGAGATGCTTGAACAGTTACCGCTTGATTGATCACATACTTGGTAAGAGTACATACCGTAAGCATTGCTCGCTAACGTGTCAGTGTAAGAACCATCATTACTGGTAGTAGAAATGATCGTACCGTTACGGTAAACATCGACTTTACGCGCAGTGGCGTTAACCCATTCCAAGTTGACGTTGTACCCTTTTTTACCCGTTGATGTTGAGGTAGCCAGTTCAATGAATCCTGCAGTCTGTTCATCACAGCCATTGGCCAGCAAATACTCGTGCGCATCGGCAATTTTAACAATTCCGTAGCCGAAGTAGTTGTCCCGGCCTGTAGCACCAGCATCAAACGCGGTTTGTTTCAATGCATCACGGATTTGGGTACCTGTACAAGTTTGGTGATTTGACCAAAGCAGAGCCGCCATACCCGCTACGCCTGGTGTCGCCATTGATGTACCGCTCATTAAGCCGTAATCAGAGCTGTCAATCTCAATTGCTACGTTGCTGGCTGATTGAAGTAGATTGCGATCACTTAACGCTACCCCAACAGCGGGAATGGATGATGTCGTTGTCTCGCCCAAGGTGCCATTCAACATGCCATCAACGTTGTTTACAATGACGGCACCCAGACCACCAGAACCCTCACAGTTCATCACTTTTTCATCAAAGGATATGACACCGCGATCGATGAGACAGATTTTTCCGTTGGCTTGTGTATCGACAGCATCGCCCAATCCCATGTAATGAACAGCACCGGATGCATAGCCCTGGCTTGAGTAGGTCATGCCTGATGATGCGATAACTTGCTCACCAACCGTTACTACGGAAGTTGATGCCATATCCGCTGGGTAAGTTGATAAAGTATTAACACCGCCTGCGGTTACTTCAACACAAGTTGAATCAATGATTTCTTGGTTGTTTTTGCCTTTTTTACCGCTGTATACGATGGTACATTCCGGGAACTGAGAGAACGCTGCAATTTGATCATTATTGTCGTTCGCACCAACCATCATTACCGATTGGTAACCAGCTGGGTAGCTAAGGACATCATTACCATCGTTGCCGGCTGCTGCGAGAACTAAGCCGCCATTGTTGGTAAAGGCTTTGAACGCATTTTCTTCTGCTGTTGTCGGAGCGCCACCACCCAGACTCATATTGATGATGTTTGCCCCAGCATCAGTACATTTTTCTGCTGCGTATGCGAGGTCTGAAGAATAACCCCAGCCGTCAGCGTTAAAGACTTTAACGATATGCATTGGTACGCCCGGAGCCATACCAATAATGCCATAGCCATTGTCTGCTGCTCCAATGGTACCTGCGACGTGCGTTCCGTGTGGACCGCCGTTTTCATCCCAGTTGCCTGTGCCAGAGTCGTTATCACCGGTAATATTTGTCCAATCAAAGTCACTATTTGAACGGTCTAAACCTGAGTCAATAACACATACTTTGATAAAGTCGTTTGGTTGTAAATTCAGTTGATCCGCTTGTGATTGATAGACTGCGTAAGGGGTTAACTGTTTCTCACGCGCGTCACCAATATCGTCACTATAGCTAAGCAGTTTACGCTTTGCGTCTTCTTCGATAAGTTGGATATGTGGGTTGTTTAGCAGTCCTTTTACGGTTGCTAAGTCCTTGCCTGTGAAGGTTGCCGCAAAGAACTCTTGCCCTTCAATGTTGATATCTGCACCTAGCTTTTTGGCTAGGTTTTTAACTACGCCTTTGTTTGCGCTGTCTACCTGAATGATGTAACGGTCATCTGCTGCATGTGCACCAAACGATAAGCAAATGCCCATCGCAATCAGCGATTTATTTAAAATTTTCATAATCATCCCTAAAGAGAGTAGTATCCAGTGATCCGCTGGATATTCAATAAAAGTGGTTTGGAGTGTATCTTTTGAAAAGGTGGCTATCGATTTGGCAGCCACCTTTTTGCTTCGCTGGAAGTTAATCCGTCAGGTGTTCACAGCGGCCAAATTCCGCGCCAGATTTCACCTTATTAACTAATCCATTTGGGAAGCCGGTCTTAACCGAAGCGCCGTTTTCACAAACGTATACGTGAGACATATCTACGTGGAAAGCGACCGAGTAACCTGCAACGCCACCTGTCATCTTCGATCCGGCGCCAGACAGAGACATAGGGTTATCCATGTAGGCGTTTTGTGCCTCTAGAACACCTTGTTTCTTGTAGAACTCATCTAGTTTCATCCAGCCTAGGTCTTTGATATAGATAGCGCCCACAAAGCCAGTACGTATGTCACCTGCGCGGCCGATAATTACATCACCGTTGTCGCTCATGTCAGCAGGCATTAAACCAGTGTACTTACCTATCGCTGCATGAACCCAGTCAACTCCTCGTGTCTCACAGAAGTTACTTCCTAGCATGACCAGTGGTACATCGTTACACCATTCCAGGCCGCCAATATCAGTAAATGCAGCCTCGCCTTCTTGAGTGTGATCCCACAGCAGAACGTTACCGTTTCTGGTTTGTAATGCGACTTGCTTGCCGTCATAAGAAGATGCGTACGCGCCCATCGCACCAGCGACGTCATAAAGGTTAATCATTTCGCCTTCGTTTACCCAAGCGACTGCTTTGTAGCCACCAAGTGCACCCATTACAACTTCGCCGTTTCCTGAAACTGCATGTGCACGAGCCCAGGCGGTATTTGACCAATCCACACTACTGGTATCGAGTTCACGCATACCTTCTTTTGATGTCCAGATGAATGGAACTACGTCACCTGTAAAGTAAGTAGTGCAAGTGCCGTTTTCATCTGCATCTTTATAGGCTGTACCAACGACAGTGTTACCAGAAGCATCAATATCCCAGCCTGTTGCCGACGATTTACCTTGTTCGCTAGAACCACCACAGGTGTTACCCGTTAGGTCGCCTAGAGGCATTACACCGTTTGCTTCGGTCCAAATTGCAGGTGCGTTTACGCCATTTCGATCATGATCCGAGTTGACCAGAAGCTTAGTACCATTGGCGCTCATTTGAGCCGAGCCAGTATGTATATAGTCCGGAAGAATCTTAAAGCCTTTCTTTTCATCCCAAACAAAAGGTCTGCTACCTGCCATTCCTATCGAAGACTTACCATTTTTTGCCAGGTCACTCAGATGAGCGAAGACAACTTGTTTGAAATTGATACCGTCCTGATAGCCGTTGAACACTAAATCAGCCTGTTTGGTTTGACCTGCTTGCGCAACAATTGGAGTTGCTTCACACGGGTCATCAGAGGCAGGGTCACTGCTTTCGTTGTCATTCCAGTATTCCTGGACAGAAAGGATTTCTGAAGTCGCCGTCGGATATGCGCCACTGTTGATTTCTTCGGTGTAAAGCACGTAGCTTGCACCCGGAGTCAGGCCATTAATTTTGAAGTAGCCATCAGGCCCTACTTTGCCTTGAGTCAGGTTACCGGATTGTGCTGATACAGCATCAAACAGAGGATCATCGATATTACGTGCAATGATGTTTACACCGCTGTATTCGGTTGAACCGTCTTTTAAACGAAGCGTGCCTTCTATCGACCCAAACTGATTCAGGTAAGATTGTGTTGGATACAGGTTAGAAATAGCGACACGGTCATCTGTTACGTTAACTGTGCTTTGTGCGACCGCACCAGCGCCGTGGTGACCGATAAATGGGTACATTGTTTCAATAATTTCTGGGTCTGCGCGGTTAATCTCACCTGAATACCAGTTGCCTGTATCATGTGCATGTACCGCTTCTACGTCACATCCTTTCACACCGGGAAAGATTGGTGTAGAGGGATTACTTTTATAAGCAATGTGGCCATTAGTCTGAGAGTGGGACATGTTGATCGCGTGCCCGATTTCATGCGCAAACACGCCCGCGATCTGCAAACCTGCATTGTCATTTGCGTATACGTTCCAGCCGTTGATAACGGCAGTTGCTTCGATAATCACGTTGTTACCGTCTGCAATTTCCGGGAAGGCGATGCCTAATACGGATTGTTTAGATACACCAAAGACATTTTCTAGGATGCTGCCATCGGTATCGTAAAGCATCCAGAAGCCGTAGCCATTCTGCTGAGTATAAAATTGCAGCGCATTAGAGCCGTCTACGTCAGCAATCCCTGTCTGTTCCTCAATTGTACCGGCTACATTAGCTTCAAAGGTTGAAGTCTTAACATTATTCCACTGGCTGAAAGCAAGTTGGGTAATTTGCTGAGCTCGCTCAATTGGTAAAAATATTGAGTCATCGTAGTCATAAGTAAATGCTTCGCCACCATCGACATAGACTGGAATTGAACCATTAGACGTGTCCCAAACGAATGGGGTAGGGTTACCATCTTCAGTCGTATAGAGTGGTCCGCCTGCTTGAACTGCGTTGGCAGAGAGTAGAGCGGCAATCGCAATTGTTAATGTATTATGTTTCATTATTTCATCTTCCCATTGCTGATCCATTGCTCTGAGACTGCTTTACCCAACAGACTCATGAAAGCCGGTGCGTTGTATGCGCCATGAGTGTCCACCATTGTCTGTTCTGACTGCGTAAGCGTACCTTCTGCAAACTCCAAGTTGTCGAAAATGCCTTGGTTATTGAACTCATTGACTACTTTGCCACCCTGGATAACGAACTTGCCGTTAGCCAGACCCGCAGTTGAACGCAGGCCAGTCAGTGACGCTGCTTTATGCATGAACACTACAACGACTTCTTCCTGATGCCAGCGGGGAAAACCTTCTGGCGTTAACGCTAGCATCTGGTTGCCACTTGGCAGAGTACGAGGTTTAAGTAAGCCAAACTGACGAAATGTATATTCAGAACCTTCAGCATGATTCCCCAAAGCGGTTTCGCCGACTTTAATGGTGACTTCCGTGTATGGAAGGCCTTGCTCGGAAATACCGTCGGTGACGCTTTGAACCTGGCCTGAAATAATGCTTTCAGAATCAGCAATGAGTTGTTTTAGGTTTTGCGATTGGAGTTGGGCTGCCTGTGCGACAGGTGCCAGCAGCGTAAAAGCTGACAGTAACACAGCCATCTTTGAACTGAGTTTCATTAGTTATCCTTGACTATTTTTAGCAATTTGTTCAGGTAGATCCTCTACCATCAAATCACAATAACTAATGGCTCTTAATTCCGACATCAGGGAATCCCTGATTTTTAAAAAATGTATTTCCAGCGTAAAAATCTTTACACAGTGATTATATATGGGAGTGAACAAGGGGCAATTTCGGGCTACATATAGACCTGTAGTCTGTATCTAATTGTTTTTATTTATGGATTACATATGGGGGAGTTTTATTCCGGATAAATGGCTTTTTAATAGAAGGAGCTTAGCTAAATATTACCGTTCACCCCAGAGTTGACCTTAATTCCAGAAAGCAATTAGGGTGAGTTGTTATAAAATTCCGAAAATTGATTGTATTTTATTGGCTGGTGGTTTTATTTTCTGAAAGTACTCTTTGATTTGAAATGGTAAGTCGAAAGTTGGTTGATATTTAGAGTATCTGTCTGAGTTTTTATCAGAGTCAATGCTATTTATTTAAGTTGATATAAAAAAGCAATGGTGTTATTCAAATATGAATGAACACATTAAAGGAATAATGTGTCATGACTATTACCTTTACATTTTGTAAGTGTACTTGTGTACTAGTTTTGTGTTGCGAGTGGGGTGTTGCTATAGCAATGGTTCTACAAATCGGGGAAGAGCCACATGGATTGTGCAAATTATGAAGATCCGTATAAATGGATACGGTTTCTTAATCAGAAACTACAAAACAGTAAGGAAGAAGAAAGAGCAAGTATATCCAGGGAGTTACATGATGATCTAGGGCAGATATTAACTGCTATACAAATTAACTTACAGCTGCATAAAAAAGAGAATTGTAGTAATAGCTGTGAAGTAGATAACTCCATTGATTTAATTGAAGATGTTATCGAGAGGGTTCGTCATAAATCAGCCGAACTCAGGCCTGGTATTATCAGTGAACTGTGCTTTATTGATGCAATAAAACGACTTCTCGAAAAAATGTCATCGCCATTAAAAAATAAAATAGGCTTTACATCGAAGGGGAACTTCCCTGATGTGAGTCAACAATTGAAAATTGACTTATTCAGAATAATTCAGGAAGCCGTAAACAACGCCATCCGCCATGCCAATGCGAGTACTATCTTCGTTAATCTGGAATTTAACAAAGATACCATCACTGTTGATATTACTGATGACGGCACAGGGTTTGAAATTTCTACGATACAAAGCAAAGTGAATACTAATCTGCACCTAGGTTTACTAGGTATGGAGGAGAGAGCGATGTGTCATAATGGAAAATTCAGCGTCGAATCACAGGTGAATACGGGAACAAGAATTTTGGCTGAATTAAAATATGATATATAAGAGCAAAGTATTTATTGTTGATGATCATGACATAGTCAGAGCGGGTATTTGCAGTATTTTAAAAACACAACCAAGTGTTGAAGTAATTGCTGAGAGCAGTACTGGGTTAAATTTGATCCCTAACCTGAAAAAACTCAAACCAGATTTGCTTATTCTGGATGTGTCGATTCAAGGGATCAATGGAATAGAGCTAGTTGGTATTATTCGAAAACATAAAATCCCTGTTAATATCCTGATGTTATCAATGCACAAAAATATTGAGTATATTGCAAGATGTCTAAAAAATGGTGCGCAAGGTTACCTGCTCAAAGAATCCGCCGTTGAGGAGCTAGAGTTGGCGATTGCTTCGATTATGAGCGGGGGTAATTATATTAGCCAAAAAATCGATAAGCTCATGCTCAATGAGTTACTGGCTAAAACAGAAGGTGCCGCACCTCTGGATTTACTCACCAGCAGGCAAAGACAGATTCTCCAATTGATTGTTGAGGGTTACTCAACAAATAAAATTGCAGACGACACTTGCATTAGCATCAAAACGGTTGAGACGCATCGCTCTAACATTATGAAAAAACTGAATATATCTGATATTCCTAACCTCGTTAGATTTGCCATAGAGAATAAACTATTGGTGACAACGACTTAATAATTCAAAAATAAACGACGAAAGGGTGTTACTGATGTCGACACTGCCAATTATCGGTGAAGGATATATCGGTCTCCCTTTAGTTCAGTTGGCACAAAAACGATAATTAAAAAGTAAAAAAAGGGCGGTAACTCTAAGAGTTATCGCCCTTTCTTTTACTTCCCCCCGGTATAACCAGCAGTACACTGAGGTTTATGCTTCGGTTTCTCATCTAGCCCTCTTCCACAATGGATGGATAAGTGTTTTAATTTTGTTGCTTTTTTGTTAATTTTAAGATGCAGAGTAAGGAGATGGAAGATGTTGGTTAAACAATTAATTTACCTATGGCTAATTGTTGCTCCATTTTCATCTATAGCTGAAGTTGTCATCATTACTTCTTTTCCTGAGCAATTTTATTCGCACGTTTACCAGCAGTTTAAACATGAAAACCCCAATAATGACCTCCGTTTTATCAATAAGAAAACACCAGCACTGATTGCGCATTTAATGCAGAAGAGGCAACCTGAGCCGGATTTAGTCTGGGTGTCATCATCAGATGCGATGGCACTCTTACAGCGGATGGGATATATCCAAAAACCGGTAACGTTCGCATGGTCTGAGTTTGGATTTTTTTGGCATGAGAATGTGCTGGCATCCTATCATTTACCGCGGCCTGAAGGCTGGAAAACACTGCTTTTACCTGAGTTTGAAGGTAAAGTCGCACTTAGCGCTCCTTCACGTTCTGGCACCAACCACATTGTGATAGAGCTAATACTGCAAGAGTATGGCTGGCAAAGAGGCTGGGAAATGATTGCGCAGTTAAGCGGAAACCTGGCTACGATCACTGCGCGCAGCTTTGGTGTTCGACAAGGAATCATCAAACAACGCTTTGCCGTTGCCCCCGTAGTGGACTTCTTTTATAAAAACGCCAGAGATGAAGGCGAGAATGTGGGGTATAGCGCTTTGCCCAATGCGCCCCTTGTTCCTGCACAAGTCGCGCTGAGTCAGTTTTCTCAACAGACTAAACTCGCGCAAGAATTCATCAACTTCTTACTTGGAGAAAGCGGACAACAGCTGTTGTCTTCACCATCGCTGAATCGCTTGTCGCTGAAGCAGGCGCAGAGTAAGGACAATACCCGCTTACAGAATGCTTTCAATGAACAGCTGTCGGCTGAGCGATACCATGTAGTCAATCGACTTTTTGATGCTTTTGTGACAGAACGTTTAGCATTGCTGCAGATGTTTTGGCATGTCTGGCACGACTTAAACAATCTCGAACTGACTCAAGCTCAACGTAAAGAGTTACAAGATATTTATCAAGAAGTGACACAGATTCCCATTGATGAATCCGTAGCGAGAGACCCAACCCTAAACCAAGAGCTGAGCCCCAACAATCGTTACAGTAATTTTTATCAAAGAATTACCACTCAATGGCAAAAGGAACTTACTCAGAGTTTGCACCTTGCCATTGAAAACTTAGAACGTTTGAACCTAGATGTCGCTAGGGAAGAACCGTGATGAAAAAACGACATAGTATTGCAACCAAGATCTTCCTTCTGTTTGCTTTGTCCGGAAGCATTGCTGGTGGGGCCGTGCTGATGAACTTTTTCACTTTTTATCAGGTGGCGGATAGCGTAGAAGTCACAGTGCATGAGCACTTACCTGTTTTGACCTCTGCTGCAAAAATTGCGCATATTGGCGGCATGATCACGACTGATGCATCAAAATTGGCTTCGGCAGATTCGGTTGTGGCGTTGACTCGAGCGCATACTAGCTTAAAGAAAAGTTTACCGATTCTCAGCGAGTTATCTCGATCTGGTTTAACCGACAATCAGCGCAGTGAATTATTGGTATTGGTAGAGTCTCTAGAGACCAATATTGCGAATCTTTTCGCTAATAGCCAAGAAAAGCTCAGACTACGAGAACGTCAGGATAAGCTCAGGCAACAACTCTATTGGCTACAAGTTGATTTTGTTGATGAAGTCGCGCCGCTTACTTCTGAAAGCCAATACAACTTATCGCAATTAGTGTTGGGCTTTAAAGGTAGTCAGACATTGAGCGATAATGAGCTCGATAGGCTTGCTACCGAAGCCAATATTCAGGCTCAGTTACTCAAGTTTGAGTCAGATGTGAATTTGGTTTTTGATTTGCTGCAACGTGTTCCGCTGCTTAGTTCGCGCAATGATGTGTTAGCGGCACAAAGTATAATTGATGAGAACATGCACGCCATTGAGGTGCAAATTTCGGTGTTAAAGAGTAACCCGAGTACGATTACGTTGCGGCAAATGGCAAAGGGGCTTGAAGAACACATTAGTGGCTCGGAGAATACTCTGGATCGTAGTCTGCGTGTACTGGTACTCAATGAGCAAAACCAGGCGCTACTCGAAGACAACCGCCAGCTTATCCAACACATCAAGGGCAATATTGACCAAGCCATTGTTGATGCAGAGAGCGCGAATCGCAGAACAACCGCTGAGTTAACCGAAACTTTAGCTCAAAGCCGAGCACAATTGGCGCTCGCTTTACTCGGAATTTTGACAATTTCTATCTCAATGGCTTGGTATCTTAAATATCATCTTTTGCTTCGCTTAGCTTATGTCTTGCGTAGTATGCGGTATCTGGCAGCAGGCGAGCCGCAGAGCATGATACATGTTTCTGGTAAAGACGAAGTGTCGTCTCTCGCAGATGCTACCAATTTATTCAACTATCAGTCGCAGGAGCTTCGTCGTTATACCAAAACGCTAGAAGAAACGAACCAACAACTGGTGGTGGAAATTCAGCAGCGCAAACGAGCAGAGCAGACGCTGAAAGACACTCAGGATGAGCTGATACAAGCAGGAAAATTGGCGGTGCTTGGTCAGCTAACTACGGGGATCGTGCATGAGTTCAGTCAGCCTTTGGCCGCCATTCGTTCTAATAGTTACTTAGCCGAGCAATACCTGACAAGCAATGATGTAATTAAGGCTGGAGACAAGCTAACTAAAATTAACAACATCACTGATCGTGCCACGAAACTTTGTCAGCACTTAAAATCTTTTGCGCGCAAAACGGATGATGATAACCAAAGTGTTGCTCTAAGGCCTGTCATTGAAAACGCTTTGGAGCTATTTACTGAGAAGATCCCCTCTTCTTGGGTTGAATTGGATATCGATGATTCACTGCAAGTGATGGCTAACGAAGTGCGCCTAGAGCAAGTGATAGTAAATTTACTCAGTAACAGTATTGAAGCACTCGATCAGACCGAAGGCGAAGTTGCACCTAAGATTACTATCTCTGCTTCTCTGAGAGGAGATGAGGTCAAGATCAAGGTGGTTGATAATGGCTGTGGCATAGAGAAGTTTCAGCTAAAAGATATATTTGAACCATTTTTTACCACAAAGGATGTGGGGAAAGGGCTAGGACTCGGCATGTCTATCACTCACAACATCATTCAGGACTTTGGTGGAAGTATCCACGTTACGTCGCAAGTTAACCAAGGAACGGAGGTGACGCTATGTCTCAAGCATCCATCATTCTCGTTGAAGACGATAAAGAACTTAGAGAAAGCTTAAGTGAAATCCTTGAATTGAATGGATTTAATGTCAATGCTTTCCCGTCAGCAGATAAGGCTCTTCCATGCATCAATTATGGCTGCGACACGACGATTGTTTCGGATATTCGTATGCCGAACATGGACGGGATCACGTTTCTTGAGCACATTCGCCAAGTGGATGAAGACATCCCGGTGATTCTGATTTCAGGTCATGCCGATATTGAAACGGCACTGCAGTGCATCAAATTGGGAGCATTCGACTTTGTTGAAAAGCCATTAAGGCCAGAGCATTTACTCGGGCTGGTGAAGAAAGCGAGTCAACACCGCCAACTGACATTAGAAAATCGCCGCTTAAAACAGAGCTCGAACCGACAAATTTCACTCGATGAAGTGTTACTTGGTCAGTCTGAGCCGATGATTAAGCTCAAGCAGCGTCTGATTACTCTGGCTAACGCAGACGTTAACATTGTGATTAATGGTGAAACCGGAACAGGTAAGGAGAAGATTGCTCGTACCTTACATGCTCAGTCTGAACGAAAAGATAAACCATTTGTAGCGATTAACTGTGGTGCGATGCCTGAAAACCTAATTGAATCGGAGTTGTTTGGCCATGAGCAAGGCAGCTTTACCGGTGCGGTCAAAAAGCGCATTGGTAAAATTGAATATGCGTCGGGCGGAACACTGTTTCTTGATGAAATTGAGAGCATGCCGCTTTCAGCGCAGATCCGTTTGCTGCGGGTGATTCAAGAAGGAGAGCTGGAACGTGTCGGTAGTAACCAACTGGTTAAAGTGGACTTAAAAGTGTTGTCTGCATCGAAAGAAGACTTATTGGCACTGTCGCAAAAAGGCGGCTTTCGTCAGGATCTGTACTATCGATTGAATGTCGCTAGTTTAGATATCCCACCACTAAGAGAAAGGAAAGATGACATTCCTTTGCTGCTCAGCCATTTTATTCATGAGTCAGAACTTCGATTAGGTAAAAAAGCATTGCCACTTTCCCCGATTCATTTTCATCAGTTAATGACTCACAATTGGCCGGGTAACGTGAGAGAGTTAATGAATGAAGCCGATCGGGTCACACTGGGAATCTCTGACTTTATTAATGTCAGTACCAAACCAGAATGTACTAGCCTCGCTCATCAGTTGGCGCAGTTTGAATTACAGGTATTGCATAATGCCCTCGCACGATATTCAGGGCATATTGGTGATACAGCCGAACATTTGGATATCCCGAGAAAAAACCTATACCTGAGAATGAAAAAGTATGGGTTAAAACGTGAGGAATATGCGAAAGAAGATGAATATTATGAGTAGGTCACTTTTGACCTACTAAAATGTTGGATTAGTCTTGCTTTGACCTAACGAATGTTGCGTCTTAAGTTTAAGCCTATGAATTAATTGCTTTTAACATTTTTGCAACATTGGCATGCCGTTTGAATTGTCTAGATAAGAGTTTGATCTCTATACCTCTACAACGAAACGGAGTGCAATAATGAAACAAGGAAACAAACTACTTTCACTGACTTTGGCTGTCAGTTTTGCGTTAGGCCCTAGCGCGGCGTTTGCAATGTCGGATAACAGTTTGGTTGTCGTCACCTCTTTTCCAACTGACGTGACAGACGTTTATAAAGCGGCGTTTGAGAAGAAATACCCTGAAGTCAAAGTAGAAATCCTATCGAAAAAGACCACCGCAGGGATCAAATACCTACAAGAAACTGCTTCAAAAAACCAAGCGGATATTTTCTGGGCGTCTGCCCCTGATGCGTTTGAAGTTCTGAAAGATAATCAGCTACTGGCTAAATATAACTCATCAGTTACTGGTATCCCTGACAAAGTCGGCACTTTCCCAATCAATGATCCTGATGGTTATTATAAAGGCTTTGCACTGTCCGGCTACGGTATCATGTGGAATGAGCGCTATATGAAAGCGAAGAAGTTGCCGATACCAAAAGAGTGGGAAGATCTGGAAAATCCGATTTACCACAAACACATCGGTATGTCGGCACCATCACGCTCGGGTACTACCCACTTAACCGTCGAAGCGATCTTACAGGGTAAAGGTTGGCAAGAAGGTTGGGCGACGTTGAAGTCTATTTCCGGCAACTTTAAAACCGTAACTGAGCGTAGCTTTGGTGTGCCAGATGGCGTCAACAGTGGGTCATTCGGTTTAGGTATTGTAATTGACTTCTTCGGCTTATCTTCAAAAGCAACAGGCTTCCCTGTTGACTTCCATTACCCAACAGTTACTGCACTGGTGCCTGCAAACGTAGGCAAAATTAAGAACGCTCCAAATAATGAAGCGGCTGGCGCGTTTATCGACTTTCTTTTATCTGAACAGGGGCAAGAGCTGCTACTGGATAAAAAGATCCAGCGTCTGCCTGTAAACCCTGCTGTTTACGCAAGCACGCCAGAAGGCTTCCCGAACCCGTTTACAGGGCAAAAGCTAGGTACTGTTGATTTCGATCTTGAGCTATCGAAGTCGCGTTATAACGTAGTCAACAGTCTGTTCGATGTCATGATCACTTACCGTCTCGACGAGCTACGAGAAGCGACTGATGTTATTGCAGAGGCGGAGCAAAAAGCCAAGCAGACAAGCAATACAGAAGCGCTTGATTTGGTGAATAAGGCAAAAGCTCTGATCAATGAAATGCCAATTACGGCTGAGCAAGCGAGCAATCCGGAATTCGCAGCCATCTTTACTAAGAAGCGCAAGAAAAAGACCGACACGGTTGGTGCTCGTCAAGCAGAAGTCGAACAAGATTGGGATAACAAAGTTGTTGCGAACTACAAGCAAGCGACTGAGCTAGCAGAGAAAGCACTCGAAATTTTGTAATCCTCCTCTTTCCCCTTTATTAGCGACAGAGCGCCGTGATGATCGGCGCTCTAGGGGACTTTTTGACCTTTTAAACGGAGAATTCCAATGAGTAGTGTTTCTCTACCTCAATCGAGTAAAACCGCAAGCAAAGAAAATAGCGGTTGGCTAAAGAAAATCCGGGAAGACTGGGGCTTGTACCTCAGTGCTGTGATTATCGGGTTATTCATTTTGGTATTCTTGTTCATCCCTGTCATGAAGGTGATTTTTGTTGCCTTTCAAGACAGTGAGGGCAGTTTATCGCTAGTGAATTTTCAGGACTTCTTTAGTTCTAGTTTATTCCAAGAGTCTTTCTTCAATTCCTTTTACGTTGCGTTCATGTCGGTGATTGTTGCTTCTATCATTGCCATGCCGCTGGCATATTTTACCAGTCGTTTTGAGTTCAAAGGTACAGTTCTGATCCAAACGTTGGGTATTGTGCCATTGATCATGCCACCGTTTATCGGAGCGGTTGCGATGCAATTGCTGTTTGGTGAAAACGGCACAATGAACCTGTTACTCTACGAGTATTTTGGTTTTACTATTCCGATAATGGAAGGGTTGAACGGAGTTATCTTTGTTCAGAGTGTCCACTACTTCCCGTTTATCTTGATTAATCTATCGGCGGCATTGCAGAACATTGATCGCTCGATGGAAGAGTCGGCGCAGTCTCTGGGCTCATCAGGGATTAAGTTATTCCGTAAAATTGTACTGCCTTTAGCGATGCCAGGTTATGTTGCAGGCGCATCGTTGGTGTTTGTCAAAGTCTTCGATGACTTGGGTACACCGCTATTGCTTAACGTGAATAACATGCTTGCACCGCAAGCATACTTACGGATCTCGTCTGTAGGCATCTCTGACCCAATGGGCTACGTGATATCGGTTATTTTGGTGGCATTTTCTGTGTTTGCGCTTTGGGTCTCTTTCCTAGCTCTGAAAGGCAAAGACTATTCGACGACGCAAAAAGGCGGTGGTGGTTTATCTAAGCGCTCGCTACGTCCATTGGAATTGCTCGGCTGCTACGCCGTGATTGCACTAATTTTACTGCTTGTGTTAGCGCCACACTTCGCGTTGCTATTGTTATCATTCGGTACTATATGGTCATTTAGTCCTCTGCCGGATGCTTACACCCTAGAGCACTACTCAACGGCTATTACTCAAGCGTCGGATTTTATCACCAATACATTGCTCTATGCAGGACTGGCAGGGATCGTCGACGTCGTCCTTGGTACCGCGATTGCGTACTTAGTATGGCGAACCAAGATTGCAGGGCGTAAGTGGCTTGACTTTGGCGCTATGGCAGCGCTTGCGGTTCCTGGGGTTGTTCTCGGTATCGGTTATCTACGAACGTTCTACGATGTTGATCTACCGTTTGTCGGCTCTTCAATGGCGACGTGGTGGGGAATCATTGTTATTGCACTGGCGGTAAGACGTTTGCCGTATGCATTGCGCTCTTGTGTGGCTGCATTGCAGCAAGTGAGTCCATCACTTGAAGAAGCGTCGGAGAACTTAGGCGCTACTCGCTCAACCACCATCCGAAAAATTGTCGTACCACTGATGGCTGCCGGTATTCTTGCAGGCTTTGTCACCGCGTTTGCAACAGCAGCGGTAGAGCTGTCGGCAACCATTATGCTGGTTTCGCAAGAGTCTGATGCGCCACTCGCTTATGGTTTGTACTTGTTCATGCAAAGTGCAGCCGGACGAGGGCCGGGCGCGGCATTGGGGGTTATCGCTGTACTTATCGTCGGACTCGCAACCTATATATCCCACACAATTGTTGAACGTACGCGTCAGGCGCACGGTGTGAAAAGTCATTAACAGAAGGATTTTTAAAATGAGTTTAGGAAACACAGAACAAGTGGGAATCTCGATTGAGAACTTAACCCTTTCTTTTGGTGATACAGAAGTGCTGAAAGGTGTGAATCTCGACATTAAACCCGGTGAGTTCTTTGCATTTTTGGGCCCTTCTGGTTCTGGTAAGTCTACATTGTTGCGAGCGATTGCGGGCTTTGGCCCGACACCACAGGGTAAGATCTTGCTTGGTGACGAAAATGTTATCTCACAGCCGCCGTGGAAGCGTAACGTAGGTATGGTGTTCCAGAGTTATGCACTGTGGCCGCATATGACGGTGAGACAGAATGTGGCTTACGGTCTGGAGGAACGCAAGGTATCTAAACCGGAGATTAAACGTCGTGTCGATGATGCGCTTAATCTGGTTGGTTTGTATCACCTTGCAGACCGACGACCGTCACAGTTGTCGGGTGGTCAGCAGCAACGTGTTGCTATTGCACGTACTGTGGTTGTCGAACCACGTGTACTTCTGCTTGACGAACCATTATCTAACCTGGATGCAAACTTGAGAGAGCAGATGCGTAGAGATTTGTTGGAACTTCAAAGACAACTCGGACTTACCACCATTTTTGTCACCCATGATCAGGAAGAGGCGAATACGATATCGGATCGTATTGCGGTATTGGATCAGGGCGTTATTCAGCAAGTGGGCGAACCTATGGAGCTTTACGACAATCCAGCCAATAAGTTTGTTGCAGACTTTCTTGGTACCGCGAATGTGTTGAATGGTCGAGTAGAGAAGAGCGTTGATGGTACTCATTTTGTTTCGGATAAGGGGATTCGCTTCTCTTATGATGCAAAAGAGCAGAAAGAGGTATCACTGATCTTCCGACCACAGAGCTTAGAAATTAGTCATGGGAGTTCAGAAGAGGGTAGCATTCAGCTAGAAGGTAAGGTGATACACCGTGAATTTTTAGGCCATTTAGTTCGCTACGGAGTTGATGTTAGTGGGACAACGCTGATGGTTGATGACTCTCATTTACGGGGCGCGCAACATTATGCGAACGGATCTGTTATTAACCTAGCGCTGAAAGCTGAAGAAATCGTTGCTTTATCAGACTAATAGCAGAGTTATTCACACGGTTATAATAATCAGGTCAATCCAGAGATAAGCAGATCAGGAGTCATCGCCCTTTGCATATGTTTAGTTTTGAGATGTAAATCTGGTCATTAACTATGGAATTGCTCGATTTTACAAAGTAGTTACCGGATTGGATTACTGTCGATAAGTGTTTGAACAGTAAGAGCTAGAATACTCTTTGTGAAAATAAAGCGAAAAAAATCGCTCAAGGTTACGTTCAGGCTTTAAATGCAAGAAACCCCGCTAAAGCAATGCTCTAGCGGGGTTCCTGAAACGTCCGAAGACGTCTACATACGCGTATTTGGTGGAGCTGGCGGGAGTTGAACCCGCGTCCGAAAACCTTTCATCATTGGTACTACATGCTTAGTCGATCTTTAAATTCACCACCCACCTGCGAACCGACACGCTAATGAATGACTATCCTGAATTATAATTCGCCTTTCATCTCTCAGGCGGGAGAATCCGGGCTAGCGCGTTTGGGTTTGATCTCTCGTTATTCCCCGTCTTACGTGCGGAAGCTAGGGCGAGAGAGCTCTGAGCAGGGTATTAAGCTGCTAGTGCGTAGTTTTCGTCGTTTGCGACTATTTTTTTGCGGTTTGTTAACGAGGCCTACCGCACCTCGGCATGCACCTCAGACTTCTGAATTCCCGTCGAATCCTAAATCAGCCCCAAGGTATTGTTCGCATAGTAACAGAAAAGCTTTAACTGTCCAGCACTATGCGTTTAAGTGGTCAAGATTAACGCAGCGCGCTCTTCATTACACGTGCTTTTTCTCTTGCCCAATCTTTTTCTTTTAGATCCGTACGCTTATCGTGCAGCTTTTTACCTTTTGCTACGCCGACTTTTAGTTTCACCCAAGAGCGAGACCAGTACAGAGAAAGTGCCGTCAACGTCATACCTTCTCGGTTCACACGTCCAAGCAGGTTATCGAGCTCACGACGACTCATAAGTAATTTACGCACACGGGTAGGGTTCGCCACTACGTGTGTCGATGCCTGATTCAAAGGAGTGATTGTCATGCCACTCACAAAGGCTTCACCGTCACGCATGAATACGTAACTTTCAGAAATATTGGCTTTACCTTGGCGAAGGGCTTTCACTTCCCAACCTTGGAGCTCCATGCCAGCTTCGATTTCATCTTCGATGAAATATTCGTGGCGAGCTTTTTTGTTCAGCGCGATAGTGTTACTACCCGCTTTTTGCTTTGATTTTTTCTTTGCCATAGTGGGCTCATTATACGGCTTGGATATCGGTTAGGAAATCCTTTTATTTGCGCAATCGCGGAATAAAAGTAAAATTGCTTCTCGCTTTTTATATGGATAGGTATCGATAGGAGTAAGTATGAAGCAAATCAGCCGTTCCGCATTAGTGTCATTTAGTGCTGAGCAGATGTTTGATCTGGTCAATGATGTTGCTAAGTACCCAGAGTTTCTGCCTGGTTGTTCTGGTTCGAGAATAATTGACACTTCGAGTTATGGCATGGTGGCTTCTGTCGATGTGGCGAAAGCCGGTATCAGTAAGACTTTTACCACATCCAATGAACTTATTCCCGGTGAGTCAATCATGATGAACCTGGTTGACGGCCCTTTTAAGACGTTGCGAGGCGGCTGGTTTTTTACCGCGTTGGATGAGCAGGCATGTAAAGTTGAGCTTAAACTTGAGTTTGAGTTCTCAAGTAAAATGATCGAAATGGCTTTTGGTAAAATCTTTAATGAGCTGACGAGCAATATGGTTAATGCATTTACTAAACGCGCGAAACAGGTATACGAGTGTTATGAGTATTGAATCAGACATGATTCATGTTGAGGTTGTTTACGCCTTACCACATGAACAGCGTGTATTTAATTTAGTTGTGAACAAGCACGAGACCGTAGAAGAAATTATCCGTAAATCTGGTGTGCTGGAGCTGTATCCGGAAATTGATTTATCTAAGAACAAAGTCGGTGTATTCAGCCGTAATGTAAAGTTAGATGCGACAGTTCGTGACAGAGACAGGATCGAGATTTATCGTCCATTACTTGCTGATCCTAAAGAGATTCGCCGAAAACGTGCAGAACAAGCGAAAGCTGCAGGCAACGCAGATCCGGTTACGGGTGGGAAGCCTAGCGCTTTACGTAAGAGTGACTGATTCTTTTTTAGCTAATGACTATTATAAACCTCCCGTCGGGAGGTTTTCCGTTCTTGGAAAGGACGGGAAATGGAAAAAGGTCTATGTAGTGATAATAAAAACCTCCTAAGAAGGAGGCTTTAAGAATACTTGCACAATAAAGGTTGTTTACTGAATCTGCTCGTAAAACTCATCGCTTTTCGGGAAGTCACCACTGATTTCAGCAAGTGTACCCTGGTCATTGAAGTTAACAACAAGGTCTTTCTGGACTGAGTCACCGTGTCCAGGGGTGTGATGGTATATGTAATACCATGTGTCAGGATAACCGTTTTCGATAAGCATTGGCGATCCAAGTACGAAGCGAACCTGTGCTTTAGTCATCCCAAACTTTAATTTATCTACCGCACTTTGTTCTACATAGTTGCCTTGGTTGATATCAATGCGATAAACCAATTTTTCTAATACCGAACATCCTGTCAGCAATGTCATTGCTAATGGTACGGCAACTAACCACTTCTTTAATTGCATATTAATTTCTTACTAACCTTTAAAATACTGAGCTGATAATAAACAAGCTCGACGCAGATGTAAAAGCTAAGCGTCGTATCGTAGGGAATCTGACAACGAATTTTGAGTTGAGTTGCATTTATTGCCAACGATTTACTCATGTTCGCTGTGAAGGGAACATTTAAGCCCGCATAAAAGGTAGTTTAAGTTGAAGGGATTAACAAAGAGCCGCGATTTTTTTAGCGGCTCTGTTTGCTGATTTATGCGGCGATCAGTAACTCTTTGGCATTAGCCAGAGTTGAGTCTGTGATCTGGCTTCCGCCAAGCAGGCGAGCTAATTCTGCCACACGTTGTTGTTCATCCAGCGTGTTCATTTGGGTTTCTGTTTGTCCCTTTTTGGTCTGCTTCGCGACAAACATTTGTTGATGTCCACAACCTGCCACTTGAGGGAGGTGAGTCACACACAACACCTGAGTCGACTCACCAAGTTTACGTAGCATCTTGCCAACAACGGCTGCGGTCGGGCCGCTGATACCTACGTCTACTTCATCGAAAATCAGGCTAGGGGTATCAACCTTCTGAGCCGTGATAACCTGAATGGCTAGCGAAATACGTGACAGCTCACCACCAGAGGCGACTTTCGCAATTGGCTGCAAAGGCTGGCCAGGGTTCGTTGAAACCAGGAAGCAAACACTGTCCATACCTAGTGGAGAAGGGTGGGCATTCTCGTTATTTACTTCAATGCTAAACACAGCTTTTTCCATGCTTAGTTCATGCATACTCTGGGAAATAAGCTTATTCAGCTCTTTTGCGTAACGGCTGCGTGATTTATGCAGTTTCTCTGCTGAGTTTAAGAAGCTTTGGTATTTTTGTTCTACTTCCTGAGCTAGCTCATCGAGTCGTTCATCCGAACAATCGAGGGCTTCGATTTGCGCCAATAGCTCTTGATGGTGTTGGTAAAGCTCTTCTGGCATGACATGGTGCTTACGGGCCATCGACATGACCTTGGAAAAGCGCTCTTCAACGTAAGCCATTCGACCAGGATCGACATCAATGCCATCAAGGTAACTGCGCAGCTCGTTGTTGGTTTCTTCCAGTTGAATCATTGCTTCCGCCAACATGTTTGGCAGCTCAGACAGTTTGTCGTCCAGTTCAGCTAACTGAATCAGGGAGTGATTGGCTGATTGCAAAATACCAAGCGCATTGACTTCTTCACCTTCGTAAATAAGCTCGATGGCTTGCTGACAGGTAGCGGCGAGCTCACCACTGTTGGACAGACGTTTGTGTTCTTGTTCGAGTTCTGCAAATTCTTCTTCACCTAGTGATAACTCATTCAGTTCTTTGATTTGGTATTCCAGCAATTGCTTTTGCGCCTGGTTCTGCTGACTGTTTTCTTTTAGCTGTTTAAGGTTGTTGTCTGCCTGACGCCAGTGCTGGTATGCACTTCTGGTGCTTTTCAGCAAATTTAGATGTCCAGCATACTGATCCAGCATTGCCATTTGATGATCGCTCTTCATTAACTGGTGATGAGCATGTTGTCCATGAATATTAATTAAAAGCTGCCCGAGAGATTTTAACTGTGAAAGGGGGACAGGGCTGCCATTGATGAAGGCTCTTGAGCGACCTTCTTTTGTGATGATGCGACGCAGAATACACTCAGTACCATCAAGTAGGTCATTGTCTTCAAGCCAACGTGTAGCATGCAGGTTGTTATCCAGTAAAAATGCAGCGCTTACCTCGGTTTTTTCTTCACCTTGTCGAACCATGCCCGCATCTGCACGGCCACCTAAGCAGAGTCCCAAGGCATCGATAGCAATAGATTTACCCGCGCCTGTTTCACCTGTAATGGTAGTCATTCCTTTAGAAAGCTCGAGTTGTAAAGACTTAACAATTGCAAAATTATTAACACTTAGATGAGCCAGCATTTTTATTTACCTGTATAACTGAACAATACTGTATAAGAAAACAGTATATACTGTTTCTTTATACAGTAAAGGTGGGTTTGAAGTTTTTTATTGAAGAAGAAATTTTTTGTGATGAGGACGGAATAATTACACTATACACAGCAAGGACTCTTTTAAATTGAAAGAGTTAAGTAAAGGAATGCAGATGCTTGTATGGGCTTTTGGGGAGATGACGCAGGCACTGTTAATCAAGCGCAAGCAGCATGAGGCCTGCGCTGATTAAGTTAACTGAATATTAGATTGAGGGCTAAAACAGTCTGCTTGACCAGCCTAGTTTGTTTCTTAAAACGTGGTAGTAACTGTAATCTTTTGGGTGAACCAGTTTGAGGACGTTTGGGCTCTGGTAAATATGTATTTCGTCGCCCGGAGAAACGGGTAGAGATACCTGGCCATCACAGCTGACTTCTTGAGTGCCCCGGTTTTCTGGTGAAACAAGCAGTTTGATACGGCGTTTACCATCGACAACCAGCGGTCTGCTTGAAAGCGTATGCGGAAACATTGGTACCAAAGAAATCGCGTTGAGGCTCGGTGACAGTATCGGGCCACCACCGGAAAGTGAATAAGCGGTAGAACCTGTTGGAGTAGATACGATCAGCCCGTCTGCACGCAATGAAAAAGCGAAGCTTTCATCGATGTATACTTCAAACTCAATCATATGCGCAATTTGGCCGGGGTGAAGAACCGCTTCGTTCAAGGCTGCGTTGTGACTTTTTATCTGCCCATGACGATGGACTTCTGTTTCAAGCAGGAAGCGTTCTTCTTCAATGTATTCTCCATCCAATACCGCTTTAAGCGCAGCTTGAAAATCGTCCGGGTTGAGATCGGTTAAAAAGCCAAGATTACCTCGGTTAACGCCAATAACGGGTACGTCAAAGCGCGACAGAATACGTGCAGCGCCGAGCATGTTGCCGTCGCCGCCTACTACAATCGCGAGATCCGAGTTTTTACCCAGTTCAACTAAGCTCGCAAACTGCTTCTGCGGAATTTCGTCTAAAATTGCAGCGAGACGATCGTCAATAAATACTTTGTAACCTTCTGAGGTCAACCATTGGTACAACTCTCTATGAGTTTGAATCGCTTGTTGATCTCTTGGTTTTCCGATAATAGCGATCACGTTACATGGATTTTTCATAGCATTTCCGCATTAAAGAGGCTTGATTCAGGAATCTTCATCCCCATAATAATGGCAAGTTACCTAAATATGCGAATTTTTATGTGGTTAAAGCCCGCAAAACGCGCATAGCTTTAAGAGCATTACGTTGAATTCTGGAGATATCATGAGCAACGAAGAAAATAAAGTTACTGAAGAAGAGCTTGATCAAATCATCGAAGAGGCTGAAAAAGTTGAAGCTGCGGCTGAAGAAGCGGAAGCTGAGCTTGAAGAAATTGGTGACGAGAAAGACGCTAAGATTGCTCAACTAGAAGCAGCACTACTGTCTAGTGAAGCTAAGCTTAGCGATCAGCAAGACGCTGTTCTTCGAGCAAAAGCTGAAGTAGAAAATATGCGTCGCCGTACAGAGCAAGAGATCGATAAAGCGCGTAAATACGCTCTGAACAAGTTTGCAGAAGAGTTGCTTCCTGTGATTGACAACCTAGAGCGCGCAATTCAATCAGCAGATACAGAAAATGAAACGATTAAGCCAATCCTTGAAGGGGTTGAACTTACTCATAAGACGTTTGTAGACGTGGTTGCTAAGTTTGGTTTGAAAGAAATCAACCCAGAGGGTGAAGCATTCAATCCTGAACTGCATCAGGCTATGTCTATTCAAGAGAGTCCGGATCACGAATCAAACACAGTTATGTTCGTGATGCAAAAAGGCTATGAGCTAAACGGTCGTGTGGTTCGCCCTGCAATGGTAATGGTTGCTAAGTAAGTCCATTCACTGTTGAAAGTATCCTGAAAATGCCCGTCACTCTGTGATGGGCATTTTTTATGGTCATTCTTGACTGTTACATTGCTGCGCGGGGTTAAATCATAGGTGTAATAGCCGAGTGTTTGACCTAAATACTGTGACGCAACCCCGATGAATCATAAAGAAAGGCATTTAATCAGAAAAAAAACGCTTTTTTTTAATTCTGCCCTTGAAAAGCATTTTGCCGCCCTTATCTATGTGGCATAGAGAAGCAAACATTGATTATTTTTGTTTGTGAGCAAGGGTTGAAACCCGATTCTCCTCCCCCCACATTGGGGTTATAACCAAACGAAAATAGAATTTATTCGGAGATAGCCAGATGGGTAAAATCATTGGTATTGACTTAGGTACTACTAACTCATGTGTTGCAGTATTAGACGGCGACAAACCTCGTGTAATTGAAAACGCAGAGGGTGAACGTACTACTGCATCAGTTATTGCTTACACAGACGGTGAGACACTAGTAGGTCAGCCGGCAAAACGTCAAGCAGTAACTAACCCAGAAAACACGCTATTTGCAATTAAGCGTCTAATCGGTCGTCGTTTTGAAGACGAAGAAGTTCAGCGTGATATCGAAATCATGCCTTACAAAATCGTTAAGGCAGACAACGGTGATGCTTGGGTAGAAGCGAAAGGCCAAAAAATGGCAGCTCCTCAGGTTTCTGCTGAAGTTCTTAAGAAAATGAAGAAAACTGCTGAAGACTTCCTTGGTGAGGAAGTAACTGGCGCAGTAATCACAGTACCTGCTTACTTTAACGATGCTCAGCGTCAGGCTACAAAAGATGCTGGCCGTATCGCAGGTCTAGAAGTTAAACGTATCATCAACGAACCAACAGCAGCAGCGCTAGCGTACGGCCTAGACAAGAAAGGCGGTGACCGCACTATCGCTGTATACGACCTTGGTGGTGGTACATTCGATATTTCAATCATCGAAATCGATGAAGTTGAAGGCGAGAAAACTTTCGAAGTTCTGGCAACTAACGGTGATACTCACCTAGGTGGTGAAGACTTTGATAACCGTTTGATCAACTACTTGGTTGACGAGTTCAACAAAGAGCAAGGTATCAACCTTAAGAACGATCCACTAGCAATGCAGCGTGTTAAAGAAGCAGCAGAAAAAGCGAAAATCGAGCTTTCTTCTACTACTCAAACTGACGTAAACCTACCTTACGTTACTGCAGATGCAACTGGTCCTAAGCACATGAACATCAAAGTGACTCGTGCGAAACTAGAATCTCTGGTTGAAGACCTAGTACAACGTTCTCTTGACCCGCTAAAAGTGGCTCTAGCTGACGCAGACCTATCAGTAAACGACATCACTGACGTAATCCTGGTTGGTGGTCAGACTCGTATGCCAATGGTTCAAGCGAAAGTTGCTGAGTTCTTCGGTAAAGAAGCTCGCCGCGACGTAAACCCTGACGAAGCAGTAGCAATGGGTGCTGCAGTTCAAGGTGGTGTACTTGCTGGTGAAGTTAAAGACGTACTATTGCTAGACGTAACTCCACTGTCTCTAGGTATTGAGACAATGGGTGGCGTGATGACTAAGCTAGTTGAGAAAAACACAACTATCCCAACTAAAGCGAACCAAGTTTTCTCTACTGCAGAAGACAACCAGAACGCGGTAACTATCCACGTTCTACAAGGTGAGCGTAAGCAAGCGATGTACAACAAGTCTCTAGGTCAATTCAACCTAGAAGGCATTCAGCCTGCACCACGTGGCATGCCACAAATCGAAGTAACTTTCGACCTTGATGCGGACGGTATCCTGCACGTATCAGCGAAAGATAAGCAGACTGGTAAAGAGCAGAAGATCACTATTCAGGCTTCTGGCGGTCTGAGCGACGAAGACATCGAGAAAATGGTACAAGAAGCAGAAGCTAACAAAGAAGCGGACAAGAAGTTCGAAGAGTTAGCAACTGCACGTAACCAAGCAGACCAAATGATTCACGGTACTCGTAAGCAAGTGGAAGAAGCAGGTGAAGCACTTCCAGCTGATGAGAAAGAGAAGATTGAAACTGCAATTTCTGAGCTTGAAACAGCACGTAAAGGCGAAGATAAAGAAGCTATCGACGCTAAAGTTCAAGCGCTTATGACGGCAGCTCAAAAACTGATGGAAATCGCTCAGCAACAAGCTCAAGCACAACAAGGTGCTGAAGCTGGCGCTCAACAACAGTCTGAACAAGACGATGTTGTAGACGCAGAGTTCGAAGAAGTTAAAGACGATAAGAAGTAATTCAATAGCTGAGTAGGTGAAGCCACCTGCTCAGGTTGAAACTCCTTATTGGGATCTCTTTGCGGGCGTTTGAGGTGACTCTAACGCCCGCATGTTTGTAGATAACCAGTTTGTAAATAACCCAGTCTTTCTAGCTAAGCGCTTTTTAAAGAAAGCTTTTATCTAAAACGATATAAACACTAAGCGGTAAATTGATGCCGTTTGCAGTACTACATTGGTGACGAAGAACATGTCAAAACGTGATTTTTACGAAGTATTAGGCGTAAGCCGTGATGCATCAGAACGTGATATCAAGAAGGCGTACAAGCGTCTTGCGATGAAATTCCACCCAGACCGTAACCAGGGTGATGATTCTGCTGCGGATAAGTTTAAAGAAGTAAAAGAAGCGTACGAAGTTCTCACCGACTCTCAGAAAAAAGCGGCGTACGATCAGTATGGCCACGCTGCTTTTGAGCAAGGCGGCGGTGGTTTCGGTGGCGGCGGCTTTGGCGGCGGCGGTGCCGATTTCGGCGACATTTTTGGTGATGTATTCGGTGATATCTTCGGTGGTGGTCGCCGTGGTGGCGGCGGTGGTCATCGTGCGCAGCGTGGTGCTGACCTTCGTTACAACATGGAACTGACTCTGGAAGAGGCGGTTCGTGGTGTTTCAAAAGAAATTGAAGTTCCGACACTGGTTCATTGTGATACTTGTGACGGCAGCGGTGCGAAGAAAGGTACCTCGGCGGAAACTTGTGGTACTTGTCATGGCCACGGCCAGGTACAAATGCGTCAGGGCTTCTTTGCTGTGCAACAAACCTGTCCTACCTGTCACGGTAAAGGCAAGATCATTAAAGATCCTTGTAACGAGTGTCATGGTCAAGGTCGCAAGCAAAAAACCAAAACACTTAACGTTAAGATCCCAGCAGGTGTTGATACCGGCGATCGCATTCGTCTGTCTGGCGAAGGTGAAGCGGGAGAAATGGGCGCACCAGCGGGTGATCTATATGTTCAAGTTCACGTGAAAGATCACCATATCTTCGAGCGTGACGGTAACAACCTCTACTGTGAAGTACCTGTAAGTTTTGCAATGGCAGCACTAGGTGGTGAAGTGGAAGTACCGACACTAGATGGTCGAGTTAGCCTGAAAGTACCGACAGAAACGCAAACGGGTCGTATGTTCCGTATGCGTGGCAAAGGTGTGAAAGGCGTTCGCGGTGGCGGCGTAGGCGACCTGATCGTGAAACTGGTTGTCGAGACACCTGTCAACTTAAGCTCTCGTCAGAAAGAACTGCTCAAAGAGTTTGAAGAATCTTGCGGTGGCGAAGCGGCAACTAAGCACAAGCCTAAATCAGAAGGTTTCTTCAACGGTGTGAAGAAGTTCTTTGATGATCTGACTAGCTAATCTATAGCTAGCGAGAAAGAAACCGTTTAAGGCCTGCAGAGATGCGGGCCTTTTTGTATTTGGAATTTACTACGATTGCTGCTAGTTCCAGCAATCGCTTGGATATTCAACATTAGTTGCGTTTAGCGTGATGGTGCTGACTCCTGAAGGAAAGCAGCTGTCTTTGTCTTGCCCCAAATCGGATTTGGCCGTTGCGGTAATCGTATAAGCCATTGTAGCGGAGCTGACCACAGAAAAGCTAAAGCGATCGCTGTCTGAGTCACATATGGTACAACTCGTTCCGGACACAATACTGCTCCAGTTATACCCACCATTGTAAGAGGTTTCCAGTTCCAGTTGGATACGGCTTAAATCAGTTAACGCCACAGTCCGGTGTGACTTAATGACGTGATTGGTATAAGAGGGATACGCGAAAGCAGAAAGGATACCGATAATCACAACGGCTATCAGTAATTCGATCAATGTCATCCCTCTTAATCTGCTGTTGTAGCTGTTACAGCGATAAATTCGAATCATCACGAGTAGTTCCCTTTTCACTTTTACGCCTATTTTTGGCAGGTGATAGCATCAGTGCAAGATGAATTCTGACCTCCAGACTGTTTGCATAGGAATTTGGGAAATGCCTCGCGGGTTTACGTTATTAGAGCTAGTTATTACGGTCGCAGTACTGAGTGTGGTACTGGTGGTCGCTGCTCCATCGTTCAAGAATGTGATTGAAACCAACAAAATGCAGCGTCTGGCTGAGGAGCTACATGGCTTTATGATCCAAGCCAAATCGGAAGCGGTATTTCGTAATCAAGACTTATGGGCTCATATTGATGTTACTGCCGATCCTGTTGATACCGGAGAATGGTCAATTACGCTAACAGATTCAGACGTTTCAGGTGGTGTATCCATTTTATCGTTAGCCGGTTCACCTTATAACAATATTACGTTTGACCCTGACTATAGCTCTCAACAGATCAAATTTGATGGGGTTAGGGGAAAAGTGAAAAACGGCAGTATCGATTTTAACCCAGTTGGACAGACAAGCAAAAAACTCCGAGTGAAAGGGTCTTACGGGGCCGCTCGGATTCTTGTTTGTGGTGTAGGAGGAGCGGTCTATGGCTATCCAGAATGTTAGAACTAGACAAAGAGGTGGCTCCTTAGTCGAACTTCTGATTGCTTCATTGTTGGGGTTAATCGCGTTAGGTATTGTTGGAAATGTATTCATCTCAGGTAAAAGAACCGCGGCAGAGCGTGGTAAAGAGCTGTTGTTATTACAGAATATGACAAGTGTCATGCAGCAAATGAAAGAGGACATGTTAAGGGCGGGGTTCAATGGAATAAGCTCTGGTAGTGTCACTTTGTCGGGAGCAAGCTACGCCATTTACTCTCAGACATCTCCTGATATGTTGGGGTTTGTTTATCGAGTGACTTCTGCCGGGGTAAATACTTATCGCAGCGTAGTGTATAAGCATCAACCTCAGTCTGGTGCTGCGGATTTACTCCAACTGTGCGAAAAGTCTTCCCCAACACCATTAACCCCAGCCTCTGCGGCAGATTCGGGCTATCTAGGTGTTTGTTTTAACGTGTTCGATCCTACCCAAATCACGGTAGACAGTTTTACGGTATCTATGGTTAACACAACCAACAATTCAATTAGCAGTGCGTTTAGCGTGGTCTCTATGGGAGCTTCGTTATTCAATGATCCCAATGTCAATCACATCATGGCTATCAAAGCGCAGCAAAGGAACTGGTAATGAAAAATCAGCATCAGCTTGGAGCAACGACATTGCTGGTAACAAGCGTGCTGCTTATTGCGGCCTTAGTTGTTACCTTGGGATCATATCGGACTCTGTTTTACCAGATTAAGCGCGCTCAAAATGAGGTAAGCGCTCGTCAACAGCACTGGATTGCAGAAGGTGGCTTAGAGTGCATATACAGTCATGCGCTGACTACTAATACTATTCCCTCTTCAGCGAGTATTAGTAGCTGTAATACCAATGGTGATATCGAGTTTACTTACACGTCTTTAAGTCCTCGGTTAAAACAGATCACAGCGGACTATGGATATTCATCGATAGACAAGACAATATTGCTACCGGGCACCGGGGCTTCAGGTGTCATGAAGGCAACATCAAACCTGTATTTTGCTGGTGGTCTGGCGATGAGGCCTGATCCTGGAGAAAGCTTAGGTGCCAATGAATGGGGTTGTACTATGCTTCGTTATAGTAGTGATTTTAAGGTATTTGGAACGGTTCAAAATCAGAACTTGAACGATTCGGCTCTACCTTACCAAGGTTTTCCTACTGGACAGAGTTGCCGTCCTACCGCAGGTGACAGCTATTTAACCGTTACTACTGGCAATTATGACACTCCTACTGGTCTACAAGAGGACTTTGTTCACGACAGCTCTCAAAAACCGTTTGAAGACTTGTTTGATACCCCGAGGGGTGACTGGTTTGATGTTATGTCGTTTGATGGCTTTGTAAAAATTTCTGAAACTACTTTAACCAATGGAAGCGGAGATATGCTGTTTCCACAATCGACACTTCCTGCACCAGAGATTGTCAGCAACTGTGGTAGCAAAATTGAGAGTGCTATTTTGTCCGGAAATGACTTAATTTGGGTCTATGGTAGTTGTCATCTTGATAGTACAGATTTAACTGATATCGGTGACGCGATAAGTCCGGCATCAGGAGCTTCACCTATTCCCAGCGGCGTGATTCTAGTTTTGCACAATGGCTTGCTATCTACGGAAGGAGCACTGGACTTTAAAGGGATGATCTTCCACTTTATTTCAAATAATAGTGCTGGCAACCCAGAGTTTGTGCCAAGCGAAGAACAATGGGAGGACTTGGACTCGACACAGAAAACTGTGTTGGCAGGTGTTGTAGATCCAGCTACAGACCCTGTACCAGACGTAACTGTCGGTAATACTGCTTATTTTCAAACTGGTGCTTTTTTTCCGCTCGGAGGTTATGTCATGGATGCTCCGGGAACCTACGCGGTATACGATTCTTCAATGAGTTTTAGCTATAACAGAGATGTGATTGAAACACCGTTAAGGAAATTAAAAAAGCTGAAGTGGAAATCAGGGAGTTGGTATGCAGATTAATCAATCACCATCTAAATTACCGTTAAGTAAGCAGTCGGGCTATAGCTTGGTTGAAGTTATGATTTCTTTTCTGCTTATCGGAATTGCGTCTTTGGGGTTAATCAAGCTTCAAGTCATTGTGGAGCAAAAGGCCGACTTCGCTAAGCATAGCGTTCAGGCTCTTAATTTAGCTGAACAGAAACTCGAATGGTTCCGTACTCGAGGTGCATCAGCAGCGACGTCAGCGATGCCAGTGGCTGACTTTGATGCTATCTCTACGGGATCATCCACATCAGGAAATTACACGCTTGAGTGGGATGTGTTGTCCACTACAGTGTCGGGTTCTTTAAAAACAATCGAGATCACCTCGAGTTGGCAAGATCGATTGGGACATACGCAGTCCGTTCAGCTTAAAACTATGCTTTCCCGCTACAGTGAATTTGATAAATAACCTAAGGAGTGAAGCTCTCGGTGCTAAAGTGTTGTGGCCTTTTTCCTACGCTGATTTCGGCTTTGTTTTCATCAGTTAATAAGGGGTTTTTGAACTGTTAACATGAATGATGTGCTACTGTTTTTATTATGTTTAATTGGTACGGCGTTTTTGCAAAATATGTCTCCAAATATGAAAAAACCTGTAGCATCTTGTCCTTTTTATCTTGGTTTTCTCTAGAATGTTTGGTTGATAACAAGCCGTAATAAAATATTCCAAAAGGCTATAGCAACAACATCATTCATTATGGAGTTACCATGAGTAACCAAGCAATTAACAAGGCACCATCTTCCAAGCCGAGCGGGATGGATCGCTTTTTAAACTTTATCGAGCGAGCAGGTAACAAGATCCCTGATCCTGCGATTCTGTTTTTCTGGGCACTAATTATCACTTGGGCTGCGTCAGCACTTTTGTCGAATGTATCATTCGACCTTATGAATCCTCGCACTGGCGAAGCTCTTACTATTACTAACCTTCTGACAGGTGAAGCTCTGGCTAGCTTCCTTGCCAATATGGTGACAACATTCACCGGTTTTGCACCTCTTGGTATCGTTCTGGTAGCCATGTTAGGTGTGGGTGTTGCAGATTCATCTGGTTTTATCACTACGGGCCTTAAGAAGATGCTGAGCGTTACACCAGCTAAGCTTCTTACGCCAATGCTTATTCTGGTTGCTATCGTATCGCATACTGCAGCAGATGCCGGCTATGTACTGGTTATTCCTCTGGGTGGTATCATTTTCCATGCAGCTGGTCGTCACCCTCTGGCGGGTATTGCGGCAGCTTTTGCTGGTGTATCTGGTGGTTTCTCAGCTAACTTTATTCCTTCTGGTATCGACCCTCTACTTGCTGGCTTCACACAAACAGCTGCGCAGGTTCTTGACCCTGAATATGTAGTAAATCCGTTAGCGAACATCTTCTTTACAGGCCTGTCTTCAGTCATCATTGTGGCTATCGGTTGGTACGTAACTGAGAAAATTATTGAACCTCGCTTAGCGAGAACACCAGTAGACGAAGATGCAGAAGCAGCTCCAGATCTGGGTACATTCACGGAAATTGAATCGAAAGCATTCCGTTACGCGGGTTGGGCTATGATGGCGGGTATCGCACTTCTTGTTGCTGCGATAATTCCTGAGAATTCAGCGCTACGTTCGCCTGCTGGTGAGATCACGGCGTTCTCTGCGCCGCTTATGAAGTCAATCGTTCCATTGATCTTTATTCTGTTTATCATCCCAGGTTACGTGTACGGTAAAGTTTCAGGTACGTTCAAGTCTAGCAACGACATTATTAAAGCGATGTCAGACACGATGGCGACGATGGGCGCTTACATCGTTATGTCTTTCTTCTGTGCTCAGTTCCTATCGGCATTTGCACAGTCAAACATCGGTACTATGCTAGCGCTATACGGGGCTGAAGGCCTGAAGGCTATGAATCTGCCGGGTGAAGCAACGATTGTTGGTATGATTCTGCTGACAGCTTCTGTAAACCTGCTCATCGGTTCAGCTTCTGCGAAATGGGCGCTTATCGGTCCAATCCTAGTTCCGATGCTGATGGCGGTTGGTATATCTCCAGAGCTGTCTCAGGCGGCATACCGTGTTGGTGACTCTGTATCAAATATCATTTCACCTCTGATGGTCTTCTTCCCTCTTGTAGTGGTTTACTGTCAACGCTACGTGAAGTCGACGGGTATTGGTACGCTTGCATCACTGATGATGCCATTCTCTATTGCAATGCTGATCGGTTGGTCTATCTTCCTCATCACATACTGGATGATTGGTATTCCTCTAGGTATCCAAGCGCCATACACTTACACAATGTAAGCAGTATCAGCTTAATCTTGAAAGCGTAGATCGTAAGGTCTGCGCTTTTTGTTTTAAAGAGGGTACGGTTAGCTGCAACGTTACTGTAGCGTGCCGCAAGTTAGTGGTAATATTGGCTCGTCCCACATTTACTAATCCGGAGTCCCTTTGTCTGACCTTCAATTCACAGCCCAAGATGAACAATTTATGCGCCGAGCAATGGAGCTGGCTGAACTGGCAGAAGCAGGTGGTGAAGTGCCGGTTGGTGCTGTCTTAGTAAAAGATGGGGAGATCATTGCAGAAGGCTGGAACCGTTCTATCTGTGCTCATGACGCAACGGCACATGCTGAAATACAGACATTGCGAAAAGCAGGGCAGGTATTAGAGAACTATCGATTGCTAGATACCACTCTGTACGTAACTTTAGAACCTTGTCCTATGTGCGCGGGAGCACTGCTGCATAGCCGTGTTAAGCGGGTAGTTTACGGCGCTCCGGATCTTAAAGCTGGTGCAGCGGGAACAGTGTTAAACCTTTTTGAAAGTCAGGCTGCATATCATTACGCGACAGTAGAAAGCGGGTTACTGGAAGAGGAGTGCCGGACTCAGTTACAGGCATTTTTTAAGCGTCGGCGTAAAGAGATTAAGGCCAGGAAAGAAGCTCAGAAAGCGTTGGAAAATAAACAGGAAGCAAAAGGCGAGTAGCTTGGTATTACAAGTGTTTTCAGCAAACACCTACTTTACAGTAGATGTTTGCTTCAAGTTTTCAGTGATTCACTAAGTGAACGAAAACACGATGACGTGCACTGACTTTCTTTTTCATACAGGTTAGCTTGCGCTTGCGGCGAATGGCCGCCACTGTATTATTCAGGCGCTTTGACTGCACTCTGCGTCTTCTCATATTCGAAACCTCTAGCTGACAAGACCACGAACACCCCTCTACCAAGACTCTTAACCCGCCTGAACTCCGGCTATGCAAAGCTTATCAGAATACGTTTACATGTATTAATTTTACAAAATCAACGGCATAGATATTTATCTTCTCGTTGAAAAGCTTCTCGTCATACATGGAACGTTGCAATCCTGATCTCAGGTCGACCGTAGCCGATTTGAGTTAAATCGTTACGACGTTTCTTATCCCGAACACAGGCGAGTGAACAACGAGCAGATGTTGTTATTCTAAGATTCGAGTTATGTTGAATCGGGAGAGGGTAACCAACCGAGCTTTTGTCCGGGATAGATTTAATTCATTAAATATCGGACGTTTGTGGTATTGGCTAGTTCAAGTATTTTTTCATTTACTTATTGAGCTTAACCTTACTCGGAATGACTGATTCTAGATAAGTTTTTTGTCAGACTCAACAAAAAATGGCGAGCTTTGAGCTCGCCATTATTATTTGTTTTTTGTCAGACTTAAGATTGTTTATCAACGTCTGGATCTGACTCTGATTCGTCTTCGTTAATCGTGTCAGACGCTGATGAAACCTCGGGCTCCTCAGTCTCTGCTGACACCGGTATCTCTTCAGGGATGCTATCTACTGCACCAGATATGAGAACCTCCGGAGTGAGAGGAGGAATAACCTGCAAATCATCAGTGTCCTCATCCATCGCTGGTTTCTGACTAACATGACCAATAATGGACTGGTAGTAGCGGCGAATATTTTCAACGTAGTTTCTCGCCTCATCTCCACGAGCATAACCATAACGGGTCTGACTGTAATACTTCTTCTGACGCAGTAAAGGCAGTCTTTCTTTCACGTCTGCCCACGCATTAGGATCTCCGCCTTGAGCCTTTGTCAGTCGCCTTGCATCGAGCATGTGCCCGTAACCGATATTGTAAGAGGCCAGTGCGAACCATATTTTTTCATGAGCATTGATGCTGTCAGGAACACGAGCTGTGATACGACGCAGATACTCAACACCACCACGGACAGACTGATCCGGATCCAGGCGGTTTGTCACGCCAACACTTTTTGCTGTCGGTAAGGTCAGCATCATCATTCCGCGAACACCAGTCGGGGATTTGGCTTTTGGTTTCCAGTGAGATTCCTGATAAGCCAGAGCCGCGATTAAACGCCAGTCAAATTCTTCACTGTATTTCTGGAACAGTGGAGCCCACTTTGGCAGTTTATCGTCAAGTGCGCGGATGAAAGCTCTAGTATCTACATAATCGAAAGCTTCAATATGGCCGATATACTTCTCTTCTAACGTTGCCAGTTCACCTGACTGGTTAATGTTGCCGAAAAACTCTATCAGCATACCGTAGAGGCTTTCATCCTCTGAACGGCGGGTAAACCAGGATACAGTTGATCTTCCGTTAACTCAAAAGCCAAAGCTAAATCAGGATAAAGGCGCTGAGCCAGAGACAGCTCGACCGAGTCGGTGACCGTAAATCGCAGGTCTCCGGTTGAAACGCTTTTAAGTAAGTCTCTCGCATCTGCATCGCCAACGATTTCAAACTGTAATTCAGGGTACTGTTCCTTTAGCGCACTCAGTGTCGGCACATACTGCGATTGCTCGACTATTTTCAGAGTACCGGCAGCGCTACTGTTTTCTTCTGATTCACTGTCTTTCGTTGCTTGATATTTGATTAAGCCCTCAATGTCGCGAGGACGCAGTTGCCCCTTTTTATAGACGACTTGCTGGCTGACATAGTAGTAGGTCGGTCCCGGGCGAAATTGTTTCATGGCTTGAGGCGTTTGATTTAGCCCCGTGGCAATTATATCAATATCGCCCTTCTTCAATGCCGGAAATAAGTCGGCTTGTCGGAAGGCGGGTTTAATCTCAAGTTTCACACCGAGTTCTTCGGCAAACTTGCGCGCAAGTTCGTAATCCAGACCAGCAGGACCATCCGGCCCGATGTAATAAGACAACTGGTTATTGAGTGTGCCAACTCTAAGAACGCCACGTTCCTGGATTTTTTCGAATTCACTTTTTGGATCCGACTCAATTTGGCAGGCAGAAAGTAGTAGCACAGAAGCGAAAAGTAGGACGCTGCGCTTGAGTCGGTTGAACTGGCTAATTTGCATTAATTGGTACTTCTAGGGAAATCTCTGATTACCTTTATATCAAAGCGAAGTGGCGGGGCAAAGTGAATCACACACATCGAGTGCGACATTGCGTACTTTATCGACATTTTGGGTGTAGCGCATATTTGAAGAAAAAATTGACGCAAACGGTTGCTTTTGGTGTTACATCACAAAAACAATTGCTATATAATGCGCTCGCAAAGGAGAGGTAGAATTGGTATAAGTTCGAAATTTTGCTAATAAGTTACTGAATTTATTCCAATATTACCTCAATCAATTGCATAAGAGACCTAAGCACATGAGAATTTTGCGTGGCTCCCCAGCTCTTTCTGAGTTTCGTGTAAATAAACTACTGGAACTTTGTCGTGAACAAGATCTGCCTGTAACTGGCATTTACGCCGAGTTTATGCACTTTGCGGATCTAAAATCTGACCTTGATGAACAAGAGTTAGAAAAACTAGAAAAGTTGCTGACTTACGGTCCAACGATCGAAGAGCATGAGCCTGAAGGTCTTCTACTTCTTGTTACGCCTCGTCCTGGCACTATTTCGCCTTGGTCTTCTAAATCTACCGATATTGCTATTAACTGTGGTCTGGACAATGTTAAGCGTCTGGAGCGTGGTACGGCGTACTACGTAGAAACATCTGCGACACTTTCTGATGTTCAAATCGACACAGTGAAAGCTCTAATCCACGATCGCATGATGGAAACGGTGTTTACTGAACTTGAAGCCGCTTCTGCACTGTTTGCTGTGGCAGAGCCAGCTCCAGTAGCTCACGTTGATATCTTAGCTGGTGGTCGTCTTGCGCTTGAAGAAGCAAACGTTTCACTTGGCTTGGCATTAGCAGAAGATGAAATTGATTACTTAGTAGAGAACTTCACTAAGCTAGGTCGTAATCCAAACGACATCGAGCTGATGATGTTTGCCCAGGCGAACTCAGAGCACTGTCGTCATAAGATCTTTAATGCAGACTGGACTATCGACGGCGTCGACCAAGAGAAGTCTCTGTTTAAGATGATCAAAAACACATTCGAAACGACACCAGACCACGTTCTGTCTGCTTACAAAGATAACGCAGCGGTAATGACGGGCTCTAAAGTGGGTCGTTTCTTCCCAGATCCGAAATCTCGTCAATACACTTACCACCATGAAGATGCGCACATCTTGATGAAGGTAGAGACGCACAACCACCCGACGGCTATCTCTCCTTGGCCAGGTGCATCAACGGGTTCTGGTGGTGAAATCCGTGACGAAGGCGCGACCGGTATCGGTGGTAAGCCAAAAGCGGGTCTGGTTGGTTTTACAACCTCTAACTTGCGTATTCCTGGTTTTGAACAGCCTTGGGAAACAGACTTCGGTAAGCCGGGTCGTATCGTAAACGCACTAGACATCATGCTTGAAGGTCCTCTGGGCGGTGCTGCATTCAACAATGAGTTTGGTCGTCCAAACCTATTGGGTTACTTCCGTACTTACGAAGAGAAAGTGACCTCTCACGCAGGTGAAGAAGTGCGTGGTTACCACAAGCCAATCATGATTGCTGGTGGTATGGGTAACATCCGTGACGAACACGTGCAGAAGAAAGAGATCCCAGTTGGAGCAAGCCTAATAGTACTTGGTGGTCCTGCAATGAACATCGGTCTTGGTGGAGGAGCGGCCTCTTCAATGGCGTCTGGTCAGTCAGCAGAAGATCTGGACTTTGCTTCAGTACAACGTGAAAACCCAGAGATGGAGCGTCGTTGTCAGGAAGTTATTGACCGTTGTTGGCAGCTAGGTGAAGAAAACCCAATCGCATTTATCCACGATGTGGGCGCGGGCGGTATCTCTAACGCACTTCCTGAGCTTTGTGACGATGGCGAGCGTGGCGGTAAGTTCCAGCTACGTGATGTACCAAATGATGAATTGAGCATGAGCCCGCTGGAAATCTGGTGTAACGAATCTCAGGAACGTTACGTTCTTGCGGTTGCGCCAGAGCATATGGAAGCATTCGATGCAATCTGTAAGCGCGAGCGTGCACCTTACGCAGTAGTTGGTGTGGCTACAGAAGAGCGTCATCTAACACTAGAAGACTCGCACTTTGACAACACGCCAATTGATATGCCAATGGATATCCTGCTTGGTAAAACACCGAAGATGCACCGTGAAGCAACGACATTGAAAGTAGATAGCCCAGCGATTACACGTGACGGTATTGAAATCAACGAAGCGGCAGATCGCGTACTTCGTCTTCCAACTGTAGCTGAGAAAACGTTCCTGATTACTATCGGTGACCGCTCAGTAACAGGTTTGGTCGCTCGTGACCAGATGGTTGGTCCTTGGCAGGTTCCTGTAGCGAACTGTGCAGTTACGGCGGCAAGTTACGACACATACCACGGTGAAGCGATGTCGATGGGTGAGCGTACTCCGGTTGCTCTACTAGACTTCGGCGCGTCTGCTCGCCTGGCGGTTGGTGAGTCACTAACTAACATCGCGGCGACTGACATCGGTGATATCAAGCGCATTAAACTCTCTGCGAACTGGATGTCTCCAGCGGGTCACCCAGGTGAAGATGCAGGTCTTTACGAAGCAGTGAAAGCTGTGGGTGAAGAGCTATGTCCAGCGCTTGGTCTGACTATCCCGGTTGGTAAAGACTCAATGTCAATGAAGACCAAGTGGGAAGAAAATGGTGAAAGCAAAGAAGTGACTTCGCCACTATCGCTAGTAATCACTGCGTTTGGCCGTGTTGAAGACGTGCGTAAGACAGTAACGCCTCAGCTGCGTACTGACAAAGGTGATTCTTCACTTGTTCTTGTTGACCTGGGTAACGGCAAAAACCGTCTGGGTGCAACAGCACTGGCACAGGTTTACAAGCAACTTGGTGACAAGCCTGCAGACGTAGACAACGCTGAGCAGCTAAAAGGTTTCTTCGATGCAATGCAATCACTGGTTCGTGATGACAAGCTTGTTGCTTACCACGATAAAGGTGACGGCGGTCTATTTGTAACGCTTGCAGAGATGGCATTCGCTGGTCACTGTGGTGTGAAAGCGAACATCGAAGGTCTGGGTGAAGATGCGCTAGCAGTTCTATTTAACGAAGAACTAGGTGCGGTTGTTCAGGTTAAGAACGACGATATGGATTCAGTTCTATCTACGCTAGCGGTAAACGGCTTAGAAGCATGTTCACATGTCATTGGCTCTGTTGAAGCTTCAGACGATTTCGTGATCACTTCAGGTGATGTAGTTGTGCTTAAGCGCTCACGTACCGAACTACGTGTTATCTGGGCTGAAACTACGCATAAAATGCAGGCGCTACGTGATAACCCTGCATGTGCAGACCAAGAATTTGAAGCGAAGAAAGACAACACTGACCCTGGTCTGAATGTATCTCTAAGCTATGACGTCAACGAAGATATCGCAGCCCCTTACATTGTGAAAGGCGCGAAACCCAAGATGGCGATTCTGCGTGAGCAAGGTGTCAACTCTCACGTTGAAATGGCCGCAGCGTTTGACCGCGCTGGCTTTGAAGCAACTGATATCCACATGAGCGATATTCTGACAGGCCAAGCGGTACTTGATGAATACCAAGGTCTGGTAGCATGTGGTGGTTTCTCTTACGGTGACGTCCTAGGCGCAGGCGAAGGTTGGGCGAAATCTATCCTGTTTAACGCACAAGCACGTGAGCAGTTCCAGGCATTCTTCAACCGTGAAGAGACGTTTTCTCTAGGTGTGTGTAACGGCTGTCAGATGTTGTCGAACCTGAAAGAGCTTATTCCGGGTGCAGACTTGTGGCCACGTTTTGTTCGCAACGAATCAGAGCGTTTTGAAGCACGCTTTAGCTTAGTTGAAGTACAGAAGTCTGATTCTGTGTTCTTCGATGGCATGGCTGGCTCTCGCATGCCAATCGCGGTTTCTCACGGTGAAGGTCGTGTAGAAGTCCGTGACGGTGAGCACCTAAACGCGATTGAAGCGTCAGGTACTGTAGCGTTACGTTACGTTGATAATAACGGTAACCCAACGCAACAATACCCGAACAACCCGAATGGTTCGCCAAATGCGATTACCGGTCTGACAACTGAAGATGGCCGTGTAACCATCATGATGCCTCACCCAGAGCGTGTATTCCGTACGGTTGCAAACTCTTGGTCACCAGAAGGCTGGGGTGAAAACGGTGCCTGGATGCGTATGTTCCAGAACGCTCGTAAGAATATCGGTTAATTCTCTAACCCCGAGAAACTTCAATTTTCTCTAAAGCTTGAATTTTCTCTAAAACAAAGCGCAGATCGAAAGGTCTGCGCTTTTTTTGTTTCTAACGAAAATTCTCAATTACAGAGAAAAAAATCGCGCAAAGACGAATCAATTATGGTCTAATACCGCGCTTACCAAGGGATGGTGGTTATATCGTTGAAGTAATCAAAGTGACCGAGTCCCTTAATAATCCCTTAGGAAATGAATTAAATGTCAAAAAATCCAAAATTTGCTATCCGCGTAACGGAAAAGCGTAACGGCTGGAGTGCAGAGATCACTCGCCAAGTCACTTCTCGCAAGACTGTTGTCTCTAAGCGTGAAACAGGCTTTGATAGCGAAGAGAAAGCACAAGCTTGGGCAGAGCAAGAGTTAGCTGGCTTTGTACAAAACCAAGTGATTCGTAATGAGCGTAAAGCTGTACAGCGTCAGGAGCGCGAAGCAGAGCAACTTGCTGCTAAAGTTCGTAAAGAAGAAGCCCGTAAAGCTCGCGATGTTGAAGCTGACGAAGAGTAAGACTTCTTTTTAACATCAGTGATGTAAAAAGCCCTGAAGTCTACTTCAGGGCTTTGTTGTTTTAGATTGTAAGTTTTTACTGAACGTCGAGCGGAATTTGCCCGGTAGTGATCTGGTCGACATCAAACTCATTGAGTTCTTCAATATAGCTCTCGACCGCTTGTCCTACCTCACTGTCCCCTTGCTTAAAGTAGGCAAGGTGGAAAATAGCGTCACCTTCATTCACCAGTGGTAGTGTTTGCTGACCAATTACTAGGCCACTTTTAGGTGCTTTAAGTTCAATTTCTGCATGGCCGAGCGGGGAGCTGATGTAAGCAAGAGTCTCTCCTTGCTCAACGTTGTCTCCAAGGTTCACTACAGTACGCAAAATCCCGTTACCCGGAGCACGAACCCAGCTGGTCGATTTGGCAATAACAGGCTCCGGCAGTTTTTTACGACTCGCGCGTAGCATGCCGATGGCTTGCATTACGCGTCTGATGCCCATTACACCTGCGCTGATAGAGAGTGGATCAAAACGTAATGCTTCACCCGCTTCGTAAGTGAGAACCGGAATATCGCATTTCTCCGCTTCACTGCGTAAAGAACCATCACGTAACGCGGAATCAATAATCACCGGCGTAGCGAAGGCTTTGGCAATACGCAGTGTTTCCGGGTTGCTCAGGTTGGCGCGGATCTGCGGAAGATTAGTACGATGGATAGCACCGGTGTGCAAGTCCAATATATAGTTACTACGCTTGGCGATATTGTTAAAGAACCCGTGTGCCATACGAGAGGCCAAAGCGCCTTTTTCACTGCCAGGAAAACAGCGGTTGAGGTCACGGCGATCCGGCAGGTAGCGTGATTTATGGATAAAACCAAACACATTGACTATTGGTACGGCGATAACGGTACCTTTCAATTTTGATGGATCTAATTGGTTTATGATCTGACGAACGATCTCAACACCATTGAGTTCATCACCGTGGATTGCTGCATTGACCATCAGCACCGGTCCATCAAATTTTCCGTGGATGATCTCTACAGGTATCGACAAAGGCGAGTGGGTGTACAGTTGTGCGGCTTCGAACTCGATCTCCAGCCGCTGTCCTGGCTGTATTTGATGTCCAAGCAGTTCAAATACTTTACTTCTTTTACTTCTGACCATAAACCATCTCTGTCAAATAGGTTATCGACAATGTAACAATCACGTCATAATCACACCAATCATTCTGATTAAGGATGCGACAAATATTTTTAATTAAGGCGACCTGTCGACTACAAAAACTAATAGGTAAAAAATTTTCTTTAAATATGACTTTATTTATCAGCCTTGTATATAGCAGCCCCTGTAGGTGTTCGATTAAATCTGATTAAGACAACGATCTGGCTCTTGAAAGAATAATGAGACGTTGAGAAAGAAACTTCTGCTTTTCCGATAGTTAATTAGCGCGCAACAAAAAAGGGTGCCTAGACACCCTTTTCTATTACGAATTTAATCAATCAAATCGTTATGCTTTTTCAGGAATAGCTTCCAGAAGCGCGACCATTTGATCCCAGAACAGCTGAACAGTATCTATTTTCACTTTCTCGTCAGGAGAGTGAGGGAATTTAATCGTTGGGCCGAAAGAAACCATGTCCATAGTAGGATAAGGTTCTTTAAACAGACCACACTCAAGACCTGCGTGGATAACCATGATGTTTGGTTTATGACCGTAGATGCCTTCGTACATATCACGGAAGATGGCCATGATCTCTGAATCTGCATCTGGCTTCCAGCCCGGGTAGGCACCAGAGAACTCAATGTTCGCACCTGCTAGTTCGGCAACAGAATGCAGCATGCTCTCAACCTGACTACGACCAGAATCAATAAGCGAACGAATCAAACACAATACGGTCACTTTGCTCTCTTCTGTAGTGATCACACCAACGTTCAGAGAGGTTTCCACTACGCCCTCGATTTCGTCACTCATGCGCATTACGCCGTTTGGACAGGCATTAAGAGCTGCGATAAAGCGTTGCTGGTCGGCTGCAGCGAAAGCTTGAGCATTTGTTGCAACTTCTTCGTTAAATGTGACGATATCGGTTTCAACTTTACCTAGTTCAGCTTTCAGTAGTTCAGTGTAATAAGCAAACAGTTCAGCTAACTTACCCTGATTTTCTGCAGGAAGCGCTACAGTAACAAACGCTTCACGAGGAATTGCGTTACGCAAGCTGCCACCACGGAACTCTACCAAACGGAGATCCAGTTCACGTGCGTGGCCAGCCAGGAAACGACCAAGTAATTTGTTGGCATTACCACGACCGGTATGGATATCGCAGCCAGAGTGGCCACCTTTCAGACCTTTCAAAGTCAGTTGACGGGTAACGAAACCAGCAGGGATTGCATCACGGGTGATATCGAATGTCATTGCGCCATCAATACCGCCGGCACAACCCATGTACACTTCGCCTTCTTGCTCCGAGTCGGTGTTCAGCAGGATGTCACCTTCTAGCCAACCTTCTTGTAGTCCGAATGCGCCGGTCATGCCTGCTTCTTCATCAATGGTCAGTAGGACCTCAATTGGGCCATGTTTGATCTCAGTAGAGGCAAGCACTGCCAGACAAGATGCCATGCCAATGCCGTTATCAGCACCAAGTGTGGTGCCTTTTGCTGTTACCCATTCACCATCGATGTAAGGCTGGATTGGATCTTTAGTAAAGTCGTGGTCAGTGTCTTCGTTCTTTTGCGGCACCATATCAATGTGCGCTTGAAGAACGACGCCCTTTTTGTTTTCCATACCCGGCGTCGCTGGCTTTTTGATAAATACGTTGCCAGTCTCGTCTCGGCGAACATCAAGACCTTGTTCTGTTGCCCAATTAATGATGTATTGCGCCAGGGCCTCTTCATGCTTTGACGGGTGCGGGATAGAACAAATCTTATCGAAAAAACGCCAAAGTGGAGTAGGTGATAAGGTACTGATTTCAGAATGGAATTCAGACACGGAAAGCTCCTTGTTATCTAGATTGCCAAATATCTTATGTAAAAATTACGCGTGTTTAGCAGAAAATGCTAATGATACTCGGTTTTAATTGGCTCAAGGATACCACTTGGAGAAGGAGACGAGTAGTCGTCGGTCACAGGTTTTCTCTGTGTTGTCACAGTTTATAAATGGTGGAGAAAACAGAAGTGCGCCGATGTCATACTCATCTACCTTGAGTCTGGTTTGTTGTTATTTATAAAAGTGTAATTAAATTACCTTCATGGCTTAATAAATGAGTATTGGGGAAATATTTGTGATTCATGTCACTAAATGGTTGTAATTAAATTTCTTGGTGGTATATTTATGACCATCTTCAGAGAGAAGATAAATGCTCAAAGGATGAGTCCGTTTCATCGCCTCCAGGGAACCGAGAAATCAACGACTGATTTATATGATAGAGAAGGTGATAGTTATGAAAGGTTTACCAAGTACAATGTTCTGGAATAGCAAGTCTGTTTATACCGGTAGCTTTGTATACCCAACAAGCTTTGGCTACTAACTAAGTCAACGCATGTGACTCGAACAGTTTGTTCACCCCTATAAATTGGAATTTTTTTTCAGTAATAGTGCTGACATGATTCGCCGCCACTCAATTTGAGTGGCGTTTTTTTATGCCTTTGTCTGGCTGTTGACTAAAATACCGCCGCTAAATGTCCATTCCAATATCACTCCCTTAACAATACCCATCTGTTGCTCATTTACATCTTAATTACCGCTGATAATTCGGGATTTTCGTTTGGAAGTTTATTACATTGTTCAGTTAGTACTCATTAGAACGTTTACTCTTTTTTGTCGCTAGCTACTGTTTCTTAAGACTTAAACGTACTGAGCATAAAAATGCTAGCAGACGGGTTTCATATCCTGCAAAAAAATCCGCTTAGAGTTAAAATTCTGTCTGGAATTTGTTATTTGATAACTTTATAATTCAGCCAATCGATTACGCAACCGTTTACTTTTTACCTTTAACAGGATTCGATCATGCTCGAAAGGCTATTTAAACTCAGTGAAAATGGCACCAATGTGCGCACTGAGATCATCGCAGGTATTACCACCTTCCTTACCATGGCTTACATCATTTTTGTAAACCCAGCTATTCTATCTGACACTGGTATGGATCGTGGTGCTATTTTTGTCGCTACCTGTCTTGCTGCAGCGATAGGCTGTTTCATTATGGGTCTTGTTGCGAACTACCCGATTGCACAGGCTCCGGGTATGGGGCTTAACGCCTTTTTCACCTATTCTGTCGTTTTAGGCATGGGCTATACATGGCAGGTAGCATTAGCAGCAGTGTTTGTTTCTGGTGTGCTATTCATTTTATTGAGTATTTTCAAGATTCGTGAATGGATCATCAACTCAATCCCTCACTCGTTGCGCACGGGCATCTCGGCTGGTATTGGTCTTTTCCTTGCATTTATCGCACTGAAAAACGCTGGTATCGTTGTTGATAACCCAGCAACACTCGTTTCATTGGGCCACATCACTTCACTTTCAGCGGTATTAGCTTCAATTGGCTTTTTCCTGACTATTGCTCTTGTTCATCGTGGAGTAAAAGGTGCGGTGATGATCGCTATCTTGGCGGTAACAGCTTTAGGCTTGGCTTTTGGTGACGTTCAGTGGGGCGGTGTTATGTCAACGCCACCAAGCATTGCACCAACATTCCTGCAGTTAGATTTCTCAGGTTTATTTGAAGTGGGCATGATTTCAGTCGTGTTTGCTTTCCTGTTTGTTGACTTGTTCGATACGGCAGGCACACTGGTTGGTGTATCTCAGAAAGCAGGCCTCACCGACGAAAACGGCAATATCCCGCGTCTGAACAAAGCACTGCTTGCTGACTCAACTGCAACGTCAGTAGGTGCTCTTTTAGGTACTTCAAATACAACATCTTACATTGAAAGTGTTTCTGGTGTTGCTGCTGGTGGCCGTACAGGTTTGACGGCTGTTGTTGTCGGCGTGCTGTTCATTCTGGCTCTATTCTTCTCTCCACTGGCAGGTATGATTCCTGCGTATGCAACATCTGGTGCTCTGTTCTATGTCGCAATACTAATGCTTTCTGGTCTTGTCAGCATCGACTGGCGCGACCTGACTGAAGCGTCTCCAGTGGTTGTTACCTGTTTGGTTATGCCGTTAACTTTCTCAATTGCAGAAGGTATTACACTAGGCTTTATTTCTTATGCTGCGATCAAACTGTTTAGTGGTAAAGGTCGTGATGTTTCGCTGAGTGTATGGGTAATGGCCGCGATCTTCATCGTGAAATACCTTGTAGGTTAAGATACTCTCTCGAAAAGCCAGTGCGGATTTTTATTCGCACTGGCTTTTTATTTTTACGTTATTCACTGAAATCGATTTTTCTGCGCCATATGTGAAGAATTTTGATATCGCCATTGGTATTAATAGAGGGTTTCGGTAGAATAATCGTTTGCGCAGTTTTAACCCCGCCTCTCACTGAGTATGAGAGTTTAGTGAAAATGAAATATGTTGCTTACTAACTGTTTCACTGAATATTGGGGATGCATATTTTCAAATTATTAGGTTATTACAATGAGTAAAAAATTCATTATCACTTGGGATGCGATGCAGACTTACTGCCGTGAACTGGCCGAGAAACAAATGCCAGCTGAGCAATGGAAAGGGATCTGGGCAGTAAGCCGTGGCGGCTTGGTTCCTGGTGCTATCTTAGCTCGTGAACTAGGTATCCGTTACGTTGATACTATCTGTATCTCAAGCTACGATCACGATCATCAGCGCGATATGACTGTAGTGAAAGCACCAGAAGGTGATGGCGAAGGTTTCCTGATCGTTGAAGACCTGGTAGACAGTGGCGACACTGCGCGTAAAATACGTGAAATGTATCCTAAAGCTAAAATGATTGCAGTATGTGCTAAGCCATCTGGTAAAGAGCTTCTTGATGATTACGTTGTTGATATTGAGCAAGATACGTGGATTGAGCAGCCTTGGGATATGTCTATCCAGTATGTCGAGCCGGTAAACCGCAAGCAAAAGTAATGACATTCTAAGAATATTGAGAAATGCCCCTGTCTAGGGGCATTTTTTTTATTATCATTGTAGTTATTGCAATTAGCCTAGGAATCTTCATATGCCTGAAGATATCAGTAAAAACCTCTCTGAAACATTGTTTGTAAATCACAAGCAAGCCAAAGAAACTTCAGCACTCACTCAATACATGCCATCCAGCCAAAAAATTCTTGATGAGCGAGAAGAGTTAGGTGACCGAGCCTGGTATCGTAACTTGAGACGATTACAGTGGGCATGGCAGGGTGTTTCTCCGATAGAGATCGAAGAAGTATTGTCCAAAATTGCTTCTTCAAAACACTCACGCACCAATGATGACTGGCTCGATACCGTGATGGGCTACCACAGTGGAAACTGGACGTTCGAGTGGATCAAACTGGGCATGGAGCATCAAAAACGCTCGGAAGAACTGCAAGGAGAAGAGGCCGCAGAGCAGCTTTTTACTGCCTCATTGTGCTTTAGTATTGCAGGTTACCCGCATTTAAAAAATGACAACCTCGCTCTGCAGGCACAGGTACTGGCAAATAAAGCGTATTCGGAAGCATCTGAGAAAACTCACTATACGATCAAGCAGATTGAAGTGCCGTACCAAAACCGTAAAATCATTGCCAACCTACATTTGCCAAGAACCGATAAGCAACTGCCTGTTGTCATGGTGAGTGCTGGCTTAGACAGTCTCCAGACAGACATGTGGCGTTTGTTCCGAAACCGCTTAGCGCCGAGGGACATCGCGATGCTGACTGTCGATATGCCTTCGGTAGGAACCAGCTCACATTGGCCGTTAACCGAAGACACAAGTTGCATCCATCAGGCAGTACTAAATGAGTTCTACTCCATTCCTTATGTTGATCATCACAAGGTCGGCTTAGTCGGATTCCGGTTTGGTGGCAATGCTATGGTACGCCTCTCTTTTATTGAACAAGAGAAAATCAAAGCGTGTGTCGCTTTGGGAGCGCCTGTGCATGACCTGTTTTCTTCTCCCAAGAAACTTCAGCAGATGCCTAAGATGTATCTGGATCTGTTGGCTTCACGGTTGGGGAAAAGCGTCGTAGATATTAATAGTATGGCTGGGCAAATGAAGGCCTGGTCATTGAAAGTTCAGGGCTTTTTAACCAATCGCAGAACTAAGGTTCCCATTCTGGCAATAAGCCTGGAAGGCGATCCAGTTTCGCCACATAGCGATAATCAACTGGTTGCACTTTTTAGTCACTACGGGCAGGCGAAGAAAATTAGTTCTAAGACAATTACAAAAGGGTATGAGCAATCCCTCGATTTAGCCATAAAGTGGTTGGAAGACGAATTATTAAGATGACAAACCTTGCCGTTGAGTTAAAGTGAGTACTTGAGCAAAAAATAAGCTCGTCATAATAAACTTATAATAAAAATAATTAATCTTTGAGTATTCACTTTTAATTATGAAAACGGAGATTCATATGTCAAAGACGACTCAGGGGCCAACTCACTTTCGCTTGATGTCAAAGTTAAAGGCTATAGGACCATATCTACGCGAACCTCAATCAAAAGAAGGATGTTACTACTTTGATTGTTTATCGGTGTGTGTAGATGATAATAAATCACCAGAAAAACGCGAGTTTTGGGGCTGGTGGATGGAATTGGAATCCGTCGAAGGGGGCTTTACCGCAAAATACCACATTGGTAAATACAACAAAGAAGGGCTTTGGGAGTCTGACTCATTGCCTGCAAAGTCAGTTGAGGAAGTTTACTCTACACAAAAGACTTTTCACCAAAAGCTGATTGAAACACTGGAAGAGCATTTCAAATTAGAGGTGGAGTACCATACTGAGTCATTTGACTTCGCTTAATTTGACCCTTCTCGCTTGATACCAAACAAAAAGGTGCGTTTTCGCACCTTTTCTCTTGTTAAATCGCTATTTGATTGCTAAAACATCCCCTCTATTTGTTTTTCACTTCAGAAGACATCATGACAACGAATCAACAAAATGCAGTTGTTTCGCAACCACAAATCGTCGTTGTGAAACTGGGTACAAGTGTTCTGACTGGCGGTACATTGGCGCTGGATCGTGCTCATATGGTTGAGCTGGCGCGTCAATGTGCTGAGCTTAAGAAACAAGGCCACTCAGTGGTAATGGTTTCGTCTGGTGCAATTGCAGCAGGCCGTGAACATCTTGGATACCCCGCACTGCCCAACGAGATGGCGAGCAAACAGTTGCTTGCCGCAGTAGGGCAAAGCCGTTTGATTCAAACGTGGGAGTCGCTGTTTAGTATTTATGGTATCAAAATCGGTCAGATGCTGCTGACTCGTGCCGATCTGGAAGATCGTGAGCGTTTCCTGAATGCCCGCGATACCATCAATGCTTTGGTTGCGAATGATATTATTCCGATTGTTAACGAAAACGATGCTGTCGCAACAAGTGAAATCAAAGTAGGCGATAACGACAACTTGTCTGCTTTGGTGGGAATTTTATGTGGTGCAGATAAATTACTGCTCCTGACCGACCAAAAAGGTTTGTTTACAGCCGATCCTCGTAAAGACCCGAATGCTGAGCTTATCAAAGAAGTGAAAACCATTGATGACACGCTGCGTAAAATCGCAGGTGGCAGTGGTACAACACTAGGTACTGGCGGTATGGCAACGAAACTTCAGGCGGCGGATATTGCTCGTCGGGCGGGGATCGAAGTTATTATCGCTGCAGGCAGTGCTATTAATGTGATTTTTGATTCATTAAGCTCCAAACCGCAAGGCACGCGTTTCTTGCCTTGCGAGGAAGCACTTGAAAACCGCAAGCGCTGGATCTTGGCTGGTCCTGCTGCATCGGGCGATATTATTATCGACGATGGTGCAGTTAATGCGGTAATTGGCACCGGCAGTAGCTTACTAGCTAAAGGTGTTACAAAAGTGAGTGGTGATTTTGCCCGTGGTGAGGTCGTGCGTGTTACTAATACCCACGGTAAATTAGTCGCCCGCGGCATAAGCGCATACTCGAGCAAGGATCTGGCAAAAATTTCTGGCAAACACAGTAAAGATATCATCTCTATTCTGGGTCATGATTACGGTTCAGAAGTTATTCACCGTGATGATCTTGTCGTCATTCAGGAATAGACAATAAGGGACGCAAAGTGGAACTAACGAACATGGGTAAAGCTGCCAAAGATGCAGCTTTTGAACTCGCGACAGCGTCAACGTCGCAGAAAAACCAAGCTCTGGCTATCATCGCTGATGAGCTGGAATCAAACTCAACCGCTATTCTAGAGGCTAACGCTAAAGATATTGAACTGGGCCGTGAAGCCGGTCTGACAGATGCGCTATTAGATCGTCTTCTGCTTAATGAAGAGCGTTTGACCGGTATTGCGAATGATGTTCGTAACGTGATCAGTCTTAATGATCCGGTTGGAAGTGAAATCGACAGTAAAGTACTTGAAAACGGAATGTCACTGTCGCGTCGCCGTGTCCCGCTTGGTGTTGTTGGAGTGATTTACGAAGCGCGTCCGAATGTGACTATCGATATTGCGGCACTGTGCCTGAAAACCGGTAATGCGAGCATTTTACGCGGCGGAAAAGAGACCTTTTTCTCCAATATGGAACTGGTTAAAGTTATCCAGTCTGCACTGGCGAAAGCGAATCTACCGGCTGCTTCGGTTCAGTACATCGAGAAGCCTGATCGTGAACTGGTTTCGCAACTACTTAAACTAGATGAATACGTGGATATGATTATTCCTCGTGGCGGTGCGGGTTTGCACAAAATGTGTAAAGAAAACAGCACAATTCCGGTAATCATTGGTGGTTTTGGTATTAGCCACATATTTGTTGATGAATCTGCGGATCTGGCAAAGTCACTTGACGTGGTTGAAAACTCTAAGGTTCAGCGTCCGTCAGCCTGTAATTCACTTGATACTTTATTGGTACATGAAAACGTTGCGGCTGAATTTCTGCCGATGTTGGTTGAGCGTATGAACGATAAAGTCACATTTGTCGCTGAACCAAAAGCAAAAGTTTTAATGGCGGATGCAAAACAAATTCGTGATGCTGGTGAAGGTGACTTCGATACTGAATGGTTAAGCTACACGCTGGGTGTCAAAGTTGTCTCTGATGTAAAAGAGGCGATTGACCACATGCGAGTACATAATGCGAGTCACTCCGATGCCATCATGACTAATAGTCTGGAAAACTCCGAGTTGTTCATCAATTCTGTAGGTTCAGCAGCAGTATATGTGAATGCCGCAACCCGCTTTACGGATGGCGCGCAATTTGGTCTTGGCGCAGAAGTAGCGGTATCAACTCAAAAACTGCATGCTCGTGGTCCTATGGGCTTAGAGGAGCTAACTAGCTATAAATGGGTGGGTAAAGCAAACTACTTAGTACGTAGTTAACATATTCCACTCATTATTGATTGAAAAAGGGGCGATAACGCCCCTTTTTGTTTTCTCTCACATACCAATTCCGCTACACTAGTTTGGCTTTGAGAGCACTTAGTTTGGAGGTGATATGCATTGTCCTTTTTGTTCCGAAACCGAAACAAAAGTTATTGATTCCCGATTGGTTGCTGACGGCCATCAGGTACGTCGTCGTCGCCAATGTTTAGCCTGTAGTGAACGTTTCACCACGTTTGAAACGGCTGAGCTGGTGATGCCAAAGGTCATCAAATCGAATGGAAACCGTGAACCATTTAATGAAGATAAAATGGTTGGTGGTATTCAACGTGCATTAGAGAAGCGTCCGGTGAGTGCTGATGCGATAGAGCTGGCAATCAGTATGATCAAGTCTCAGTTACGTGCGACCGGTGAGCGTGAAGTTCCGAGCGAGATGATTGGTAACTTAGTGATGGATCAGCTAAAAGAGCTGGATAAAGTTGCTTATATCCGTTTTGCGTCCGTTTATCGTAGTTTTGAAGATATTCGCGAATTTGGCGAAGAGATTGCCCGTCTGGAAGACTGATTAAAATATGGTTGAATACACTTCTCAGGTTACATTTTCCCCTCTGGATTTCTCCATGATGTCGCGCGCGATTATGCTGGCTAAGCGCGGCATTTATACTACCGCGCCTAACCCAAATGTCGGCTGCGTAATTGTCCGTGACGGTGAGATAGTCGGTGAAGGATATCATCAGCGTGCAGGTGAACCGCACGCTGAAGTTCACGCAATTAGGATGGCCGGAGATAAAACCGAAGGCGCAACCGCGTATGTCACTCTAGAACCCTGCTCTCACTACGGGCGAACGCCTCCCTGTGCTGAAGGATTAATTAAAGCCAAAGTAGCTCGCGTTGTTTGCGCGATGCAAGACCCAAATCCAAAAGTTGCAGGGCGTGGTATACAGATGCTGCGAGATGCAGGCATAGAGGTCGAAGTTGGTTTGCTGGAAAGTGATGCTTTAGATCTCAACAGGGGCTTCATTAAGTTTATGCAAACCGGCATGCCTTTTGTTCAGTTGAAGATGGCAGCCAGCCTTGACGGACAAACTGCGCTCGCTAATGGTCGCAGTCAGTGGATCACCTCCCCACAGGCTCGTCAGGACGTTCAGTGTTTCCGTGCTATCAGTGGCGGGATTCTGTCAACCAGTAAAACGGTTATGGATGATAATGCCTCTTTAAATGTTCGCTGGGATGATTTACCCCAAAGTGTACAGTCTCTGTATGCTCCCGAAGACGTTCGACAGCCAGTACGAATCGTTTTAGATCGCCAATGCCAGCTGACTGATGATCTCAAGTTGTTTAATACCGATGGTGAGCGGCTCATTGTCAGTAAGACCGGTGATATCACTCCTGACTTAGATGAGGCAGGACGAGTTGATCTTGAAACAACGCTGAAAACCGTTGCAGCAGAGCATCAAATCAATCACTTATGGGTTGAAGCCGGGGCAACATTCGCGAGTGCACTGATTAAAGCTAACCTTGTAGATGAACTGATCGTTTATCTTGCGCCAAAACTGATGGGCAGTGATGGCCGAGGTTTGATTGGCGCACTTGGCTTAACCGAAATGGATCAAGCCATCGACTTAGATATTACCGACGTTCGAATGGTAGGTGTGGATATTCGCATTTCTGCCACCATCGTGCGCAAAGACAGTTAGAAAAGAAGCAATTATGTTCACAGGAATTGTAGAAGCAGTAGGTAAACTCGCTGCGATTACGCCGAAAGGCGAGGACGTCACCGTAACGGTTGAGACAGGCAAATTAGACATGTCTGATGTAAAACTGGGGGACAGTATCGCGACCAATGGTGTTTGTTTAACGGTTGTTGATTTTGGCTCCCATTACTACAGCGCTGATTTGTCTCTGGAAACGTTGAAAAAATCTGGTTTTGCCCAATATAAAGTGGGTGACAAGGTCAATCTGGAAAAAGCGATGTTACCGACCACACGTTTCGGCGGACACATCGTTTCTGGTCATGTTGATGGTGTCGGTGAAATTGTTGAACGTCATCAAGTTGGTCGAGCGATTGAGCTTTGGGTCGAGATGCCCGCTGAGATCAGCAAGTATGTAGCTGGTAAAGGTTCAATCACCGTTGACGGTATTAGCCTAACCGTGAATGATTTACGTAAGAATGCCTTTAAACTGACGATTGTTCCGCACACCAGTGAAGAGACGACCATCGATCAGTTTCAGGTTGGCCGAAAGGTTAACTTAGAAGTAGATGTGTTAGCTCGTTATATGGAGCGCTTGTTACAAGGCCAGCAAGAAGAGAAACAAGAATCCAGCATCACCATGGAGTTCTTGCAGAAAAATGGCTTTGCATAATCGCATTCAGAGAACATGAATAGGGCGATTGATTAATACAGGCAAAACTCGAAATGTTGCCGAAAGAATAACTTTTAGAATAACGGGAAACAGAATATGCCAATCAGTACACCACAAGAAATTATTGATGATATTCGCGCGGGTAAAATGGTCATCTTGATGGATGATGAAGATCGTGAGAATGAAGGTGACTTGATCATGGCTGCCGAGCATATCACGCCGGAAGCGATCAACTTTATGGCTACCTATGGACGCGGCCTGATTTGTCTGACGATGACAAAAGAGCGTTGTTCTAGCTTGGGGTTGCCACCCATGGTGCAAGACAACAATGCACAGTACACCACAAACTTTACTGTTTCTATTGAAGCTGCGGAAGGTGTTACTACTGGGATCTCGGCTGCAGATCGTGCCCGCACTGTCCAGGCTGCTGTTGCTCAAAATGCAAAAGCAGCTGACTTAGTTCAGCCAGGGCATATTTTCCCATTGGCTGCTCAAGATGGTGGTGTACTGACACGTGCTGGCCATACAGAAGCTGGTTGCGATTTAGCACGCCTTGCAGGCCTTGAACCAGCATCTGTTATTGTTGAAATTCTTAATGATGACGGCACAATGGCTCGTCGCCCTGACCTGGAAATCTTTGGTGAAAAGCATTGCATCAAGCTGGGCACCATTGCTGATTTGATCGAGTACCGCAATAACACAGAAACCACAATTGAACGCGTTGCTGAGTGTAAGCTACCGACTGAGTTTGGTGAGTTTAAATTGGTTACTTACAAAGACACCATCGACAATCAGGTACATTACGCGATGTGCAAAGGTGACTTAAAAGAAAAAGCGCCATTAGTCCGCGTACACCTTCAAGATGTGTTTACTGATTTGTTACGCAGTGACCGCAGTGCTGAGCGTAGCTGGACTCTGGATAAAGCAATGAAACGCATTGGCGAAGAAGGCGGAGTACTGGTTGTTCTCGGTCATGAGGATTCAAGCGAACTTCTGATCCATCGCGTAAAAATGTTTGAAGCGCAAGATAAAGGTCAGGCCCCGACTCTTGCAAAAAAACAGGGTACTTCTCGTCGTGTTGGTGTTGGCTCGCAAATTCTTGCTGATTTGGGCGTTCATGATATGCGCCTGCTATCATCGACCAATAAAAAATACCACGCGTTAGGCGGCTTTGGTCTGAACGTTGTAGAGTACGTCTGCGAGTAACGACTGAATGATAAAGTGCTGGTCCTGAAGAAGCTTATCTTTTTTCTGGCCAGCAACTTGTCACTCCCGCCAATTTCCATTAGATATTGCTCACAAAATTGTGCTAGAATCCGGCGATTCTCACTTGATGAACATATTTCACTTAAAAATAGAGTTAAAGGAAGGCTTATGAAAGTGATCGAGGGTGGCTTCCCAGCGCCAAATGCAAAAATTGCTATCGTTATTTCTCGTTTCAACAGTTTTATTAACGAAAGCCTACTTTCTGGTGCGATCGATACACTAAAGCGTCACGGACAAGTAAGCGATGACAACATTACTGTTGTTCGTTGCCCTGGTGCCGTAGAACTACCTCTGGTTGCTCAGCGCGTTGCTAAAACTGGCAAATTTGACGCTATTGTTTCTCTGGGTTCAGTTATTCGCGGTGGAACGCCTCACTTTGACTATGTTTGTAGTGAAATGAATAAAGGTCTGGCACAAGTGTCGATGGAATACAGCATTCCTGTCGCATTCGGTGTTTTGACTGTCGATACTATCGATCAAGCGATTGAACGCGCGGGAACCAAGGCTGGTAATAAAGGTGCAGAGGCTGCACTAAGCGCACTTGAAATGATTAATGTACTATCTGAAATTGATTCCTAATGGGGGCCAGTGTGAAACCAGCCGCACGTCGTAATGCACGTCAATTCGCTTTACAGGCGATCTACTCATGGCAAATTACTAAAGAGAATGTTGCCAAGATTGAAGAACAGTTTTTGTCTGGCGACAAATACGATGAAGAAGAACTTCACGCATCAGAGCCGGCTCTTGCTGCTCCAGAAACTGACGTAGAGTACTTTCGTGAACTACTAAGCGGTGTTGTACTTAGCCACACTGAGCTAGATAGCAAGATTCGTCCATATGTATCTCGTCCGATGCAGGATCTGGATATGATGGAGCTTGCGCTTCTTCGCCTTGCTATGTACGAAATGACTCGTCGTGAAGATGTGCCTTACAAAGTAGTGATTAACGAAGCGATCGAACTTGCAAAAGTATTCGCAGCGGAAGACAGTCACAAATTTGTGAACGGTGTGCTAGATAAAGCCGCACCACATGTTCGCAAGAAATAACGATTTCTTCTATAAAAAGGTCAGCAATTGCTGACCTTTTTTATGTCAAAAAATAGATATAGATAAAAAGATAATTATAGATAAATTATGTCTGGTGAATTTAACCTGATCGACAAGTACTTCGTCGGTCGTCAGAGCCAACGAAAAGATGTTTACCTAGCTGCGGGGGATGATTGTGCGCTAGTCAAAGCGCCAGCCAATGTTCAAATTGCAGTCAGCACTGATACCCTGGTGTCTGGTACACACTTTCTTCCTGAAGCGAACCCTGCCTGGGTTGCCCATAAAGCGCTGGCTTCAAACATCAGTGATTTAGCTGCGATGGGCGCCACACCTGCATGGGTGAGTTTCGCCTTAACCATGCCTGAAGTTGATGAGGAGTGGTTAGCCCCGTTCTGTGATGCTTTCTTTGCGTTAGCCGATTACTTTGGAATTCAGCTTATTGGCGGGGATACGACTAAAGGGCCGCTGAGTTTAACTCTGACCGTACAAGGTTTTGTTCCTGAAGGGAAAGCACTAACACGTTCTGGCGCTAAAGTAGGGGATTGGGTATACGTGACGGGAAGCTTAGGTGATGCTAAGGCAGGTCTGGATGTTATTTTAGATAACTCTCTTCGCAGTCGCATAGGTGCTGAAGGCCTGGAGAAAGCTCACTACCTGAGTACTCCCAGGGTATTGGCAGGACAGGCGTTAGTTGGTTTAGCTTCTTCTGCTATCGATATCTCAGATGGTTTAATCTCTGATATCAAACATATCCTGAAACGCTCGCAAGTCGGGGTCAGTATTGATGTTTCCCAATTGCCTATCTCTACAGAACTGGTACAGTTTTTAGATGATAAGGTCAGCGCTCAGCAGTATGCTTTATCCAGTGGAGAAGAGTATGAGTTGTGTTTTACCGTATCTGAACAAAACCACGGTTCATTGCAAAGCGCTTTATCTCATATTGGCTGTAAAGTGACATGTATTGGCCAGATTCGGCCAAACGGCACGTTTGAACTTCACGATAATAATCAACCTCTTGACTGGAACTTAAGTGGTTTCGACCATTTTAAGTAACCAATATGGAAACAAAACAAGCAGTATAGGCGTAAGGATATGACTAACCCTCTCTCTCTAATTTCATTAAAGAACCCGTGGCATTTGCTGGCGACAGGGTTTGGCAGCGGCTTGTCACCTGTTGTTCCTGGAACGATGGGGACATTGGCTGCGGTACCCTTCTTTTTACTGCTGGCTCAGCTGCCATTTTCTGCTTATATCGTTGCTGTACTTCTGTCGTGTGTTATTGGTGTGAAAATCTGTCAGGTGACGTCTGATGACATGAAAGTTCACGATCATGGTTCGATAGTCTGGGATGAGTTTGCGGGCTTTTGGATTACGATGAGTATTGTTCCTGCTCTGAACATTCCTTTAACCGAATGGAAATGGCTGTTGACCGGTTTTATCCTGTTCCGCTTCTTCGATATGGTTAAGCCTTGGCCTATCGGCTGGCTGGATAAGCGCGTTCACGGCGGATTAGGCATCATGGTTGATGATATCGTGGCTGGTATTATGGCGGGTATTGCGCTGTTTTTAGTGGCGCATTATGCGGGTTGGATGAGCTAGTAGCTCAAATGTTCTCAATGAAACAAAAAAGGGATGCGATAACGCATCCCTTTGTGTAGTCAGTCGAAGTTACTTCGCTAGGTAGTCATTGATGGATTTTTCAATCCCTCTGGCATCAAGGCCAAGCTCTTGGTGTAGCTCTTCCTGAGTCCCCTGATGAATGAACTTATCAGGCAGACCAAGGTTCAGTACAGGCTTGATGATTTTCTCTTTCATCATGAACTCGACGACACCTGCACCCGCACCGCCAGCGATGGCGTTTTCTTCAAGAGTGATCAGAACATCATGTTCGTCAGCCAACTGACGAATTAATTCTTCATCCAGCGGTTTAACAAAGCGCATATCAGCAACCGTTACGTCAAGACTCTCTGCGGCTTCTAAAGCGCTCTCCAGGAAAGTACCAAAGCTCAGTATGGCAACTTTCTTACCTTGACGTACTACTCGGCCTTTACCAATTTCAAGCGCGGTAAACTCACTTTCAATTTCGGTGCCCATACCGTTGCCACGCGGGTAACGAACTGCACTTGGACCAGTATGCTTGTGACCTGTGTAGAGCATTTGACGACACTCGTTTTCGTCGCTTGGTGCCATGATAACCATGTTAGGGATGCAGCGCATAAAGCTCAGGTCAAACGCACCCTGGTGAGTCTGGCCATCAGCACCGACCAGACCTGCCCGGTCGATAGCAAACATCACAGGCAAGTCCATAATCGCGATATCATGGATCAGCTGATCGTAACCACGCTGCAAGAATGTTGAGTAGATCGCGACAATCGGGTGGTTACCAGCAATAGCCATACCGGTAGCAAGCGTCACAGCGTGTTGCTCTGCAATTGCTACATCAAAGTATTGCTCTGGATACTCTTTCGAGAAACGCACCATACCGGAGCCTTCACGCATTGCTGGCGTAATTGCCATCAGCTTAGGATCTTGTGCGGCCATGTCACATAAGAAATCACCAAAGATCTTTGAGAACGTCGGCTTACCGCCGCTGCTCTTTGGCAAGCTATCGTGTGATGGGTCGAACTTCGGTACACCGTGATAGCCGATAGGATCTTTTTCTGCAGGCTCGTAACCTTTGCCTTTCTTGGTCATGATGTGCAGGAACTGAGGGCCTTTCAGCTCTCGCATGTTCTTAAGAGTCTGAACAAGTTCATTCACATCGTGTCCATCGACAGGACCAATGTAATTAAAACCGAATTCTTCGAATAGTGTACCAGGTACAACCATGCCTTTCAGGTGTTCCTCAGTACGGCGAACCAGCTCTTTAATTGGTGGTACGCCAGAAAGTACTTTCTTACCACCTTCACGAATCGAGGTGTACAGGCTTCCAGACAGCACTTTGGCTAAGTGATTGTTTAGCGCCCCGACGTTTTCCGAAATCGACATTTCATTGTCGTTCAGGATCACCAGCATATCTGAATGAACATCACCGGCGTGGTTCATTGCTTCGAATGCCATGCCAGCGGTAATCGCACCGTCACCGATGACGCTTACGACCTTACGCCCTTTACCCTCTTTTTCGGCGCTGATGGCCATACCAAGAGCAGCACTAATAGAAGTTGAAGAATGACCGACAGACAATGTGTCGTACTCGCTTTCAGGACGCCAAGGGAACGGGTGCAAACCACCTTTTTGGCGGATAGTCGGCATTTTATCACGACGTCCTGTCAGGATTTTATGTGGGTAAGCCTGGTGGCCCACATCCCAGATTAACTGGTCTACGGGTGTGTTGTATACATAATGCAGGGCAACAGTAAGCTCTACTGTACCTAAGCCAGACGCTAGGTGTCCGCTTGATTGACTCACTGAATTTAGCAGATACGTTCGAAGCTCATCACACAGAGTTGGTAATGTTTCTTTAGGAAGAAGACGTAGTTCTTCCGGAGTATTTGCTAACGCCAGTGTCGGGTATTTTGAAATATCAAGAGTCATATAAATGCGCGCTTATAGTGTTAATTCTTGCGCTCGATGACATATCGGGCGAACTCTTCAAGTAACTGAGTGTTGTATGGGATAGCTTCCAATGCCTGAAGCGCTTCCTGTAACAAAGAGTGGGCTTTCTCTTTCGCCCCCTCTAAACCCAGTAGGGATGGGTAAGTGCTCTTATTAAGTTCTTGATCCGAACCTTGAGGCTTACCCAATGTTTGTGTATCACTGATGATATCAAGAATATCGTCTTGAACCTGAAACGCCAAACCAATTGCTCTAGAATAGCGCTCTAAATACGGTAAAACTTTGATGCCTTTCTCACCAGCGGCCAAAGCTCCTAACTTAACTGCACAATCAATCAGGGCTCCGGTTTTATTACGATGTATATTTTCCATCTCTTCAAGAGAGATCTGGCGGTTTTCAGCGCCTAAATCTAATGCCTGGCCGACACACATACCACTGGCTCCGGATGCATGAGCGAGTGCTTTTACCATATTGATACGTTGATGTTCCGCATCAGGGTTTAGTGTACCTTCAGCAATGATAGTAAAGGCCAGGGTTTGCAGTGAGTCACCTGTGAGTATCGCGGTCGCTTCATCAAACTTGATGTGACAGGTAGGCTGACCGCGACGTAGCTCATCATCATCCATTGCCGGAAGATCATCATGGATAAGTGAGTAAGCGTGAATACACTCAATCGCAGCGGCGGGTGTGTCTAAATCTTCAGGCTCGCAACCAAGCATTTGACCTGTGATGTAAACCAGAAAAGGGCGAACGCGTTTTCCGCCCAATAAAAGGCCATACTTCATTGCCTGAATCAATGGTTGTTCTTGGTATGGAAGCTGCTCTAACCACAAATTCAGTTGTTGATTGTTTCGTTGTTGAAAAGACGTCAATGTCTGTTGCATCACATTGCTCACTACTTATTATTATTCTGAATCTGGGGTGAAGTCACTCAGAGGTGCTTCATCATCTTCACTAAGAAGAATACTTACGCGTTGTTCTGCGTCGCTTAGCTTTGTTTGGCCAGCACGAGCAAGGGCAATGCCACGTTCAAATTTACGTAATGCATCATCTAGGGCAAGATCGCCATTTTCTAATTGATCAACCAAGCTATCAAGCTCTTCAATGGTTGCTTCGAAGGTCATGTTTTCTGGTTTCTTAACCGCCATCTCTTCTCTGCCTTTATTAAGCCGCTCATAGGATGCACGAAAGTTACCTTAGCCTAGTAACTTGGTCAAATTTAACCTTACATAATTGTCACAAAATTGGCTCTAAATGTGTCTGAGTAGTGAAAGTCCCCGTTTTACTAAAGATTGCTGGTGTTAATTTGTGAACTGTTAGCTAAGATTTCCCTAAAAGTTTTCTGCACGTTGTCGATACAATGAGTAATTCGCCTCAAAAGGCAACAGTTAAATAGAGCATGAGGAGTGCTTTGTGGATTTAGCAACTCTATTAGGTTTGATTGGTGGTCTTGCATTCGTCGTGATGGCGATGGTGCTTGGTGGCAGCTTCGGCATGTATGTCGACGTCACATCGATCCTTATCGTTGTCGGTGGTTCAACCTTCGTCGTGCTGATGAAGTTCACGATTGGTCAATTCTTCGCTGCAGCCAAAATCGCGGGTAAAGCCTTCATGTTTAAAGCGGATGAGCCGGAAGACCTGATCGCAAAAATTGTTGAGATGGCAGATGCGGCACGTAAAGGTGGCTTTCTTGCGTTAGAAGAAATGGAAATCAATAACACCTTTATGCAGAAAGGCATCGACCTTTTAGTAGATGGTCATGACGCTGATGTTGTTCGCGCAGCTCTCAAAAAAGATATCGCTCTGACCGATGAGCGACATACACAAGGGACCGGTGTTTTCCGTGCGTTTGGTGACGTTGCGCCGGCGATGGGGATGATCGGTACTTTGGTTGGTCTGGTAGCGATGCTTTCTAATATGGACGACCCAAAATCTATCGGCCCCGCGATGGCTATTGCGCTATTAACAACGCTTTATGGTGCAATTCTGTCAAACATGGTGTTTTTCCCTATTGCCGATAAGCTCGCTTTACGCCGTAATCAGGAAACACTCAATCGCCGCTTGATCATGGATGGTGTCCTCGCTATTCAGGATGGCCAGAACCCGCGAGTTATCGACAGCTACCTGAAAAACTATCTCAATGAAGGCAAGCGTAGCCTTGATATGGACGAGTAATCAGGAGAGTAGTGATGGATGATGAAGATAAGAAGTGCGATTGTCCGCCTCCCGGCCTGCCCCAATGGATGGGTACTTTCGCTGATTTGATGTCACTATTGATGTGTTTCTTTGTTCTTCTGCTCTCTTTCTCAGAGATGGATGTGCTCAAATTTAAGCAGATTGCAGGTTCGATGAAATTCGCTTTTGGGGTGCAAAACCAGCTTGAAGTAAAAGACATTCCTAAAGGGACCAGTATCATTGCTCAGGAGTTCAGACCGGGTAGACCGGAGCCGACACCGATTGATGTCATTATGCAGCAAACGATGGATGTGACTCAGCAAACACTTGAGTTCCACGAAGGTGAATCGGATCGCGCTGGTGGGACCAAGCGAGATCTGGGGCAACTGACTGGTGGCCAGTCACCGGAGACCTCAACACGCGCCAATCAGACTACAGAATCTGACATGCAACAGCAGCAGTCTCAGGATATGTCGCAGGAGATGGAAACCCTGATGGAGAGTATCCAAAAAGCTCTGGAGCGGGAAATTGAACAAGGCGCGATTGAAGTTGAAAACTTAGGTCAGCAAATCGTGATTCGTATGCGTGAGAAAGGTGCATTTCCGGAAGGCTCCGCGTTCTTACAGCCTAAGTTCCGTCCTCTGGTACGCCAGATTGCTGAACTGGTTAAAGATATTCCGGGTATCGTAAGGGTATCTGGTCATACTGATAATCAACGTCTGGATTCCGAGCTGTACCGTTCTAACTGGGATCTCTCTTCGCAGCGCGCGGTTTCTGTTGCTCAGGAGATGGAGAAGGTCAGAGGGTTTTCACATCAGCGTTTGCGGGTCAGGGGCATGGCAGATACAGAGCCACTAGTACCTAACGATTCAGATGAGAACCGAGCGCTGAACCGACGTGTCGAAATCAGCATTATGCAAGGTGAACCTTTGTACAGTGACGAAGTGCCTGTGATTCAATAATCGCGACGACTTCTATAATGATTAAGCGAGCAGATTGCTCGCTTTTTTTGTCTTTCGATTCCTCTTGGGTGTATAATCTTGCGCCCTAAAAGTGAGCTCTTAATATCGTTTTAGCGTAAGCATACGATATGATGTGATTCTTCTATAGTTTTTAGAGTTCACCCTTTGTTGATTGCGAAACTAACCTGCGAATTTAACTATGAAATTTATTGTAAAGCCCCATCCAGAAATTTTTGTAAAAAGTGAATCTGTGCGTAAGCGCTTCACAAAGATTTTAGAGTGTAACATTCGTAATATCGTTAAAAGCCGTACGGAATCTGTTGCGGTATTTAACCGTCGTGATCATATTGAAGTGACTTCTGAAAGCGACAAATATCACGCTGAAGTGTTAGAAATCCTGACGCATACACCTGGTATTCACCACGTGCTTGAAGTTAAGCAGTCGGAGTTTAAAGACTTGCATGACATCTATGAGCAAGTGCTTGAGTTAAACCGTCCACTAATTGAAAACAAAACTTTTGTGGTACGCGCTAAGCGCCGTGGTAAGCATGACTTTACCTCTATCGAGCTGGAGCGTTATGTCGGTGGTGGTCTGAACAAGCGGTGGAAAGTGCGAGTGTGAAACTGCACAACCCTGATGTGACAGTAAAAGTTGAAGTCTCAGGTGACAAACTGAATCAGGTCCTGGCTCGTTACAAAGGTCTGGGCGGCTTCCCTCTGGGTACCCAAGAAGACGTATTGAGCCTGATCTCTGGTGGTTTCGACTCTGGCGTATCAAGTTACCTGCACATTAAGCGTGGCTCAAAAGTTCATTACTGTTTCTTTAACCTGGGTGGTCCTGCGCACGAAATCGGTGTTAAACAGGTTTCTCACTACCTGTGGAACAAATACGGTTCTTCAGCCAAAGTGCGCTTTATCTCGGTAGATTTCGAACCTGTAGTGGCTGAAATCCTTGAGAAGGTAGATGACGGTCAGATGGGCGTGATCCTTAAGCGTATGTTTATGCGAGCCGCAGGTATGGTTGCACGTAAATTTAAGATTGAAGCACTGGTAACCGGTGAAGCGCTTGGTCAGGTTTCCAGCCAGACGCTGACTAACCTGCGCCACATCGATAACGTGACAGACACACTGATTCTGCGTCCGCTTATCAACTGGGATAAAGAAGATATCATTAACCTGGCCCGTGAAATCGGTACCGAAGATTTTGCTAAAACTATGCCTGAATACTGTGGCGTAATTTCTAAGAAGCCAACGGTAAAAGCAGTTAAAGCGAAACTGGAAGCGGAAGAAGAGAAGTTTGATTTCTCTATTCTGGAAAATGTCGTCAAAGAAGCCCGCGTAATGGACATTCGCGATATTGCGAAAGAGTCTGAGAAAGCGGCTCCTGAAGTTGAACAAGTTCAGGCGGTTGAAGAGCACGCCATTGTTCTGGATATCCGCAGCCCTGACGAAGAAGACGATAATCCGCTGGAAATTGAAGGCGTTGATGTAAAACACATCCCGTTCTACAAACTTGGTACTCAGTTCGGTGACTTAGACCAGTCTAAGACTTATCTGTTGTACTGTGACCGTGGTGTCATGAGCCGCCTGCAGGCACTTTACCTGCAAGAGCAAGGCTTTAATAACGTTAAGGTTTATCGTCCATAGTCCAGTGATGAACGGCTTGTAGTAAGCGAATGGCATAGAAGCGTAAACTGAGCGAACAGTTTGCGCTTTTTTTGTAACTTTATTCAGTCCTGGTGAAGTGCCTCGGGGTATATTGATGTGGAAGGCTCCCTTTTTTATTGGTGTTGATATAACGAAAATTAATCCGAAACAGGCTGAAAAAAGTGAGCTTAATCCCAAGGAGCAGACTGAGTTACCTCTGATGATGTCTTAAATTCGTATATCGCTTTAGCTCTTGTACATATCGAACTAGAGTAAAAGAACAATTAAGAAATATTAGCCGTGCATACTTATGCGTTACGTCGTAAAGGTGAGACATATTAGTTAAAGTTTCTGATATTTTTTATTGTAGTGGTTAGATATGCCATTTTCTTTTGGGACGATAGATAAAAAAACACCGCCTAAAAAAGGCGGTGTAAGAAATTTGACAGACAGGTCAAAAATAAATACAGGAAGTATCTGTTCTGCCTCAGGGATAGTAGGCACAACATCATGGTAGAAATCTACCTAACTCGAAAAACGAGTTTGCAAACACAACATCGCAACAACGAAGCCAATTGATTTCCTGAGAAATCAAGCCGTTCAGGCTCGTGTTGCGGTGTGAAATATAGAATTTATCTGGCTGTTCGGCAACGGAGATTTTATAATGTTTCAGATTAAAAAAACTAATCCTATTTGAGGTCCCTATGTCTCGCAGATTGCCTCCTTTAAATTCTCTTCGGGTTTTTGAAGCTGCTGCACGTCACCTTAGCTTTACCCGTGCAGCAGAAGAATTATTTGTCACACAAGCCGCAGTGAGCCACCAGATCAAAGCTCTGGAAGAGTTCTTATCCCTTAAGCTGTTTCGCCGTCGCAACCGCTCTTTGCTACTGACGGAAGAGGGGCAAAGCTACTTTTTGGACATTAAAGATATCTTCACTTCGATCGCTGAAGCGACTGATAAGGTATTGGAACGTAGTGAAAAAGGTGCGCTTACCATCAGCCTGCCACCAAGTTTTGCGATTCAGTGGTTGGTCCCCCGTTTGGCGGACTTTAATGCTCAGGAACCGGACATCGATGTGCGTATCAAAGCGGTGGATATGGACGAAGGATCACTGACTGATGACGTGGATGTGGCTATCTACTATGGCCGTGGTAACTGGCCGGGTTTGCGCGCGGATAAACTGTATCAGGAGTACTTGATCCCACTTTGTTCTCCTTCATTACTGCTGGGGAGTAAACCGCTGGAGTCGATGAACGACCTTCGTTTACACACTTTGTTACATGATACTTCCCGTAAAGACTGGAAGCAGTTTACTCGCCAATACAACATCGAAGGCATCAATGTGAATCATGGCCCCATTTTCAGCCATTCTACAATGGTGCTGCAGGCGGCGGTCCACGGGCAAGGTGTCGCTCTGGGCAATAACGTGCTGGCCCAGCCAGAAATCGAAGCAGGACGACTGATTGCGCCGTTTGATGAGGTTTTAATTTCTAAAAATGCTTTTTACGTGGTTTGTCATGAACAGCAAGCTGATATGGGGCGTATTGCGACATTCCGAGACTGGATGCTTGCAACGGCGAGAAAAGAACAAGAGGAAGTACTAGATGAGCCAGTGGATAGTTGAAGGGCCTGAAAGCGGGCCATTGTTTATTTTTGCTCACGGAGCAGGCGCAGGCATGGAACATGACTTCATGTCAGCGGTTGCTAAAGGGTTGGTAGAGCAGGGAATTCGAGTTGTTCGCTTTAACTTCCCGTATATGGTTAAGCGTGCTGAAGATGGTAAGAAGCGTCCGCCAGATCGCGCACCTAAATTACTCGAAGCCTACGAGGAAGTAATCACTCACTTTACCAATCAGCCTGTGGTTATCGGTGGTAAATCTATGGGCGGGCGCATGTCGAGTTTACTGGCTGAGAATGAGCTGGTGGCAGGGATGGCTTGTTTAGGTTACCCGTTTCATCCACCAGGTAAGCCGGAGAAATATAAAGGTGAGCATCTGGCCACTATTGAAAAGCCGACGCTGATTCTGCAAGGAGAGCGGGATACTTTTGGTAAGAAAGAGGAATTTGAGCACTTTGCTTTATCGGAGCAGGTGCGTGTTATCTTTGTTCCTGATGGTGACCATAGTTTTAAGCCACGTAAGAGATCTGGTTACACGGAAGCCGAAAACATTGAATTAGCTGTTAAACGCTTAGCTGATTTTATTAAGGAGATTAAAAGTGAAAAGTAAGTGGTTACTCTCTTTTACTGGGCTATCTGGATTGATTTGTGTTGCTCTAGGTGCATTTGCGGCTCACGGTTTAAAATCTAAATTAGCGCCTTATCTTCTTGGTGTATTTGAAACCGGCGTTTTGTATCAGTTCATCCATACTTTAGCGATCGCATTTTGTGCGATTCTGCTGGTGATGAATTTGGGACAAAAAGCACAAAAGTATTTTTTCATCGCTGCGATTTGCTTTATCATCGGCATCTTTTGTTTTAGCGGCAGTCTATACGCGCTGGCGCTAACGGGTATTAAGTGGTTTGGACCAATCACTCCGATGGGGGGATTTATGTTCATGATCGGCTGGTGTCTGTTCTTTTTTGCTGCGTTTAATATCAAAGAGGTCTCCAAGTGAAACAACTAATGCTCTATTGCCGTTCCGGCTTTGAGAAAGAGTGTGCTGGTGAAATTCAGGACAAAGCGACACAGTTGGAAGTGTATGGCTTCCCTCGTGTGAAGAAAAACTCAGGTTATGTTGTCTTCGAGTGTTACCAGGATGGAGACGCAGACAAATTAGTAAAAGGTTTAGACTTCAGTTCGCTGATCTTTGCTCGCCAAATGTTTGCGGTGGCTGCGGAGTTTGAATCTCTGCCAAGTGAAGACCGTATAAGCCCAGTTCTGGCTGAGTTGTCTGAGGTGGAGGACTTCCCTCGTTGTGGCGATCTGCGTATTGAGACGCCAGATACTAATGAAGCAAAAGAGTTACTCAAGTTCTGCCGTAAATTTACCGTGCCAATGCGTCAGGCTCTACGTGGCAAAGGCCTGATGTGGGATAAAGATAACGCTAAGAAGCCGGTCCTGCATATCTGTTTTGTTGCGCCTGGTCACTGCTATGTTGGTTACTCATTACCGGGTAATAACTCGCAGTTCTTTATGGGCATCCCTCGTCTTAAGTTCCCGGCCGATGCGCCAAGCCGTTCGACTCTGAAACTGGAAGAAGCATTCCACGTTTTTATTCCGCGTGACGAGTGGGATGAACGCCTTGCTCCGGGTATGTGGGGTGTTGACTTAGGTGCGTGTCCTGGCGGCTGGACTTACCAATTAGTGAAGCGTTCGATGTTCGTCCACTGTGTTGATAACGGCATGATGGCAGACAGCCTGATGGAAACCGGTCAGATCAAACACCATATGGTGGACGGGTTTAAGTTTGAACCGGATCGTAAGAACGTTACCTGGATTGTGTGTGACATGGTTGAGAAGCCAGCACGCGTAGCTCATTTGATGGGGCAGTGGCTACTTAAAGGTTGGGCTAAAGAAGCGATCTTTAACTTAAAACTGCCAATGAAGGGGCGTTACGACGAGGTTCTGCAAGATCTTGAGAACCTGAAAATGTTCCTGATTGAGAACAAAGTGAAGTTCAAGCTGCAGGCGAAGCACCTTTATCATGACCGTGAAGAGATCACCATTCACATTCAGTGTTTGTCGAATATCTCTCCGCATTAAGTAACACGGTATTGAGAATGAAAAAAGCTCCTGATTTCAGGAGCTTTTTTATTGTATAAAGCTTTTATTGGCCGAAAAGGTTAGCCGGCTTTATTCGGACCGGAAAAGCGAATATCTTGCAGATTGAACCCGAGCTCAATATCGCATTTAAGTGCAGCGACTTGCTTAGATAAGCGAGCGGATTCGATATGCTCATCCAGTTTTTTACGATACTTAGGTGCAAGTTCATCGCTGGCATAAGCGGCTTCAATATCTTTAAATTGGCTAAGTATCTCTTTCGCTGCTTTTGGGCCAATGCCCGGCACCCCCGGAACCTGACTGGAGCTGATGCCTGCTAATCCCCAATAATCGGCAAGCTGATTTGGTTTAACTCCGAATTCTTTTTCAATAAACGGCTCATCCAGCCAGCGGTGTTGGAAGTAATCACGGATTTGTAATGTCGGTGAGAGCAGCTGGCAGTACCCTTTATCGGTAGAGACGATGGTAACCTTTTCGCCATGACTGGCGACTTTGCTTGCCAACGTTGCTACTAAATCATCGGCTTCATCACCTTCAGACAGCAATGAATCAATCCCTTGCTCCCACCATGCCTGCTGAATGAGATCCAGACCTTGCATTAGAGGCTCTGGCATAGGTTTACGATTCTGCTTGTAGTCCGGAAGTACTTGCGCCCGCCAGCCTCGGTCTTGTTCATGGTGGTCAAACACCGCAATAATATGGGTAGGTGCTGATTCAGAAAGAATTCGAGTTAGGGTGCGTTGTGTGGTGGTGATGGTTCTTGCTATGTCACTAGGATCGGGTTGAGCTGAGTGCACTCGGCGGATCAGGTTTAGGGCATCAATAATAACAAGATGAATAGACATAATGACTTAGCAATAAAAAAGGGGCGTAATGCCCCCTAGTGTAACGAATGCTAGCGTGACTATCACCCGAAATTATTAATGAGCAATTCGGTAGCACGGCTCATATGCCGAACCGCCTGGTAGCTTCATTCGGTGCTGGTCTACGAAGTCTTGCAGTACTTTGTCTAGCTTCTTCATTAATACCGGGTCGCCGTGGATGGTAAAAGGTCCTCTGGCTTCGATTTCGCGAATACCCTCGGCCTTAACGTTACCAGCTACGATTCCGGAGAAAGCCTGACGCAAGTTTGCCGCCAATACCTGAGGTTCCTGGTCTAAACTCAGATTCAACTGCTCCATAGAGTCGTGGTTTGGCGTAAACGGTAGCTGGAACTGAGGCTCGATTTTTAATGACCAGTTAAAGCTGTAAGCATCGCCTTTTTCTTTACGGTAGGCACGGACCTCCTCCATCGAGCGTTTCATTATCCGGGCAACTTCTGCCGGATCATCAATCACGATTTGATAATGTTTTTGTCCCTCTTCTCCAAGCGTATCGCGAATAAATTCGTCGATGGAGCGGAAATATTCTTCACTCTCTTTTGGACCAGTCAGAATGATCGGTAAAGGCTGATCTGCGTTTTCCGGGTGCATCATAATGCCAAGAACATAAAGAAGTTCTTCTGCGGTCCCAGGGCCCCCAGGGAAGATTACGATGCCATGGGCTGTTCGGACAAAGGCTTCCAGACGTTTTTCTATGTCCGGCATGATCACTAACTCATTGACTATCGGATTTGGCGGCTCTGCAGCAATAATGGACGGCTCAGTAAGACCAACATAACGTTGCTCGGTATAGCGTTGTTTAGCATGGCCGATAGCTGCACCTTTCATCGGACCTTCCATTGCTCCGGGTCCACAGCCAGTGCAGACGTTGAGCTCTCGCAAGCCTAGTTCGTTACCGACTTCACGGGTGTATTGGTATTCGGTTGCATTGATTGAGTGACCACCCCAGCAGACCACGAGATTTGGGGTAATACCCGGTGTTAGCGAACCAGCATTACGTAAGATGCCAAACACCAGGTTAGTTATGTGAATAGGATTCGTCAGGTTAAGACGCTGGCTGTCTGCCAGATGCATGTTCACGTACACGATATCACGTAGCACGGCAAACAGGTGCTCTTGGATCCCCTTAATGATATTGCCATCGACAAAGGCATGCTCTGGCGGATCGGTCAGCTCCAGTTTGATACCACGTTCACGACGTACGACATCCACATCGAACGACTGGTATCGGTCTAACAGTTCTTTTGAATTATCTGTGTGGCTGCCTGAGTTCAGTACCGCTAACGTACAGTTACGGTAAAGCTGATAAAGATCGCTCGACGCGGTTTTTTTTTAAACGCTCAACTTCCAGTTGGGATAGCAATTCCATGCTACCTGCGGGGCTTATATGGGTAATCATAACGCCTCCTTGTTGTGATTATTTTTGAGGGAAAATACTACATCACCGTTTGGTTTGTATGCGTGGTTTGAGAGCGGTGATTGGTAGGCCGGATAGTAGAAGCATAGCAGACTAAAAAAGGATAAATGTGATAACTTGTTGAAAATTGGTGAATATAAGCAAAATAAAGAGATGTAACCTGTTCGTTTGGTCGTTTTTTAAACGAATTAGCTCCAGTTTAGCTTGTTGGTACCGAGCTTTTTAGTATCTCGCAGCATCTTTTCAAGGCGATCAATTACGTGTTCTGGTGTGTCGGACTCTCTAAACGAAGTAGATACCGTCGTTAAGGTGATCATGATACTTTGCTCTCGGAACTTAAACGGTAATTGTCCGATGTCTTGCTGAATATTTTTCATCAGCTCCAGGGTGTGTTCTTCCGATTGCTCCGGTATCAGTAATATAAACTCTTCGCCGCTGAATCTGGCCACAGTTTCCAGCTCTGATAGCCGTTTGCTGATGGTTCGTGCAATGATCTTAAGTGCCTTGTCTCCGGCCGTATAGCCATAGTTATTGTTGACTGTTTTGAAGTTATCAACATCAAACATAACGAGGCGCAGATTTTTCTGCGAGTGCACCCAACGGCGATACTCTAACTCCAGACGATCATTAAATGCCGCACGGTTATAAACCTTAGTTAATGGATCAAGTAGAAGACGCTGAGTCTGGTCGTTCAAACGTCGGCGCTGGTCTTGTGTGGTCTCAAATGTCGCTTCAAGTTGGCTTTTGTTGTATCTCAAACGCTCTTGCAGGGCCTGTTCCCGGGCTTCTGTCATCTGTAAGCGTTCGGTCAAAGACGCGATTTGGGCGAGGAGCGGCGACATCTCTTTTTTCAACTCAGATAGATCCTGAGCCTGATTTAGTGACAGTTGGCTCTGCGCAACTAAACTGCTCATTTCTGAATTGAGATCCTGACGATGTTCAATGTAAGTCTGATGCTGATCAGCAATTTGGTGAATCGTTTTTAAGTTACTTACCAGGGCTGTATTTAACTGGTTAAGAAACTGAGTGGAGGTGGCGCGCTCAAATTTGGTCGCCTCAATCAGCAATTTTAACGCCGTAAGTGTCAGTTCAATCAATAACTCGGCACCGACGCCCATAAGTAATTTTGCACGTATGTCGAGTAGCTTGTCTCCCCATTCGCCGTCAAAATCCATTTCAGTAATGGTGTCTTGCAGATCGCTGGCCAGGCACTCAAGTTGAGAGTTACCACTACTTGTATCTAAATCATTAAAACGTAAACGAGAATTTGAAGTGATGATTTTGAGAGCACGTTCATAAATGCTGAGTAACTTACTGGCTTGATCGGCTTTTGTCTCTGAATGAACTTCAGCGAAGCTCATTAGGTTTCTTAACTCTCGCTTGAGTTGGGCAGGTAAACCAGTAACACGCTGTAGTGTCTCGCCACTGCGTTTGATTTGTTCGTCAAGGTAACTGGTCTGCTTCACCATCACTTGAGATTGCAGTTTGAGTGCACGTTCCAGGATTGCTAAGCGGGGAATCAATGCGCTGATATCAGTTTGCTTATGTTGCAACTCTTGCTGAATTTCCAGCAAGTAACTGGACAGTTGGGGATCTGACCCTTGGCAAGCAACAGACAATGAGGCGATAACGCGCTTGAGCACTTGTTGTTCGCGTTTAAATTTTAACGAACTATCGCGATGCGTCAGTTTTAGCTGGTCAAGTTGACAGCTAAGCTGATGCAGCTGCTCTTGAATGTCGATTTCCAAGATTCCCATGAAATTACTGTGTTTAAATCCATGTACGATTGACAATATCCTGATAATAACAAAAATCGTTATAGCGTCATCACTTATTAACTCATAAGTGATGAAGAATTATCCATTTTTTAATATTTTCTTGATGTCATCCTCATTCTTGTAGGAAGAGTGAACTTTGATTAGACCTTGGTTGATGGCGTGACGACAGGCTTTTCTAATATCGCCGGTTGCAAAGCTTGCTGCCGGAGCATTATCAATTGCTTTCAGGAACACCCAATGGCTGTGTTTGTCTTTCAGGCTAATCTCACGAGCGATATGCGTAGCAAGCAGAAGCAGATCAAGTAACTCTGCATCATTTATCGCCGTGTAAGCCCGAGGCAGGAACGGATAATCGCTGATCCCCATCCGGATGGTTCGGTTGATATCATGCTGTGCGGCAAACTCATCGATCCAAGCCTGGAATTTATTGAACATCATTTCTGCTGACGAATCACGGTCAGCATTTGGTTCAATGTAGAGTAAGTTTGCGTCTGAGAAGTGATACAGACGTGCCGGCGCTTTGATTTTTTCTGCCAGAAACTCACCAAATGTACGTTCTAACTCAAGCCCGGCTTTGTAGCCGTTAAGTACATACATACTGCGCAGGAATGGCAGGTCAATCATAACAAACCGTAGTCTGTCATTGAGGGGCTCATGGATTAATTCGCCGAGCTGCCACTGTTCAAAAGTATCACTCGATTTTTGTAAAGATCGCGATAACTTCACATTGAGCATGCGCAGGTTATTAAGGCGGGATCGCGAGTGAGTAAAGAGATCATTTCGTAATTTGTTTATCTGATTAGCCTGGCGCTGGATGATCACTCCCCGGCGCATAATAAACAGAAACATCACTAAAACAGTAATAAACAGAGCAAATGAAATTTTCTGGAATTTGCGATGCTCTGTTTCTACTTGCGCCAAACGTTCGTTCAATCCCGCATAGTGAATAGTCTGTTCTGCGAACTCTTTTTGCTGACGGAAAGCATCTTCACTGATTTGGTTTAACTGAACCTGTTCGAGTTTTACCAGGCGGGCGTATTGCTTATTTGCCTGCAGTGAAAGCTGGTATTCGCCGGCTTGCTCATAACCAAGACCAAGATAACGGTATGACTGCTGTTTAATGAAATTGTCACTGTCCGGAGAAATTTCAATAAAATTAAGCGCTTGTCTCGCATTTTTTATCACGTTCTGGCTGTCGTTTTGATGATAAGCGAGACCAGAGTGAAGCAGCGCCGCTCTGGCTTTAAGTTCCGGAATGTCTGCATATTCCAGCAGTTCCGTAGCGCTGTCGAGGTACTGCTCTGCCAGAGCGTAGTTAAACAGCTGCAGATAGGTCGCGGCAAGACTCAGGCGAATCTTAATCATACGGCTGATGCTTTTACTCGTGCTCTCATGATCCAAAACATTGAAGTAGTGCACAAGGGCAAGGTTGTACTTCCCTTGGTAAAAGTAGATGTCGCCCATTTGTTCCAGTACATCGGCAAGGATCGGAGAGTTTGGATAGGAGTCGTAGAAATCCGCAGCTTGAGATAGGTACTCCATCGCTTTGTCGTATACACGGCGATCCTGGAACAGTCTTGCCAGTAAGCGGTTTACCTTCGCCAGTCTGGCGCTGCTGTCACTTTCAATTGACTGCCAGTAACCGTATAAAAGCTCAGAAAGGGCAAGGTTGTATCTTTTGTCATTAAGATAGAACTCACCAACGGTGGTGTAGTAGTCGATCAGTGCTATGTCGGAGCGGTTGGCTTCCAGCATTTCTTTTGCCTGAGCGTACAAACGTTCTGCACCGGCGCTGTCACCTCGGTAGGATTCTAATAATGCACGTTGCATCACCAGGCGATAACGGAGGTGATCAGCTCTTTGTATGACGGTGTCATCCTGGTTTAAGTCTTGCTCTATTTCATTGAGAACTTCTTCGGCCGCGATGTAGTTTTTGTTCCCTGTCCAGATCATCTGGTTGCGAATGAGCTGGATATCCAGGTTTAAGTACGGCAGTTGGTACTTTTGCGATAACAGCTGAGCTTCATTGAGGTTTTTGATTGCCGCGCTTACATCCCCCAGTGCATAGTTAGCCTGGGCGATGATTTTATAGGCTTCGATACTGCTGCTGGGGGTGCGGATGCTGCGATCGGTCTCTTCTCGAGACATGGCCGAAGGGCCATCGCTTTCGCTGCGTTCAATCAGTTCTCGTTGTAAGAGGTAGTTTGTGGCTGCTTGTCGTGCTTGTGAAGGATCGATTTCTGCCAGTTGTTGGGCTTCACTAAGTAAAGCAGAAGATAAAATAGTCGCGTGAAGAGGCTGTGCTAATAACAAGCAGATAAGGCCAATCAATCTGAATAGACGCGAGCTGTCCCAAAACATCCTTTCGTTCCCTCGAACTGGTTTAATTTTTATTGATACTCTCAAGTCACCTTGAGATGGCTAGGCATACTACCATGTTTAAGCAATAAAACGCTCAGCAATCCAATAGATTGCTGAACGTGTCGTTGTTTTATTGGCGAGCCATGCGATGATTGTGAGCTGGTTTGTCTTGCTCTGTGGAACGGTAAGGGTTGATGTCCAGACCACCACGGCGAGTGTAACGGGCAAACACCGTCAGTTTTTTCGGCTGGCAGTATTTCATTAGGTCAGTAAAAATTCGCTCGACACACTGTTCATGGAATTCATTGTGTTCGCGGAATGAAACCAGGTAACGCAATAGCTTCTCTCGATCGAGTTTCGCGCCCTGATAACGAATTTCTACGCTACCCCAGTCTGGCTGATTGGTGATCAGACAGTTTGATTTCAGTAAATGACTGTGTAGCGTCTCTTCCACTTGCTCAGCACCAGCTGCACCTTCGAGAAGGGTTGCGTCAAAGTCGTAGCTGGTGATCTCAATGTCCTGATCATCAATGCAGTCACCTTCCATTGTGACGATAGGCTGGTTGGTGTAATGCGACACAGGGTTTACTTCTACCACAACGTGTTCACCAGCGCATGCTGAAAGGTCTTGTGTTAAGCGTTCAGTCACTTCTTCCCAATTCTTAAAACGAGTTTGGTTGTAGCTGTTCAGATACAGTTTGAATGACTTTGACTCAATAAGATTGGCACTGGTCGCCGGGATGTATACTTCGGCCACGGCCACTTGTGGCAGACCTTTGCTGTTTAGCCATGACAGTTCATACAAAGTCCAGATGTCATGCCCCATAAACGGCAGGCTTTCGCCCAGCTCAAGGTCGTCACGGTTCAGGCTGCGAGGAACAGGTTGCAGTAAGCTCGAGTCATACTGGTTAGCATACTCGGTCTTTTTGCCCAGAGTCAGGCCAGCAAGCTCTTTAGCGTCAGAATATTTGCTCATACTTTGTGATCGTTTTCGATTAGAATAGCGTGAATTTTACTGAATCCGCAGATCAATTGCTATCCGGCATCATTGCGATCTGACAATTAAGGAATGAGGAGACCTTCATGACCCAAACCGTTACTCAGGCGTTACAAGATTTCAGCCTGCGCTACCAACAAGCTTGGCAAAATACGCACAACGAATTGCCACGCAGCGAAGAGCTAGCCGATCTTGTTTCTCCATGTGCGGAAGAGAAACGTGACGGAGCGGTGCTGTGGAAAGCTTTCCCTCGTGAAGAATTGGCGGATTTTACTAATGTTGAAAACGCGATTGAACTGACGTTGCACGATGATATTAAAGCCTTCTATGGTTTTCAGTATAGCGCCGATATGGACGCAACCTGGCAAGGTAATTCACTGAGTTTATTGCAAGTATGGAGTGATGATGACTTTGAGCGCCTGCAAGAAAACATTCTTGGCCACCTGGTAACCCAGCGCCGTCTCAAGCTGAAGCCAACCGTGTTTATTGCTGCGACCGATGCAGAGCTGGATGTGATTTCGATTTGTAACTTAACCGGTAACGTGATTCTTGAACGCCTGGGGACAGCTCAGCGTGACGTTCTGGCTGATAACGTCAGTGAGTTTTTGGCTAACTTAGAGCCTGTGGTGTAAGCATGTACGTTGTTGAGTTACAGTTTGAATGTTTTGATAACACCACCGTAAGTGCGGTCGATAAAGCTATTAACGGTCTGATGGATGCGCTTCGCTACAATGGTCAGGTACTTGGCCGTGAGTTTCCGGTTGTAATGGGCGACGGCGAGTTTTTTGTTCGTGTGGTCTGTCCGGAGCAAGACAGTCTGCATCCGCGTTACCATTCAGATTTTGTTAAAGTGTGTATGAATCGTTTGTCAGAAGCGTCACTGCTGGCACCGAAAATGCGCCTACTTGGACGTGATTTGAATTCAGAGCAGGCGGCAGAAGAGGAGACACCAAGTTGGCAGGTGCTGTATACCACTTATGTGCATACCTGTTCGCCGCTGCGCAGCGGAGAAACTCTGTTGCCAATCCCACTGTACCGCAATCAGCCAACGTTAAACGGCGACCATAAAGCGGTGATTAAGTGGCAAACCGAATGGCAGGCGTGTGATGAAATCCAGATGGCGGGCGGATGTCGTGCAGAGCATGCGGCGCTGCATGAGATTTGTGATGCTGACAGTGTGCTGTTCCGCCGCGGCTGGGATCTGCGTGGCCGGATTGAATACATCACTAAAATTCCGACTTACTACTACCAGTACCGTGTTGGAGGTCAGTCGCTTGAAAGCGAGAAAGCGCGTAAGTGTCCTAAGTGTGGCGGCGAGTGGTTACTCGACGAGCCTCTGCATGACATCTTCTATTTTAAATGCGATGACTGTCGGATTGTCTCGAACATCTCCTGGGATCATCTAAAATAACTTGTTAAATGTCGTTCTAGACAATAAATAGCAAAAGGGCTGATGTTTTCACATCAGCCCTTTTTGTTTCTGCATTCAGTTAACTAGTTGGATTACCAACCTTTAACTACACCGCCTTTGAATAGCTCTTTTGCTGCTTCGTAAACTTCTTCAGTCTGGTAAGCTTTTACGAAGTTTTGTACGTTCTCAGCGTTCACGTTCTCTTCACGCGCAACAACAAGGTTTACGTATGGAGACTCTTTGTCTTCAACGAATACACCGTCACGCTCTGGAGATAGATCGATAGAGCTTGCGTAAGTCGTGTTGATGATAGACAGCGCTACGTCATCTAGTGAACGTGGAAGCTGTGGTGCTTCTAATTCAATAATGTTGATATTTTTAGGGTTAGCAACGATGTCACGTACTGTTGCTAGCAGACCAACACCTTCACGCAGTTCAATCAGACCTTGCTGTTCCAGAAGAAGCAGAGAACGGCCCAGGTTAGTCGGATCGTTTGGTACTGCGATGCGAGCGCCATCTTGGATTTCGTCTACAGATTTCACTTGTTTTGAGTAGCCAGCAATTGGGTAAACGAACGTGTTGCCTGCAATAGCCAGTTTGTAGCCGCGGTCTTTGATTTGCTGATCAAGGTATGGCTTGTGCTGGAATGCGTTAGCATCGACAGAGCCGTCATCAAGTGCTGCGTTTGGCGTTACGTAATCCGTAAAAGTCACCAACTCAACATCCAGGTTGTATTTCTCTTTTGCAATTTTAGCAGCTACTTCAGCAACTTGAGCTTCAGCGCCAGCGATAACGCCAACTTTTACTTTGTTAAGGTCAACTTCTTTTTCGCCACAACCAGTCAGTGCTAAAGCGGAAGCGGCGGTAACAACAGTCAAAAGACTCTTAAGGCTAAATTTCATGTGTATCTCCTTATAATATGTAATTTTTATGCTTATCTGTGATCCACGCGGCGCACTACTGCATCGCCGATAGACTGAATAATCTGAACTAAAACAATGAGCATGACGACAGTGACAGCCATGATGGTGATATCGTAGCGGTGGAAGCCGTAGCGAATCGCAACGTCACCCAGACCGCCGCCACCAACTGTGCCAGCCATTGCTGAATAGCTGACTAATGTCACCAGCGTAATCGTCACTGAGTTAACAATAGTCGGCATTGCTTCTGGTAGCAGAACTTTTGTAATGATCTGTACAGGTGTCGCGCCCATCGATTGTGCGGCCTCGACCAAACCTGTTGGTACTTCAAGTAATGCGCCTTCGATAAGGCGAGCCACAAATGGAATCGCGCCTATAGTCAGCGGAACGATTGCCGCTGTTGTACCGATAAAAGTACCGACCAGCATTTTTGTTACCGGAATAATCGCAACCATCAGTACAAGGAAAGGTACTGAGCGACCAATGTTCACAATCGCCCCCAGAATGCTGTTGAGCTTGGTGTTCTCTAACAGACCACCTTTCTTCGTGATGTGCAGAATGACACCCAGAGGAATACCGATAGCAAAGCCAACAATGCCGGCAACGGCGACCATGTACACGGTTTCCCAGGTTGCACCCAGAAGCAGGTTGCTGTTAAGGCTTAGCCATTCTGAAACAGTATTAAAGGACATAACCAAGTACCTCTACTTTCACATTGTGCTCACGCAGATATTCAATCGCTGCGTTGTCATCTTCTTCATTACCAAACAGCTCTGCGACCATCATGCCGAACTTCACGCCGCCAGCGTAATCGAGATCTGAGCTCAGGATGCTGACATCAATATTGTACTTACGCGAAATCTGGGACATCAAAGGGGCATCAACCGTCGCGCCTGTGAACTCCATTCGAATTAATGGGTAGCTACCTTCAACACGGCTTGACTGAAGTCGAATCTGGTAATCTTCCGGGATTGAGAGATCCAAAGTCGAGCGAATGAATTCGTGCGCAAGCTCGGTTTTAGGGTGAGCGAAAATATCGCCTACAGTTCCTTTCTCAACCAGTTCACCACCACCGATAATCGCGACTTCGTGACAGATGCTCTTCACTACTTCCATTTCATGCGTAATCAGCAAAATAGTGATATTGAGTTCACGGTTGATCTTCTTTAGTAGCTCAAGGATAGATTGCGTTGTCGCAGGATCCAGTGCGCTGGTGGCTTCGTCACACAGCAGAACCTTTGGATCGGATGCTAGTGCGCGGGCAATGGCCACACGCTGCTTTTGACCGCCACTCAGATTGGCTGGGTAGCTTTCGTGCTTATCTTCCAGACCAACGAGTTGAAGGAGTTCCGTTACTTTATTGCTGATGTGCGCTTTATCTTTGCCGGCTAATTCAAGTGGCAGGGCAACATTATCGAAAACAGTGCGCGATGAAAGCAGGTTAAAGTGCTGGAAAATCATGCCGATGTTACGGCGCGTTTCAACCAGTTGATTTTTACTCAGCTTGGTTAGGTCTACACCATCAACGATGATTGAGCCTGAGGTCGGTGCCTCTAGCATGTTCACACAACGGATCAGAGTACTTTTACCTGCACCTGAAGAGCCGATTACCCCAAAGATAGTGCCTTTGGTGATATGTAGGTTAATGTCTTTCAGGGCAGGAATTTCTTTACTGCCTTGGTAGAACACTTTATTGACGTTTTTTATTTCTATCATGTTTCAACCTGCATAGAGATATGGGGTACTTCGTTGTCAAAAACGGCTTTTGACAGAACTTAATGTTGAGCTCTATCTCAATTTTCAGTTGATGCTATGGCTTAAGAAGGTTGAAGTCAATAGATATTTTTACGTCTAGACGTCTAAACGTTTCTGGGAGCGGATATACCAATACAAACGTTAATGACGGGTTTTAGGTTACACGTGCTTCAGCCCCCGATTTTAAACGTTTCATGGCTGATAAACGTGTACTTGGGGAGGAATGTCAAGCTAAATAGATAGTGTTGAAGCTTATAAGGTATGTAATAATCTGCTTAAACCCGAGTTAACAGAGATATACGTTTTGGCAAACCAGCTGTTTTTATCGATCGTGATGGCGTGATTAACGTTGATCACGGTTACGTTCATGATGAACATGATTTTGATTATATTGACGGTGTGTTTGAAGCGACGAAAGCGCTGAAAGATCAGGGGTACTTATTGGTACTTGTGACTAACCAGGCCGGTATCGCACGTGGTAAATACACTGAAGAGCGTTTTTTGTCTCTGACTCAGTGGATGGACTGGAACTTCGTCGACCACGGTGTTGAGTTTGATGGTTTCTATTACTGTCCACATCACCCTGAGCATGGTATTGGTGAATACAAACAAGATTGCGATTGCCGTAAGCCAAAACCGGGTATGTTCATTTCTGCTCGTGACTTCCTGAAAATTGACATGGAAAATTCCGTGATGATTGGCGATAAAGCGGAAGACATGATGGCAGCAGAAGCGGCTGGCGTAGGAACAAAGATTCTGGTTCGTACTGGCAAGCCAGTTACAGAGCAGGGTGAAGCGCTTGCTACTGTGGTGTTGGACAGCATTGCTGATGTGCCAGCCTATTTAAAGAAATAACATCGCACAAATATTCTAAAGGGAAGCACTTGCTTCCCTTTTTTGTATTCAATTTTAGCTAATGAAGCTATGACCCATATCTGACTGAGTAACGATGAGGCTTGTGATTCATCGCGAGTACCAAGTTCAGTGCGAACGCGCCTAACGCAGACAGGGCAATGATCCAAGGAGAAACGAAGAACATCGACGCCAATACAATAACGACATCGATCGCCATCTGACTCTTGCCGACGGAAATTCCGAATTTATCCTGGATGAACAAGCACAGTACATTAAAGCCACCCAGGCTAGAGCGGTGACGGAACAAGATAAGCATACCTAACCCCATCAACAGCCCACCTGAAACCGCACAATAGATTTCATTTACTGATTCTAATGAGATCAGTAAATAAAGGTGATCGGCGATAATTGAAACCAAAGCACCAGAAATAACACTATTGATTGCAAAATGACGACCGAAGCGTTTCCAGGCTAGCAGATAAAAAGGACAGTTAATCAAAAAGTACAGCACACCAAAGGTAAAAGGTGTAAATTGGCTGATAAGCAATGCCAATCCAGTTGTACCTCCCGTGAGGAGTTGAGCGGATTGGAGAAAGAAAACGCCCTGAGCAACCAAAAAGGTTCCCGTGAGAATTGCTATCCAGTCTTCTTTTAGTGAGTGTTTTTCCATCAAGGTTGCAGTCATCGGTGAGAATTAAGGCGGGCATCATAGTAAAAAGATGATCTTTTCGGTAGCTAGAGGCTTAAAATTACGGTAAACCTATGTAATTGTTGTTTTACAGGGTGTAAAGCACAAATTTGACAGTAATAAGTAGCGTTTGATTGGTTGTAACATCGATATGATATTTATTAATTGTCATCATGAAGAAACTGCATGAGAAAAACTTTAATTTTCTCTTTATGAGCTAGATCAAATTATGTAGAATGCGCGCCATTAGGGTGACGAAAACGTTTGCGCTCGGTCAAAAACAGTTTTTTTGCTAATTTCAGTACTAATCTGAGTCAGGAGATACAGATGCTTAAGCGTGATATGAACATCGCAGATTACGATGCGGAACTGTTCGCAGCTATCCAGGAAGAAACTCTTCGCCAGGAAGAGCACATTGAACTTATCGCTTCTGAAAACTACACAAGCCCACGTGTAATGGAAGCTCAAGGTTCTCAGCTAACGAACAAATACGCTGAAGGCTACCCAGGCAAGCGTTACTACGGCGGTTGTGAATACGTAGATAAAGCGGAACAACTAGCTATCGATCGTGCATGCAAGCTATTCGGTTGTGAGTACGCGAACGTACAGCCTCACTCAGGTTCTCAGGCAAACAGTGCAGTTTACATGGCGCTGCTAAACCCTGGTGACACAGTTCTGGGCATGAGCCTGGCTCACGGTGGTCACCTGACTCACGGTTCTCCGGTAAACTTCTCTGGTAAGCACTACAACGTTATCCCTTACGGTATTGATGAAGCGGGTCAGATCAACTACGACGAGATGGAAGCACTTGCGCTTGAGCACAAGCCTAAGATGATCATCGGTGGTTTCTCTGCTTACTCTCAAATCGTTGACTGGAAACGCATGCGTGAAATCGCAGACAAAGTAGGCGCTTACTTGTTTGTTGATATGGCACACGTAGCGGGCCTTATCGCTGCGGGCGTTTACCCAACACCGGTACCACACGCTCACGTAGTAACGACAACGACGCACAAAACACTGGCAGGTCCACGTGGTGGTCTGATCCTGTCTAACGCTGGCGAAGACATGTACAAAAAGCTGAACTCAGCAGTTTTCCCTGGCGGTCAAGGTGGTCCTCTGATGCACGTTATCGCTGGTAAAGCAGTAGCGTTCAAAGAAGCAATGGAACCTGAATTTAAAGAATACCAGGCTCGCGTAGTTCAAAATGCGAAAGCAATGGTTGGTCAGTTCCAGGAGCGCGGTTACAAAATCGTTTCTAACGGCACAGAAAACCACCTGTTCCTAGTTGATCTGATCGACAAGAACATCACTGGTAAAGAAGCTGACGCAGCACTAGGTGCAGCGAACATCACAGTAAACAAAAACTCAGTGCCAAATGACCCACGCAGCCCATTCGTAACGTCTGGTATCCGTGTTGGTACTCCAGCGATCACTCGTCGTGGTTTCACTGAAGAGAACGCTAAAGAGCTGGCGAATTGGATGTGTGACGTGCTTGATAACATCGACAACCAAGAAGTTATCGAAGCGACAAAACAGAAAGTTCTAGATATCTGTAAGCGTCTGCCTGTTTACGCATAATTGTTCTGCCTGATTCGCTCTATTTCTGCGTCAAAGGTGCTCATTTACAGTTGTAAACTGCGCGCCTTTTCCTTGAACTAGAAACGAATCAGTTTGAAAATACCAAAGGTCCTCAATTGAGGGCCTTTTTATTTTTCTGGCGTTTGGATTGAGTTTGTTATTCCGACGAGCCTAGGCGAGATCAGGAATCTTGTTACGGCACACTCTTTTACTCAAAGTCTCACCCAAAGTCATCAGTACTCTGAAAACAGATTCTGAATCACGCTCGTTCCTCGCTGTTCAGAATGACGGTGGTAGAATGGCTTTTTATCATCATTTATCAGATACAAAAAAGGTTGGCGAAGTGCCAACCTTTCAGTAATTGAGAACCAATTGGTTATTTGATCTCGATACCCTGTGCCTGCATGTCGGCGTGGTATGAAGAGCGGACAAATGGGCCACACGCTGCGTGTGTAAAGCCAAGCTCCAGAGCGATCTCTTTCAGCTCGTCAAACTCTGATGGCGGAACGTAACGTTCTACTGGCAGGTGGTGACGGCTTGGTGCCAGGTACTGACCAAGTGTCAGCATAGTCACGCCATGTTCGCGAAGATCTTTCAGAACTTCAACGATCTCTTCCTTTGTCTCGCCAAGACCCATCATCAGGCCTGATTTAGTCGGTACGTCTGGGTGCTGCTCTTTGAATTTCTTCAGTAGTTGCAGAGACCACTTGTAGTTCGCACCCGGACGAGCTTTACGGTAAAGACGCGGCGCAGTTTCCAGGTTGTGGTTGAACACATCTGGCGGGTTATCTTTCATCAGATCCAATGCAACGTCCATACGACCACGGAAGTCAGGAACCAGAGTTTCAATCTTGATGTCAGGGTTCAGCGCACGGATCTCGCGGTTACAGTCAGCGAAGTGCTGTGCACCGCCATCACGTAGATCATCACGGTCTACTGAGGTGATTACCACATACTTCAGCTTCATATCTGCGATAGTTTTCGCTAGTTTTTGCGGCTCTTCTGCTTCAGGAGGCAGAGGACGGCCATGAGCAACATCACAGAAAGGACAACGACGGGTACAGATTGCGCCCAGGATCATAAAGGTAGCAGTACCGTGGTTAAAACATTCCGCTAGGTTAGGGCAAGAGGCTTCTTCACATACAGAGTGAAGCTTGTTCTTACGCATTGCTGCTTTGATATCTTGAATTCGCTGGCTGTCGGCTGGTAGCTTGATCTTCATCCAATCAGGCTTACGCAGGACTTCTTTCTGCTCTGTAGGCATGTTCTTTACAGGAATCAATGCCATTTTGTCGGCGTCACGATATTTAACGCCTTTTTCCATCTGGATTGGTTTGCTCATGCTTTATTACCTTGAGAAGGTGCTTCTGTGCTGAATTCTACTTGCTCGTAGCCGAGCAAAGTAACGAGTTCTTGTATTAGTTGTTTTTCTACGGTTTCTACTTCGTCAGGTCCGTTAAACTGGCTAACCTGAACCATTTCCATACCTTCATAGCCGCAAGGGTTGATACGCAGAAATGGTGTTAAATCCATATTTACGTTCAGGGCGAGACCATGAAAGGAGCATCCTTTACGAATGCGCAGACCGAGAGAGCATATTTTCTTGCCATCGACATAAACGCCCGGAGCGTCTGGTTGAGCTGCAGAGTCAATATTGTATGCTTTTAGCGTGTTGATCACGAGGTTCTCGATGTTAGTAACGAGATCTCGTACTCCTAATTTTTTTCGACGCAAGTTGATCAGGAAGTAAGCTACCAGCTGGCCCGGGCCATGATAAGTTACCTGACCACCACGATCACTTTGCACGACAGGAATATCACCAGTGTTGATAAGGTGCTCGGCTTTACCTGCCTGACCTTGAGTAAATACCGGGTTATGCTCTACTAACCAAACTTCATCAAGAGTATCTTCTGTACGCTGATCCGTGAACTCATGCATTGCCTTCCATACGGGCTCATAGTCCTGGCGGCCGAGTCGTCTGACAACAAGTTGGTGTTGCATCGCAGTTCCTGTCGCTATTATATAAAGTGTTTGGATTATAAACTGGATAATCCTTCTACTCTACCGTTGAGTAACAGTTTTTTAACTCAGTAGAATAGGGTGGTTTATTATCTTGTTGATAAATAAAAAGAAAGCAGCCGAAGCTGCTCTCAAAAAAAATTTAAATTATCAAATAATTACAGAACCATACGGACGATTTCGATTTCGCCTAGTTCTTTGTAAAGGACTTCAACCTGTTCAATTGACGTCGCAGTAATATTGATAGACACCGAGTGATAGTTGCCCTTCGCACTTGGTTTTACTGTTGGGCTGTAGTCACCTGGTGCATGGCGCTGAATAACTTCAAGAACAAGTTCTGGAAGCTCAGGCTTTGCATGACCCATTACCTTGTAAGTAAAAGAACAAGGGAACTCAAGCAGGTCTTTCAATTTAGCATCAGAGTTGATGTTTAGCATATCGGTAACTCCAGTTGATATTCATTGCGGTGCGAAATAGTACAGTCAAATTAAAGCGAACTCAAGGCGTGGATTATGGACCTAAAAAGCCGCCATAGTTGGCGGCTTTAAGAATCAGTTTGTTAATCTATAGAGAGTCTTAAAAGAAGCTCTTAACTAACAACACGATGTAGTCCCACATACGGCTGAACAGGCTGCCTTGTTCTACTGTTTCTAGCGCCATTAGCGGATACTCAGCAATATCTTCACCGTCGATCTGATAGTATAGCTTACCGACTACATCACCTTTATTAATTGGGGCTTGCAGCTCTTTTTCAAGTACGAAGCTGGCTTTTAGGTTCTTCGCTTCCCCACGAGGCAGTGTTACGTAAGTATCTTTATCCAGACCCAGCGCAACCGAGTCCTGGTTGCCCATCCAGATTTTTTCCTCAACGAATGTTTCGCCCGCTTTGTGCGGAGCAACGGTTTCGAAGAAGCGGAAGCCGTAGCTCAGTAGCTTTTTACTTTCTGATTTACGTGCGTTTGCATCTTTGGTACCCATTACCACAGCAACCAGACGCATTTGGCCTTCTGTTGCCGAACTTACAAGGCTGTAACCTGCGTTACTTGTATGGCCTGTTTTGATGCCGTCAACGTTCATGCTCTTATCCCATAGCAAGCCGTTACGGTTGTATTGAGTAATGCCGTTGTAAGTGTACTTTTTCTCAGCGTATACACGGTACTCATCTGGTACATCGCGAATCAGTGCTTTACCCAGCAGAGCCATGTCATATGGAGTTGAGTACAGATCAGAGTTATCTAAACCATGAACGTTAGCAAAGTGTGAGTTAGTCATACCCAGGGTATCTGCCCATGCATTCATCAGGTCGACAAACGCATCTTCCGAGCCAGCAATATGCTCTGCCATTGCGACACAGGCATCGTTACCAGACTGGATGATGATGCCGCGATTCAGGTCTTTTACTTTGACTGTCGTCCCCACTTCAATAAACATTTTTGAAGAGTCTGGGAAGTTTTTCGCCCAAGCGTTCTTGCTGATGGTTACATCATCTTCTTCTGTAATGTTACCACGTGCCAGCTCTTGTCCAATGACGTAGCTGGTCATCATTTTGGTCAGACTAGCAGGAGACAATTTTGTGTTCATCTCTTTCTCTGCCAGTACCTTACCTGAATGGTAATCCATCAGGACGTAGCCTTTTGCAGCAATTTGTGGCGCATCGGGTACCACGATAGGTGAAGCTAGAGCAGGTTGAGCGAGGGTTGCTGAAAGCGCAACCGATGAGACGAGAATAGATTTCACAAACTTATTTTTATTCATGGTAATTCAAATTTTTGGGTTTAACTGCGGACATCTTATCAGAATCCCAGATGATATTCAGAGGGGATTCATTCAGAAATCCATGAACCTACGTCATTTGGCAGTGTTGTGTTTTTTAATAAATGCAGACGGGTAGCCGAGCAACTTTACTTTATCCAGTGTGGCTTGCGTCAGGGCATAGTCAGTAAATGGACCTAACAGCAAACGGTACGATTCTTTCGTATTTTCAAGGAAAGTTTTCGTATCCAGCTTTTGACCAAGTTCTGCTCCTAAAGTTCGGGTGTTATTCTCATTTTTTGAAGAAGCGACCTGAATAACGTATTTAGGATGAACGTCTAGTGACTGTACATCGGTTGGTTTATCAACACTGATGACTTCAATTTGGACGTTCGCTGTACCTGTTTTTACCACATCCAATTTATGTGCTGCGGCGTAGCTAAGATCAATTATACGGCCTTCGTGGAACGGACCACGGTCGTTTACGCGTACCACCGTCGTTTTACCATTGTCGGTATTGGTGACTTTCACATAGCTAGGAAGAGGTAGTGTCTTGTGAGCCGCCGTCATCGAGTACATGTCGTAGATTTCACCATTTGAGGTCAAATGCCCCTGAAACTTTTTACCGTACCAGGAGGCGAGACCTTGCTGCGTAAAGCCATTAGCGTTACGTACAATCTGGTAGTCTTTACCTCGCAGGTGATAATCCCTGTTTCCACCTAAGCTGTATGGCTCATATCTTGGGTGGGCATCTTCTATGTGATCGACTGAAAGTGGTGTATCCGGTGCGACATCGGATACGAGTTCATAGCGGCCATCCTGTTTTTTCTGACTGGTTGATGAACAGCCAGCCAAGATAATCGCAGAAAAAACTAAGGAATATAAAGCGCGTTTTTGCATGTCTAGGTCGCCTTCGAGAATGCTTTTCTGTGCGTATGAATCGACATCAAAATACCAAAACCTGCCATCAGGGTTACCATCGAGGTCCCCCCGTAACTGATTAGAGGTAGTGGCACGCCAACTACGGGTAAGATACCACTAACCATGCCGATATTAACGAAAATATACACAAAAAAGCTAAGTACAATACTGCCCGCCATCATTCGTCCGAATGCTGTCTGTGCCTGACTGGCTAGGAACAGGCCTCGGCCGATGATAAAGAGGTAGATAGCTAATAAGCAAAGAAAGCCAATCATACCCCATTCTTCAGCAATGACTGCAAAGATAAAGTCAGTGTGTCGCTCGGGAAGAAATTCCAGTTGTGACTGTGTTCCGTGCAGCCAGCCTTTACCGGAAATACCGCCGGAGCCTATGGCAATTTTACTCTGGATAATGTGGTAGCCAGCGCCTAAAGGGTCGGACTCCGGGTTGAATAGCGTTCTTACCCGGACTTTCTGATATTCCCGCATCAGGAAGAACCACAAAATTGGAATAAATCCGCCCAGAGCGATGGCTGCTCCGCCAATGATTTTCCAGCTAATACCAGCCAGAAAGATAACGAAGATACCTGAGGCGGCAATCAGGATCGAGGTGCCCAGATCCGGTTGCTTCGCGATCAATATGGTAGGTACGAATACCATAACTAAGGCTACTGCCAGAGTCTTGAAGGTTGGCGGAAGTGGTTGGCGACCGATATAGCGAGCCACCATAAGCGGTACGGCAAGTTTGAGCAATTCGGAAGGCTGAAACCGGACAAATCCGAGGTTCAGCCAGCGCTGTGCACCTTTAGATGCCTCACCAAAAAATAGTACGCCGAAGAGTAAGATTACCCCCCCGATAAACATCATCGGAGCTAAGTTCTCATAAGTACGTGGTGACAGCTGTGCCAGTGCCAGCATTACGACAAGCGATAGCACCATTCTCATCGCCTGGCGATCCATCATTGCCATACTTTGACCGCTGGCGCTGTACATGATCACTAAGGCAAAGGCCATCAAAGCCAATATGCCGAGCAGCAGAGGCAGGTCAATATGAAGTCGTTCAAACAGCGCCCGATTTTTACCTGTAGAGGGATCCATTTTCATTATTCTGTTGCCTTACTGTTCTTGTTAGCCAACTCGTCATCTGGCTTAATCTCTTCCGGACCAAGCACTACGCGGTCGAAGATTTTTCTTGCTACTGGTGCGCCGTTGCTTGAGCCGCCGCCCGCGTTTTCTAGTACCACGGTTACGACAACTTTTGGCTCATCAAACGGTGCAAATCCCGTAAATAACGCATGGTCACGCAGGTGCTCAGCGATTTCATCGGCATTGTACTCTTCGTTCTCTGCCAGGCCGAAAACCTGTGCGGTACCAGATTTACCCGCTGTCTGATAACTCATACCGTTGAATGAGCGGCGAGCGGTACCTTTTACCCCGTGGTTTACCCTGCGCATTCCTTCTTTTGCCATTTCCCAGTATTTTATCGGCACATCTTTAATCGGCGGATAGGTCACATATTCTTCTGTGCGTTGCTCATCGAATTCTCCACCATTGTCGATAGAGGCTTTGAGCAAGTGAGGAGCAGTCACGTTTCCGTCGTTAACAAGTACAGATGTTGCTTTAGCAATTTGCATCGGTGTAGCGGTCCAATAACCCTGACCAATACCTACGGGGATAGTGTCACCTTTATACCAAGGAGTTCTATGGCGAGACATTTTCCACTCCCGCGTCGGCATATTCGCCTGACTCTCTTCGTAAATATCAATGCCGGTGTAATCACCAAAACCGAACATCATCATCCAGCTAGACAGTCGGTCAATCCCCATATCATAAGCAATTTGGTAGAAGAAAGTATCAACTGACTCTTCAATGGATTTGATGATATCCACGCGTCCATGTCCCCAACGTAGCCAGTCACGAAATGGGCGAGTATCCGAGTTTGGAATTCGCCAATAACCCGGATCGTTGCGCGTTGTTTTAGGCGTAATAACACCTTCTTGCAATGCTGCAACCGCAATAAACGGCTTGATGGTCGAAGCTGGTGGATAAATACCTAGTGTGGTTCGGTTAACCAACGGGCGGTTCTTATCGTTAAGTAAGGCACGGTAAGCATTACCAGATATACCATGTACGAAGGCGTTCGGGTCGTAACTCGGGCTTGAGACCATGGCTAATATACCGTTATCTCTTGGATCGAGAACGACGGCGCTACCACGGCGATCATCGAGCAATTGGTGTACGTAAAGTTGCAGGTTGATGTCGAGGTTCAGGACAATGTCTTTACCCGGCGTCGGTGGCACATACTTCAGGGTACGAATCACTCGCCCGCGGCTGTTGACTTCAACCTCTTGGTAACCAGCAGTACCGTGCAATAGATCTTCGTAATATTTTTCTATACCAAGCTTACCGATGTCACGAGTGGCCTGATAGTTTGCGTCTTTTTCTTCACGGATCAGACGCTGCATGTCTCTGTCGTTGATACGCGAAACGTAGCCAATAACGTGGGTAAGGACTTCACTGAAAGGGTAGTAGCGTTTTAGTGTTGCGCTGATCTCTACGCCGGGAAAACGATATTGCTGCACAGAGAAAACGGCAACTTGTTTTTCATCCAGCTGGGTGAGTAAAGGAACTGATTTAAAGCGGCGTGTGCGTTTACGTTCACGATGAAAGCGTTCTATTTGATCTGGCGTGATTTCCAGAATCGTTTGCAGCTTCTCGATCGTAGAATCGATGTCTTTTACTTTTTCTGGAATGATTTCCAGGTTAAAAACAGGACGGTTTGCCGCCAGTAAGACGCCGTTGCGGTCATATATGAGCCCTCGGTTAGGCGCTATAGGTACCACTTTGATACGGTTGTCATTAGAGCGAGTCTGGTAATCTTGGAACTGGTTTACCTGAATATTGTACATATTGGCAACCAGCACCCCCATCAAAATGACGATAGCAGCAAAAGCAACAATAGCGCGGCTGGCAAACAGGCGCGCTTCGGCTTGGTGATCTCGAATTTGAGTGCGGCGTCTACGAATCATTAACGCATGTCTCTGAATTTAAACGGCGATTATTCGCGATGGTAAGGGTGGTTAGCTGTAATGCTCCAAGCTCGGTATAAGCTTTCAGCCATTACGATACGTACCAGTGGATGAGGCAGCGTTAATGCTGATAACGACCAGCTCTGGTCTGCTGCAGCTTTACACGCTGGAGCCAGACCTTCCGGACCACCGATCAAGATGGACACATCTCGGCCGTCTAGTTTCCAGGCTTCTAATTGCTCTGCCAGTTGTGGTGTATCCCACTTTTTACCGGGAATATCCAATGTGACGATGCGGCTACCTTTTGGGACTGCAGCCAGCATTGCTTCCCCTTCTTTCTGTAGGATACGTGCGATATCGGCATTCTTACCGCGTTTACCTGCCGGGATCTCTACCAGTTCAAGTGGCATGTCATGCGGGAAACGGCGACGGTATTCCTGAAATCCTTCTTCAACCCATTTAGGCATTTTTGTACCGACGGCAATTAGCTGAATTTTCAAAAGATTAACCCCAGAGCTTTTCTAGCTGGTACAGAGCGCGGTGTTCTTCTTGCATGACGTGTAACATGGCATCGCCCATATCAAGAACAACCCATTCACCTTCGTTTTTACCTTCCATGCCCAGAGGCTCAAGACCCGCTTTTTTCACTTCAGATGCGACGTGGTCAGCTATGGATGAAACGTGGCGTTTAGAGGTGCCCGTACAGATGATCATGTAATCTGTCACGCTTGATTTGTCTTCCACATTCAGGATGGTGATATCTTCCGCTTTCATGTCGTCAGCTTTATCTGCCAGAAAGTCTTTCAATTCTTCGCGAAGCACTCGGTTTTCCTCGGTTTGTCTCTTACATCATATCTATTTTGCTCTATCGTCAGCAAAACAGGTCGCGCACTATAACACGCTTTGATTTTTAAATTGCCAGCTTAATATCAGGAGAGCAGAATTCCAGGCTCAATTGATGGATAGTTGGCCATACAGATTCTTCATATTGGGTTTTGGCTTTTATCTCTGCCTGGGTCAGAAGCGACAGAAGCTTAAAAATTCGTCCGGCTGACAGACGAATCAGCGCCGCGTTATACAAGGGACGCTTATTTTGCCATACCCGATGTTTTTCAAACACTTGGTTGATACTCATCTGCGCTAAATCCTGATGCATGTTTAGGAGTTGGCTGAACTCTTTCTGTATGCTGCGTATCAGGATAACTGCTTCTACGCCTTCGGCTTCCAATTGGCGCAAAATGCGTTGGGCACGATTGGCTTTACCAGCAAGCAAAGCATCAATCCAGTGGAAGGTGGTAAAATGGTTGTGGCGACTTAACGCTTCTTCTAAGCGCACAATAGTGAGTTCACCATCAGGGTGGAGCAGAGCCAGTTTCTCTAAGCTTTGCGACAGTGCAAACAGGTTACCTTCATGCCACTGGGCAAGCATCTGTAAAGACTGTTGATCTGGCTTTAACCCCAGAATTCTGCAGCGCGCCTGGATAAACATCGGTAAGCGTTGCAGATCAGGTGTCAAGCAGCTTACCCAGTCACCTTTGGCACTCAGGGCTTTAAACCACTTACTGTTTTCTTGGGCTTTAGTCAGTTTGCTGCCAATGATCACCAGCATGATGTCGTCATGCATCATATCGGTCAGGGTCTGCAGTTCTTTACTGATGGCGGTATTGACACCACTTTCCGGCAACTCAAGCTCAATCAACTGACGACTGGAGAACAGGCTGAGTGCCTGGAAGCAGTCATAAACCTGATTCCAGTCTAAACTCGCATCAACAGCAAAACGATGCTTCTCTTCAAAACCATACTGGAGTGCTTGTTTCTGGATAGCCTGACGGCTTTCCTGAATCAATAGCGGCTCATTACCAAAGATGAGGTAAATCGGCTTAATGTGCTTGGCTAAGTGTTCTGCCAGCTTGTCTGCATAAACTCGCATGTTAATTATGAATTTGTATTCGGAGCTAGTTCGTTAGTCGCGTCAGATTCATATTCTGCACGCACGCGACCCAACTGACGCATCATCTGTTTGGCTGCCTGCAAGTGCATTTCATCTTCGATAACATCGCGTTCAACGGATTTAGCAAGTGCTGTCAGAGGGTTATCCAGGTAGTTGCGATTGACGGTTGTGGTGTAGTTTTTAGAACCATGCTCAGGAATCGTGACGCGATAGCGCACAACGTAAGTCAGCTCTTTCTCCGCTGCTCGGCTGTTTTGATAGAGTGACAGTGTACGCTCCTTGAGACTCGCTCCAATTAGGTGCACGTTTGGTACATTTGATGATGGTTGGACGAGGTCGACTTTGTTCAGTGTCAGCTGAGAGCGTACATAGCGGGTTAGCTGGTTGTACTCATCATAGCTGGTGAATGACATGGTGTGCAGCTCTTCCGGTACGGAATACTCGTCACGAAGGTGAAAACCACAGGCAGAGAGAATGCCTGCTAATACCAATACCACAGGTAGTTTAATCAAAGAGAAAAAGCGCATTGATTGTGTTCATCCTAAATTGAAGATGGGGTTATTTACCTTAATTCACTTGAGTTTAAATGGATTAAGGTAAATAAACAGGGTAGCGAACTACCCTGTTAAAAGACTCTTAGCGAGCGAATTAGTTCGCTCTGAATAGAGTTATTGCAAGCTGCGATTCGTTTGTAAAGATATGCTAGTTCGCAACGATATTGAGAAGTTTACCCGGTACGTAAATCACTTTACGGATGGTCAGGCCATCTGTGAATTTTGTAACGTTCTCATCGTTCAGACCAAGTTCTTCAACTTGCTCTTTGGTTGCGTCGGCTGCTACAGTCAGTTTTGCACGCAGTTTACCGTTAACCTGAACAACGACAGTTTTCTCGTCTTCAACCAGTGCTTTCTCATCGAAAGTCGGCCAGGTCGCATTGTCGATGTCAGACTCACCTAACGCAGCCCATAGTTCGTATGAGATGTGCGGAGTGATAGGGTAAAGCATTGCTACGACAGCTTTCAGAGCTTCATCTAGGATCGCACGGTCTTGTACTGATTCCTGAGGCGCTTTCGCTAACTTGTTCATCAGTTCCATGATAGCCGCAATAGCCGTGTTGAATGTCTGGCGACGTGCCACATCATCGGTTACTTTCGCAATGGTCTTGTGAACGTCACGGCGTAGAGCTTTCTGATCACCAGATAGCGCAGAAGTATCAACAGCTTCTGCAGCACCTTTTGCTGTGTGCTCTTTCACTAGTTTCCAGACACGTTTCAGGAAGCGGTTTGCACCTTCAACGCCAGACTCTTGCCATTCAAGAGTCATGTCTGCCGGAGACGCGAACATCATGAACAGACGCACGGTGTCAGCGCCGTACTTGTCTACCATCTCTTGCGGGTCGATACCGTTGTTCTTCGACTTAGACATTTTGATCATGCCCGAGTGCTCAACGTTACGGCCTTCGTTATCGGTAGCTGAAGTGATACGACCTTTGCCGTCACGCTCAACTTTCACGTCAGTTGGGGCAACCCACTCTTTACCGCCTTTCTCGTTCTCAAAGTAGAACGCATCAGCCAGTACCATGCCCTGACATAGTAGCTGCTTGAACGGCTCGTCAGAAGTCACGTAACCTGCGTCACGAAGCAGTTTATGGAAGAAGCGTGAGTACAACAGGTGCATACAAGCGTGTTCGATACCACCGATGTACTGGTCTACTGGTAGCCAGTAGTTTGCTTTTTCTGGATCCAGGATGTCGTCAGCTTGTGGTGAACAGTAACGCGCGTAGTACCAAGAAGATTCCATGAACGTATCGAACGTATCTGTCTCACGTAGAGCAGGTTCGCCGTTGAAGGTTGTCTTCGCCCACTCTTTATCAGCTTTGATTGGGCTGGTTACGCCGTCCATTACCACGTCTTCTGGAAGAATTACTGGTAGTTGGTCAGCAGGTAGCGGATGAACTTCACCGTCTTCAGTAGTTACCATTGGGATAGGTGCACCCCAGTAACGTTGACGAGAAACCCCCCAGTCGCGCAGACGGAAGTTAACTGTTTTAGTGCCTTTGCCTTCAGCTTCTAGCTTGGCAGCAATTGCATCGAATGCCGCTTGGAATTCAAGACCGTCGAACTCACCGGAATCAAACAGTACACCTTTCTCTGTGTATGCTGCTTCAGAAATATCTAGCTCGCTGCCATCAACTGGTTTGATAACAGGAACAATATCCAGGCCGTACTTAGTTGCGAATTCAAAATCACGCTGGTCATGAGCAGGTACAGCCATAACCGCGCCCGTACCGTAGTCCATAAGTACGAAGTTTGCTACGTACACAGGTACTTCGCGACCGTTCAATGGATGAATTGCAGTAAGGCCAGTCGCCATACCTTTCTTCTCCATTGTTGCCAGCTCAGCTTCAGCAACTTTGGTGTTTTTACATTCGTCGATGAATGCAGCCAGCTCTGGGTTATTCTCTGCAGCGATAGCCGCTAGAGGGTGACCTGCTGCGATACCGACGTAAGTCACGCCCATTAGCGTGTCAGGACGCGTTGTGTAAACTTCCAGATCAGAGTGACCTTTAACTTCAAACGTAAGCTCAACACCTTCAGAGCGGCCAATCCAGTTGCGCTGCATGGTCTTAACCATTTCTGGCCAGCCGTCTAGGTTATCTAGATCGTCCAGTAGCTCTTGCGCATATTCCGTGATCTTGATGAACCATTGAGGGATCTCTTTTTGCTCTACAGGCGTGTCACAACGCCAGCAGCAGCCATCTTCAACCTGCTCGTTTGCAAGAACGGTTTGGTCGTTTGGACACCAGTTAACAGAAGAAGTCTTCTTGTAAACTAAGCCTTTCGCGTAAAGCTTAGTGAAGAACTCTTGCTCCCAACGGTAGTATTCAGGGGTACAGGTCGCGAATTCGCGATTCCAGTCGTAGCCAAAACCTAGCAATTTAAGCTGGTTTTTCATGTACTCAATGTTTTCGTAAGTCCATGGTGCTGGCGCTGTGTTATTTTTTACTGCAGCATTTTCTGCAGGTAGGCCGAACGCATCCCAACCAATAGGTTGCATTACGTTTTTGCCTTGCAGGCGTTGGAAACGAGATACTACGTCACCGATGGTGTAGTTACGAACGTGACCCATGTGCAGTCGACCACTTGGGTACGGGAACATAGATAGACAGTAGAATTTTTCTTTATTTGGGTCTTCACTTACAACAAAGGTCTTGTTGTCATCCCATTGCTTTTGAACTTTCTGTTCAATGTCTTGTGGGTTGTATTGCTCTTGCATCGATGATATCCGGTTATCTTGGAATTTGTGAGTTCGGTTAGAACAGACTTAAATAGATCATCATAGAATACCTAAAGCGAGAGGTCACAACAATAGCCAATCTGTACCCTTGCGTGCTTAAGTCACGCAGGTCGGAAAAAGATGGAGGTCAGTTATGCCGAAACGTAAAACAGGTTATGAGGAAATGCTTGAGGATGTGATTGAAACCTTAAAGCACAGCCCTGATGAAGTTAACAAAGCGATAGAGACGTCAGGCAAAGTGGTGGAGGCTGCTAATGATCTGACCAAAGATGAGTTAGCTTTGATTAAAGCGTACGTTAAATCGGATTTAAAAGAGTTTTCAGAAAGTTACGAAGAGAGTAAAAGTGGCCCGTTCTACTTAACTGTGGCAGATACGATTTGGCAAGGACTGCTGGAGATCACCGACAGAACTAAAGTTGAGTGGGTTGAGTTGTTTGATGACTTAGAACATCAAGGTCTGTATGAAGCTGGAGAAGTGATCGGCTTAGGAACGTTAGTTTGCGATGAATGTGGCCACAAAACCACATATAACCATCCGACCGTTATCATTCCCTGTATCAAATGCGGCCATACCGGATTCAGTCGGCAATCTTTAAAACCGTGACATTCAAGTAAAAGAGGCCACCAGGCCTCTTTTACTTTTGATCTTATGGTACTGATATCTAGTCAGTATTTCTTTCTCGCCAGCCACCCGGCGATGATCAAGCTCAGTAATACCCAAACATATAAAGGCCATGTCCCGACGATGCGATAGGGCGTATTTCCGTCGGTTGGAGTAAGCTCTGCACGCAGGACTGCGGTTTCAAACTGAGGCACTTGCTCAACGATATTCCCTTTGTGATCCGTCACTGCTGTCACGCCGTTATTTGTCGAGCGTATAAGCGGTTTGCCCAACTCCAATGCACGCATTCGTGCAATTTCCATATGTTGCAGCGGACCGATTGATTTCCCAAACCAAGCATCGTTAGAGAGCGTTAAGATGAAGTCGGTTTCATCAGTAATATTTTGGCGCACCTGCTCGTTAAAGATAATTTCGTAACACAGTGCAGGGGCCATATGCATGCCATTTGCCACGATGTTTGGCTGCACGAAATCCCCGCGACTGAAAGAAGACATCGGTAAGTTAAAGAACGGTGCAAGCGGACGCAGAATGTCCTCAAACGGTACAAACTCTCCAAATGGCAGCAAGTGATGCTTGTGGTAACGCTCGCTCAAGTCAAAACTGTAGTCACCGTATGGTGTGGTGCCTAGAGAAAGAATGCTGTTGTAGAACTGTCTATCTTCTGTCTGGTTTACGACGCCTGTGATCACTGCACTGTGTTTGATTTTTGCTGCGCTGTCGAGATTGTGCAAGAAGGACGGAAGTTCAATTTCAAATGCGGGGATCGCTGCTTCTGGCCACACAATAATATCAGCATCCCAGTTTTCACGAGTCAGATCCGTGTACTTCATGATGGTCGGCCAGCGTTGGGTCGGCAGCCATTTTTTCTTCTGGTCTACGTTACCTTGAATAAGTGCCACTTTGGTTACATCTTGTAGACGAGGAGTAACCCAGTCATATTGACGAATACCAAAGCCAGCACTCAGCAATACCGCCGGAATCACGACCATTAACCACTGTTTATGAATCCACGCGTAAGCCAGTGACCCTGCGCAGATCATAATAAACAAGGTAATAAGTTCAACGCCTCCGATTGGAGCAAAGTTTGCCAGAGGAGCGTCTATCTGGCTGTATCCGAGCCATAACCATGGAAATCCGGTCATTACCCAGCCGCGCAGCCAATCGGTCGCGAGCCAGAGAGCAGGCGCCGCCAGTAGGGCTGTAGATAGGGTAAATTGAGAGAAAAATTTGTTCTTAAGCCAAGCAAACAGAGCTGAATAGACTGCCAGATACGCGACTAGTAGCCCCATCAAAAATAAATTGGCAATCAGCGGCATCCCGCCAAAACCAGAAATACTGACGTAAACCCAGCTAACGCCTGTAGCAAACTGGCCAAGTCCCCAGGCATAGCCAATCCACAGCGCGCGTTTAGGTGTCTGATTTGCTAAAAGGATGAGCAGTATGGCTGGGCTGAGAATAGCAACAGGCCATAGTTGGTAAGGAGCAAAAGCTAAAGTTGTGGAAGCGCCAACAAAAGCGGCCGCTAAGGGCCGCTTGAGGCGATGAAAGAGTGCATTCATCATTATATTTTTCTGATATTCCCGGTAGGGTATCGCGTTACTCTTGAGTAGCTTCAACCAGTGTTTCTTCGTCTGGAATCGTCACTTGGAGTTGAATGACACGACGGTTATCCGCAGCCGTGACCTTGAAGTTATACCCTTCAATTTCAACCAGTTCACCGCGAGAAGGTAGGTGACCAAAAGTTGTCATTACCATACCACCTACAGTGTCTACCTCTTCATCGCTGAAGTTGGTACCGAATGTCTCATTAAACTCTTCAATCGTTGTCAGAGCTCTGACAGCAAACGTATGTTTGCTTAGCTTACGAATGTCAGTCTCTTCAGACTCGTCAAACTCGTCTTCAATATCACCGACGATTTCCTCAAGGATATCTTCAATGGTAACGAGACCAGAAACACCGCCGAATTCATCGACAACAATCGCCATATGATAGCGTTCTTCACGGAACTCTTTCAGCAGGCGGTCAACGCGTTTACTTTCCGGAACCACGACTGCTGGACGAATCACTTCTTCAATATCAAATGGGTTGCTGCCTGAGCCTAAGTATTTAAGTAAGTCCTTCGCTAGTAGAATGCCTTCCACATGGTCTTTGTCCTCGCTGATTACCGGGTAACGCGAGTGTTGAGCATCGGTAATTAACGCGATTAACGTGTCTAAATCGTAAGTACGCTCAACAGTAACCATTTGCGAACGCGGGATCATAATATCTCGCACGCGCATTTCGGAGATTTCCATAACACCTTCGAGCATATCTCTGGTGTCGTGGTCAATCAGGTCATTTTCTTCTGAGTCGCGGATAACATCCACAAGCTCTTGGCGATCTTTAGGCTCGCCCTGAAATAATTGACCTAGACGTTCAAAGAAGGACTTTCTACTCGGACCTTCCGCCTTTTCTTTTTTACCTTCGCTAGAAGAGGGAGAATTATCTTCGTTCATTGTTTCTCATTAAAGTAACGCTATCAGAAGTGTGATAGCTCACATAGAAAGGCGAACACGAGGGTAATTGGGTGATTCGCCTTTCCCTGTTGAGCAACCAGAGGTTACTCTTTTTCAGCAATATACGGGTCTTCAAAGCCCATACCTTGCATGATTTCTGTCTCGAGGGACTCCATCTCTTCGGCTTCGTCATCCTCGATATGATCATAACCTAGCAGATGCAAGCTGCCATGTACAACCATATGCGCCCAATGTGCTAGCAGAGGTTTATTCTGCTCAAGAGCCTCTTTTTCAACTACTTGGCGACAAATGATTAGGTCACCGAGTAGATCCATCTCCATGCCAGGAGGCACTTCGAATGGGAAAGACAGCACATTGGTCGGCTTATCTTTACCACGGTATTCGTGGTTCAGAGTATGACTTTCTTGTTCATCGACAATACGAATAGTCAGTTCTGCTTGCGGCTGGAACAGAGGGATAGTCTTATCCAGCCACAATTGGAATTCCTCTCGGGAAGGTAAACCTTCTTCACTTTCGACTGCCAGCTGAAGATCAAGTTCAATTGCCATTTTTATTCCTTAGTTGCAGCGACTTGAGCGCCTAGCTCGGCTTTTGCTGCTTCAAGTAATTTGGCATCACGCTCTTCACGACGGCGCTTTTCAAACTCTTTACGCTCTTTCTGGTCTTGCGCTTCCCATTTCTCGTAGGCATTAACAATACGAGCAACAACTGGGTGGCGAACTACGTCATCAGCCTGGAAGAAGTTAAAACTGATGTCATCAACTTCATTCAGTACTTCAATCGCATGACGCAGGCCAGATTTTGCGCCACGCGGTAAGTCGATCTGAGTGACATCACCAGTGATTACTGCGCGTGAGTTAAAGCCAATACGCGTCAGGAACATTTTCATCTGTTCTACTGTTGTGTTCTGACTTTCATCCAGAATGATAAATGCATCGTTCAGGGTACGACCACGCATGTAAGCCAGAGGTGCAACCTCAATAACGTTGCGTTCAATGAGCTTTTCAACTCGCTCAAAGCCTAGCATCTCGAACAAAGCGTCGTATAGTGGACGAAGGTAGGGATCAACTTTCTGGCTCAAATCGCCAGGCAGGAAGCCCAGTTTCTCACCCGCTTCAACCGCTGGACGCGTCAAAAGGATACGACGAATTTCTTGACGCTCTAAGGCGTCGACCGCTGCAGCGACGGCAAGGTAGGTTTTACCTGTACCAGCAGGACCAATACCAAAAGAGATATCGTGAGTCACCATGTTAACCAGGTATTGAGCCTGGTTAGGCGTACGTGGCTTAATCACGCCTTTTTTGGTTTTAACGAACACTTCTTTACCGTGTGCGATATTTGACTCGGTACTTTGTTCTAGCACACCTGACTCTTTGATCGCTAAATGGATCTGTTCAGGTTCTATGTCTGGGATCTCACCACGTACTGGTGCGGTATCGACATACAGAGTTTTCAGGATATCCAGCGCAGCCGCAGAAGTGTGAGGTTTACCAACAATAGTAAAATGGTCACTACGGTGGTTGATTTCAACGCCCAGACGGCGTTCTAAATGCTTGATGTTGTCATCGAAAGGACCGCACAGACTAGCTAGTCGGCGGTTGTCTGAAGGTTCTAGGTTAATTTCTAGAGTTACGATTTTATTGCTCAATGTTGCCTCTCATTTTCTGCCACTTATTGAGAGCCTGATAACGACCAGGCTCTCCATGGCGATTTATACGAGCTTACGGCGTAAAAGTCGCTACACCCAGCTCATCTTCGCGACGTGTTTTCGCCATCATTTGCGTTGGTGAAATCACACTACGAAGGTCCATGTCTTTTTCAGTACGTACTAGCTCACCACGCAATGAGTTTGCAAATACGTCTACGATCTTCACGTCAACGAACTGACCAATCAGGTCTGCGCTACCTTCAAAGTTTACTACACGGTTGTTTTCTGTACGAGCGCGTAGTTCCATCAGGTTTTTCTTCGAAGGGCCTTCAACTAGTACACGTTGCTCTGTATCAAGCATTAGGCGAGAGTAGCGCATAGCCTGCGCGTTGATCGTTTGCTGTAATTCGTACAGGCGATCTTTCTTCACTTGCTCCGGCAGATCACAAGGGTAATCTGCAGCTGGTGTACCAGGGCGCGCAGAGAAGATGAAGCTGAAGCTCATATCAAAGTCGACGTCTTTGATTAGCTTCATTGTATCCTGGAAGTCTTTATCTGTCTCACCAGGGAAACCAACGATAAAGTCAGAACTGATTTGAATGTCAGGGCGAGCTTTACGTAGTTTACGGATGATAGACTTGTACTCGATACCCGTATGAGGGCGCTTCATCATCGTTAAGATGCGGTCACTACCACTTTGTACCGGCAAGTGAAGGAAGCTCACCAGTTCAGGTGTGTCTTCGTAAACCGCAATAATGTCATCTGTGAATTCTAGCGGGTGACTGGTAGTGAAACGGATACGATCGATACCATCGATAGAAGCAACCAGACGAAGTAGTTCTGCAAATGAACAGATTTCACCGTCGTGCATAGGACCACGGTACGCGTTTACGTTTTGGCCTAACAGGTTTACTTCACGTACGCCTTGCTCTGCTAGCTGAGCGATTTCGAACAATACGTCATCCATCGGACGGCTTACTTCCTCACCACGTGTGTATGGCACAACGCAGTAAGTACAGTATTTAGAACAGCCTTCCATGATAGAAACGAATGCGGTCGCACCTTCAGCTCGTGGCTCTGGCAGGCGGTCGAACTTCTCAATTTCAGGGAAAGAAATGTCCATTACTGGTGCATCATCAGATTGAGACTGTTTGATCATCTCTGGAAGGCGGTGCAGAGTTTGCGGACCAAAAATTACGTCGACGAACGGTGCTCGTTCACGAATATGGTCACCTTCTTGTGTTGCTACACAACCACCTACGCCGATAACTACGCCAGGTTTTTTATCTTTTAGTGTTTTCCAGCGGCCTAGCTGGTGGAAAACTTTTTCTTGCGCTTTTTCACGGATCGAACAGGTGTTAAGTAGAAGTACGTCTGCTTCCTCTGGCTCTTCCGTCAGCTCGTAGCCGTTTGCAGCATTAAGCAGGTCGGCCATTTTTGATGAATCGTATTCATTCATCTGGCAGCCCCAGGTTTTAATTAGCAGTTTCTTACTCATCTCACTTTCGCTCGTTCAGTTGTACTTAAATCGGAGAGCTATTGCTCAAATTATAGCCGCCATCACGGCGGTAAGCGGCGTATTGTACTGCTTTAAAAAGCACCTGACTAGTGATCTGACTAATTCTCTGCAAAGCCTGATGTAATATGGGCTTTCGCCTTATATCGGACAAGGTTTTTATGCTGGTTAGTCAAGCAGAAAAACTCGGTTTACAAATGCAAAAAATTACGCGGGATTACGCATCTTTGGCTGAGGAAAGATAAACCGTTTTGTAAATGCTTTGGCTGAACGTACAATTAAAAATGTTATCTTATCAATGCAGTGAAGAACAAAAAATGAACAGATATGACATCACCGTTATTGGCGGAGGCATGGTTGGCGCAGCAATCGCAATAGGGTTTGCCCAGCAAGGCAGAAGTGTCGTGGTTGTCGAAGGTACAGAGCCAAAGGCATTCGACTCGTCACAGGCTATGGATATTCGTGTATCCGCGATTTCACACCAATCCGTTAAATTACTTGAATCTCTTGGTGCATGGTCATCAATTCAAGCGATGCGTGTCTGTCCTTATCGTCGTTTGGAAACCTGGGAGCACCCGGAATGCCGGACTCGATTCCATTCGGATGAATTGTCTCTCGGGCAACTCGGTTATATCGTTGAAAACAGGCTGATTCAATTGGGGTTGTGGCAAGCGTTTGAGCAATACAACAATCTCACATTAGAATGTCCTGAGCGTTTACAAAGCATCGAGTTTGCTGACGTTAACCGAATCACATTAGAGAGCGGTAAACAGTTTGAGGCTCAGTGGGTGATTGGTGCTGACGGGGCAAATTCAAAAGTACGTCAGCTTGCAGGGATAGGAATAACCGCATGGGATTACCGTCAGCACTGTATGCTGATCAACGTTAAGACTGAGCTGCCACAACAGGATATTACCTGGCAGCAGTTCACTCCAAGCGGCCCCCGATCGTTTTTGCCATTGTGTTCGTTGACGGAAGAGGGTAAAGAAGTCGGGCAGGGATCATTAGTCTGGTATGACTCTCCAAAGCGTATCAAGCAGTTATGTGCGATGACTAAGCCTCAGTTAAGAAGGGAAATTTTGAATCATTTCCCCAAAGAACTGGGAGATATTGAGGTACTGCAGTTTGGTTCGTTCCCTCTGACTCGTCGTCATGCTCAATCATACTCGAACCGAGGCTGTGTACTTGTTGGAGATTCCGCGCATACGATTAATCCACTGGCTGGACAGGGTGTGAATTTGGGCTTTAAAGACGTTGATGTTTTACTGGATGTCACACAAGGGCAAGATGAGCTAACAGATTCTTTGCTAGAGAAATATGAGCGTGCTCGACGCCCGGATAACCTGCTAATGCAGACGGGAATGGACTTCTTCTACAAAGGTTTTAGCAATGAGCTCGGTCCGCTGAAGTTTGCGCGCAATGCCGCCCTCAAACTGGCTGAACACTCAGGTCCAATTAAATCGCAAGTTCTTAAATACGCACTTGGCATGTGATAAACGGTCAGTATTTGCAGTTTGCGGATGGATAAAAGATCGTACAAAGCTTGATGCGTCCGTTTAACACTGTCACTCGTCATTCTGGACAGCGACGAAGGAGCGTGATTCAGAATCTTCTATCCGAGCGCTTCGTCGCCAAAATTGTTCCTACATCATTTCAGCCCGCCGATAATAGATTCCTAGTCTCGCTATGGCTCGCTGGAATGACCCGATATAGGACGTTAGATAGCCGGAAAAAGAAAAAACCCAGCAAATTAATGCTGGGTTTTCCGATAATGGTGCGGAAGGAGAGACTTGAACTCTCACACCTTGCGGCGCCAGAACCTAAATCTGGTGCGTCTACCAATTCCGCCACTTCCGCAACTTAATTTGTAGTTATCAAGGAAATTGGTGATCCTCAATAACGTTGTATATGGCAGGGCTACCTGGATTCGAACCAGGGAATGGCGGCATCAAAAGCCGCTGCCTTACCGCTTGGCGATAGCCCTACAGGCAGTAGTTTTCACTACTTAAAATATGGTGCGGAAGGAGAGACTTGAACTCTCACACCTTACGGCGCCAGAACCTAAATCTGGTGCGTCTACCAATTCCGCCACTTCCGCGTGTTTTGATATTGTAGATGAGTTTAAGATGGTGCGGAAGGAGAGACTTGAACTCTCACACCTTGCGGCGCCAGAACCTAAATCTGGTGCGTCTACCAATTCCGCCACTTCCGCATCTTAAATCTACATGACTGTTAGCTAAGGCTAGCAATCTAATCAATGGTGGCTACGACGGGATTCGAACCTGTGACCCCATCATTATGAGTGATGTGCTCTAACCAGCTGAGCTACGTAGCCAACTCAAATTGTTTAAACCAAGAATGGTGCGGAAGGAGAGACTTGAACTCTCACACCTTGCGGCGCCAGAACCTAAATCTGGTGCGTCTACCAATTCCGCCACTTCCGCATCTTGATTTTTAGATATTAAGATAATTGGTAAAATCTCAATATCGTTGTTATATGGCAGGGCTACCTGGATTCGAACCAGGGAATGGCGGCATCAAAAGCCGCTGCCTTACCGCTTGGCGATAGCCCTACAGGCAGTAGTTTTCACTACTTAAAATATGGTGCGGAAGGAGAGACTTGAACTCTCACACCTTACGGCGCCAGAACCTAAATCTGGTGCGTCTACCAATTCCGCCACTTCCGCAACTTATTCTGTAGTTATAAAGGTAATTGGTAAAACCTAAATAACGTTATAAATGGTGGCTACGACGGGATTCGAACCTGTGACCCCATCATTATGAGTGATGTGCTCTAACCAGCTGAGCTACGTAGCCAACTCAAATTGTTTAAATCAAGAATGGTGCGGAAGGAGAGACTTGAACTCTCACACCTTACGGCGCCAGAACCTAAATCTGGTGCGTCTACCAATTCCGCCACTTCCGCAACTTGATTTGTAGTTATCAAGGAAATTGGTGATCCTCAATAACGTTGTATATGGCAGGGCTACCTGGATTCGAACCAGGGAATGGCGGCATCAAAAGCCGCTGCCTTACCGCTTGGCGATAGCCCTACAGGCAGTAGTTTTTCAACTACTAAAGAATGGTGCGGAAGGAGAGACTTGAACTCTCACACCTTGCGGCGCCAGAACCTAAATCTGGTGCGTCTACCAATTCCGCCACTTCCGCAACTTGATTTGTAGTTATCAAGGAAATTGGTGATCCTCAATAACGTTGTATATGGCAGGGCTACCTGGATTCGAACCAGGGAATGGCGGCATCAAAAGCCGCTGCCTTACCGCTTGGCGATAGCCCTACAGGCAGTAGTTTTCACTACTTAAAATATGGTGCGGAAGGAGAGACTTGAACTCTCACACCTTACGGCGCCAGAACCTAAATCTGGTGCGTCTACCAATTCCGCCACTTCCGCATAATTACTGAGTAAACTCAATAATTAAAATAGTGGCAGGTCTACCTGGATTCGAACCAGGGAATGGCGGCATCAAAAGCCGCTGCCTTACCGCTTGGCGATAGACCTGCAGGCAGTAGTTTTCTAACTACTAAAAATATGGTGCGGAAAGAGAGACTTGAACTCTCACACCTTGCGGCGCCAGAACCTAAATCTGGTGCGTCTACCAATTCCGCCATTTCCGCATATATTCTTTATTAGAGTTAAATCAAGATGGTGCGGAAGGAGAGACTTGAACTCTCACACCTTGCGGCGCCAGAACCTAAATCTGGTGCGTCTACCAATTCCGCCACTTCCGCATCTTGAACTCTATAAATCACTAGTTAATTGGTAAAAACTAATGATTGTTTTCTTTGTCTTCTTTCTTTAAGAAAGAATGGTGGCTACGACGGGATTCGAACCTGTGACCCCATCATTATGAGTGATGTGCTCTAACCAGCTGAGCTACGTAGCCATCTTTTTGAGCGAGACAATATAAACCTTCGCGCTCTAAGTGACAACCCCTTTATCAAGGAATCTCCACTTGGAATAATGGCAGGTCTACCTGGATTCGAACCAGGGAATGGCGGCATCAAAAGCCGCTGCCTTACCGCTTGGCGATAGACCTGCAGGCAGTAGTTTTTCAACTACTTAACTCTCTATTTCTAGAGAAAAATGGTGCGGAAGGAGAGACTTGAACTCTCACACCTTGCGGCGCCAGAACCTAAATCTGGTGCGTCTACCAATTCCGCCACTTCCGCATCTATTCCTAATCACTCTTAAAAAAGAGTATTTAGGAATGGTGGCTACGACGGGATTCGAACCTGTGACCCCATCATTATGAGTGATGTGCTCTAACCAGCTGAGCTACGTAGCCAAAACCATATTTTTCGCTCTCAACACCATGTTGCCTTGTTGTCGGGAACGGCGCGCATTATGCGAAGTTGAGTAAGATCCGTCAATAGTTTTTTTAAATAAATCTCGGAAAAGACCCCGTTCGCTTCCTTTTTAAACAAAGAGGCGTGTTTATGATCTAAAACTGGAAATAAATTCACTAGCCGGGAAGTGGTTAACCTAAGGTCTTGTATTGAGAATATAAAAAAAGCCAGCGTTATCGCTGGCTTTTCATGTAAATGAAGTGTTTAAAATTCACTTACTTAACTATACATTGAAACGGAAGTGAATTACATCGCCGTCTTTTACAATGTATTCTTTACCTTCCAGGCGCCATTTACCTGCGTCTTTCGCACCACTTTCACCGTTGAACTCAATGAAATCGTCGTAACCGACAACTTCTGCACGGATAAAGCCTTTTTCAAAGTCAGTGTGGATCTTAGCCGCAGCTTTTGGTGCTGTTGCGCCAACAGGGATAGTCCATGCACGAACTTCTTTTACACCAGCAGTAAAGTAAGTTTGCAGGTTTAGTAGCTCGTAGCCCGCTCGAATTACACGGTTCAGGCCCGGTTCTTCGATGCCCAGATCTGCTAGGAATTCTTCACGCTCGTCATCTTCCAGTTCAGCCATTTCTGACTCGATCGCAGCACATACAGGAACAACCACGTTGTTTTCTTTTGCAGCAAACTCACGTACAGCATCCAAGTAAGCGTTGTCTTCAAAACCATCTTCGTTCACGTTTGCGATGTACATAGTAGGTTTCAGAGTCAGGAAGTTTAGGTAACCAATAGCCGCTAGCTCTTCTTTAGCGAGCTCAACAGTACGCGCTGAACCACCTTCTGTCAGTACTGGTAGAAGTTTCTCAAGTACAGTCAGTTCGAATTTCGCGTCTTTGTCGCCACCTTTTGCTTTCTTCGCGTTACGCTGGATAGCGCGTTCACACGAATCAAGGTCAGCCATTGCAAGCTCAAGGTTGATCACTTCAATATCTTCAATCGGAGATACTTTACCTGCTACGTGAACGATGTTGTCGTTTTCGAAACAACGAACAACGTGACCGATCGCGTCAGTTTCACGGATGTTTGCTAGGAACTTGTTACCCAGACCTTCACCACGTGATGCGCCCGCAACCAGACCAGCGATGTCTACGAATTCCATTGTAGTAGGCAGCACTTTCTGTGGGTTAACGATCTTTGCTAGAGCGTCTAGACGCAGATCTGGCACTGGAACTACACCAGTGTTTGGTTCAATGGTACAGAACGGGAAGTTTGCCGCTTCGATGCCTGCTTTAGTTAGTGCGTTAAACAGAGTTGATTTACCAACGTTAGGTAGACCAACGATGCCACATTTAAAACCCATGATAGTAACCTTATTCAGCTTTGAACGTGTGGAGGCGATTTTGTGCTTTTGACAGGCCATCCTTGATCAGAATGTCCAGACAACGCACCGATTCATCGGCGGCGGCGTCCAAAAGCTCTTGTTCTTTTGCCGGAGCTTTACCTAGTACAAAACCTGCCACTCTATCTTTGTGTCCCGGATGGCCAATGCCGATACGAAGACGATAAAAATCTTTGTTGTTGCTTAGTTTGCTAATTGTGTCACGCAGGCCATTGTGCCCACCGTGACCGCCACCTTTTTTAAACTTAGCGACACCTGGCGGTAAGTCTAGCTCGTCATGAGCAACCATGATTTCTTCTGGTTTAATTTGGTAAAACTTCGCTAAAGCAGCGATAGATTTGCCGGAAAGATTCATGAAAGTGGTTGGAATGAGCAAACGGAGATCCTGTCCGTTGACCATGATACGTCCGGTTAAACCATAGAACTTCGGTTCGTTCTTTAGGGTAACGTTATGAACGCGAGCTAATTCTTCTACAACCCAAGCCCCTGCGTTATGACGGGTTTTGGCATATTCTGGTCCTGGATTAGCAAGACCAACAAGAAGTTTTATTTGTTGACTCAAGGTTAGGATCTCTCTGGAATCTCAAAAAGCGCAGTATGATAGCACAGAAAATTGACAGTAGGGGAGCTCTGCTGAGATTGATCTTTTACGTTGATTTTGTCTCGGCGAGTAAACTATCTCGATATTTCCGTGCAAAAATAAAAACACCCCATATAGGGGTGTTTTAAAAATCAGTGTAACTGAAATGTTCGGATTAGTTGAACATTGCAGAGATTGACTCTTCGTTGCTGATGCGACGAATTGCTTCAGCAAGCATACGAGACAGGCTTAGCGTGGTTACTTTACCAGTCGCTTCCATCTCTTTAGGCATGGTGATTGAGTCAGTTACGATAACTTGGTCAAGAACTGAGTTACCGATGTTTTGTGCAGCATTACCTGAGAACACAGCATGAGTTGCGTAAGCGAATACACGCTTAGCACCGCGCTCTTTCAGCGCTTCAGCTGCTTTACACAGTGTGCCACCAGTGTCGATCATGTCATCAACGATAACACAGTCACGACCTTCAACATCACCGATCAGGTTCATCACTTCAGAAACGTTTGCACGTGGGCGACGCTTGTCAACGATAGCGATATCAACATCACCTAGCGCTTTCGCTGTTGCACGAGCACGTACAACACCACCAAGGTCAGGAGAAACCACAACTGGGTTTTCCAGGCCGCGAGCCTGCATGTCTTCAAGCAGTACAGGAGTACCGAAGATGTTGTCTACAGGAACATCGAAGAAGCCTTGGATTTGCTCTGCGTGCAGGTCAATAGTAAGAACGCGGTCAACACCAACGTTAGATAGGAAATCAGCAACAACTTTTGCAGTGATTGGCACACGTGCAGAACGTACACGACGATCCTGACGAGCGTAGCCAAAGTAAGGGATAACTGCAGTGATACGGCCTGCTGAAGCACGGCGCATTGCATCAATCATAACAACCAGTTCCATTAGGTTGTCGTTAGTCGGTGCACAAGTGGATTGAATGATGAAAACATCGCTACCACGAACATTCTCATTGATTTGAACTGCAACTTCGCCATCAGAAAAGCGAGAAACAGATGCATCACCAAGAGAGATGTAAAGACGATCAGCAATACGTTGGGCTAGTTCAGGTGTTGCGTTACCAGCAAATAGCTTCATATCAGGCACGGTGGAAACCTCGGGTTTGCGTCCAGTTTTAATTAGGTCGGTGTGAGGCTGATTGGTATTCAGCCAGAGTCTCTTTTAATGGCGATATATTGCGCCCTTGAGCGACAAATGCCGAGACTTCATCAGAGAGTTGTGCAAGGAGAGTTTCTGCTTCTGATTTGCTCGAAAATTCGGCAAAAACGCAAGATCCTGTCCCAGTCAATCTTGACGGCGCGTATTGTAGCAGCCATGAAAGTTGCTTATCAACCTCTGGGTAGAGCATTCGTACAATTTTTTCGCAATCGTTTACGCTTGGAGTGTTCAAAAGCGTTGCCAGATCTCGTTTCGGACTGTTTCTTGTCAGATTAGGATGACAAAATACGTCAACGGTCGCGATCGAGACATTAGGTCTAATCACCAAATACCATTTTTCTTCTGGATAAGCTGGAGATAGTTTTTCACCAACGCCTTCTGCAAAAGCAGCGAATCCTCGAACAAATACTGGTACATCGGCACCAAGCTTTAAGCCTATATCAGCGAGTTCATCGTCGCTGAGATTAAGTTGCCAAAGATAGTTGAGAGCAACCAATGCCGTGGCCGCATTTGATGAGCCACCTCCAATACCGCCTCCCATAGGCAATACCTTATTAAGCTCAATATGCGCACCCAAAGCACAATTTGCATATTTTTGCAGCGCGGTTGCGGCTTTCCAAATCAAATTATCATGCAGGGGAACGCCCTCTATTTCAGGTAATAGGGTGATGTCTCCTGAATTATTCGCTTGGATGGTGAGTTCGTCGCCATAATTAAGGAACTGGAAAAGCGTTTGTAGCTCGTGGTAACCGTTTTCAGTGCGGCCGTTAATATAAAGAAAGAGATTCAATTTCGCCGGTGAAGGCCAGCGGGTTGCTGTGTTGATCATTGAGTGATGTTCCATTTGGTGATCATTAGATTGATTTTCACGTCTGATGTGGTCAGCTTCAATCTATTAGGTAGCGGTAGATTCTGTGCGTGCCACTGAATGTCGCTGTATCGCTCGTAGTCAATGTTCCAGTCATTCGGACCAATTTGTTTGTTCAGGGTTTGCAGTGTATTTGCCTGAGACAACTGGAATGTATCTGCATCGGTCGGTAAACCAAGCAACCAGTCTGGCATGTGTTCAACCGGCATCATTAACCCTGTAAGCCGGTATATCAGTTGGTTAGCATGACGTGCGGAAATGACTTGGTCATCGTAAGTTTCTACCTTAGCACCTTGTGGTGTGATGGTGAGATTTAATGCTGTCTGACCGAGAATGGTGGTTAAGCGAAGTTGACTGAACGCGCTTGAATGTTTCCAGAAAAAGTTAAGATTTTGTCTTTGATCTGGGGCTATGTAACCTAGTTTGCCCGTAACCTGAAAATCTTGGATGGTTTCAAGTCTTTTCTCATGGGTTTGCCATTCAACGCTGGTGGTCGTTTCCGGAACCGAGCTACAGCCAGCGAGCAGTAGGCTCGACAAGATAAAAATAAAAAAGGAGCGTAAGGTCATGTTTGATGGCTTATTAATCAGTTTCATCTGTATTCGCTCACAACTATAGCATCGAAGAGACGGAGTTAGGAAAACAAATCCGGCTTACCCTTTCAATAAATGCGTGCTTACAGTAAAATTCTGAACCTATTTCATAATCGATCTCAGAGATACCACGTTAGATGTCCTTGCTTGCTATCGGAATCAATCACAATACTGCGTCTGTCGACTTGCGCGAAAAGGTGGCGTTCGGACCGGATAAACTCGGCTCCGCCCTCACGCAACTACGAGAGCATGAAGCGGTTAACGGTAGTGTAATTGTTTCAACCTGTAACCGTACTGAATTGTACTGTGATGTGAAGCAAGGCGCGCGGAATAAGTTGATTGATTGGCTTGTTCAGTTCCATCAGGTGAGCCGCGAAGAGCTGATGCCAAGCTTGTATGTGCACGAAGAGCAATCCGCTATCAAACATCTGATGCGTGTATCCTGTGGCCTCGATTCACTGGTGTTAGGGGAGCCGCAGATCCTAGGGCAGGTGAAGCAATCCTTCTCGGACTCTCGAGAGCATCAGGCGGTAGACGCCTCGATTGATAAACTGTTCCAAAAGACCTTTTCTGTTGCGAAGCGAGTTCGTACCGAAACAGATATCGGTGGTAATGCGGTGTCTGTGGCATACGCCGCGTGTACACTGGCCAAACATATTTTTGAATCTCTGTCTGATTCGACCGTGCTGTTAGTCGGCGCAGGTGAAACCATCGAGCTGGTTGCCAAGCATTTGGCGTCGAACGGTTGCTCAAAGATGATAGTCGCTAATCGGACGAAAGAGCGGGCACAAGGTCTCGCGGATGAGTTCGGTGCTGAGGTGATCAGCCTAAACGAAATTCCGGATCATCTCGCCAGAGCGGATATAGTTATTAGCTCGACAGCAAGCCCGTTGCCTATTATTGGTAAGGGTATGGTTGAAACCGCACTGAAGAAACGTCGCCATCAACCTATCTTGTTGGTCGATATCGCGGTACCGAGAGACGTAGAGTCTCAGGTAGGGGAGCTTAATGACGCGTACTTGTACACCGTTGATGATTTGCAGTCGATTATTGATAGCAACATAGAGCAGCGTAAAGTCGAAGCGATTCAGGCAGAAGCGATTGTCAGTGAGGAAAGTGCTGCGTTTATGACGTGGTTACGTTCACTTCAGGCAGTAGACAGTATTCGCGATTATCGCGAGTCAGCAAACAACATACGTGAAGAGTTATTGAGTAAAAGCCTGCAATCACTGGCGGCTGGCACCGACCCAGAGAAAGTGCTGCGCGAGCTCAGTAATAAACTCACCAACAAACTGATTCACGCCCCGACACGCGCATTGCAAAGTGCCGCAGAGCAGGGCGAACCAGCAAAATTAACGGTTATCCGACAAACTTTAGGTCTGGATGATCTGTAACTCACGCTTTTTTTATTAAGAAAACGACACTATGAAAGCCTCTATTCTGACTAAGCTAGAAACGCTAGTAGAACGTTACGAAGAAGTTCAACATCTTCTTGGTGATCCTGACGTAATTGGAGATCAGGACAAATTCCGTGCTCTGTCTAAAGAGTACTCTCAGCTAGAAGAAGTCACTAAGTGCTTCCAGGCTTATCAGCAGGCGCAAGACGATCTGATTGCCGCTGAAGAGATGGCAAACGAAGACGACGAAGAAATGCGTGAAATGGCGCAGGAAGAAATTAAAGAAGCAAAAGCAACCATTGAGCGTCTTGCTGATGAGCTGCAAATTCTTCTTCTTCCTAAAGATCCAAATGACGATCGTAACTGCTTCCTGGAAATCCGCGCGGGTGCGGGTGGCGATGAAGCGGGTATCTTCGCCGGTGACCTGTTCCGTATGTACAGCAAGTACGCGGAGAAGAAAGGCTGGCGTATTGAAGTGATGTCTTCAAACGAAGCTGAACACGGCGGTTACAAAGAGATGATCGCAAAAGTAAGTGGCGATGGCGCTTACGGCATTCTGAAGTTTGAATCCGGCGGTCACCGTGTACAACGTGTACCAGCAACGGAATCTCAGGGTCGTGTGCATACATCTGCTTGTACCGTGGCTGTTATGGCAGAAATCCCAGAAGCTGAGATCCCAGAAATCAAAGCAGCAGACCTTAAAATCGATACGTTCCGTGCATCAGGCGCGGGTGGTCAGCACGTTAACACCACGGATTCAGCAATCCGTATTACTCACTTGCCAACCGGTACTGTAGTAGAGTGTCAGGACGAGCGTTCACAGCATAAAAACAAAGCCAAAGCGATGGCGGTTCTTGCGGCTCGTATTATTCAAGCAGAAGAAGCGAAGCGTGCGGCTGAAGTGTCAGACACGCGCCGTAACCTGCTGGGTTCTGGTGACCGTAGTGACCGTATTCGTACTTACAACTACCCGCAAGGTCGTGTTTCCGATCACCGTATCAACCTAACGGTTTACCGTTTGAATGAGGTGATGGAAGGCGACCTGCAAAGCTTGATCGATCCTGTTGTTCAGGAGCACCAGGCAGACCAGCTGGCGGCGCTAGCTGAGAATGCTTAATCGATGAGCCAGGTTCAGACTATTGAGCAGGCACTGAAAAGTGCCACGGCAAAACTGACAGAAGGCGGCAAAGAGTCGCCTTCTCTTGATGCGGCAGTCCTTCTTTGCTATGTCCTTGGGAAGCCGAGAACATATCTCCTCACCTGGCCAGAAAAAGCTCTGGAACAAGAGCAGCAGGAGCACTTTGATGCCTTGCTTGAAAGACGGCTGACTGGAGAGCCAGTCGCTTACATAGTTGGAGAGCGAGAGTTCTGGTCTTTGCCGCTGAAAGTCTCACCTTTTACTCTGATTCCAAGGCCCGATACCGAGCGCTTGGTTGAAGTTGCCCTGGACAAAACCTGCGGGCAAACAGGCCCTATCTTAGATCTAGGTACCGGAACCGGCGCAATTGCTTTAGCTTTGGCATCTGAAATGCCAACACGGCAAGTGATGGGTATTGACCTCAAGCAAGAGGCAAAAGAGCTGGCAGAGGTCAATGCGGCTCAGTTAAACATCAAAAATGTGATGTTTAAGCAAGGTAGTTGGTTTGAACCTGTTGAACCGGGTACAAAGTTTGCACTAATTGTTTCCAATCCGCCGTATATCGATGAAAAAGATCCGCACTTAGTGCAAGGTGATGTCCGTTTCGAGCCTAAATCTGCCCTTGTGGCTGATGAAAATGGGCTGGCAGACATCCGTCATATTTCCGATCTTGCCCGTCAGTATCTCGAAGAGGGTGGGTGGCTTGCATTTGAGCATGGTTACGATCAGGGGCAAGCTGTGAGAGACATTCTGAACAGCTTTGGCTACCAGCAAGTCGTCACTGAAAAAGATTATGGTGGTAATGATCGAGTAACGCTCGGTTGTTTTACCTCAGTCCAATAATGAGTCAGCAGTAATTTTACAAAAGAGAAGAAAAATGTACGTAGCTCTAAAACACATTCACCTCGTAACAATTGCGCTAAGCGCGACATTGTTGTCGATTCGTTTCGCCTTGATGATGATGAACTCACCAAAACGCAACAATCGCTTCCTGAAAGTATTCCCGCATATTGTTGATACTGCATTATTGCTATCTGGTATCGCTCTTATCTTTGTTACGGGCTTCATTCCGTTTACTGACTCAGCACCTTGGTTGACCAATAAAATTACCTGTGTGTTAGCGTACATTGCTTTGGGCTTCTTTGCTTTGAAGCTGGCTAAAAATAAATTACTGCAAATCTTCGGCTTCTTTGGTGCTCTTGGCTGGCTGGTTATGGCCGCTAATATTGCAGTGTCTAAGAGTCCTACTTTATTCGGGTAAACGTCATGCTTGAGTTTTTTGACGAAGATTTTGACAGCATGACGCTGGTGGAAGGTGCTCTAGAGCTGAACAAGTCTGTTGACCCAGAGACAAATGTTCATTGGGCGAAACAAGAGCTGGAACGTCTGTACCAGGAAGCGGAAGCCGCGTTAGTTCATGAAACCGACGAAGAGCAGCGCTTTGATTCATTTTTGCGTTTGTTCTTTCATGAATGGGGCTTTAAGGGCGATGACCAGGAGTACTTCAATTCTGATAACAGCTTTATTGACAAAGTGTTAGAGCGCAGAAAAGGCATTCCGGTCAGCCTGGGCTCCGTATTGCTTCATCTGGGTAACAAGCTTGGTTTTCCGTTAAAAGGCATCACATTCCCAACCCAGTTTTTGCTAAAACTCGATTGGATGCACAAGAAGCCGGACTACATTAACCCGTTTAATGGTGAGTATGTCGGCGAGCGAATTCTTCAGGCTTGGTTGATCGGTCAGGAAGGTCCATTGGCGCAGCTCAAACCGGAACATTTCGAAGAGGCTGATAACCCGACTATCATTGGTCGCTGGCTCGCGCTTATCAAAAGTGCCTTGCTGCGTGAAGAGCGTTATACCTTAGCACTTCGCTGTACAAACCTGGCGCTTACCTTTGTACCGGATGACCCATATGAGATTCGTGATCGCGGATTTATCTTCCAGCAACTAGAGTGTCATCAGGTTGCCGCGACGGATTTCCAGTACTTTATTGACCAATGTCCTGATGATCCGGCGTCTGAGCTACTAAAATCACAAGTAAACGTGATGAATGAAAAATACGTCACGCTTCACTAATATCGATAGGCTTATCAAGCCTTATCGTAGATAGAAAAAGAGAATCCAAATGGAACAGAAAATCGTTAATATCGGCGACATTCAGGTTGCTAACGACAAGCCATTCACGCTATTTGCAGGTATGAACGTTCTTGAGTCTCGTGATCTTGCAATGCAGATCTGTGAGCACTATGTAAAAGTTACTGACAAACTGGGCATCCCATACGTATTTAAGGCGTCGTTCGACAAAGCAAACCGCAGTTCTGTTCATTCATACCGAGGCCCGGGCCTTGAAGAAGGTATGAAGATCTTCCAGGAACTAAAAGATACGTTTGGCGTGAAAATCATTACCGATGTTCACACAGAAGCTCAGGCGCAGCCAGTGGCAGACGTAGTGGACGTCATTCAGCTTCCTGCTTTCCTTGCCCGTCAGACAGACCTTGTTGAAGCGATGGCAAAAACTGGTGCGGTTATCAACGTGAAGAAACCTCAGTTCATGAGCCCAGGTCAGGTTGGTAACATCGTTGAGAAATTTGCTGAGTGCGGCAACGACAAAATCATTCTGTGCGAGCGCGGCTCATGTCATGGTTACGACAACCTGGTTGTTGATATGCTTGGCTTCGGCGTTATGAAGAACGCATCAAAAGGCAGCCCGATCATTTTCGACGTTACTCACTCGCTACAGATGCGTGACCCGTCAGGTGCAGCTTCTGGTGGCCGTCGTGAGCAGACTGTTGAACTGGCTAAAGCAGGTCTTGCTACTGGTATTGCAGGTCTGTTCATCGAAGCTCACCCTAACCCAGATCAAGCACGTTGTGATGGCCCATCGGCACTGCCTCTGGACAAGCTAGAGCCGTTCCTGGCGCAAATGAAATCGCTTGATGATCTTGTCAAGAGCTTCGCCGATATCGACATTAAATAATCGATACGCATTTGAAATAACAAATAGCCAACCCAGTGTTGGCTATTTTTTTACCTAAAAAATCGTATCTCTCAATTCGGTATTGATGAGTTTGAGATCAGAAGACAATCGACCATAATAAGAAATCAATGGCTTAGAGGCTCCTGATTAGCTTTCCCGCTCTGGTAAAGCACATGTTAAAGCAGTGAACTATATAAAAAAGGTAAAACAATGAAGCAGCGTCTGATGGTAAAAACTGCGTTGAGCGCGGTTATTCTGGCTACTCTTGCCGGGTGTGCGACTCAACCAGCACGTGAATGGAATGAAGATACCACTTACCGGTTAACGGTACTACACACCAACGATCACCATGGCCGTTTCTGGCAAAACAAATATGCAGAATATGGTATGGCTGCACGTAAAACGCTGATCGATGAGTTGCGTGCAGAAGTGGAAGCGCAAGGGGGAAGTGTACTATTACTTTCTGGTGGTGATATTAACACCGGGGTGCCTGAGTCAGATTTATTGGACGCTGAGCCAGACTTTAAAGGCATGAGCAAAATTGGCTACGATGCGATGGCGCTAGGCAATCACGAGTTTGATAATCCGCTGGAAGTGCTGTTTAAGCAGCAGGAGTGGGCGACGTTCCCGATGCTGTCTGCCAACATTTACTCTAAAGAAACTGGTGAGCGCATGTTCCAGCCATATGCGATGTTCAATAAGCAAGGCATTAAGATTGCGGTTATCGGCCTGACCACAGAAGATACAGCCAAGTTGGGTAATCCGGAGTATATCGGTCAGGTGGATTTCCGTGATCCGAAAGAGGAAGCGAAAAAGCTGATTGCTGAACTAAAAGAAACGGAAAAACCGGACCTGATTTTTGCTGTCACACACATGGGCCACTATGAAGATGGTAACCGTGGTGCCAATGCTCCCGGTGATGTTGCGTTAGCACGTTACCTGAATGAAGGCGACTTGGACATGATTGTCGGTGGACACTCGCAAGAGCCGATATGTATGGAAGGTCCGAACGTTATCAAGCAAAACTTCAAGCCGGGTGATGAATGTAAACCTGATCAGCAAAACGGCACTTACATCGTGCAGGCTTATGAGTGGGGCAAATATGTTGGACGTGCCGACTATGAGTTTTTTAACGGCGAGCTTTCGATGGTGAGCTATGACCTGATACCTGTGAACCTGAAGAAGAAAGTTGAAGTCAACGGAAAATCTCAGCGTGTACATGTTCAAAGAGAAATCGCGCAGGACGAGGCGATGCTTGAGTTTCTGCGTCCGTATCAAGAAAAAGGTCAGGGAAAGCTGAACGTAAAAATTGCTGAGTCAAACGGAAAGCTGGAGGGTGACCGTAATGTGGTGCGTTTTCAGCAAACCAATCTTGGCCGTTTGATCGCGACGGCACATATGGATCGTGCTAAAGCAGATTTCGCCGTAATGAATTCCGGTGGTGTCCGTGACTCATTTGAAGCCGGTGACATTACTTACAAAGATGTACTGACGGTTCAGCCATTCGGCAATATGGTGTCGTATGTTGATATGACGGGGCAGGAAGTACTGGACTATCTGAACGTCGTTGCAACCAAGCTTGTAGATTCTGGTGCCTATGCACAGTTCGCCGGTATAGCGATGACAGTCGCAGACGGAAAAGTGGCAAATGTTCTTATTGGCGGTAAGGCACTTATGCTAGACGATAATTACCGTTTTACCGTACCGAGCTATAACGCAGCAGGCGGTGACGGTTATCCGAAAGTGACCACGCACTCGGGGTATGTCAACACAGGCTTTACGGATGCAGAGGTGCTGAAAGAGTATCTGGAAACGCACAGCCCAATTGATGTGAACGAGTACGCGCCGTCTGGTGAGATGATATATAAATAACCTCTGCTTGGGATAATTTAAGCCAGTCAGCGCAGCTTTTTTAGCGCGTAACTGCGTTAAAATCACCGCAATAGACTCGCTATTGACTTGTGATTTTGCCTTGTTATGCATCTAAAATTGCTACGCTGACTCACTGGTTTGATTTACCTTATCAGACTTAAAATTATTTCGACTTTCTTATCCCGAGCTGAGGTTAAATAAAAATCGATTGACTCAAAGTCGCTGATATCATTAACTAAAACCGCGGCTTCACTAACGAAAGCTGCGGTTTTTATTTGATTAAGGAGAATCTTGATGACTCCGGCCATTAATCTTGCGAAAAAGAAAAAAGTGCCACACACCATTCATCAGTATGATCACGATCCTCGAGCAGATAGTTATGGTCTGGAAGCTGCTGAGGTGTTGGGACAAGATCCAAAAAAAGTATTTAAAACGTTGCTGTTTTGCCTTAATGGTGAGCCGAAAAACCTCGCGGTAGCCATCATTCCAGTGGATCAGAAACTGAACCTAAAGCTTGCAGCCAAAGCTGCCAAGGGCAAAAAAGCGGATATGGCAGATCCTGAAATTGCTCAGAAAACAACGGGCTATGTAGTTGGTGGTATCAGTCCGCTTGGCCAAAAGAAAGCACTGCCGACATTCCTGCACGAAAGTGCAAAAGAGCAGGAGACTATTTGTGTCAGTGCAGGCAAGCGAGGGCTGGAGATAGAACTCGCTCCTCAGGATTTGCTGACCTTAACCCGCGGTCAACTTGTACCGTTATGTCTGTAAATGTGCAGCTCTAAGTAATCAGCAGTAAGTAAAGAAAAAGGACGCATTGGCGTCCTTTTTGAATTCTAAACAGAAAATTATTTTTTCAGGCTCAGTGTGTTGCCTGTGCGTTTCACTGGCTTAGACGGTGCTGCCGCGTTTGGATTGTCGTAACGCACTTTTGGTTTGTTTGGTCTACGATCGGAATCCTGAGTTCTAGGCTTATAGCTTTCTTTGTCTGAGCGAGGTTTGTCATTATCCTGACGACGTTTTTGCTGACCTTTTTTCGAGTTAGGTGCATGGCGGAACTCATCCGCATTATTACCACGGAATGTGCGCGGGTTTTGGTTACGACGTGCTGTTGAGCTCTGATTTTCTTCACGGCTGTCAAATAATTTCGCGTCCGTAGCTTTACGGATATTACGCCCTTTGGAGTCCATCTTAGACGCTTCCTCGGTGCCGACGGAACCATCACACATTGCCATGATTTCTGCCACTTCGTCGTCGGTCAGGTAACGCCATTTTCCGTTTGGAATGCCATCCAGCGAGATGTTCATAATACGAACTCGGCGCAGCTTGAATACTTCGTAACCCAGCGCTTCACACATACGACGGATCTGGCGGTTCAGGCCTTGCGTCAGCACAATACGGAACGAGAATTTGGTTTCTTTCGTTACTTTACACGGCAGGGTTACGGTATCGAGAATTTTCACACCGCTCGACATCTGTTTTAGGAACTCGCCTGTGATTGGTTTATCAACACGTACCACGTACTCTTTTTCGTGGTTATTACCTGCGCGGAGGATTTTATTGACGATGTCGCCGTCGTTGGTCAAAAAGATAAGACCATCAGAAGGTTTATCCAGACGGCCGATTGGGAAAATACGTTTCTTGTGACCAATAAAGTCGACAATATTTCCCGGTATGTCACGCTCTGTTGTACAGGTAATACCGGTCGGCTTATTTAACGCGATGTAGACGGGTTTCTCTTTTGCAGCGACAGGTTTGCCATCGACACAGACATCATCACCTGGTAAAACTTTCGTGCCCATTTCTGGTTGTTTACCATTAATAGTGACACGACCCTGTTCAATCAGTCGGTCTGCTTCCCGGCGCGAGCAAAAGCCCGTTTCGCTGATGAATTTGTTTAATCGCTTGGTATTATCTTGTGACATGTTGTACTCCTAACGTTTCACAACGGCGGTGAATAGAATCTCTCCGCTAATGTTAGCGAAGGGAGAATAAGGTCGGGCATTCTAGCATCGTGCTAAAACTTAACCTAACCGTTTTTGGTGGCGTTCCCGGTTTTCTGATTTCTTGTCAGCGCTCTTTCTCAGCATCACATAGACAGCGCCACTGCCACCATGAAATCGTTGAGCGGTATGTACACACTGTACTTCTTTAATCTGTTGTAGCCAGCTGCTGACAAAGCTCTTCATTAATGCCGGTGGATTAGAACGTTCACCACGGCCATGAACGATCACCACGGTACGAATGTCCATCGATATACACTGCTTGAGAAACTTAACGACTTCATCGCGCGCTTCTTTGAGCGTTTTTCTGTGTAAGTCTAGACGTGCCTGAATCGGATACTTACCCAGGCGAAGTTTACGGTATACACCATCTTGAACGCCATCACGTTTAAACTCGACAAAATCATCTGGCTTGAGCATTTCTGCGTGATCGAGAGAAAGGTATTCCGGATCGTCCTCAGTTAACCATATTGCAGCTTCCCGCTTGGCGAGTTGTGCATCTGTTACCTGATGAATTTTCTTAAGTTCTGCAGTGTCTTGAGTAATAGGCTTTACATCACCCATCATTTGTTGGAACAGATCAAAATCGTCATCGTGAGACATAGCGGCGATCTCATAAAGAACAGGATAAGAATACAGAGATTATATCAACGACAGGTGGGGAAAGATCAATAAAAAACCGGAGCAGGCAAGTAACCAACTCCGGTGCAAAGCGTTTATAGGGCTAAGCGAGATCTAGTGAGGAGATTTATCGTTCATGATCTTGTACATGAAGAAACCGCCGTAAAACAACATCAGACCGATTGCTCCGAAAATTACTATCATCGATGATAGACCTACTGCATTACCAAATAGGAGATCAAGCCAAAAGTCCATATGTTTCCTCCAAGATTTTCCCGATACGCACAAGTTAAATGGTGGTGTTTTCTTGCACACTGATCTGGATCAATTATGTTGCTGAGGTTAATGAACTGTATTTTATTGTGAGTCGTTAGTCACATTTTGCGTGCTTGTGTTCAGTAATCCATCAAACGAATTAATACATTAAGTTTTTTTATAAAAACCACTTGCGTCTGTGATCAGAATCCGTAATATACCTACTCGTTGACGGGGACAATTCCTCAGTTAAACATCTCGGTGAATAGCGCAGCTTGGTAGCGCATCTGGTTTGGGACCAGAGGGTCGGGGGTTCGAATCCCTCTTCACCGACCACATTAGGAAAGCCTGCTCATGTAGCAGGCTTTCGTCGTTTTGGAGCTTAATTAATCTTATATGGATGGGTTAGCGCCAAAGTGGGGTTCGCCTGAAGTTAGAATATGGCTCTTCACCGACCACTTTCAAAGAAGCCGCAGCAGAAATGCTGCGGCTTTTTGCATTCTATGCATATGCATTGGAACATAGGGTCGTGGGCTGGAATGCCAGTCCAATCGAATCCCTCTTCACTGACCACACTAGGAAAGTCTGCTCTTGTAGCAGGCTTTCGTCGTTTTGGAGCTTGAATAATCTTATATGGATGGGTTAGCACCAAAATGGGGTTCGCCTGAAGTTAGAATATGGCTCTTCACCGACCACTTTCAAAGAAGCCGTAGCAGGGATGCTACGGCTTTTTGCGTTTTGGCTTACTGAGAATGGCATTTCGCTTTACGCGTATTACCCAGTGGCGTGATGTTAAACCCAAGCTCTGCCAGCAGGTCAATTAAGTTGTCTTTACCGACCAAATGCAGGCTTCCGACCACGATAGTATAACTGCCTTGCTTTTGAGGGAGTATGCTGCCGCTGTCGAGTTTTTTCGCCCAGTCTCGGTTGCGTCTGTACAAGAAAGCTTCATTAAATTCTTCTGTGGCTTCGTCTGTCAAAGATGCTTGTTCCAGCATACTGCCATCACCACTTTGCCAGCTTTCTATTAAGCATTCGACCAGTTCTTCGCCTGCGTCATATTCATTGATAGATGAGAGCAGCATTTCTTTACCATCATCAGGCTGGCCGGTAATCAAATCAATTTGGAATTGCACTGATTCAAGGGAAATGACAGGGACGTTGTTTTTGTCTGCCAGCTTAATTAAATGCATATCTACACCTTCAGCAGAAACATAGCCCAGCTTGTTAACGAGAGCGAGTTGAATGGTAAGCGCAGCTTTCCATGGTGGAGCATTTAACAGCATAGCTTCCGGTATGCCTGTCGATTTTGCTATCTCTATAAGATGCTCGCGGTCCGTATTATTAAGTACATCTTTCGTTCTGGTCGAGACTGGTGGATAAGTCAGACCGTCTGTATTTCTGACATCGGCTTCAATGATTAAACCTGTACTTTGTTTTAAGTGCTCAGTTATTGCTTCAGGCAATGGATACATGCTTTTATCACCCACATGCACCGAGCCGATAATCATATATTCGGTAGCCCCTTTTTTGACTAACCAATACTGTGGCTCTGCGTAAGATGCAAAGGAAGTGAAGATAACTATAAAAGATGACATCAATGTCATTATTCGAAACATATTTCTATACCAGAACTGAATCTTTGACTTGCGCGTTAGATCCAGCCTTTAAAGTCACATCAATACCTTAATGTATACCCAAACTGCGTGACGATTCCACATTGAACACAGGGCGACTACATTTTGGTCCTCTTTTATTTCCTCGCTAAAATCGTTATTTCGGATAAATTTGACGAGTTTTAACGCTGACTAAATGTGATTAATTTCACAGAATGACAAACGGTAAGATTTTCGGCCAAGCCTCAAAAGTAGCCGCTTGTGATCTTGGTTCTGCAAGTAAGGCCTATTTAATTATCGTTAGTGATTCTGATCGCAACAATTTCGTCAAAAATAGTTACTCAAATTTGACGTTAAATTTAAGTTATTGAAATGAATGTTTTTATTTTCTATTCCTTGTCCGGTTTTTGAGCTGGATCACTTTCTACTTCCGATTTATTTTACGGCGAGAAATAACTAGTTGTATGTTTAATACCACTGTTTAGAGCGTCCTCTTTAGGCGCTCTCTATTTTTATGATGTCGTTTTTATCTACCGTATTTGGGGGAAAGTAAGATGTTAAAACATAGTCTGATTGCTGTTTCCGTTATCGCTACATTGGCTGGTTGCTCAGCACTGAGCAGTTCCGAGCAACAGGTTGTAAACTCATTAGCTGATAACCTGGATATTCACTATCAAGTATTGACCAATCATGGTGCTAACGAAGGGTTAGCGTGTCAGGATTTAGGAGCTGAGTGGGCTTCTTGTAATAAGGTCAATATGACCTTAGTGAATCAGGGTGACGCGGTGGATTCTAAAGATTGGGCGATTTACTTTCACAGTATTCGTCTGATTCTTGATGTTGATAACGAGCAATTTCAAATTTCACGCGTAACTGGTGACCTGCACAAACTAGAGCCAACGGACAAGTTTGATGGCTTTGCGGCAGGTGAAACCGTTGTACTTCCTCTTATCGGAGAATACTGGCAGCTGTTAGAAACTGACTTTATGCCGGGAGCATTTGTTACTGCGCCAAATGCAGATCCTAAAGCAATTGATTTTTTGAGCACGGAAGATGTAGCTTCTTTTGTTGCTGGCCTTGAGGGTAATAACCTGAAACGGACTCCGGACGACAACAATATTTTTGCCAGCGCAGTATCACGTTTTGAAAAGAACAGTGACCTGGTAAAACAAAACGTCTCTACTACGTTGCTACCAACACCAATGTCTGTGATTCCTGGCAACGGTTCTGTAGATATTGCACGGGGTATTGGATTACCAGAAGAGGCATTTGAGGTAGCTCAATTTGCTGCAATTAAAGATCGCGCAGATGTGGTAGGTGTGAATGTTCGTGGTGATTTTCCTGTAAGCATAGCTGTTGTTCCTGCGGACTTCACCGGTGAATTAGCGAAATCTGGTGCTTATCAAATGAGCATCAACGGCGACGGTATTGCGATTAAAGCGTTTGACCAAACTGGTGCTTTTTACGCAGTCCAGTCTATCTTTGGCCTGATAGACAGTCAAAATGCTAATTCTCTACCACAACTGTCTATTAAAGATGCACCGCGTTTTGATTATCGTGGGGTAATGGTGGATGTAGCGCGTAACTTCCATTCTAAAAATGCCATTCTGGCGACGTTAGATCAGATGGCGGCGTACAAGATGAATAAGTTGCATCTGCATCTCACTGATGATGAGGGCTGGCGCTTAGAGATCCCGGGGCTGCCTGAGCTTACGGATGTCGGTTCTAATCGCTGTTATGACCCTCAAGAAAAAAGCTGTCTGCTACCGCAACTGGGCTCGGGACCTACAAGTGACAACTTTGGCTCTGGTTTCTTCAGCAAAGCGGATTACGTAGAAATTCTAAAATACGCCAATGCTCGTAATATCGAAGTCATTCCAGAGATTGATATGCCGGCACATGCTCGCGCTGCGGTTATCTCTATGGAAGCACGCTTTGAGCGTCTGATAGCAGAAGGTAAGGAGGCAGAAGCTAACGAATACCGCCTGATGGATCCGCAAGATACCTCTAATGTCACTACGGTTCAGTTTTACAACAAACAAAGTTTCATTAACCCATGTATGGAATCTTCGGTTCGCTTTGTTGATAAAGTGATTTCTGAAGTCGCTGCGATGCACCAGGAAGCCGGTGCGCCGCTGAACACCTGGCACTTTGGTGGTGATGAAGCCAAGAATATCAAGCTGGGGGCAGGATTTCAGGATGTGAATGCAGCAGACAAAGTCAGCTGGAAGGGGACGATTAACCTGTCTGAGCAAGACAAACCATTTGCGCAGTCACCTCAGTGTCAGGCTTTGATTGCTGATGGTAGCGTGAGCGATTTCGCTCATCTGCCTAGTCACTTCGCAGAGCAAGTGTCTAAGATGGTCGCGAGCAAAGGTATTCCGGGCTTCCAGGCATGGCAGGATGGTCTGAAGTACAGTGAGGGAGCAAGTGCGTTCGCTACTGAAAACAAACGCGTAAACTTCTGGGACGTTCTGTACTGGGGTGGCACTTCATCAGTGTATGAGTGGTCGAAGAAAGGCTACGACGTAATTGTCTCAAACCCGGACTACGTGTACATGGACATGCCATATGAAGCGGATCCGAAAGAGCGTGGTTACTACTGGGCAACCCGTGCTACGGATACTCGTAAGATGTTTGGTTTCGCACCAGAGAACATGCCGCAAAACGCTGAGACTTCGTTAGACCGTGACGGCAATGGGTTTACGGGTAAAGGTGAGATTGAAGCAAAACCTTTCTACGGATTGTCCGCTCAGCTTTGGTCAGAAACAGTTCGTAATGATGAACAATATGAGTACATGGTATTTCCTCGCGTACTTGCAGCGGCGGAGCGTGCATGGCACCGTGCTGACTGGGAAAACGAGTACAAAGTGGGTGTTGAGTATTCTCAAAATACCAACTTGGTTGATAAAGCTTCCTTAAACCGTGACTACAACCGTTTCGCAAACATCCTAGGTCAGCGAGAACTGGCGAAACTGGAAAAATCGGGCATTGATTACCGTTTACCAGTACCAGGTGCAAAAGTTGTAAATGGTGTACTTGCGATGAATGTTCAGTTCCCGGGCGTTGCGCTGCAATATTCACTTGATGGTGAAACATGGCAAATGTACTCAGACAGTTCACGTCCGGCTGTCTCTGGAGAGGTTTTCATTCGCTCTGTGTCGACGACGGGTGAGCGTACTAGCCGCATAACAAGCATCAGATAACTCGTTCTTCAGAGGAATAAGCACTAAGAACAAGCCCGGTGATATGTTCGCCGGGCTTTGTTTTTTATTTATCGTTGCCTTCGTGGTGACTAAATGCCGAAACTTGGCCTTGTTCATTAAAGGCGTATACGGTGTAGCTGTCTTTTTTATCGCCGTACTCCATTCCCGGAGAGCCCATCGGCATTCCCGGTACTGTCAGCCCTTTCGCGTTCTTTGGCGGGTTTTCCAGAAACGCTTTGATATCAGCAGCTGGCACGTGTCCTTCGAACAGATAACCATTTATTTCTGCTGTATGGCAAGAGTAAAGCTGTTGGTTATTAATGCCGAGTTCGCGTTTAATGGCGTTCATATCATCATGCAGTTTTTCTTCGACCGTAAAGCCGTTCTCTTCCATGTGTTTTGTCCATTCACCACAGCAACCACAGTAAGGCGATTTATGGTTAAGGACATCGGCTGCCAAAACATTGGCTGAGACGGTCGCAAGCATTGCAAAGGTCAGAAGTTTCAATTTCATAATATCCTCATAAAGAAGTCGTCATTTTACTGAAAACAGTCGTAGTCGGTTTGCATTACTAACGACAGTAATTGAAGACAGTGCCATCGCTGCTCCGGCAACAACGGGACTGAGCAAAAAGCCAAATGCCGGGTAGAGTACGCCAGCGGCGACAGGAATACCCAGCGAGTTATAAACAAAGGCTCCAAACAAGTTTTGTTTCATGTTTTTAAGCGTAGCGCGTGAAAGCTCAATCGCATGCACTACCGCCATTGGTGATTTGTTGAGTATGGTCATTTGCGCGCTTTCTATAGCGACATCGCTGCCGCTGCCCATTGCAATGCCAAGGTTAGCGAGCGCGAGGGCCGGCGCGTCATTGATGCCATCCCCGACCATGGCAACGGTATGCCCTTTAGACTGAAGCTGTTCAATGTGCTGTGCTTTTTCATCTGGAAGGACTTGGGCAATGACTTCATCAATGCCGAGTTCGTTACCGATGGCGTCCGCTACGTGCTGATTATCACCGGTTAGCATCACGGTTTTTATGCCCTGTGTTTTTAACGTTGCCAGGGCTTGCTTAGCGTCAGATTTTATTGGGTCCGCAATAGCGATGAGACCGATCAGTACATTATCCAAAGCCATGGCGACAGGCGTCCACGCGTTTTCGGCGCATTCTTCTATCTCTTTTCTGAGAGTATTTGTGTCGATGTGTTCTGTCTGCATAAACTGCAATGACCCGATAAGCAGTGGCTTGTCTTGATAAGTGGCTAAAATCCCGCGGCCGCGAACGTTTTCGAACTTATCTAAGGTCACTTCTTTCGCTTCTTGTTGTTTCGCGAAATCACATACCGCCTTGGCCAGAGGGTGCTCTGACTGGCGCTCAGCGGCATAGGCTAGGGCAAGTAACTCTTCCTGGCTGGTGGTATGAGTAAACACCTGCTGCACACTCGGCTTACCTTGGGTTAATGTGCCGGTTTTATCGAATACGACAGTATCGACTTTGCTCGCCAACTGCAGTGCATCTGCATCTTTAATTAATATTCCTAACTCCGCGGCTTTACCGACGCCAACCGTCACGGAGAGGGGGGTTGCCAGGCCAAGGGCACAGGGACAGGCGATGATCAGTACGGTCGTTGTCACCACTAACATATAGCTGGCTTTTGGCTCTGGACCCACGGCAAACCAAACCAACGCAGCAAGCACGGCAATCCCGACTACAACAGGTACAAACACCGCGGAGATTTGGTCGGCTAACTTCGCGATGGCCGGCTTACTGCTTTGAGCAGTTCTTACCATACGAATGATGCGCGCAAGCATGGTATTGGCACCAATGCCAGTTGCTTTAATGATTAAGCTACCGTCGGTATTAAGCGTACCTGCAGAAACTTCTGCTGCTTGCCCTTTTAATACCGGCACAGGCTCACCTGTCAGCATGGATTCATCAATATAGGACTCGCCTTCGAGTACCTCTCCGTCTACCGGAACCTTCTCTCCGGGTTTAATTCTTAGTTTCATGCCCAGCGTAATTTGCTCAACGCTGATTGGTTGATCACCTTTCTCTGTTATGGCTGTTGCCTGCTGTGGCTGCAAGTTAATCAGTGCCTGTAAGGAGCGGGTAGTGTTGGCTTTGGCTTTGGCCTCTATATAGTGGCCGAGCGAAATCAAACCAATGATCATTGCACTGGCTTCAAAGTAAACATGGCGCGATGCCTGTGGAAACCAACTCGGGAAAATCACCACAAGCATAGAGTAAAACCACGCGGCGCCAGTGCCTAACGCAACCAGAGTATCCATGGTGGCACGTTTATGGGATGCGGCCAGCCAGGCATTGCTGAAGAAGTGACGACCTGCGGTGGCCAGAAGCAGTAAACATACTAAGCCGATCACGCCCCAAATCAGCTGGTCACTGGCACTACGAATCATCATGTTCCCGCCGGCAATGCCCCACAGCATTAAAGGCGCACCGACCACTAAACCGGCAATCGCATCCAACTTAAAACGTTTTTGCTGTGCTAACTGTTTCTGTACTTGCTTTTGTTGCTGTGTCTCGGCGTCTTGCAATATTTCCGCTTGGTATCCGGCTTGCCTGACCGATTCGATAATTGCCTGGTGCAGGGTTTCAGAATCCTGATTTGCGAAGACTAATGCACTTTGTTCAGCAAGGTTTACCTGTGCCTTTTCCACTCCTTCCACATTAGTCAGTGCTTTTTCGACTGAAGAAACGCAGCTAGCGCAGGTCATCCCCTGAATTAGCATTTGTAGTTGAGTGCTGCCGACTGGTGGAATGTTTTCCTGTTGATTCTCGGGTGCTTCGCTTTTTGCTGGTTGGGTGTCATCTTCAGGCGCGGCACTTTTAGCTTCTGTGCTTTCGGTGTCTGTAACGGCTTCTTTACTTGCGGTGTAGCCTAAGCCAGCAACAAGGTCTATGACTTGCTGCTCAGAAAGAAGAGTTCGAATATTTAATTGCGTCGTAGAAGCTTCAAACGAAATGATGTCGGGATTTGAGTCTAATAATGAAGAAAGCTTTTTAACACAGCCGCCACAGTTCAGGCCAGACAGGTTAAAGTCATGTGCGTAACCTGCCTGATAACCCAGGGATTGAATCGATTCGGCGATCTCTTTTAACGATGCGTCGGTTTTTACTTCAACGGAAGTCGGAGACAAGTTGATGATCTCAACACTATGATTTGCATGTAAAGTCTTCTCAACTTTTCTTGCACATCCCATGCAGTTAAGCCCCGACATCGGCACTACAAACTGATTCATAACTCGTCCTCATTAATATCAATATAATGAGCTTAAACCTTCCTGCAAGGGTAAGGTCAAGGTTTGTCGTTAATCAGGCTATGTGCGCAGAACCCTGCATTTTGAGGTTATTTAGGTCTACCCGCACTGAATGATTGTAGTATTGCCTTACGATGGTAAAATGTCGCCACTTTTATCCCAGACATTACAACGAGAGATTACTCTTGTTGAACATTACCCCTAAGGAACTCAAATGACGGTTAAAACTCGTTTTGCTCCTAGCCCAACTGGCTATCTACACGTTGGTGGTGCACGTACTGCACTGTACTCTTGGCTATATGCTAAAAACCAAGGTGGCGAATTCGTTCTGCGTATTGAAGATACTGATCTTGAGCGTAACTCTAAAGAAGCGGTTGATGCGATTCTGGAAGGTATGGAATGGCTGGGTCTGGAGTGGAATGAAGGTCCTTACTACCAAACTCAACGTTTTGATCGTTACAACGAGATGGTTGATAAGCTTCTTGCGGAAGACAAAGCATACAAATGTTACGCATCGAAAGAGCTGCTAGACGAAGTTCGTGCCGAGCAAGAAGCAAACAAAGAAATGCCTCGTTACGATGCTAACCATCCAAAAATTAAAGCGGCAAACGAAGCGGCAAAAGATGGCGATCCATGTGTTATCCGTTTCCGTAACCCAAAAGAAGGCAGCGTAGTATTTGATGACCAGATCCGTGGCCGCATTGAAATCAGCAACACGCAAATGGATGATCTTATCATTCGCCGTACCGATGGTTCTCCAACGTACAACTTCTGTGTTGTGGTAGACGACTGGGATATGGGTATCACCCACGTTGTACGTGGCGAAGACCACATCAACAATACACCTCGTCAGATCAACATCTACGAAGCATTGGGTGCGCCAGTACCGACATTCGCACACTGTGCAATGATCCTAGGTGATGATGGTGCGAAACTGTCTAAGCGTCACGGCGCGGTATCAGTAATGCAGTACCGCGATATGGGTTACTTGCCAGCGGCACTGAACAACTACCTAGTACGTCTGGGTTGGTCGCACGGTGACCAGGAGATCTTTACTCAAGAAGAGATGATCAATCTGTTTAGCCTAAACGCAGTATCTAAGTCAGCGTCTGCTTTCAACACTGACAAGCTGCAATGGTTGAACAACCACTACATCAAAAACTCAGACCCTGCCTACGTTGCAGAGCACCTGCAATGGCACCTGGATCAGCAAAAATTGGACGTTACTAACGGTCCAGCTATCACAGAAGTCATCAAGCTTGTGGGTGAGCGCTGCAACACGTTAGTTGAGCTGGCTGAGCAAATTCGTTACTTCTACGAAGATTTCTCTGAGTTTGAAGCGGGCGCTGCGAAGAAGCATCTACGTGGCGTAGCGAAAGAGCCTTTAGAGCTTGCACTTGCAAAAGCAGAAGCGCTAACTGAGTGGACAACTGTAAACATCAAAGATGGCGTTATTGCGGCAGTATGTGAAGAGCTGGAAATCGGTATGGGCAAAATTGGTATGCCATTACGTGTAGCAGTAACAGGCGGTGGTCAGTCTCCTTCTGTTGATGCGGTTATGGCACTGATTGGCAAAGAGCGTTGTGTTGCTCGCATTAAGATGGCGCTTGCGTTTATCGCTGAGCGCGAAGCAAATGCCTAATTTCCTCAGAAATTAAGTATTTGAATAAATAGTCAAAAAGCCGCGGTATTTTCCGCGGTTTTTTTGTGTCTCAAAACCCTTTTAGAGGAGAAAGGCTGACTAATCTCGTCGGTATATGAGTTTTAGCCATGCCGAATTGCTCGTTAATTGATTAGATTTTGTAATCCTAATTGATCTTTTTAGCGTAAGATTTAACCGCTTTTGTATAAAATATCTCCTTGATTTATATCTTCTCTCCATAAAGTTCCTCAAATTGTGTCTCAATGCTGAGAAAACAATTTGCTTTAGCTATGTTTTTTTGAAAATTAAAGCAAACGTTTGCGTCATTGTCATTGCTTGATTAAGGGTGCTCTGGATCACAAAAAGTCATGCTTATTGATGACAGTAAATTGACAGTTTTGGGATTTTTATTGGGATTTCTTAGCGTTATAGTTCGCCGCGTCAGTGAAAACCAGATAGCGATACTCATCACTGTACTGGAATGTTACCCAAGCAATCTTAAGCAGATACTTTGCAACTGCATGTATCGAGTTTGCTTCGGTATTCGGCTCAAGGAATGAATAAAAGTTGAAATACAACGTCAGTCAGGCGACGCATTTCGTGAACTAATAAAAGTAATTCTTTATAGGAATCAATAATGAAAAAACTAGCAGCGGTAATTTCGGCATCTTTACTTATGGCATCAGCAGCTCAGGCAGAAGTGTACCTGGGTGGTAAGATGGGTAAATCATGGCTAGAAGATGCTTGTGTAGCAGGTCAGTCTTGCGATAAAGATGATACGACTCTTGGCGGTTTTGTTGGTTACGAGTTCAACGACTACATTGCAGTTGAAGCCGGCTTTGACAACATTGGTGATTTTGACAGCACTTCATTCGATGGCCACGTAGAAGCAATCACACTTGCACCTAAGTTTAGCCTTCCAATTACTGAAGACATCGCAATCTACGGTAAAGTAGGTGGCGCTTACGTAATGTTCGGCGGTAAAGACGATTACTCTTACCTGGGTGCGGCAGGTCTTGAGTTTAACCTAAGCCAAAACGTAACAGCTCGTGCGGAATACCAAACTATCACTGACATCAACAACGATGTTGTTCGTGCAGCAGGTAACACAGCAACTCTGGGTGTATCATTCAAGTTCGGCGGCAATGATGAGCCAGTAGTTGAAGAGGCTCCTGTTGTTGAAGAAGTGGTTGTGGTTGAGCCAGAACCAGTAATCGTAATGAAAACATTCCAAACGCAAACTATCGGTACTGGTGGTTTCGAGCTAAACAGCACAGCGCTTAAACCAGAAAGCGCAGCTAAGCTAGATAACCTAATTGCTTTCCTGAATGAGCATCCGCAAGCTAACGTTGAAGTTGTAGGTTATACGGATGCTTCTGGCGCTGCTTCATACAACCAACAAATTTCTGAGAAGCGTGCAGAGTCAGTTGCTAACGCTCTGGTAGAACAAGGCATCGATGCATCACGTATCCACGCTCGCGGCGAAGGTGAAAATAACCCAATCGCAACAAACGAAACTCGTGAAGGTCGTGCACAAAACCGTCGTGTAGAAGTTATCGTTCCTGAATTTGAATACCAGGTTCAGCAATAAGATCGTTTCTGAAAACAGAATAGAATCTTGAATTTCAATCCCTCAAGGAGAGTGCTCCTTGGGGGATTTTACGTTTTGGTATTTCTGCATCCTACCAATCTCAAACGAGAAAAATGAAAAACCAGTTTACGAAGGTAGATTATTTAAGGTCGATACTGTTAAGGCGTCCCATGAAAGTGAGTATTTCTAAGTTTTCTTTGTGTGCTTCGAGCAGCGCTTTTTTGGTTTGCATATAAGCAGCAAGTTTGCCGTATTTACTGATAGAGCGAACAACGGTCTTGTATTTGTATTCTCCGTTTTCATTAAACTCTCGCCACTTTGCAATATAGCAAGTATCTCGGTTTTCCGGGTTCTCAAGAGTAGGGTTAGGTTTATGTACAATCTTCGGTTCAACGCTGTGCGGCAATCTTGTCATCAGGTAGGGGTCCTTTAAAAGACGCCGCCAAAACTTGCCCCACATTTCTAGTCCTAACTCATTTCTGAGTTTAATGGCCTTCTTTAAGCCCTTTTCCTCCCCGATGCGCACGAACCCGACAGAGCGGTGCAGTACCTTGTCCTCCGGGGTGTGAATATGAATTTTAAAGGCTGTTTTGCCTTTTGAAATAAAGCGGTGTCCAGTGTTAGTGATTAAATTGCTCTTCGTCATAGGCTAAATAATATCTTTATTAATAGCTGAAAGGGTAAGCAAAACTCTTAAACAATTAAAGTCACAAAATATAAAACTGTAAATAGTAGAGCTTTAAATTACTTATGGGTGAGGAGAAACGTTGCTGGCAGACTATAGCTCACTTGGATAAGTTAGTATTGATACCTCAAAAAGAAAAAACCTTAGCTCAATCTGAGCTAAGGTTCTGATATGGCGCCCCCAGTAGGATTCGAACCTACGACCTGTCCCTTAGGAGGGGACTGCGCTATCCAGCTGTGCCATGAGGGCGTGATCGAATAAGATGCGTCATCTATGATATTCAAAAGAACACATATAACAAGGGCTAATCTCTTCTTTTACAGCATCTTGCTCATTACATCGCCAATTTGAACGCTTGATGCCAGATTTGCCTGGTCAATTTTAACCTCTGCCTCGTGCTCAAAAACGCGGGAAACGGTTAGTGTGATGTCACTTTGCGACACTTTATTGCGCGGTAAGCCGTTTTGGTCAATGAAGGAAGCGGTATGCCACAGCTGCAACTTATCGCCTTCTTTTACACCGTGCATTCTGCCTAAATCGATAGTAACCGTATTACCGTAGACAGCCACGATTTCAGGTAAGGTGATCTTACAGGAAAGCTCAGACTCCAAATCCAGCATGATGTTGCGGCTAACGCGCAGCATCATTTCACCGTAAGTTGAAGACCAGAACCGGGCACTGCGAGTATCTACCTGACTGGTTTTGGCAAATGGCCAGCGAGCCACTTCACGATAGTTTTTATTGAATACTTCATGGCCTGTCTTGCCGTCAAACACTTTGATTTCCAGCGCAAACTGGCGGTTGATGATGTCATCTTGTAGCACTTGTGATTCAACCGTCGCCGTCAGATCGGTAATTACCCCGCCAATAATGTACTGAGCTCCATTATCTTGAGCGATCATTTGTGTACGGGCAGGGTAGCTTCGGCTGATTGAGTAATCGGTTGTGCCTACCGAGACAAAGCTACGCGAAGTCTGATCGAGCTGACGGTTCATTACATAGCTGAAATCATCACCTACCTGATAGATTTGCCCCATTACTGCTTGTTGAGGGGAGGCAACATCAATATTGCCGACCAATACGGTTTTCTTGTACTGAGCTGTGTGGCAACCCGTTGCCGACGGATAGATATCGACACGCATTTTCAGTTCCATTTTTCCGCTACGTTTGCGCTCAGACTCTACGAGGATGTAACGAACCTCATGATTATTGAATTGGTACTCTTTACGGTTCTCTTCGAGAAGCGGCATTAAGTTACTAATGCTGCCTATATCCGCCCCCGAAAAATTGACGGCTTTAAACAGAGCGTCTTCCATCGCGTGAAGCCTTGCCGCATCGTCAGAAGATACGATGGTGGCAACACCTGTCACTTCATACCAGGCTGCGATGGCACGTAAAGGCAAAAGCAGAATGAAAGTGACTGAAAGTAAGCGGATTAATTTTTTTTTCATGGGTTACAACCATTCGGGTATAAATATTGCTTTAACAAAATCAATGAAGTTTGGTGGCAATTTCTTAGTTAGACAAACAAAAGAAAAGCAAAGACTGTTCCAACATTACGTTTCTTGCCAAGAATAACAAGGACAAGGGACAGTGACACCCAAGATTATCTGGAGAATCAAACCATGAAAAAATGGCTTGTTGCCGCATCGATGATGACGCTGCTTACATCGTGCGCCTATTCACCAATTTACAATGGTAAAGAACCCTATTCAGGCAGCCAGTTTATGCTGATGGACAGCCCTCGTCATACACTGGACTTTTTTATTGAAAGTATGACCGAAGAGTTAATGGTGTCTAACGTCGCGGTTTCCGCTCGTACACCAATTGCAATTACGTCATTTGTCGATCTGCAAAACATGGATGCGACAAACTGGCTAGGCAACTCTGTATCTGAAGGATTTATCCATCAGTTTCAGCGTCGTGGCTTTCAGGTTGTCGATTTCAAGACCACAGGATCGATTCAGGTTACTCAGCAAGGTGATTTTGCACTGAGCCGAGACTGGAAAGATCTCGCGCAAGAGCAGCAAATTCAGTATGTGGTAACCGGTACTATGCTGCGTCAGGAAGGCGGTGTGCTTGTCAATGCACGTGTGGTTGGTATGCAAAGCCGCATCGTAGTAGCAACTGCGCAAGGTTTCTTACCGGCGGATCGTATTGGCCGCGATTTAGATACCCTGAACAGTATCCGTACTCAAGACGGCGTATTGATTCGTTCAGACCCGACGATTCGTCAGCCATACACTGTGATTCTCCGCCCATAGGATTTAACCATGAAGAAATTTATATTTGTTATTGCCGCAATGTTGCTGGTGGGGTGTCAGCCATTACAGCAGATGCGTCAGGATGAGTTGCTGGTGGCCGTGGGTTATGCGAGTGTAAGTGAACAAACTGGCCGTACGGTGGAAGAAAAACGCGTGCGGGCAATGCGTGCGTCTAAAATTGATGCTTACCGTGAGTTAGCCGAGCAGGTTTACGGTATGCGTGTTAGCGGTCGTGCGGAGCTACAAGATCAACGTTTAGGTACAGAGAGTACAAGCGGTGCTGTTGATGGCGTAATTCGCGGTGCGGAAGTGGTACGCAGTTATATGGTAGAAGATAGTTATGTCACTGAGCTTCATCTCGATATCCGTAAAATGGAGAAGTTACGTGATTATGGCGAAGTGCAGCAGGTACCTGAAAAGCGTCAGCAGACTTTGTTCTAATACCAATCTGGATAAGTAAATGGTCAATTTATTGCGAAGAGACAATCACTTAGAGCAAGGCATAGATTGAAGTAACTAGTCATTCTAATTGCAAAATCTATAACGCGGCTATCAGTGATTTTAACCAGCAAGAATGAGCAGATACTTGTGTAGATTGGTATAATTTAATAGCTTCAGATAATCTTGTTCAGACGGCTCATTGGTAACGATGGGTCGTTTTTTTTATGCGTGAATTTCAATCTGTAAGTCTGTAAGAAAAGGGGCTACCGTTTAGGCTTTGATATTTGTTCCTAGGGTAGAGATAGTGTGGGTTTTTCCACCGGCATTGTAGGTCATTCCGATTTTGCCGTGGGTATGTTGCAGCATGTTGTTGAGTTTATTAAAACTCATTTGTGCACGGCTGAGAGATTCGCCGTTCACTTGGTTGACTTGCTGGCAATCCAGAACGATAGACTGGATCTGGGCGACAACCTGACTCAGGTTTTCATCTTCGGTAAGTTGATTGACATGCGGGTGAGAGGCGATTCGCTGATCAGTGGTTCTGAGCTGATCAATGAGTGTCATTTTTTGTTTGGCAATGGCCTCGATATCAGCAGAGACACGAGCTGTTATGGCTTGTGTTTCCTTACGCAAGATACCGGAAAGTGCCTTAGCATTTTCGAGCTGGAAGTTAACGAGATCGACAAGTGCTGCCATAAATACTTACCTTGGAACTAAGTTAGTTAGCTTTGACTGTTCAGTTCATTTTCAAACTTAATCATACTGTCAGCCAGTTTCTCTGGATCAACTTTGTATGAGCCGTTTGCAATTGCTTCTTTAATTGCCGCCACTTTTGCGTTGTCATAAGCTGGAGATGCAGCCATGTCCTTCTGGAGCTTGCTGACAGCTTTACCTTGCTGGCTTAATGAAACCGCGTCTTGTTGTGTAGGCGTTTTCTGCGACTCTGCTGCGCTGGTTGCATTTGAGTCTTTACGAGCAGGAGCACGACTGTTAGTCGTCATCATCTGACCTGAACGTATGTTATCTATACCTGCCATGTTTAACCTTTGCCTTGTATCGTAATACTGGTATTCAGACTATCGACCAATGCAAAAAAATCTTTAATAATTTTTTGCATTTTTATTGATCAATTTTCAACTTGTTCTTTTGACAGTCAAAACGGTCAAAAGTTGACGGTTATCTCTGCAATACCGGTCACTATGCCCTCTATTATACGCTGAGACTTGTCATTTTTCACTCTGACTTGATCACCCGATGATCCATCTTGTAATGCAGTGCCTTGAGTTGTGATGGTCATTCCCGCTTTTATCGCTTTTATCGTTACTTTTTCGTTGCGGCAGACAACGCAGACATCGTTGCGCTCGACGACATCACCAAGACGTACATTACGTTTTAATTTGGCACCGACCACTTGTTGGTAATCCGTGAATCCATCTTTACGAAAACGCTGCAATTCAATCATGGAAGTGGTAACGTCGCCTGCACTGATGATCTCTCCGCGGCCAAGTTGGCGGGTGGTGACAATCATAGGAACCGAAGCAGATATACGCACCGGGACGTAGACTTTCCAGTCATCGGCCGGGCATTCAACCAATACGTTAATATTACTGCGGGTGCTGCTGGTGGTGGACGCCGATGTATCGAGTGGCTCCGGGCAGTCTGTCGCTTTAATCCGGGAGTCAATATTTGCCGCGTTGACGGACAACTCACCTCCCGCTGGCTGATCGACGGTGGCTAAAATATGCTGCTCCGCTGCCGTTTTTATCTGTTCGATCTGACTTTCTGATGCAGAATGGACAAAAAAGCTAAACATACCGAGTAACATGCCGATAGCTATAGCGTACTTTTTAAATACCGCTCTACATATTGTCTTAGTCAATGTGGTCGAAGTGATAGTGAAATACGCCATAAGGTCTCCCTGGAACAATGCTTGCCAGTGGTAGAGTATCATTTAAAAACAAAAAGTTTGAGATGGAGATGAGCAAATGACGGGGATTCTTGACTCAGTGAATCAGCGTACGCAACTCGTTGGTCAAAACCGACTGGAGTTGCTGACCTTTAGATTGATGGGACGACAGCGTTACGGCATCAATGTATTCAAAGTGAAAGAAGTTCTGCAATGTCCTAAGCTGACAGCAATGCCAAACTTGCACCGGTTAGTGAAAGGCGTTGCTCATATCCGCGGTCGTACTGTATCTGTTATTGATTTGAGCCTGGCAATTGGCGGCCGCCCAACCACAGATATTGAAAATAGTTTTGTAGTGATTGCCGAGTTTAACCGTTCAACTCAGGCGTTTCTGGTATCTTCGGTCGAGCGCATCATCAATATGCACTGGGAAGCGATTTTGCCGCCACCAGAAGGCGCGGGTAAAGCACACTACCTGACAGCGGTAACAAATATCGATAACGAGTTAGTCGAAATTATCGATGTTGAAAAAATCCTGGCTGAAATTGCGCCGGTTGATGAAACCATGGACGCAACTATTGGCGAGCAGATCAGTCAGGCAGAGCAAGAGAAAGCCATCGTACGTCGTATTTTGATTGTTGACGACTCAACAGTAGCGCGTAAGCAGTTAGAAAGAGCAATCCGCTCAATCGGTTTTGAGGTGGTGTCTGCGAAAGACGGCAAAGAGGCATACAAGACGTTGTGTGAGATGGCTGGCGAAGGGAATATTTACGAGCAAATTTCTTTGGTGATTTCTGATATTGAAATGCCCGAAATGGATGGCTATACCCTAACAGCAGAAATTCGCAGAAATACCGACTTAAAGGATCTTTATGTTATCCTTCACTCTTCTTTGAGTGGCGTTTTCAACCAGGCCATGGTTGATCGCGTGGGGGCAAATACCTTCATTGCGAAATTTAACCCGGACGAGCTGGGGAACGCAGTTAAATCTGCATTAATACAATAAAAAGAGACATTAATGACTGCTATTACAATCAGTGATCAAGAGTATCGTGACTTTAGCCGATTTCTGGAAGCGCAATGTGGCATTGTGTTAGGCGATAGTAAGCAATACTTAGTGCGCAGCCGATTAAGTCCGTTAGTGACAAAATTTAAGCTTGCCTCGTTGTCTGATTTGCTACGTGATGTGGTTTCAGGGCGCAACCGTGAACTGCGTGTTGCTGCCGTGGATGCGATGACAACTAACGAAACGTTATGGTTTCGAGATACTTATCCGTTCACGGTTTTAGCTGACAAATTGTTGCCAGAAGTGGCGGCAAGTAAACGCCCTATCAAAATCTGGTCGTCAGCCAGTTCATCGGGTCAGGAACCGTACTCGATCGCGATGACCATTCTGGAAACCCAACAGCGTAAGCCTGGTATGCTACCAAGTGCTTCAATTACGGCGACGGATATTTCTGCCAGCATGCTGGAGATGTGTCGTGAAGGGGTTTACGACAATCTGGCGTTGGGTCGTGGTTTGTCTCCTGAACGCCGTCGTACTTTCTTTACCGATGCAGGTGATGGTCGTATGAAGGTTAATGACAACGTGAAGCGTTTAGTTAACTTTCGACCGCAAAATCTGCTCGACAGCTACGCGCTATTGGGTAAGTTTGACATTATCTTTTGTCGTAACGTACTGATTTATTTCTCTCCGGAGATGAAGTCTAAAGTACTTAACCAAATGGCGAGCAGTTTAAACCCGGGTGGTTATTTATTACTGGGTGCTTCTGAGTCGTTAACTGGGCTGACTGATAAATTTGAAATGGTACGTTGTAATCCGGGTATCATTTATAAGCTTAAATAGCAGTATCTTTGAATTTGATAATAAAGCCTGACCCAGTGTCAGGCTTTTTCGTTTTCTGCCCCTTCTCTTTGAACGGCCACCAGAGGCTCGCTCTTAATCCGACGTTTTACACCATTCAATAATATCTATTTGGCATTTCGCGTTTTCTCTCTCTAAACCATGGTTTGATTTAGCCTGTTGCTGCTACAAGGTGTATCTTTAATCAAGTGAGTTAAGAGACAGTCGACATTCCAATCACCCTGGCTCACTTATTGCTAAGTAAGTATGACAATATCTGAAGAGTAATCGAGATGCCTTTTGTTTTTGGCATGCTAATTGCTTTTTAGATATTAATTACGGTCAGTTCTTAATTGTAGAGGCAAACATGGCTATATCTTTTGACAAGGCACTAGGCATCCACCAGCACACGGTGGGCGTACGTGAGCGCAATGCAGAGGTGATTTCCACCAACATCGCGCAAGCAAACACGCCTGGTTACAAGTCGAGAGGTCTGGACTTTGCGAAGGAACTGCAGGCGGCAACATCCGGGGCAAGCATTAGTCTTAACCGGACCGACGGTCGGCATATTCCTGCCACTACAACGTTGATAGGGGACAAACTGTATCGTCTTCCTACACAACCTGATACGGGCGATGGCAACACGGTTGATTTGGATTTAGAGCGTAACTTGTTTATGCAAAACCAAATCAGACACCAGGCATCACTCGACTTTCTAGGTGGCAAATTCAAGAACTTAACCAAGGCAATCAAAGGGGATTAATTTAGATGAGCTTATTTAACGTTTTCAATGTGACAGGTTCCGCAATGAGCGCTGAGTCTATTCGTCTGAATACTACCTCAAGCAACCTGGCGAACGCCGACAGTATCAGCAGCTCTGCTAAAGATACTTACAAAGCGCGTCATGCTGTATTTGGTGCCGAGTTAAGTAACGCCATGCGTGGTGGCGGTGAAACTGTGCCGGTGAAAGTACTGGGAATTGTAGAAAGCGATAAACCGCTTAATGCGGAGTACAACCCTGATCATCCCCTTGCAAACGAAGAAGGCTATATCTACAAGCCGAACGTTAACGTAATGGAAGAAATGGCAAACATGATTTCAGCTTCTCGTGCATATCAAACCAATGTGCAGGTGGCTGATTCCAGTAAACAAATGCTGCTGCGTACGCTGCAGATGGGTCAATAGGGATAAGGAGATAGCGTATGGCCGGAATCAATAACGTTGGTCAAAGCGGCTTGTCCTATATAGACCAGCTTAAAAGCCTTCAAGAGAACAAGAAAGCGGAAGAGAGCACAGGTAAGCAGGACCTGAAGCAGGAAGACTTCTTATCGTTGCTCACCAAGCAGTTGTCTCAGCAAGACCCTTTTAAGCCGGTTAGTAATGACCAGATGATTGCGCAAATGGCGTCATTTGCGACCGTAGATGGTATTGGCAAGATGAACACTCAGTTTGAGAGTCTCAACTCATCAATGACATCAAACCAGGCATTACAAGCCTCCTCTTTGGTTGGGCGTGATGTGTTGGTTCCTGGCGCGGCGGGTGTGAAAGAAGGTGATGCACCAATGGCGGCAATGGTTAAGCTTTCACAGTCTATCGACAATTTATTTGTTCGTGTAGAAAACGAAGCTGGCCAATTGGTTCGTACTTTTGAGGTAGGTGCGAAACCAGCTGGTGACACACGCGTTGTCTGGGACGGTAATGATGAAAGCGGAAATCCGTTGCCGGCGGGTAAATACAAAGTGAAAGCGTCCGGTTTAGTAGAGGGGGCATCGCAAGAGTTCCCAGTATCGACTTATGCAAACGTGAACAGTGTATTACTTGGCAAAGGTGACGGAAACGTACTACTCAATCTGGCTGGTTTTGAATCACCAGTTCGACTTGCAGAAGTATTAGAAGTCGGGAAGGCGTAATTCTAACAGGTTAGATTTGGAGATTTTGGAATGTCATATGTATCTTTAAGCGGTTTGTCTGCCGCTCAATTGGATTTAAACACCACCAGTAACAACATTGCGAACGCCAACACGTACGGCTTTAAAGAGTCTCGTGCGGAGTTTGCTGATGTATACTCAAATTCTTTGTTCACTAACGCAAAAACCACTCCGGGTGGCGGTGCGCAAGCTAGTCAGGTGGCACAGCAGTTCCACGAAGGTTCTAGCATCTACACCAATAACCCAATGGATTTGCGAATTTCCGGAACGGGCTTCTTTGCCGTGGCAAAGGATCGTCTGATCCCACAGCAAAACGAACTGACACGTAACGGTGCATTTCACCTGAACAAAGATAACTACATGGTAACGGCAAACGATGAGTTTTTGCTTGGTTATCAGGTAAACCCTGAGTCTGGTGAAGTTTCATCCTATGAGCCACAACCAATTAATATTCCAGCCGAATTTGGTAAACCAAAGCAAACGGCGAATATTCAAGTGGGGGTAAACTTACCTGCGAACGGTGATTTGAAAGATCCTACTCAGTTTGATTTCTCTGATCCGGATACATATAACCGTGCGACGTCTTCTACCATCTATGACTCGATGGGCCAGTCTTACAAGTTAACCACTTACTACTTGAAAGACCAGACTCAGCCGAATACCTGGAACACCTATTACACAGTAACGGATAAAAGTGGTGAGAAACCGCTGAACATCGCTCAGGGTGATACGCAGACTCCGGGTGGTCATATTGGTCACACCATGAAATTTAATAATGACGGTACGTTGGCGAGTCTGAACAGTGGCAACCCTATTACGTCTGTCGGTCTGGGTGATCCGGCTACGAACGGCGCTCCGGTCGATCTTAACGGTGCTGATCCAATGCAAACGCTGAACTTAAGTTTAGATTCTGCAACTCAGTTTGCGGCTCCATTCGAACTGACTAAGTTTGATGAAGACGGTGCAACAACGGGCTTCTTAACTAAAGTAGACTTTGATGAAAACGGCAGCGTTTTGGGTACTTACTCAAACGGTGAGAACGTCACTTTAGGCCGGGTAGCTCTGGTACGTGTTCCTAACGAACAGGGTTTGGATAAGAAAGGTGGTACTCAGTGGGATTCAACCCAATTCTCTGGTAGCAAGATTTGGGGTGAATCAAACAAAGGCTCTTTTGGTACGCTGAATAACGGTGTTCTAGAGCAGTCTAACATTGATATGACTCAGGAGCTGGTGGATCTGATTTCTGCTCAGCGTAACTTCCAGGCAAACTCACGTTCACTAGAAGTTCATAACCAACTACAACAAAATATCTTGCAGATCCGTTAATCGATATTCTGCTTGAGCAAGCTAGTTAGTCTATTGCTACTTTACTTGCTCTCATCATGACATTCATCTGATGCTTAGCCCAAAACCACCTCATTTGGGCTAAGCATGATCTTCTGCTTGCCGCTGTTGCCGCTCAGAGGATCAAAACTTTGCCTCTCTCCGTTGGTTATCTGCATAAAATTGCCACATCTTCATAACTCACCGCTTAACTTATTGAACTTTAGATAAATTTCATTTTGGCATAACTATTGCTTTTACTTCCTTGTACAGAGAATTTTTGGGAGTAAATTATGGATCGCGCACTGTTTCTCGCAATGAGCGGCGCTAAGCAAAATATGCAGGCCCTGCAATTGCGTGCCAACAACTTAGCTAACGTGAGCACCACGGGTTTTCGTGCCGATTTGGCACAGGCTCGTTCTATGCAAGCGTACGGTGAAGGGCACCCTTCACGTGTATTTAGCATGACAGAGCGTCCGGGAAATAATTTTGCTCAGGGTAGTGTGATTACTACTGGCCGCGATCTGGATATCACCATTGAAGGCAGTGGCTGGATTTCTGTATTGGATCACACTGGTAAAGAAGGCCTGACGCGTAACGGTAACTTAAAAGTGGATCAGAACGGTCTGCTGACCAACGCCAGTGGTCATGTTGTATTGGGTGAAAATGATGCCCCGATCACTCTGCCTATTCCTCTCTCAAAAATCGAAATCGGTCGTGACGGCACCATCTCTGTACTACCACAAGGTGCACCGGCAGAAGAATTTCAAGTGGTTGATCGTATCAAGTTAGTCGGTACGGACGATCGCAGCTTATTTAAAGACACCAATGGCCTATTTCGCCATAAAACTCCAAACCAGCCTTACGAAGCAGACGCCGCAATCAGCATCCAGACCGGAGCGATTGAAGGCAGTAACGTCAACGCCGTAGGTGAAATGACCGCATTAATTGACCTTCAGCGTCAGTTCGAAATGCAGGTCAAGATGATGAGCACTGCTGAAGAGATGGATAAGTCTTCAGATTCACTGCTTCGTATGAGTTAACAGAGTTAGAGGTTCACAATGCATCCAGCACTATGGGTTAGTAAAACCGGTTTAGACGCCCAACAAACCAACATCGCAACGATTTCAAACAACCTGGCGAACGCCTCAACGGTTGGCTACAAAAAGAGCCGCGCCGTATTCGAAGACTTGTTCTACCAGAACATTAACCAGCCGGGTGGTCAGTCTTCCCAGAACACAGAGCTGCCAAGCGGTCTGATGCTGGGTGCAGGTTCGAAAGTGGTTGCGACACAAAAAGTGCACACCCACGGTAACGCACAAACTACCACTAATGCGCTCGACATGATGGTGGAAGGTGATGGTTTCTTCCAGGTGACTCTGCCGGACGGCAACATCGGTTACACCCGTAATGGTCAGTTCACGCTGAACGGTGAAGGTACGCTGGTGACTTCAGGCTCTGGTTATGCGGTTGAACCAGAAATTGTCATTCCTGAAGACGCAATTTCTATTACTGTCGGCACTGACGGTGAAGTGTCTGTGCGTGTTCGTGGTCAGCAAGATAACCAGGTTGTCGGTCAGTTAACGATTACCGACTTCGTTAACCCGGGCGGCCTTGAGCCGATTGGTCAGAACCTTTACTTACCGACTGGTGCGAGCGGTGATCCGCAAGAAGGCGTTCCTGGTCTGGATGGTTTGGGTGAAATCCGCCAGTCCATGCTGGAAGCATCGAACGTGAATGTGACGGAAGAACTGGTCAATATGATCGAAGCGCAGCGCGTGTATGAAATGAACTCTAAAGTTATCTCGTCTGTCGATAAGATGATGAGCTTCGTTAACCAGCAGCTTTAAGAGCTAAGCAGAGGAATTAAGGAGCTTATGATGAAACGTATTTGTCTGCTTGCGCTTATCAGCACAATGTCTGGTTGTGCGATGTTAGAGTCTATTGAGACGGATGAGATTACTCAGGCAACAACTGTTGTTGACGCTGTTGAAGGCGATAAGTCGAAAGAAGAAAGCAGCGGTATTGTGGATACATTGCGCGGCAGAACGGATCCGCTGGCTGGCGATCCTGCGTGGGCTCCAATCCACCCGAAGCAGAAACCTGAACATTATGCTGCGGAAACAGGGTCTCTGTTCAGCCCTGAGCACATAACCGATCTTTATGACGATTCTAAGCCGCGTGGCGTTGGCGATATCATCACAGTTACTCTGGATGAGACCACCCGGGCAACTAAAAGTGCCAATGCAGACCTGTCGAAAAGTAATGACTCAACCATGGAGCCATTGTCTGTGGGTGGGCAGGAGTTACAGGTTGGTAATAACTACAATTTTTCTTATGACTTGAACAGCAGCAACTCGTTTACGGGTGACTCGTCTGCGAACCAGAGCAACAGCATTAGTGGTTACATCACTGTTGAAGTGATTGAGGTTCTGGCTAACGGCAACCTGGTTATCCGCGGCGAGAAATGGATGACACTTAACACCGGCGATGAGTACATTCGCCTGAGTGGTACTATCCGCCCGGATGACATCAGCTTCGACAATACTATTGCGTCAAACCGTGTTTCTAACGCACGAATTCAGTACTCAGGTACCGGTTTCCAGCAAGATATGCAAGAGCCGGGCTTTTTGGCACGATTCTTTAATGTAGCTCTTTAAGAGGCCGCATGACGGCAATTTGACGGCAAGAGATAGTATAAGCATGAAACGAATCCTTTTAATTCTGATGAGTATGGCTCTGTTTTCAACTGCAGCCCAAGCTGCACGTATCAAAGACGTCGCGCAAGTGGCGGGCGTGCGTAGCAACCAACTTGTCGGTTATGGTCTCGTTTCAGGCTTGCCGGGCACTGGAGAGTCAAACCCGTTCACTGAGCAGAGTTTTGCGGCCATGTTGCAAAATTTCGGCATTCAGCTGCCGCCGGGTACTAAGCCAAAAATCAAGAACGTTGCCGCTGTGATGGTGACGGCAACCTTGCCGCCTTTTTCCAAACCAGGTCAGCAAGTGGATGTGACTATCTCGTCCATCGGCAGTGCAAAAAGCCTGCGTGGTGGTACTTTGCTGCAAACGTTTCTGAAAGGTCTGGATGGGCAGGTTTATGCCGTCGCCCAAGGTAACCTGGTTGTGAGTGGTTTTAGTGCCGAAGGCAATGATGGTTCAAAGATTGTCGGTAATAACCCAACCGTTGGGATTATCTCCAGTGGTGCGACGGTAGAACGCGAAATTCCAAATCCATTTGGTCGTGGTGATTACATCACGTTCAACTTGCTAGAGTCTGATTTTACAACAGCGCAACGCATGGCAGACGCTGTGAACAACTTCCTTGGCCCGCAAATGGCTAGTGCGGTAGACGCTACGTCGGTACGCGTTCGTGCCCCGCGTGATGTCAGCCAGCGTGTCGCGTTTTTATCGGCTATCGAAAACCTTGAGTTCGATCCGGCTGATGGTGCGGCAAAAATCATCGTCAACTCCCGCACAGGCACGATTGTTGTCGGTAAGCACGTACGTCTTAAGTCAGCGGCGGTCACTCATGGTGGTATGACGGTCGCGATTAAAGAAAACCTCAGTGTCAGCCAGCCAAATGGTTTCTCGGGCGGCCAGACAGTTGTGGTTCCGGATTCTGATATTGAAGTGACTGAAAAACAGGGCAAGATGTTTAAGTTCGACCCAGGTCTGACACTCGATGATCTGGTTCGCGCCGTCAATGAAGTGGGCGCAGCGCCGTCGGACTTGATGGCAATTTTGCAGGCGTTAAAACAGGCTGGTGCTATTGAAGGCCAGTTGATCATTATTTAAATCGTCAGGAGGCAGGCAATGATTAAGAATCCTAACGATATCGGTTTTATTCACGACATCAGTTCGCTCGATTCACTGCGTAAGAAAGCAGTGGAGGGGAAATACGGCGAAGGCGAACAAGAAGCGTTGCGTGCGGCAGCGCGTCAGTTTGAGTCGATTTTTACGAATATGATGTTGAAGTCAATGCGCGAAGCTAACCAAGGTTTCGAGTCGAACTTTATGAATAGCCAGAACGAAAAGTTTTACCGCCAAATGCTCGATGAACAGATGGTGAGTGAACTGAGCTCTTCAGGCTCAATGGGCTTAGCCGATATGATTGTTAAGCAACTGACCGCGGCTCAGGGTAACGATAAGAGCGAAACGGCAATGCGTGAGGCAACTGACCGCGCGGTGGAATTTCGTCGTGTCGATCCGAAAAAAGCGCGTGAAATCGAGCAGCGTCTGATTGAATCTGGCGAATTGTCCCGACCAAACACAAACAACAATGTAGCCCGTATCTCGGAACCATCCCGATTTGATTCTCCGGAATCTTTTGTCAACTCAATGAAGCCTTATGCAGAAAAGGCGGCCAAAGCACTCGGTGTTGAACCGTCTCTGCTTCTTGCTCAGGCGGCGTTAGAAACCGGTTGGGGACAAAAAGTGGTTAAGAACGCGAATGGCAGTAGTAATAACCTGTTTAACATCAAAGCTGACAGGCGCTGGCAGGGCGATAAAATTGCCACTCAAACACTGGAGTTTCATGATAATACACCAGTAAAAGAGACGGCGGCGTTCCGCTCTTACTCAAGCTTTCAGGACAGCTTTAACGATTATGTCCGTTTCTTAAACGACAACCCTCGTTACGAGACAGCGTTGCAACAACGTGGAGATTCGGAGTCGTTTATTCGTGGCATCCACCGAGCAGGTTATGCGACTGACCCGACTTACGCGGATAAAGTTCTGCAAGTGCAGCAGAAAATCGAAAGTATGTAACTCCTTCACGTTTTCAATGACGTTATTCTCAAGGGCTTGCTATGGTGCAAGCCCTTACTTTATCTACAGATCCTCATTTAATTTTTAGTTGGCATACCTTTTGCTTTTCTATCCTCAGTTAACCGGTTTTTACCGTTTTTTTTCGTTTTTTGGGGGCATGTATGGCGTCAGATCTTCTGAATGTAGGTACTCAAAGTGTGCTTACCGCTCAGAGACAGTTAAATACTACTGGTCATAACATTTCTAACGCTAATACAGAAGGTTACAGCCGTCAGTCTGTTATTCAGGGGACCAACGATCCGCGCCAGTTTGGCGGGGTCACCTATGGCATGGGCGTGCATGTGGAAAATGTTCGCCGCTCGTGGGATCAGTTTGCCGTCAATGAACTCAATTTGTCCTCTACCAATAATGCCGCTAAAACAGGAACTCAGGATAACCTCGACTTACTGTCCGGCATGCTGAGCTCGGTAGCCTCCAAAAAAATTCCAGAAAACCTTAATGAGTGGTTTGATGCCGTCAAAACCATGGCCGACACCCCGAATGATCTGGGCGCGCGCAAAGTTGTTCTTGAGAAAGCAAAAATCATGTCTGACACACTGAACGATTTCCATGAAACAGTACGTCTTCAGTCTGATGTCACCAATAAAAAGCTAGAGATGGGCGTTGAACGCATTAACCAGTTAGGGCAAGAAATCCGTGACATTCACCGTTTAATGATGCGCTCGCCGGGCCCGCACAATGATCTGATGGATCAGCATGAGAAGCTGGTAAACGAGCTGTCTGAATATACTAAAGTCACCGTTACACCACGGAAAAATGCTGAAGGCTTTAACGTCCACATCGGTAACGGCCACACACTGGTGTCCGGCACCGAAGCAAGTCAGTTAAAAATGATAGACGGTTACCCAGATGTTCACCAGCAACGTTTAGCGATGGTTGAAGGGAAGGGCATCAAGGCAATTAAATCCGATGACATTGATGGCAAAATCGGCGCTTTGTTAGATATGCGAGACGAACACATCCCACAATTACTGGACGAGATGGGCAGAGTGGCAATGGGTTTCTCATACAAAGTGAATCAGTTGCAATCTCAGGGTCTGGATCTGAACGGCAATGTCGGTAAAGACATGTTCACTGATGTGAATTCAGACCTGGTTGCTAAATCACGTGTGACTGCTGCGCCAAATTCACAGGCAGATGTGGCTGTCTATGTGGACGATATCTCTGCGATCAAAGGTGGCGAATACGTACTGCGTTATGATGGCGGTCAGTACAACATATCGACACCAAAAGGTGAACAGATTCAGCTGGATATAGGACGTTCGGGCTCTTCCTTCGTACTTGATGGTATGAGAGTTGAGATCGGCGAAGGCCTTGCCGCCGGTGAGCGGATGCTGCTGCGTCCCACCCGTAGTGGTGCCGCGATTATAAAAATGGAAACCAACGATGCCAAATCAATCGCAGCTCAGAGCTATGAAGCGTCTACCACATTTGCTCAAGGCAGTGCGGAATTCACTATCCGTAAAGCGGGTGATGTTAAAGAGTTCGAAGTTACGGTGCAGCCGGCGGATGAAACACATGCCACTTCGTGGCTAAAAATTACCGATAACAAAGGCAATTTGTTGTCAGATTCATATTCCTATCCGTTGGACGAAAATAACCCGGTCATCGAGATTTCAGTGCCGGTGAATCACCCGCTGTATAAAACGGGTGCTGTTACTGCTTTTGAACTGACGAATGGTGCGCTGTTGAACGACAAGTTTACTGCCAACCTGGTGCCATCAGAAGGTGGCAACGGCAACCTTAGAAAAATGCAGCATTTGCAGACCACTAAAATGATGGATGGCAACACGAGCACCCTGATTGATGTGTACCACAACCTCAATACTGAGGTGGGGCTGAAGTCGTCCACCGCTAACCGCTTAGCGTCCGTTGCTCGCCTGGAGCATGAAGCCGCGCAAGAGCGTATCGCGTCCATTTCCGGTGTCAATTTAGATGAAGAAGCGGCCAATATGATGAAATTTCAGCAGGCATACATGGCTTCGTCACGAGTGATGCAGGCGGCAAATGATACTTTCAATACCATATTGCAACTGAGGTAAGGAGGAGAAATAAGTGTTAACCCGAATTTCTAGTTTCCATAACTATCAGTCCGTACAGAATGACCTGCGTCGTCAGGAGAACAAGGTTCATCACAATCAGGCACAGCTTGCATCGGGTAAGCAGTTGCTTAAACCAAGTGATGATCCGTTGGCTACGCACTACATCCAGAATATTGGTCAGCAGCAAGAGCAGTTAAATCAGTACCTGAACTCGATTGTTTTAGTACGTAATCGCCTGGAAAACCATGAAGTAAACATCGCTAATGCCGAAGTTTTCGTTGATGAGTCGAAACGACTCACCATGGAAATGATCAACGGCGCGTATTCTCCGGAAGACAGACTCGCCAAAAAACGTGAGATGGAAGAACTGGCGAATAACTTTCTTAACTTAGCTAATGCGCAAGATGAGATTGGCAACTATGTGTTTGCAGGTACGAAGCCGAAAAATCAGCCTTTCTATCGCGATAAAGATGGCAGCGTGGAGTACAGCGGTGATGACTATCAGCGCAAGATGAAAGTATCCAATATGCTTGAGATGCCGATGAATGATCCGGGCAGCAAGTTGTTCATGGAGATTCCTAACCCGTTTGGTGATTACCAGCCGGAGTACGATTTACAAAGTGGTTCTGAACTGCTGTTGGGCCAAGCTATCAATAGTGACAGTGATGACACCGCCTCTTATCGCGTAACTTTTGTCGATATGAACAACGGCAAGTTTGGTTATCAGTTAGAGCGCAACGGCAGAGTGGTAGATGCTGACGAGTTTTCGCCTGAAAAAGGGATTGAATACAAAGGACTGCAAGTCTACGTGAAAGGGCAGATAACGCCTGGTGACAGTATCGGCATTGAAAAGCGTGATTCTTTCAGTATTTTCGATACTTTTAAGCATGCGATGAAATGGTCGGAAAAACCCGTATCGGATGCATCGGCTACGGCGCAGCTACAACAAATGACGGAAGAGTTTCAGGCTGCGTTCATTCATTTGGGTAAAGCACGTACCGATGTGGGGGCAAGATTAAGCACTCTCGATATCCAGGAACAAAATCACCAGGATTTTAATTTGTCGCTGGCAAAAGCAAAGGGTAATTTTGAAGATCTGGATTACTCGAAGGCCGTGATTGAGTTCAACGAAAACTCACGTGCGTTGCAGGCGTCTCAGCAGGCGTTTGGTAAAACCAAAGACCTGACATTGTTTAACTATATTTAGTGCAGTTTCTTTCACGAAAACTGATAGATTTTAATGCCTTATGTGCAATGCCTTAAGTGCGAAAAATTTTGAGTGGTGGAAAAAGCGGCATTTTGTTACCGAAAGCGGCAATGGCATGGATGGCAAGCTAAGTGGCAAAGTTCATCGTAAGCGGTAAACTTTCCATGAATGGATTTTTCTTTGTGTAAGTTGTTGTTTTTAATGTATTTAATTTTATTGTCTTGTGGTTTTGAAAGTTGGCATGTAGGTTGCATTTAAATTATCAGAACAAATTCAGAGACCCTGAATTCTGCATATAAGCAGATTTAGTGAGTAATTTTTACGGTCAGTGCTTTTCCAAATGAGAGTAAAGCTGGCCGCTTCGCAAAGCTGCGAACTCAAAAGGAGAGCATAATGACTGTAACCGTTAATACTAACGTTGCTGCGATGACTACACAGCGTTACTTAAACAAGGCAACTAATGAACTGAATACTTCGATGGAACGTCTGTCTTCAGGTCATAAAATTAACAGTGCTAAAGATGATGCAGCAGGTCTGCAGATCTCGAATCGTCTTACAGCGCAGTCTCGCGGTCTGGATGTTGCTATGCGCAACGCGAACGATGGTATCTCTATCGCTCAGACTGCTGAAGGTGCGATGAACGAAGCGACATCGGTTATGCAGCGTATGCGTGACCTGGCGCTACAGTCGTCAAATGGTACTAACTCTCCTGCGGAACGTCAGGCTATCAACGAAGAATCAATGGCGTTGATTGATGAGTTAAACCGTATTGCAGAAACCACATCGTTTGGTGGCCGTCGTCTGTTGAATGGCTCATTCGGTGATGCATCATTTCAGATTGGTGCGAGTGCCGGTGAAGCGATGATCATGGCGCTAACCAGTATTCGTGCAGATGACATCCGTATGGGTGGCGTTACCTTCTTTGCTGAAAACGGCAAAGATCAGGATTGGGGTGTTGACCCTACCAAAGCTGAACTGAACATTACTCTACCGGGTTTGGGTAAAGATGAAGACGGTAATGTTGAAGACTTAGAAATTAACATTAATGCGAAAGCAGGTGATGATATCGAAGAGCTTGCGACATACATTAATGGTAAGTCAGAGATGATTAATGCATCGGTGAGTGAAGATGGTAAGTTGCAGATCTTTGTTGCTCACCCGAACGTTCAGGGCGATATTTCTATCTCAGGCAGCCTAGCATCTGAACTGGGTCTAAGTGACGAACCTTTCAGATCGTCAGTGCAAGACATTGATATGACTTCAGTACAAAGCTCTCAGAATGCAGTTTCTGTACTGGATGCGGCACTGAAATATGTTGACTCACAACGTGCTGACCTTGGTGCGAAACAGAACCGCTTGAGCCACAGCATTAACAACCTGGCGAACATCCAGGAAAACGTTGACGCTTCTAACAGCCGAATTAAAGATACCGACTTTGCGAAAGAAACGACGCAAATGACCAAAGCACAAATTTTGCAGCAAGCAAGTACTTCGATTCTTGCTCAGGCAAAACAGTTGCCAAACTCTGCAATGTCACTATTGCAGTAGTTTACCTGGTCTGTATTCACATTATTCAGACGTGGATACGAATACAGGCTTGTGGCAAGCGACTTTATAACAGAATGAGCGGCTCTCTCATCTCTCACCTGCCAATCATTTTCAATGTAAAGTTGCACCCGGTATGCCGTAAATGTGTTCATTTCTCTTGATCTCCACATTGGCTCTGGCAAACCAACCCAGCCCCAGTTCTCTCAAAGGAATAGGGGCTTTTCTTTATCTGTTGATCGTAAAATTCCTTGTTCATCTTTTCTAAAACCTCTCTGCTTCCTTCACGACATGCTAATAACTCGTGAATTTTGGCTGCCAACCCTGAATTAATCTTCGATGCTCGGACTCCACAATACCCCATGACTCAACTTCTGTTCAGTTTCACAACGTTCCGTGATGTCCGGCCTTATTTGAGCAAGTAAGTCCCGGGTATCGTCTGTCGTGAAGCGTTATATTTTTATCTGAGACCGATGTGGATGATTTCTAACGGCAATAAAGCGCCGCGGAAGACTTAGCTCTAACTCTGAAAATGAGTAAAACCTCCAATGCTGAGCCTTCGGAACTAGAAATCGTCAGATAGTTAAATCTGATTTGGATAAATTATGGAAAGAATATTTAGGTTATCAGCGCTTTTACTTGTGGGGGCCATATCTGGTTGTAATTCAACCTTTGATGCAAATGCTGAACAGCTTTCTTCAGAAGTAAATCAAGATACGTTAGTAAAAACTGGCAAGCTGAATACGTCGGATGTTCCGCTGTTTGGTGCGGAAGTTTACAGCCACGATAAAGTTAAGTTTGGCAAATTCGTTATGCGTATGAAGATGGTATCGAATCCCGGTGTTGTCTCTTCATTTTTTACTTATGACAATGAATCCTGGAAAGGGGATATTCCATGGCGGGAGATTGATATTGAAGTGATTGGTAAGAGCCCTAATCAGTTTCAGACCAACCTTATTACCGGCAAGCTAACCAAGCGTGTGCATTCGGAAAACGTACATAAGTTAGAAAACTCTGATCAGTTTCATGAGTTTACGCTGACTTGGACACCAGATGAAATTTCATGGTTAGTGGATGGCCATGTTGTGCACGTTGAGACTGCTGAGACGTCACGGCAAGTGATCGATATGCGTGATGCTGCCCAAAGTTACCGCATGAATGTGTGGATATCAGAAGCTGCTGAATGGGTTGGAACGCTTAATATACAAGACTTGCCACTATATCAATACATCGACTGGATAGAATACTACAGTTACCACGATGGCCAGTTTAACTTAAAGTGGCGTGATGATTTTATATTCTTTGATGAACAACGCTGGGGGAAAGGGGACTGGGGCTTTGACGGCAATTTAGTGACTTTCGCAAAGGATAATGTCGTTATTAAAGATGAGATGCTGGTCCTAGGGCTTACGGCAGGCACTCAAGGATTTAAATAACTTAAGAGTGTCAGTTCTACTATTTTCCTCCACAGTTGTTTCTTCTCTGTGGAAGTGCTGATTCTCTCTGTTCAGTTTCACTGCTCTCTTATGTCTGTATTGCCAGTCGGGCTTACTCGGCCCGACTCGTATAAACTTGAGTGATTTTTTCTACTTTTCTTCATTTTTTCTAACTGAATCTCGCTTAGTTATCTTTTTAAATTTTTCTCTAAAGGAATTGGATTTTGCGCCGTTAATAAAAGTAACTTTGAGAGAACTACTTGGTTTTCCGAGACGTCGGAAACCGCATTACCGGAAAATCAATTGGAGAAATCACCATGGCAGTGAATGTAAACACAAACGTAGCAGCGATGACTGCACAACGCTACCTGAACAGCGCAAACTCAGCACAACAAACTTCAATGGAGCGTCTGTCTTCTGGCTTTAAAATCAACAGCGCGAAAGATGACGCAGCGGGTCTGCAAATCTCAAACCGTTTGAACGTACAAAGTCGTGGTCTGGATGTGGCTGTTCGTAACGCGAATGACGGTATCTCTATTGCACAAACTGCTGAAGGTGCAATGAACGAGACATCTAACATCCTGCAACGTATGCGTGATTTGTCTCTACAATCTGCAAACGGTTCAAACTCTAAAGCAGACCGTGTAGCTATTCAGGAAGAAGTAACGGCTTTGAATGATGAGCTAAACCGTATCGCAGAAACCACATCGTTTGGTGGTAACAAGCTGCTTAACGGTACGCACGGTACTAAGTCGTTCCAAATCGGTTCTGACAACGGTGAAGCTGTGATGCTTCAGCTAAAAGACATGCGTTCAGACAACAAAATGATGGGTGGTGTGAGCTACCAGTCTGAAAACGCGAAAGGTTCTGACTGGAGTGTAGCTGAAGGTAAGAATGACCTGAAAATTAGCCTGACAGACAGCTTCGGTGAAGAGCAGGAAATTACGATCAACGCGAAAGCGGGCGACGATATCGAAGAGCTGGCGACTTACATCAACGGTCAGACTGATCTTGTCAATGCTTCAATCGACCAGGACGGTAAGCTGCAACTTTTTGCCGGCAACAACAAAGTTGAAGGTGAAGTATCGTTCTCTGGCAGTCTGTCTGGTGAGCTGGGTCTAGGCGACGGTAAAAAAGTAACGGTTGATACTATCGATGTAACATCAGTAGGCGGCGCACAAGAATCAGTTGCTATCATTGATGCAGCGCTTAAATACGTAGACAGCCACCGCGCAGAACTAGGTGCATTCCAAAACCGTTTCAACCATGCAATCAGCAACTTGGAAAACATTAACGAGAACGTGAACGCATCGAAGAGCCGTATCAAAGATACTGATTTCGCGAAGGAAACGACGGCAATGACTAAGTCACAGATTCTGTCGCAAGCGTCAAGCTCAATCCTTGCGCAAGCGAAACAAGCGCCAAACTCAGCGTTAAGTCTGCTAGGTTAATTTACTACCACAGTCTCTAGTTAAAGCCAGGCTCTGCCTGGCTTTTGTGTATTGATATATTGATTCAATGATATCTATAAATACAAACGTAACCGCCCTGATGACGCAGAGGCATCTTAATCAGGCTGCAGCACGAAATGTCGACTCCCAGCGAAACCTTACCTCAGGTTACCGTATTAACTCGGCAAGTGATGATGCAGCAGGATTACAAATATCTAATACTCTCAATGTACATTCGAGAGGGTTAGATGTTGCGCTGAGAAATGCTCATGATGCAAATTCGGTTGCACAGACTGCGGAAGGGGCGCTAAAAGAAAGCACTGATGTACTGCAACGTTTACGTACTCTTGGTCTTCAGGCCGCTAATGGTAGCCTGGAACAGGGTGATCGTAACAGTATTCAGGAAGAGGTGGTTGCTCTGCAAGACGAGCTGGATCGTGTCGCGGCTACGACTACTTTTGCAGGTGAAACCCTTTTCAATGGCACTTATGGTTATAGAGGTTTCCATATTGATGCGGATGCTAACGCTATCTCGCTGACATTAAAAAATATGCAAACACACGTTCCTCAAATGGGCGGACAGCATTATTTGAGTGAGAAGCTCGATAAAAACTGGCTGGTCAATAAAGATAACCAGATACTGGAGTTTGATTATCAAGATAGTGAAGGCCATACGCAAACAAAGGAATTGCAGCTTAAGTTAGGTGACGGACTGGAAGAGGTCGCGACCTATATTAATGCTCAGCAGTCAGCGTTCAGTGCTTCTGTTACACAAGAGCACCAGCTGCAATTTTTTGCATCAACTGCAGACGCACCAGAAGGCGTGAGATGGAAAGGTAATTTCGCTGATCGGATAGACTTAGGCTCTGGTGAGCTGGTAACAGTCGATGACCTTGATATGTCTACCGTCGGAGGGGCTCAGCTCTCCATAAGCGTTATAGATGCTGCCCTTCAGTACGTGGATGCGCACCGAAGTGAGATCGGAGGGTTTCAGAATCGGATTAACGGAACCATCAATAACTTAAACACGACTAACATAAGTGTCTCTGAATCAAGGGGACGAATTCGCGACACGGATTTTGCTCGAGAATCAACGGAAATGCTACGCTCACAAGTTTTGCAAGACGCTACAACGGCATTGTTAGCGCAAGCTAAACAGAGACCAAGTACGGCCATAGGGCTGCTAAACTGACCATCTATTTACTGTGATTGGAATATAAAAAAACGCTGCCAATGGCAGCGTTTTTTAGTGTCTGTTCTAAGTAAAGATTACTTAGTTACACGTAGAACTGGAGTTTCACCAACAGTTACAGAACCAGAAAGCTTGTTCAGCTCTTTGATTTCGTCCATGTTAGAGATAACAACTGGAGTCAGCGTAGATTTCGCTTTCTCTTCCAGAAGAGCTAGATCGAATTCAATGATAGTGTCGCCAGCTTTAACCGATTGACCTTCTTCAGCGATACGCGTGAAGCCTTCGCCTTTAAGTTCCACTGTATCGATACCGAAGTGAACGAAAAGCTCAACGCCGTCGTCAGATTCGATAGAGAAAGCGTGGTTAGTTTCAAAGATCTTACCGATAGTGCCGTTTACAGGAGCTACCATCTTGTTGCCTGCTGGCTTGATAGCAATACCGTCACCAACGATCTTCTCTGCGAAAACAACATCTGGCACGTCTTCGATATTTACGATTTCACCAGAAAGCGGTGCGATAATTTCGATTGCACCAGCGTCCGCGCTGTCATCAGATACAAGCTTCTTAAGTTTGTCAAACAGACCCATTGTGTCATGCTCCTAAGGTTTAGTTTTATTCTTTGGAATAATAGTATACCAATATAGCTCATTAGACGACTTTTTTCGCCGTCTAACAGCCATTAAGTATTGAATTACTTGGTACTACGTATTATTCAGCTTTCTCTGCAATGAACTTTTCTACTACAGCTTCAATCTCAGCTGCTGTCGGTAGAGAAAGTGCCTCTTCAGCCATCGCTTTCACTTCTGCGAAGCTTGAGTTACGGATAACTTTCTTCACTTTAGGGATAGAGATACCGCTCATCGAGAACTCATCCAGACCCATACCCAGAAGCAGAAGTGTTGCACGCTCATCGCCTGCAAGCTCACCACACATACCAGTCCATTTACCCTCTGCGTGAGAAGCATCAATAACTTGCTTAATCACAGTCAGTACAGCTGGTGATAGCGGGTTGTAAAGATGAGAAATCATTTCGTTACCACGGTCAACGGCCAGTGTGTACTGAGTTAGGTCGTTAGTACCGATAGAGAAGAATGACACTTCTTTTGCCAGGTGGTGCGCAATTGCAGCAGCTGCTGGAGTTTCAACCATAACACCGATTTCGATCTCTTCGTCGAATGCATGGCCTTCAGCGCGTAGCTCAGCTTTGTACTCTTCGATTGCTGCTTTAAGCTCACGGATTTCTTCTACAGAGATGATCATCGGGAACATGATACGTAGTTTACCGTGTGCTGATGCGCGAAGGATGCCGCGTAGCTGGTCACGAAGAATTTCACGACGATCCAAGCTGATACGTACCGCGCGCCAGCCCAGGAACGGGTTCATCTCTTGAGGTAGATCCATGTATGGTAGATCTTTATCGCCGCCGATATCCATAGTACGGATAATCACAGCTTGACCGTTCATTGCTTCAGCAACTTCTTTGTACGCTTGGTACTGCTCATCTTCAGTTGGTAGCGCAGTACGATCCATAAACAGGAACTCTGTACGGTACAGACCAACGCCTTCACCGCCGTTACGGATGATACCGTCACAGTCTTTTACAGTACCGATGTTACCGCAAACTTCTACGCGGTGACCGTCAGTGGTCTCTGCGTGCAGATCTTTCAGTTTCGCTAGCTCTTCTTTTTCAGCCAGGAATGCTGCTTTAACAGCTTTTGCTTCCTCTAGTTCTGCTTCAGATGGGTTAACAACAATCTTGTTGTTCATCGCGTCAAGAATCAGCATGTCGCCATTCTTAACTTTCTTAGTGATGTTGTTAGTACCAACGATAGCCGGAAGTTCAAGAGAACGTGCCATGATTGACGTGTGAGAAGTACGGCCGCCGATATCACATGCGAAACCAAGAACGTAGTCCAAGTTGATTTGCGCTGTTTCAGATGGCGTTAGGTCGTATGCTACCAGGATCACTTCTTCGTTGATGTCGCTTAGCGAAACAATGTTGATACCTAGTGCGTTTTTTACGAAACGAGAACCAATGTCACGAATGTCAGTAGCACGCTCTTTTAGGTACTCATCGTCTAGAGATTCAAGTGCTGTTGCTTGCTCTTCGATAACTGAGTGGATAGCGTGATCCGCTGTCATCTTGTCGTTTTTGATAAGCGCTAGGATCTCTTCTTCTAGCTCTTCATCTTCAAGAAGCATGATATGACCTTCAAAGATCGCTTCTTTCTCTTCACCAAACGTTTCAAGTGCTTTTTGCTTAATAATTTCTAGCTGAGCGGAAGATTTATCACGAGCGTCAAAGAAACGCTGAACTTCAGCTTCTACTTGATTATCAGAAATAGTGTTTGTGTTTAGGACAATTTCATCTTCTTGAAGTAGTAGTGCTTTACCGATTGCAATACCAGGAGATGCTAGGATGCCTGAAATCATAGCCTTACCTTAAGTTTGGTCAACTTTATAAAACGGGAGAAAAATGGGTGTGCTAACGAATTAGTTTTAGCTTAATTTTGAGCCTATTTCCAACAAAGCCATTTTGTTTTCACAAAATGGCTTTTGGAGTAGGAGACCTGATTAGTGTAGTTGGTCCATCAGAGCAACTAGGTGGTCAACTGCTTGCTGAGCTTGAGGGCCTTCAGCAGAGATAGTTACTTGAGTACCTTTAACCAGACCTAGTGTTTGTAGTTTGAATAGGCTCTTAGCGCTAGCGCTTTTACCATTAGAAGTCACAGTGATGTCTGCGTCGAATGCTTTTGCTTCTTTAACAAACTGTGCAGCTGGACGAGTGTGAAGACCGTTTTCTGCTGTGATTTCTACTTGCTTCTCGTACATGTGATATACCCCAATAAATGTATTTTTTTGTTAGTAGTGACTAGATTTAGCTTAACTGCTTTATATCTAGTGCGCTAGCACGGGAGATTTCAAAGCGTGTCAATACTGATACTAGTCAAAAGTTTTGTAACTACGCAATTGTTTGCGTGCGTAATCACTTTGAAACTTTTTTGTGTTCTGCTTCTTTATTTTGAAGCTAGAAATAAAACACCCTGATATTACCAAAGGTGGGGAAGGGATCAACAAAAAAGCCCCTGAGTGGGGCTTTTTTAAACGAAAAATTGATTTGGACCAGTTTTACTGTTGGTTCTCTTTTTCGGTAAAGATACCGGCAAATAGTGCAGTACTCAGGTAACGTTCGCCAGAGCTTGGTAGGATTGTTACGATAGTTTTTCCTTCAAATTCAGGAAGTTCTGCAATACGGTTTGCTGCAACTACTGCTGCGCCAGAAGAGATACCAGCAAGGATTCCTTCCTCTTCCATTAGGCGACGAGCCATCTCAATTGCTTCTTCAGAAGTAACTTGCTCAACACGGTCTACAAGTTCCAAATCTAGGTTGCCAGGGATGAAGCCTGCACCGATACCTTGGATTTTGTGTGGCGCTGGTTGGATTTCTTCGCCTGCTAGTGCTTGGGTAATAACTGGTGATTCTGTCGGCTCTACAGCAACAGAAGTGATCGCTTTACCTTTTTCGCCTTTAATGTAACGGCTTGTACCAGTGATAGTACCACCCGTACCAACACCAGCGACAAGCACGTCGATTGCGCCGTCAGTTGCTTCCCAAATTTCAGGACCAGTTGTCTTCTCGTGAATTTCCGGGTTAGCAGGGTTGTTGAACTGTTGTAGAAGTAGGTATTTTTCAGGATTGCTCGCGACGATTTCTTCCGCTTTAGCAATTGCGCCTTTCATGCCTTTTGCCGCTTCAGTCAGTTCTAGGTTTGCACCTAATGCTTTAAGAAGCTTACGGCGTTCAAGGCTCATAGATTCAGGCATAGTAAGAGTTAGTTTGTAACCGCGAGCGGCTGCTACGAAAGCTAATGCGATACCTGTGTTACCACTGGTTGGTTCTACTAGTTCTACGCCAGGCTTAAGTTTGCCTGATTTTTCTGCATCCCAAATCATGTTTGCACCGATACGGCACTTAACGCTGAAGCTTGGGTTACGCGCTTCGATTTTTGCCAGAACGTTACCTTTGCTCACTTTGTTTAAGCGAACCAGGGGAGTGTTACCAATGGTAAGAGAGTTATCTTCGTAGATCTTGCTCATAGTGATGTTCCTTCATTACACGTTGTGTGAATATATTGAGAAGAATATTAGGTATAAAAAAAAGGAAAAGGATTAAAAAGTTATATCTTATTAGCTTGTCTTAACTTCCTGCAAAGGAAAGGGAAAACCAGCTGCCTTTCCTTTGCTTCTGACCAAGAATAGTTTATCCCTGATGCTTAAACTCTGTGACCCACATTGCAGTGGCACCGCATATTGCAACGGGCATTACAATGAGGTTCAGAATTGGGATGGTAGTAAATACAGAAACCAACATACCAAATCCGTATGCTTTCCCCTGTTTTTGTTTCAATTTGTAACGCATATCGTTGAACGGGATTTTGTGGTTATCGAATGGGTAGTCACAGTACTGGATAGCCAAAATCCAGGCAGTAAAGAAAAACCATAGAAATGGCCCTACTGTCTGCCCTAGTGCCGGGATAAGTAGCAGTAGGAATAAACCTATTGCTTTAGGTAGGATGTAAAGCAGTTTTCTCCACTCGCGAGCCAAGACTCGCGGTACATCTTTAATCACGGCGGAAAAACCGTCATCATTGAGTTTTTGCCCTGTCAGGTTCTCTTCTACTTTTTCAGCCAGAAGACCATTAAATGGTGCGGCGATAAAGTTCGCTAGTGTGCTGAAGAAATAAGAGAAGGTCGCAAGTATTGTCAATGCGAGTAGAGGCCAAAGTATGTAAGTAAGCCAAGATAAAAACTGTGGCAGTTGACCAATCCAGCCTTCGATCCACCCATTTAGGTGGGAAAATAGATAGAAAATTGCACTACCAACAATAAGGACGTTTGTAAGCAAAGGTAATATAACAAAGCGTCTGATCTTCGGTGATAGCGCTAGCTTTATTCCATAGAAGAAATAACCGAATCCGGTTCTTGGCTGATTATTTAACGTCATATCCATTTCGCGTTGAGAAAATGAGAACTTATTGTACCTGTCGCTACTTTTCTTTCAATGCCTTAACAAATGCTCTTTCGTAAAGTGGATTCGTGGCAAGAATCACAACAAAAAAGTGAACTTCTTGCATTAAGTTGTTCTAAACCTCCATATAGTTTTGGTAAAGTAAACCTATCATTCAGAATTATTACACTTGGATTGCTGCTCATGGAACTTCGAGTAGCGCAAACAAGTAAAATTGAGAGTAAATAATGCAGGAATTGCGATTCGTACTCATTGTTGTTGGCGTATTAGCCATCGCGGCGTTGCTGTTTCATGGTCTTTGGAGCAGCAAAAAAGAAGGCAAAGCAAAATTTGGCAATAAGCCACTTGGCAAACTGGACGTTGACCAGGGGGAAGCAGACTTAGTCGAACAAGAGCGTAATTTTGCATCTGATCCACAAGATGATTTTGAAATCATTCGTAAAGATCGCAAAGAGCCTGACTTTGGGGTGGATAATACGTTTGACACTAAGATAGACTCAGATCCTTTGCTAGGCGGTATTCCGGAAGAGAAACCGTTCAAGGACGAGCCAGAAGAGCTCCTAGAATTTGTAGCAGAGATGAGCCCTGATGATAAGGTCGTCGCTCAAGAACCTGTAATACAGGACTTTCAGCCGAGCATAGATGAAGCGGCACCATCAGAAGTTGAAACGTCAGCTCAGGAGCTGAATGTGGCTGAAGAGTCTGATACTGCAATTCTTCAGGAGGATCCTAAGCCAGAAGCTGAGGAACCAGAAATGCAAGTGATTGTACTTAACGTGCATTGTGCTGGTGAAGAGCCTTTCGTTGGTACACAGCTGTTTGATAGTATGCAGCAAAATGGTCTTATATACGGCGAGATGAATATTTTCCACCGCCACGTTGATCTTTCCGGTAACGATAAAGTGCTGTTCAGTGTTGCTAACATGATGCAGCCAGGTACGCTGGAACACAGTGACCCCGCAGATTTCACAACAAAAGGAATCTCATTCTTTATGACGTTACCTTGCTTTGGTGAAGCCGAGCAGAACTTCAACTTAATGCTTCGTACAGCTCAACAGATTGCTGACGATATGGGCGGTAACGTTCTGGATGATCATAGAAATCTGATGACACCTGATCGTTTGGCCGCATATAGACGTCAAATAGTTGAGTTTAAGGCGGCGAACGCATAATCTTAACACCAAATAATTAAGGGCTCCGATTGGAGCCTTTTTTCTTCGATTCCAAACCTCACCGATTGACATTACACGGGGCTTTAATATGTCTGAATCCGTACTTCAACGATTAGAAGAACTAAAAGAGTCGTTGCATTACCACGCTGTTCGTTACTACGTGGAAGATAACCCAGAGATTCCTGATGCTGAGTATGATCGCCTCATGCGTGAATTACTGGAAATTGAAGCTCAAAATCCAGAATTAGTCACCGTTGATTCTCCAAGTCAACGTGTTGGTGGTAAGCCGTTATCTGAATTTAGCCAGGTGACACATGAAGTACCAATGCTGTCTTTAGATAATGCATTTGACGATGGTGAGTTAGACAGCTTCCACAAGCGTGCACAAGACCGCGTAGTTGGTCAAACTATCAAGCAATACTGTTGTGAGCCAAAATTAGATGGCTTAGCGGTGAGTTTACTGTATGAAAACGGCGTTCTTGTCCAAGCTGCGACACGTGGTGACGGCACAACAGGTGAAAACATCACTGAAAACGTCCGAACTATTAATGCGATTCCGTTGAAACTGAGGGGTGATGACTGGCCGAACCGCCTTGAAGTTCGCGGTGAAGTATTCATGCCAAAAGCCGGTTTTGAAAAACTGAACGAATTAGCTCGCCAAAAAGGCGACAAAGTATTTGTTAATCCGCGTAACGCTGCCGCAGGTAGTCTTCGTCAGTTAGATTCGCGGATTACTGCTTCTCGTCCACTTAGCTTCTATGCGTACAGCGTTGGCGTTGTTCAGGGGGCAGAGTTAGCGGAGAGTCATTACGAACGTTTTCTGCAGATTAAGTCCTGGGGCCTGCCAATGTGCCCAGAGACTAAGCGTGTAGACAACTTGGCTGAAGTCAAAGCGTACTATCAAGACATACTACAGCGCCGCGATGCGTTACCGTATGAAATTGATGGGGTCGTGATCAAAGTTGATGATATTGCGATTCAGGAACGATTGGGATTTGTCGCTCGTGCTCCACGCTGGGCTATAGCCTATAAATTCCCCGCGCAGGAAGAGATAACCACGCTTAATGAAGTGGAGTTTCAGGTGGGGCGTACTGGTGCGATTACACCAGTAGCGAAGCTAGAGCCGATTTTTGTAGGTGGCGTGACAGTCAGTAACGCTACGCTGCATAACGCGGACGAAATTGAACGTCTGCAAGTGAAAGTCGGTGATCAGATCGTGATTCGCCGCGCTGGTGATGTGATACCTCAGGTGGTATCAGTCATTCGTGAACGTCGTCCAGAAAACGCACGTGATATTGTGTTCCCTTCTTTGTGCCCTGTGTGTGGTTCGCATGTGGAACGTATTGAAGGGGAAGCGGTAACTCGCTGTACTGGCGGTTTGGTTTGTCAGGCGCAGCGTAAACAGGCCTTGAAGCATTTTGTTTCCCGTAAAGCACTAGACGTGGATGGCCTTGGCGATAAAGTTATTGAACAACTCGTGGATCGCGAAATGGTGGAAACGCCAGCGGATCTGTTTAAGTTGTCCGCAGGTATTTTGACGGTATTAGAGCGTATGGGACCAAAGTCAGCGCAAAATATTGTTAATGCATTAAATAAGTCGAAGTTAACGACCTTGCCGCGCTTTCTGTATTCATTGGGTATCCGAGAAGTTGGTGAGGCGACTGCAGCTAATTTAGCGCAGCATTTCAAGTCACTTGAAATGATCCAATCGGCGACTGAAGAACAGCTAATTGAGGTACAAGATATTGGCGTCGTAGTGGCTAAACATATCACCACGTTCTTTAGCGAAGAGAAAAACCAAGCTGTCGTCCAAGACTTACTGGAACAGGGTATCCACTGGCCGGAGATTAGTGTTCCTGAGCAAGGTGCTGAGTTGCCTCTGGAGGGTAAGACAGTCGTCTTGACAGGTACACTTTCTCAACTGGGTCGCTCTGAAGCAAAAGAAGCTCTACAAGCGCTTGGTGCGAAAGTGACGGGCAGTGTTTCCAAAAAAACAGATATCTTATTTGCCGGTGAAAATGCAGGTTCCAAGTTGGCAAAAGCTCAGGATCTAGGCGTTGAAATTAAAACCGAGCAGGACTTACTCGATTTGATGAATTAAGTTTATTCCAAAGATTTTCAGTAGATATAAAGCCCCAGTAAGTAATATTCTGGGGCTTTTTCTTTATGTTGAAACAAGTCCTGCTATTTCTCATTTTTAGCTTTTCAGTGATCAAGATCTCTCCTTAATATATCTGCGCCATTTTATTTGTAACTCTGCGAGCCACTTCATGTGGAGAGGTTTGTCTTATCTTATCTTATTGATTTAATTGGATATAATTTATGATGGGTTTGTCAGTTATAAAAATCAGATCTGGATCAACAACTTATATGGAACTTTGTTGTGGCTCATATTTTTTTAGAAAAAAAATAAGTTCCATTTGGATGTTTTTAGCCGCGAAGTTAGTCTTGATGGCGTGTGATACACAGTGTGTATGCAGGAACTAAAAAAGCGGAGTTAGCAATAACGAAGCTTAACCACGAAAATACTTCTCTCCTTCGGCGGCCAACTTAAGGTGAGATTGAAAAAACAGCTATATCTATTTTAGGAGTTTTTCCATGGACAAATTTTTTAAGGTATCTGCTCTTACTGCAGCGATGATGGGGGCGGTGGTTGCTGCTCCTGCTATGGCTAATGATCCTGTAGGGCCAGATTACTCAAGCGCAGTTTCAGAGTTTTTCACTGAGTCTACTATCAGTGGTAACGTAAACTTGTTTATGCGTGCACGTGACCGTGCAGGTAAAGATGAAAACGGAAATGATACATCTAAAGTTGCTAACTTAGACCACGGTTCTATTTTTGCTAACCTTGGTTTCCACTCTGGCTACGTGGCAGACACAGTTGGTTTTGATGCAGTTATCTACTCAACATTTGATATGTGGAATAACGCTTCATTTGAACACGAGATGAACTTCTTTGACTGTAAGTCTCCTTACGGTGCTGGTAACTCATGTGATTCATACGAAACTGATAATGGTGTTTCTTTTGCTACAGCTGCTGCTAAGTTCAAGCTGGGTGAAAACTTTAACGCTAAGCTAGGTTACTTCCAGCCATCAGTTCCTAGTACTCTAGGTGTAAACTGGTCATTTGCTCCTGGTACATACCGTGGTGGTGAAATCGGTGCAAACTTTGGCGCTCTTGCTCTAGGTTTTGTTTATGCTGATCAATACAAAGCTCCATGGTTCAAAGAAACTTACGAATTCAACGAAGGTTCTTTCTGGGGTGGCGCAGGTAAAGACGTAGGCGATGTTTACTCATTTGGTGCACGTTACGCTCTAGACAACGGTATCTCTTTTGATGCAGGTTACGGCGGCCTTACTGACGGCGACCGTAAGAACTTCCATGTTAAAGTGAAAGGCACTACAGATGGCGGTTTATACTGGTCTCCACAACTATACGTAGTTGATGATGACAACCAGTTTGACAGCACGGCGTTCCAGGCTGCTCTTTTGACAAGTTTCTCATCAGGTCAGTACTCATACCGTGCGGAAGCGACTTACACATCAGCAGACTCTGATGATAAGCGTGGCCAAGTTGGTAACCTATCTTACCGTCTGACTGAGCAATACGGTGGTTCAAACGGTGCTTACGAAATCTGGTGGAACAACCGTTCTGACTTTAACCACGATGGCGAATACGCTTTCTTCCTATCAGCATCTCGTGACTTCTCTGATATCGGTGGTAACGGATTTAGTGCAGGTCTGAGCGGCGCTTACGGTGGTGGTGCTAAAGCAGAAGGTTTCGATGAGCTAGTAGAATACGGATACAGCTTCTTCGCAAACTACGCAATTCAAGGTGGTGCGCTTAAAGATGCTAACATCAGCTTCTACTACACTAACTTCTACAATGATTCAGATGCGGGAGATTGGGGTCCATACTCGAACGCATTTAACGATGAAACAGACTTTAAACTAGTTCTAACTATGCCATTTGGCGTAAAATAATTAGTGAATAAAGAGAAAGCTGGGCAATTGCTCAGCTTTTTTCGTTTCTAGATATTCGCAATATTGCTATCTCTACTTTATGGAGTGACTTTATGAATAAATTTCTAGTTATGATACTTGCATTGCTTTCGATTACAGCTTGCAGTAGCAGCCCTAAAACCGCGTCAGAATACTGGTATGGTCAAGGAGAGCGGTTTGGGGCAAATGGCTATCAATATGACAATGAGATATTAGCGACACTTAAAGAATCAGTGACTTTTGATGAGCAGGCATACGGACACGGATATGAGGCTGGTAAAGCAGAGTATTGTGATCCTTTTAAAGCATTTGAGAAAGGGATTCAAGGAGTTCGCTACAACGGCCAATGTGTTGGTCAGCCGCAAGAAATCATGATTAAAGCAGAGTGGCAAAGAGGTTGGGACGCTTTTATTGGTTCTGACTTTTATAAGTTTTAGACAACAGTGATACTAATATCAGGAACTATAGTGAAGTTTACCTGAGAAGTACCTTCCCAGATAAACTTCTTTTATGAATTGAGTTTGTCGCGATTATTTAAATACGCCACCATACATCTTACATAATTCTCTAGGTAATTGTTTAACAGTACCATCGCTGAACGTACAATCCACACCGGCACCAAATACATGTCCTGTATTTTGAGCAAAAGAAACGGGTGAAGAAAATACCAAGCAAGCAAATATTAAAGTAGCTATTCGTTTCATGGTAAACCTCTTACTTATTAATGAATTTTGGAATATACCCATATCATTAATTTCTTATTCAGATTAAATATTAAAAAGTTAACTATTAGAAGAGATAATGTGGTGATATCTTAATGGACCAGATTGATAGGGGTGTGGTTGCATTGATATTGGTTTGGTAATGTAATCAAGAAGTGATACTACTATTACTCCATGCCTTATAAGCTACGCCTTCAATTGGTATTAAGCTTGTGTTCAAACATTATCGTCTTTCATAATTCGTCTTCTTACTTACCAAAAATATAAGCATCGTACGACTATGCTTATTACCTAAGTATGTATCCAGACTAGAAAAGATCAAAAAATAATTATTAGATGTTTATTTTTTATTTAAAATTAGATGTTTTATTTGGAGTGATTGGCTTTATATCTATTTGAATTAACTATTTATAGTGATTTTTATTTTTTTATTGCTTTGAGAGGATGTTGAAAGTAGTAGCGGACTTTATTTTTAATAGGAATTTAAATAAAGACATGAAATAAAAGAAGTAGTGAACAGAAAAAGTAATGGAATGATCTCCATCCCATTATTCTTACATAAGTTAATCAGATACGGGCTCTATCACCAGAATGATACCATCAACAGCAACGATTTTTACGCGCGTACCAGCCGGAATTCCTTGCTCACATTGAGCAGACCAAGTGGTATCCGCTACATGAATACGGTTCAGTCCCACAGAGAAGTCCTGATCGATCGTGACTGTTTTGCCGATGAGCTGTTTATACTTTTGATTTAAGTCTCTGGACAGATCATCTTCTTTATCTTTCTTCCACTGCCGTCTCCACCAAAGCCAGGTCGTCGCTAAACTGAAAGTGGCAAAAGATAACCACTGCAGTTGCCAACTCATCGGTAATATCGCAAGCAACCCTCCTACTATAAGTGCAGAAAGGCCAAGCCAGAGGAAGTAACCTGCTGTCCCGAGTAACTCGACAGCAAGCAACCCAAATCCTAGCGCTAACCAGTGCCAGAATGTAATGTTGTCGAGTAAGTTAATGAAGTCCATAGGAGGTTCTTAATCTTTATTCTGGTGTTTAAACATTTCAGCAATACCAGCTACTGAGCCCATGAGACCAGTCGCTTCAAGAGGTAGCATTATTATCTTACCATTTTCCGCTTGGCCTATGCTCTTGAGAGCCTCCGTATAACCTTGTGCAATAAAGTAATTTACGGCTTGCATGTCACCTTTCGCGATTGCCTCTGAAACCATGGTGGTAGCTTGAGCTTCAGCTTGCGCTGCACGTTCCCGGGCTTCAGCATGCAGAATAGCTGACTGTTTCTCGCCTTCTGCTTTTAGTATTTGAGACTGTTTATGGCCTTCCGCCTTGAGGATTTCGGCTTGACGGACACCCTCTGCTTCAAGGATTTCGGCACGTTTGTTACGTTCCGCTTTCATTTGTGCATTCATCGCAGCCGTTAAGTCTGCTGGTGGCTGTACATCTTTGATTTCAATACGCGTGACTTTTACACCCCAAGGGTTTGTTGCCTGGTCAACAATAGCAAGCAATTTAGAGTTAATCATATCGCGTTGGCTGAGCATTTCGTCGAGTTCCATCGAGCCTAACACAGTACGAATGTTAGTAAGAGTCAGGTTTCTGATAGCATGTTGAAGATCGTTGACTTCGTAAGCTGCTTTCGCCGCATCTACAACCTGGACGAAGCAGACCGCATCTATAGTTACATTGGCGTTATCTTTACTGATCACTTCCTGTGCAGGGATATCTAACACTCGTTCCATCATGCTTATCTTATGACCAATACGGTCGATAAAAGGGATAATTAAATTTAGCCCCGGCTTGAGCGTCTTGGTATATCGGCCAAACCGTTCAACGGTCCAGTTACTTCCCTGGGGAACGGTTTTGATTGCGGATGAAAGAATAACAATGGCAAGGACGACAAAAATACCGATAGTAATCAACGGATCAACTGACATGGAATATTCCTTTATGTGCATATGTTGATTCATTTTTACTCATTTGATGTGATTACACAATGAGAAGATCTAAAAAGCGCCGGGTACTATCGAACTTGATACTATAAAGGCCGGAATACACCAGCCTTAATTAGATCCAGAAGCTATCTTATTTAATACAAGATTGAGTACAGCTGACGACGATATTTACCCGCTAGAGCATTACCTTGGCCTAATGCACTCAGGATATCCATGAAGGTTTTCTTCACCTCACCGTCTTGGGCACCTAAGTTTACTTTCAGGATATTCCAGAGCAGTTCTAATGCTTCTTCATCACGGCCAACCTGGTTGTACTGAATCGCTAACTCACACGCCAGATCCAGATTTTCTGTATTAGCCTCGTACTCTTGCTCTAGGCGCTGGAGCTCAGGGCTGTCAGCCGCTTGCAGGTGCAGCTCTAGTTTTGCTAGCAAGCCTTTGTAATAGTTATCCTGATACTCCAGAGGGATTGAGCCTAGTAACTCCTGAGCTATATCAAACTGTTTGGTCTCAAGCAGGCAGTCTGCGGTCGCCAGTTTTACGTCGCCACGAGATTGCAGCTCTGCCGGAAGTGTATGAATGATGCTCAGTGCCTCTGCATGCTGACCTTCTTGCAGAAGTTCCATGATCTGTTTAAGCAATTGTTCGTCTGGGCTTGGAAGGTGTTTTTGCAGCATGGTTGCGATGGCATCAATAGGCTGAGGTCCGCCTAATCCGTCGACTGCCTGACCGTTCACAAACAGGGCAATTGTTGGCAGAACCTGAACCCCAAACTGGGAGGCCAGGGCTGGTTGGTCTTCACAGTTAAGTAAGGCGAGGGTAAAAGCACCATTGTACTGTTGAGCCAGAGTCTGTAATTCAGGGAGTATTTGTGCGCTTTCTGGCTGAGCATTAGCCCAAAAGTGGATCAGAACGGGTGTGTTCATTGATCCTTCAAGCGTTTCACGAAAGTTATGTTCTGTTATCTCAACGATAAATGGAGATTGCATCAGAGTATCCTTGCTTTTGTTTCCGAGCTTTGATTTTAGATATGGAGTTGATTTAGTTAAAAATCAAGCGGCATAGCTAAATAGCCTGAACTAAGCGGTTAAATAGGTTTGGATTCCGATTATCAGGAAGTAGCGGGCTACGACTTTAAACCTGTTTGGGGTATATAAAGGAAAAACGCTGCTGAAGCAGCGTTATCCGATAGCAAGCGAAAGTGCTATGAAATTGGCAGACCATACACTTTAGTTATCGTGTAGGGTGAGGTATCAGAACAGGATGAACAAAGCCAACACTACACCCACACTAAGCCAGTTAAGCTGATTTAATGTCATTGTTGTCTCGCATTAGTATAAAAAACTGCTACAAAACTGTTTGGGTGGCGATACCAAATCTAACCATACCTATACAGAAATTAGTCTTCATTTCTGTAAAAGATTTGCCTAGATATTGATTCGAACAGATGAGGTTTTTCAACCTACATGCTCATAATGACATCACATTGTTACGATGAAATTACACTACAATAAAAATATTCTAAGCAGCCCGTCGCAAAATCTTATCGAGTAGTCGCGTCGGTAAAACCCTCTTCAATACAGCGAATACCTTAGTCGGTGTGGTTATGCGGTACCGGATTTTAGGTGAACCGCTGGTTAACGCGTGTAAGACAGGCTCTATACACGCCTCTGCCGGCAAAGCGAACTTGTTATTGGATTTGTCATTGTCTAAGCGTTTTTTCTGACCTTCATAGGCGACGCGGTGTGGGCTGGATTCTGCGTTAACCCACTGTTCAAACGCTTTGAGTGCATTGTGTCTGAATTGAGTCTCTATAGGTCCTGGCTCAATGATCGCAACTTTTATATTGGTGTCGGCGAGTTCAAGTCTCAGCGTATCGCTCCATCCTTCCAAAGCAAACTTTGAAGCATTATAGGCACCGCGATATTTCATAGCGGCAAAGCCAAGTACGGAACTGTTCTGAATGATGCGGCCTTCTCCCTGAGTTCGCATGTGGGGAAGTACTTCCTGCACTAGCTGGTGCCAACCGAAAAAGTTTGTCTGAAACTGCGCTTTGAGAGCTTCGGTCGGGAGATCTTCTAAGGCTCCCGGCTGGCCGTATGCTCCATTATTAAAGAGTGCATAAAGTTTCCCTTGAGCTAGCTCTATAGCTTGCTTAGCTCCGTTAGTAATACTGGTCGAGTCATTGAGATCAAGCTGTATGCAGGTTAAACCTTCTGACTGCAGTCGCTGAACATCATCTGAGTGTCGGCATGATGCGATGACATTAAAGCCCTGCTTTTTTAGTGCATGGGCACATACGTAACCAATTCCGGTCGAACAACCGGTGATAAGAATGGATTTGTTCATAAATTGAGTTAAGGATAAAGGTTCAATACGCTTTATCATTCAACAGCTTCGATCATGAAGCAAGTGCTTAAGTGCAGGCTCAATTCTTGAGTAAGTAAACTGGAAGTCCAGTTCCGTGAGTTTTTTAGGTTTGGCTCTGATGCTGTCAAACAATAGGCAGGATGACTCTCCCATGGCTGTATCCATCACCCATTTCGGGGTGAACAGTATATGGGGACGCTTAAGCGTTCTGGCCAGAGTGCGGCTAAAAATACGGTTAGTGACAGGGTGGGGGGCACATAGGTTAAAAGCGCCGTGTGCATGGGGTGTATTGAGTAAGTACATGATCGCTCTGACCATGTCGAGGATATGAATCCACGGCATGTATTGGTTACCATTTCCAAGTGGTCCGCCTAAACCTAATTTGTATGGCATTAACATTTTTGCTAATGCACCCCCGTTTGTGCCTAGGACAATTCCGGTTCGCAGCAAACACACCCTAGTATTTTCCGATTCTGCACGCTTGGCAATATGCTCCCAACGCTCACAGACCATATGAGGAAACCCATCATTTTTGACATGCAGGCATTCGTCGAAAGGATGTTCCTGCTGATCACCGTAATATCCAACTGCGGAACCACTGATAAAGACTGCCGGTGGTTTTGTGCTGGCGTGGATCAGCTCGACAATCGCCTCCGTTATTTGCCAGCGGCTCTTACAGATTTTGTCTTTTTGATTCTTTGTCCATCGTTTGTCTGCGATGGGTTCTCCGGCAAGGTTGATTATTGCATCTATATGGTTGAGGTCGGCAAGTTTATCCAGAGAGTCAAGATATTCAATATTACCAACGTCGGTGTGGTTTAGATGCTGCTTTGCTTTTTCTGGTGAACGAGTCAAGAGCACGACCTGATGGGTAGTGAGCAGTTTGAGCAATTCAGAGCCGATAAACCCGGTTCCGCCTGTCAGTAATATTTTCATGGCACCTCATGAAACGCTAAAAACATGAGCATATTATAGTCCGTTTACCTGTCACCTGATCATATTCACTCGCGCAATATCCGCGAGTTTGCCCTTAGTACAAAAATCTCGCACTCGTATCAACTTCACATATTGAAAGATTGTAACTGTTTGTTATTGATGACGCTGCTCTGCTCTCCTTTGTAACAGAAAATTTATGCCAAAATGATACTAGTTGGATATCAAACTCATCTGGCGAGTTAAGGTTACTCTGAAACGGTCACTAAGGAGGAGACATGGAAGCCTTTGTTGCTCTTTTTCGAGCTCTCCTTAATAGTGCACGCGATCTTTTACCGATTGTCGTTGTTATTACGTTCTTCCAGTTAGTCGTATTGCAAGAGCCTATGCCAAATCTTGTTTCGATTCTTTTCGGCTTATTATTCGTGGTGTTAGGGCTGACGTTTTTCATTTTTGGCCTGGAGCTCGGGCTTTTTCCGATAGGTGAAAACATGGCCCAGGCATTTGCGAAAAAGGGCAGTGTGTTCTGGTTACTGCTTTTCTCTTTTTGCTTAGGGTTTGGCACCACCATCGCCGAACCCGCGTTGACTGCGGTTGCTGATAAAGCGTCACAAGTCGCAGCAGAGGGAGGAATGATTATTAACTCGGAAGTATCGATGCAAGACTACGCGACAGGCCTCCGTGTAACCGTCGCTTTGTCTGTTGGGATAGCCATTGTTATCGGTGTACTTCGTATTCTCAAAGGCTGGCCAATCCAATACATGATCATAGGCGGGTACGTTGGTGTGGTGGTGTTAACTTGGTTTGCCCCTGAGTCTATCATTGGGATTGCGTATGATTCCGGTGGCGTCACCACATCGACCATTACAGTCCCTCTAGTTACTGCACTTGGCGTCGGACTGGCTTCGGCAATCAAAGGGCGTAACCCAATGCTGGATGGTTTCGGCCTTATAGCTTTTGCCTCACTACTGCCAATGATGTTTGTCATGATTTATGGGATGGTTGTGACATGATTTCATTTGAGCACTTTTTTAATACCCTACTTTCTACTGTTCGTGATGTTATCCCCATCGCCGCCATTATTTTCGGTTTTCAGCTTGCTGTACTCCGCCGTCCCGTGAACAACCTGAGAAAAGTGCTTTTGGGGTTTGCCTACGTCATTGTGGGGTTGTCTCTGTTTTTAGTCGGTTTAGAAATGGCGCTGTTCCCCCTTGGTGAAACCATGGCAGTACAGTTAACTACACCGGACTTTTTAAGAGAGTTCAAAGTCTCACTAGGGCAGAAGCTGGAGTGGATTGACTATTATTGGGTATACACATTTGCTTTTTTTATTGGCTTTAGCACCACGATTGCAGAGCCGTCGTTAATCGCGGTGGCGATAAAAGCCAATCAAGTATCGGGTGGCAGTATCGGTGTAACTGGTTTACGTGTAGCGGTTGCACTCGGTGTAGCGATTGGTATTGCGTTAGGCAGTTACCGGATTGTGGTCGGAGATCCGATTCACTATTACATTATTGCGGGTTATATCGTTGTGGTGGTTCAGACCTTTTATGCTCCCCAAATGATTGTTCCTCTAGCCTATGATTCAGGTGGTGTTACCACATCGACCGTAACCGTTCCGCTTGTTACTGCGTTGGGGCTAGGCCTTGCCTCGACAGTGCCCGGGAGGAATCCAATGATAGATGGCTTTGGTCTGATTGCCTTTGCCAGCTTGTTTCCGATGATATCCGTAATGGGATATGCGCAAATAACTCAGTGGCTTAATAGAGACATTTCGGAGGATGAAGAAGATGCGCTTTAAATTGATACTTGCGTTTGTTGAGGATGCCAGAACAGACAAGGTGCTTGATGCGGCTCGAGAAGCCGGTGCTACAGGAGCAACGGTGATTAACAATGCTCGTGGCGAAGGATTGAATCAGAAGACGACGTTTTTTGGTTTAACGTTAGAAGTTCAGAAAGATGTGCTGTTGTTTGTGGTAGAGGAGCATCTTTCCCGGCATATATTAGAAACCATCAGTGACGTTGGTGAGTTTGACAAAGAGTCCGGTCAGGGGATTGCAATTCAAATTGATATTGAAGATGCGGTGGGAGTGGCCCACCAGGTTGAGACATTAACCAAGGTTGTAGAGAGTGAATTATGAGTAATCAGTCGATAGTACGAGTTCGAGATGTCATGGCTGCAACTTACGTTATGGTTGATGGGCTGATGACTGTTTATGAGGGCATCACGTTAGCCAAAAAATATCAGGTAAAAGCACTGGTAGTTAAGAAACGTGATGACAATGATGAGTACGGTATTGTGCTGATGAATGACATCGCGAAGAAAGTGCTGGCAAATAATCGAGCGCCACAACGTACTAATATTTATGAAATCATGACCAAGCCAGCTTTGTGCGTCGGACCGGATATGAACGTGAAGTATTGTGCCAGGCTGTTTGAAAGATTCGGCATTAGCCGAGCTCCTGTCATCGAAGATGGTGAGGTGATCGGCATGGTCAGTTACAACAACATCGTGATTAATGGCATGGTCAGAGATTGTACCAATCAGGACTAAGTTTTTCTCAAGTCAGCGAAAGTCAACAATCTCAGCTGTATTGGTTATTTGTGGTGTTGCATATGTATTCACTGGCACTTATTCTTTGTGCCCAAAGCTTATAGTCGAGGATTTTTATAATGCCATTAGTTCCGTGCCCAGTCTGTGAAAAAGAAATCTCTAAACGAGCTCACACCTGCCCGAGGTGTGGGGAGCCGGATCCGCTGCATCATGTAGCGAAGTCCACCTTCTTCTCGACGATTGTCTGGTCACTGATTATTGTCGGAGCCGGTTACGCTGCTTGGGTCTACTTATTGCCTATGTTGATTGAATCTATACGTCATCAGTAAGTCTGTGCTAGTTGAGCTACGCTCAGAATGACGTAGAATAGCCTCACTTTTTTTGAGGAGATAATGCTGTGAAACTATTTTTTGCTTCAGATTTGCACGGTTCTGTACCTGCGACCAAAGAGACCATCGACTTATTCATTGCGTCTGAAGCGGAGCATTTGATTCTGTTGGGTGATATTTTGTATCACGGACCAAGAAACCCTATACCTGAAGGCTATAATCCTGCACAAGTAGCTGAACTTCTTAATCAATATAGTAAGCAGATCATTGCTGTTCGTGGTAACTGTGACAGTGAAGTGGATCAGATGCTGTTGAACTTCCCGATGATGATGGATTATGCCTGGGTACTGCTTGAAACTGGCCAGCGTCTGTTTTTAACGCATGGCCATTTGTACAACAGCAGTAATCGTCCTGAATTGCGAGACGGAGATGTGATGGTTCATGGCCATACGCACATCCCGGTTGCTGAGCTGCAAGATGGCATTACTATCTTTAATCCGGGTTCAATGACCTTCCCTCGTAATGGTTTACCGCGTAGCTATGGTTTAATGTACGAAAAAACATTAATGGTAAAAACGCCAGAAGGTGAGGTTTTGTCACAGACAACGCTCTAGTGTGTACAAGCCATTTTAAATTTCAGCAATAAGGGAGCCTCAGTTCCCTTAAGTAATCTGAACTTGGGATAGGAAGTCCGAAAGTCTCTGATTATCGCGAACTCAGGTTATTTAGTATCAGAATGACCTAAATCGCGCTCTGGTGCGATAATGTCTCTGACCCGCTGCTTTAAGATTTTGGCTTCCGGAAAACCACCATCTTGTTTTCGTTCCCATATTTGCTGACCATTACAGAATATTTCGAATCGGCCACCCGTATCAGGATGCAGTGTAATGGATTCTATTTCTTCACTGAACGTGTGCAGCAGCTCTTGCGACAGCCAGGTTGAACGTAACATCCAGTTGCATTGACGACAGTAGTAAATACTGATGACGGCTTTTTCCATTTTATTTTCCTAAATCAATAGTTTAATGCCAACGGCAAAAGTGAGGGTTTCAAAAGCAATTTTAATAACACGGTTGCTGTATCGGGTCGCTGCCCAAGCGCCGAGGGCACCTCCTAAAAAGGAACTCAGAAGCAGAACGGGTAACCAGGCCCAGTGAATAGGGGCTCCTGCCTGAACGACTGCTATGCCACCGATGCCATTCCAAAACAATCCGACGCAAATCATGGTGTAAGCGACCGCCTGCTTGTAATCAAATCCGAACCAACGAACCAAAAATAGGGTTACGAGTAGCCCAGATCCTGCCGTGAGTGAACCGTTTATCACTCCAATTAACATTAAGCCGAATCCGCCTACAAACCAACCTAGCCAATCTCGATGTGTGCAGACTTCAGACTGACCGAGCTGTTTCTTGAACCTGGAGTAGATACCCAGAGCAAGGATCATCGAACCTAACATTTTCTCGGCAATGCCATCTGGAATATGGACGATGATGTTAGCCCCGATGACGACGCCGATACTTCCAACCAGAATCAGATAAAGCGTAATGGGAAGCTGAATTGTACCGACTTTCAGATGAGTGCTTGCTGCTCCCAAGCCCAAGGCTACCGAAGCGACTTTATGGGTTCCCAGCGCGATAGAAAAAGGGAGCCCTAAAAAGATGAGTAAGGGAAATTGCAATAATCCTGCTCCGCCACCGGACAAAGATGCAAGTGTGTTGGCGACAAGTGAGCCGAAGAAGAGTGTGAAGGTGTTTATCCAATCCATGTGTAATAAAATGAAGGGGGCATCTAGCCCCCTTGTTATGCAAAGAAATTAGTTTCTGAACAGTACCGTAGAACCGTGGTTCAGGCTAGTCAGAAGCAAGGTTTTCCCGTTGACCACATCAATTCGGCGGCTTTGCTCTGCATCGAGTCTGAATACCTGAGTAATCAAGCGTAACTGTTCAGCAGAGAAGTCTTTTGACTGCGATGATGAAATATCTTTGAACTCGTACGGAGAGACGAGTAGGTAGTTATCGCTCACTTCCCAGTTACCTTTCTCTGAAATACTGATCTTGGACTCAGCTGTAGATCCCTGAGCAAACAGTTTGATACCTGAAACGCGAATATATTCGCCGTTCGGCAGGTATTTTACGTTCGACTGAACATGGACACGACGCAGAGGGCCAACAGTGTTATTGGGTAATGTGTCGGTTATCAGTGTGACCATCTCTGACTGCCATTCATTAGAGGTAAGGACCTGCTCAACTTTTAGATCACTTCCCCAATATAACCAACCGCTAAACAGGATAGATACGGCCAAAACCGCAGATGCAAATTTTGTCTTCATGTCGGCTTCCTTATTTACAGATGTCTACAGGCTCTTGGGCGTTATGACCGGAAAATATACGCAGGGTCACGTTCTCATACGAGTGTTGAATATCGTGGATATAGTTCAGCACGAGCTGACTGTTCTGGCCTCCCGTCGCTATGACGTCAACAGGTAGTGAGTCTTTCTTATGGTGTTCTACGTAACGTTCAACGCACTGCTTGATGGAAGGCAGCCAATCATTAATTTGAGGGTGGTTCAACGGTGTCATTATTGGCACGTGTTGATAAACCGCGATCTGTCTGAATTTGGATTCGGCAGGCTGGGTAAACAGCATCACGCAAATAGGGGTCAACATTGCCACAAGTAACATCGCACGCGCTAACCATTTATTAGGTTGTACTTCGTTATTAGCTGGTTCCACAGGTTGAACTTGAGGTTCAACATTATGAGGAGCACTTTTCTCAGTCGCGGTGATGGTAGTCTCGGCTACTGAGTCAGAAAACATGGTTACCTGTTCTTCTTCAAATGGCTCATTATCTGTATTGCGTTCTTCTGTTTCCGCATTTCGATCAGAAGAGAGCGGGCTTGCCCGCTCAACAGAACAGATAAGCTGGTAACCGCGTTTTGGTACGGTTTTCACAAACTCTGGGGATTTTGTTGAATCCTTCAACATCTTACGCAGGGTAGAGATCGCTTGAGTAAGGCTTGAGTCATCCACCTCAAAACCTTGTTCACGCCAAACGTATTCATGGAGTTCATTGCGGGTTAATACTTCGTTAGGTCTTTTTGCCAACATCAGGAGAATTCGGCTTTCATTGCTTCCTAAGCGAACAATTTCGTTGCTGTTTTGCTGGTCAGTAAGCGAATTACTATTAGGATCAAAAGTAAATCTTTGAGCAAGTAGAAACTTGGTGCCAATGCTAGTCATTTAGTTCTTCTTAGATGGATAGTGCTTCTATGATTTTGATTTATAACACATATCTAAGTATGTGCGGGAGAGAAGCACGTATTTTTAGATGCTTTTAGCCGGGTAGGATAATTAAATTTATCTAAAAAAACATTGTTTTTAGTCATTCTGACCTTGAATTTACATTTGTCAGCCACATCTTAAAGAACATATTAGTGTGGCTATTTCATCAGGCTTAGGTAGTTATGTTCCCTGCTGAAATGGTTGGTTAGTGTAAAAGTTATGGAGCAAACATGAGCGAAACCGTATCTCAAAATAAAGAAACTCGTGGTTTTCAATCAGAAGTAAAACAACTACTTCATTTAATGATCCATTCTCTTTATTCCAACAAAGAGATATTTTTGCGCGAGCTGATTTCTAACGCATCAGATGCGTCAGATAAATTGCGATTTCAGGCACTTTCAAATCCGGACTTATACCAGGGCAATGCTGAACTTGGCGTTAAACTGTCATTCGATGAAAATGCAAATACCCTGACTATTTCTGACAACGGCATCGGTATGAGCCGTGATGATGTAATAGAGCATCTGGGTACCATCGCTAAATCAGGCACTGCAGAGTTCTTTTCAAAATTGTCTGAAGAGCAAAGCAAAGATTCACAGCTTATTGGCCAATTTGGTGTTGGTTTCTACTCTGCGTTTATTGTGGCCGATGCGGTAACAGTACGTACCCGAGCTGCAGGCCTTTCAGCAGAAGAAGCCGTTCAGTGGCATTCTGCGGGCGAGGGTGAGTACACGATTGAGAATATCGTTAAAGAATCTCGTGGTACTGACATTATTCTTCATATGCGTGAAGAGGGTAAAGAGTTCTTGAGCGAATGGCGTCTACGTGAAGTTATCAGCAAGTACTCTGACCATATCGGCATTCCTGTTTCTATTCAAAGCGCCGTTCGTGACGAAGAAGGCAATGAAACCGGCGAGAAAAAGTGGGAGCAGATTAACAAGGCTCAAGCTCTTTGGACGCGCAACAAATCAGATATATCAGAAGAAGAGTATCAGGAATTCTACAAGCACGTTTCTCACGATTTTGCCGATCCACTGGTTTGGAGTCACAACCGGGTAGAAGGTAAGAACGACTACACTAGCTTGCTGTACATCCCGTCTAAAGCGCCATGGGACATGATGAATCGTGATCATAAGTCAGGTCTGAAACTGTATGTTCAGCGTGTATTCATCATGGATGACGCAGAGCAGTTTATGCCGTCTTACCTGCGCTTCGTTCGTGGCCTGATAGACTCAAACGATCTGCCGCTGAACGTGTCACGTGAAATTCTGCAGGACAACAAAGTGACTCAGTCTCTGCGTAACGCATGTACCAAACGTGTGCTGACAATGCTGGAGCGCATGGCGAAGAATGACGAAGAAAAATACCAGTCATTCTGGAAAGAATTTGGCTTAGTACTGAAAGAAGGTCCGGCTGAAGACTTTGCAAACAAAGAGAAAGTTGCGGGTCTGCTGCGTTTTGTGTCTACTGAGGCGGACTCTGCAGAGCAGACTGTTGCGCTTGCGGATTACGTTTCACGTATGAAGGAAGGTCAGGATAAAATCTACTACCTGACCGCTGATAGCTACGCTGCAGCGAAAAACAGCCCTCACTTGGAGCAATTCAAAGCGAAAGGCATCGAGGTTATCCTGATGTACGATCGTATTGACGAGTGGCTGATGAACTACCTGACGGAGTTTGACGGTAAGCAATTCCAGTCCATTACTAAAGCAGGCCTTGATCTGAGTAACTTTGAAGACGAAGCAGAGAAAGAAAAGCAGAAAGAAACGGAAGAAGAGTTCAAGTCGGTCGTTGAGCGCACTAAGTCTTACTTAGGTGACCGTGTTAAAGAAGTCCGTACAACCTTCAAACTGGCTTCGACGCCAGCTGTTGTGGTAACGGATGATTTCGAGATGGGTACACAGATGGCGAAGCTTCTTGCTGCTGCGGGTCAGGCAGTGCCAGAAGTGAAATACATTTTCGAAATTAACCCGGAACACGAACTCGTTAAGCGCATGGCGGATGAAGCCGATGAAGAAGCGTTTGGCCGTTGGGTTGAGGTTCTTCTTGGTCAGGCGATGCTCGCGGAGCGTGGCTCAATGGAAGACCCAGCGCAGTTTTTAGGGGCGATCAACAAGCTTTTGACTAAGGTGTAATAGTCGACAGATATCAAAAAGCTCGCATATAGCGAGCTTTTTGTTTGTTATCGCAAAATTTGGCTTATTCGTATTAAGTTAATGGTCAATAGAGGCGTAAAAGTGGGGCCGTTAACATTCTTTAGTCTTATTTCACTCTTTGCTCACATAACCTGTGTTAGAATCTGTGACTTGAATGTCGGACTTAAGGCGTGTATTTTTGCCGCCTAACGTTATACCGAAACTTATCGTTGCAAATATTTCTAAGCCTTGGTGTATAGAAAGTCCAGCTATTGTGAGCTTCGGTATAAATCTTAAATATTAAAGAGGATAAATCATGCGCATCATTCTTCTAGGTGCTCCAGGTGCAGGTAAAGGCACACAAGCGAACTTCATCATGGAAAAATACGGTATTCCGCAAATCTCTACTGGTGATATGCTTCGTGCTGCAATCAAAGCAGGTACAGAACTTGGCAAGCAAGCTAAATCTGTTATCGACGCTGGTCAGCTAGTTTCTGATGAAATCATTCTTGGCCTTATCAAAGAGCGTATCGCTCAAGACGATTGCGCAAAAGGTTTCCTACTAGATGGTTTCCCACGTACTATTCCTCAGGCTGATGGCCTAAAAGAAATGGGCGTTGACGTAGATTACGTGATCGAGTTCGACGTAGCTGATGACGTTATCGTTGAGCGTATGGCGGGTCGTCGTGCTCACTTACCTTCTGGCCGTACTTACCACGTTGTTTACAACCCACCAAAAGTGGAAGGTAAAGACGACGTAACAGGTGAAGATCTTGTTGTTCGTGATGACGACAAAGAAGAAACTGTACGCGCACGCCTGGGTGTTTACCACGAGCAAACTGCTCCACTGATCAATTACTACGGTAAAGAAGCAGAAGCAGGTAACACTAAGTACCTTAAATTCGACGGTACTAAGCAAGTTGCTGAAGTAAGTGCTGATATCGCGAAGGCATTAGCATAATAGGTATTACCTATTATCAAAATTTTCAAGAATTTTGTTATAGTTAAGCGACCGTAAGGTCGCTTTTTTTATACATTTTTATAATACCAATGCAGATCTTTATCATCAGAAATTTATTGGCATTGGTATGAGCTCGAAACAAAGGGACGCTATGCAAAAAATAAAAAAACAAGGTGTGCTGCTGGTTAACCTCGGAACGCCTGATGAACCAACCGCTCCTGCTGTAAAGCGCTTTTTGAGCCAGTTTCTTCATGACCACCGGGTCGTGGATATGACACGGTGGCTTTGGTGTCCTATTTTGCATGGGGTGATTCTACCTGTGCGAGCACCAAAGGTTGCAAAACTGTATGAGTCAGTCTGGATGGAAGATGGCTCACCTTTAATGGTGTACTCAAAGCGCCAGGCGAAGAAACTTGCCCAACTGTTAGACATTCCTGTCGAACTGGGTATGACTTATGGTAACCCGAGCCTGCATTCTGGCTTTGAAGCATTACTCGCTCAGGGTGTTGAAGAGGTTGTCGTCCTGCCTTTGTATCCTCAATACTCAGGTACGACAACGGCTGCGGTTTCTGATGGAATAACCAAAGCATTTAAGAAACTGCCTGTGATACCAGCGTTTTCCTTGATTCGGGATTATCATGACCACCCGATGTTCATCGATGCACTGGCACAGTCGGTCCGCAAGTACTGGGCTGAGAATGGGCAAGGGGACTATTTAGTATGCTCGTACCATGGCATACCAAAGCGCTATGCTGATAACGGTGATATCTACCCTCAGCACTGTGAAACGACCACGCGTTTACTGGGTGAGGCACTCGGCTTAAAAGCAGACCAGATTGGTACGACTTACCAGTCGCGCTTTGGCCGAGAAGAATGGCTACAGCCATACACAGATAAAACCTTGGAGAGCTTGCCCGGCAAAGGTATTAAGAAGATCGATATTATGACACCTGCATTTTCTTCAGACTGTTTAGAAACGTTAGAAGAGATTGCTGGTGAGAACAAAGAGATTTTCTTAGAAGCTGGTGGCGAAACGTTTAATTACATTCCGTGCCTGAATGATGATGACTCGCATATCGCTATGATGGCAGAGTTGGTTCGCAGTAAGCTTTGATCGTTTTCCAGAAATTCTATTACAGAAAAGGGTCGCAACCGCGACCCTTTATCATTTTAACATCACCTTAAGCTACTTGTGTTTGCGGCTCTTCGACTTGTTCTTCAGTACTTGTTGGGTTTTCAGCACCATGCATCCAGCGTACTAGCGTATTAGAGAACAGCAGTAAAATTAAACCACTGACGGTTGCGCTCGCGGCAATACCGCTGAAGATTGCCATTGCACCTAGTTCACCAACATGCGATCCCACATAGCCAGCTACGTAGTTCGCAATCGCGTTACAACCAAACCATGCACCCATCATTAATGATGCTAAACGCAGAGGAGCAAGCTTGGTTACCAATGACAAGCCGATTGGCGATAGGCAGAGTTCACCCAGCGTATGGAAGAAAAATGCACCCACTAGCCACAGCATTGATGTTTTGACTGTAGTGTCGCCACCTTGCTCAAGTACAGCGCCTACCATACATAGGAAACCTAGCGCTAAGAAGAACAGTGCTAAAGCAAACTTAACCGGTGAGTTTGGTTCGCGTTTCCCTAGTTTCACCCAGAACGCTGCTAATACCGGTGCCAGCGTAATAATAAAGAACGGATTGAGTGACTGGAACCAGGCAGTTGGAACTTCAAAGCTACCGATCATACGGTCCGTATACTGCTGGGTATAAATATTCATTAGACCACCAGCTTGTTCAAAACCCGCCCAGAACACGATAGTAAATAAGCCCATTATTAAAATGACTTTTAGTCGATCCACTTCTTCTTTGGTCAGGGGCTGTTTCTTCGTAGACTTTTGATTCGCTAAGGCACGTTTTGCAGCAGGGACGCGACCAATATCACCAAGCCATGATTGAGCAAAGAACATTTGCATCACAAGGCTGATAAGCATACCTGTACCGGCAGCTATGAATCCTGCTTTCCAGCCGAATGAGTTAGTTACTGAGCCAGAAACGACACCGGCAAGTAACGCACCCAAGTTAATCCCCATATAGAAGATAGTAAATGCGCCATCACGACGGTTATCACCTTCGTTGTATAGATCGCCTACCATAGTCGAGATGTTTGGCTTAAACAGACCATTACCAGCGATTAGCAGAGCGAGACCTAAATAGAAGGTATGCAGTGAGCCCAAGCCAAGAGCATCTGCGGGTAGTGCTAAAGTAAACTGACCGATCGCCATTAAAGCGCCACCGAGTAAAATAGAACGTCGCTGGCCTAAGTAGTTGTCTGCCAGGTATCCACCAATAAGAGGAGTAATGTAAACAAGGCCGGTATAAATGCCATAAAGGTCTAGTGCGTCTTTTGTAGACCAGCCCAGACCTCCATTCATGGTGGTATCTGTGAGGTAAAGAACAAGGATGGCACGCATTGCATAATAAGAAAAACGTTCCCATAGCTCGGTGCCGAAGAGTAGAAACAGGCCACGCGGGTGACCAAAATATTGATGTTGGTTTGACATAAGACCTTTTTAATAATAGTTGTTACATTTTGTTGCGACTCAAATATATACAACGCATGTTAACAACTTACAAACAATAAAATTTTATAAAAAAAGCAAAGTGTCTATATAAGCTTCTGTTTTGTATTTACTTTGCGGAATAAATTCTGGTTTGTTGTGGTAATGAAAACTAACTTTTCACTTTTGCCTGTAGACTTATGTGATGAAATATTGATTTGTCTGATCAATATTTAGCTGCTTTATTTATCAGCAAGGGAAATGTTCATGACTACTCTACGGCTTAATGCTACGATCCGGAAAAAATTAAATGGCTAGTAATAATGAAACGTTGGTATCTACTTTATTGTAAACGAGGGGAGCAGAACAGGGCTAAGCTACACCTTGAAAATCAGGGCGTGGAGTGCTTTTACCCGACAATTGAAGTCGAGAAGATCTCACGTGGTAAAAGACAAACAGTCGAAGAGCCATTGTTCCCCTGTTATGTCTTTGCGCGTTTTGATTATCAGCAAGGGCCAAACTTTACTTCAGTTCGTTCTACACGTGGTGTGGTTGACTTCGTCCGGTTTGGATCACAACCAAAAGAAGTACAGGGTGACCTGGTCTTTGAGTTGAAGCAAATAGAAAAGCATTGTAGCGAAAACGCCGAGTGTAAAAGTATGCCTAAGCCTGGCGATAAGGTCAGAGTTAAGAGCGGGCAGTTTGCTGGTATTGACGGTATTTTCCAAGAGCAAGACGGAGAAAAGCGCTCAATCATGTTGGTGCAGATGATTACAAAGCCGGTACCTGTCAGTATCGACAACAATGACTTAGACTTAAATAACTGATCTTACCAAATATAAAAAGGGCTGGTTAAACCAGCCCTTTTTACTTTCTGTTAGTGCCTATTAGTAAGCGTCGTTGTGGACAGTCTGTACTGCTCGGCCTGACGGGTCTACACAGTTCTTGAATGACTCGTCCCATTCAATAGCTTTTGCTGAAGAACACGCAACTGAAGGACCACCCGGAACACATTCTGCTGCTGATGGTAGCGGGAATAGCTCTTCAAAGATCTCTCGGTACACATAACCTTCTTTAGTCGTTGGTGTGTTATAAGGGAAGCGGAACTGAGCCGTCTCCATTTGCTGAGCCGTTACTTTTTCCTCAGCCACTGCTTTCAGAGTGTCAATCCAGCTGTAGCCAACACCGTCAGAGAATTGCTCTTTTTGACGCCATGCGATTGATTCCGGCAAGTAGTGTTCAAAACATTCACGTAGGATGTGTTTTTCCATCTTGCCGTTACCACACATTTTGTCGGCTGGGTTCAGGCGCATTGCAACATCAATGAATTCTTTATCCAGGAATGGTACGCGGCCTTCAACGCCCCACGCTGCCAATGATTTGTTTGCACGTGCACAGTCAAACATGTTCAGAGCAAGCAGTTTACGTACGGTTTCTTCGTGGAACTCTTGTGCATTTGGTGCTTTGTGGAAGTACAGGTAACCACCGAAGATTTCATCTGCACCTTCACCTGAAAGTACCATCTTGATACCCATTGCTTTGATCTTACGACCCATCAAGAACATCGGCGTTGATGCACGGATTGTCGTTACGTCATACGTTTCAATGTGGTAAATCACATCACGAATCGCATCAAGACCTTCCTGAATCGTGTAAGTCATTTCATGGTGAACGGTACCGATTTGCTCTGCAACTTCACGTGCAGCTTTTAAGTCCGGAGCACCTTCAAGGCCAACCGCAAATGAGTGCAGCTGTGGCCACCACGCCGCTGATTTTTCGTCATCTTCGATACGCATTGCTGCAAAGCGTTTTGCTACCGCAGAGGTGATGGAAGAATCCAAGCCACCAGACAGAAGTACACCATATGGTACGTCAGTCATTAGCTGGCGCTTAACTGCCGCTTCAAGTGCTTCAGTTAAATCTTCTTTACTGGTGCTGTTACCCTGCACTGCAGCGTATTCGTTCCAGTCACGAATGTAGTACCGTTGTGGTTCGCTATCTTTAGAGCCATAGTAACAACCAGGAGGGAACTCGCTCACTGTTTTACATACAGGTACCAGTGCTTTCATTTCAGAAGCCACGTAGTAGTTACCGTGTTCGTCGTAACCTTGGTAAAGCGGGATAATACCGATGTGGTCGCGGCCTACCAGATATTCATCCTTCTCTTCATCATAAAGGACGAATGCGAAAATACCGTTCAACTCTTCAAGAAGTTCAGCACCCATGTCTTGGTAAAGAGCAAGGATAACTTCACAATCTGAATCCGTTTGGAACTCATACTTACCTTCGTAGCGTGCACGGATCTCTTTATGGTTGTAAATTTCGCCGTTTACCGCGAGGATTAGCTTTTTATCAGGGCTGTATAGTGGTTGTGCTCCGCTATTTAGTCCAACAATAGCCAAGCGTTCATGAGCCAGGATTGCTCTATCTGAAGAATAAATGCCAGACCAGTCCGGACCACGATGACGAAGTTTTTTCGACATTTCTAATGCGATAGGGCGTAATGCAGCTGCATCACTTTTGATGTCTAAAATGCCAAATACTGAACACATACAACAATCCTTTTAAACTAAATAATTTCTAATCGGTATGGCTTCAATTTGCCAGTTTGAGTAAAAAAAGCAACGCTTTGTGATTAAAAAAATGATAATTGCTCTTGATGTGTGAATGTTTTCTAATAATAAAGTGTTTTTGATGAATGAAATCAAAGTTTGGTATAAAAAGTGTACAAAAAAGCCTTCCTTTTTAGCGGAAGGCTTCGGAGGTAATCTAAATGAACGCTTATTTTATTGGAGTAAACTTGGGTTCTAGTTGCTGACAAACGTGTCGTGCAAAACCGCTGCCAGCCTCATTATAGATATTGAACGCTGCATCTACACCTTGTTCTAACAGACCGTCAAGCTGGTCTGGGTACTCAGCAATCGCCGCAATCTGGCCTTTATAGTTTCGGCGTTGCAGTTGCTCTAAAGCCGTTTGGTTACCTTGGTGGTGAGGCATCGCTAATAAAACCAGCTGAACGTGTCCTGTATCGAGAATCCTCTCCCAAAAGTCGGGGTCAGTTGCATCTCCGGAGATGACATTGCGTCCTTCGGCACGATGCTTAACCGCGGCATCTTCACGAATTTCTACTCCTAATGAGATCTTGCCGTAACGGGTGCAAAGTTCATCGTAGGCACCTGTACCTATTCGACCCATCCCCAGAATAAGTACCTGAGCACGGCCGGGGTTGATTAACTGATCGCGTTGGTTGAGTTTCTCCGTTGCAGTTTCTTGTAACCACTTACCGGAATGCTGGTAGATTTTGTTGCTCAGACGGTTTAGCGGCGCAGAGATAATAAAGGACAGGGATACGGCGACCGCGATAGCCGCCAGCATGTCACTTGGCATCCAGCCCATTTTGTAAGCCAATCCACCAACAATTAAACCAAATTCACTATAGTTAAATAGTGACAGCGAAGCGAGCAGGGAGGTACGGACCCGAAAGTTAAAATAGTTAATGGTTAAGAAATAAAGCAGACCTTTAATTGGCAATAACAGAATGAACAGAATAGCCAGCGCGATTCCGGTAAAGCTCAGCGATGCGGACAAGCCAATATTTAAAAAGAAACAAACTAAAAACAGCTCTTTCATATTAAACAGTGATTTGGACAATTCTGAGGCTTTACGGTGTCCGGCAAGCAGCATACCTAATATCAGTGCCCCAAGATCTGCTTTCATGCCTACAAGCTCGAACAAGCCTGCCCCCACCACTAGCGCAAAGAAGATGCCGAACAATACCAGCATTTCACCGTGACCGACTTTATCGAGTAATTTGTAAAACAGCGGTCGAAGAAGGGGAAGGCCGAACAGTGCGATAGCGTACCATTCAGGGATCTTGCCGGTTGAAGCGGTCAGGAAAACGACGGCGAAGATATCTTGCATGACTAAGATACCAATTGCGACGGTACCGTATGTGGCACTCATCTCACCTTTTTCTTGTAGTGTTTTGACCGCGAAAACTGTGCTCGAAAATGACAGGGCGAATGCCAGTAAAACAACCTGGCCAATATCCATCCCGGCTAGAGAGGTGAGGCCGAGTAACTTTAAACCCGTAAGTGCAATAGTAAACACCGCAGTAGAGAGAATGTTATGTGCGGTGGCTCCGCCCCAGATTTCTTTTGATAAAAGAGTTTTTACATCGAGTTTTAGTCCGATTGTAAACAATAAGAGAGTGACGCCGAGATCGGCCAGGCTGACGATTACGTCATTGCTCTGGTAGCCAAATGCGTGTAATCCAAACCCTGCAAGTAAGAAACCAACGAGAGGAGGGAGCGTGCATTTTAGCGCGAGATAGCCAGCGACAAATGCCGTTGTAATTAGAATAATTTCCATGCTTGTTGCTTAAGTTTCCTGATATACAAAAACGGGCTGTGTGAACACAGCCCGAGATTGTAACTCAATTAGTTGTATAAACTTAGTCTTCCAATAACTTTTGTAACAAAACGCCATTTAACATTGCGCGTTTGATCATTGCGAAAGCGCCCATTGTAGGCTGCTTATCAATTTGTGACGCGACTATTGGAAGGCCGCTGTGGAAAGTTTTTAAAGACTGGTTCTCGATATTTCTCTGTATTGCTGGAAATACGATCTCTTGCGCCGCAGTAATGTCACCAGCGATTACAATCTTTTGAGGGTTAAATAAGTTAATGGTAATTGCAACGGCTTTGCCCAGTTGGTTGCCTACGCGGACTAAGCTTTGCTTTGCCAGTTCATCACCATTCATAGCATGAGTACATACATCCTGAATTGTAATGCTTTCGAGCTCGGTCAGACTAGATTCGTAACCTTGTGCTATCAGCTGTTTGACACGCTTGATGATTGCAGGGTTTGCAGCAACAGTTTCTAAGCAACCAAAGTTGCCACATTGACACTGCTCGCCCAACGGGTCGATCTGTATATGACCAATCTCACCGACGTTACGGTTAAAGCCCAGGAACACCTGACCATTTACAATGATGCCTGCACCGGTACCCCGGTGAACACTCACGAGGATCGAATCCTGACAGTCTTGGCTGGCACCGAAGTAGTGCTCAGCGAGAGCCATCCCACGGACGTCGTTACCGACGAAACAGGCCGTATTCAGTTTTTCGCTGACGATTTCACCAAGAGCAAGATTATCGATATCGGTATTAGGCATGTATTCAACAACACCAGTGGTCGGGTTAACCAAGCCCGGTAGTGTAATACCAATAGCAATTAACTGATCGATTTTGTCTTGGTGTTGACTAACGAAACTTTTCAGTAAATCGATTAGACCGGCAATCAAATCTTCCTGATTGGTGTAATGCAAGTCGTGCTGATCTTCGGCGAGTGCGTTTCCGCCTAAATCGTACAAGCAAAACTGAACGTAATCTCGTCCTAGCCGAACAGCAACTGAATGAAAGGGTTTAACTTCGGTGGTCAGAGAGATGGCTCGACGACCACCGGTAGAAGCTTGTTGCGCGACCTCTTTAATCAGGCCACGCTCTAAAAGTTGGCGGGTTATTTTGGTAACACTCGCGGGAGCCAGCTGACTAACATCTGCGACTTGAATGCGGGAAATAGGGCCTTGTTGATCAATCAGCCTATATACCGCAGCGCTGTTAAGCTGCTTTACTAAATCTACATTACCAATTTGTCCGCCATTCATGCTTAATTGTGCTCGTATTGTCCGTTAACAACCGTCGCTTTTACATTGAAGTCACGATCGAAAACAGTCAGGTTTGCAACCATGCCTGTTCGAATTCGGCCAAGTCGTTCCTCTACACCAATTGCTGATGCTGGGTACAGTGTTGCCATTCGTAGAGCTTCGTCTAAAGCGATACCTGCGTGCTCAACTGTATTTTGAACTGCTTCAATCATAGTCAGCGCTGAGCCGCCTAGTGTGCCGTTTTCATCAACACACTTGCCTTCTCGGTAATATACTTTCTTACCGACAAAAATAAAGTGATCCATGTTAGCACCTGCCGGAGCTGTGGCATCCGTCACCAAAACCAGCTTATCTCCTTTGATTTTATGAGCAATTCTGATGTTTGCGTAGTCTACGTGGAAGCCATCGGCAATAATGCCTGCATAAACCTCGGGAGTGTCGTAAATTGCGCCGACGACGCCCGGTTCGCGACCAACCATCGGAGTCATTGCATTAAACAGGTGTGTCGCAAAGCTGATGCCCGCTTCAAAGCCTTTACGTGCCTCTTTGTAAGTGGCATTGGTGTGGCCGATTGAAACCACTACCCCAGCTGCTTTCAGTCGACGAATATGTTCTGGGTTGTTCAGCTCAGGTGCAAGGGTAACTTTGGCGATGATGTCTGTATTTGCACATATCAGTTCAATCATCTCTTCTTCAGAAGGGCGGATAAAGTCGACGCTGTGGATGCCTTTTTTCGCGACGTTAAGATAAGGTCCTTCCAAGTGTAGGCCGAGTGACTGATTCTGATACTTATTGTGGTATTCACGAGCTGCACTGATAGCTTCACGCATATCATCATCGGATGAAGTAATCAGAGTAGGTAAGAAGCTGGTGCATCCCGATTTGAGGTTTGCTTCATGCATGATTTGCATCGTTTCTGCCGTGATATCGTCATTTAACATGACTCCGCCACAACCGTTGAGCTGAAGATCAATGAATCCTGGGCTCAGGTTGGCACCGTTCAGATCTTTCACTTCGATGCCTTTCGGTAATTCGGCAACGGGCACAACAGATTGAATCAGATCGTTTTCGATGATGACCGCATGTTCAGTAAGAACATCACTACCGGTATAAATTTTACAGTTACTTAGCGCGTACATAGTCAGCTAGTCCTTATAGATGAGAAATCAATTTCTGTATTGTTATCTTAATGGTGACTGCTTGAGTCATTTGATTACTTAGTCCGTATCACTGAACTTAGATAACGAATTACATTGAGCAAGTTGCGTTTATCTCGGCCATTGTGGAGTAACTAACTAGTAACGGGCTGAAAATAGTAAATGAACTGTTTTTATATGATTCTTTTTCAGAGCGAAGTTACCGTGGATTACTCGCTGAGATAACAAAATAACACTGATCTTTCCTTGCATAAAGTGCGAGGATCTTATCTTTAATATGCCATTTTTTCGTATAATAAAATAAGTTTTATGATCTCGCTAGCAAAAACCTTCTTTTAGGGGTATTTCTGGTGATTATGATCACAAACAATGAGCTTTTAATTTGCGGAGCAAAATTAATATCATAAACTTAGAGGGACTAAATTGAACGGCTAAAATAAGTCATTCAGCAGAACATCTAATCCTATAGGGGGAACTAAAGGTGAATATTCTTGGATACTTCCAGAAGGTGGGTAAGGCGCTTATGGTGCCGGTTGCCACACTTCCTGCAGCAGCGATACTCATGGGTATTGGCTACTGGATCGACCCAAATGGCTGGGGTGCAAACAGTGCACTAGCCGCATTCTTAATTAAAGCTGGCGCGGCAATCATTGACAATATGTCAGTTCTGTTTGCAGTCGGTGTTGCTTACGGGATGTCTAAAGACAAAGATGGTGCTGCAGCGCTTTCTGGTTTCGTAGGCTTCCTTGTGGTTACCACACTTCTTGCTCCTGGCGCAGTAGCACAAATTCAAGGTATTGACCCAAGTGAAGTGCCAGCGGCATTCGGTAAAATTCAAAACCAGTTTGTAGGTATCTTAGTTGGTATCGTTTCTGCAGAATTGTACAACCGTTTCTCACACGTAGAACTTCACAAAGCTCTAGCCTTCTTCTCTGGTAAGCGTCTGGTACCTATCCTGACATCGTTTGCTGGTATCGTGATTGCTTTCGTGTTGATGTACGTGTGGCCAACCGTATATGGCGGCTTGGTAAGCTTCGGTGAAAGTATTCAAGGTATGGGTGAAGCTGGTGCAGGTATTTATGCATTCTTTAACCGTCTTCTGATTCCTGTGGGCCTACACCATGCATTGAACTCTGTATTCTGGTTCGACGTTGCAGGTATCAACGATATCCCTAACTTCCTTGGCGGCGCGAAGTCTATCGCTGAAGGCACGGCAACTGTTGGTGTGACTGGTATGTACCAGGCTGGTTTCTTCCCAATCATGATGTTTGGTCTGCCGGGTGCAGCGCTAGCTATGTACCATACTGCGAAATCGAAGAATAAAGAAAAAGTTGCCTCTATCATGATTGCAGCCGCGTTCGCTTCATTCTTTACTGGTGTTACTGAGCCGTTAGAGTTCGCGTTTATGTTCTTAGCTCCTGGCCTATACGTGCTTCACGCTGCGCTTACTGGTCTATCAGTTTACCTTGCAGCATCAATGCACTGGATTGCGGGCTTCGGCTTCTCTGCAGGTCTTGTTGACTTAGTATTGTCAACTCGCAACCCACTGGCAGTGAACTGGTTCATGTTAATTGTTCAGGGTCTAGGTTTCTTTGCGGTGTACTACTTCGTGTTCCGTACTGTGATTGTGAAGTTTGGTCTTAAAACACCAGGTCGTGAAGATGACGAAGAAACGTCCTCTAAAGTTGCCGGTTCAAGCAACTCTTCTGAGTTAGCTCGTCAATACCTAAAAGCGCTTGGTGGTCATGACAACCTAAGTTCGATTGATGCATGTATTACTCGTCTGCGCCTTTCAGTTAAAGATATGAGCGTTATCAACGAGAAAACACTGAAAGATTTAGGTGCGATGGGTGTAGTGAAACTTGGTACGAACAACCTGCAAGTGATTCTTGGTCCATTAGCAGAGATTGTGGCTGGTGAGATGAAAAACGTATCAAAAGATGAAGACTTAAGTGGTGTTCATCTGCCTGCCTAACAGCTAAATTGTGGTGAGTTTATCTGCTGTTCGATAATGCAAATAATTTGTAGCCACAAAATTTAGAAAGACCTCCTTCGGGAGGTCTTTTTTATATTGTTCTGCTGTGTTTTCACTCTAACTCGATAAATATTGCCGTTTTAATGACAGTTCTTGTTGTCTAATCGTTTAGAATTGTGGATCATTAGGAACAATGCACTCTGTAATTCCTAGTTCGGATACAGAGTACCGTTTTCTCTGACAATACTATTATTTTTGAGGTGCTATAGATGAGTGAAGCTGATGCTCGTCCATCAAACTTCATTCGCCAGATCATTGATAAGGATCTAGCGGATGGTAAACACACTAGCGTGCATACTCGATTCCCGCCGGAACCAAATGGTTACCTGCATATCGGTCATGCTAAGTCTATCTGTTTGAACTTCGGTATTGCTCAGGACTATCAGGGTCAATGTAACTTACGTTTTGATGATACTAACCCTGAAAAAGAAGACATCGAATACGTTGAGTCTATCAAGAAAGATGTAAACTGGTTGGGCTTCGAGTGGAGTGGTGAAGTATGTTACTCATCAAACTACTTTGATAAGCTTTACGAATATGCAATTGAATTGATTAATAAAGGCTTAGCGTATGTAGATGAGCTAAGTCCAGAGCAGATTCGTGAGTACCGTGGCACGCTGAAAGCGCCAGGTAAACCAAGTCCGTACCGTGATCGCCCTGTTGAAGAAAACCTAGCGTTGTTTGAAAAAATGCGTGCTGGTGAGTTTGAAGAAGGTAAAGCATGTCTTCGCGCGAAGATTGATATGGGCTCTTCTTTCATGGTTATGCGCGATCCGGTTCTGTACCGTGTTCGTTTTGCGACTCACCATCAAACTGGTGATAAGTGGTGCATTTATCCGATGTACGACTTCACACACTGTATCTCAGATGCTTTAGAAGGTATTACACACTCAATTTGTACTCTTGAGTTTATGGATAACCGTCGTCTTTACGACTGGGTACTGGACAACATTACAATTGATTGTCGTCCGCACCAATACGAGTTCAGCCGTCTAAACCTTGAATACACAGTAATGTCTAAGCGTAAGCTGAACCAACTAGTGACTGAAAAGCTGGTTAACGGTTGGGATGACCCACGTATGCCAACCGTTTCTGGTTTGCGTCGCCGCGGCTTTACACCTGCGTCTATTCGTGAGTTTTGTAAGCGCATCGGTGTTACCAAACAAGACAACATGATTGAGTTTAGCTCTCTTGAATCTTGTATCCGTGATGATCTGAATGAAAACGCACCGCGTGCAATGGCTGTGTTAGACCCTGTAAAGTTAGTTATCGAAAACTTTGAAGCGGGTAAGGTTGAGAACCTGACATTAGCTAACCATCCAAATAAACCTGAAATGGGTGAACGTGAAGTACCGTTTACTCGCGAAGTTTGGATTGAACGCGAAGACTTCCGTGAAGAAGCGAACAAGAAGTACAAGCGTTTGGTGCTAGGTAAAGAAGTTCGTCTTCGTGGTGCTTATGTGATTAAAGCTGAGCGTGTTGAAAAAGACGCTGAAGGCAACATCACGACAATTTTCTGTAGTTACGATGCAGATACTCTGGGTAAAAACCCAGCTGATGGTCGTAAGGTTAAAGGCGTAATCCACTGGGTATCAGCGGATAAAGCACTTCCAGCAGAAATTCGTCTATATGACCGACTATTTACTGTACCAAACCCTGGTGCTGCAGATGATTTTGCTGCAACGATTAACCCTGAATCCCTTGTTGTGATCAACGGTTTTGTTGAGCCAAGTCTTGGCTCTGCTGAGGCTGAAAAAGTCTACCAATTTGAGCGTATGGGTTACTTCTGTGCTGATTCTAAAGAGTCAACGTCAGATAGCCTAGTGTTCAACCGTACAGTAGGTCTTCGCGATACATGGGCAAAAATTGAAGCTAAGTAATTGCGAGTCATAATAAAAATGCCAGTCTTGTGACTGGCATTTTTTATATTTGCTAACTGAACAACTGACAAAATAAAAGCGCTCTATGAGCGCTTTTTTGGTGTTTATTTCTTTGGTTTGTGTGCGTTAGGATCGTTTTTACAACTACCGTCACCACATTTGCCGTACAAGTAAAGGCTGTGGTTAGTTAAGGTTACGTTGTATTTAGACGCTATTTCTTTTTGACGCTCTTCGATAAGATCGTCAGAAAACTCAATAACCTCGCCACAATCCAGGCAAACTAGGTGGTCATGGTGATGTTGCGTTGAAAGTTCGAAGACTGATTTACCACCTTCGAAGTGGTGACGAGTGACGATACCTGCATCGTCGAACTGGTTTAGTACTCGGTAAACCGTAGCTAGGCCAATTTCCTCACCTAGATCAATCAACTTTTTGTACAAATCCTCAGCACTGATGTGCTGGCAGTCTGGCTGCTGAAGTACTTCTAGAATTTTTAGCCTTGGAAGGGTCACTTTTAAGCCCGCATCCTTCAGCGCCTGATTATTATCTGACATATACTTTCCCGTTGGATCATCTGCAGCGATTTAACAGAATTCAATATTCCTACCATTATAGGCGAAGCGCTATAAACATTAAACCACGAACTTCAAAGGGTTAATATATTCTTTCTTTGTAAATTAGAAATCGGTCAATTATATTAGAGATCATACCAGTTACATTTTAGTAACATCAGTAACGTAGAGAGCAGGGACTGCAATGGATAAGCGAATCGCCAAAATTTATAAACCGGGCATCATAAAATTCGGGCTCAACCTTTGGCCGCCATTTTGGGGATCTGGAATCAAAATCTTACATATTTCCGAAGACTTTCGGTTGGTAAAAGTGCGTTTGAAGCTCAGCTGGTGGAACAAAAACGCTAATAGAACTCAATATGGCGGAAGTATCTTTTCTCTGACTGATCCCATCTATTCAATGATGCTTATCGGGATTCTGAAGGAGGAATATTATGTCTGGGATAAAGAGGCGAGCATAAACTTTATTAAACCGGGACACAGTGATTTATTCGCCGACTTTGAAATCTCAGAAGGAATGATTGAAGAGATACTGAAAAGGACACGTAGTGGCGATAAATGGTTTCCCGAGTTCATCATTTATGTCAAAGATCAGGACGGGAACGTGGTGTCTGAAGTGAAACGTAAGCTTTATGTTCGCAAAAAGCCCCAATATCGAGAGGATGAAGTCGCGACAGAAGTTTCATAATACCAATCACAGTAAATAAGTGTTCAAAAATAGCGCAGGAAAAATGCTTGAGAACAAGGCGAACTTTTTCGATAAGTAATTATTCTACAATCAAAAAGTTCAAGGTAGTTATCGAGTGTTTTAACAAGCTAGAATGACCAGTTATTTACTACGATTGGTATAATCATTACTTACAAAAAGACCTCCTTAGAGGAGGTCTTTTCAAGTTCTGTATTAGCTTAGCCTTCAAGCTCAGCCAGACACATCTCTTCGTAAATCTGTTTTACCCAGTTTTCGACACGCTCGTCAGTTAACTCAGGCTGACGATCTTCGTCAATGCATAAGCCTACGAACTGGCTGTCATCACCTTCAACAAGTGCTTTAGACGCTTCGAACTCGTAGCCTTCGGTCGATGTGTGACCCAAGATAGTACCGCCTTTTGATTCAACGATGTCACGTACTGTGCCCATTGCATCACAGAAGTACTCTGCGTAGTCTTCTTGATCACCACAACCAAAGATAGCGACTAACTTGGTAGAGAAGTCGATTTGCTCTAGCTCTGGGAAGAAGTCATCCCAGTCACACTGTGCTTCACCATAGTACCAAGTTGGGATACCCAGAAGTAGAAGATCAAAGTTATCAATGTCTTCTTTGCTGCTTTTCGCGATGTCTTGAACGTGAACTAGTTGCTTTCCTAGTTGCTTTTGAATCATCTTTGCAACGGCTTCAGTATTACCTGTGTCGCTACCGAAGAAGATACCTACACTTGCCATAGAGTCTATACCTTTACATTGTTTGTTGTTGGCTATGGTACTAAGGGGTTAGCCTAACCCCGAGCCTTCCCAAGTCAGCTGAATTATACCTTTTGCGATAAAGCCAGCACAGCCTAGAAAAAGGACTAACCATACAATACGACGACCAAAAACAGGTACATTGCCTTGCTTCAGTACATCTTTTATCGCCATCCCGATGAAGAAGAAGATAGCAGCAAAAAGAAGATCGAGCCCGATAGATTCGAGCATATCCATGTAGTCGTAGAGCATTGTAGTCCTTCATGCCGAAAATTATTGCGCGCACTATACCACTGTTAAACGGTAAAGTTAATGCACTACAAGAAGGGTTATCTCAATAATCGATGCTAGCTTGTCAATTTGTTAAGCCGTAATGTATTTCCGAATCGCTCGCATGACTTCTGCGGGCTTTTCTGCGTGCAACCAATGGCCAGTGTTAGCAATAATATGCGCTTTAGCTTGCTTAAACTGTTTCTGTACGGCTGCCTGGTGCTCTGGCATTAGATAATCGGAATCGCCACCTTTTACAAAAAGAGTCGGGATCTCAGTCGGGGTGATCTCTTGCCAGCCGATGATCTCTGCGTAATTGTCTGACAGGCTTTTAACGTTAAAGCGCCAAGCCATTTTATTGCCTTCTTTATAAAGCGATTTGGAGAGAAACTGTCTGACACCGTCAATCTCAATGTGCTGAGCGAGAATATCCATTGCTTGCTGGCGATTGGTTGGCTCTTGCTCAATTACAGCTCGTAAGCCGTTAAACACGTTCTCATGACGGTTTGTCGTGTAGGCGACGGGAGCCATGTCTAATACTACTAACTGTTTAACAAACTGTGGCGCAATATCTGCAAGTTTCATTGCGACTTTACCACCCATTGAGTGACCAACAATGATGGAGGGTTCAACATCTAAATGGCCTAGTAAATTAGCAACGTCTTGCGCCATTTCGGTATAGGTATGTGTATCTGAATGAAACGAAAGGCCATGGTTTCGCAGGTCTACACTGATGACAGAGTGATCCTGGACCAGATCGCGAGCCAATAGTCCCAGATTGCTTAAACTACCAAACAATCCATGAATCAAAACAACCGTTTGGCCTTGGCCTTCTTGCTTATAGTTGAGTAATGCTGACATTTTATCTTATTTGTGATGAGTTTTACGTGGAGTATCCGCAAGGATCTGGTTATATACCCAAATGACCCAGAATCACCAGATCTTCAAATTGTTATCTCGACTGCGAGCCAAGTCATTCTTGCTTAACCTAGCTTCTTGAGGCGATTTGGGTATAATTCCCCAGAGTTTAAACATTGAGAATGTGAAAAGCGAATGAAAACAATTGAGGTTGATGAGGATCTGTACCGTTACATTGCTGGTCAAACTAAGCATATCGGTGAAAGTGCCTCGGATATTTTGCGACGCCTTTTAAACCTTGATGGTCAGTTGCAGGAAGCAAAAGTTGCGCCTGTAGTAGAGAAGCCACAAGGGATTGTAGTAAGTAAAGATGCAGGTAAGACAGAACAAATCGACACAGTGAAGGCAATGCGCTCACTGTTGATCTCTGATGAGTTTGCCGATCTTAAGAAAGCGATTGATCGCTTCATGTTGGTTCTGTCAACGTTACATAAGTTAAATCCAGAAGGTTTCGCACAAGCGACAAATGTAAAGGGACGTAAGCGCGTTTACTTTGCTGATAATGAAGAAACCTTGCTGGCTAACGGCAATACAACGAAACCTAAAGCCATTCCTGAAACACCATTTTGGGTTATCACCAATAACAATACCAGTCGTAAGAGACAGATGGTTGAGCAAGTGATGACGCACATGGGTTTCCAGCCGGACTTGATAGAGAAAGTAACTGGTTCAATTTAAGAAACCTGATAGAAGCCTCATAATGTGTAGCATTTAGCATATATTATGAGGCTTTTTAGTTTGCTATTTTTAAAAAAGGATGTCAGATATGGCTATGCACCCTCGTGCTGGGCAAAGAGCGCAGCAGGAAGATCTTCATAATATTCCAGCCTTAGTTGCTAATTACTTCCTGCTTCAACCCGATGCGACCAACTCAGAACATAAGGTTCAGTTTGGTACATCAGGTCACCGTGGTACTGCAGACAAGCATACTTTTAACGAAAACCACATTCTGGCAATCGCTCAGGCAGTTGCAGAGGTACGGGCTGAGCAGGGAACAACAGGACCACTGTTTGTGGGTAAAGATACTCATGCATTGTCTGAGCCTGCGTTTTCAAGCGTTATCGAAGTTTTGATTGCGAACGGTGTTAAAGTGATAGTTCAGCAGGATAATGGCTACACACCGACTCCTGGCATCTCTCACGCTATTCTGACTTACAACATCAAACACGACGAAAAAGCTGATGGTATTGTGATCACACCATCTCACAATCCACCTCAAGATGGCGGTATCAAATATAACCCTACTCATGGTGGTCCGGCGGAAGCTGAGCTGACTCAAGCGATTGAAGATCGCGCGAACGAGCTTATTGCCGATGGTTTAAAAGGTGTTAAACGTCTGCCATTGCAAGAAGCTAAGTCTTCTGATTTGTTCGTTGAAGTTGATTTAGTCAAACCGTATATCGATGATTTGGTTAACGTTATCGATATGGAAGCGATCCAAAAAGCCAATCTAAAAATTGGTGTAGATCCACTTGGCGGTAGCGGCATCGACTACTGGCGCCAAATCGGTCAGGCGTACAACCTGGATCTTACCTTGGTGAGCGAAGCGATTGACCCATCGTTCCAGTTTATGTCACTGGACAAAGATGGCGTAGTTCGTATGGACTGTTCGTCTCCTTACGCAATGGCTGGTCTGTTAGCACTGAAAGATGAATACGACTTAGCATTTGGTAACGACCCGGATTATGACCGCCACGGTATTGTTACACCTAAAGGTTTAATGAACCCAAACCATTACCTGGCAGTTTGTATTGACTACTTATATCGTCATCGCAACGCTTGGGGTAAAGATGTCGCTGTGGGTAAGACGCTGGTTTCCAGTGCTCTTATCGATCGCGTTGTTGCTGATCTGGGCCGCGAGCTGTGTGAAGTACCTGTTGGCTTTAAGTGGTTTGTTGACGGACTATATACGGGTAAGTTCGGCTTTGGTGGTGAAGAAAGTGCCGGTGCGTCTTTCTTGCGTAAAGACGGTACGCCGTGGTCTACTGATAAAGATGGTATTCTACTTTGTCTACTTGCGGCAGAAATCACAGCAGTAACGGGTAAAAACCCTCAAGAGTACTACGAAGAGTTGGCCGCTAAACACGGTGAATCTAAGTACAACCGTATCCAAGCAGTAGCAAACGGTCCGCAAAAAGACGTGTTGAAGAAGTTGTCGCCAGAAATGGTCTCTGCAGAAACACTAGCCGGTGACGTAATCACAGCTCGACTTACTCATGCTCCTGGTAACGGCGCTGCGATCGGCGGCTTGAAAGTGACAACAGAAAACGGCTGGTTTGCTGCTCGCCCGTCTGGTACGGAAGATATTTACAAGATCTACTGTGAGAGCTTCAAAGGTGAAGAGCACCTGAAACAGATTGAAGCGGAAGCACAAGAGATTGTTAATCAGGTATTTGCAGCGGCTGGGTTGTAATACGTCACAATTGCTATTAGAACATTAAGATTTAAATCAAGGGCTGACCATGTGTCAGCCCTTTGTATTTTATGGATGTCTATTCCTTGTTTGGCCAGGAATCTTCTACAACAAACCAAAATTGACCACTTTTGGTCTGAGCGTGAACAAATTTCCCTGACGGTTTTTCTATTGGTTCTAAATGTTCTTCGGTACCAATTGCCCACATTGGCTTAGACAGAGAATACAGGGGCTCGCCAATTTGCTCCCATTGGCTTTGATAACACCAATAGCCGGATATTTGGGTTTGCTCTAGCCCATAACCTAAACAGTCCGCGGGGATGTGTTCTTCACAAAAGGGGTTGATGTAAAGGCGTCCCTGCATTAGCAAGCGCTCTACCGGAGGAGTCTCAAGAGGAAATAGTTCCCGGAACTCGGGCCTGTCGCTCATCTTCAACTGATGGGTCAGCATTCTATCCAGCTTTTTGTCCAGTTGATCGTGGGCATTAGGCCCGTACCAGACACCCTGGTGAAGAAGGTAAAACTTAATTGCCACTTCCCAGTGTTCAATCTGTCCTGACTCGGTATTTTTCAATATCAAATCTACAGCGCCTATGGTTCGTCCGTCAGGGGCATTTAGTTGAATCTCTTCTGCCACTATTTGGTAGTGATGAGAATTAGATAGCAGCATGGTACATAAGTGCTGATAGAGAAAGCCGAGTCTTGGGTTGCCGTTGTACTCTTCAGACGCGCATAAAGGAGGTGCGGATACCTCTTCAAGAGTTACAAAGGGCGCTCGTAATTGAAAAAGTGGTGGCGACGTTGCGATCCATTGATAAAAACGTTGCAGTTGATTCATCGCTTTCCTCTTCCCTTTGGTTCCGAACAATAAGATGCTACGCAATTGTAACGAATTTTGACGGCTGTGGGCAAAGGAGATCTGGCATCAACAACTCGGTTCGATATACACTTTATATACGACGCTATCTGGGGAATATGCACTGGAAATTGGACTTGATGATGAATAATTTAAAGCTAGAACAGATTCTTAACGACAAACTTTCACCGCAGTTAATTAAAGATTACGCTCCGAATGGATTGCAGGTAGAGGGCACATCAGCGGTGAAGCGTATTGTCACTGGTGTCACTGCTTCACAAGCTTTGATTGATAAGGCTGTTGAACTTAACGCCGATGCTTTGCTTGTCCATCATGGTTACTTCTGGAAAGGTGAGCCTGAGCCCATCCGTGGCATGAAGGGAAAGCGGATCCGTAGTTTAATTAAGAATGACATCAACTTATATGGTTATCATCTACCGCTAGATATTCACCCAGAACTCGGAAACAACGTTGAGCTTGCTCGTCTGCTTGAAATTGAAGTTGAAGGCGGCTTGGAAGGGCATCCACAGTCAGTAGCGATGTATGGACGTTTGAAAAAGCCGATGACAGGTGCTGAATTTGCGAGCAAGATCAACCAAGTGCTTGATAGAGAACCTCTGCACATCGCTCCTGAAAATGCAGATAAAATGATCGAGACCGTAGGTTGGTGTACGGGGGGCGGTCAAGATTTCATTGAGTTAGCTGTTCAGCATGGATTGGATGCGTTTATTTCCGGTGAGATTTCTGAGCGTACGACGTATACAGCACGTGAGATGGATATTCATTATTTTGCAGCGGGTCACCATGCAACAGAGCGTTACGGCATCAAAGCGCTTGGAAAGTGGTTAGCTGACGAATACGGCTTACTGGTTGAGTTTATAGATATTGATAATCCGGTTTAACATACGTTAACTGCCAAAATGAAAAAAGGGTTGAGACTTACATCTCAACCCTTTTTACCTTTTTATAAGGTATTTAGCTGATGGATTACTCACGCTCATGAAGAGGTGAAAATTCACGCTGTGCGTCACCAGTGTATAGCTGACGAGGACGACCGATACGGTTCAGCGGATCGCTGTGCATCTCGTTCCAGTGAGCAATCCAGCCAATCGTACGGGAAATCGCGAAGATAACCGTAAACATTGATACCGGAATACCTATCGCCTTAAGAATGATACCTGAGTAGAAGTCTACGTTCGGGTACAGTTTCTTAGAAACGAAGTACTCATCAGAAAGAGCGATACGCTCAAGTTCCATTGCAACGTCTAGTAGAGGATCTTGAATGTTTAGCTCTTTTAGAACTTCGTGACACGTTTCACGCATTACTGTTGCACGTGGATCGTAGTTCTTGTAAACACGGTGACCAAAGCCCATTAAACGGAATGGGTCATCTTTGTCTTTCGCACGCTCAACGTATTCCGGGATGTTATCAACGCTGCCGATTTCTTCCAGCATCTTCAGACATGCTTCATTAGCGCCGCCGTGAGCAGGGCCCCAAAGGGATGCAATACCAGCAGCAATACATGCGAATGGGTTTGCACCGGAAGAGCCAGCCAGACGTACAGTTGACGTTGAAGCATTTTGCTCATGATCTGCGTGTAGCGTGAAGATTTTATCCATAGCACGCGCTACTACAGGGTTTACTTCATACTCTTCACATGGGTTTGCGAACATCATGTGCAGGTAGTTTTCCGCGTAGCTTAAGTCGTTACGAGGGTAGATAAAAGGCTGGCCGATTGAGTATTTGTAACACATCGCCGCCAATGTAGGCATTTTTGAAATCAGACGGTACGCCGCAATTTCGCGGTGTTCGTCGTTATTCACGTCAAGAGAATCGTGGTAGAACGCTGCAAGCGCTCCAACTACACCACACATTACTGCCATTGGGTGAGCGTCACGTCGGAAGCCGTGGAAGAAGCTTGCGATTTGCTCATGTACCATAGTATGACGAGTAACAGTTTTCTTGAACTTCTCGTATTGGTCTCGGGTAGGGGCTTCACCATAAAGAAGGATGTAACATACTTCGAGGTAATCTGCGTTATTGGCTAACTGATCAATCGGGAAACCGCGGTGTAAAAGTATACCTTTGCCACCATCGATGTAAGTGATTGATGATTCACAGGATGCCGTGGCAAGAAAACCAGGGTCAAAAGTAAAGTAACCATTGGCTCCCAGTTTACGAACATCAATTACAGGGGTACCTAAAGTACCTTCCATAATTGGCAGTTCGATTGGTGCTTGGCCTTCAACATGAAGGGTAGCTTTCTTATCCGCCATAACAATCTCCTTTGTTTATTATTTAATCCGTCCAGGATGTTTGTGTGCCATGTTTTTACTGTTGTTAAAGAGTAAAGTCAATTTTTCTCCAGCTTTGTGTGCACTTGTTTTGATTTTTTCTTGGTAAATCGTTAAAAATCTGTTCTATGTAGCATAATTTGTTACACCAATTGTATTAGAATGTTGCTCGCCGTATATTGGCAATGAAAATTTTGGTTAAATCCTTATAAATTCGGGGCTATAACAAAGAGTGAGGCTTGGTGATGGTTCCCGTTGTTAACAAGTTGTTTACAATTATCTCGGTGATTATTTGCTGAATTTGTTGCAAAGATGTTAACTTTTGTACATTTGGAAGCTGAAATTGGTTATAACAATAAATGCTCAATGGAGCTGAGTGAGCAAGCCCGTGAAAGAAAGAAAGTCAAGACCTGTTAATTTAGATTTACAGACCATCCGCTTTCCTATCACAGCAATCGTATCCATCCTGCACCGTGTGTCAGGGGTAATTACGTTTGTTGCGGTGGGTATACTACTTTGGTTACTGTCCATTTCTCTGTCATCCCCAATGGGTTTTATGGAAGCTACAGATATCGTTGATGGCTTCTTCGTAAAATTCATCTTGTGGGGAATCTTAACTGCACTCGCGTACCACATTGCTGGTGGTATTCGTCACTTGTTGATGGATCTAGGTTATTTTGAAGAACTGGATTCAGGCACGATGAGCGCGAAAGTTGCCTTCGGTGCTACTGCAGTATTGTCACTATTGGCGGGGATAATGGTATGGTAAAACACGTCTCTTCATTTGGTCGTAATGGTGTACACGATTTCCTACTGATTCGTGCGACTGCCATCATTATGACGCTATACACGATTTATCTGGTTAGCTTCTGTGCATTCTCAGATATCTCTTATGCATCTTGGACCCAATTCTTTGGTGGTACTTTTACCAAAGTTTTCACCATGTTGGCGCTGCTATCGGTACTGATTCATGCTTGGATTGGTATGTGGCAAGTCTTCACCGACTATATTAAGTGCGCGAAACTGCGTGGCGCACTACAACTTGGTGTTATTGCCGTGCTATTCGGCTATGTCTTCTCTGGTCTATTTATTTTGTGGGGTGCGTAAGTGTCTATTCCAGTTCGTGAGTTTGATGCCGTAGTAATCGGCGCTGGTGGTGCAGGTATGCGCGCTGCACTACAAATTTCTGAGCAAGGCCTTTCATGTGCTTTGCTATCTAAAGTATTTCCAACTCGTTCTCATACAGTATCAGCGCAGGGTGGTATCACCGTTGCTCTGGGTAACTCGCACAAAGACGATTGGCAGTGGCACATGTACGATACTGTAAAAGGTTCGGACTACATTGGTGACCAAAACGCCATCGAATACATGTGTAAAAACGGACCTGAGTCTGTTATCGAGCTAGAAAAAATGGGTCTTCCATTCTCTCGTTTTGATAATGGCTCTATTTACCAGCGTCCATTTGGCGGTCAGTCAAAAGAGTTTGGTGGTGAGCAGGCTGCGCGTACAGCAGCGGCGGCAGACCGTACAGGTCACGCACTTCTTCATACGCTTTACCAACAAAACGTTAAGCACAAAACGACCATTTTCTCTGAGTGGTACGCGTTAGATTTGGTGAAAAACCAAGATGGCGCGATCATGGGTTGTACTGCGATTTGTATGGAAACAGGAGAAATCTGTTACTTCAAATCTAAAGCAACAATCCTTGCTACTGGTGGTGCAGGCCGTATTTACGCTTCAACAACTAACGCGCATATTAACACTGGTGACGGTGTTGGTATGGCTCTACGCGCGGGCGTTCCTATGCAAGACATGGAAATGTGGCAGTTCCACCCAACGGGTATCGCTGGCGCAGGTGTTCTTGTAACAGAAGGTTGTCGTGGTGAAGGTGGTTACCTTCTAAACAAAGACGGCGAACGTTTCATGGAACGTTACGCTCCAAACGCGAAAGACCTTGCAGGTCGTGACGTTGTTGCACGTTCTATGATGATAGAAATCCGCGAAGGCCGTGGCTGTGACGGTCCTTGGGGTCCACACATTAAACTGAAACTGGATCACCTAGGTAAAGAAGTGCTTGAGTCACGTCTGCCTGGTATCTGTGAACTGTCTCGTACGTTTGCACACGTTGATCCTGTAAAAGAGCCGATTCCTGTAATCCCGACTTGTCACTACATGATGGGTGGTGTACCGACTCAGGTTTCTGGTCAGGCAATCAAGCAATTGGCTGATGGCAGCGAAGCGGAAGTCCAAGGACTATTCGCATGTGGTGAAATCGCTTCTGTATCTGTTCACGGTGCGAACCGTCTTGGTGGTAACTCACTACTAGATTTGGTTGTATTTGGGCGTGCTACTGGTCTGCATCTTGGTGAAACACTTGCAGCACAAGTTGAAGCTCGCCCAGCGACGGAATCCGACATCGAAGCTTCTCTGTCGCGTACTATGCGTTGGGAGAACAGTACTGGTGGTGAAGATCCGGTACAAATCCGTAAAGATCTGCAAAGCTGTATGCAAAACAGCTTCTCGGTATTCCGTGAAGGTGATGCAATGGCAACAGGCTTGGAAGAGCTGAAAGTGATTCGTGAACGTCTGAAAGACGCTCACCTAGCGGATAAGTCTTCTGAGTTCAACACTCAGCGTATTGAGTGTCTTGAGCTAGACAACCTGATGGAAACGGCATTCTCAACAGCTGTTGCAGCTAACTACCGAACAGAAAGCCGTGGTGCACACGCTCGTTTCGACTTCCCAGAGCGTGATGACGAGAACTGGCTGTGTCACTCTATCTACAACCCGGAAACAGAAGCGATGACTAAGCGTGATGTAAACATGACGCCAGTACACCGCGACGCGTTCCCGCCGAAAGTACGTACATACTAAGGGAGGAAATGAAGATGAAACTTAACTTCTCTTTGTACCGTTACAATCCGGATGTAGACGCTAAGCCTTACATGAAAGACTACACGCTTGAGGTAGAAGAAGGCTCAGACATGATGGTTCTGGATGCACTGATTCTGCTTAAAGAGCAAGATCCAAGCATTTCATTCCGTCGTTCTTGTCGCGAAGGTGTTTGTGGTTCTGATGGTTTGAACATGAACGGTAAAAATGGTCTTGCATGTATTACACCGTTGTCTGCTCTTCAAGGCGACAAGATCGTAATTCGCCCACTTCCGGGTTTACCTGTAGTACGTGATCTTATCGTGGATATGACACAGTTCTACGACAACTATGCGAAAGTGAAACCATTCTTGATTGATGATGGTGCATTACCACCATCACGTGAGAACCTGCAATCGCCAGAAGACCGCGCGCATTTAGATGGTCTGTACGAATGTATTATGTGTGCATGTTGTACAACATCTTGCCCGTCGTTCTGGTGGAACCCGGATAAATTTATCGGTCCGGCAGGTCTACTTGCGGCATATCGTTGGTTAATTGATAGCCGCGATACGGCGACAGATGAACGCTTGTCTGATCTTGATGATGCATTTAGCGTTTTTCGTTGCCATGGCATCATGAATTGTGTAAGTGTTTGTCCTAAAGGACTAAATCCGACGAAAGCTATCGGCCATATTAAGTCGATGCTGGTAAATCGCTCGGTGTAATTTACTCGTTATCGAAACAGTTGCAGTGTTATGTAAAGAAAGATCGATTACATCACTGCAACTGCAAAATCGAGTAGCAGAATATTAAAATTGTCGATTGTTAGAATCGGCTGTTTATAGCTCGGCGTAGACCGAAGCAAACGTGAAAACTACTGGTTAAGGGAAAATATGCACAACGGCGTGATGAAGGCATGGCTCGAGTCTTCACACTTGGCTGGCGCCAATGCAACGTACGTAGAGGATCTCTACGAACTGTATCTAAGTGATCCCGATCTGGTAAGTGAGGAGTGGAAACGTGTCTTTGAAGGCTTGCCGAAGCCGACAAAAGAAGTGGCAGAACAGCCGCACTCACGTGTCCGTGACTACTTCCGACGACTCGCTCAAGAAACGAAGCATTACAATGTCCAAGTTAGTGACCCAGATGTCGATGCAAAACAAGTAAAAGTTCTACAGCTAATCAACGCTTACCGTTTCCGCGGGCACGAAGCTGCAGAGCTGGACCCACTAGGTCTTTGGCAACGTCCAACCGTTGCGGAGTTAGACCCAGCATTTCATAATCTTACCGACGAAGACTTCGAAGAAACTTTCAATGTAGGTTCTTTTGCTATTGGGCAAGAAACTATGAAGTTGAAAGACATTTACGAAGCCCTCAAGAAAACTTACTGCGGTTCCATCGGTGCTGAATACATGCACATGACTGACACAGAGCAAAAGCGTTGGATTCAGCAACGTCTTGAGTCTGTCGTAGGCCAGCCATCATTCAATAACGATGAGAAACGTACTTTCCTAGAAGAGCTAACAGCAGCTGAAGGCCTTGAGCGTTATTTAGGCGCTAAATTCCCGGGAGCAAAACGTTTCTCACTAGAAGGTGGCGATGCGCTGATCCCAATGACGAAAGAACTGATTCGTCATGCGGGTACAAGTGGTATGCGTGAAGTAGTTATCGGTATGGCTCACCGTGGTCGTTTGAACATGCTGGTGAACGTACTGGGTAAAAAACCTCAAGACCTGTTTGATGAGTTTGCTGGTAAGCACGATGAAACATGGGGTACCGGTGACGTTAAGTACCACCAAGGTTTCTCAGCTGACTTCGCAACTCCGGGCGGTGATGTACACTTAGCGCTGGCATTTAACCCATCACACTTAGAAATCGTAAACCCTGTAGTTATGGGTTCTGTACGTGCTCGTCAAGACCGACTGGGTGATAACGAAGGCAGCAAGGTTCTTCCTATTACCATTCACGGTGACTCAGCAATTGCAGGTCAGGGCGTAGTTGCGGAAACGTTCAACATGTCTCTGGCGCGTGGTTTCTGTGTAGGTGGTACGGTCCGCGTCGTTGTCAACAACCAAGTTGGCTTTACTACGTCGAACCCGCGTGATACTCGCTCAACCATGTACTGTACCGATATCGCTAAGATGGTACAGGCACCGATTTTCCATGTTAATGCGGATGACCCAGAAGCGGTTGCGTTTGTTACGCGTATAGCACTGGATTACCGTAATGAGTTTAAGCGTGATGTTGTCATTGATTTGGTGTGTTACCGCCGTCATGGCCACAACGAAGCAGATGAGCCAAATGCGACTCAGCCGTTGATGTACCAAAAAATCAAGAAACACCCGACACCTCGCAAGCTGTACGCTGATGTTCTGATTGATAAGAATGAGTCAGACATTGAAACTGCGACTCAACTGGTTAATGAATATCGTGACGCTCTAGACCGCGGTGAAGTCGTGGTAAAAGAGTGGCGTCCTATGGCCCTTCACTCTGTTGACTGGTCTCCGTACCTGGGTCATGAGTGGGATATGCAGTGGGAATCTCAATACGATACACAGCGTCTGATTGAGCTTGGTAATCGTATTTGTCAGTACCCTGAAAGCCATAAGCTACAAAGCCGTGTAAACAAGCTATACAACGATCGTGTAGCGATGATGACCGGTGAAAAAGCAATTGACTGGGGTATGGCAGAAACTTTGGCTTACGCTACGTTGGTTGATGATGGTAAGCGAATCCGTATTTCTGGTCAGGATTCTGGTCGTGGTACGTTCTTCCACCGTCACTCAGTGCTGCACAACCAAACGGATGCGAGCACCTACATTCCTCTGGCTAATATTCATGACAAACAGGGACCTTTCGAGGTATTTGACTCTGTATTGTCAGAAGAAGCGGTATTGGCATTTGAATACGGCTATACAACAGCGGAACCTGGCGGTTTAACGATCTGGGAAGCGCAGTTTGGTGACTTTGCCAACGGTGCTCAAGTCGTTATCGACCAGTTTATCTCTTCTGGTGAACAGAAGTGGGCTCGTTTGTGTGGTTTGACGATGCTTCTGCCTCATGGCTATGAAGGTCAGGGTCCAGAACACTCGTCTGCACGTTTAGAGCGTTACCTGCAGTTGTGTGCTGAACAAAACATGCAGGTAGTTGTGCCATCAACTCCGGCTCAGGTTTACCACATGATTCGCCGTCAGGTTGTACGTCCGATGCGTCGACCTCTGATTGTAATGTCTCCGAAATCATTGCTTCGTCATCCGCTTTGTACTTCGACAATTGAAGACCTTGCAGAAGGTACGTTCCAGGCAGCTATCCCAGAAGTGGATAACCTGGAAGCAAGCAAAGTGAAACGCGTTGTGTTCTGTTCCGGTAAGGTTTATTTCGACCTGCTTGAGCAACGCCGCAACAACGAGCAAGAAGACGTAGCGATTGTTCGTATTGAACAGCTTTACCCATTCCCGATGGAAGAAGTACAAGCTGCAATCGCTCAATACACAAACGTTGAAGACTTTGTGTGGTGTCAGGAAGAGCCTCAGAACCAAGGTGCTTGGTACTGTAGTCAACATAACTTCCGTGCCGCTATTCCTGCAGGTGCAGATCTTAAATACGCAGGTCGCCCAGCTTCTGCTTCGCCAGCAGTTGGCTACATGTCGGTGCACTTGAAACAACAAAAAGCGTTGGTTGAAGACGCTCTGAACGTGAACTCAAAAACTTCGGATTAAGAACTAGAAGTTAAAGGAAGAAACAGTTATGACAATTGAAATTCTGGTTCCAGATTTACCTGAATCAGTTGCTGATGCAACCGTAGCGACATGGCACAAACAACCAGGCGAGACTATCGAGCGTGATGAAGTTCTGGTTGATATCGAAACAGATAAAGTTGTGCTTGAAGTTCCAGCTCCGGAAGCAGGTGTTCTAGAAGCCATCATTGAATTAGAGGGTGCGACAGTACTTTCTAAACAGCTGCTTGCTAAAATCAAGCCGGGTGCTGTAGCTGGTGAACCAACTGCAGATACGACAGAAGGCACTCAGGCTTCTCCGGACAAACGTCACAAAGCTGCGCTTACTGAAGAGAGCAATGAGGCGCTTAGCCCTGCAGTTCGCCGTCTACTTGCGGAACACAACCTGGAAGCAGGTCAAGTGAAAGGCACTGGTGTAGGCGGTCGTATCACACGTGAAGATATCGAAGCTTACCTGGCAAACGCAAAAGCGCCGGCAAAAGCTGAGGCTCCTGTAGTAGAAGCACCTGCTGCTGCACGCAGTGAGAAACGCGTGCCAATGACCCGTCTGCGTAAGACTGTTGCAAATCGTCTGCTTGAAGCTAAGAACAGCACTGCGATGCTTACGACGTTTAACGAAGTGAACATGAAACCAATCATGGACCTTCGTAAGCAGTACAAAGATCAGTTCGAAGAGCGTCATGGTATCCGTCTGGGCTTCATGTCTTTCTACGTGAAAGCAGTGACTGAAGCTCTTAAACGTTTCCCTGAAGTTAACGCGTCTATCGATGGTGATGACATCGTTTACCACAATTACTTCGACATCAGCATGGCGGTATCTACGCCACGTGGTCTGGTAACTCCAGTACTGAAAGACTGTGACACTCTAGGCTTTGCTGATGTAGAGAAAGGTATCAAAGAGCTGGCAGTTAAAGGTCGTGATGGCAAGCTGACAGTAGACGAGCTAATGGGCGGTAACTTCACCATTACTAACGGTGGTGTGTTTGGTTCACTGATGTCTACGCCAATCATCAACCCACCGCAATCAGCGATTCTTGGTATGCACAAGATCCAAGAGCGCCCGATGGCTGTGGATGGCAAGGTAGAAATCCTGCCAATGATGTACCTGGCGCTATCTTACGATCACCGCTTAATTGACGGTCGTGAGTCGGTTGGCTTCCTAGTAACTATTAAAGAGCTACTGGAAGATCCAGCACGTCTCCTGTTAGACGTTTAATATCTCTAAAACGTCTAGCTGCTGTAGGTAGCTAGACGTCAAAAATTTCAATGGCTAGACTAGCTCAACGTTTGGCCTTCATTTGAATCACCGAGTGATTGATTTGAGAAGACCCTACAGACGTATAAGCAGCCAAGACTGCAGCGTTATGGAAATAATAAATCCCTTAGGGGAAAAACAAACGGAATATCGAAATGAATTTGCATGAATACCAAGCCAAACAGCTGTTTGCAGAATTCGGTTTGCCAGTACCAGAAGGCTACGCATGTGATACACCACAAGAAGCTTTTGAAGCTGCGGGCCGCATCAGTACAGCAAAGAAAGTCGTTAAATGTCAGGTTCACGCTGGTGGCCGCGGTAAAGCGGGCGGCGTAGAGCTACACGACACGAAAGAAGGCGTAAAAGAGTTTGCACAAAAGTGGCTAGGTAAAAACCTAGTAACTTACCAAACAGACGCAAATGGTCAGCCAGTAACTAAAATCCTTGTTGAAGAAGCTTCCAACATTGCAAACGAGCTTTACCTAGGTGCGGTAGTAGACCGTGCTAGCCGTAAGATTGTTTTCATGGCTTCTACAGAAGGTGGTGTGGAAATCGAAAAAGTTGCGGAAGAAACTCCGGAGCTAATCCACAAAGCCGCAATCGATCCACTAGTAGGCCCACAAGCTTACCAAGGTCGTGAGCTTGCGTTCAAACTTGGTCTTGAAGGCGACCAAATCAAACAATTCGTTAAGATCTTTATGGGTCTTGGCACAATGTTCTCTCAGTACGATCTTGCTCTACTAGAGATCAACCCGCTTGTGATTACTGGCGAAGGCAACCTTCTATGTCTTGACGGTAAGATCAACATCGATTCAAACGCACTTTACCGTCAGCCTAAACTACGTGAAATGCACGATCCATCACAAGAAGATGAGCGTGAAGCGCACGCAGCTCAGTGGGAACTGAACTACGTAGCACTAGATGGTAATGTAGGCTGTATGGTTAACGGTGCTGGCCTGGCGATGGGTACGATGGATATCGTAAACCTGCACGGTGGCAAACCTGCTAACTTCCTTGACGTAGGTGGCGGTGCAACTAAAGAACGTGTTGCAGAAGCATTCAAGATCATCTTGTCTGATGACAACGTTAAAGCGGTACTAGTAAACATCTTCGGCGGCATCGTTCGTTGTGACATGATCGCAGAAGGTATTATCGGTGCGGTTAAAGAGGTAGGTGTAAACGTACCGGTTGTTGTTCGTCTGGAAGGTACTAACGCAGACCTGGGTCGCGAAGTGCTTGCTAATTCTGATGTTGATATCATTGCTGCTGAGTCGCTAACAGATGCTGCTCAGAAAGTTGTTGCTGCTGCGGAGGCTAAATAATGTCTGTATTAATTAACAAAGACACTAAAGTAATCTGTCAGGGTTTCACTGGTGGTCAAGGTACTTTCCACTCAGAGCAGGCTATCGCATACGGTACGCAAATGGTTGGTGGTGTTTCTCCTGGTAAAGGTGGTCAAACTCACCTAGGTCTTCCAGTATTCAACACAGTTCGCGAAGCAGTAGAAGTAACTGGTGCAACAGCAACAGTAATCTACGTACCAGCAGCTTTCTGTAAAGATGCAATCCTGGAAGCGATTGATGCAGGTATCGAGCTAATCGTTACTATTACAGAAGGTATCCCGACAACAGATATGATCGATGTGAAAGTGAAGCTAGAAGAGACTGGCGTTCGCATGATCGGTCCTAACTGTCCGGGCGTTATCACTCCTGATGAATGTAAGATCGGTATCATGCCTGGTCACATCCACAAGAAAGGTAAAGTAGGTATCGTATCTCGCAGCGGTACATTGACTTACGAAGCGGTTAAGCAGACTACAGACGAAGGCTTTGGTCAGTCTACTTGTGTTGGTATCGGTGGTGATCCAATCCCTGGTTCAAACTTCATTGATATCCTAAAACTGTTCCAGGAAGACCCAGAGACTGAAGCAATCGTAATGATTGGTGAAATCGGTGGTACAGCAGAAGAAGAAGCGGCAGCGTTCATTAAAGAGAACGTAACTAAGCCAGTTGTTTCTTACATCGCTGGTGTAACTGCTCCTCCGGGTAAACGTATGGGCCACGCTGGTGCGATTATCTCTGGTGGTAAAGGTACTGCTGAAGATAAATTCGCTGCACTAGAAGCTGCCGGCGTTAAGACGGTTAAGTCTCTGGCGGAAATCGGTAAAGGTCTGCGTGAAGTGACTGGTTGGTAATACATCAACCCATAAATACTAAAAAGCCTGCGAATATTCGCAGGCTTTTTTAATTCTGTTTGTCTTGTCCTGAAAGTATCGGTTTAATTTAAACACCGTTAGGCTGGGCGTTTGATTAGCTGGCTTAACATAAAGAGGAATGTTGCGCTAATGACTACCGAAGGGCCGGCTGGGGTATCGAAGTGCCACGAAAGACTCAATCCCATCATGACGGCAACGGAACCAATGACAGAGGCTAAAACTGCCATTTGTTCTGGTGACGACGAGACTTTTCGCGCCGTCGCTGCAGGGATTATTAGCAGGGAAGTCATGATCAGAGCACCCACAAACTTCATGCCCACCGCGATTACAACCCCTACCATTAACATCAGTACTAAGCGAACTAAATCCGTATTTACTCCTTCTACCGCAGCAAGCTCTTCACTGACAGTACTAGACAGAAGTGGACGCCAGAAAATGTATAAACACACACTCACCGCAATAACGCCGGCATAAATGAACATTAAATCCTGTGGTGACACCGCGAGCAAGTCGCCAAAAAGGTAGCTCATCAGGTCGACACGTACATTGTCTAAAAAGCTCACTGAAACTAAGCCAACAGATAAAGAACTATGCGCCAGAATACCCAGCAGAGTATCAGTTGCCACTAACTGCTGTTTTTGCAAAGTGACCAGTAATACAGCCAGAGCTAAGCAACAGACGAGCAGGGCGAGATAAAGGTTCACGTTGAGCAGGAAACCAAGTGCCAGCCCCATTAATGAGGCATGCGCTAGTGTATCGCCAAAGTAGGCCATTTTTCGCCAGACTACAAACGAGCCAAGCGGACCTGCAATAATGGCAATACCAATGCCCGCGAGAATTGACGGCAGTAAAAACTCAATCATGATGGTGGTGTCCGTGCGAGTGATTTGAGCATGAAGTCGCGTCACCGGAAACAGGTGAACCAGCTAAATCATGATGATGATGGTGATGGTCGTGATGATAAAATGCTAAAGACTCGCGAGCAGCGGTACCAAAAAGCGCGATATAAGAAGGGTGCTGGGTTATCGTCGCAGGCGAACCACTGCAGCATACGTGATGGTGTAAGCAGACAACATCATCGGTTTTAGCCATGACTAAATGTAGATCGTGTGACACCATAAACACGCCACAATCAAATCGGTGACGGATAGTTTCAATTAGATCGTACAGATCGATTTGTCCCTGTACATCAACGCCTTGAGCTGGTTCGTCAAGCACCAAAAGCTCCGGGCGTTGCAGCAGCGCTCGGGCAAGTAATACGCGCTGGTTCTCACCACCAGACAGGCGATGCATATTACTCTTTATAAGATGCTCAGCTCCAACAAGGCGTAATGCATCAATACATTCTTGTTTGCTGTATTTAGCCGCCAGATTCAAAAAACGGATAACGGTGAGCGGTAAAGAGTCATTGAGTTTAAGTTTCTGCGGAACATAGCCTACTTTCAGATTACGTTTTTTACTAATCTGACCCGTCGTTGGCTTTTGTAAGCCTAAAATAACTTTAACTAAAGTCGACTTTCCTGCGCCGTTGGGACCGATAAGAGTTGTAATCTTTCCCTTTTCTAATACCAGAGTGACATTGTCGAGTACCTTGCGTTCGTCAAACACAACGCTCAGGTTCTCCAGACGGACTAGTGAAGACATGAATGGAACTCATTTGCAAAGATATAATGTTATAATGTAACATTATGTCACTTCCCACACGATATCCCAAGTAAAACTATGAAAAGAGCTATAATTTTTGCTGTGTCAGCAATCTTAACCTTACCTGCGCATGCGGTAACGGTGTTAACCAGTATTAAACCGGTTCAGATGATCACAATGGAGCTTACTGAAGGTGTGACAAAGCCTGATGTACTGTTGCAAACTAATGCCTCACCGCATGATTACGCATTGCGTCCGTCAGATGTAAAAAAAGTTGCGATGGCTGATTTATTTATCTGGTACGGGCGAGATCTGGAACCTTTTCTTGAAAAAGTCGTGACCGGCAAAGGTAATGTGTTAACTGTAAGTAACATTCCGGACCTCTCCCTGCGTGAGTTTGATAGTGAGCACAGTCATGGCCATGATGGTCACGAGCATGGCTCATATGATCCACACTTTTGGCTGGGTGTTGAAACGGTCCAACAAGTTGCCAACGCGATTACAGACAAGTTAGTAGAAGTCGATCCCAATCATGCAGATAGGTATGTAGCTAATTTGAAAAAGTTTGCAGAGCAGTTGAAAACTACTGATGCAGAGTTGAAGCAGAAGCTGACTCCTTTCACAAACAGCGGATATTTTGTGTTTCATGACGCTTACGGGTACTTCGAAGAGCAATATGACCTCAATCAGCTGGGGCATTTTACTGTGAGCCCTGATCGCAAGCCAGGAGCTAAAACTCTGATTGAAATTAGAAAAAAACTTGGTTCTGGTGATGTTGCCTGTGTGTTCTCAGAACCACAATTTACTCCAGCCGTTGTAGAAAGTGTGATGCGTGGTAGTCAGGTTGCTAAAGGCGAACTGGATCCTATGGGAAGCGAAATTGAAGTAAAAGCGGGAAGTTACTTCATGTTTTTACATATGATGGCAGACAGCTTCACGCAGTGTTTAAGTCAGAAATAGAGAGTTAATTGCTAGGGTCTGTTTATCTTTCGAGCTGATTTTTGCAGCGATTTGTGGGTTATTTATACAAGGCAGAGGCTTTGAAATGTAGTTATTCTACCTGATAAGCCGATAACGCAGTAGAAAGGAGCCACAAACGCTGCCCAAAGGGTTCGGCTAAAAGCGTTTTACTCTTTGTTGAGAGGTTTTTGCTTAGAATGACTAGGCTACAAACCTCTCGCCGCGATTAAAACGCTTTTATCTCGAACAAAAATTAACCGCGAAAGATAAACAGACCCTAGTTATTGTAGGAACTTTCTTTTTTACGTGATCTGCCTGTAAGAAATTGTAACCTTTGGCAAAGCGAACCTTTTCTCTAAAATCAATTGAGATATTATTATCCCATAATTAGCGACTCAAAATAACCGTGTTATAGAAGACATGAAGCGATACGAGTTGGTATAAATTTAGATATATAAGGTTTCGTTTTGCTGCGCTATCTAGTTCTCATGTTTATGGGAGCCGTTGTTTCATGCCATGCATTCGCGTTTAATAACGCCAATGCCATCTTTTACCCTTTGCCTACTCAGGTTAAGGGCACTTTTATTGCGGCGAAACAATTGTTTTTAGGCGAGCAGGGCGGTCTTTGGATTCATGATGTGCATGGTCGTGTCTTGTTCTATGATGGCCAGAATGTTCTTCCTAAATCAGGTAGCTTTCTACAGAGCCCGGCCAAGCAGCTTGCTTACTATAAAGGCTCATTTTGGACTTTCATTGAAAATGAAGTCTACCAAACTTATCCGAACCAAGAACGAAGTTTGGTTTTCAGTCTGAATCCGGGTTCCCAGATTAGAAAAATTGGCTCTTCTGCACACTATATTTGGGTCAGTGACGGTGCACATTTCTATACTTACAATATCTATACCAGTGAGCTAAAAACGTTTTCACTACTCCAGCTCTACCAGCACAGCAACAACAGCTACGTCTACATTAACGATGCGATATTTGTTGATAATAAATGGGCGCTAGCCACCACATCTGGTTTCTACCTCTCCGAGGGCAATGAGTTTGATCACATCATTGCATCGGGTCAGCATTACATCGAAAAAATCTACTATTCTCCTACTCGCCAAGAAATATTAGTTGGCACCCTTCGAGGGGCATTGATTTTCAACATAAATCAACCCAACAAGCACGTAACAAAAATTGGCGGTTCACATGTCCTGACATTCGCCGAGACAAATCAAGAGTACTGGGTCGGAACCGAGCATGGCCTGTATCTATACTCTTTCCTGACAGGGGAATCCACCGAAGTTGAATCAGCCAGTTTTCTCGAACTTGAGCTGGACAGTACCAAGATATATTCACTTTTAAGTGATGATATGGGGGGGATTTGGATAGCAACCAATCAGGGGATCCGTTATTACTCCCTATTCAGTAAAAAGTTTGAGCGAGTTACTTTTAGTAGTTATGACTCACAAACGTTAGCAGGCCGGATCCGGCAAACAGTCACAGGACCTGACGGGGTATTATGGTTTGCTGATGACCACAAGCTTTACCGCAGTGGGAAACATGGTTACGAAAAAGTGATCGAATCAAGTTCTCAAATTAATGAGTTTGCGTTTCAAGGTGGCATGCTTTGGCTGGCTACATCGATAGGGTTAGAAGTCTATGAACTAAACGGATTAACTAAGGTCAGCTTTCCTTACTTGCAAGTATTGGCAGGCCATGAGGTTGATCATCTTGCGCCTGACGGAAGTTCACGGATGTGGATATCAAGTGGTTATCAGCTCTATAACCTTGATATTGCAAATCAGCGGGTCCGGAACTTTGGTAGCGAATGGCTGGTAAGTCAGTACTTACCTGCAAAAATTACCCGTTTGTATGATACTGAAGAGCTGTTATTGATTGGTACCGATCACGGAGTTTATGAATATGACGATGAGAGCATCCGTTTTAACCGCTTTTCAGAAAAGTTCGGTGAGTCGTTAGATATCATCACTGCTGCAGATGGAAGCCAGTGGTTTGCATCGTCTTATGGTCTGTTTAAAACGGTTGATGGTAGTGATGAAAGACAGGTTTTGGACCTGAGTGTTCCTAATGCCAGGCCTGCATGTATGATCAGCGATGCTCAGGGTGTCTGGCTGGCTTCATCTGTTGGATTAAGCTATTACCGACTGTCAGGTGAGTTAGTTAAGCACTTCTCTTCATCTTCCGGTCTGATAAATAACGAATTTCTTCCGGGTGTCTGTACGGTAATCGAGAGAGTAAGTCAAAACGAAAGCGACCTAGTATTAGGTTCGAAGTATGGCCTAGTGAAAGTTGAAGCTTCAAAGTTGTTGGTTTCTAAAGCGCCGGAATCTAAGTTTATTGTAAGTCTCGTGATACACGAGAACGAAGTTATTCGGGTAGGAAATGCTGATCTAGAAGGAGTTGATTTCCCTTATGGTTCATCTTTAAGCTTTCTATTTGGCACTATGCCAAGGCCAGACAGCCAAAACTTATACTATAGGTTGAGTGAAGGCGAACAATGGCAGAGGTTGGAAGGGGGGCATCTTACTCTGGAAAGCCTTAACTCTGGCCAATATCACTTGCAGATAAGCAGTCAATCACAACTCGCTGCAGGCTTAATAGGGCTAGAATCTAGTTTCGTCGTGCAGCAGCCATGGTACTTATCTTCGCTCGCTATATTTTGTTTTTTAGCGGCGACGCTTGTTGTTTTAGCGTTACTTACTTATTGGCGATCTCGTTATATGGTGCAAGTGAATAGAGCTCTCGCGGCGCAAGTGACCCTGAAGACCAATCAGTTAAGACATCAAAGTAGAGTGCTTTTAACCAGTAACCAACAACTTCGCAAGCAAATCCAGGTGAGAAACTTGTTGGTCGATCACGTCGCTCAGTCTATACGCACTAGTGTGAACTATATTGCCTCTAAGGTTCCTATGGACACGGATGCTACCGCCCAAGACCACCTTTCCAAGACATACTGGCAACTGAATGAATTAAGAAGCGTACCAAGTGATTCCAATAGCGGCAGTCAAAATTACAATCTGAGCCAGATAACTCAATCCGTCGTCGATGTCTGGCAAGATGATTTTGCGAAAGCGGGCATCAAGGTAGAGCTTATTGATGAGCATAAATCGAGCCGAATCGCTCTGGAAAGCTTCAATCTGGACGTGATATTCAACAGCATTTTTGCCAATATTATTAAGCGATCATATCGCGGTCAGACCGTTAAGATTATGCTCGCGCAAGGCAGCGATATTGTATGGTTGAGTTTTATAGACTACGGAGCCCAACTGCCGAGAAAACTAACAGCCGGCCGTATTTCAAGCGGTAATAACGTTGACCTCAGTATCGATAACTTATCCCAACTGGTTGAAGATAGTGGTGGTCATTTAGCACTGTTTGTTTCAGATGCACAAAATAAAATAGAGATCACATGGCCTGTAGCCAAAGAGTTAAGCCATGTAGAAGAAGTATTGCCAGAATTTGATTCAGAAAATTCTGCTGAAGAGCTGGTTAGCCCTGAAGAAGAATGGTTGCAAAAGGTCTACCAGCTGGTGGCTGAGCACTATCATGATGCAGAATTTGGTACCGCTACAGCAGCGAAAATGTTGTTTATGTCTGAGCGTAGTTTACAACGACGTTTTAAGTCAGCCTCGTCAAGAACGTTAAAAGATTACGTGACTGAGGTGCGTTTAGAAACTGCCTGTGAACAGCTGCTTGCCGGAGAGAAAATCAGTGAGGTTGCATTCAACTGTGGTTTCAACGATCCCTCTTACTTTAGCCAGAAGTTCAGACTACATTTCGGCTTGCCTCCTTCGAAGTTCGCAATGACTCAAGACGCCCAGGAAGTCAGTTAACAAACCTTATTTGTTTATACTTTAGTGACCTTCAAGATGTATGGCTGTGAGTGTTGACTCGTCTGTAAGTGGAGCCGTTCTTGTTGAACGGAGTGTCTTGAGGTTGTTTGGGTAGGTATAGCCGAATAACGTGGACTTGTATCACTGGCCGTAATTTTGAATCCTGGGCAGCGCAGTACAAAAGGCTGGTCATTCTTCAGAGTAATGTCTTGTTTTTTCTACGATACAGTCCTTTCCTTTCTTAATAACTTATCAGTTAGAACCTCTACTGTTAACAGGCTTATTGCATTAGCGATAGATGCTTCCATTACGCAATTTCCCATTAAAGCGCTGTAATGCACAATAAGGCGCGAAATTTAAGTGCGTAAAAATATCGGTGATTAATATGATAAGTGTTCTTAGTCAGGGGTAACAGGCTGTTTGATGAGAGTGTTGAGGGAAGACAATTATTGAAAAAATATCGTGGTATAGCCGGGGGGACTATACCACGGGTGTCAATGACACCTTCGCTTGCTGCCGGAGTGGCATGTAACATGCCACCTCTGGAATTAATTTGAGAAGTTGCCTTCTCGATGGGTTAACTATACGAGGGGTTACTTATTTTTCTTATAAAAATAACGACATGTTCATATGAGAAAAGCGACAATATCACAACTATCTATCTAACTTATTGATTTTAAATGATTAAGTTTGTTTGTTGTTAAAGTTGTTACTTGTTGTTGGGAGAATGATTCGTTTAACTTGTATTGATTTTGACGGAAATGACGGAATGGAAATTGACGGAGTTGACGTTTGTAGCACGCAAAAACATTTCATCAATCTTTGATTTCACACAATGATTGTGGTGGATAACGGGAGTAACATTGGCAGCCTAACCAGTTTTAAATAATAATATTTATCATTAGCAATAAGCGTTAAGGGCCAGTATGAAGTTGTCAGAAATTTTACCCGGCGATTCAGTGACTATTCGTTTGTTAGATGGACTTTCACCTGATGTGAGGAAAAAACTGATGGTGATGGGGCTACTACCAAATACTGTAGTGAAGGTGATCAGACGTGCTCCTATGGGTGACCCACTACAAGTAGAGGTGCGCGGAGTGTCGGTTGCTGTGAGAGAAACCATTGCTCAAAAAATAGAAGTGGAGCGAATGTAATGCAGTACCAAATACTTACGGTCGGTAATCCAAATAGTGGTAAAACTACTCTTTTTAACGGCTTAACTGGCGCGAAGCAGCAGGTAGGTAACTGGGCTGGTGTGACGGTTGAGAAAAAGACAGGACAATTTAAGCACGCCGGTGATGAGTTTCTGCTTACTGACTTACCTGGCATCTATTCTTTAGACAGTGGCAATGACAGCAACAGTATCGACGAGTCCATTGCGTCACGAGCGGTACTTACTCATCCTGCGGATCTGATCATCAATGTTGTGGATGCAACGAGCTTAGAACGCAGCTTGTATATGACACTGCAACTGCGCGAGCTTGGTCGTCCGATGATTGTTGTTCTGAACAAGATGGATGCTTTGAAACGTGAACGCCAGATGATTAACGTTGCTGAACTGGAAAAGATGTTAGGCTGTCCGGTGGTTAGTTTATCAGCAACGAATAAATCACAAGTTGCGGAGTTCAAAGAACGTCTGCACAAATTGGTCGTACAGGGTGTTGCTCTTAACGATTTAGCGCTTAATTATGGCGAGGAAATGGAAGCGGCGATCCAACACGTTTCTACGCTTTTACTTTTCAGCGATCATTCTGTCTCCCACCGTGCACTTGCTATTCGTGCTTTAGAAAAAGATTCGTTAGTACTGAATAGCCTGCCTGAAACAGAAAGAACGAAGGTTCTTCAGACTATAGCTGCACTTGATCTCGACATTGATTTACATGTTGCCGATACGAAATACACTCACCTCCATGAACAGTGCAAACGCATACGCCGTAGTGAAGGAAAGCTAAGCCGCAGCGTGACAGAAAAGTTAGATCAGTTCATTTTGAACAAGTGGGTGGGTATTCCGTTTTTCTTCGTTGTGATGTACCTGATGTTTATGTTCTCTATCAACATCGGCAGTGCGTTCATCGACTTCTTTGATATCGGTGTTGGCGCGCTCTTAGTTGATGGCGGTCACCATCTTCTAGATGGTCATTTACCTGTTTGGTTAGTAACTGTACTTGCTGATGGTATTGGTGGTGGTATTCAAACGGTAGCAACTTTTATTCCTGTAATCGCTTGTCTGTATCTGTTCCTTGCCGTGCTTGAAAGCTCGGGCTACATGGCACGGGCTGCATTTGTATTAGATAAGGTGATGCAGAAAATCGGTTTGCCAGGTAAAGCGTTCGTACCGCTCGTACTGGGCTTTGGCTGTAACGTACCATCTATTATGGCGACTCGTACCTTGGATCAGGAACGTGAACGTAAACTGGCTGCATCTATGGCACCGTTTATGTCTTGCGGTGCCCGTCTACCTGTTTACGCCCTGTTTGCCGCAGCATTTTTCCCAGGCTCCGGTCAAAACATCGTGTTTGCTCTTTACCTGTTGGGTATTGTTGCAGCGGTATTCACTGGTCTGTTCCTAAAGCACACGCTATACCCGGGTAGCAGTGATAGCTTAGTGATGGAAATGCCAAATTACGAATTGCCAACCATCCAAAACGTATTAATTAAAACTTGGCAAAAATTGAAGCGTTTTGTATTGGGTGCGGGTAAAACGATTGTGGTTGTGGTCGCGATCTTAAGCTTCTTAAACTCTCTGGGTACGGATGGCAGCTTTGGTAATGAAGACAGCGAAAAATCAGTGTTATCAAAAGCAGCGCAAGTGGTAACTCCGGTATTTTCACCAATCGGGATTCAGGAAGATAACTGGCCTGCAACAGTGGGTATTATTACCGGTATCTTCGCCAAAGAAGCCGTAGTCGGTACGCTGAACAGTCTGTATACATCGCCAACTGACGGTGAAGATGCAGAGTTCGATTTAATGGCAAGTCTGGAAGAAGCGGTAATGAGTATTCCAGAAAACCTTGCAGGTCTTAGCTTCTCTGATCCATTGGGTATTGAGGTTGGTGACTTAACTGATTCTGATGCTGTTGCAGAAGAGCAAGAAGTGGATGCTTCTATTTTTGGTAACATTAAGGCCAAGTTTGCTTCTGGTCATGCAGCGTTTGCATACTTAATCTTCATTCTGTTGTACACACCATGTGTGGCTGCAATGGGGGCGTATGTCCGTGAATTTGGTAATAACTTTGCCCGTTTTATCGCGGTCTGGACTATGGGCTTAGCCTATCTGAGTGCGGCATTCTACAACCAATTGATGCACTTTGCCGACAGCCCGGTTGTCAGTGGACTATGGATGGCGGCGATTGTGGCTGTTTTCCTTGCGACTTATCGTATGTTCAAACGTATTGCTAAGAAACAGCAAGGTTCGCTGGAGGCGCAAGTGGCATGATTTTAAAAGAGCTTTATCAATATATTGCTGACAACGGGACGGTCTCACAGTCAGATTTAGCAAAGCAGTTCGGCATGAGTGAAGATGGTGCCGATGCAATGCTGAGTGTGTGGATCAACAAAGGCCGTATAACGCGTTTGTTAGACACTAATAAAGCACATGATGTTACTCGTATCCGTTATGCGGCGACAAGACAAGATGGATTGTCACTGATCGTAACAATGTAATTCTCGGATTGATGAAAAAGCCGCCTCATTTGTGGGGCGGCTTTTTGACATCTGGATTAGGGGCAAAGAGTTTTACACTTTCTGGAAAATCGAACTGAGTGACAATACATTCTGAATACGGCCAAGGACTTCATTTTGTTCTTCTTCACTGCGGAAATCACCTTTGGTGTTACCCCATATCGGCCCAGGCCAGGCCACATCGTCGATAAAGCGTGCGATATGATGAATGTGCAGTTGAGGTACCATGTTACCCAGTGCACCCATATTAAGTTTGTCTGGGATGAACGTCGCTTCAAGTGCCTGGCTTACTGCCTGAGACTCTAATAAAAACTGCCTTTGATCGTGCATAGGCAGGTGATGCAGCTCTTTCACGTTGGCACGTTTTGGAACCAGGATAATCCAGGGTACTGCATTATCTTTATGCAGCAGAGCAACGCAAAGCGGGAAATGACCAATGACTGTGGTGTCTTTTGCTAATTGAGGGTGCAGTTCAAAACTCATTTGGTATCCAATTAGTTATATTGATTAAATTCAGTATAAACAAAAAGGCTGACGCTCTCACGTCAGCCTTTGCATTTTTCAGTTTTAGCTAAGAGTCGCTTACATGCGCTCTAGTGTTTCGATACCTAACAGAGACAGACCTTGCTTGATAGTCTTGGCTGTTAGCGCCGCAAGTTTCAGACGGCTCTGCTTAACCGCTTCGTCTTCTGCAACCAGGATAGGGCACGCTTCGTAGAAGCTTGAGAACTGGCCAGCCAGTTCAAACAGGTAGCTACACATAATGTGTGGCTGACCTTCACGGGCGACAGACTGAACCGCTTCTTCAAACTGCATAAGTTTTGCGATAAGCGCTTTTTCTTTCTCGTCAGTGATTTGGATATCACCTTGAAGTTTATCCATCGCAATACCAGCTTTAGCGAAGATAGAAGCAACACGAGTGTAGGCGTACTGCATATACGGCGCGGTATTACCTTCAAACGCCAGCATGTTGTCCCAATCAAACACGTAGTCCGTAGTACGGTGCTTAGACAGGTCAGAGTATTTCACCGCTGCCATTGCTACGGTACGAGAGATTTTCTCTTTCTCTTCTGCATCCAGAGAAGGGTTCTTAGATTCGATCAGTTTTGCTGCGCGCTCTTCTGCTTCATCCAGAAGATCGGCAAGACGAACGGTACCGCCCGCACGAGTTTTAAATGGACGACCATCTTTACCCAGCATCATACCGAATGCGTGGTGCTCAAGAGAAACAGACTCTGGCACGTAGCCCGCTTTGCGTACGATAGTCCAGGCTTGCATTAGATGTTGGTGCTGGCGTGAATCGATGAAGTATAGTATGCGGTTCGCGCCTAGCTCTTCGTAACGGTATTTCGCACAGGCTATATCAGTTGTGGTATATAGGAAGCCGCCATCGCGTTTTTGAACGATAACGCCCATAGCCTCACCATCTTTGTTTTTGTATTCGTCTAGGAACACAACCTGTGCGCCGTCATCTTCAACAGCAAGACCTTGCTCTTTCAGATCCGCAACGATCTTAGGCAGCATGTCGTTGTACATGCTCTCGCCCATTACGTCATCGCGAGTCAGAGATACGTTCAGACGATCGTAGTTACGCTGGTTTTGGATCATGGTTACGTCAACCAACTTCTTCCACATTTCTGCGCAGAACTCGTCGCCGCTTTGCAGTTTCACTACATAATTACGTGCTTTTACTGCGAATTCTTCATCTTCGTCGTAAAGCTTTTTAGATTCGCGGTAGAAGGCTTCTAGGTCAGCCAGTTCCATTGAAACTTCGCCAGACTCTTGTTGTACACGCTCAAGGTTTGCGATAAGCATACCGAACTGAGTACCCCAGTCACCAATGTGGTTGGCGCGAATCACTTTATGACCTAAGAATTCAAGGGTACGAACCACAGCATCACCGATGATGGTTGAACGCAGGTGACCAACGTGCATTTCTTTTGCTACGTTTGGCGCAGAGTAGTCAGCAACAATAGTTTGTGCTTCTTCCTCTGCCACGCCCAGGCGTGAATCTGCAAGAGCTGCATCCGCTTGTTTCGCCAGAAACTCTTCGCTTAAGAAAATGTTGATAAAACCAGGGCCAGCGATTTCTGTTTTGCTCGCGATACCATCAAGGTCCAGAACATCCAGTACTTTCTGTGCAAATTCTCGTGGGTTAGTACCCAATTTTTAGCAACGCCCATTACGCCGTTTGCCTGGTAGTCACCAAATTGTGGCTTTGCTGATTGGCGAACAGCTGCAGGACTGCCTGCAGGTGCGCCAGCGGCTTCTAGAGCCTGAGATACTTTGTCATTAATAAGTGCTTGGATATTCACACGCGTTTCCTTCAATTCGAGGACTAAGAACCCGTTATTATCGGAGTCGGGCTCTGTTGGAGTTCACAAAAATGGCGCTAATGATAACAACTTTATTGCTTTTCATACAGAGAGGATTTGGGGAAATTATTACTTTTTCGACTGAATGGAAATGCGGCCCAGTTTGGGTTTACTATTGCGCCTAAATTAAAGACGACAGACTTCATATAGAGATTATCCATGACTCCTGAACTAGTAGAAAAACGTTTAACACCAGAACTGATGATCCAAGACCTTGACGCTTTTATGGCGAAGATTGAAGCATTGTCTTCCATGCTGTGTCTGGATTTGAGTCTGGCTCAGGCGGACCATGTTGCTCTACGTATTAACGACACTGAAACCGCTAAGCAAGCACAGCAGGCATGGAGCCGATATGGCAAAGTGATATCGCAAGCACAGATTAATGGTCGTCCAATCATTGTTATTGAATTTGAGAAAGCGCTTGAATGCCGTGGCTGGAAAATGGAGTGCCTGGAGCTACCGTATCCGGCTGAGGGTAAAACTTATCCGACAGAAAGCTGGGAACATGTGGAGTTTGTGATCCCGTCTCATGCACAAACCGCGGATGAATTTTTAGCCGATTTGATACACACTTATCCGCAATTTGGGGCGCAGTTTGAAAAGCTTGATGAACTGGGTGTGAAAATCAAATTGTCGAGTCCGAAAGGAGAAGGGGAGCGTTTGAACAACCCGACGGTGGCATTTAAGTATCAGGGTGTTTGTATCAAGCTTCATCCCCATTCACTCAAGCGTATTGTTGAATCTGAGAAAGCATGAGCAATCCCCTGATTATATTAGAAACAAAAAGGGTTGCCACATGGCAACCCTTTTTGAATCTCAAGAGTAACTATCTTATAGAATGACCGTCTTATTACCGTAGACAAAAACATGGTCGTTGAGAACTTTGTTAAGCGCTTTGCTTAAAACGTTCTTCTCTACATCGCGGCCAGCTTGCGCCATATCCTGAGCACTGAAGTTGTGGTCGACTGGAATGACATCCTGCTTAATGATTGGTCCTTCGTCGAGATCATTCGTCACAAAGTGCGCGGTCGCACCAATGATCTTCACCCCACGGTCATACGCTTGCTGGTAAGGTTTAGCACCAATAAATGCGGGTAAGAAGCTGTGGTGAATGTTGATGATCTTGTGGTGGTACTTCTCTACAAATCCGGGTGTTAACACACGCATGTACTTGGCTAATACCAGGTAATCGGCGTCGTACTGGTCGATCACTTCAAGCATCTTCTGCTCATGCTCTTCACGAGTAAGATCCTCATGAGTCACATAGTGATAGGGGATATCAAAACGCTCAGTCAGAGTTTGCAGTTTGTCGTAGTTACCGACGACAGCCGCTATTTCCACATCCAGGCTACCGTCGTAATTTTTCATCAGGATATCGCCTAAACAGTGCGCTTCTTTGGTCACTAAGATAACAATGCGTTTACGTCTTGCGCCAACTAGCGAGCGCTTCGCACCTTGTGGCAGCGCTTGATCTAAGTCTGCAAGGAACGTCTGGTCGTTGAAGTAACCTTCCAACTCCGTTCGCATGAAAAAGTGCCCGCTGGTGTTATCAACAAACTCATTGTTATGAATGATGTTTAATTGATGTTTGTAACAAATATTGGTGATCTTTGATATCAAACCAGGTGCGTCGGAGCAATGGGTTAATAGCGTTTTCTTTTCCATAAATCAGGGGCTTCCATATTTCAATAATTAAGCGTACGAAAAGTTTGCTGACCGAAAGTGAGTCAACCGTACAGCAATCTTCCATCATAAATAATCCATTCTTGAACTGGTTTCAACAAAATATCAATATTGGTTCATTAACCAGCAATATTGTAGGCTGATGTCACTCGCTAACGTCTGATATACTCCCGATAATTTTCCTCACTTTGATGTCAAGCATGATCGCAAAAACCTTCTCTTCTGATGGCGCTTTAGGCAAGGCCATACCTGGCTTTCAGGCTCGTCAGCCACAAATCGATATGGCTGAAGCCGTCAGTCGTGCGATCAAAGATCAAAGCCAGCTGGTGGTAGAAGCGGGGACGGGGACGGGTAAAACTTTTGCTTATCTCGTCCCAGCCTTATTAAGTGGAAAGAAAGTCATCATCAGTACCGGCTCTAAAAACCTTCAAGAACAACTGTACCATCGTGACCTTCCCCTAATGGTGAGTGCGTTGGGGTTTTATGGCCAGGTTGCGCTACTAAAAGGGCGATCAAACTATCTGTGTCTGGACCGCCTGAGCCGGCAAATGGTGGAAAGCCACACCAACGAAGCTGACCCGACCTTACTAACCCAGCTTGTCAAAGTGAGATCGTGGTCCTCAGAAACCAAAACGGGTGACTTGGGTGATTGTGATGATCTGCCGGAAGACAGCATGATTATTCCGACGATTACCTCAACCAATGACAACTGTCTGGGTAAAGAATGCCCAAGCTATACTGACTGCTTTGTGCTGAAAGCGCGTAAGCGGGCTATGGACTCTGATGTCGTGGTGGTCAACCATCACCTGTTTTTTGCTGATCTCGCAATAAAAGAAACCGGATTTGGTGAGCTAATCCCGGAAGCTGATGTGTTTATTTTCGACGAAGCCCATCAGCTACCAGATATCGCCAGTGAATACTTTGGTCAGACGGTATCGAGCCGTCAGATTCATGAACTGGCGAAAGATATAGAAATCGCCTACCGCACTGAAGCAAAAGACATGCGCCAGTTACAGAAGGTGAGTGACAAGCTGCTACAAAGTGCGATGGATATGCGTATTGTTCTCGGAGAGCCGGGCTTTCGTGGTAACTGGCGTGAGGCAATGCAGTCGGAGTCGATTAAGCGAGAGTTGGTAAGGCTGACTGACAGCCTTGAGCTGGCTATTGACGTGCTCAAAATTGCGTTGGGCCGTAGTCAGTTACTTGATGCGGCGTTTGAGCGTGCCAATTTAATCAAAGGCCGGATCAATCGTGTGTGTGATGTGGATATTACAGGGTACTCTTACTGGTATGACACATCTCCACGTCATTTTGCACTGCATATTACACCGCTTTCCGTCTCGGATAAGTTCCACGAGCAAATTGAAATTAAGCAAGGTGCCTGGATATTTACCTCAGCAACTTTAGCGGTATCAGGTGACTTTAAACATTTTACCGATCGCCTAGGTCTCAAACCTGAGCAGCAGTTCTCTTTACCATCGCCGTTTGATTACGAAAAGCAGGCGCGTCTGTGTGTGCCTCGTTATTTACCTGAACCGAACAGCCCCGGCCTGGCAGATAAACTGGTAAGAATGCTGGCACCTGTGATTGAAGAGAACCAGGGGCGTTGCTTTTTTCTCTGTACCTCTCACAGTATGATGAGAGATCTCGGCGAAAAATTTCGCGAAACTCTGGATTTGCCCGTTCTCATGCAGGGTGAAATGAGTAAACAAAAGACCCTGGCGGAGTTTATGGAACTCGGCAATGCGTTGCTGGTGGCGACCGGGGCTTTCTGGGAGGGTATCGATGTTAGAGGTGATGCGTTGAGCTGTGTTATCATCGACAAATTACCGTTTACCGCCCCTGATGATCCGCTGCTTAAAGCCCGAATCGAAGATTGTCGACTACGTGGCGGAGAGCCTTTTGCCGAAGTGCAGATCCCTGATGCAGTGATCACCTTAAAGCAGGGCGTAGGACGTTTGATTCGAGACCAGAAAGATCACGGGGCGTTGATCATTTGTGACAATCGTTTAGTCACCCGTGATTATGGCGGCACCTTTTTAGGCAGCTTGCCACCTATCCCTAGAACGAGGGATTTAGAACGAATCAAAGCTTTCCTTAAAGCAGATTAATCTGCCACAGACTGGTGCTGTGGCATAAACCAATCAAATAGAGTTGTAGAGAGTTAAATGAGCGCAAAGATTCTTGCCATCGATACAGCAACTGAAAACTGTTCGGTTGCATTACTGGTTAATGACCAAGTGATTTCACGCAGCGAAGTTGCCCCTCGTGACCATACCAAGAAAGTATTGCCTATGGTTGATGAAGTGCTGAAAGAAGCGGGTCTGACTTTGCAAGATTTAGACGCACTGGCATTTGGCCGTGGCCCAGGTAGCTTTACCGGGGTTCGCGTTGGTATCGGCATTGCTCAGGGGTTAGCGTTTGGTGCAGATCTGCCAATGATTGGTATTTCAACTTTAGCGGCAATGGCGCAAGCAAGTTACCGTCTTCACGGTGCAACTGACGTAGCGGTTGCTATTGATGCCCGCATGAGTGAAGTGTACTGGGCGCGTTATACCCGCAAGGAAAATGGTGAGTGGACGGCTGTCGACGAAGAGTGTGTTATTCCGCCAGCAAACTTAGTCGAAGAAGCTCAATCGGATGATAAGACATGGACAACTGCAGGCACCGGTTGGGATGCTTATCAGGAAACACTGACTAGCCTGCCATTCAGTGTTACTGCAAGTGAAGTACTGTACCCTGATTCGCAAGACATTGTGGTTCTCGCCAAACAAGAGTTTGATAAAGGCAACACAGTTCCTGTTGAAGAGTCTAGTCCTGTCTACCTTCGCGACAATGTGACGTGGAAAAAGCTTCCGGGTCGAGAGTAAGCTTTTCACTAATTCACTAACAAATACGTTAGTTGATTTAAATGCAGGGCAATAGCCCTGCCTTTTATGGAATGTTATGGCATCGATTAATGGTTTACCTCCCTCGCTGATACCTGGCGCAAATCGCACCAATAAAACCAGTAAGAAGAATCAGGTAAAAAAATCTCAGACTCAGCAGACTGTAGGTCAGCCTTCTAAGGTGGCGAATGCTGTCGCACATTCCATAAAGCAAGTCGACGAGTCTCAGATTCACCGTGCTCAAGTGCAATACGATCTGCCTGAAGGAAATGGACGAAAAGCGATGGAGCAGTACATGGATGTTATGAACCGAGCGAGAAAAGAGGAACTAGCTCAACTGCTTGGTGTCGATATCTATGTTTGATACCAATCTAAACAAGTAATTGCTCATTCTTGCTGGTTAAAACCACTGATAGCTGCGTTATAGATTTTGTAATTAGAATGACTAGTTATTGCAATCTATACCTTGCTCTAAGTGACTTTCCTTTTGCAGTAAGCCCTGCGCAATAAGTTGACCATTTACTTATCCAGATTGGTATAGGTAAAAGAAACAACAGAGTGGCTTTATGAAATTATCCAGACGTATTTATCTGATTTTGTTTGCTGTATTCGGGCTGTCGGCGTGCAGTTCTCTTCCTGAAGAGTTGAATGCAACAACAGAGCAGGTTCTAACTGACTACAAAATGTTTGCTGAATCTCAAGGGCAGGTAAGCAGTGATGTCCGTCTTGGTGGTGTTATCGCGAAAGTGGATAACCTAAAAGGCCAGACCCGCGTAGAGATTGTAAACCTTCTTATCAGCAAATCGGGTAAGCCTGATATCGAGCAGGATCCGAGAGGGCGTTTTGCTGTTTATTTTGATGGTTTCCTTGAGCCCGCAGCTTTCGGTTCCGGTCGTCTTATTACGGTTGTCGGCTCTGGTGCAGGTGAAGAGAAAGGAAAAATCGGTGAGCATGAATACATCTTCCCTTTAATGAAAGGCCAGGGCTATCGCTTGTGGAAGATTGAGGAACGCGTGCGTATGTATGACACCCCAACCTATTTTTACCCTTGTTATTCCATCAATTGCCGTATGCTGCGTCATGATTTTCCGCAAGACGGCAGGGTTATTAAGCAGGTCAGATAATCTGTTATGCACGAGCGACGATTCAAACTGGCTGCCGGGACAATGGCAGCACTTGAGATAGGTAATGAAAAAACGGCTGACTTGTCAGTCGTTTTTCTTCATGGGTGGTTGGACAATGCGGGCAGTTTTAAAGTGTTGATGGAACAAATTCATCACCTCAATCCAGAACTGCACTTACTGGCTGTCGATCATTTTGGTCATGGCTTCTCCAGTCACAAATCTGCTGATAATTATTATCCATTTCACGATTACATTGCTGACTTACATCAATTGGTGGATGAATTATCGCCAAACAGACTCATGTTGGTAGGGCATTCGCTTGGTGCTTTAGTCGCAAGTTGCTATAGTGCAGCGCTTCCTGAGCAGGTAGAAGCATTAGTACAAATTGAAGGTGCAGGTCCTATTACTGAAGAGCCTGCCAATAGCTTGCAACGTCTTCGTGATGGTATCTTGAGCCGCCAGCGGCAACGCAATAAGCCCGAACGGGCCATTGCATCATTTGAGCTGGCTTTAAAGTTACGCATGCAAGCCAATCAATTAACTGTGGAACAGCTTCTGCCTATTATTGAGCGGGGAACTGAGCAGCGTGAGAACTTATGGTACTGGAGACACGATACCAAGTTAAAATGCGCTTCTCTCTACCGGATGGCACAGGAACACGCCAACGCAATCACCAGCCAGATACGATGCCCACATCTGATCGTATTGGGCGAACAGGGATTTCAAAATCTGCCTTCTGAACAAGTTGATTGGGGACCGAATCCTCCCCAAGTGATTTCTGTTTCCGGAGGCCACCATTGCCATTTAGAGCAAATACTTGAAGTTGCGAATGCAATTCTTGGTGTAGTTAACAAAATTTAAACAAGTGTTTGGGAGTTTAGTGCTCAAGCACGTTCGCTGTGCTGTAATAGCCTCAAAATAAAAAGGCTGTAATGATAAGACAGCGATGAACGAGGAGTAATATCGTGGATAAACCATGGCTTTCACGTTATCCAAGTGACGTACCTGAAACAATTAATCCAGATCAGTATGAGTCTTTGGTCGAAATGTTTGAACAGTCTGTACAAAAATACGCAGACCAGCCAGCATTTATGAATATGGGCTCGGTTATGACCTTCCGTAAACTGGAAGAACGTAGTCGGGCATTTGCCGCTTATTTGCAGAATGAGCTTAAGCTGAAAAAGGGTGATCGCGTTGCTCTTATGATGCCTAACTTGCTTCAGTATCCAGTCGCGCTGTTTGGTATTTTGCGTGCCGGCTGTATCGCTGTAAACGTGAACCCGTTATATACTCCTCGCGAGCTTGAGCACCAACTGAATGACTCCGGTGCAACGACGATCGTGATTGTTTCTAACTTTGCCAATACGTTAGAGCAGATCGTGGATAATACGTCTGTGAAGCATGTGGTTCTGACCAGCCTCGGACAGATGCTGCCGCGAGCGAAGGGTACGATTGTTGATTTTGTCGTGAAATACGTCAAAGGCATGGTACCTAAGTACCACCTGCCTGGTGCCATTTCAATGCGTAAAGCGCTACGTAAAGGTCGTCGTCTTCAGTACGTGAAGCCGTTTATGTCTGGCGAGGACATCGCCTTCTTACAATATACAGGCGGTACAACAGGCGTAGCGAAAGGTGCAATTCTGACCCACCGCAACATGATTGCAAACGTATTGCAGGCCAAAGGTGCGTATGGTCCGGTACTGACTCCGGGCAGAGAGTTGGTAGTTACTGCGTTACCGCTTTATCACGTGTTTGCATTAACTGTGAACTGTTTGCTGTTTATTGAAATGGGTGGCCGTAACTTACTGATCACCAACCCTCGAGATATTTCGGGATTCATTAAAGAGCTTCAAAAACATTCAGTTACTGCCATTACTGGCGTCAATACGCTATTTAATGCGTTGGTGAATAACGAAGATTTCCACGAGCTGGATTTCAGCAACCTGCGTTTATCAGTCGGTGGTGGTATGGCTGTTCAGCGAGCGGTTGCGGAAAAATGGCTGAAAACTACTGGCTGTTACTTGCTGGAAGGCTACGGTCTGACAGAGTGTTCGCCATTGGTTGCGGCATATCCGCACGATCTTGTTGAGTACAATGGCTCAATCGGTCTGCCTGTGCCATCGACAGAAGTTCGAATCGTCGATGAAGAAGGTAACGCACTCGCAAACACTGAAATCGGTGAGCTTCAGGTTCGCGGGCCTCAGGTGATGCAAGGTTACTGGCAGCGCCCTGAAGCAAGCAAAGAGACGATAAACGAAGATGGCTGGTTATCGACTGGCGATATCGTAAAATTCGACGATGAAGGCTTCCTGCATATCGTTGATCGTAAGAAAGACATGATTCTGGTTTCCGGATTTAATGTTTATCCGAACGAGATTGAAGACGTCGTTGCATTGCATGGTAAAGTTCTCGAAGTTGCTGCTATCGGACAGCCTAATGAAGCCTCTGGTGAGTTGGTGAAAATCTACGTTGTTAAGCGTGATCCAAGCCTGACCAAAGACGAAGTCATTGCTCATTGTCGTCAGCATCTCACAGGGTACAAAGTACCTAAACTGGTTGAATTCCGTGATGAATTGCCAAAGACGAACGTGGGTAAGATTCTTCGACGAACACTTCGCGAAGAAAATGACGCCGAGATTGCGAAGAAGAGCGCCTAGGCGGAATTCGTTGAGTCGAAACAATTAAAAAGTGATAGAATGCCAGCGTTTTGCTGGCATTTTTTATAGCGAGAAGCATGTGAATTACAAGATTATTATCAAAAACAAAGACCTGGAAGATGTCTGTGCTCAGGCTAGAGACGCAGATGTTGTGATGCTGGATACGGAGTTTGTGCGTGTCAGGACTTTCTATCCGCAGCTAGGTTTGATCCAGCTTTTCGACGGCAAAAATCTTTCTCTTATCGACCCTACTGAACTTACAGACATGTCTCCGTTTGTGGAACTCCTGAAGGACACATCGGTACAGAAAGTCTTACATGCTTGTGGCGAAGATCTCGAAGTGTTCCAGAATGCTTTCGGATGTACGCCATTCCCTATGGTCGATACTCAGCTTATGGCCGCGTTTCTTGGTCACGGCCTGTCAACAGGTTTTGCGACTCTGGTTGAAGAATATCTTGGTGTGGAACTAGATAAGAGTGAGTCACGTACCGACTGGATGGCTCGGCCACTCACACAAAAGCAGCTTGATTACGCTGCGGCAGATGTTCATTACCTGTGGCCACTTTATGAAATTCTGCTCGACAAAGTGATCGAAGCTGGCTGGTGGAGTGCAGTGCAGCAAGAGAGTGACTTACTTGTATCTAAGCGTATTCGTGAAGTGAATGAAGAGAATGCCTATCTTGATATAAAAGGTGCCTGGCAGCTAAAACCGTCAGAGCTGGCTGTTTTAAAACCACTTGCGACTTGGCGTTATCATCAGGCTATTAAACGAGACCTAGCCCTGAACTTCGTCTTTAAAGAAGGAGACTTGCTGACGGTTGCCCGACTTGGTTTAACTGGCTTTAAGAAAATGGAAGCAGAAGGGATTGATATCCGTGCAATTAACCGCCACGGAGCAAAAATTGCCGCTATCGTTAAAAAAGCCAAGCAGATACCTGCAGATGAATACCCAGCGAAAATCGATCGTCTGATGGATTATCCGGGTTACAAGCAAGTATTCAAGAATATGAAAGATATTGTGAAAAATGCATCTCAGAAATCAGGCCTGGCCACTGAGTTTCTTGCTTCTAAAAAGCAGATTAACCAGCTGATCAGCTGGGTATGGAAGAAGGAGCGCGATCCGGCAAAACTGCCTGATGTGATGCAAGGATGGCGTCTTGAGCTTATCGGTGACAAGATGAATAAAGCGCTTAAGTAACAACAAACAAAAGGTTGGCGATGAAGCCAACCTTTTTATGTCACGCACATTAGTTTGTCGATTACTTCTCGTCGTCAGGTAGTTTAACGTTGAGCTCAAGTACTGAGATATCGTCATCTTTGTGCTCAAAGGTCAGGTCAACCATATTCGGGTCGATATCGACGTATTTGCCAATCACCTTCAAAATGTCCTCTTTTAATTGAGGCAGGTAAGAAGGCGCTGGGTCATTTTGGCTGCGACGTTCTGCTACGATGATTTGCAGGCGTTCTTTAGCCAAGCTTGCCGATGTTTTCTTCTGAGGACGGAAAAATTCTAATAATGACATATCTAGCCTCCGAACAGTCGTTTAAAGAGTCCTTTCTTCTCCTCAGTAAGGAAACGAAATTCAACCTGATTGCCTAGTAAGCGATCAACGGTGTCAGAGTAAGCCATACCAGCATCTGTGTTTTCATCAAAAGTGACAGGCACACCTTTGTTTGAAGCGTTCAGTACCGCCTGGCTTTCAGGGATCACGCCCAGCAGTGGAATGTGCAGAATTTCTTCAACGTCTTCTACACTTAGCATTTCACCTTGGTTAACACGCATAGGATTGTAACGAGTCAATAGAAGGTGCTGTTTTACTGGCTCTAGTCCCTGCTCTGCACGCAGTGACTTCGAGTCCAGAATGCCCAGAATACGGTCTGAGTCGCGCACTGAAGATACTTCAGGGTTTGTTGTCACAATAGCTTCGTCTGCGTAATACAGCGCCATCAGAGCACCTTGCTCAATACCCGCTGGCGAATCACAGATGATGAAGTCAAAACCCATCTCACTCAGCTCATTGAATACACGCTGCACACCATCTTTGGTCAGTGCATCCTTATCACGTGTCTGAGAAGCAGGAAGAATGAACAAGTTGTCTGTGCGTTTATCTTTGATCAGCGCTTGGTTTAACGTTGCTTCGCCGTTGATGACGTTGACAAAATCATAAACGACACGACGCTCACAACCCATAATAAGATCAAGGTTACGCAGGCCAATATCAAAATCAATTACCGCGGTTTTATTACCTTTAAGAGCCAAGCCAGACGCGATGGCTGCGCTTGAGGTGGTCTTACCGACGCCACCTTTACCAGATGTTATTACAATAATGCGTGCCATTTGTTTTCCTTTTTAAAACTATATTGTGAGTATCTCTAGATGTAATGATTCTTCGGTTTTACTGACCATCACTTTCTTTTGCCAATACTCACTCTCAATTTGATCGCTCAACCAGTAATCTCCAGAAATAGATACTAGTTCTGCTTGTAAATCGTGGCAAATAATCCGTGCCTCATGCTGCCCACTAGCACCCGCAATTGCGCGCCCGCGCAAAGTTCCATGAATATGGATAGAACCATCTGCGATGACTTCTGCACCTGCGCTAACATGCGCAAGTACCACTAGATCTGCATCTTTTGCGTAGATTTGTTGTCCTGAACGAACCGGTGTACGGACGTATTTAGTGGGAGCCATTTTCGCCGGTGCCTGGCTAGGAGATTTGCTTGCAGACATGATGGCGAAGCCAGCTTCGGACGCAAGATTTTGTACACGTTTGTCTTTACAGCCCGTTACACCGACCGGAATAAACCCGGCATCTGCAATGCCTTGTTTGAGTATTGAGAAATCAATGTCGCCTTCGACTTTCGCTATATTGATAACTAAAGGTGCAGATGCGAAGAAAGAGGGTGCCTGAGACACTTTTTCTTGCAAAAAATCGATAGTTTTTGCTATCTCGTTGTCAGAAAGGTGTAAAACTGACAAAGTAAAACTGCTACCTTTAAGGTCTGGTGAATGGGTCATCGTGGACTTCTTGCCTCTGTTGAAAGAGCATTGCCTTAAACTAGGTCTATCATGTTATATTTCATCTTTAGGCGCAGCAAGCTATCTAGCCAGCAATTCGGCGATTTAATGTCAAAATTACGAACTTGTTTGCGACAATTTTACGTTTACAACTAAATCCGTAACAAAAACGGATAAATCAGCATAAAAGGCGTGTCATGCTTTGTTCTATTTATAAAAGCTCCAAAAAAGAAGGTGCTTACCTCTACATCCCTAAAAAGGACGATTTTTCACAGGTTCCTGACACCTTGATGCAGATGTTCGGTAAGCCTATTGCCGTTATGACGATCAAACTCGATGGTCGTACGTTGGCTCAGGTGGATATCGAAAAAGTGAAAGCCTCGCTACTTAGTGACGGCTTCTTCCTGCAGCTTCCGCCACCGCCGGAAAACCTATTAGAAAAATATAAAGAACAAAAAGCTCAGCAAAAAGACGGATAGCATTCCGCATCCTGCTGAATTTATGCCTTACTCAAGGAGGGCAATATGAAAAAAATACTGGCAGCACTGCTTAGTGTTGGTATGTGTGCCTCAGCTTTTGCGAGCAGTGAAGGTTTTGAAGAATACTTGGATAAATTACGAACTGAAGCGCTCGCTCAGGGTATATCTGAACAGGTAATCAAAGACGCTTTTGCGAATGTTGAGTATAAGCCGCGTGCGGTTACGGCAGATCGAAACCAGCCAGAGAAAAAGCTGACGCTGGATGAGTACATTCCTCGCGCCGTACCTGAGTGGAAGGTTAAGCAAGCTAAAGATTTATACAAGGAGCACTACACGGAGCTAAAGCGTATTGGTGATCAGTTTGGTGTACAACCACGCTTCATTGTTGCACTTTGGGGGGTGGAAAGTAACTTCGGTAAGTTTACAGGCAATTACCGTGTGATCGATGCACTGTCTACGATGGCATTTGAAGGTCGCCGAGAAGAGTTCTTCCGCAAGGAAACCATGGCTGCACTGCAAATCCTGGATCAAGGCCATATCGAACTGGATAACTTCAAAGGCTCATGGGCAGGTGCGATGGGTCAGTGTCAGTTTATGCCGAGTTCATTCCTTCGCTTTGCGGCGGATGGCAACGGTGATGGTAAGAAAGACATTTGGCAAACAGAGGCGGACGTTTTCGCCTCAACGGCCAACTATCTGAGTGAGTCTGGGTGGGATAAAGATTACACCTGGGGTCGCCAGGTAAAAGTCCCGAAAGGTATTGATCATAACCTGGAAGGCCGGACTCAGGAGAAAGGTAAGTACTTGCAAGAGTGGAGTAAGCTAGGCATCACCAAATATGATGGCAGCCCGCTACCTAAACTGAATAATGACATCAAAGCCTGGCTGATTATGCCTGACGACGATAACGGCCGTACGTACCTGGTTTACAACAACTACAATGTATTGATGAAGTGGAACCGCTCTTACTACTTCGCTCTTGCCGTTAGTCACTTAGCGGATCGCATCATCTACTAATGGTTATCAGACCTCCGGATCAACATAGCATCCGTGGCATATTGCATGAGTGATTAAAGCGGCAGCATCACTGGCTAGATTCACTCAAATAGAAAAGGCTCCTTATTCAGGAGCCTTTTTCATATCCAAAATTTCTTGATTACTTAACCCGAAGTCAGGTTACTTAGCAGTATGGAACTGCTCACAAGCCAGCATGGTATTTTCGATCAGGCTTGCAACTGTCATCGGGCCAACACCGCCAGGTACCGGAGTAATGAAGCTCGCACTTTCACGTGCTTTATCGTATTCCACGTCACCAACCAGTTTGCCAGAGTCCAGGCGGTTAATGCCAACATCAACAACAACTGCGCCTTTCTTAATCCACTCTCCAGGAATGAAGTTAGGTTTGCCGACTGCAACAACAACAATGTCTGCTTGACGAACGTAGCTCTCTAAATCTTTAGTGAAGCGGTGACAGGTCGTCGTTGTACAACCCGCAAGTAGCAGCTCAAGTGTCATCGGACGGCCAACGATATTGGAAGCTCCTACAACAACCGCGTGTTTACCGCGCAGGGCGATATTGTATCGGTCGAGTAGGGTGATGATGCCTTTTGGCGTACAAGAGCGAAGTTTAGGAATACGCTGAGCCAGACGACCGACGTTGTATGGGTGGAAACCATCAACGTCTTTCTCCGGATGAATGCGTTCCAGAACGTGTGTGCTATCAATACCAGCCGGAAGCGGAAGCTGAACTAAAATGCCGTCAATTTCACTGTCGTTGTTCAACTCATCGATCAGCGTTAGCAGTTCTTCTTCAGTGGTTGATGCCGGAAGGTCAAAAGACTTGGAAACAAAACCCACTTCTTCACAAGCACGACGCTTACTACCAACGTAAACTTGAGAAGCTGGATCTTCACCAACTAGAACAACTGCCAGACCAGGTGCACGCAGCCCCGCTTCAACGCGAGCTTTTACACGTGCTGCAACTTCAGAACGAACAGTTTGGGAAATGAGAGTCCCGTCTATATTTTGAGCAGTCATGACTTTCCTTATAAATTTTTAGAAGGCAAATAATTCTGCGGCGCATTGTCGCAGAATTTCTAATTAACATCTATACGCAAACGTTTGCTTTGGGTTGTTTTTGAACACATAACGTTTCAGTGACCTTTTTTTAGGCATTCAGATCATAATGTTAATAAAAGCCGTTGATTTAACCATTTTAACTCGTATAATCCTGTCCCTGTAGCGCGCCCTTAGCTCAGCTGGATAGAGCACGTCCCTTCTAAGGATGTGGTCATAGGTTCGAATCCTATAGGGCGTGCCATTTATTCTGCAAAGCCCCGATAGCTCATTGAGTTGTCGGGGCTTTTGCTTTTCAGGTGTTTTAATCTCTGTTTAAGCTATGAGTGCTTGGCGTACTCCTGTTAAACATGACTCAGTTTGGGAGGCCGCCGAGTTTCAAGTCGAAGTTATATAGTTCCTAGTACCCCAAAGTCTCTTTTATATTCTCAATATTATCGGCTATCCAAAGTTTATCGAATGGTCCCCAAGAGTTGATTTGGTAGTGGCCATTTTTAGTTGCGCCTGAATAAACACAATCAATATCGAGATCAGCTAACGCATTAATCGTGTCCTGAGCGGTACGTCGTGGGATATCTATCTCTTTCTGTATTTTAGGCAGGGTGTTGATGCCACTGTCGATTAGATTGGCAATGAGTAGCCTGCGGTAGAACGACGTTTTGGTTTTACTAATGGTCATTTATCTTCCTTGAAAAACAAAGAAGAGCTCATTTGAGCTCTTCTTTCGTTATCTGATCACCCAAGAAGGCTGATCGATGATTCTGTGATTTGCTCTTAACAGGGGAGCTATGCTGCAGTAGAAAACCCGTTAAGGAAAGTATTTTTTCTTACATGGAAGCGTTCTACAAGGTCATCTACCGCTTCTTGTTCGTATGGTTTTAGACCTGTCGCTACCATACGCTTCGTTCCTGTGCCGACTTCCTCGCCGTCTTCCTTAAAAGCGAAGTTCATCGTTACCAGACCTCTTTTCCCTTCAACATCGAAAGTTGCACCTGTAAATTCAACTTCAGGATGCTTTAGATCTAATCGAGAGAACTCAACTTCCATGCTTTCATAAATAACCAGTGGGCGCTGGCAGTTAATCATCATTTGTTTCTCTTCCATCAGAGGAACCATGATGTGCGGGAAGTTCATGCCCGAAAACTGTACGTAGTTTGTAACAACATGCTCGATGAACTCAGGATCTCTGCTGATATCACCGTCGTGGTGCATATGCAGGTATTCTTTTCCGTTCTCATCAACTACAGCGCTTTGATTCTTACATTTATTACTAATGCTAAGGGCTTTGTTATCACCTACCATGCCTGAAAAGTCAAAGCGCATACTTTGACTAATACCTTCCTGGCTTAGCAATACAGCAAACAACAAATCTCCAGGAACACAGAAGCGTTTGTTGTCTTCATCATGTATAGGGTTAAAATCGCCTGCTACTTTTTTGGCAAAGTGGCTAGCTTGTTGTCTTGTAAACTGGAACTGGTTGTTATTGCTTGAGAAATAAGGAGTTAGAAACATGCTGTGGTCTGTGTAGTTAAAACTGCGGAAATTATACAATACGTTAAGACGCGTAATGGTCTATCCAGCTGTTCTATGCTTAGCTATAACTTTCTCACTAGTTTCCGGTGCTTACTGTTAATCGTTTCACTTTTGTTGAAGGGTTATAAAGTCGCACCACCGTCTACGCGTAAATCATGCATGGTGATGTGTCCTGATTTACTGCTGAGAAGAAACTCGATGGCATTGGTGATGTCTTTGGTTTCGGCAATTTTATTCAGCGGGATACCGATGCGGTGAGATTCCAGATTACCCCGAATCGTGTCTTTTTCACCGTAGGCTTCATTCCACATCTGTTCCTGCATCGGAGTCCTGGTTGAGCCAGGGCTGACAATATTGCAACGGATACCGTACTCAGCCAGTTCTAATCCCAGGCATTGCATCCACATGTGAAGCCCCGCCTTAGATGTGCAGTAAGCAGACATCTTGCTTCTTGGTGTGTCAGCGGCGTTTGACCCTACTGCAACGATAGATCCTTTTTTGCCGTGTTTGACTAACAGCTTCCCAATGTGTTGGGTAAACAGCAAAGTACCCCTGAGATTTACATTGATCGTTTGGTCTAGCTCATCTAAAGACAGGTCGAGAACAGAGTTGAGGTGTAAGATGCCGGCACAAGTCACGACATATTCTGGGATGAGTTTATCCCGCTCTAAGCGCAGGCAGGCAGATTGAATAGACTCACTCTCAGCTAAATCAAACGGCAAGAGCGTAGTTCGTAATTGCTGATCTTCAGGCACAGACTGAACCAGATTCAATAATGCTTTTACGGTGACATCACATGCAATGACACGCGCACCTTGCGCTAATAAGCTTTTAGCACACGCGAGGCCAATCCCTTGCCCAGCGCCCGTTACCAGACATAGCTTGCCATTGAATTCTGAGAGGTTTTCACTCATCTAAACATCCTTTTCGTGATACAGATATCAAACTTCATTTATGCAAATGATAATTATTTTTGTTATCGTTGTCACCATGTTAACCAGGGATTAGCCGTGTGATGAGTAAATTAGGACAAAAATTAAAGCCGTGGCTGTTAAGCGCAGGTTTATTAGGTCTAGCTGCCTGTGAGTACTTACCTCACAGTGCTAAGGTTGAGTTATCGAAACAGGAAGTAGCGCAGGTCGTTGAGCAGGCGAAATTTGCAGATGACGCCATTATGCAGGCATTTGAAAAACATAACTTCGTCGCGATAGGGGACTATCACTGGAACGATGCATTCGTACGTTATGCTACTGAGCTGGTGGTTAAACCGGAGTTTTCCCAGCAAGTAAATCATGTTGTGGTGGAGTTTGGTAACGCTAAATTCCAGACTGTGTTAGATGACTATTTGTCGGGTGATGAGGTTAGCGAAGATCAACTGAACTCGGTGCTTAGAGGTGCGCTTTACTTTATGGCGTGGATGCCGGATGTGTATCGCGACTTTTTCAAAGCGATAAAACAGCGCAATGAAGATTTACCTGAGGGTGAGAAAATTCGGGTGCATTTAGCAGAAGCCCCTTTTGACTGGGATACAGTGCAAGATGTGAAAGTGTGGAAGCAAGCGGCATCTCACAAGACCGATTATTTCTATCAAATCGCGGCTGAGAGAATTAAGAATAATGAAAAAGCCTTGATGATTTTCGGCGCGTTTCACTTGATTAATGCACCGAAAGAATATGTGGCGAAATCGACGCAGTCGGACTGGCCACTGGCCACGCGTTTGGAGCAAGATTTCCCGGACAGCGTCTACTCGATCTGGCCAATGACTGACCCTGAAGTGGTGAAGACTTTCGGCGCGGCAAAAACTCCGGCAATACTGGATGTTCGCCAAGGCCCAGTACAAGAACTGCGTTTGATCGATTTTTTGCCTAAGGCTCGCTACAAACTGGCTGAGATGGATAAGATGGACGCACAGGTCGGGGAGCTGTTTGACGCGTTTCTTTACCTGGGTGAAAACCAGAGAACCATGACCTTACCTCGAGATGTAATATCAGACCGGGCATGGGTAGAAGAAATGCAGCGACGTGTTGATATTATTGGAGGCAAAATGCAGACGCGCTTCAATGAACTGCGCGAGATAAGTGAAGAGCGATATGGCTTAAGCAACAACGGCTAGCGTAATTTACGTTGAACTACATGCATAACGATATGCAGAATGGCTGAATGAGGGATCATCTCAGCCATTTTCTTTTTCTTATCAATGCTTATCACCCTTATTCTCCCTTTCTTTTTCATTTAAATGGAACAAATCTCAAACTTATAAATAATGCGAATGATAATAGTTATTAAAATCATTTGATCAAATGTAGCGGTGTATGTACTCTTTACCATCAAGTGAGAGGGATTCTCATTTGTACACTCATGTTAAATACAGTTTGAGAGATAATTATGCTTCGTAACTCAATAGGGAGCAGTACTATGCTCACAGAGTTTCTAAACGCTCATCCGGATGATGCTTCGTTTTTCTTCAGCTCACCGACAGTCACGTTACTTACACAAGGCATTGCTGCAGAATTTTCCCAACAAGTCAGATTTTCAGAACTAGATACTTGTATTAGCCAACTACTCGAGTCAGTCAAGGAAGACGAAAACGATAATCCTGTTGCTGTCGGCGTGATTCCGTTTTCCGAACACAACCCTGTGCATTTCATCGTACCTGAGCGTTTGTGTACTACATCTCCGATTCGACCGGATAAAGTGGCTGATTTTGAGGGTTCTAATCAGTGTCATCCAACCTCTATTCAGCCGATCCCAGCACTGGAAGCATACAAGCGTAGCGTAGAGAGGGCGACGAGTGCTTGTAATGCAAGGGGCGGGAGATTGGAAAAAGTGGTTTTGTCCCGAACGATGCAAGTCGATACCGAGCAAGAAATAGACCGAACTCGATTCCTTAAGACACTGTTAAAGCAAAACCCTGGTGGTTATACCTTCTCCACCCGCTTGGGCGGACTAAACAGCGAAACATATCTGATGGGCTCAAGCCCTGAACTGCTGGTTTCCCGTAAAGGATCTCACGTTTGTTCTAATCCGCTGGCGGGGTCGCGCAGGCGTTGTGATAACGAGACAATAAACCAGCAGCAAGGTGAGCTGATGATGGAGAGCGGTAAGGATCTCCATGAACATGCGGTTGTTGTGGATGCAGTAGAGAAAGCGCTTCAGCCCTGGTGCCACAATCTTTATGTTCCTATGGTGCCATCCGTTATTGAAACCAAAGCTATGCTGCATCTTTCCACCCGAATTGAAGGAACGGTTTCAGACTCGACAACCAGCGTGCTCAAGCTAGCCAGCGCTCTTCATCCGACGCCAGCGGTATGTGGTTACCCCACAGATCTGGCATATGACTTTATCGACAAAGTAGAACCGTTTGACCGTGGTTACTTTACTGGCTTGGTTGGCTGGGTTGATGCTCGTGGCAATGGCGAGTGGGTGGTGGTGATTCGCTGCGCAGAAGTTGAGAAGCAGCGCTTACGAGTTTATGCCGGAGCCGGAATCGTCAGTGGCTCTGACCCGCAAAGTGAACTGGAGGAAACGGGCAACAAAATGCGCACCGTACTGAACGCGCTGGGTATTGAGATTCAGGAAAATATGGAGGTGGTCGTGTGATGTTTCCTGATATGAAAGAGCCTGAGATGAATTCGTCGGGGTTTACTCCCTGGCCAGATGAACTAGCTCGTCAATATCAAGATGCAGGTTACTGGACAGAGCAAACCATTCCACAGATGCTTGAAGTCAGTGCTCAGAGGTATCCGGAGCAGGTAGCGCTCGTCGCTGGCGATCAGCAATGGACTTACCGAGAGTTATCTGATCAGGTTAATGCTCTGGCAGCAGGCTTCCAGCAAAAGCTGAAATTACAGCCTGGTGATAAAGCGGTGTTGCATTTACCTAATATGGGCTCCTTTTACCTGAGTTTCTTTGCGCTGCTGAAAATTGGGGTTCAGCCGGTGTTAGCTTTGCCTGCACACAGGCAATATGAGATTCGTTACTTTTGTCATTTTACTAAGGCAAAAGTACTGATCACAGCGCCGCAAGTCGGTGTTGATACGGCAGACATTGCACAAAAAATCGCAGCTGAATTACCGACACTAGAGACTGTTGTCTGGGCTGGCGATAAAAGCTTAAAGCCAGTCGATAGTGTTGAACTGGAATCGCTTGTTTTACCAAACGTGGCGTGTGCTCCCCAAACTGAGCAAGACTTTGCTTTCTTCCAGCTATCGGGTGGTACGACAGGCACACCAAAGCTTATCCCACGTACACATATGGACTATCTTTACAGCGTCCGAGCTAGCAATGAGGAATGCCATTTTTCAGCGCGAACTCGCTACTTGTGTGTTCTGCCAGCTGCACATAACTTCCCGTTGAGCTCCCCTGGGGCATTGGGATGCTTTATGGCTGGTGGAACCGTGGTGCTCTCGCTGGATCCTAGTCCGCAGACCGCATTCCGGTTGATTGAAAAACATCATATTACGGTTGCAGCATTGGTGCCGCCGTTGGCGTTGCTATGGCTGGATGAAGCGGAACGTACAAAACATGACATTAGCTCTCTGGAGGTTCTTCAGGTCGGCGGGGCGCGATTTAGTGAATCGGCCGCAAAACGTGTCAAACCAACGCTGAAGTGCACTTTACAGCAAGTGTTTGGTATGGCGGAAGGGTTGGTGAACTACACCCGGTTAGATGATCCTGAATCGGTGATTGTCGCAACACAAGGCCGTCCGATGTCACCGGCTGATGAAATTTTAGTAGTCAACGAAATGGGTGAGCCAGTACCTCGGGGAACCGCTGGAATGTTGTGTACCCGCGGCCCATACACCATTCGCGGGTACTACAACGCCCCCGAACACAATGAGCGTGCCTTTATCTCCGGAGGCTACTACCGAACCGGTGATGTGGTGGTGTTAACCCATGACGGTAACCTGCAAGTGGTCGGGCGCGACAAAGAACAAATTAATCGTGGTGGAGAGAAGATTGCCGCCCAAGAGGTAGAGAATCATCTGATGGCACATGAAACCGTGCACGATGCCGCGGTTATTGCGATACCGGATGATTATCTCGGAGAGCGCAGTTGTGCCGCATTGGTGTGTCTTGATCAAAAGCCGAAACCGATTGAAATCAAGCGCTTCCTGAGAAGCCGGGGCTTAGCCGACTTTAAGATCCCTGACCGGGTCATTTTTGTTGATGTGCTACCGAAAACGCCGGTCGGAAAGATCAACAAAAACAAACTCCTTGAGTTGATTTAGCCCACCTCACCAGATTTTAGCCAGAAATTTCCATCACTAATTTTAGGAGAAATGCCCCATGGCAATTCCATCTATCGCGGGTTATCCGCTGTCTAAATCGATCCCGAAAAACCGCGTTTCCTGGCAGGTCGAGCCAGAGCGTGCTGTGTTATTAATACACGACATGCAGCAGTATTTTCTTAATTTTTATGACCTCAACAGCGAGCTGATACAAACGCTCACGGAGAATATCCAGGAGATAAAACAAGCCTGCATTGAAGCTGCTATTCCTGTGGTTTACACCGCTCAGCCGGGTGACCAGCGCCAGGAAGACCGTGCTTTACTGACGGACTTCTGGGGACCGGGTCTTATAGCCGATGACACTGTCACGCGAATTCTGCCTGCTCTTGCCCCAACTGAACAAGACATTGTGTATACAAAGTGGCGCTACAGTGCCTTCCAGCGCACACCGCTTAAATCCATGCTGGATGAAACAGGCCGCGATCAACTGATCATCGTGGGTATCTATGCGCATATTGGTTGTATGCAGACCGCGGCAGAAGCATTCATGACCGACATTCAGGCATTTATGGTCTCTGACGCAGTAGCAGATTTCTCTGAAAGCGACCATGAAATGGCGCTTAATTATGTCGCGGGACGGTGTGGCTACGTGCTGGATAAACAGCAACTGCTGCAACAGGTCAGTGATGTACCGGGTGTACATACGATTCCTCAGTCTGAGCAAGATTTAGCTCAGCAACTGGCTGCTTTACTTGATGTCTCTGTTGATGAAATTGAAGCTGACGACAGTCTGCTGGATTTCGGTCTTGATTCGGTTCGGATCATGTCTCTGGTTGGAGACTGGCAGCAAGCCGGACTGGATGTGAGCTTTATGGAGCTTGCCGCTCAGCCTTGTTTGGCGCATTGGTGGCAGTTAATCGAGAAGAAAAGCGCCTAGCGCCCGACAAGGACAAGTAGCAAAGGAACGAATATGTACGATTTACCCTATACTGTGGAGCAACTGCTTCCGCTTACTGATGCTCAGGCCGGTATCTGGTTTGCTCAGCTTCGCGACCCGGAAAATCCGATATACAAAACCGGCGAATACCTGGTTATTGACGGCAGGGTTGATGAGCCTTGTTTTGTCGAGGCGGTGAAAACCGCACTGGATGAGGTCGACTCACTGCATGCAAAATTTGTCACAACCACCGAAGGGCCCCGTATGGTGATTGAGCGACAAGCCTGGCAAGTGGATCGCTTAGATTTATCTTCTGAGTCGGACCCGCTCGACACTGCTGTTGAGTGGATGAAGTTGCAGCTTAAAGAACCGGTTAATTTAGAGCAGGGGCCACTGTTTGCAATGGCGCTGATAAAACTGGCGGAAGACAAGTTTGTCTGGTTCTTATCGCTGCACCATATCGCGATTGATGGCTACAGCATGTCACTGATCGTTTCCCGAGTAGCGCATATTTATAGTCAGCTTATTAAAGGAGAACAGTTTGATAAGGTCGAGTTTGTTGACCAGCAAGCATTGTTAAAAGAAGACGATGACTACAAAGCTTCGGAGAAATATCAGAAAGATCGCGCGTTTTATTTGCAGCGTTATGCCGACCATTCGGATACAGTGAACCTGGCTGGTCAGCCAACCGTTACCTCTGATCACTTCCTGCGTCTTAAGGGCGTCATGCCCGTCAGTGACTTTCAGCAAATGGAACTGCTTGCCAAGCAGTGTCGCACTCACTGGTACAGTGTGCTTATCGCTTCTATTGCCGCTTATGTTCACCGTATGACTCGCTCTAAAGAAGTGGTACTAGGCGTTCCGTTAATGGGGCGTCTCGGGTCGGTGGCAATTCAAACCCCAGCGATGCGGGTTAATATTCTGCCGGTACGAGTTAGCTTTGAAGAAGGGCTGGATATCAAAACGCTGGTTAAACAGGTAAACCAGGAGTTCTCATCGGTTCGTCGTCATCAGGGTTATCGTTATGAAGAGTTACACCGTGAACTCCACTTAGTGAAAGACAACCGCAATCTGTTTGGCCCGCTGGTAAATATCATGCCATTTGATTATGAGCACAAGTTTGGCGAGCTGAAATCCAAGGCGCACAACCTTTCGTCCGGGCCGGTGGATGACATTTCACTTTACTGTTATGAGCTTGGCGGCGAACTGCACGTCGACATGGATGCCAACCCGGAGCTGTATTCAGAACGTGATATTCAGGAGCACCAACAACGCTTGTTCCATTTTATGAGTGACTTTTTTGCAGTTTCTCGTGAGCTAACAGCAAGCCAATATAAAGTCAGTGATGTCAGTCTGTTGCTGGCTGGCGAACGGGAAAAAGTCCTCAGCAGCTGGAATGATACCCATCATCCTGTTCCCGAAACCACTTTATCTGCACTGATGGCAAGACAACGAATCTTAACGCCACACACAACCGCACTAATCGTGGAAGATAAACAGCTCACTTATGAGCAGTTAGGAAGAAAGGTCTATTCATTGATGAACTGGCTGTTCGCTCAAGGCGTTGAAGCGGGAGACCGAATCGCGGTGTGCGTACCGAGAAGTGAAGAACTGATCGTTGTCCAACAAGCCATTCTTGCTGCCGGAGCGGTTTATGTGCCGATTGACCCTGATTATCCAGAAGGTCGTATTCACTACATGTTGGAATCTTCTGCTCCTAGGTTTGTGTTCTCTACTTCAGTATTGCAATCCAAATTGCCACCAAAGGTGGAGATAAGACTGGTTGATGACGACACGTTGCCGACAATTTACACCAGCGTGGAACCATTGCCGCCTCAAGTTCAGCCAGAGCCACATTCACCTGCTTATATGATTTATACCTCAGGTTCGACCGGTAAACCTAAAGGCGTGGTGGTCAGTCATGATGCAATAGTGAACCGTCTGTTATGGATGCACGACCAATACCCAATAGGTGCAACTGATCGTGTACTACAAAAAACACCTGCCGGTTTTGATGTGTCGGTGTGGGAATTTTTCTGGCCCATGATTGTCGGTTCTTGTCTGGTAGTGGCAAAACCGGACGGACACAAAGATCCCGTTTACTTGCAGGAGCTGATTAATAAAGAGCAGATCACCACAATGCATTTTGTTCCCTCAATGCTGCAGATTTTTGTACAGCAAGCGAATCCTCAGAGATGCCAGAGTTTACGTCAGGTATTTTGTAGCGGGGAGGCATTGCCGGTTGAACTGGTGAATCAATATTATCAATCCTTTAATACGCCGTTGCACAACTTATATGGTCCGACTGAGGCTGCGGTTGATGTGACTTTCTGGCCAAGCGAAGCCAATACGCAAGCCAGTTCGATACCAATTGGCCGCCCAGTGTGGAATACGCAAATCTACATTCTGGATGATGCTCTAAATCCGGTTCCGCCGGGTGTTGTAGGGCATCTGTATATTGCAGGCCGCCAGCTTGCGCTCGGGTATCATGGTCAGCCGGAGCTAACAGCAGAGCGGTTTATTGACAATCCATTTGGTGCGAAAGGAAGCCGCATGTATTTGTCTGGCGATCTGGCACGCTGGCGTGATGACGGCGCAATTGAGTACTGCGGGCGTAGTGATTTTCAGGTTAAGATCCGTGGTTTCCGTATTGAGCTGGAAGAGATTGAAAATGCGTTAGCCAGTCATCCTGATGTGGCACACGTTGCGGTGCTGGCACAAGAGTACAGCGATGGTGATAAACGTCTTGTGGCGTATGTCATTGCAGAAGGGGCTGAGCAATCTATTGATACGACTATGCTACAGAAATATCTTGCTGAACCGCTGCCTGATTACATGATACCAAGCTACTTTGTTCTGCTTGATGCCTTCCCGCTCACACCAAACGGAAAGCTCGATCGCAATGCGCTACCAAAACCTGATTTATCGGGTCAGGTCGGAACCAAAGGACCGAGCAATTTGGTTGAAGAGCGCTTGTGCAAGTTGTTCTGTCAGTTACTGGAGTTGCCTGCTGTTGGTGTTGACGACAACTTCTTCGAACTAGGCGGTCATTCTTTGCTAGCCGCGCAGCTTATTGCGCATGTGAAAGAGATCATGGGTATCGAACTATCACTGGCCGCTGTGTTTGAGTCGCCAACCGTTGCCGGAATCGCAGCTAAACTGAATGGCAGTGAAAGTGATGAAGCGCTCAACATGCTATTGCCATTGCGTAAGCGCGAGGGTAAAGCGGCGATATTCTGTGTTCACCCTGCTGGTGGTTTAAGCTGGTGTTACGCTGCGCTGACACCGATTATTCCGTCTAATATTCCTTTGTACGGAGTTCAGGCACGTAACCTTGGTGACCCGTCGGCACCGTTACCGAAAAGTATGATGGAGATGGCGGAAGATTATGTCGCGGCAATTCGCAAGGAACAACCTTTTGGGCCATACCATCTGCTTGGCTGGTCTATTGGTGGCATGATTGCGCATTTGATGGCGGGTATCCTGCAAAAGCAGGGGCAGGAAGTGGGTTTGCTAACCCTACTTGATTCCTACCCGACAGAGCAGTGGCAAACCATGAATCCTCCGGGAGAAGAGCAAGCATTGGGAGCTCTGATTCGAATGGCAGGTGTCGAGTTTGATGAATCCGCACATAGCAGCATTACTAAGCCTGAAGTGATCGATATTCTCCAAGATGCAGGATCGTCGATGGCTCATCTGAGTTCAGAGACCATATCGGCGATGATTGAAGTGGTGATCAACAACAACCATCGCGTAAGAGACGCGGTAGATTACCGTTATCAGGGCGATATGCTGTTCTTTAATGCTGAGAAACCACCAGAAGAGTCATTCCTGGATCGTAACGGATGGTTTAACTATATGGATGGTAATATCAATGTTGTGGATGTTAACTGTATCCACCGGGACATGATGCGACCTGATATGTTGCGTCTGATTGGAACCCGTATGGTCGAAGAACTGAGAGTGAAATTTGATGTCTGAATCTGGTAATTCAATAGCGCCAGAGCATAAGTGGGAGGGGAGTCTTTCCCCTCTGACTTTCTTCAGGGGTAAGCTTGAATCCGGCGCTGTTTTAGCGATTGGTGAAGCACACTGGTATGTCGGTCTGTTTGAGCAAATGACACAGGTATTGCTCTCTCCCGAGCTGGATGGTGTGTTTAGTTATTTGTTTGTTGAGTTCGGTAATGCAAAACATCAGGCGTTGTTAAACGACTATTTGCGCGGAAAGGCGATTTCTGAGGATGAGCTGGCGGCAGTATGGCTCGACTCCATCGCATTTCCTGCATGGTTGCATCCCTGCTATGGTGAATTTTTCCGAAGACTTAAAGAAGCAAACCGATCGCGTAAGACGCCTCTCGAAGTTATCCTGACGGAACCAGCATTCAACTGGCAAGATATTGATAATCCGGCTCAACTTGCCAGGCTGAATGTCGGGCGAGATCAGGCTTTTCTCGACGGTATTCGCAGGGTAAAGAAAGCCACCGGACAAGGCGTGGTGGTACTGGTCGGTGCGAGGCACATTATCAAGTGTTCGCCCGTTTCGGGACCAGCACTCCATCAGCCATTTGGTGTGCTGGCCGGGCAGATGTTTGTTGAGCAATATGTTTCTGTCTGGCCGCATATGCTGCCGACGGAACTTGATCCGGATAACGCCACATATGGCGTCTATTCCACTCAACAGCCAGCGTTTAGCCAGATGTCCTTTGTCGATTTGGTTCCAAATAGACTACCAGTGAATCCATACCCAGATATATCAGTTGCTCAGCTGATCGATGCATACTGGTATTTGGGGCCGCAGTGTAGAAAACTGGATGCCGCTGGTATTGATATACCGCAGGTGTGGAAAGCGCGTCTCAAACAGAGGCTGCCACTTGTTAATGAACGCCAGAGCACCGTTATCCAAAAGGTCATTGAATGATAAGTTTCAACAGGCCCTAAATTAAGTAACACAGCGAGAGAACGTATTGTTCGGTAAAACAATAGTGCCCTTGGAATTCTAGCTCTGGCAATCTGGATTGGAGATCACTTCGGTTATCTCCAATTAGTTCAAACTGAAATTGTCCGCTGTTATCCGTTTCTGGCTGCAACGTGATTTCCGCATCAAGAAAGTCGAAATACACCTTCACAAACGGAAATAGGCACTTAAAAAGGCTCTCTTTGATACTGAAGATCAGAATGTTCGGAATGGTTTCTGTTTCTGTTAACCAAGACTGTTCATTGCGTGTGTACACAACAGAAAAAAGGTGCTTGTCGAGCGGGTGGTTGTTCTCCACGTCAATACCGATACTTGCCACGTCATTTTTGAGTGCGCAGGCAGCAAGACAAATCGAGTCAGTATGACTAATACTGCCGCTGATCGTTGCAGGGAAAACAGGCTCTCTAGATGCTCCGACCAAAATCGGTAGGCAGTCTGCAAATACATTATTTGGTATCAGCTTTTTGATGGCAACACGGGCAGCGTGGCGACCAGCACGGAATTCTTGCTGGCGCTTGTTCACTGCTTTCTGAATGTATTTCTCTTCCAAAGGTAAGCCATATTTCGAATACATATCCGGTGTGGCTTTCACAAGCTGAATAACAGGTTGATTACTCTCAACGCAGCAGCACGACGGCTCGAGAATCGTATCTAATCTGATATTTTTCCATTTTTTGCAATTCAAAATACAGTCCACCTCAAAACACAAATGATAATGCAATTGATAATTATTGTTATTTATATATTTTTTTATTACAGTTGGCGAGGTTAATTCATACAAAAAATAGATATAAGGATATGCAGTGAATACTTTAGTAAATAAGCCCGCGTTTTTGCCCTCTGTTCTGGCAGCAGCATTAGTGACAGCGTTTAGCGGTCAAGCTTATGCGCAGGACCAGAATGATGTTATAGAAATGGAACGTATGGTGGTCACCGCGTCATTAACTCAGCATTCTGAGCTTACTGCTCCCGCATCGGTTTCCGTTATTACTGCAGACGATCTCGCCAAAATGCCGGTTAAAGACATTTCAGAAGCTGTCCGCAGTGCAACTGGCGTCAGCGTTCTGAGCAGTGCCGCCTATGGGCGAAACACCATTCGTATTCGTGGTCTTGAGTCTAAACACACTTTGATTCTGATAAATGGCCGCCGCATTAACTCTCAGGATGCATTGATCCGCGGTAATGACTTTGACCTGTCGACAATTCCGCTGACAGCAATTCAACGTATCGAAGTGGTTCGCGGTCCGGTTTCTTCGCTGTATGGCTCAGAAGCGATGGGCGGTGTGGTGAATGTGATTCTAAAGACACCGACTTCCGAGATGGCTGGTTCGCTAGGGCTTGAATACGAAAACTTATTAGAAGGGGACGGCGGTGATGGTTGGAAAGGTCATGCTTACGCAAGCGGGGAGCTGACTCCGGAGATTGCGGGCAGCATCATCGTTGAAAGTTCTACCCGTGACCCGTGGCGCACGGACGCAACACCGGATTACGATGCGCTTGAAGAGAAAGACACGACAAACATTTATGGTGATTTGTCCTGGCAGCTAACAGAAGAGCAAACGCTGACTGCCGATGTAACATACACCAATGATGAACGTAAAGCGGTCTGGGTTCACCCACGTTCAGGAGACCAGACCAATACTCAGGATTCTACTCGCTGGAACTACGGTTTAACTCACGATGGCGCATGGTCTGCATTTGACTCTCAAGTTCGCTTATACGGCGAAACCATGGATTTGACTGACGGCAGTACTGCTTATTCAAATGGAACTGCAGATGTTGAACTGCAAAATAACTACGCCGATTTCAAGTTGTCTGGACTGTGGCGTGACAGCCACTCCTGGGTATTTGGCGGTGAATTCCGTACGTCAGAGCTGAACAACAGCCGTGATATCCCGTCAGGTCAAATCGATTACCACCAGGGAGCGGTATTTGTACAGGGTGAGTTTGACTTCGATAAGCTTGCGTTAACTTTAGGTGGCCGCGAAGACTTCCATGAAGTGTATGGCAATCACTTTAGTCCACGTGCTTATGCGGTCTACAGTTTCACAGATGAATTCGTAGCAAAAGCCGGTGGTGGCGGTGGCTTCCGTGCGCCGGGCATGATGGAGAGCAGTGACCAGGTTCGTATTATCAGCTGTGGTAACCGTTGTTGGTTAACGGGTAACGACGATCTGAAACCGGAAGAGTCTGAAAGTTATGAAACAGGCTTGGCTTATGAGACGGATTCGTTCGGTCTTGGGATGACTTACTACTTCTCGAAACTGAAGAATAAAATTGAACGCGATACCAGTACTGCGGTTGGAATGGACGGCTCGATGCCTATCATCACTTACCAGAACATCGGTAAAGCAGAAGTCAAAGGCGTTGAGTTAGAGGCCTGGTACGACATTACTGACTCCGTTAACGTGTCTGCAAACTACACCTACACCGATGCAGAAGATAAGAGTTCAGGTGAGATACTGACCGATACACCTGAACATCTGGCAAACTTTGATGTTAACTGGCAGGTCTTCGACTCAGTCACTACCTTTGCCCGCGTGAACTACATAGGTGAGCAGATAATCACGAGTATAACCAGCCAGGAAGATGAAACGGTAGATGGTTACACATTAGTTGGTCTTGGTGTGGCATACGACTTCCAGCAACTGAATCTGAAAGCGGGTGTAAATAACGTCTTTGATGTTGAGCTGGATGACGAAGACGACTACTACGGTTATTCAGAGAAAGGTCGCAGTGCGTACGTCAGCGCGACCTACCTGTTTTAAGTTAACCGCTTAATTTTTGGTTAAAATCAGCCTCTTTTTTTGGAAGAGGAAGGGGGCTGGTTTTTTATCTTATTATTCGGTTAAGGTTCTGGGGCTTCAGGTATGTTGAGAGGTTTTTTCTCAGATACTTTAACCTGAATGATGCGGTTACTCTTTACGTGCAGAATTTCGAAACGCCAGTTCTGGTATTCAATGATTTCACCTTGATCAGGTACGCGCTCTGTTAACCAGGTGAGGAAGCCGTTTAAGGTCTGAAACCCCTCAATATCCTCTCCTTCAATACTGGTGAGTCCGAGTTTGTATTTGAGTTCGTTAAGTGGGATTAAGGCATCCATCAGCCAGCTGCCATCTTTTTGCTGTTTCGCCCAAATCTGTTGTGGCTCCATGCCTAGTTCTCCGGCGATGGATTTTAGTAAGTCGTAGTACGTCACTAACCCTTGCACGTCACCATATTCGTCAACGATGAATACCATCTCTGTGCTGGTTGTCTGCATGTAATTTAACAGGGGAAGACCTTTCATTGACTCGGGTACAAAGCGAGGAGGTTTTAACTGCTTGCTGAGTCTGTCTATTGAAAGCTTGTCATACTCATCCAACATTACTTTAGAAGAAACGGTGCCAATGATGTTATCCAGGCTTCCTTTACAGACCGGCCATACCGAGTGCTGGGTTTGACGAAGGTTATTGAGGATCGCATCAATGGGTAATGAAGCGTCGAGATAGTGAATATCAGGGCGTGGCGTCATCAGCGATAATGCAAGACGGTCATTGAGATGAAGCAGGTTGCGGATCATCAATTGTTCCTGCGGTTCTATAGCTCCGGACTCCGAGCCTTCACTGATCACGGCAACGATGTCCTCTTCTGTGACTACTTCACTCTTGCTCTCAGTTTGCCCTAAAATCCTGAGCAAAGTATCGGTGGTAAACGTAAGAAGTAACACAAACGGCCGGGCTAATTTGGCTAACCAGTGGATCGGGTAAGCAACATTGATAGCAATTATTTCCGCATTATTCTGAGCAATACGTTTTGGTACTAATTCGCCGATGACAATGGCGAAGTAAGTGATCAGTAAGACAATGCTAAATGTGGATACAACGCTGGCAATCTCTTTATCCAGCCCCTGACTGACCAGCAAGTGCCCCAAAGGCTCAGAAAGCGTCGCTTCACCAAATATACCGCTGAGCAGACCAATCACAGTGATACCAATCTGAATCGTTGACAAAAACAGGGTCGGATTGCTTTTTAGCTCAATCGCGAGAGCTGCGCGTTTGCTTTCTTCTGCCATTATTTTCAGACGACTGGTTTTAGCCGCCACCAGTGCTATTTCTGACATCGCGAAGACGCCGTTGAGCGTAATTAAACCGATTAATCCGACTAATAATAAAATGTCCATGAAACCTTCCAGTCACAAACGTTATCTGATGGTGCGATTACGATTTTGACTATTCGCTAGCTAAGCTTATGTTTTATTTACAGGATAGTCTGCCTGGCGCTACTACGCTGATTAATCATTCTGTTACTTGAAGGTGATTCTGATACACTACGCGCCCATTTCCTCTGTTGAGACGTTTCTATGCCATTTTCTAAGCTTGGTTTAAGCGCACCAATCACTGAAGCAGTGACGGCGCTAGGTTATGAAAAACCGACTTCTATTCAGAAAAAAGCTATTCCGATTGTTCTGCGCGGGAGTAATTTGATTGCCGCAGCGCAAACCGGTACAGGTAAAACCGCCAGCTTTGTATTGCCAATCTTAGAAAAGCTCAGCAAAGGTGAAACCCAGTGTAAGAAGCGAGCGCGGGCAATTATTCTGACCCCGACACGTGAACTGGCACTTCAGGTGCACCAGAGCATTGAGGCTTACGGTAAGAACCTGCCATTGCGCTCAATGGCGATGTTCGGTGGTGTCGATTACGCACCGCAGAAGCAAGCACTTATCGAAGGGGTTGATATTGTAGTAAGCACGCCGGGACGTCTAATCGATCTTTATGGTCAACGTGCCATTCATTTTGATGAAGTAGAAATGCTGGTTCTCGACGAAGCGGACAAGATGCTGGATATGGGCTTCATTGACGCGATAGACAAGATAGTTGATTGCATGCCAGAGGACGTACAGAGTCTGCTGTTCTCGGCGACGTTGTCGAATCCGGTACGCGATCTTGCCAAGAATGCGATCGTCGATCCGGAAGAAATCACCATTGCAAAACACAGCGCCTCTAAGTCAAACATCAAGCAGTGGATTACGACGGTCGATAAAGACATGAAGTCGTCATTGTTAAGCCAGATGCTGAAAGAGAACGATTGGTCGCAAGTTCTGATCTTTATCGAAACCAAGCACGGTGCCGCCAAGTTAGTCAGTCAGCTGGAGAAGCGCGGCATTGTTGCTGAAGCGTTCCACAGCGGACGTAACCAGCGTGTTCGTCAGGAACTGATTGAGAAATTTAAAGCAGGCGAAATCCAGTACCTGGTTGCGACAGGCGTTGCGGCGCGTGGTATCGATATCGACAATCTGCCTGTCGTGATTAACTACGATCTACCATTCCCGGCCGATGAATACGTTCACCGAATTGGCCGTACAGGTCGTGCCGGAGCGCAGGGTGAAGCGATTTCACTGGTATCGAAGGATGATTTCAAAAACTTGTGCATGATTGAAAGTCGCCTTGGTCATCTGCTTGAGCGCGTTGAGATTGAAGGATTTGCACCAAGAAAGCCGGTGCCGATTTCTATTCTTAATTACGTGCCGAAGAATAAGCGTAAGCCACAAGAACAGCGTAACTAGCATTAAAAGCTTACCTTGATAACAAGCCGCATTTCGATGCGGCTTGTTTGTTTTCCGGCTAAGGAAAATAACCCCGATAATCGTGAAAAAAAGCAATTCATGTCATACGCTTAAGACTGTGATGCGAGCCGTTTACTTGAGGCTTTCGTTAATTATCTGTCGTCAGGTTTGCGCAAGAGGTTGAATATTCGCAGACTTTCTCTATTGCTGGTGAATGCATAGAAGAGGCACTAATGAAAAAAGGTGATAAGCAATTTGCTGTTATTGGCCTTGGTCGGTTTGGTTTAGCGGTTTGTAAAGAGCTCCAAGATGCAGGTTCTCAGGTTTTAGCGGTTGATATTGATGAAGTCAGAGTCCGAGAAGTGGCTGCATTTGTGAGCCAGGCTATCGTCGCCAACTGTACTCACGAAGAGACCGTCGCAGAGCTGGAACTCCATGATTACGATATGGTGATGATCGCCATTGGTGATGATGTGAACGCCAGTATTCTGGCTACATTGATCGCTAAAGAATCAGGAGTGCGAACACTGTGGGTAAAGGCTAATGATCAGTTTCAGGCCAGGGTGCTGCAAAAGATTGGCGCTGACCACGTCATTATGCCAGAGCGTGATATGGGAATACGTGTCGCGCGCAAAATGTTGGACAGACGCGTTCTGGATTTCCATCCTCTTGGCAGTGATTTAGCCATGACCGAGTATGTGATCGGGTCCAACTGGATGGGTAAAACGCTGGGTGAACTGTCACTGTGCCAAGTTGAAGGTGTACAAGTTCTTGGTTTTAAAAGAGGGCCGGAAATCACCAAAGCGCCGGGGATGGACATTAGCCTGGAAATTGGCGACCTGCTCATAGTGGTTGGCCCGCAAGATAAACTCGCTCGTACACTGAAATCACTATGATACATCATCACAAGAAAGGCTTTTTTTACGTACCGGACAACAAACACGCGAAAGAGAAGGGCAGTGAGCCGAGAATTATCTTACTGAGCTTTCTTGGTGTATTGTTGCCTTCCGCGGTTCTTTTCACTTTGCCTGTGTTTTCGGTGAGCGGTTTATCGATAACCGATGCGTTATTTACCGCAACATCAGCAATCAGTGTCACCGGCCTTGGGGTTGTGGATACCGGGCAGCATTTTACTTTAGCGGGTAAAATCTTGTTGATGTGCCTGATTCAGATTGGCGGATTGGGGCAAATGACCTTATCGGCCGTCCTGCTTTATATGTTTGGTATGCGTTTGAGCCTTCGTCAGCAAGCACTGGCGAAATCCGCCCTTGGTCAGGAGCGGAAAGTTAATCTGCGCAGCCTGATTAAAAAGATCATGGTATTTGCATTGGTGGCAGAAACACTTGGCTTCATTTTTCTCTCCATTCGCTGGGTGCCGGAAATGGGCTGGCAGACGGGGATGTTCTATGCACTATTTCACTCGATTTCCGCTTTCAATAATGCCGGATTTGCCTTGTTTTCCGACAGTCTGATTGGTTTTGTGAATGACCCTTTGGTGATTTTTACTCTTGCAGCTCTGTTTATATTCGGTGGTTTGGGCTTTACCGTTATCGGCGATGTCTGGATGAACTGGCGGAAAGGCTTTAACTCGCTGTTTCTTCATACCCGCATTATGTTGATCGCGGCTCCGTCATTGTTGCTTGCCGGTACTCTGTTGTTCTGGCTTCTGGAAAGACACAATCCCAATACAATGGAAACATTACCATTGTCAGGCCAATGGCTGGCGGCATTTTTCCAGTCTGCCAGTGCTCGTACGGCAGGTTTTAACAGTGTTGATTTAACGCAATTTACCCAGCCAGCGCTTCTGGTCATGATCGTCCTGATGCTCATTGGTGCTGGCTCGACCTCAACAGGCGGTGGTATCAAGGTTTCCACCTTTGCTGTCGCGTTTTTAGCAACTTGGGCTTTCCTGCGTCAAAAGAAACATGTGGTGATATTCAAACGAACCGTAAACTGGGATACGGTGACCAAATCGCTCGCGATTATCGTTGTGAGTGGCGCCATTCTTACCACAGCCATGTTCCTGCTGATGATCACCGAGAAGGCTGCTTTTGATCAGGTGGTGTTTGAGACAATATCAGCTTTTGCAACGGTAGGGTTAACGGCAGGCCTTACTGCTGAGCTATCGGAGCCGGGCAAATACATCATGATTGTCGTAATGATCATCGGCCGTATTGGCCCTTTGACACTGGCCTATATGCTAGCCCGTCCGGAACCTAGTCTGATTAAATACCCGGAAGATACGGTTCTTACTGGGTGATTTTAAATACTAAAATATCAACAACTTAGTTGGTTCCTAACCCTTGATTAGTGCCTGGTAACTCTATATAAAAATACGTGTCATGACGCGCAAAATTGTTGCTCCGTTCACGAACCTTCATGCCTTTACTTCCTCCTTCCTATAGCATTCATTTAGTTAGCCTATATTAATCACCTTATATATTTAACAATCAATGGAGTTTTACATCGGTTGTGCGCGCAGGTGTTGATGTAATGTGCTGTATGCGAATTGAGAAGATGGAGCCGTATTTTGAAGTTCAACCTACTTGCATTAACTGTGCTGTCTGCATTTGTAGCAGAAAAAAGTATTGCCACCACCCCACCGTCGCCTGTCTGGCATGAAATTACCTTAACTGATGGAAGCTCAAGTGAAGCTATTCTGCGCGGAAGTGCGGACTTTCACTGGTTTGAAGATAAGCAAGGGAATGCACTTATCCAGCAGAGCGGAACCTGGTTTTTTGCTCAGATTCAGAGTGACTCAACTTCCCCGGAGCTTGTCTCGACGGGTATAGCAAAAACTCAGGTTTCGGTTGCACCTGAGTTGGCTAAGTTTCGGCCAGAGCTAGTTGTTAAGCCTTCATTTTCATCATTACAAACCATAGAACCAATGGCTCGTAAGAAGCTATTACGTTCAGGGTTGAGCTATCAGGCAATGAGTGGTTCTGGAGTTACACAGCAACCGTTACTTGTGGTACAGGTTTCGTTTACTGATGAAATGATGACACATGACTTTGAACAGCGCGTTTTTGGTCAGAACGGTCAAAGTGTCGTCGACTATTTTGAACAAAACTCAAAAGGGCAATATAAGGTTGTTCCGGCTATTGAAAGTTATGGTACTGAAAATGACGGTGTGATTGATGTGACTGTACCACTGAGTCACCCAGACTGTCATTTCAGTGATAGCCAGAGTCTGTGTGATGAAAAGATAAATAAAGTCTTCGTGCAAGCGTATCAAAAACTTGATCCTTATTTAGATTTATCGCGTTACGACAGTGATCAAAATGGTGTTATCGATGCGACAGAATTGTCGGTAATGTTTGTTTTTGCTGGTGGTGATCGTTCGACAGGTGACCTAAGTAAACCTGCTATTTGGCCTCATAAGTATTCCCATGATGACGTTTCTCTGGATGGGAAGACCATTAGTGAATACTGTGTATTCGCCGATTTCCAGGAACAACATCAATCAACTCTGGGTGTTATTGTTCATGAGTTGGGCCATTTAATGCTTGGCTTACCCGATCTCTACTCTAGATACAGCGACGCATCGATTGGTTCCTGGGGATTAATGTCTTACGGCTCTTGGGCGATGAAGGCGGGTGACAGCTATCCGGGTGAAACACCTGTCAATATGAGCGCCTGGAGCAGACACGCCGCTGGGTTCGTATTGCCAACGGTTGCTCAGCAAAGTAGCACATCTCATACACTCGAAAATGACGAAGTAACACTGGTTTACCTTGACCCTTACCTTAAGGAATATGGCCCACGTATTTATTTGGAAAATCGAACCTTCAGCGGCTATGACCGAGCTTTGCCTGCAGAAGGGGCACTTGCTATGTCGGTGAATATTCTTAACCGCTTCAATGACGTGGGTGATATGCAAGTTCAAGTAATGCAGGCGGATGGTTATGGGGAATTAGAAATGGGCTACCAGAGCGATCAGGGTGATTTATACCCCAATGGTAGCGCGTTGATTTCTGATACCTCGTATCCCGGTCTGAGCACTGTTACTGGCTTTAATACCGACGTCACTATTTCAGATATTTCAAGTAGTGAAAGTGGTGGCAGTTTCCGGTTGACCAAACCGAGTGATACGAATAAATCGGCGTGGTTTAACTCATTCTATCAGGAATATGTCTATTCTGGTGGCGATGATGTGCTAGCCGTCCCGCTTGATTTAGACCGTGACACACAGCTCGATGGTTTACAGCTTTATGCCCAGAAAACCACGTATCTAAGTGAAATGACGTATAAGGTTTGGCGCTTTCCTTTTACTGATAGTAATGACTTCACTTTGGTATTGAATGAAGACAGCGGTGAGTTGCTGTATCAGGGGGCATTTAGACAGTCCTCTAGAGTGCTTTTCCCTCAACCGGTTCAGTTAACTGCTGGTCAGCATTTACTAGTGGTTGAAATTGAAGGTGGCCAGTTTGAAGTAAGCTTCAATTTTGGAAGTTTTCTTGAAACTGAGCTGGATAATCAACCCGTAATGTGGGTTGGTAATAGTAGCGAGAAATATTCATCCGGGCTTATTAAATCTGGTTTTTCATCGGTTTCATTTGCTGCTTTGTTGAACAACGAAAACAATAGTGTTGCTGAAGCTAGATCCGACACATTCAGGGTTGCTATGAATACTCCGCTCACGCTGAATTTAATGGACAATGACTTGGTGGCATCTGGCTATCAGTTTGAAGTTGATATTGTTCAACCTCCGTTTAATGGCACTATTTCAGATAATCAGTATCAACCTGATAAGGATTTTACTGGCTCAGACAGTTTTCAATATCGCTTAGTGTCAGCAGATGGCTCACTATCTTCATCTGCCGTAAGTGTTTCTATTGAAGTAGTCGAAAATAATCATGCCCCTGTTGCGGTTATCGATGTAGTTGGCACAGAGCTCAAAGTTGGTAATCGCGTGACGTTGTCGGCGACCAATAGTAATGACCCCGATGGCGACGCATTAACTTATCAGTGGCAACAAGTAGCTGGAAGAACGGTTTCGCTTGGAAGCTCTACCGAAGTTAATGCTAATTTCACAATTCCTGAAGGAGCTAAAGCAGGGGATGTATTGACCTTTCAGCTGACGGTGTCGGACTGGAGTACGGAAGTATCTCATGCATCGGTCGATGTTGAGGTTCAAAACAGTGTTCCTACAGCGACAGCCGATTCAGTAACGGTTGCAGTGAGTGAGAGTATTGTTATTGATGTCGTCGCGAATGATGAGGATCTTAACGGAGATAATCTTGAGGTCCAAAGCGTGATCAATGTATCTGGTATCGGGGCGGCGTATGTTGAAAATGGCAAGGTAGTTTACCAAGCTCCGGATAGTGCAATTGACAATGTGAAGTTGGAGTATGTGATTGCTGACGACCAAGGTGCGATAGCGATAGGTGAAGTTACGGTAAATGTTGCGGCAACAAGCGCTAAAAAGGGAAGCAGCTCAGGCGGTGGCGGTAGCTTTTCTTACTGGTCATTAATGCTACTTGCGTTTTTGGGATGGCGACGTCGTCATTAATACCAACACCATTCTCAATCTCAGCCACTCTTATCGAGTGGCTTTGTTGTTTCAGGGGTTAGACTTACTAACGGTAGGTAAATACCCATGCTTATTTCATGGCTGAATGATGGTTGGGTTCAGACGTATACTGAACAGTAGTGAATCTTAGATAAGGAACCGATATGTCAGTCTGGCAACGGGTCAAGTTCAGCCACCGGTACAGTGAATTACCATCCTCTTTTTTTACGTATGTGAAACCTCAGCCGCTGTTGAACACGCAATGGGTTGTCTGGAATGGCGACTTTGCGCAGCAATTTGGTTTGCCGGTCGCGCCGGACGATGAGTTGCTGAAAGTCTTTTCCGGCCAGAGTGATTTCGATGATTTTCGTCCTTTAGCAATGAAATATGCAGGCCATCAGTTCGGCGTTTACAATCCGGATTTGGGCGATGGTCGTGGATTACTACTGGCTGAGATCCAGCGACAGGATGGTTCCTGGTTTGATATCCATCTAAAAGGCGCAGGCCTAACTCCGTATTCACGAATGGGAGACGGCAGAGCGGTACTGCGTTCCACGATTCGTGAGTACCTGTGCAGCGAAGCTATGCAAGGACTCGGGATTCCGACAACACGGGCGCTGGGCATGATGGTCAGTGATACCCCAGTTTATCGTGAGAAAACCGAAAATGGCGCACTGTTAATTCGCATGGCGGAAACTCACATCCGGTTCGGTCACTTTGAACACTTCTTTTATACCAATCAGCTTGCGGAACAAAAGTTACTCGCGGATAAAGTTATCGAATGGCACTTGCCTGAATGCTCTCAAACCGAGAAACCTTATGCCGCGATGTTTGCCTCTATCGTAGAGAAAACCGCAGACATGATTGCAAAGTGGCAGGCTTTTGGGTTTGCTCACGGGGTGATGAATACCGATAACATGTCTGTCCTTGGTCAGACATTTGATTACGGCCCGTTTGGTTTCCTTGATGACTACGATCCAAATTACATCTGTAACCATTCAGACTACCAGGGACGCTATGCGTTTGAACAGCAGCCACGCATCGCACTATGGAATTTATCGGCGCTGGCACACGCTTTGTCTCCGCTGGTGGAACGCTCAGACCTGGAATCAGCACTTGGTCAGTTTGAAGTACGTTTAAGTCAGCAGTTCAGTTTGCTTATGCGCAGTAAGCTCGGATTAAAAACCAGAATAGATGAAGACGGTCGTTTGTTTGAGTCCATGTTTGAGTTACTCAATCAGAACAAAACAGATTACACGCGTTTCTTCAGGTCGCTTTCTGAATTAGACCGTAAGTCGCCTCAGGAAGTTATCGACCTGTTTATTGACCGAGAAGCAGCTCAGGCGTGGTTGGAGTTATATCTGGCAAGATGTGGGCTTGAGATAGATGAACAAGGTAACCCCATCACAGCAGAGCAGCGTTGTGAACAGATGCGTACCGTTAATCCGAAATACATTCTGCGTAATTACTTGGCACAACTGGCGATCGATAAAGCGGAAGACGGTGATTTTAGTGAAGTCCGCCGCCTTGCTGCGTTGCTGCGCCGACCATTTGATTCTCAGCCTGAGTTTGAAGAGTACGCAAAACTACCACCAGAGTGGGGTAAGAAAATGGAAATCAGCTGTTCGTCATAAGTTGATATGATTACTTTGTTAATAAGATGTGATATTTGTCCGCAAGGGGTTCAAAGTATTAAAAATATTCTGTGAACCCATGTTTTGCCACGGATTACACTAGCGTTCAGTGGTTGAGTAATACGTTGGATGGAAAAATGTCAGCTAGAGTGCTAGTCGTAGATGATGATCAAGAAATTTGTGAGTTGCTACAGGAGTATCTGACAAAGCAGGGTTATGTCGTCAATACCGTGAATGATGGCGAGCAGATGCATCGTCACATTGAGCAGAATGACTACCCGGATCTTATTTTGCTTGATGTAATGTTACCCGGAGAGGATGGTTTCTCTTTGTGTCAGGCAGTACGCCGGACTTCGTCGACACCAATAATTATGCTCACAGCCGTATCGGACGATACGGATCAAATCATAGGCTTAGAAATCGGTGCTGATGATTATCTGGCGAAACCTTTTAACCCGCGCCACCTTAGTGCGCGCATCAAAGCGGTATTGCGCCGGGTTAAGGGTACCCAGGAAGGGCAGGATGTGAACCTTGCAGCCAAGCCGATTCGTTTTGGTGACTGGCGGTTAGACACGTTAGCGCATCGGATTACTCATCAGGAAACTCAGCAGTCTCACGACTTGTCAGGCAGTGATTTTTCTCTGCTGATGCTCTTCCTTCAAAAACCAAATCAGATACTCGATCGTGACACCATTTCATTCGCTACACGCGGCAGGGAAGCGTTACCTTTTGAGCGTGGTATCGATGTTCAGCTTAGTCGTTTACGCCAGCGATTAGGCGCCAGTGATAAGTACCCGCATTATATTAAGACGATGCGTGGTAACGGTTATTTACTCTCTGTACCAGTCAGTTATGAACAATAGTTGGTGGCATTTTCTCAAGCGATTCAAGCCAAATTCGTTAGTTAATCGCACATTAGGGTTAACGTTACTGGCGGTGATATTAGCTCAAGGCGTTGCAACTACTATCTGGTATACCGAATCCAGGCAGAAAGAGCTGGCAGGGATTCAGGATGCGTCGCAGAGTATGGCGAACATGTTTTCCTCTACCGTGACGTTCTTTCAGTCGCTGCCAGTCGGCTATCGCCACATCGTACTTGATCAGATTCGTAATATGGGCGGAACGCGTTTTTTTGTCTCATTTAACAAGGAACAGCTGATCGTCGAGCCGATAGAGGATACGCCGCTCAAACTGGCATCCATTGAAGCTATACAAAAGGTGCTGACTAAGAAGCTGCCCAAAGTAGACACCATTCTGGTCGATTTCTCGTTACCGGAAAATCTGCGACTGCTGAAAAACGATATTTATCTTAGTGACTTACCTAAATCGTGGGCTCACCATACCTTAACGTTAAGCCCGATTGATCCTCCCGTTTTAGTCGTGCAGCTTGAGCTGGCTAAGAATGAGTGGCTTTATATCGCCGCTTTACTTCCTGCTCCGTATGTTGACCTTGACGATACCTTGATTGGCCGAGAGCAGATCCTGTTTCTGGTTTTCTCGACAACGATTTTGCTCTTTCTTACTTACTTACTGATGAAAAGGCAGGTAAAGCCGTTGAAACGGCTTGCAAAAGCCGCCAACGAAATGAGCATGGATGTAGAGCAGGCTCCGTTGAAAGAAGAGGGGGCCAGTGAGCTTGTTACTGCCACGCGCGCTTTTAACCGAATGCAGCAACGGATTCGGCACTATATCTCCGATAGGGAACAGCTGTTTTCCTCTATCTCTCACGATTTAAAAACACCGATTACACGCCTGAGATTACGTGCCGAACTGTTGGAAAGTGATGTGAAGCGTGAAAAGTTCAATCGTGATTTAGATGATTTAGAGATGATGGTAAAGGGCGCACTTCAGTGCGTCCGTGATACCGATCTGCATGAAAATACCGCGCACGTAGATCTCAATGAGGTTATTAGCACGGTTATTGAGCCTTATAACCAGCAACAAATAAGGGTGAAATTTACCCCGAACCCTATCGGGCCAATCGTAGCAAGACCACTCGCCATAAAACGTGTTATCGGGAATTTGGTCGATAACGCTGTGAAGTACGGTCTTGCAGCTGAGATAACCCTCGCCAGGAGTGATGATCGGGTGAAGGTTGAGATCTGCGATCAGGGCCCCGGTATTCCGGAAGAAAAACTAGAGACCGTATTTGAACCTTATTACCGCTTATCGGACGATGACCAAGGGCACGGGCTGGGCCTTGGAATTTGCCGTAATATTTTGCACGGGCATGGTGGAGATCTCATAATTGACAACTTGCCTAATAGAGGTCTTCGCGCTCAAGTGTTTGTTTCTTCAGTGTTTGAATCGTAATGTAACATCTTTGTTACATTGAGATTACGCTTTGTTTCAATCAAAAAATTTTCGTTGGATAGACTGACAATGTTCAAGCAAGAACGCTCAGGTCACTAAGCCGTTGATCTGAATGTCTAATCCAATACACGGAAAGATAATAATGAAACTAAATAAAACCCTACTTACCCTCTCTCTGCTGTCTGCTGCGAATTTTGCCAATGCTGGCGAAGTGGAAGTACTTCACTGGTGGACTGCTGGTGGCGAAGCGAAATCTGCTGCCGTACTTAAAGATATGCTGGAGAAGCAAAATCATACATGGAAAGACTTTGCGGTTGCCGGTGGTGGCGGTGAGTCTGCGATGACAGTACTTAAAACGCGCGCCGTATCAGGTAACCCGCCATCTGCGGCTCAGATTAAAGGTCACGATATTCAGGAGTGGGGCGGCCTTGGCTTCCTGACTTCACTTGATAGTACGGCGAAACAGGAGCACTGGGATGACATCCTGCCTTCAGTTGTTACCAAGGTGATGAAATTTGACAATGAATACGTGGCGGTTCCGGTCAATGTTCACCGTGTTAACTGGCTTTGGGCAAACCCTGAAGTACTGAAGAAAGCGGGCGTCGAACTGCCGAAAACGTTAGATGAGTTTTTTGTTGCAGCGGACAAAATCAAAGCAGCAGGCTTCATTCCTCTCGCACACGGTGGTCAGCCTTGGCAGGACGCGACAGTATTTGAAGCGGTCGCACTGGATGTTCTGGGCAGCGAAGACTACAACAAAGCCTTTGTTGACTTAGATATGAATGTATTGTCCGGCGACAAAATGGTTGAAGTGTTCACTAAGTTTAAGAAAATTCACAACTACATTGATGCTAACTCTCCAGGGCGTGACTGGAACGTAGCAACCTCGATGGTGATTAACGGTGACGCTGCGATGCAAATCATGGGTGACTGGGCGAAAGGTGAGTTTACAGCGGCGGGTAAAACGCCAGGTAAAGATTACATCTGTGCGCCAGCACCGGGTACAGCAGGTCAGTTTACTTTCAACATCGATAGTTTCGCTTTCTTTGAGCTGAGCGATAAACAGAATCAAATGGCACAGCAAGACTTAGCCCGTACGATTCTGACTAAAGAGTTCCAGGAAGTATTCAACCTGAACAAAGGTTCAATCCCGGTTCGTCTTGATATGGACATGGCGAAGTTTGACCAATGTGCGTTGGATTCAATGGAAACCTTCAAGGCGAGTGCGAAGTCAGGTGATTTAGTACCAAGTATGGCGCATGGTTTATCGACCACGAGCTATGCACAAGGTGCTATCTATGACGTCGTGACTAACTTCTTCAACGATGAAAATGCGGATCCGAAACAAGCAGCGCAAAAACTAGCGAAAGCAGTTAAAGCCGCTATCTAATCCATTTAGGGCGTATGGGCTTGTGGGGAGCTCATGCGCCCTTCTTTTAAGATGTAAGGATTCGTTATGGAGAACGTTGTAAACCGGTATCCAAAGAAGTCACACGCAAAAGTTAATCTGGCGGACAGACTTCAGCAGTGGTTACCGAAAATTGTTCTTGCCCCGACGGTTTTGGTCACCGTGGTATGTATCTACGGTTACATTTTCTGGACGGCGGCGTTATCGCTCACCAACTCCCGTTTTCTGCCGAGCTTCAATTTTGTTGGTTTCACCCAGTATGCAAAGTTGATGGAAAATGACCGTTGGATCACCTCTATCACAAACCTTGGAATTTTTGGTTTGCTGTTTATGCTCATCGCCATTGTGCTTGGCGTGGGTTTAGCTATTTTACTCGATCAAAATATTCGTCAGGAAGGCACAATCCGCACTATTTATCTGTATCCGATGGCGCTCTCTTTTATCGTGACAGGTACCGCATGGAAGTGGATTCTTAACCCGGGGTTGGGTATCGAGAAACTGGCGCAGGACTGGGGATTTACCAACTTTAAATTCGACTGGCTGGTGAATTCTGACATGTCAGTATATACGTTAGTCATTGCTGCTGTTTGGCAGTCGTCTGGCTTTGTCATGGCAATGTTTCTAGCGGGGCTGCGTGGTATCGATTCATCGATTATCAAAGCGGCGCAAATCGATGGTGCCAGCCTTCCGACTATCTACTGGCGCATCATCATGCCTTGTCTGCGTCCAGTATTCTTCAGCTCGGTGATCATCACGTCACACATTGCTATTAAGAGCTTCGATTTAGTCACCGCGATGACAGCGGGTGGCCCGGGTTACTCTTCCGATTTGCCAGCGCTATTTATGTACGCACACTCATTTACTCGTGGTCAGATAGGTTTGGGCGCTGCCAGTGCGATGATGATGCTCGCAGGTATTCTCGCCATCTTAGTGCCTTATTTGTATTCAGAACTCAGGGAGAAAAAGTCATGATGCGCAGTATGAATTTTTCTCGACTGTTTATCTATTGCGGACTGGTGTTCTTTTGTCTGTTTTATCTGATGCCGTTGTTCGTGATGGTGATTACCTCATTCAAAACACTGCCGGACATTAAAGCAGGTAACCTGATGAGTTTGCCGACGGAATGGGTTTTCGGTGCCTGGCATAAAGCCTGGGACAGTGCCTGTACCGGTGTTAAGTGTGAAGGGGTAAAAGGGTACTTCTGGAACTCTTTCCAGATGGTGATTCCTGCGGTGGCGATCTCGACTCTGTTAGGCGCATTTAATGGTTATGTTGTCACTAAATGGCAGTTCCGCGGATCAAATCTGTTTTTCAGCTTGCTGCTGTTCGGTTGTTTTATTCCGTTTCAGGTTATTTTGCTGCCAATGGCGGCGGTGCTGGGTAAGCTGGGATTGGCGAATACCACTACGGGTCTTGTCATCGTTCATGTCATTTATGGCATGGCGTTTACGACGCTGTTCTTCCGTAACTTTTACATCAGTATTCCGGATGAACTGGTTAAAGCCGCAAAACTGGATGGCGCGGGCTTCTTTACTATTTTCTTTAAGATTCTGCTGCCAATTTCGACGCCAATCATCATGGTTACGGTTATCTGGCAGTTTACCGCTATCTGGAATGACTTCTTATTTGGTGTGGTTTACTCCGGCTCTGAAACCCAGCCTATCACGGTAGCGCTGAACAATTTGGTCAATACCAGTACTGGTGTGAAAGAGTACAACGTCGATATGGCAGCGGCGATCATTGCGGCGCTACCAACGTTATTAGTTTATGTATTAGCAGGAAAATACTTTGTTCGCGGCCTGACGGCTGGATCGGTAAAAGGATAATTATCATGGCAACACTCGAACTTAAACAAATCCGTAAAACCTATCCAAAAGCGGAACAAGAGACATTAAAAGGTATCGATATCAGTATCGATTCCGGTGAATTTCTTATCTTGGTCGGTCCGTCTGGTTGCGGAAAATCGACACTGATGAACACTATTGCCGGACTGGAGAGCATCAGCGATGGAGAAATAGTTATCGACGGTAACGATGTCTCTGACGTAGAGCCTAAAGACCGCGATATCGCAATGGTGTTTCAATCTTACGCTCTGTACCCAAATATGACGGTAAGGGGCAATATTGAGTTTGGCCTCAAGATCCGCAAGATGCCAAAAGAGGAAATCGATGCTGAGGTGGAACGAGTCGCTGAAATGCTGCAAATCGACCATTTGCTCGATCGTAAACCTTCACAGTTATCTGGTGGTCAGAGACAACGTGTTGCGATGGGGCGTGCGCTTGCAAGGCGTCCGAAGCTGTATCTGTTTGATGAGCCGTTATCGAACTTGGATGCGAAGTTACGGGTTGAAATGCGTCATCAAATCAAACGTCTGCATCAGCAGCTCAATACAACCATTGTCTACGTAACACATGATCAGATTGAAGCGATGACCTTGGCGGACCGCATTGCGGTAATGAAAGACGGCGAATTGCAACAACTGGGTACGCCACAGGAAATCTACAACAAACCTAATAACATGTTTGTTGCGGGCTTTATGGGCTCACCGTCTATGAATTTCATTAAAACCATGGTTGATCTTGATGAACAGGACAATCCAGTGATCAAGGTCAAAGGCAGTAACGCACAGGAACACCACATCAAGTTGCCAGAGTCCATGCGTAAGCAAGATGGTAAAGAGGTTGTGATTGGTTTACGTCCCGAGCACATCACTGACAGTGAAAATCAGGACTCTGCTGCTACAACGAAGCTTGATTTGCAGTTGGAGGTTCTTGAGCCGACCGGTCCGGATACTATTGCGATGATTAAGGTCAACGATCAAGAAGTTGCTTGCCGGCTGTCACCGGAGTTTGATGTGAAAGTGGGGCAGGTTGCACCATTGCATTTTGATTTATCAAAGGCAGTGTTCTTTGATGCATCGACAGAGCTGCGCATTGAGTTCCATTAATTATTTACCTCAGCGCAGGATAATCAAAGCCAATCAGCACAGCTTTTTTTGCGTCTAACGTCGTTAAAATCAACGCAATAGACCTGCTATTGACTTTTGATTTTGCCTAGTTACACATCAAAAATTGCAGCACTGATTATGATGCGTAAGTAATGGATTAATATTCAAGGGCTTGCTGACTTCCTTATCCAGAGCTGAGGTAAGTTTAGGTCAATCACAGACACAATTCGTAGATTCATTTTCTTAAACTTAACAATGGCAGCGAACCCGCTGCCATTTTTTTTTAATGAGTGTAATTCCACCCACTTAATATATTGGAATGGGTAGATTTTACCCATTTTAAAAATGGTACTGTGATCCAGGTTAATTGAGTCATTTGTTATTTGTTTTAAGTTGTTGATTTTAATTGTTAAATATAAGAATGATAACTTGGTGTGCTTATTGCTCAGGTAAATATATCAACACCCAGTGATGGGGTTGTTCATTTATCAAGGAGAATAATAATGCTTAAGCCTTTAACCCTACTATCTGTTTCAATTCTTGCTGTTACCAGTTTTAACGCTGCCGCCAACTGCGATCCTGGTGAAATGGTGATTAAGTTCAGCCATGTCACGAACGCAGATAAGCACCCAAAAGGGATCGCTGCATCACTGCTTGAAAAGCGGGTGAATGAGGAAATGAATGGCAAAGCCTGTATGCAGGTCTTCCCTAACTCAACACTTTACGATGATGACAAAGTGCTTGAGGCGATGTTGAATGGCGACGTACAGCTTGCTGCTCCATCGCTGTCAAAGTTTGAAAAGTTCACCAAAAAGTTTCGCATTTTCGACCTTCCTTTCCTTTTTGATGATGTTGACGCTGTAGACCGATTCCAAAACTCAGAGTCAGGCGAAGCTCTGAAAAATGCGATGAATCGCCGGGGAGTGAAAGGATTGGAATTCTGGCACAACGGTATGAAGCAAATCTCCGCGAATAAGCCACTGATTCACCCTTCTGATGCGAAAGGTCTCAAGTTCCGCGTACAGGCATCGGATGTGCTGGTAGCGCAGTTTGAACAACTTGGCGCTAACCCGCAAAAAATGTCTTTTGCCGAAGTTTACGGCGGGCTGCAAACCAAAGTTATTGATGGCCAGGAAAACACCTGGTCGAATATCTATGGTCAAAAGTTCTTCGAGGTTCAGGACGGTACAACCGAGACTAACCACGGCATTCTGGATTACCTTGTTGTGACTTCTACAAAATGGTGGGACGGGCTTCCAGCGGATGTGCGTGAACAGTTTGCGACCATTCTCACAGAGGTTACGCAAACACGTAATGCGGAATCTAATCGTGTCGAGCAACAGAACAAACAATATGTCATTGAAGCAGGCGGCGTGGTTCGTGAGTTGACTCCGGAGCAGCGTGCAGAGTGGGTAACTGCGCTTAAACCCGTTTGGAATAAGTTTGAAAAAGACATCGGTTCCGATTTGATCGAAGCGGCGTTAGAAGCGAACAAAAAATAACCAAAAATAACAACAAACGGCTCCCGCAGGTTGGGAGCCAAACCTACCTGATTCGAGCGACGTACCACTATGGAACACTCATTTTTTGCGAAAGTCGGTCAGTTTACCGACAAGGTTGAAGAAACCTTGATTGCCTTTTTCCTCGGCGCAATGACGATCTTGACTTTTGTCAATGTCGTAATGCGCTACTTATTCAATGACAACATTCTCTGGGCTGTTGAAGTTACCGTTTTTCTCTTTGCATGGATGGTGCTCGTTGGCGCCTCATATGGGGTGAAAAAGCATTTCCACATCGGTGTCGATGTAGTGATAAATCTTGTCCCTGAGGGTTGGCGAAAAGTCTTGGCACTTTTCTCTGTCGCATGCTGTTTAGCGTTTTCAATCCTGCTTCTTATCGGTTCGTGGAACTACTGGTACCCATTTGCAACAGAGCGGGCATGGTACGAGACGGATGATATTCCAATGCCGGAAATGTTGCAGTTCATGGCTGACTGGCTCAATGAAGGCGAGCGCTACGAGAAACTACCAAGATTTATTCCTTATATGGCGCTACCTATTAGCATGGCTTTGCTGACGATTCGTTTTTCCCAGGCCGCATATCAAATACTTACTGGCAAGCTTGACCGTCTTATTTCGAGCCATGAAGGTGAAGAAGAGTTAGAAGCGATGAAAGAAGAGCTCAAGGACGCTGGTAGCGTGATGGAGCCTGAACAAGGCAGTGCCAGCCAAGATAACAATAAGAACAAGGAGCACTAATCAATGCATATTCTGGTGTTATTCCTGATGGTAATTGGCTTCATGCTTCTGGGTGTGCCGATTGCAGTATCTCTCGGCTTATCAAGTATTTTGTTTTTGATGTGGCATTCAGATGCTTCACTGGCGTCGGTTGCTCAGACGCTGTTTAATGCGTTTGAAGGTCACTATACCTTACTTGCTATTCCGTTCTTTATTCTGGCATCCACCTTTATGTCTACCGGTGGCGTTGCCAAACGCATCATTCGTTTTGCGATTGCTATGGTCGGCTGGTTCCGTGGCGGCCTCGCTATGGCCTCGGTTGTAGCGTGTATGATGTTCGCCGCGCTATCGGGTTCGTCTCCTGCGACGGTAGTGGCGATCGGTAGTATTGTTATCGCCGGTATGATCAGAAACGGTTATTCCAAAGACTTCGCCGCAGGCGTTATCTGTAACGCGGGGACGCTCGGCATCCTGATACCACCTTCAATCGTCATGGTGGTCTATGCCGCGGCGACTAACGTATCTGTAGGTCGTATGTTCTTAGGCGGTGTTATTCCGGGCTTACTTGCGGGTGTGATGCTGATGATAGCAATTTACATTGCGGCGCGGATTAAGAACTTACCTAAGCAACCTTTTGTCGGCTGGAGCGAAGCATTCTCAGCGGCTAAAGATGCGATCTGGGGCCTGATGCTGGTGATGATCATTCTCGGGGGGATCTATGGTGGTATCTTCACTCCGACGGAAGCGGCGGCTGTCGCGGCGGTTTACGCTTTCCTTATTGCCAACTTTGTTTACAAGGACATGGGACCTTTTGCAGACAAAAGCAATACCAAGCCTGCCATAGTGAAAGTGCTACAGACCTTTGTACACAAAGATACTCAGCAGACACTGTTTGAAGCGGGTAAGTTGACGATTATGCTGCTGTTTATCATCGCTAATGCTTTGATCTTAAAACATGTGCTTACTGAAGAGCGTATTCCGCAGATGATCACTGAGTCGATGCTCTCTGCCGGGCTAGGTCCGATTACCTTCCTGATTGTGGTCAACGTGCTGTTACTGATTGGTGGCCAATTTATGGAGCCATCTGGCTTGCTGATCATCGTGGCACCACTGGTATTCCCGATCGCGATTGCGTTAGGTATTGACCCCATTCACTTGGGGATCATGATGGTGGTGAATATGGAGATTGGTATGATTACACCGCCGGTCGGGCTGAACTTATTTGTGACCGCAGGTGTGGCCAAGATGTCAATGTTGAATGTGGTTAAAGCGGCCTTGCCTTGGGTTGCCGTTATGTTCCTGTTCCTCATTATCGTCACATACGTGCCTTGGGTATCGACCTGGCTTCCGACTACTTTGATGGGACCTGAAATTATTACTAAGTAAGCCACGTCATCGTCGCTGAGCCTGAAACCTTAAGATTACTTGGGTAATTAAAAATGAAAAGGTGTGAAATATCACACCTTTTCATTTATTGGTTTGTAGCCATGCCTTCTGGTTGACGGGTTTACTCTGCGCTCATAACCGTGCCACTTTTTTGAGTTTTGTCTGCGCTCCTGATTTGATCGTCTTTCCTCCTGATAACAGCCATCTACCATCACGGTATCAGCAATCGCAGGTATCCTGATTTTTTCGCTCATGTTCCATCAACCAATTGTTTCCATAAGAAAATTATGAGTCAGGTTGAGTTAAGGGGCAAATTCGGTAGCTCATTTTATTTATATATCTCCTTATCTATCTGATAACGTTGCATTTTGTCGTACAGAGTTTTTCGAGGCACATTCAATTGCGTCATGGTTTGCTTGATGCTGCCATTGTTTTCCAGTAGGGCATTTTCAATGGCCGCTTTTTCAAATTCAGCCACTTGCTCCGCCAAGCTGGAGGAAGGGTTAGCAGGAGTAGGGTTGGAATCTCCGAGTTGGATCAGTTTTCCGAGTAAGACAAAACGTTCTGCCGCATTTCTCAGTTCACGTACATTCCCTGGCCAGTCGTGCGCCATCAGAGTGGTAAGATCCTGAGGCGATAAACCGGGAGAGCTTTTTCCGTATCGTGAAGCCGCGACTAATAAAAAGTGATGGAATAAGGCGGGTATGTCCTCTTTCCGCATACGTAGGGGAGGTAAGTCTAGTGTGACAACATTAAGTCGATAGTAGAGATCCTGGCGAAAGGTTCCTTGTTCTGCAGCTCGCTTTAAATCAATTTTGGTTGCCGCGATTACGCGAATATCTAATGGGATAAGTTCATTCGAGCCAACGCGCTCTATAGCGCGCTCCTGCAGAACGCGCAGTAAACGGACTTGCGCCTGGATCGGCATTGACTCAATTTCGTCCAAGAATAAGGTCCCGCCCTGTGCAAATTCAAATTTACCTATTCGCCTGCTTTCTGCTCCGGTAAATGCGCCTTTCTCGTGACCGTAGAGTTCGCTCTCAATTAAGTTCTCTGGGACCGCGCCGCAGTTAACCGCGACAAAGTTATGGTTTCTGCGCAAACTCTGCTCGTGCAGTGAGCGGGCGATAAGTTCTTTACCTGTTCCAGTTTCTCCAAACAACAAAATGTCGGCGTCAGTATCGGCAATGTGAGTGATGGTTTCGCGCAATGCCTGAATACTGGTGGTTTCACCGATGATTCTAGGTCCGAGAGCCAGGCTGGCTTTGAGTGACTGGCGGAGTTTTTGGTTTTCATTGGTCAGTTGACGCTTTTCAATGGCTCTTTTTACCGTTTCGACTAAATGCTCCGGGGCGAACGGCTTTTCGATAAAGTCATAGGCTCCTTGGTGTAATGCATTAACCGCCATTGAGATGTCGCCGTGGCCAGTAATCATAATGACAGGAAGGTGGCTGTCTTTGTGGATCAAGGTATTGAGCAAATTCATACCTGATATGCCCGGCAAACAGATATCGGTGACGACCACTCCTGGCTCTGCCCCCTTTTTCATTGCCAGTAAAGCGGACTCGGCATCGGGGAAGAATTGTGCGTCGATATCGGCTAATTCGAATGTCTGCTCAATCGCAAGCCTCAGATCGGCTTCATCATCAATAAAAAACACCTGACACATAATCTTATCCTTCTGATTGTTCGCCGTTTAGTTGGACAATGGGTAGACAAAGTGAAAAACGAGCGCCGCCTTCAGTCCGGTTTGTTGCACTCAAATTTCCGTTCATTCCGCTCAATATTTGCTGTGATATGGACAAACCTAAACCCAAACCATTTTTCTTGGTGGTCAGAAATGGTTCGCAAAGATCACTCAGTGTGTGTTGTCCGATGCCCGGGCCATTATCATCAATATGTATCGCGACAGTATTGCTCTGCTGGTCATGTTCAACAGACAACCACACCTGTTTATCCTCTTGCTCTTTGGTTGCCTCTATCGCATTAGTAAGCAAGTTAACCAACACTTGTTCTAACTGAATCGTGTTAATAAATACCACTGCATCTTGTGCCACTAAGTCGGCTGACAGATTGACCCGAGCTGATTTAAAAGCCGGTTTCATCAGTTCTTTGGCCGATGCAATAACGGGCAGTAGCCGGGTTTTAATCAGCTCGTTACCACTGGTTTTTTTTGCAAAGGAGCGCAGTTGTTGGCTGATGTTAGCCATACGATCAGTCAGCGAGGAAATACGACTTAAATTATCTTCGACCCTTTCATACTTATCTTTGTGTAAGAAAAGCTTACCGTTTTCAGCAAAGCTGCGAATGGCTGCCAGTGGGTTATTCAGTTCGTGGCTGATACTTGCTGACATCTGTCCAAGTACTGCTAGCTTTGCGGCCTGAACCAGTTCATCCTGGGTCAAACGCAAAGTCTGTTCTGTTTCTATCCGTTGGGCTATTTCGGCCTGCAGCTCTGCAGTACGCTCCATTACCTGAAATTCAAGTTTCTGATTTGCTTCCTGCTGGACTCGTTCAAGCTGCAGATGTCGTTGCTGGCGGTGATAAATCAGTTGCCCGATGAGAAACAGCACCGTAAAGGCGAGAGTTATTACGACGAGGTAACCTAAGGTAATCCAGACGATAGATTGCTTGGGTGATAATACTCTCATGGTGAGTTTGGTTTCAGGGAGTGACAGAGAAGAAACAATTAAGGTCCCCTGATTGTATGGATAACCCTGTTTGAGCTCGGTATGGGCTGGTTCTAGGTCGCCAACGAAGTTCAGGCTACTTATCTGAGTTTCGAGATACTGACGGCTCGCCCAAATTTTGGTTTTTGTGATGTCGCTAAGGGGCTGGAAGCTCTTAAGTTGCCAGTCACTCCTGCTACTCATGAACACGATGCCATTAGGGTCACTGGCGACAAATACACTATCAGGTTGCTGCCAGTTATCTTCAATCTTATTTAAATTCATTTTAACGACGACCACACCAATTACACCGCCGGCGTATACAATCGGAGCTGAATAGTAGTAACCACGTTTACCGGATGTCGATCCCAGCGCGTAGTACTGACTTTGTTCGCCTTGAATGGCTTGTTTGAAGTAGGGGCGAAAGGCGAAATTACGGCCGACAAATGAGTGCTCCTGCCTCCAGTTGCTGGCAGCGATAGTGTTGCCCCATTGGTCAATGAGGTAAGTGTCGGCTGCGGCGATCACATCATTGACAGATTCTAAGTATCGATTGGTAACTTCAAGCTGTGCGGTGTTTTCCGGATGTAATAGTGCTTCGAAAAGAGGGGCATCCTTAGCTAAAAGGCTTGGGATATGAGCATACTTATCCAGTTTGTTCTTGATATGGCTGGAAAACTGTTCAAGTTGGGACTGATGTTTATCAAGCAATGCTTGATAGCTCGATTGCCATACCCAATGACCACCAATGATGGCGCATAACAAATATAAGGCGAAAAAAATCAGTAGAATACGGTTTCTTTGCGACATCCTGTCATTCCCAGATCAGCTCCTATTGTTTACTGAAGAAATGTTAATGGCTTGTAGAATGGATTGGGGATTTAGTTATCAACTCTGTGGAGTAAAACAAGAGCAAGATCTCTTTTTATGCTTTTCAATAAAAAAAGCTGTCGATTCTCTTGAAAAAGTCGCTATTGTCCCCATTCTAGTTATGCCGACATTTCAGATGCGCTGTTCTTACCGCGTTTTTTTGAAAAAATGAGGCAATATTCGAGAATTTAGCGCAGACAATGCCCACATAGCGGCTATTGGCTCGACAGGTTAGTAACAGATCGCTAGAATGTCGCGTCTAAAATTCTGTCCTGAGGCTAATAGGAGATACCTTTGGTGTTTAGCTGAAGATATCACTGATTAGTCCGGTGCTGATTGACAGTATCGATACTCGATTTAAATTAGGTCTTCGGACAGAGCACAACACAAGGATGAAGCGTTAGCTCCGGTGAGTTACGCTCATACGCTCGGAAAACCGAGCCACTTTAGAGGTTTATATATAATGCAAGTTACTGTTGAAACGCTAGAGGGCCTAGAGCGCCGTCTAAACATTACTGTTCCAGCTGCAAACATCGAAGACGCTGTAACAGCTGAACTACGCAACATCGCTAAAAACCGTCGTTTCGATGGTTTCCGTAAGGGTAAAGTGCCTCTAAAAATGGTTGCTCAGATGTACGGCAAAGCAGTACGTCAAGACGTTCTTGGTGAAGTTATGCAACGTCACTTCATCGAAGCTATCGTTAAAGAGAAAATCAATCCAGCTGGTGCGCCAACTTTCGCTCCTGTTGAAAACAAAGAAGGTTCAGACCTAGTTTTCACAGCAACTTTTGAAGTTTACCCAGAAGTTGAGCTAAAAGGCCTGGAAAACATTTCTGTAGAGAAGCCTCTGACTGACGTTAAAGATGCCGACGTAGAAGAGATGATCGAAACTCTACGTAAGCAGCAAGCGACTTGGGCTGAAGTTGAAGAAGCAGCAGAAGACGGCAAGCGCGTAATCATTGATTTCGTTGGTTCTATCGACGGTGAAGAGTTCGAAGGCGGTAAAGCTGAGAACTTCCCACTAGAAATGGGTGCTGGTCGCATGATCCCTGGTTTCGAAGACGGTATCGCAGGTAAGACTGCTGGTATGGAATTCGACATCGACGTGACTTTCCCAGAAGATTACCACGCTGAAAACCTAAAAGGTAAAGCAGCTAAGTTCGCGATCAAAGTAAACAAAGTTGAAGCACGTGAACTTCCAGAACTAAACGACGAGTTCGTTTCTAAGTTCGGTGTTGCTGAAGGTGGTGTAGATGCGCTTAAAGCTGAAGTTCGTAAGAACATGGAACGCGAACTTAAGCAAGCTGTTAAGAACCGCATCAAAGAGCAAGCTATCGACGGTCTGGTTGAGCAAAACGAAATCGACGTTCCTGCTGCACTTATCGAGCAAGAAATCCAAGTTCTGCGTCAACAAGCTGCACAACGCTTCGGTGGTAATCCAGAAGCAGCTGCACAGCTTCCACGTGAACTGTTCGAAGAGCAAGCTAAACGTCGCGTAGTTGTTGGTCTTCTTCTAGGTGAAGTTATCAAGTCTGAAGAGCTAAAAGCTGACGACGAGAAAGTTAAAGCACTAATCGAAGAGATGGCTACTGCATACGAAGATCCATCAGAAGTTGTTGCTTACTACGAGCAAAACGAGCAAATGATGAACAACATGCGTAACGTAGCTCTAGAAGAGCAAGCAATCGACGCGATCATCGCTAAAGCACAGGTTACTGAGAAAGAAGTAGGCTTCAACGAGCTACTTAACCAGCAACAACCTGCTTAATAAGCAATATATTGCGTAGAAGGTTGACTTAGCGTTAACTATTCTGCTAACAATGGTCCGTATGATAGTCATCATCCGGACCATTTATTTTAGGGACATAAGAATATGAGCTACCAAGAAAAAAATGCAATGTCGCCAATTATTGACGCACTAGTACCAATGGTGGTTGAACAGACTTCCCGAGGCGAACGTTCGTACGATATTTATTCTCGTTTGTTGAAAGAACGCGTGATCTTTTTAACGGGTCAAGTGGAAGACCACATGGCAAACCTTGTCGTGGCTCAGCTACTTTTCCTAGAATCTGAAAATCCAGATAAAGATATTTTTCTATACATCAACTCACCGGGTGGCAGTGTGACAGCAGGTATGTCTATCTATGACACAATGCAGTTTATCAAGCCAAATGTAAGTACAGTATGTATGGGACAAGCATGTTCAATGGGGGCCTTCCTACTTGCTGGTGGCGCTCCGGGTAAGCGTTATGTACTGCCTAACTCACGTGTGATGATTCACCAACCACTAGGTGGTTTCCAGGGTCAGGCTTCTGATATCCAAATTCATGCTCAGGAAATCCTGACCATTAAGCAGAAGCTAAACAAACTGTTAGCAGAACATACAGGTCAGCCGCTAGAAATTATTGAACGCGATACTGATCGTGATAACTTCATGTCAGCAGAGCAGGCTGTGGAATACGGTATTGTGGATGCAGTGTTAAGCCACCGCGGCGAGTAATTAGCCAGCGCATTTTGGCTAAAATTGATATACACTGATTCATGAAGAGTAAAGGCTAAGAGGTTAGCGAATGACAGATAAAAGCAAAGAAAGTGGCAGCGGTAAATTGCTGTACTGTTCTTTCTGCGGAAAAAGTCAACACGAAGTTCGCAAGCTAATCGCAGGTCCGTCCGTTTACATTTGCGACGAGTGTGTCGATTTATGTAACGATATTATTCGCGAAGAAATCAAGGATGTTCTCCCTAAGAAAGAATCTGAAGCGTTACCAACGCCAAAACAGATCCGTGAACACCTTGATGACTATGTGATCGGACAAGATTACGCGAAAAAAGTGCTTGCAGTTGCGGTATATAACCACTACAAGCGTTTACGCAATGGTGATACTACGAGCGATGGTGTTGAACTTGGTAAAAGTAACATCCTTCTAATTGGTCCTACAGGTAGCGGTAAAACACTACTTGCTGAGACACTCGCTCGATTCTTGGATGTGCCATTTACAATGGCTGACGCGACCACACTAACCGAAGCTGGTTATGTGGGGGAAGACGTTGAAAATATCATCCAAAAGCTACTGCAAAAATGTGATTACGATGTAGCGAAAGCTGAACGCGGCATTGTTTACATTGATGAAATTGACAAAATTTCTCGTAAAGCTGAAAACCCATCGATTACGCGTGACGTATCTGGTGAAGGTGTTCAGCAAGCACTGCTAAAACTTATCGAAGGTACAGTTGCTTCAGTTCCACCTCAAGGTGGACGTAAGCATCCGCAACAAGAATTCCTCCAAGTGGACACGTCTAAAATCCTGTTCATTTGTGGTGGTGCGTTTGCTGGCCTAGATAAAGTGATTGAACAACGAGTAGCGACTGGTACTGGTATCGGTTTTGGTGCAGAAGTACGCTCGAAAAACGAAACCAAAACAGTCGGTGAACTATTCACTCAGGTTGAGCCTGAGGATCTAGTGAAATACGGTCTGATTCCTGAGTTTATCGGGCGTCTACCAGTGACAACGACGTTGACAGAGCTTGACGAAGAAGCGCTTATTCAGATCCTATGTGAGCCGAAGAACGCACTTACCAAGCAATATGCTGCTTTGTTCGAACTTGAAGATACAGAACTTGAATTCCGTGAAGACGCGCTTCGTGCCATTGCTAAGAAAGCAATGGAACGCAAAACGGGTGCTCGTGGCTTACGTTCAATATTGGAAAGTGTTCTACTTGAAACCATGTACGAGTTGCCATCTGCTACAGATGTGAGCAAAGTCGTGATTGACGAATCCGTCATCAATGGTGAGTCAGAGCCGCTGCTTATCTACAGCAACACTGACAATCAGGCCGCTGGAGCAGAATAAATTCAGTTGTGAATCAAAAAGGAGGTAATTAGTTACCTCCTTTTTTTATTTCTGTTATTGAATCCAAACAATTAGCCCCCATATAAACCGATAAATATACGTTAAACGTGAAAGCGGAAGAGAGAATTATATGAACTTGGAACGTTCCGAGCGTATCGAGATCCCGGTACTACCTCTACGTGACGTAGTGGTCTACCCGCACATGGTGATTCCATTGTTTGTTGGTCGTGAGAAATCGATTAGCTGTCTAGAAACGGCGATGGAAACAAACAAACAAGTTCTGCTTGTGGCACAAAAGCAAGCTGACACCGACGAGCCGACTGTTGACGACCTATTCGATGTAGGTACGGTAGCCACCATTCTTCAGCTTTTGAAGCTTCCTGATGGCACAGTAAAAGTCTTGGTTGAAGGTCAGCAGCGCGCAAAGATTACCAACTTTAAAGAGAGTGACTTCTTCTTAGCTGACGCTGAATTCATTGTGACGCCTGAGTTAGACGAACGCGATCAAGAAGTGATAGTTCGCAGTGCAATTAATCAGTTCGAAGGCTTTATCAAACTAAATAAAAAGATTCCGCCTGAAGTTTTGACTTCGTTAAACGGGATTGATGAAGCCGCGCGCCTAGCTGATACCATCGCTGCTCACATGCCACTAAAGCTGGTAGACAAGCAACAAGTCCTTGAGATTGTCGATGTCACTGAGCGTCTGGAGTTCTTGATGGGCCAGATGGAGTCGGAGATTGATCTGCTGCAAGTTGAGAAACGCATCCGTGGCCGTGTGAAAAAGCAAATGGAGAAGTCTCAGCGTGAGTACTATCTGAATGAGCAAATGAAAGCGATTCAGAAAGAGCTTGGCGAGATGGAAGATGCGCCGGATGAGTTCGAAACGCTACAGCAAAAAATCGAAGAATCAAAAATGCCTCAAGAGGCGCGTGAAAAGACAGAACAAGAGCTTCAGAAGCTTAAGATGATGTCTCCGATGTCTGCTGAGGCCACCGTGGTTCGTAGTTACATCGACTGGATGGTCAGCGTTCCCTGGACTAAGCGTTCTAAGGTTAAGAAAAATCTGGCAAAAGCAGAAGAAATCCTTAACGAAGACCACTATGGTCTGGAGCGCGTGAAAGAGCGTATTCTTGAATACTTAGCGGTACAGAACCGTATCAACAAGCTGAAAGGTCCTATCCTTTGTCTTGTTGGTCCTCCTGGTGTTGGTAAAACCTCTCTGGGGCGTTCGATTGCTTCTGCTACAGGCCGTAAGTACGTTCGTATGGCACTGGGCGGCGTACGTGACGAAGCGGAAATTCGTGGCCACCGTCGCACTTACATTGGCTCGCTGCCAGGTAAGCTCATTCAGAAGATGTCGAAAGTTGGCGTAAAAAACCCGCTATTCCTTCTTGATGAGATCGACAAAATGTCTTCAGACATGCGTGGTGACCCGGCTTCGGCATTGCTGGAAGTGCTTGACCCTGAGCAAAACAACTCGTTCAACGATCACTATTTAGAAGTGGATTACGATTTGTCTGACGTGATGTTTGTTGCGACGTCTAACTCGATGAATATCCCAGGGCCGCTACTTGACCGTATGGAAGTGATTCGACTGTCTGGTTACACAGAAGATGAAAAGCTGAACATTGCTAAGCGCCATTTGGTAGAAAAACAGCTTAAACGTAACGGATTAAAGCCAAACGAAATTGTTATTGAAGACTCAGCAATTGTCGGCATTATCCGTTACTACACGCGCGAGGCGGGTGTGCGTAGCTTAGAGCGTGAAATTTCTAAGATCTGTCGTAAAGCTGTGAAGAACATCTTGCTGGATAAAGACATTAAGTCAGTAACCGTCTCGATGGATAACCTGAAAGAATACCTAGGTGTACAGCGTTTCGACTACGGTAAAGCGGACGAAAGCAACCGTATTGGTCAGGTTACCGGCTTAGCATGGACAGAAGTAGGTGGCGATCTGTTAACCATCGAAACTCAGTCTATGCCAGGTAAAGGTAAGCTGACTCAAACGGGCTCACTTGGTGATGTCATGCAAGAGTCTATCCAGGCTGCGATGACTGTGGTTCGTTCTCGTGCGGAAAAACTGGGGATTAATACTGATTTCTACGAGAAGAAAGACATCCACGTTCACGTTCCAGAAGGTGCGACGCCAAAAGATGGTCCAAGTGCTGGTATAGCGATGTGTACTGCTCTCGTGTCTAGCCTGACAGGTAATCCTGTTAAAGCAGAAGTCGCGATGACGGGTGAAATTACACTACGTGGTGAAGTTTTGCCTATCGGTGGCCTGAAAGAAAAATTACTTGCGGCACATCGTGGCGGCATCAAAACGGTACTGATTCCAAAAGATAACGAACGTGATCTGGAAGAGATTCCTGAGAATGTTATTGCTGATCTGAAGGTTATCCCAGTACGCTGGATTGATGAAGTTCTGAGCGTTGCTCTCGAGCGAGACCCGATGGGTGTTGAGTTCGAAGCTAAAAAATAGTGATATACAGCAAAAATAAGTAAAAGTTTGTGCTGATAAGCCTAAAAAGGCTTGTCAGCCTTTTTTTTGGACGCTAAGTTAGTTTCGATATCTCTCAGCCCTTTGTTGATAAGGGTTAGAGAGGTTTATTTATTAATTATGGAACGAAAGTCATCAAAAAAATAATCACAGATGGCACAAAGGGGAAATACAGTGAATAAAACTCAATTAGTTGAACAAATCGCAGAAAATGCAGATCTTTCTAAAGCGTCAGCAGGCCGTGCACTGGATGCATTCATCGAAGCAGTAAGTGGTACGCTTCAAACTGGCGACCAAGTTGCTCTAGTTGGCTTCGGTACGTTCAGCGTTCGTACTCGTGCAGCGCGTACTGGCCGTAACCCAAAAACTGGTGAAGAAATCCAAATCGCAGAAGCAAAAGTACCTTCATTCAAAGCTGGTAAAGCATTAAAAGACGCTTGTAACTAATTATAGAGTTTTGACTCTATAGTTGGCTATTTGAATATCTTTTGCTCAAACAATGAGTTTTGAACAAAAATTTACAAACTTCGAGCCGAACTTTCTTAAATTATGCGCATCATACTGATGCGCATTTCTTTTTCTGATATTATCGCGTCAGTAAATTTTTTAGTAGAAGCCGTATGCTTCAATTGTGGAGAGCAGTTAAATTATGATGGATCGACTACGCGAAGGCGTGAATAGCATCGCGGTCAAAATTATCCTTGGGCTTATCATCCTGTCTTTCGTATTTGCGGGTGTAGGTAGCTACATTGTTGGTGGCAACAACAACTCAGCGGCAAAAGTAGGAAATACTGATATACCTCGCGGTGAATTCGAGATGGCTTACCAAAATGAGCGTAACCGCATGCAAGCTCAGTTAGGCGAGTATTTCTCTCAGATGCTGGCAGATCCGGCATACGTTGAATCTTTCCGCAAATCAGTTCTCGATCGTATGATCAACGACGTATTGCTAGACCAGCAGGCAGAAGCTCTGGGTCTTCGAATCAGCGATGAGCAAGTTCGTAGCATGATTTTAGATATGCCTCAGTTCCAGTCAAACGGTCAGTTCGATCAGGAAGTCTACCAGGCATCTCTGCGCCGTGCAGGTTTCTCTCCGGATTCATTTGCAGAATACATGCGTCGCGAGCTTGTTCGTGAGCAACTACTGAACGCACTACAAACCAGTGAGTTTACGTTACCGGGTGAAGTACAAGCCGGCGGTGAACTGTTTACTCAAACTCGTGATATTCGCACTATCACAATCGATTTAGCTGAGTTTGCTAAAAACGTAGAACTAACCGATGAAGAAATTCAGGACTACTACAAAGCAAACCAGGACAACTTTACTCGCCCGGAACAGGCGAAAGTGTCTTACGTTGAGCTATCAGCCGAAAGTCTGAAGAAACAGATCCAAGTATCTGATGAAGACGTTAAGAACTACTATGATGAACATCTGGATAAATACTCTTCAGGAGAGCAACGTCGTGTCGCTCATATTCTTGTAGAAGGTGATGATGAAGCGAAAGCTCAGGCGATTCTGGACGAGCTGAATAATGGTGCCGATTTCGCAGCACTTGCTCAAGAAAAGTCTGACGACTTCGGTAGCGCAGAAAATGGCGGCGATTTAGGCTGGATTGAGCGTGATGTTATGGATCCAGCATTCGAAGCGGCAGCATTCGCCCTTAAGAACCCTGGTGATATGTCTGAGTTAGTTAAGTCTGATTTCGGTTACCACATTATCAAGCTTGAAGAGCTAAAAGATTCAGTAGCAAAACCATTTGCTGATGTTGAAGCTGAAATCAAACAAGAAATGGTTGATCAGAAAGCGGTTGATAAGTTCTACGAGTTACAAAATGAGCTTGAGCGTGTCGCGTTTGAATTCCCTGATTCACTAGATGATGCTTCGAAAGCCATTGATCAAAAGGTGAAGACTACAGACTTCGTTTCTCAGGCAGATGCTCCGGAAGTACTTCGTAATCCAGAAGTCATGCAAGCAATCTTAAGCCCGGAAGTGAAAGAAGATGGCCTGAACTCAGAAGCGATTGAAGTCGCCCCAGAGCACATTGTCGTTGTTCGAGTTGAAGACACACGCCCAGAAACGGTTCTTCCTATTGCTGATGTTAAAGAGCAAGTTGTTGCCGAGCTCTCACGTGTTAAAGGTGAACAAGGCGCACTAGAGCTTGCTACAGATGTCGTTGCTCAGCTTAATGAGGGTAACACTGCAGTTCTTGCTGAAAATAACTTGGCATTTGGTGAACAAGAAACGGTAGATCGTCGTTCTCCGCACGCTGCATCGGTATTTGCGATGGCAAAACCAGTTGACGGTAAGCCTGTCTACGGTCAATCGAAAGATCTGGACGGTAACGTGGTTGTGATCGAGCTGGATTCAGTAAAAGCTGCATTGGACAGCTCGTTGGAAGAGCAGGTAGCGATGCAGATGCAACGTTCTTCTTCACAACAGGATCTATCTTCTGTACTGGCTGTGTTACGAGCTAATACCGATATTGAATACTATATTGTGAGCAACTAAGCATTCTTAATGTAATTTGCATGTTAGCTAAAACGGGCCGCATAAGCGGCCCGTTTTAATTTTATCTCAATCAACTTCAATGATTCGGAAGCTTTGCCTAAATTAGTGCTCTGATTTTATACGCTAATTGAGAGAGCTTATGTTTAATATGAAGTGGGTTTTGACTTTGTGTTTATGTATGTTTGCACCGCTTGGCTTGGCGGCAGACTCGGACACAGATAAATATGAAGGCATTGAAATTACAGTTAATGTGAATACTGCATCTGCAAAAGAAATCGCGACAATGCTGAAAGGTATTGGTGCAAAGAAAGCACAGGATATAGTGGACTACCGTACCGAGCACGGTCCGTTTAAAACCGTAAATGAGCTTTCCAATATTAAAGGAATTGGTGCGGCTACTCTGGAGAAAAATGAAGGGCGTATTCTCCTCTAGCTACGAACTTTTTACATTACTTTGTTTGAGTTTCCAATTACTGCTTTCCCGAGCCAAACCGTTTTCGTGGCTCGGGATTTTTTCTCCAAACATTTTATCCAAACAGGCGACGGTGAAAGCCTTTTTCTATTAGTGCCATACCAAGCCCTCCGATTGCCCCAAACATATGTGCATCTACCGCAACACGTGCACCAATCATCGCTGCTGTGCTCGTCGAAGGGCCATAAACTTGCTCCCATACTACTTTAGCAACCAAGCCTGCAACGAGTAATATACTGCTTCTTCTTGCTTCAAAAACTTCCCGAAGGGCCCAGAAACCGAACAGTCCGTGCAGTACTCCTGACAGCCCGACGTAGACTGACATATTCGTAACTAAGTTTAGTGCACCAACGAAAGTACAAAGCAAAAGAAAAACGATAAGGAAGTTTCGTGTACTTGGGCGGAAAATGAAGCTAATCACCCATAGCCCTGCCAGGTTCATCCCTAAATGAGCAAAGTTGGTATGAGTTAAATTTCCTGTTACGATTCGCCACCACTCTCCGTGACGAATATTATAAGCATGCCATTCACTCATGCTTGTCAAAGGCTCAAACTGTAGCGCTAAGCAGATAACGCTGATAATTGTCAGCAAAGTATAAAGGTTCACTCTATGTCTCGTTATTGTTCTCAGTGTGGAAAATCACGCAAAGCTTGTATTTGCTCCTGGATTGTACCGCTAGAAAGCGCAGTTGAACTTATCATTCTTCAGCATCGTAGTGAAGAGCATCGTCCCCTGGGTACGGCACGGATTCTCAAATTAAGTTTAGAAAACTGTACTTGCCTGATCGGTGAGGACTTTTCTCAGGATCAAACGCTTAACAATCTGCTTGCTGATGACAACTATCAACATATGATTCTCTACCCGTCTGAGCAGTCCGTTTGCCTTTCAGAACTTGTCGAAGGCGAGGGCATTAATAAAAAGAAGACTCGTTTGATACTGCTGGATGGAACGTGGAAGAAAGCGTATAAAATGTGGCAGCTGTCGAGTAATCTGCATTCTCTGCCAACAGTCAGGCTACCTGATAATCTTCAGGGGAGTTATACGATCCGTAAAGCGCCGTCTGAGAACAGCTTATCAACAGTAGAGGCTGGTTTTTATGCGTTAAGTCAGCTCGAACCGACAAACAATTTCACGCCTTTACTAACGGCATTTGAAAAGATGATAGAGTTTCAAATCGCCCAGATGCCTCCGGGCGTTTTTGAAAAGAACTATTTGAAAATAACTGGTTGAAGGGATTATAAATACAGCTATAAGGACATTGGCGAGAACAGTTGTCGATGGAGTTTCTGTGCGTGACCGTCTGTCATGGCTGAAATGTAGTCGGCGATTATTCTCATTTTGTCGCTTTCTGTTACTGCTTCGCACCAAAGTGCTTTGGTGTGGATTGGGAGCAGGCGCTCAGGCGCAGCGGTCAGCGCTTCAAATAAATCCATGATGATCTGCTGACCCTTATACTCCACAATTTGTACTTGCGGCACTTGAATAACATACTGACTGACAAAGCTTTTCAGGAGTTCTAGAGCTTTTGCTGTCTGCGGCTCTAAGCAGGCATTCCAGGCTAGCAGCGGGCTGGTAAATACTTCATCTACGGCTTGTATTGAAATACTGGTAAGTAAGGCATTAACCATACCGCCAATCGCGTCTTTTCTTTCATGGTGTTTACCGCTAAACAACATTTGCCCGATAGAGTCAATATGTGCTTCAAACCACGGGTCACCACAACTGGATAGATGACGTGCCGCGCCATCTTGCCATTGCTGACGAGTTACCATTCCGAGGACAATCGCGTCTTCGAGATCGTGAACTCCATAGGCAATATCATCTGCAAGCTCCATGATCGAGCAATCAAGCGATTTAAAGCGAGTTTTACTGTGCTCAAACTCCGACTCTGGTTCATAACGCATCTGGCTAAGCAAGGTTTTATCTGTGTCTGTAAGAGGCTCAAGAACCCAGTCGAATAACGCTTTGTCGCAGTCATAAATCCCTTTCGCCGGATACCATTCGTGTGCTTTCAGTTTACGTTGATGCTCGGCAGGAGGCGGTAAACTGGTTGAGCGAGTCTGACTAATCAGAGCCGGGTACTTAATCAGGCCAAGCAAAGTTCGGCGTGACAGATTCATACCAAAGTGTTCCGTATACGGCTCTAACTTGGTCACGATACGAAAGGTTTGTGCATTGCCTTCGAATCCGCCGTGTTCACGCATCATGTAGTTCAATGCGGTTTCCCCACCATGTCCATAAGGCGGATGACCAATATCATGTGCCAGACAAAGTGAATCTATCAGGCTGTCGGAGGGCAACAGATAACGAAATTCCGGTTGTTTCTTTTTCAGCTGTGCAACGATACCTGTGCCCAGCTGAGCCGCTTCGATGGAGTGGGTTAAACGGGTTCGGTGGAAGTCTTCAAGACTGTTGCCGTGCACCTGTGTCTTGGCTTGTAAGCGGCGAAACGCAGCAGAATGCAGAATACGTGCTCTGTCGCGCTGATATGGGCTGCGGTGGTCGTCCCGGCGGATTTTGTGCTCGTCATCATGGCGCTCTTGCCATTGAGTGTGTAATTCAAATGACACTTGTGTCTCCAACTAGCTAATTTCATCCAGTGACAACTCAAAGCTCGGGGCAAAGGTAGTCAGAAAATAATCCATTTCTGGTGTGTGTCGTTCCTGAAGCGTGACCTCAAGGCGTTTTTTCGCAAGTGCAAATTCGTGGTTTCCTGCACTCAGCTCTTCTAAGCATTTAAGATAAGCACAAACTGAGTCAGCTTGTTTGACGATTTTCGCATCTTCTTCGTGCGCGGAATGTGAGAGTAGAAAAGGCGCAAAGTCGTCGTGGAACTCTTCCGGTAGCATCGACAGGAGTTTCTGTTCCGCTGCTGCTTCTATTTTCTTATATTCTTTACTGATTTCTGGGTTGTAGTATTTTACCGGAGTCGGTAAGTCGCCGGTAAGGACTTCACTGGAGTCATGATACATCGCAAGCAGTGCGATTCTTTCGGCGTTAACACTTCCGCCGAATTTTTTGTTTTTGATAAGCGCTAAAGCGTGAGCGACAAAAGCAACCTGTAAACTATGCTCTGAGACGTTCTCTGTTGACACAGAGCGCATTAGCGGCCAGCGTTGGATCAGCTTCATTCTTGCCAAATGGGCGAAAAAATGACTTTCTTTCATGGCTTTCTCCTATTCTGGAATAAAAAAAGGAGCTCGTTATGAGCTCCTATAAGCATATGAGAGATCGGAATTAATTACTACTGGCTATAGGTAGATAAGAAACGTTCGAATCGTCCGATTGCGGTTTCAAGATCTTCAACATGTGGCAGCGTAACTATCCGGAAGTGATCCGGTTTTGGCCAGTTGAAGCCGGTGCCCTGAACGAGCAACACTTTTTCCTGCTTCAGGAAATCAAGCACCATTTGCTGGTCATTCTTGATGTTGTATTTTTTGGTATCAATTTTCGGGAACAGGTACATAGCACCTTTAGGCTTAACGCAGGATACACCCGGAATTTGCGTGATCAGTTCGTAAGCGCGATTACGTTGCTCAAGCAAGCGACCGCCAGGAAGTATCAGCTCATTGATGCTCTGATAACCACCCAACGCAGTCTGGATAGCGTGTTGCATCGGAACGTTGGCGCACAAACGCATAGAGGACAGCAGCTCTAGCCCTTTCACATAACCTTCAGCCAAATGTTTAGGGCCGGTCAGGAACATCCAGCCACCACGGAAGCCACAAACACGGTATGCTTTGGACAGACCGTTAAATGTCATTACCAATACATCTTCAGTCAGGGTCGCGACAGATGTGTGCGTTGCACCGTCGTAAAGGACTTTGTCGTAAATTTCGTCAGCAAAGATGATCAGTTTATGCTGACGGGCAATTTCTATCATTTCGAGAAGGAAATCTCTGCTGTAGACCGCACCCGTCGGGTTGTTCGGGTTGATCAGGACAAGTCCACGAGTCTTTGGTGTGATCTTACTCTTGATATCTTCGAGATCCGGGTACCAATCTGATTGTTCATCACACAGGTAATGGACAGGCTTACCGCCAGACAAAGCCACAGAGGCAGTCCATAGCGGATAGTCCGGAGCAGGGATCAACATTTCGTCGCCATTGTTCAAGAGCGCTTGCATCGACATCATGATGAGCTCAGATACGCCGTTGCCGACATACACATCTTCTACATCCAGAGAGCGTATACCTTTGCGCTGATAGTGTTGAACAACCGCTTTACGTGCCGAGTAAATACCTTTGGAATCACAGTAACCCTGAGAAGTTGGCATATTCCGGATTACATCTACTAGAATCTCATCAGGGGCGTCAAAACCAAATGGGGCGGGGTTGCCAATATTTAGCTTTAGGATTTTATGCCCTTCTTCCTCCATGCGTTTAGCATGTTTGAGTACAGGTCCCCTAATGTCATAGCAGACATTATCGAGTTTTGACGACATCCCGATATTTTGCATTGTTTGATTCCTAAAAATTCATTAATTTCTTTATTAAAATACAGTAATTTGTATTTTAATAGAATATATATCTGTAAATTATCTGTTCGCTGGTTGTGTTTTAGTCGACGGCTATTTTGAGAGTGTACAAAAGATCGCATAGTCCCTTGATTTGCTTAAGGTCTAAACATAGAGTAGCCAATAGTTACCCTTTATCCTCACAGACTACGAGGTTGATTTGTCTCAGTTCTATCAAGCCGTACAAAGAATTATCAAACAAGTTCAGAAAACAGAAGGCAATCCGATGCGTCTGGTGGAGCCTCTTAATGAGAAACCTCATTTCTCGTTTATTGATTGGCTTGATGCTCAACCACTTTTTCCCAAGTTTTACTGGCAATCCCGTGATACTCGTGAAGAAGTTGTCGCGCTAGGGCAGTTGCATACTTTTGTAGATCCCGGCGCTGCCTACACGATTTTGGGAGAGGGACAAAGAGTGTGGGGCGGGCGTTCGTTCGACGGTCAACATGAAAAAAATCGCCGTTGTATGCCTTCGTTTTTCTTCTTACCTCAAATTGAGCTGATTCGTTTTGATGATCAATGGTCACTGGCTGTTAATGTTGATGAAGATAAAACTCGTACCCTGGCCGGGCTGCAGAAACTTGTCTGTGATGTGGCTGCATTAACTCCAATCTCTTCGCATATTCGCTCTATCGTACATACGCCGACTCAGTCTGAATGGAGTGAGTTAGTCAGCAAGGTGCTTGCCGGTATTGATAACGAAGATTACAAAAAAGTCGTTCTTGCACGATGTTCAACTCTTCAACTCGACAATGAGCTTAGTGCCGCGCAGTTACTTAAAGCGAGTTACAGCCAGAACCACCACAGCTTTCATTTCCTTTTCAGTTTGGATCGAAAACACAGCTTCATGGGCTCGACGCCGGAACGCCTCTATTCTCGAGTTGGTCAGGAACTTTATACTGAAGCACTGGCTGGCACGATTGGGCGCGGAGATAACGCGACTCACGATATGGAACTAGCAAACTGGTTGTCGCAGGATCTGAAGAATCTCAATGAAAACCAGTACGTCGTAGACGATATTATCGATCGCTTGTCCGAGCATTCTGAGTCTGTGGAGGTCGAGGCTGAACCACGGCTGGTACGTCTTCGAAAAGTGCAGCATTTAAAGCGTAATATCCATGCGAGTCTGAAATCGGGGATTAATGGTGTGCAGTTGCTATCGGCTCTGCAACCCACTGCTGCGGTCGCCGGACTGCCACGCCAGGAGTCAATGGAATTTATTTTAGATAATGAACCGTTTGCCCGCGGTTGGTACGCCGGTTCTATGGGATACTTAAGCCATGAACGGGCAGAGTTTTGTGTAGCAATAAGAAGTGCGTTGGTCCTTGGCGATCAGGTACAGCTTTTTGCCGGTGCAGGCATTGTGCCGGGATCGGTTGCGGAACATGAGTGGGCGGAGCTGGATAAAAAAATGTCAACATTGCTAACACTTATCGCCGATCACTCTCCGCTTGGAGTGGCATCATGAGTCATGATCAAGCTGTAATAAATCGTATCTGGTCTGAAACCTTACTCACAGAACTGAATCGATTTGGGGTAGAGCACGTTTGTATTGCACCAGGTTCTCGCTCAACACCATTAACGCTAGAAGCCGCTGATAACCCCGATTTTACGATTCATACCCATTTCGATGAGCGCGGGCTGGGCTTTATGGCGCTCGGTTTGGCGAAAGCGAGTCAGAGTCCGGTCGCGGTAATTGTTACATCGGGAACTGCTGTCGCAAACTTACTTCCGGCGGTTGCTGAAGCCAGGCTGACAGGTGAAAAGCTGGTGCTGCTAACTGCTGATCGCCCTGTTGAGCTGGTGGGCTGCGGAGCTAATCAGGCCATCGATCAGCTGGGGATATTTTCTCAGCATGTATCAGCCAGTCTGAACCTACCAAGCCCGACACTGAATACCTCTCTCAACTGGCTGCTTACGTCTATTGATGATGTGATGTTTACCCAAAAGCAGAATGGCTGTGCGGTTCATATCAACTGCGCTTTCCCGGAGCCGCTTTATTCCACTGGCGCTAAAAGCGAATACCACTCTTATCTCAGTACGGTAACCGCCTGGCGGGAAAGCCGCAGCACCTACACTACGCGTTTTAGTTCACTTTCTGCCGGAGAGATACCGTCGTGTAAGGATAAAAAGGGGGTGGTGCTTATCGGCAGTCTTCCTCTAAAGCAGGCTCATGCTGCACTTTCATTTGCGCAACAAATGGATTGGCCTGTGCTAGCGGACCCGCAGAGCGGTATCAGCTCTGAGTGGGCGCACTATGATTTGTGGCTGCCTGCATCGAACCTCGCGCAGCAGTTAGAGTCATGTGATCTGATTGTCCAGTTTGGTAGCCGTATTATTTCTAAAAGGTTGAATCATTGGATTGAGAATCAGATCAGTCACTGCAATCAAGGCAAACCTGTTGATTATTGGTATATTTCTGAACGACCTGGCCGCAATAACCAAAGCCACTTACCTCAGTTGCACTGGATTGAATCTCCTGAAAATTGGGTGGCGCGTGTTGGTAAAGTAGTTGCTAAGGAGTCTGGATGGGCAAATCAGCTAAGAACAGAGATTGAGCAAGTAAGTAGGCATATCCATGACTCATTTCTGAGTGCATCGGCTTTTGACTTAAATGAAGTCGCCTTGGCTGTGGATATTGAGGAAAGAGCGAGAAATGTCGATGTCTTTCTGGGTAATAGCCTATTCGTTCGCTTGGTCGATATGTTCGGCCGATTATGCAATACGGAAGTGTTTTCTAATCGCGGTGCGTCGGGTATTGACGGCGTCCTGGCAACGGCTTCTGGCGTTCAGCGCACTCGGGGAAATCCTTTGCTGGTTTATATTGGAGATACCTCTGCTTTATATGATCTCAACTCACTATCACTGTTTACCCACAACGCACAGCCGGCGGTCATCGTTATCACTAACAATGACGGCGGGGCGATTTTTGACATTCTTCCTGTGCCAGCAGAAAGACGTCAGGCTTATTACCAAATGCCTCATGGTTACCAGTTCGAACATGCTGCCAAACAGTTTGGTTTGAGTTACCAACAACCAAAAATGCTAGAGCAGTATCAACGAATAGTCTCTGAGCATTTTGAATGGGGCCAGGGCACGTTAGTGGTAGAAGTACAAACGCCACCTAACCAAGCTGTTGAACTTATTAAAATATTCAATAAGACTCTGCATGCTAAGTTCTGAGTTCTTTCCCGCAACGGAAAAGCACCAAAGCGGCGCTATGCCCACTTTGGTGTTTTTACATGGTTTGTTGGGAAGTGGTGAGGACTGGCAAACTTGTCTGGATGAGTTACCCCAGTTTGACCGGCTGACCATTGATTTACCCGGACATGGTGCCAGTCAGTCTGTCGAGTGCAGAGATTTAGACGATTGCTGCAAACTTGTCAGTTCTACACTATCTTTATTGTTTCCCTCACACCAACCACTTATTGTGATTAGTTACTCCATGGGTGGTCGAATTGCGATGCACGGACTCGCTTCTAATTGCTTCTCAGATCTCAATATTCGAACCGCAATTATAGAAGGGGGAAACTTCGGGCTTCAAACAGAGTCAGAGAGACGAGCGAGGTTAGAAAACGACTATCGTTGGGCAATACGTTTTAAAACCGAGCCGCTTGAACACGTTTTGAGCGATTGGTATCAACAAGCGGTGTTTTCTTCACTAAATCATGAGCAAAGACAAACATTAATTACAAAGCGCAGTGCTAATCTTGGCGCGGCGGTAGCTAATATGTTGCTGGCGACATCGTTGTCAAAGCAAGCTTATCTTTTGCCAGCATTACAACAGCAAGGTGTGCCGGTTTATTACCTGTGTGGCACAAAAGATAAAAAATTCAGTCAGCTGGCAGAAAGTTGCGGGTTGACGTATCGACAAATAAAGGGGGCAGGGCACAACGCCCACCAAGAGCAACCAGAACAGTTTGCGATACATGTAAAACAAATCATTCAATCTCACCTGTGAGTGAGAGTAACGATAACAATGGGAACCACCATGGCAAAAACAGTAGGTATTTCTGAAGAGGAGCTTTACGCTCCGGTTGAATGGAAAGATTGCAGCGAGAAGTATGAAGATATCCATTATCACAAGTCTGTCGATGGTATCGCGAAAATAACCATTGCGCGTCCGCAAGTACGTAATGCATTCCGTCCGCAAACAGTAAAAGAGATGATTGATGCGTTAGCAGATGCACGTTACGACTCTGCTGTCGGCGTCATTATCCTTACCGGTCTGGGTGAGGATGCCTTCTGTTCTGGTGGTGACCAGAAGATTCGTGGTGACTACGGTGGTTACAAAGATGACCAAGGCACTCATCACTTAAACGTACTGGATTTCCAACGAGATATCCGTACTTGTCCAAAACCTGTTATAGCATCAGTGGCAGGATGGGCAGTCGGTGGTGGCCACGTACTGCACATGATGTGCGACTTAACCATTGCGGCAGAAAACGCACAGTTTGGTCAGACAGGACCTAAAGTGGGCTCATTTGACGGTGGTTGGGGCGCTTCTTACATGGCTCGTATTGTTGGCCAGAAGAAAGCTCGCGAAATTTGGTTCCTATGCCGCTTCTACAACGCGCAGGAAGCATTGGATATGGGCTTGGTTAATACCGTTGTGCCACTTGATGATCTTGAAAAAGAAACGGTTCGTTGGTGCCGTGAAGTACTGCAACACAGCCCAATGGCATTGCGCTGTCTGAAAGCTGCCCTGAATGCTGACTGTGATGGTCAGGCAGGTCTGCAAGAACTTGCGGGTAACGCAACCATGATGTTCTACATGACTGACGAAGGTCAGGAAGGTCGTAACGCTTTTAACGAGAAGCGTCGCCCGGACTTCGATAAATTCCCTCGTAACCCTTAATTTTCCGTATAGCAGTGCACCTTAACGTTGCTCTGTATTTGATTTGACTCAAGCATCTCACCTATCGGTAATATGGCTGCTTTTGATTAGCCAAGATGCTTGGATTACGCGGTTTAGGAGAGGATGATGCGTACAGCGAAGATTTACCGTTACTGTCTCCCAATGGACAGTGGCGTAATACTACGTGATAACAAATTAACGGAACGTATCGGCTACATTGTCGAGTTGTCAGAGGATGGACAGACTGGTCTGGGTGAAGTCGCACCGTTGGCCGGATTTAGCTTAGAAAGCACAGATGAAGCGGGGATACAGCTTCAGGATCAGGCTGAACGTTGGGTTGCCGGACTACCAATTGATTACGCCAACATGTACCCATCTGTGGCGTTTGGTTTGTCTATGGCTCAGCTGGAGTTGTCCGGTGAGTTACCGCGTGAAGGTAAATACCAGACCGCGCCTTTGTGTGTCGGTGACCCTGACGACTTGATCCGAAAGCTGGACGAGATGGGCGGTGAAAAAGTTGCCAAAGTAAAAGTGGGACTTTATGAGCCGATTAGAGACGGTATGCTGGTGAACCTGTTTCTGGAATCCATTCCTCAACTCACTTTACGACTTGATGCAAATCGCGCCTGGACACCAGAAAAAGCGCAGGAGTTCGCTAAGTACGTGACCCCGTCTTTACGTCAGCGAATCTCATTCTTAGAAGAGCCTTGTCGCTCTCCAGGCCATAGTTTGTCGTTCGCTATTAATACCGGCATTGCGATTGCGTGGGATGAGACTTTACAGGATGCGGCTCGTCGTGAGGATTTCAGACTTGAAGACCTGACCGGTGTAAAAGCAGTAATTATTAAACCGACTCTGCTTGGCTCAATCGGTTTCTGTATAAAACTGATAGAGAAAGCAAAGTCGCTGGGTATGAAAGCGGTCATTAGCTCAAGTATTGAATCCAGTTTAGGCCTTACTCAACTTGCACGTTTTGCCAAGTGGCAACTGCCGGATGAAGTGCCTGGTCTAGATACAATTGGCTTATTTAAAGCGCAATTGGATCGCGGCTGGCCGAAGTGCGAGCTTCCTATAATTCCGCTGACTGAGCAGGAGTTAGTGTGGTATTCAGCATAGACAATGTTGCAATTGCACCTTGGAAATACTGGGCTCAATCGAGCCCATTTTCGATTGCTCTTGAGACGCCGGATGAGGCTCTGAACTGGCAGCAACTTGAATCCCGAATCAGTCAATACGCATCTTACTTGCAGCAACAAGGCATAACTGGCGGCGATGTGATTACGTTAGTCGGCAAAAATCAACCAGAATCGGTGCTGCTCTATCTTGCAGCTCAGGAAATTGGGGTGATGGTTGCATTGACGATGCCACAGCCGTTAGAAAGTCTTAAAACCAAGCTCGACACGCTCTATAAACTGAATCAGCGCCGTTATGTTTGGTTTGCCAATGACGGAGTAAAACCGTATTCGAAATCGGAGCTTAGCGCACTGAACTGCAGTTTGCTTTTTCCTTTACAAGCTCAGACTCAATTATCGAACGATGGGGTAGCAGGTGATTATTACCATGATAACTCTGCCTCTGTCGTATTCACCTCCGGTTCGACTGGAATGCCAAAAGCGGTTGTTCACACACACCGGCAACACTTTGCTTCTGCACAGGGTCTGTTAAGGGAATTTAAGTTTACTGGGCAGGATAGCTGGCTATTGTCTCTGCCTCTTTATCATGTTTCCGGTCTGGCGATTGTCTACCGCTGGCTTTATGCTGGGGCAAGGTTGAAAGTAGGCTCGGGTAATCTGGCTCACGACATACGAGATGTTTCGCATGCTTCCTTGGTTTCCACTCAGCTCAAGCGTTTACTGGATGATAAGGCCGCGTTGTCTTTGTCTCATGTGTTACTGGGTGGCAGTCATGTTGAGCATGAGCTGGCACTAAGAGCATCAAAACATGGGATTGAAACTTGGTTGGGTTATGGCATGACGGAAGCCGCGTCTACAGTCACAGCAAAGCAAATCGACAATGTCAGTAATGCTGGGCACTTACTCCAAAACCGGGAAATAAAACTGCTCGGGCAACGTATTTATATCGGTGGTCAGACATTAGCTTCTGGCTACTTTTATCAAGGTGAGATTACACCGCTGGTGGATGAGTCCGGTTGGTTTGACAGTAAAGATTTAGGTGAATGGCAGGGTGATGAGCTCAAGATTATTGGCAGGGCTGACAATCAGTTTATTTCTGGCGGTGAGAATATTCACTGCGAAGAAATTGAAGCGGCACTTAACCAAATCGAGAGCGTCGTTCAAAGCATAGTGGTGCCAATTGGAGACGCTGAGTTTGGTTTCAGACCTGTTGCTGTTATTCAAACCAACAACTTGCTGAGCAAACAGGACTATGAGCATTACTTAAAAGCTAAGCTGGAAAAGTTTAAATGGCCAGTGGCGTATTACGCGCTTTCGCCAGCCTTACTTGAGGGTGGAATAAAAGTGTCGCGCAAAGCTGTGAAAGATTGGCTAATAGACGAGCGGAATAAGACTCCCTGAAGTAAGGTTAGTCAATTTGGCTATGTATTAGTATGAAAGGGAATTTCGTATCCTTATAACACTGAATCATAATTACGCCTCGATATGGAGTGTAAAGGAATAAAGTTCAGTATGGTCAAAACGGCATTAATAGCGGCAATTTTGCTACAGATAGTCGTGTCCCTGATCAGTGAAGGGTTAGCGAAATCTTTAGCTGAACTGAGCGCATTTATCATTACCATCGCTTTGGTCTTTTTCCATCACCAACAACGCAGACCCCCCGCAGATAAGGCCGATTCAAATAGCGTTTAAGTGTCAGCTTTTACGGTCTATTTTGACCGGTATTAGCTAGGGTCTGTTGACCTTTCGAGCTGATTTTTGCAGCAGTTTGTGGGTTCTTTATACAAGGCAGAGGCTTTGAAATGTAGTTGCCCTACCTAATAAGCCGATAACGCAGTAGAAAGGAACCACAAACGCTGCCCGAAGGGTTCAGCTAAAAGCGTTTTACTCTTTGTTGAGAGGTGTTTTGCTTAGAATGACTAGGCTACAAACCTCTCGCCGCGATTAAAACGCTTTTATCTCGAACAAAATTTAACCGCGAAAGGTCAACAGACCCTAATGATTAGCCAGGTCAGTGAAATCACAGAAACCAGCACCCACAAACTCACACCAAACAGTAGCGGCTTCGCGCCTGCAGACATCAGCTTCGAGACCGAAATACTGCAGCCAATCAAAAACAAACACACAACCAATGCTTGCTTCGCAACCGTAAAGACACCGTGATAGATCACCTCGAACTGAGGTAACAAGTCGCTGAACGCGATCGCTGCACAATACCAAAAGATAAAGTAAGGGATCGCCAACTTGCCTGAACCGTCTTCTCTGTTACCTCGGGAGAAGATCACTGCACTGATTAACGCGACAGGAATAATCCAAAGCGCGCGTGCGAGTTTTAGAGTTGTCGCTGTGGTAAGTGCTTCCTCACCATATGCAGAAGCAGCGCCAACCACTGAAGACGTATCATGGATGGCAATAGCAGCCCATGTTCCGAATGTTTGTTGGTCTAAACCCAGAGCGTGGCCGATAACAGGAAACACAAACAGAGCAATAGAGTTAAGAACGAACACAGTAGCTAGCGCCAAACCAATCTGCTCATCTTTGGCCTTAATAGCAGGCGCAACTGCAGCAATGGCACTACCGCCGCAAATCGCGGTACCAGATGAAATTAAGTACGCCGTTGTCGTTTCCAACTTAATAGTTTTAGCAATGAGTGAACCAATCACTAGTGTGCCGATAATCGTTACTATGATGAGACCGATACCATCCGATGTGACCGCAAGTGCCTGTTCGAAATTAATACCGAAGCCTAGTCCAATGATTGAATAAGAGAGCAGTTTTTTAGTTAAGGATGCGAGCGGCAGCTCTTTAGGCACAAAGCCCAGGCTCGCCAGCAAAAAGCCGATTACCAGTGCAATAGGAGAGGTTATCAGTGGGGTCAGGCAAAAAAGCAGTGCCAGTCCGAATAGGAGGTACTTTTTATTCAAGGCTAATTGTTCGTTGTTGTTTTTTATAATCGCGAGTATATCGCATCGTTTATGGTCAGTTTGTCTTAATGATTTGAACACATGTTCAGATATTCTAAACATATGCTCGCATTCATTATATCAGGGGGCAACAGATCCAAGACAGTTAACGCCAGTCTCCCCGAAGGTCTCGTACTTTCTCAAACATTAACTGAGCGGTCGCATTACTCGGCTGGACTGGTTCTCCGGCCTCGATCTCCAGCTTTGACCAGAACCTATTAGGTAACCCTTTACAGGCACGGCCTTTATATCGACTGAAGTAGCTGCCCCATAATCCTTTCAGTGCTACAGGGATCACAGGTACAGGGCTTCGGCGCAATATGATATCAATGCCACGCATAAACTCGTTGATCTCTCCGTCAGAGGTGAGTTTCCCTTCAGGAAAAATACACACGATATCACCGGCTGCGAGCGCTTGTTCGACTTCAGTGAATGCTCTTCGGATAGAAATCCTGTTGTTCGCTGAAATGGGGATGACACCTGTGCGACGCAGGAAGCCCCTAATTGGTTTCAGATTGGCATAGTCCTCTTCCATTACAAAGCGGATTAACCGGGGACATACCGCACTTAGCAGCAGCGCGTCCATATAACTGACATGGTTAGCTACGATTAGCGCACCACCTTGCTCTGGTAAGTTATGCAGGTTTTTATGTTTTACCCGGTAGATGGTATGAGTCAGTACCCAAACGACAAAACGCACCACAAAGACAGGGATCTGCATGAAGAGGTAGGCGGCAATAAGGAAGTTCAAAATCGACAGCAGGGCAAATAACTGGGGAATTGTCATCTCCAGCACGCTTAGGCAGACAATACCCAGAACGGCACTTCCTACCATAAACATTGAGTTAAAGATGTTGAGACCGGCGATGACCTGCGCACGCTCTGTTTCTTTTGCTCTATGCTGCATTAACGCGTAGAGAGGAACGATAAATAATCCGCCCGATGCGCCAATCAAAAGCAAATAGACAAATAGCGGCCAGAATTCTCTGTAGTTAATAAATTCGCCAAAAGTCTGGAACTGTGGTAGTTCAGCTGGCACCGATGTCGCCATCAGGTAGCCAAAAATAGTAATGCCCAAAGCGCCAATAGGAACGATACCGACTTCAATCCGGTGATTGGAAATCCAGTTACAGATTAGTGAGCCCAAAGCGATACCGACTGAAAATAGTGCCAGCAGGAATGAAACCGCACTCTCTGTACCGTTGAGGTACACCTTGGTGAAGTTTGGAAATTGAGTCAGATAAGCTGCGCCTAAGAACCAGAACCAACTGATTGCCATGATGCACTGGAATACAATCCGGTCTGATTTACAGATTGAAAGTGTGTGTTTGGTTTGCTTATAGGGCTGCCAGCGGAACGTAAGGTTTGGCGCACTTGCTGCTGAAAACGGAATGAAGCGGCTGGATAAGTAGCCCAGCAGAGCAAACAATACAACACTGAACGCAGCGATGTATTTGGCATTCTCGGATGAGGCGATAATACCAGCGCCAAGGGTGCCGATTAAAATGGCGATAAAAGTACCGGCTTCAACCAGTGCGTTGCCGGGAACTAACTCTTTATCGTTCAGGTTTTGTGGTAACAGGGCGTACTTTACAGGGCCAAAAAAGGCAGATTGTGTCCCCATCAAAAACAGCAGTAACAGCAATACGCCATAACTTTCTGTGATAAAACCAATTGCGCCTAACAGCATAATTGCAATTTCAAAGAGCTTTACTTTGCGGATAAACCAGGACTTTTCATACTTATCCGCTAAAACGCCCGCAGACGCAGAGAAAAGGAAAAAAGGGAGAATGAATAATCCAGCGGCTAAATTGATGAATAAGTTACTGGAAACTGGTAACGCACCGGCACCAGCAAAGGCGACAAAAAGCAGTAATACATTCTTAAAGATGTTGTCATTGAAAGCGCCGAAAAACTGAGTAATGAAGTAAGGCAGGAACTTTCTTTGTCTTAGCAAGGAGGGATGTCGGTCAGATGACATTTAAAAGCCTTATTACCAGTTAGTGAGATAGTTCGACAATAGGTTGTGAATTAATGCTTTGCCGTCAACGACTTCACTAGAAAAAAACTTATCATCAACACTAAGTAAAGTAATGCCATGTACGCCTGACCATAATACGCGACTGGCTTGAATGACTTCCGATTCTGTACGGTGCGGAGCAAGTTGTGCAAGCAGTGACTCTAACATGCCTGTCATGCCGTCAATGCGTTTGGCGTGCCATTCCGGAAGTTCGGCCCCGTTCATGCTGTGCTCAAAGACCAGTTGCCAGCGGTATGGATGTTTTTGGGCAAAATCGTGGTAGCAGTAGGCCAGTTTAAAAAGTGTCTCGTAGGCGTCTTTACTATTACTAGTGGCTTCTAGTGAGGCTTGTGATAATTCATCGAGAGTCTGGGCAACAGCGTGTAAAAGTAACAAGTTATAGTTACCAAAAATGTTAACTAATGTACTTGGCACATACCCGATCATATTGGCGATTTTACGAAGGCTGAGCTCATGATAGGAGTTTTCTTCTAAAAAATCTTTTACGGTTGCCAAAGTCAGATTAACTAACTCTTCTCTGGTGTGATCGTTTCTGCGCGCCATGTTTCAAACTGCCTTATTGAACGTTGTTCAATATGATAGTCGCCGACTTATTAGCCGTCAACAGACCCTAGATAAATTGGAATATAAGTTCGCAATATTCTGATACATGTCAGACCCGTTATATTGTTTTAATGAGCAGGCATACGGAGTATGATGACACTACACTTGTCTTTGACGTGCTACTGCCTGAAGCGATGAAATGTCGTATCAGTCGGTCACATTCTTGGATAACTTTCGTCAATAGTAAGGGTCATGATGAAACGCATATTTTCGATTGTCGCTCTGCTGATGTTTACCGTCGCTGTAACACCGATCGCAGAAGCGAAAAAGTTTGGTGGTGGTAAGTCTTTTGGTAAGAGTTACAAAACGGCGCCAGCGCCTAAACAGCAGCAACAAAACACAAATACAATTGGTAAGGATCAAACCGCTAAGCCTTCTAGTAAGAAAGGTTTAATGGGTGGTTTACTTGGTGGTCTTTTAGCTGGTGGTCTGCTTGCCGCGTTCTTTGGTGGCGCTTTTGAAGGCATCCAGTTTATGGATATCCTTATTATTGGTTTGATTGCTTTCCTCATCTTCAAGCTAATGCGAGGTATGCTAGGTGCTAAGCAGGGTAGTATGAACCAGCATCGTCACCAGCCGGCATTTGGTGGTAACAACTCTAAGTTCGAACAGCCGAACACTCAAAATTTTGAGCAGCAGCCAAACGCAAACGCGGGTGGTTTTGGTGGCTTCGGTGCGCAAACAGAAATACCACATAACTATCCACCGGGGTTTGACCAGGCAGGTTTTGTTAATGGTGCTCGCGAGCACTATCGTATTCTGCAAGGTGCGTGGAACCACAATCAGCTAGACACGATAGAAGAGTATGTATCGCCAAGCTTGCTAGACGATCTGAAAGCTGAACGTGCAAAACTGGATGGTGAACAACATACAGATGTTATGTACGTTGACGCTGAAATAGTTCGCGCGGATTACAATGCGAACAAAGCAGAGCTTAGCTTGCAGTTCAGTGGCCGTTACCGTGATGCCGTTGAAGGTATCGAAGAAGATATCACTGATATCTGGCACTTAGAGCGTGACCTGACGGTACCAAATGCTCCTTGGCTGATTGTTGGCATCCAAGGTTAATAGCCTACAACCTTCAATTTAGTCAAAATAGAAATCCCGCTTATAGCGGGATTTTTTGTATCTGTAACTCTCCGCTATTCTAATTCATACCAAGCTAATTAAGTACTCGACTATTTTTGCTGGCTAACATCGCTGAGAGCTGTTTAATAGATTATGCAATTAGAATAACTAGTTACTTCAGCTTGTGCCTTGCTCTAAGACTTTCCATTTGTAATAAATCCTGCGCAATACACTGATCACTGATTTACTGTGATTGGTATATAGAGAAAGTAGATAATGATTTGTTAACCGAAGCATCAGGATTATTGATAGAGCTTGGAAAGGAGTAAGGTTAATCTGGCATAGAACGAAAAAAGCCAGCTCGATGAGCTGGCTTTTTCAATATGGTGGAGGGGGACGGATTCGAACCATCGAAGGCGGAGCCGGCAGATTTACAGTCTGCTCCCTTTGGCCACTCGGGAACCCCTCCAGGGTGTTTTTATACTTAGAAAAGGTTTTCCCAACACGTTTTCCAAGTGTTTCTTATAGTCTATCCAGAGGAAGATCATAAGAGAATATGGTGGAGGGGGACGGATTCGAACCATCGAAGGCGGAGCCGGCAGATTTACAGTCTGCTCCCTTTGGCCACTCGGGAACCCCTCCAGGGTATTTTTTATGCTTAACAAAGCAAACTTAGAAAATGTTTTCCCAACACATCTCCCAAGTGCGGAGCGCATCATAGCAAACTCGCTCAAGCTGTAAAGCGTTTTTCCTGCGTTTTTGCGTTGAACGCTGCCTTTTTAGTCAAAGGTGCCAGAAAGTCAGCATTTTGTCTGTCCTTTATACAGCAGAGCACCATTCTTTTTTCGTGAATTTACAATACTTGACGTTTGGAGACGTAACTATTGGTAATATGTAGCGAGTTTAATGACCAAAGTCTATTCGTTAAGTAACCAATAATATGAACATGAAAGCCCGTTTATCTCTATCAGTTCTAATGCTTTCTATCTTAATGGCATCGCATACCACTTTTGCTGCACAGCGTGGCCCGACTGCTATTACTGTTGTGACAGAGCAAGTAGAAACACACGAAATTAATCAATCTTTATCTCTTATCGGTAAATTAAAGGCCGCTGAGTCTGTTGTTATTGCTTCTGAAGTTTCGGGCAAAGTGGAGCAAATCGCTGTCAAAGCGAATCAAAGCGTTCAGCAAGGACAGTTACTGATAAAGCTTCATGATGATAAAGCTCGCGCTGCGCTTGTTGAGGCTCAGGCATACCTAAAAGATGAGAAACGTAAGCTCACTGAGTTTCAGCGCTTGGTGAAGCGTAATGCCATCACTCCAACCGAGATTGATGCTCAGAAAACAAGTGTGCAAATCGCAGAAGCTCGACTTGATGCAGCGAGAGCTAATCTCGCCGACCTACATATTGATGCGCCTTTCTCCGGAACCGTCGGTTTTGTTGATTTCAGTCGCGGTAAAATGGTCAGTGTTGGTACTGAACTGGTCACCCTTGATGATCTTTCAGTAATGGAACTGGATCTACAGGTACCAGAACGTTACTTGTCGATGTTATCTGTCGGGATGGATGTCAAAGCCAAGACCAGCGCCTGGGGCGCGCAAACTTTTACCGGCGAAGTGACGGGCATCGATACTCGTATCAGCTCTGAAACACTAAACCTTCGCGTGCGTATTGAGTTTGATAACCCGGAAAACCGTCTAAAACCGGGAATGTTGATGAATGCATCCTTGGCATTTCCCGCAATTAAAGCGCCAATCATTCCTGTTCAGGCTCTTGAATATTCGGGTACGAAACGATTCGTTTATGTTATCGACGAAAACAACAAAGCGTCTCGTAAAGAAGTGCTTCTTGGGGCACGTGTTGATAACGAAGTTGTTATTGAATCGGGTGTCGAAGTAGGTGACAAGATCGTTGTTCAGGGTATCGTCAACATGCGTGATGGTGTGAAAGTCGAAGAGATTGTTGCACCTTTAAAATCAGATAAGGAACAGAACTAATGTTACTTTCTGATATTTCCGTTAAACGTCCTATTGCGGCGTTGGTATTGAGTATGCTGCTTTGTGTGTTTGGCTTTGTGTCATTCAGCAAACTAGCAGTACGCGAAATGCCTGACATCGAAAGTCCGGTTGTATCAATCTCGACACGTTACGAAGGTGCGTCGGCAACTATCATTGAGAGCCAGATTACGTCAGTGCTTGAAGACCAGCTTTCGGGTATCAGTGGTATTGATGAGATAAGTTCCACCACACGTAACAGTTCGTCGAGAATTACGATTACTTTTGAATTAGGTTACGACCTTAATACAGGCGTGAGTGACGTACGTGACGCTGTAGCCCGGGCACAACGTTCATTACCGGATGAAGCTGATGATCCGATTGTTTTCAAGAACAACGGCTCGGGTCAGGCTTCTCTGTATATCAATCTAAGCTCATCAGAAATGGATCGCACCCAACTGACGGACTACGCAGAACGCGTGTTGATGGACCGCTTTAGTCTTATCTCCGGGGTTAGCTCGATCGATCTTTCTGGCGGGTTGTACAAAGTGATGTACGTAAAGCTAAAACCAGAACTCATGGCCGGACGCGCGGTAACGGCGTCGGATATCACCACAGCACTGCGCAGTGAGAACCTGGAAAGTCCCGGTGGTGAAGTACGTAATGATTCTACTGTCATGTCGGTACGGACCGCGCGAACCTATAACACGACGGAAGACTTTCAATATCTGGTTGTAAAACGTGCAAGTGACGGAACGCCAATCTATCTGAAAGATGTCGCGGATGTTTTTATTGGCGCAGAAAACGAGAACTCTACCTTTAAAAGTGACGGTGTAGTGAACATCAGTTTGGGCGTGGTGCCTCAGTCTGATGCGAACCCGTTAGAAGTGGCTAAGTCAGTTCGAACTGAAGTAGACAACATCCAGAAATTCCTGCCTGACGGCACGCGCCTTGCCATTGACTATGATGCAACGGTGTTCATCGAACGCTCTATCGAAGAGGTTTACAGCACGCTGTTTATTACCGGCGGTCTGGTTATTCTTGTGCTGTACATCTTCATTGGTCAGGCTCGAGCAACATTGATACCGGCGGTTACTGTTCCGGTGTCGCTTATCTCGTCCTTTATCGCCGCTTATTACTTTGGCTTTTCAATTAACCTCATCACCTTGATGGCGCTTATTTTATCTATCGGTCTAGTGGTAGATGACGCCATCGTTGTTGTGGAGAATATCTTCCACCACATTGAACGTGGTGAATCTGCGTTACTTGCTGCTTATAAAGGGACGCGAGAAGTAGGGTTTGCCGTTATCGCAACCACATTTGTATTGGTGATGGTGTTCTTACCTATCTCCTTTATGGATGGCATGGTTGGTTTGCTATTTACCGAGTTTTCGGTGCTTTTAGCTATGTCGGTGATTTTTTCTTCACTGATAGCGCTTACGTTGACTCCGGTATTGGGCAGTAAAATTCTAAAAGCGAATGTCAAACCGAACCGCTTTAATGCGGCTGTCGATCGTCTTTTTGTGAAACTGGAGAGAGGTTATCGAGGTGCGCTAAAAGGGGCATTAAAAGTTCGCTGGATAGCACCGCTTATTATTCTGGCGTGTATTGGCGGTAGCTATGCCTTGATGAACCAGGTTCCTGCTCAGTTGACACCGCAAGAAGACCGAGGAGTAATTTTTGCCTTTGTTCGCGGCGCGGATGCAACCTCGTATAACCGCATGTCTGCAAATATGGATATCGTTGAAGATCTGCTAATGCCACTATTAGGGCAGGGCTTTCTAAAATCTTTCAGCATTCAGACACCAGCTTTTGGTGGTCAAGCCGGTGACCAAACGGGTTTTGTCATCATGATCCTCGATGACTGGAATGACAGAAGTGTTACCGCGCAAGACGCTTTGGGCAAAGTTCGCGGGGCACTTGCTGGAATTCCTGATGTGCGTGTATTCCCGTTTATGCCCGGCTTCCGTGGTGGTTCAAGTGAACCTGTTCAGTTTGTACTAGGCGGCTCAGACTATGATGAACTTTTAGTTTGGGCTGATAAGCTGAAAAACATTGCTGAAGACTCGCCAATGATGGAAGGCGCAGAGATCGATTACTCTGAGAAAACGCCAGAATTGTTGGTCACGGTTAACAGACAACGCGCAGCAGAGCTTGGTGTCAGCGTGGCAGATATTTCCGATACGCTCGAGATCATGTTAGGTGGTAAAAGCACAACCACTTATGTCGACCGTGGTGAAGAGTACGACGTTTACCTGCGCGGCGACGAGAACAGCTTTAACAGTGCAGCGGATTTAAGTCAGATTTATCTGCGTACCAACAGCGGCGAGTTAGTGACGCTCGATACGGTGACTAAGATAGATGAAGTGGCAGCATCGATTCGTCTTTCACACTATAACAAGCAGAAATCGATTACGATTAAAGCCAACTTATCCGATGGCTACACATTAGGTGATGCTCTGGATTACCTTGATCAACAAGCAATAGATTCTTTACCGAATGATATTTCAGTGAGCTACTCCGGCGAGTCGAAAGACTTTAAAGAGAATCAGTCCAGCGTTGCGATTGTTTTTGCGCTTGCTTTGCTGGTGGCTTATTTAGTATTGGCTGCTCAGTTTGAAAGCTTCATCAACCCATTAGTTGTGATGTTTACCGTACCTATGGGGGTGTTTGGTGGGTTCCTAGGCTTAGTCGTAATGGAACAAGGCATGAACATCTACAGCCAGATAGGTATGGTGATGCTTATTGGTATGGTAACGAAAAACGGCATACTGATTGTTGAGTTTGCCAACCAGCTACGCGACCGAGGCATCGAATTTGAAAAAGCGATTGTTGATGCAGCAGCCCGTCGTCTGCGCCCGATTCTAATGACGGCATTTACGACTCTGGCTGGTGCGATACCACTTATATCATCAACCGGCGCAGGTTATGAAAGCCGCGTTGCCGTTGGTACGGTTATCTTCTTTGGTATGGGCTTTGCCACACTGGTTACTTTGTTTGTTATTCCTGCCATGTATCGCTTAATTGCAGCGAATACCCGTGCTCCGGGTCATGTGGAAGCGGAGCTCAATAAAGCGCTGAGTCAGGACTCTAAGGGACGCGTTACGCATCCTTAGATAGATTGAGCAACCAAAAACAAAAAGCACCGGCAATTCAACGTTCGGTGCTTTTTACTTATATACCCAAGCATCTTGAGTTTATTGGGGTAGAGTAATAATTGATTTTGAGTGAGACACAATGGCGTTTTTGATAACTTGGCGTTACCCTGTGTGACGAACCATTAATAGAATAATAGAGCTTGTCGTTCTCATATAAGGTATGGCCGTTAGGACGGTATCTGTTACCGAGAACAGCAGGCAAAATAGTTAAAAAGGAAAGTTAAAGTGGCCGAGTTTAAATACAAAAACCTTACACAAGAAGAACAAGATAAGTTAGATGCTGCGACATTTCGCCGCCTGTTGGCTCATTTAGACGCAAATAAGGATGTACAGAATATTGACCTGATGATTCTTGCAGGTTTCTGCCGTAACTGTTTTAGCAAGTGGTACACAGCAGAAGCAGAAAAACTGGGTGTGGACTTAGATATCGATGATGCGCGTGAGCGTGTGTACGGCATGACTTACGATGAGTGGAAACAAAACCACCAACCTGCTGCAACGCCAGAGCAGTTAGCCGCTTTTGAAGCGCGTCAGAAAAAGTAGTCGCTTAAACAATATAAAAATAGCCCGCATTACGCGGGCTGTTTTGTATTTCCCTCTATCCGAGAACAGGCTCACAACAAGCCGGTTCTGTACACCCCCTTGCCTGAATGGTCTCGAGCAGAGCAACATAAGGTTGGATGTCACCGATGTTTTGCTTCACCCACGCCATGTCGTAATACGTATCTAAATAGCGTTCGCCGGAATCACAAAGTAAGGTGACAATCGAGCCACTCTCGCCACGCAACTTCATCTCACAGGCAATTTGAAGGGCGGCATATAAATTGGTACCGGTAGAAGCCCCGACTTTACGTCCGATCAAATTGGAAACCCAGTGCGCGGTTGCTACGCTTGCTCTGTCCGGGATTTTCCGCATTTTATCTACGACTCCGGCAATAAAACTCGGCTCTACACGGGGGCGGCCAATACCCTCAATCTTACTTCCTGTTTCGCATTTCAGCGCTGAATTTCCGGTATGAAATGCATCATAAAATACCGAGTTTTCTGGGTCCGCAACACACAGTTTCGTCTCGTATTTCTGATAGCGGATAAAGCGCCCAATAGTTGCCGAAGTACCGCCGGTACCCGGGCTCATGACCACCCAACTTGGGACAGGGTGATCTTCTAACTCCATTTGACTGAAGATAGAGTTTGCGATGTTATTGTTTCCACGCCAGTCGGTCGCACGTTCCGCGTAAGTGAACTGATCCATATAGTGACCATTGAGCTCCTCTGCGAGACGTCGGGATTCATCATAGATTTGATCCGAGCGATCGACCAGATGTGCCTGACCGCCATAAAACTCAATCTGTTCTATTTTCTTACGGGCGGTGCATTTCGGCATCACGGCAATAAACGGCAAACCAAGCAGACGGGCAAAGTAGGCTTCAGAAACCGCGGTACTACCTGACGAGGCTTCAATAACCGTGGTTTCCGGGCCGATCCAGCCATTACAAATTGCATATAAAAACAGAGAACGCGCTAAACGGTGTTTTAGTGAGCCAGTAGGGTGAGTGCTCTCATCTTTTAAATAGAGATCGACACCATCAAGAGAAGGAAGGTCAAGTTTTATCAGATGAGTGTCGGCAGAGCGTTGAAAATCGGCTTCAATTTTACGTACAGCATTATTGATCCACTGGTGGTCAGTACACATAGCGTCTCTCCTTGAAAGTAAGTGCTTTATGAAAATAATTTACCTATAAAAGAAGAGAAAAACTTTGCTATATTTGTTTAACTTATGTTTATTTGGGGAAATAATTTCCCCTTTAGTTGATAATTGTGGAAAATAATTTAGATAAAATTGACCGGAAGTTACTTTCTTTACTCCAGACAGATGGAACTTTGTCATTAAACGAGTTAGCCGAGCGGGTTAATCTCACAACAACTCCGTGCTGGAAACGTCTCAAGAAGCTTGAAGATGAAGGATATATAGAAAAGCGAGTAGCATTGCTGAGTGCGGACAAGCTGGATCTGTCGTTTATTGCGTTTGTGCAACTTAAAACCATTGATCACTCAGAAGAGTGGTATCACCACTTCGTAACGACAGTGAGTGATTTTCCCGAAGTGATGGAGTTTTATCGCATGGCCGGTGAGTACGATTACATGATGAAAGTGTTGGTGAAGGACATGAAGTGCTTTGATAAGTTTTATAAGCGCCTGGTAAACAGCGTTAAAGGGCTGTCGAATGTTACGTCTACTTTTGCTATGGAATCGATCAAGTACACCACAGAACTGCCTATCGGTCGCTCTTAAAGTACAAGAAAACACCATAAAAAAGGAGCGCATTGCGCTCCAATAAATTTCATTCTAAATAGTTTTACAAGAACGTTAATCTATTTGGTATGACGCATGACACCTTCCTGGACTGCGGTGGCGACCAAGTGGCCTTGCTGGTTGTAGATTTCTCCACGAACCAGCCCTCTGGTGTTACTCGCTGTCGGGCTTTCAATGGCGAACAGCAACCATTCATCCATCTTAAACGGGCGGTGGAACCAGATAGAATGGTCGATGGTAGCGACCTGGAAGTTTGGTGTCATCAGAGAAACGCCGTGCGGGTGCAGCGCAGTAACCAGGAAACCCCAGTCTGAAGCATACCCCAGCAAGTACTGGTGGATCAGTTGGTTATCAGGCATCTCTCCATTGGCGCGAATCCAAAGATACTGCTTAGGTTCTGCTTTGGTAGGTTTCAGCGGATTAATCACCGTCACCGGACGCATCTCAATTGGCTTCTCGCCGCAGAATGTTTTGCGCAGTCTCTCAGGCAGATACTCGGCAATATTGCTAGCCAGCTCACTTTCCGAAGGATAATTTTCCGGGCCAGGTATATCCGGCATGGTTTTCTGATGGTCGAATCCGGGTTGATCGCTATGATATGAAGCTGTCAGGTAAAAAATAGGGCGGCCATTTTGAATCGCTTTGACGCGGCGGGTACTGAAGCTTCGGCCGTCTCGCAGGTTTTCTACATCGTAGATAATTGGCTTTTCCGGGTCCCCCGGATATAAGAAATAGCTGTGGAAGGAGTGTACGGTACGAGTTTCTTCGACAGTGTAACGAGCTGCAGAAAGAGCCTGTCCAATCACCTGGCCACCGTACACTTGAGGTAAACCTAAGTTCTCGCTTTGTCCGCGGAACAAGCCTTCTTCTAATTGTTCTAGTTGTAATAGGCTCAACAATTCTCTTAGTGGTTTACTCATTCTCTCTCCTCACCGTTTTGGTATAAGTATTATGAGTATAACCTGTAGTAAAAATGAAACAAAATCAGCTGGTTGGTAAATCGACACTTCGTCAAACTATTGTTAAATCAAGTAACTAACAGGAGACAGTTTACTGTTCCAACTCTATACTTAGCGCGGTTTTATACTCATCCTGAGGAATATATGAAAAAAACACTCTTACTTGTTACATCTTTATTATTTGGTGCTGCATTAGTGGGTTGCCAAAATTCTCAAACAACAGAAATGGATTCTGCTGAGGTGTCAATGAAGACAATTACAGGTACAGTGGCTTACCGTGAACGTATCGCTTTACCGCCTAATGCGGTGGTTACTGTGTCACTAGAAGATGTTTCTCTGGCTGATGCGCCATCAAAAGTGCTCGCTAAGCAGACTTTTGAAACAGAGGGCAAGCAAGTTCCTTTTGCATTTGAACTGAACTATGACAGCAATGAAATTCAAGAAAAGCATACTTACAGTGTTCGTGCGCGTATCGAGGTGGATGGCCAGTTACGCTTTATCAGCGATACTCGTCACGCAGTGATTACTGATGAGGCGCAAACTCATCAGGTAGATATCAGACTTGTTGGTGTACGTTAATATCCGTTTGCTGACTTAATGGTATGGACGAAAAATGGCAGCTGTTAAGGCTGCCATTTGTATTTTTTAAGCGATATTTTTCCGATTTCAGACACCAATACTCCCTCTTCTTCCAGCTTCTCTTTCTGCCTGTCCAAATCTCGTCCTTTTAATGAAATCTTTCCCTGGCTGTTAATCACTCTGAACCAAGGCAATTTACTGCCTTCCGGTAAGTTTCCTAGCGCTTTTCCCACGTGTCGTGCGTATCCCGGATAGCCCGCCATTCTGGCAATCTCGCCGTAGGTTGACACTTTCCCTTTTGGAATTTGGTGAATTACAGCAAAGATTTGGGCTAAGAATTGATCCATACTCAAAGTGTCCGTTGTGAATTACCAAGGAATGGTAATACAGGCAACGAGTCTTTTGCTAATAGTTATACCAATGCCAGCTATTATCTTTTTTTCTTGCTGGTTAACGTCGCTTGTTGGTGCGTTAGCATATTTGTAATCAGCCCCACTTAATGATGTATAAGAACTGAGTTTTGTATCGTTGAGTTCCAAGTTAGGTGGGGAAGCTAGGAGGCTTTATGATTTTTGCAACCATTCAGTTTTTTATCGCAGCCTTGCTCGCCGTCGTCTGTGTCAGAGCCATGAGTTTAAGTGGCGGCGAACTTCCGGTACTTGCTCTCATGATCCCTGCGTTATGGTTATTACCTCAAGGCGGTTTTGCCGGCTTGGTGTTGCTTGGCGCGATGATGGCTTTTGGAGCTACGCTTTCAGTACAGCCAATTGCACTGTCTATTGGTATCTTAATTCTTTTTCCATTATTGATGGTGGTTTTTTCTCACCGAAGTTCATTAGGCGTACTGCTTACCACTGGCCTGATTGTATTAACGCTACAGGTGGGGATTATGGTGACTCAACAGGGCGGAAAACTTGATGGTTCAGCGTCCGTTACTGCGGTTCAGACACTTGCCGTTATTACTATGTGGTGGTCGATAACCCACTGGAAAGCGTCGAGCAAGCACAGCTGGTGGCCGTTATTGCTGCTGGTGCCTTTATGGGTCGCGGATTTAACTTATGCAGCTCTTGTCTCACTTAGCCTGATCGGAATGCTTTCCTCAATGGAGGCACTGACTAAGCTCAAGCAGTCTATACACTGGAGCAAGCTGCTATGCTGGACACTGCCTACCGTAGGCTTTGCTGCATTGGTCGTGAGCCCTGCAACAGATGTTCCGAGACCAGTGTTCGTAGTTTGGATTTGCCTATTGGGAACTGCCTGGATGACGGATTACATTTTACGTAGCAGTGATGAAGAAGCAGAACTGTAAGCGCGCACGATAGGAAGCGAGTGTACGAGACTGAGAGTGCATGTCTGTGTGGCTTTACTGTGGGCTTAATGCAAAACGCAGAAGCCATTGAGGGAATTAAGCTTAACGCTTTATATTGACCGAGTTTTGTTCAAACGATCGCTAAATGGTGAATTTAAAGGCTTTTGCCCTTGCATTATGAGGGCTGATACTGAATAATCGCCCCATCGTTTGAGGTAAGCCCTCGACAAAAGAATTATGGGGCTCTGGTCCTCTCGCAACAATAGCTCGTGAACTCGGTCAGGTCCGGAAGGAAGCAGCCGCAGCGTGTGACTTGTGTGCCGGGATGTGGCTGGGCCCCACCCATTAAAAAGCCTGCAATGTGAAAACATTGCAGGCTTTTTGCGTATTTGCATTATAAGTCTTCATTACCTATTTTGTTGTAGGTTGAGAACATAAGCTTCACCTTCACAACATCTTCTCCGAAATAGTCTAGAATTCCTCTTTTACCAATTAATATAAGTACTTGATAATGCTAGCTGGCTAAAATCGCTTTAGTTTGACCACTTACTTATCGAGATTAATGGATTAAAAGATAACTGCCCAAGGCACGGCCAACCAGGTCAAGAGGATTACATGAAACGGTTTATCTACCTCTCTAACGCGGAGTCCGGCATCATCTCTCGCTACCAACAACAAGGGGAGCAACTCATACATATAGGAAACACTAATGTTGGCAGTTTGGTGATGCCGATGGTGGTGAGTCGAGATGGACACTATCTGTATGCCGCTCTGCGCCAAGCGCCTTATTGCATTGTACGCCTAGCGATTGATCCAAGGAGTGGGGATCTGACGGAATTGGATAGGACGCAACAGGCAGCAAGCATGGTCAATTTGGATATTGACCACAATAACCACTGGCTACTGAGCGCTTCATTTAATCATAATATGGCAACCTTAAACCGTATTGAAGACGACGGCAGTTTGAACGTAAACAACATCACCATCCAGCTGGAAGGGCACTGTCATGCTTGTAATATTAGCCCGGATAACCAGTGGTTGGTGGCTACCGAATTTGGGCAGGATCGCGTCAATGTCTATCGACATTTAGATGATAGTCATCATGAAGTAGCTTTGGTTCATCAATACTCTTTTTCGCGTGAATCAGGGCCGCGTCATTTGGTGTTTTCCACTTGTGGTCAGTTTATCTACGTACTGTGTGAAATGATCGCATCGGTGAACGTGTTTGCTTTTGATAGTAAAACCGGAGCGATGGCGCTGATTGATGAAGTGGAAGCTGCGCCCCTTGAAATGCTTGGTTTGGAAAAAGGACTGCCGCCATCGAAACGCGTAGTGCCTGATGTGCCCCGCGCCTGGGCGGCGGATATTCAGCTATCGGCTGACGGCCATTTTTTATATGTCTCAGAGCGTACCACCAGCATTATTAGCCGCTTGGAAATTACGGCTAATGACCCCATACCACGCTACGCAGGGTATGATCATGTTGTCACTCAGCCACGCAGTTTTGCGCTGACCCCTGATGGACAATATTTACTGGCTAGCGGTGAGCTCTCTGATCACTTGGCCTTGTATCAAATTGATGCTCAGACTGGCCAGCTCAGTGAGCTAGACCGCGCCCGTTGTGGCGCCAATCCGGCATGGGTATCAGTGGTTGATTTCCCTTAGCGACTAATATCAATCGATACCACCACTACAAGCCAGTAATGATTGGTGCTTGTTGAACTGCTTTTATCTGATGGGGCATGAAACACTGAAATGCCCCGTTATGTTTTAACACAGATCGTTAGTGGCAAACTGCACCAAAGAATTTTCGATACTTAAAGTTATCCGAGCTAATTATCAGTTAGAATCCATAGCGCATGCTCAACTTTTATCTTTCTATGAAAAAAAACAGGGGCATATCGTAAGTTCTACAATGGAAGTTTAATCAAAGTTGGTAGTTGAATTCCAGACGATGGTCTCCATCCAAAAAATCAAGATTTTCATTCCAATTAGCAAAATATCTCAGGTTGAATCTTGGGGTAAATTGGTAACTCACAGCGAACTCATGAGTAAGAATATGACTGGTGTTTTTGCCATAATAGTTATCAGTATAATTGTCAGAACCGGAAATCGTGCTGAGCCAAAAAGGATTATAGTTTAACCAAATTTTTTCAGTTAATTGGTATTTTGAGTACATTCCAACGAGACCGTATAAGCCCATGATAGAGTAACCACTATCTATGGTTCCGTCGTCTTCTAGCGCATCATTACCAATTGATACGCCAACACCCGCTAGAGGGTAGAGAGTAAAGTTGCCAAATGGGGGAAGTGCTTGAATTAAACTATAAGAAATATCAGCGGTTTCTTCTGCTACTAGAGAGGGTTGCAGACTGTAATTTACGTCAAGTTGAGCGGCACGACCATTTTCCAGTTTAACGCTGAAGTTACGAAATCTGAATGAATCGACGGAGTTATCCAAAGTCTTTTTACTTCGCCATCCAAAAACGTCACCCAGAACCCCTTTTACCTCCATGACGTTCATACCCGCAGTCAAATCGGAGCCAGTATCGTATGCTTGACCTACTTTTAGATTAATCCCTTTGTCTGTAAAGCCTGCGCCTATTTGCGTATAAACAGCAAGGGGATCGGACATGTCCTGGACATCGTCTTCCGCAAAAGTCGTGAAACTCATACTAACAAGTATTGTAGAAACAGCTAGACGCTTGCTGATGCTCATGAGCTTACCTCAATTATTTGAACATATTCGTTTTATACTAGACCACATTAAACGTAGTCTAAATTGTTTGAGGATGCAGTTTTTAGAGCACTTGGTTCGAAGAAGTCTTTCACAAATAAACAATGTTATTGTCAGTGAGAATAAAAGTTGGGATACAGAAAGTTATCCGTAGTTACCTAGTCTGGTCTATTGCGGTGATTTTAACGCAGTTAGGTGCTAAAAGAGCTGTACTGACTGGCTTAAATTATCCCGAGTTGAGGTTAATTTATCAAAGTTACTGACAAGGTTCTGTCCAAAAGTTTGTTACATACATACAACGTTATGCGAACTTATGTTGCAAACTGTATTTTAAGCCTTTGATAGTTCTTCTCAGTTATGCAGACTTATGCTGCAGGCATCACATAAAAAAGCCCGCTACATACTGATATGTTGCGGGCTTTTTGCATCTTCTCGGCATCATTTTTCTATGCGTGTTGGCAACTTGAATTAGATTGAATTAACAACTCAGATCTTATTCATGATCTTTTTGCAATGTTCTCTACCTGCACCACGATCAACTTTGAGGGTTTCCCGTAGGGAGTAAAGGATAACAGTGCTCCTTAATTGATACAGATGATCGACTCTTAGCTTGAGCTTATATAGTGTGGCAAGAATAGTTTTTGTGAGTACAGAAGATTAAAAGTGGATAAGAATTAAAGGATTAACAACTCCGCGACACACCTTGGCTTTCCCACACACTCAATTGCCGCTCCCGTTCATGCTTTGAAATAGTTTAATTGTTCATTGCATCACTATACTTATGTACTACGGTTAAAAGTAAATCAAACTAGTCGTTGTAATTTATCGTCGTAAGTATTGTTACGGGAATCTCATTATGGCTAAGTACTCACTTCCCCTCATTACATTTTTTATTCTTGCCTCAACTGGTTGTAATAACAGCCAAGAATATACAAATGCAGAGCCCGAGGGGGCGGAAACCGCAGTTTCACCGCAATCAGACAGAAACATCAAAGTAAATCCGATGAAAGACGTTTACTGGGGAGATACTCACAATCATACGGGTAACTCCTTTGATGTGTTTTTGTTTGGAACGCCTAACTCTACCCCTGAAATCGCCTATCGATTTGCCCGCGGTGAAGAAGTTGAGAGCCCAACAACGGGCAAACCATGGAAACTGTCAAAACCGCTCGATTTCCTTGTCGTCGCCGATCATGCTGAACTATTAGGTTCTATCCCCTTGATGTATCAAAATACACCTGGGATTTCTGATACCAAAACAGGTAAAACGTTCCTCGCGATTGCGCCAAATAAATCCGAAGAGAATTTGCAGAAAATATACGAGATTCTCAATTACGCAGCGTTTGACCAACCAAATGAAGCGAATTTGGGAGCCAAAGATTTAGTGAGTGATTTTGGTGGAGAAAAAACGAAGGAAGCCTGGACGCGTTACATTGAAACCGCTGAAAAGTACAACAACCCTGGTACATTTACCACATTAATAGGTTGGGAGTGGACCTCCAATAACCGAGGAGCCAACCTCCATAGGGTGATTTTCATGCCTCAGGGCGGCGATGTCGCCAATCAGTTTATTCCTTACAGTTCGTTAGAGAGTGATAATCCAGAAGACTTGTGGGCGTGGCTTGATGCAACCAGCCAGAAAACGGGAGCGGAATTCGTCGCTATTCCTCATAATCCAAATATCAGTTTAGGTTTGATGTTTGCGGAAACGCGTTTGAATGGTGAACCCATTGATGCTGATTATGCAAGGAAGCGTATGAAGTGGGAGCGATCTGTTGAGATAACACAAATCAAAGGTGATTCAGAGGCACACCCAGCTTTATCGCCGAACGATGAGTTTGCAGATTATGAAACTTATGATTTTGCGCTGACTCCTGATGGCGTAAGACCTGAACCAACAAAAGCTGACTATGTACGCTCGGGATTGAAAACCGGTTTGGAACTAGAAAAGAAAGTCGGAGTGAATCCATTTAAAGTTGGTTTTGTCGGCAGTAGCGATTCCCATACAGGTATGAGCTCAATTGAAGAAAATAATTTTGGCGGAAAAGGTCAGCATGATTCAACGCCAGAAAAACGACCACATCCAACAGGTCTTGGTTCATCTAAAGGTTGGGATATGGGCGCAGCAGGATGGGTTGGCGTATGGGCAGAAAGCAACACTCGGCAAAGTTTAGTTGATGCCTTCCAGCGCAAAGAAGTCTATGCGACAACGGGGCCGCGTATTACCCTGCGCGTATTCGGTAGCTTTGATTTTAGTGAAGAGGATTTGGGTTCCGAGATGGTAAACACAGGTTACCGTAAAGGGGTGCCAATGGGGGGAGATTTATATCAACCATCAGATGGCCGCGCTCCGGGTTTTTTAATTTCTGTAATGAAAGATCCTGATGGCGCAAACTTAGACAGAGTACAAATTATTAAGGGCTGGCTGAGTGAGGAAGGGGTTGCACAGGAGAAAATTTACGATGTGGCATTGTCGGATGGAAGAACAGACGGAAGCGTCAAAGTAGGTAACACCGTCGATCTTTCAACGGGCAAGTACACCAATACGATAGGATCGCCAGAGTTAAGTACTTTTTGGGAAGATCCTGATTTTAGCCCTGAGCAAAACGCATTTTATTATGTACGGGCATTGGAGATCCCAACGCCAAGGTATTCATTATTAGATGCTATCGAGCTTGGCATCAATGTCGCGGAAACAGGTCATCCTGCAACGATACAAGAACGCGTATACAGCTCACCAATTTGGTATAACTCAGCAAAAAGTAGCTTATGAATAAATGGATGAAAGAGCCACTTCTACATTTTGTTTTATTAGGAGTGGCGATTTTTTTGGTGTACAGCCAGATAAATACCGATACGGAAGACGAATATCAAATTGTCATTAATGACAATAAAATCAATCATATCAGGTCGCTTTGGGAGTTACAGTGGAAGCGGGAGCCGACGTTTGAAGAGTTGAAGGGGCTGCTAGAACGCTATACGCGGCAGGAAATCATGTATCAGGAGGCGCTGAAATTAAATTTAGATGAAGATGATGAAATCATAAAACGGCGTCTTTCGCAGAAGATGGAGTTTATGGCGAATGACCTGACTAAAGTTGTTATGCCCCCTAGTGAAGAAAACCTTCTTACGTATTTTGACAGTAATAAAGAAAAATACGTAATCCCCGCCAGTTACTCTCTCAAGCAGGTTACCTTTAATCGAAACAATCATGATGACCCGAAAGCTTACGCAAAAACTCTGCTGGCTCAAGCGGAAGTAGCCTCGGAATCAGCTCTAACTCAAAAAGGCGATCCTGTACTGCTTCCTTCTCGGCTTTACAAAGCTGCGAAATCTGAAATTACCAAAGCGTTTGGCAACGCATTCTACGCTGCTTTGGATACCCAGCCTCTCAATGTCTGGGCTGGTCCTATTTCATCAGGATTCGGGGAGCATTTGGTGTTTATTTCAGAAAAGGAAAGTGCTTATTTCCCCGACTTTGCAAGTGTTCGCAATGAAGTTCAGAGGGATTACGAGTTTGACACACAAAGTGATGCGAAAGGCTCGATATATAAAGAGTTGAAAAAGAAATATAAGGTTGTCATGAAATCTGAACTCTTAGGTGAACTTCAGGAAGCCGAGATATTGGCTAGCTTAAATGGGTTGAAATAGTGCAAATACGACTTTTACAGTGTTGGTTCGTCCTTTTCTTTACATTATTTTGCTCAGGAGTGAAAGCGCACGAGATTCGCCCTGCGTATCTTCAAATGCAACAAACTACGGAATCTAGTTATCACTTGTTGTGGAGAGTTCCGATTAAAGGCGACAAGGTCATCAAATTGGTTCCTGTATTTTCCGACGAGTTTACTTTAAAAGAGTCGGGCGTTCGTAAACTGATGAGTGGCAGTTTAGTCATTCAATATGAGCTCCACGCTCCTCGCCATTTACAAGGGACTACTTTGGCGATAGCCAACCAAGAAAAGACCATGGTGGATGTTCTGATTAGTATCGAATATCTCAATGGTGAAAAGCTAACCCTCATGCTCAAACCTGATAACCCAGAAATCAGGTTGCCGGAAAAAACCACAAAGTGGCAAGTCGCGAAGACTTATACTGTGTTGGGAATAGAGCACATTCTTTTAGGGTTTGATCATCTGTTATTTGTCTTAGCGTTGTTGATACTTTCGGTCGGTTTCAAGAAGCTGGTAAAAACGATCACCGCATTTACGGTCGCTCACAGTATTACGTTAAGTTGCTCTGTGATGGGGTGGGTTAAACTTCCGGGGCCTCCTGTAGAAGCTGTTATCGCATTAAGTATCGTATTTCTGGCTTTAGAAATAGTGAAAGTGCAACAAGGCCAACCATCCTTAACAAGCCAAAAGCCTTGGTTAGTTGCCTTTATCTTTGGCTTGCTTCATGGCTTTGGATTTGCTGGCGCGCTGACAGATATCGGTTTGCCACAAACAGAGATGTTCCTTGCACTAGCGACATTTAATATTGGCGTAGAACTAGGGCAACTGATTTTCGTTGTGGCGGTTATCGTTTTGTTTAAAGTGATAAAATCGTTTCTTTCGCCGAAAGAGTGGGGCAAAAAATTATTGCCATATAGTATTGGCTCAATTGCCGTATTTTGGACGATTGAGCGCTTAATGAGCTTTTAGTGTAGGTAACTAAAATGAAGCCCAATTCCGTCATATTATTTAAAGTGTATACCCAAGTAACCTCAAGGTGCTCGGTTCAGCGAGAATCATGCCCCTCATTTGAACATTTAGTTCTACATCTTCTAAGAAATTATTAAGTTTAAAGCACTAGAGCAACAAATTGAGTATGAGGTAAACCAAGGGCTACGAAACAGTCTATTATTGTGTGAATGTAGTAGTACCAGTCAACATAAGTACTTGATCATTCGGGCTGGTTAAAATCGCTATAACTTAATTACTTATTTATACAGATTGGTATAACGGGGCTTTGGTTTATGGTTATTTTTCACTGATGCTATCTACCCACAAAGTCTATAAGTTAGAAACTTTCTAATCTACAGGGGCGTCTCTATCGTCCTGTCTCAGTCATCATTAGGGTGGATGAATGAATGCAAACAAATCTGAACGAATCATTAACACTAGAATCTGTCTGGTTAGTTTCATTTTAGTTTATGTTCTCTTCACTTCTTATTGCGTTTCCAGTGAGCATCACGCCGAAAATATACATGTAGCTAACACTGTTTTTCGTTATGACAGTCAAGCAGACTCTTCAAAACATCAATCGGGTGACATAACAAGTAGAGAGTTAACACCTGGGCCAGGGCAAACTTCTGTGGATGGCCAAATTTACAAGGACTTAAAATCCGCTGCATCAGTAATTAAAGCAGGAAGTGTCGTAATATTTGGAAGCGGTATTTACCGTGAAGGAATAAGCATTAACCACGCTTCTGTCACTCTCAAGGGGAGTGAAGGTACACATTTTAAAGGTGCAGCAGTTCAGGGTAAGGCAACGTTTGTCGTCAACGGAAATAAAGTTGTAATCGAAAACATTGAATGCAGCGAAGTTGCTGTCCCTCACAAGAATGGAGCGTGTGTCCGCCAGAACGGAAGAGATCTGACGTTACGTTATGTATATTTCCATGATAGTGAGCAGGGTATTCTATCTGCGAAAGGGAGTGGCAGACTGACGATAGAAAACAGTCGGTTTGAGCGTTTGGGGAAAATTGGACGGGCGCATGCTGTTTATAGCAATAATGATCGTTTAGAAATACGTTATAGCCGCTTCCTCAGCTCTAAAGGCGAAGGACACGAAATTAAATCGCGTTCTCCGGTGACACTAATAGAGTCTAGTGTTGTTGCCTCTCTGAGCGGCAAAGATAGCCGACTCATCGATGTATCCAATGGTGGAGCGCTGATAGTCCGTAATAGTGTTCTGGAGCAAGGCGTCAACTCTTCGAATCTTGAGTTGATTGGGTTTGGTTTAGAAGGGATGAAGAGCGGTCATCCTCAATCAGTGACTCTAGAAAATAATACGATCCTGGCAGAGCAACCAAGAGGAAACGTGTTACTTGGTTTACCCGATGACGACAGCAGTATCTCAGTTTCTATCATTAATAATGACATTATTGCTGAGAGCGACATCTATGATGAAGATAAGCATAACCTCATTGATAATAATAAATTTTTCACTGACAGAGCCAGCTATGGTTTGGGACCCTTTCCTGAACTACCTGAGATTGAAGGATTAGACACGCCGTAGCACAACTCTTGGTATTAACCATCAGATTAAAAAGCCCGCAATAAATCATTATATTGCGGGCTTTTTCACGTCAATAAACTAGGGTTACCGACCCTAACGCTGCTTAAAGCAAATCACGAACCCGGTAGTAAGACATGGCTAATACCAGGGCAGGGGTGCGGAGCAAGCGGCCCCCGGGGAATGACATATGAGGTACTTTATCGAAAATCGCAAAGCGTTCAGAGGTTGCAGCAACACATTCAGCCATCAGAGTGCCAGCCAAACCTGTTACCGCGACACCGTGGCCGGAAAATCCCTGAGCAAAATAAACATTGGGTTTCAGCCGGCCAAAATGAGGGGCACGATTCATGGTTATGGCCACATTACCACCCCAGGCATAATCGATTTTCGCGTTACCCAACTGAGGAAATATGCTGACCATTCGGCTACGCATTGCTTTCTCTAGATTGAAGGGGGCAACGCCAGAATAGCTTACTCTCCCGCCAAACAACATTCTGTTGTCACCAGAGCAGCGGAAGTAGTCGAGTACAAAGTTGATATCACATGCGGCGATATGGTTTTTCATCAGTTTATTGGTTAAATCGGGATCGAGAGGTTCTGTGGCGCACATGTAGGTTCCAACGGGCATGACTTTGTTTTCTAATGTGCTTTCTAGCCCTTCCATATACGCATTACACGCCAGAATCACGTGGTTTGCTTTCACTTCACCGTGCTTGGTAAATAGCGTTGCGGGATCACCATGCTCAATCTTTATTACCGCACTCTCTTCAAAAAACTGCGCTCCCGCTGCGGCAGCTGCATTCGTTAAGCCAAGAGTGTAGTTCAACGGGTGTAAGTGACCACTATTGTGGTCAAGCATGCCGGATGTGTATTTGTCGCTGGCAATGTTCTCTCTTACTTGGTCTTTATCCCATAGTTCGAGAGAGTGGTAGTTATAGCGCTCTGTCAGGTTTTCATACCACTCTTGAAGTTCTTTGTCATGACGCGATTTCACGCCTAAATGCGCCATACCGTCGCGCCAATCACAGTCAATATTGTATTTTTTTTATGTTGTTTTTAGTCAGAGCTAATGCCTCGACAGACATATCCCACAGTTTCTTTGCGTCGGACTGGCCGACGAGTTTTTCAAGCGTGTGTTGCTCTGAAGCCCAGCCGAAAATTGCCTGACCTCCGCTGCGTCCTGACGCCCCCCAAGCGACTCGATTCGCTTCTAAAACGATAACGCTATAACCTTTGTTGGCAAGTTCAAGCGCTGCTGTCGCGCCTGTAATCCCAGAACCAACCACACATACATCGGCAACATGGCTTCCTTTTAAGGTAGGGAAGCGCAAATCCTGGTTTTTTGATGCAGAATAGTAAGAATGGGTATGCTTAGTGCTCATCTTGACATCCTTGTCGTCTGATTTTGATTAATCTCTATCGGTACCACTGGTATTCAAGTGGAGAAACCTGAGCGGAAAACCTTTCCTGCTCGTGTTTTTTGTTGGCGAGATAAACTTTGCAAAACTCTTCGCCAAAGCTAGCTTGCATAAATTCGCTAGTCGAAAAGGCTTGTAAAGCACTATCCCAAGAATTTGGAAGAGGTGGCAAATCCAGCAGGCTGGCATCGCCTTCAGTCGCAGGCGGAGGTGTCAGGTTATTTTCAATACCATCAAGAATCGATGCCAATAAAACGGATACAGCTAGGTAAGGGTTAACATCCGCGCCGGACAAGCGGTGCTCTATTCGTTTGTCTTCAACGCCACTAGCGGGCACTCTGACGGCAACCGTTCGGTTATCCCAGCCCCAAGACGCATGAATGGGCACGAACATATTAGGCTGCAAGCGTCGGTAGGAGTTTGCATTTGGTGCAAACACCGCCATGCATTCGTCCATGTGTTCCAAGACACCGGCAATGGCGTTGAGCAGCAGCTCGTCATTGTACCCAAGTACATTGATACCGTCATCGTTCTGCAAACTGATGTGAACATGGCAGCCGTTGCCTGCAAATTCAGTGTAGGGTTTTGCCATGAAGTTTGCATGAAATCCGTGTTTTTTAGCGACAGCGCGGACGACACGCTTTAGCAGCATGGCGTGATCGCATGCGAGTAATATATCGGTTGAATGCTTTAAGTTGACTTCAAACTGGCCCGGTGCATATTCGGCAGTGATGTTTTCCGCCGGAATCCCTTGCGCCTGACATGCACTAACCACTTCATCCAGGAACATTTTAAACTCATCGAGCTCATCAAGCGAATAAACCTGAGTTTGTGTCATACGCTCGCCACTTACTGGCATGAGAGGAGGTTGGGGACTGCCTGCGTCATCATGTTCAGGATCTTGCAAATAGAACTCTAGCTCAATTGCGACACAAGGATGAAAGCCTTTACTTTGAAGTTTTTTGAGTTGTTGGTCGAGGACGTGTCTGGGATCGGCAAAGAAGGGCTGATTGTTGTCCGGTTCGTACATGGTCACGATGGCTTGGGCGCTGTTCTCCTGCCAAGGCACTATCTGCAAAGAGTTTGGCACCATGTGGCAAACCCGGTCACCATCGCCTTTCTCAAATCCTAATCCGGTTTCTTCAACGGTTTCACCGCAGATATCAAGTGCAAAAACTGATGCAGGTAAGCAAATTCCTTGCTCCAGTACTTTGCTCAATTGAGTGGTATTGATCCGCTTTCCTCTGACCACGCCATTCATATCAAACAAGATTAAATCGATCGTGGTGATGTTCGGGTTTTGTTCGATAAATTGAGCAATTTCTTGTTGCTCTTGCTTGGTTTTAAGACGGTCAATATTAATTGGTTGATTGGCAAGACTACTCATACCCACAGTGGTTCCTCCACGCTATACGTAATAACTCCTTGTTCCATAAAGGCTCAGGAATGCTTGCAGACCACTTTGCTTGCTTTATAAACATACACGCATTGTTCAGAAAAACACAACACCTTTGTAACTAAAATATTACTAAGCGCATGGCTTGATATAAAATATTTAACAGATTAGTTGACTTTTGGGTAAATTAAGAACAATGCTAAATAGAGCTTATTGATACATCCGTGATTTTCGGAAAGAGATTTCATTAAGCGAAAAGCTGAATTTCAAGCAAAGCTGTTTCAAGGACCGAACGTATTGCAAAGAAGGATTTATGGAAACATTCAAGAAATGGATTGAAGAAAACCGTATTACCGAAGTTGAGTGCCTTATTCCAGACATTACTGGTAACGCACGAGGCAAGATCATGCCAGCGAAAAAATTTCTTCGAGAAGGAGGGATGCATCTTCCCGAAGTGATTTTTTTCCAGACGGTGAATGGTGACTGGCCGGATGATGAAAGCATGATTGATCTCACTGAGAAAGACATGAATCTGGAGCCGGATCCAAACACGGTCAGATTAGTTCCGTGGACGAAAGATCCAACCGGCCAGGTAATTCATGACTGTTTTACAGTCGATGGTGAACCGGTCGAAGTATCCCCGAGAGCAGTATTGCGACGTGTTTTATCCTTCTACGAGAGAGAGGGATGGCATCCGGTTGTCGCGCCAGAGCTGGAATTTTTCTTGGTTAAGAAGAACTTAGACTGGGACTACCCGCTTGAGCCGCCAATTGGCCGCAATGGTCGCCCTGAAACCGCAAGACAATCCTTCAGTATCGACGCAGTTAATGAATTCGATCCGATTTTTGAAGATATGTATGACTACTGTGAGGCGCAAGGACTGGACGTTGATACGTTAGTTCACGAATCCGGCGCTGCACAAATGGAGTTAAACTTCGATCACGGTGAACCTCTGGATCTGGCTGACCAGGTCTTTCTCTTCAAACGTACTGTCCGTGAAGCAGCCCTTCGTCACGATGTTTATGCCACGTTTATGGCTAAGCCTATGGAACATGAACCGGGCAGTGCGATGCACATTCACCAAAGTTTGGTGGATGCGGACGGTAATAACTTGTTCGCCAACGAAGATGGTTCTAACAGCGAACTGTTCCTCAACTATATCGCTGGTATGCAGAAATACACGCCTGCTGCGATTGCCTTTTTTGCGCCAAACGTCAATTCCTACCGCCGATTAGTCTTCGGCGAGTCAGCACCGACTAACGTGGCATGGGGTGAAGATAACCGCACGGTCGGACTTCGAGTGCCCGTTTCTGACAAAAACTCCCGCCGTATTGAAAACCGCTATGCCGGAGCCGATGCGAATCCGTATTTAGCCATGGCATTGTCATTGGCATGCGGATACCTGGGTATGAAAGAAAAGCTGACGCCAACACCACAAAGTACGGGCGATATGACGACCCAGCCATACTCGCTTCCTCATAATTTGGAAGATGCTTTAGTGCTGTTAGAAAACAGTGAAGAGCTGCGAGAAATTCTTGGCGATCGGTTTGTTTCAGCCTATGTCGCGATTAAACGTAAAGAGTACAAAACCTTCTTCCAGGTTATCAGTTCCTGGGAGCGCGAGTTCTTACTCTTAAACGTATAAGTCGAATTTAGTGACCAAGTTAGGGCTACTTTCTCAAGTTTAAACTTAGGAGAAAACTTTTCTCTTAGAGGGTAAAGGGCGAGTAGCACTTACATGCTATTGATAAACAATGGAATGAAACTATGTCTAAATGGATTGAGCAAGACAGTGCACATTGCTTGCACCCTTTTACTAACTTCAAGGCGTTAAATGACAAGGGCTCCCGCATTATTAAACGCGCGGAAGGTGTGTATATCTATGACGAGGATGACAATAAGATCCTCGATGGTATGGCGGGTTTATGGTGCGTGAATATGGGCTACAGCTGTCAGCCTCTGGTTGATGCCGCCACTAAGCAGATGCAAGAACTGCCGTACTACAATTTGTTTTTCCAAACCGCACATCCCCCGGCGGTAGAACTTTCTACGCTATTGGCAGAAGTAACGCCAGACGGCATGAACCACGTGTTCTTTACCGGATCGGGCTCTGAGTGTAATGACACTGTAGTAAGAATGGTTCGTCATTACTGGTCCAGCCTAGGTAAGCCTCAAAAGCAAACCATCATCAGCCGTAAAAATGCGTATCACGGTAGTACCATTGCGGGCGCAAGCCTTGGTGGCATGGCGTTTATGCATGCTCAGGGTGGCCTTCCTCTTCCTAATATCGTGCACATTGACCAGCCTTACCATTTTGGTGAAGGTAACGGTATCGATGAAACAGAATTTGGTTTAGAACGTGCAAGACAACTGGAAGAGAAAATTCTGGAGCTGGGCGAAGAAAATGTCGCTGCTTTCATTGCAGAACCTATTCAGGGTGCTGGCGGCGTGATTATCCCTCCGGCGAGTTACTGGCCAGAGATTCAGCGTATCTGCGATAAGTACGAAATCTTACTGATTGTTGATGAAGTGATTTGTGGCTTTGGCCGTACCGGAGAATGGTTCGCCAGTCAGACATTTAATATTAAGCCAGATCTGATGTGTATGGCGAAGGGAATCACTTCAGGATACTTGCCACTGGGCGGTGTGATGGTTCGTGATCATGTCGCCAAAGTACTGACCGATGCAGATACGGAATTCGCACACGGTTTTACTTACTCTGGCCATCCTGCCGCTTGTGCGGTTGCTATCGCTAACATTAAAGAGATGCAACGTCTCAGCATTGTTAATCAGGTCCGGGAAGAGACAGGCCCGTATTTCGCTAAGCGTTGGGCAGAGCTTGCCGAACATCCGCTGGTGGGTGAAGCACGCAGTCTTGGTCTGGTTGGAGCGATTGAGCTCGTTAAGGACAAAACAACCAATGAGCGCTTCGAGAAAGATCTCGATGTCGGAACTCAATGCCGTGAGCACTGTTTTAACAATGGCGTTGTACTGAGAGCCGTCGGAGATTCAATGATCTGCTCACCACCATTGATTATTACTAAATCAGAAATTGATGAATTAGTTGAACTTGCCAAACTGGCTTTAGATAACACGCTCGCCGACGTTCAGCAGTAGCCGACGAGAACAATACCAAAACTCACCAAGGAATGGAGATCCAAATGGAGAACGTAAAGGTTTATTGTGGGGTAGCGTTGGGGGTAGCCCTTGGGTTAACTCCGTTAACATCACTTGCTGCAGAAGACAAAGTACTCAATATCTATAACTGGTCTGATTATATTGCCGAAGACACTATCGCCAAGTTTGAAAAAGAAACAGGCATTAAGGTTGTCTACGATGTGTTTGATTCCAATGAAGTATTGGAAGCGAAAATTCTGTCAGGTAATACGGGCTTCGACTTGGTTGTACCAAGTAACGACTTTTTGGGTAGACAGGTAAAAGCGGGCGCTTTCCAGAAACTGGATAAATCAAAGCTCAGCAACTATCAAAACCTGGACTCAAAACTTATGGGGATTCTGGCAGAGACCGTTGATCCGGAGAACGATTACTCGGTGCCTTACCTATGGGGCACAACAGGGATTGGTTATAACGTTGAGAAAGTGAAAGCGGTACTTGGAGAAGATGCACCTGTAAACAGTTGGGATCTGGTATTTAAACCAGAATACATGGAAAAACTCTCGAAGTGTGGTGTTGGCTTCCTGAATGCTCCTTCGGAGATCATGTCGACGACATTAAACTACATTGGCAAAGATCCAAACAGTACTGACCCGAACGACTACAAAAAAGAGGCGCTTGAGTTACTTAAAAGCGTGCGCCCGTACGTCACTTACTTCCACTCTTCTCAATACATCAATGACTTAGCAAATGGAGATATCTGTGTCGCGATTGGCTGGTCGGGAGATGTCCTTCAGGCAGCAGACCGCGCGGCTGAAGCAGATAACGGTGTTGAGGTTGCTTACTCAATTCCAAAAGAGGGGGCAATGGCTTGGTTTGATTTAATGGCAATTCCTAAAGATGCCAAGCACCCGGAGAATGCTCACCAGTTCATTAACTTCCTGTTAAGACCAGAAGTTATCGCAGAAATCAGTAACTACGTTTGGTATGCAAACCCGAACCCGCCTTCACGTGAGTTTATTGATGCTGAAATTCTGGAAGATCCGGGCATCTACCCTGATGAGGAAACGCAGAAGAAGCTGTACAGCGCAAAAATGCTGCCTCATAAAACCGCTCGTGCGCTGACTCGCGCGTGGACAGATTTTGTTAAGAACTAGATAGATTACAAGGCGGCCTGAGTGCCGCCTCGTTTATGGAGAGTACTATGACAGTGATGTCGCTTTGTAATGACCTTCCTCATATGCACGTGGATTCTAATCCGCCAAAACCTTTACTTGAAATCAAAGGACTGACCAAAAGTTTTGACGGCCATGTGGCCGTAGATGGTCTGAATCTGACTATCAATCAGGGCGAACTGTTTGCACTGCTTGGCGCATCGGGCTGCGGAAAATCAACGCTGCTCAGAATGCTTGCAGGCTTCGAGCAACCGTCAGCAGGGCAGATCATCTTAGATGGTGAAGACCTAGCCGAGATACCTCCTTACCGCCGTCCGGTAAATATGATGTTTCAATCCTATGCACTTTTCCCCCACATGACTGTTGCGGACAATATTGCATTCGGTTTGAAGCAGGACGGTATGTCACGCCAGGAAATTGATGAGACCGTCAAACAGATGCTGGAACTGGTGCATATGTCTGACTATGCCAAACGCAAACCCCATCAGCTTTCCGGTGGGCAAAAACAGCGTGTTGCACTTGCACGCAGCTTAGCCAAAAAACCGAAACTGTTGCTTCTTGATGAGCCAATGGGCGCTTTAGATAAAAACTTAAGAGAAAAAATGCAGCTCGAAGTGGTAAATATCCTAGAGAGAGTGGGGGTCACATGTGTGATGGTAACTCACGATCAGGAAGAAGCCATGACGATGGCAAGCCGAATGGCGATTATGAATAAGGGACAGTTTGTTCAGATAGGTTCTCCAGAATCGATTTATGAACACCCGAACTCACAATTCTCAGCCAAATTTGTCGGCACGGTGAACATATTTGAAGGGATGGTAGAAAACAGTCAGAACGACAGCTGTATCGTGCGAAGTCAGGAACTCGAACACCCAATCTGTATTAATGAAGGTATTTCTGGTGTAACAGGCGTTCCTGTGATGATAGGGGTAAGACCAGAGAAAATGACCCTGAGCACACACACGAATCACTCCGCAAACAGCTGTACTGGGGTGGTTGAAGATATTGCCTATATGGGTAATCAGTCTATTTACCATGTACGTTTACCGTCAGGAAAACTGGTCACGGCTACCTTACAAAATACCACCCGTTTACGCAAAGACATGCCGACGTGGGAACAAAAGGTCACGCTAAGTTGGGATATGGAAAGTTGCGTGGTACTTAAAATATGATAAAAGCAGCCAAACTCGATCTCTGGCGTGTTATTCCCACGCCCAAGTGTTTATTACTTGCCGTCCCTTATGGGTGGTTATTACTGTTCTTCTTGCTCCCGTTTTTGATCGTTTTAAAGATCAGCTTTGCTGAGGCTCAAATCTCAATACCGCCATACTCTGAATTAATCAGTTATGCCGAGCAGCAACTCCAGCTGCTACTGAATTTGGGTAACTATGAATATTTGTTGGAAGACGACCTGTATGTCTCTTCCTATTTAGAATCCATACGTATTGCGCTCATTTCAACACTACTTTGTTTAATGATCGGTTTTCCTATCGCGTGGGCAATCGTGCACTCAACACCGTCAACACGTAATGTTCTGCTGATGCTCATCATTCTTCCCTCATGGACAAGTTTTCTAATTCGGGTCTATGCATGGATTGGTATCCTCAAAAACAATGGACTGCTCAATAACGTATTGTTATCTGTTGGCATTATTGATGAGCCCTTAAGGATATTACACACCGATGTCGCGGTGTATATCGGCATTGTATATACCTACCTACCTTTCATGGTCTTACCTTTGTATACCGCACTGATGCGCGTTGATTACTCGCTGATAGAAGCGGCGAGTGATTTGGGGGCTAAACCAGTAACCACGCTATTTAGCGTATTAGTTCCTTTAACTCGTGCGGGTATTATCGCCGGTTCCATGTTGGTGTTTATTCCTGCGGTTGGGGAATTTGTTATTCCTGAATTGCTTGGGGGACCAGACTCAATACTCATCGGCAAAGTATTATGGCAGGAGTTTTTTAATAACCGGGATTGGCCTGTTGCCTCGGCGGTTGCCACAACAATGCTACTTATCCTGATGGTGCCGATTCTTTGGTTCCACCGCTATCAAAAGCGTGAGTTGGAGGCGCAGTGATGAACGATATTCCGGTTTACAACAACAAATGGAAATGGATGATTTTAGGCTTGGGTTTTGCTTTTCTTTACTTGCCTATTCTAATCCTGATTATCTACTCGTTTAATGAAAATCGCCTGGTTACCGTCTGGTCTGGATTCTCGTTCAAGTGGTACTCAGAGTTATTTGAAGACGATTTACTCATGGGCGGAGTCAAGCTGAGTCTGTTAATCGGGTTTCTCTCTGCCAGTGCCGCTGTGGTGCTTGGGACTATAGCAGCGTTTGTTCTTAATCGCTTCGGTAAGTTCAGGGGAGAAACCGGCTTCGCATTTATGATTACCGCGCCGTTGGTGATGCCCGAGGTAATTACAGGCCTGTCTTTGCTGCTACTCTTTATAGCAATGGGGCAAGTCTTTGATCTGTTTAACCAGCGGGGAATGATGACGATTTGGATCGCACATGTCACGTTTTGTACCGCTTACGTTACAGTGGTAGTGAGTTCCAGATTACAAGAAGTTGATCGCTCAATCGAAGAGGCTGCCATGGACTTAGGTGCACCGCCTTGGAAAGTGTTTCTTCAGATTACCTTGCCAACGATTGCTCCCGCGATTGTTGCAGGGTGGCTATTGGCGTTTACCTTGTCGCTTGACGATTTGGTGATTGCGAGTTTCGTTTCCGGTCCGAGTGCGACAACACTGCCAATGGTGGTATTTTCCAGTGTCAGGTTAGGTGTGAGTCCTAAAATTAATGCCCTCGCAACGCTGATTATTCTGGGGGTATCCTGTGCAACCTTTATTGCATGGTGGGTACTTGCTAAAGCGGAGAAGCGGCGATTACAAGAGATCAAGATGAGCCAGCAGTAGTGGCTTATTTTCCTCACTCAGGAGAGATACATGGATAGAGACATGGATGTAGGTAAGCAACTTAAAACGATCCGCACCATGCGCGGTTTATCGCAAAGAGAACTGGCTAAGAGAAGCGGCGTGACGAACTCCATGATCTCTCAAATTGAACAGAACCTTGTTAATCCTTCAGTTGGTTCTCTGAAAAAGATACTTGATGCTATTCCTATCTCAATGGGCGAGTTTTTTACCCTGGATGTGGAAGCGAAAGACGACATCTTTTTTAGTCCAGAACAAATGGCGGATTTAGGTGACGGGAAAATTAGTCTGATGTTGGTGGGGGCGAAACGAGATGGCCGTAAACTCGCCATACTGCGTGAGATCTACCCGCCGGGGGCAGATACCGGTACCGATTTTATGCAGCACGAAGGTGAGGAAGGCGGGGTTGTTATCCGCGGCGAAATCGAAATCACGGTGGGTAGCCGGACGCAAGTTCTTAAAGCCGGAGACTCTTACTACTTTGAAACGCGTAAGCCGCATCGGTTTCGTAATAAGGGAAAAGTAGAATGCGAGCTGATTAGTGCTGCAACGCCGCCAACATTTTAGATTTTTCAGGGATGAAAGAGGTGAATCATGAAAATTGGGATAATAACGTGCGGGTATGTAGACCCGCCTTTGTCGGATAGCTATGGTCAATATGTCGATATGATTGAAAGCGCCTTTGCCAGTGTGAATGCGGCGATGGTGTTTCAAAACTATGATGCGATAAAAGGTGAGTTACCTGGCCTCGATGAGTGTCATGGATTTATTCTTACCGGCAGCGTACACAATGCTTATGATGATTATCCTTGGATTCTTGCGTTGGCTGACTGGATTCGCAGTTGTGAGGCCAGAAGAAAACCACTGGTCGGGATCTGTTTTGGCCATCAGATTATTGCTAGAGCTTTGGGGGGAGTGGTTGAAAAATCTCACAAAGGTTGGGGGCTGGGTAGTTACGAGGTCAAGTTTAGTGCGCTTAAAAAATGGATGAACCTAGCCATTGATAATGCGCGTATGCTGGTGAGCCATCAGGATCAGGTCGTGGTGGTCCCAAGACAGATGCGCGTTATCGCCGGAAATGATTTTTGTCCTAACTTTATGTTAGTCAAAGACAATCACATTCTAACGGTGCAAGGTCATCCCGAGTTCAGTCCCGAGTTTACAGAGAAACTGGTAAGAAAACGTCAACACTTGCTTTCTCAAGAACAGTATGAAAATGCACTTGTTGAACTCAAAAAGTCCAATGATTCAGCACTATTTTTGCACTGGATAGACGCTTTTTTTTACTCGCGATCAGCAAAGAATCGCTTCTCATATGCTGCAAAAATCTGAGTATTAAAGGGCTGCTTTTTCTAAGAAGATTGCCATAGAACCAGCAGACTCGCACTCGATGTGTTGGTGCGAGTTTGTCCTGCCAGAAGTTATATGAAGTATTCCATAAATTACCCTACCTGAAATTACGAGCCATATCGTAATCCTTTACATCTGATCGATAACTCATTGATTATAAATTGAAGTACTGTAAGTGACGCATCATTATAAGAGGATGAAAGCAGCTTTTAGCCTTCTAGTCAGCGTTAAATTTATGGAGGATAAATGGGACTAGTAATCGGGCCAGTAGTGATTTTTTGGATCGTTTCTTTCTTTTACACTTGGCGTATGGGATACGTTTTGTTTACAGGTAAGGAATTCTTCCCCTATATACTTCCCGTGATCGTCATTGCGTTTGTTGGTGCATCAATATATGTCTTAGGCGGTTTGTTTACGTTTATAGGTCGCCGTGAGCTTTGGGGGCTTGATATTCCTTTGTTCTTTCTTTTGAATAAGTATGCGTTCATTGTATTTGTTCTCTCTATGCTAAGTTACTTTTTTGGAGGCAGTGTCTTTAGTGGGGACATATCAAAGGCAGTCATTTTTATTCTTGCATTTTCCATATCATTGGGAAGTTTAGTAGGGTGTTTTAGCTCTAATGCATTTATGCAAAAGTACAATATATCTGAGACGTACTAATAACGCTTTAAGACAAATTCGCAACGCGTAGCCTTTTAGGTTTGAATCAGTATTAGTATTTTCGGCACATTGGTTTAGGTCAGTGGTCGCGTTATTCAACACTTAACTCAGCGTTAAATTGGCAAATGAAACTGGGAGTTTAGAAATGGGTTTTCTGTTATCAACGTTAGCGTTAATTGGAGCAGGTGCATTTTACTACTTTACTCTATATTCAAAGCCGCAAGATGATGATTGGCACAAACTGCCGTCGCTTTCAGAGTATTTAGACAAACATCCAGAATGTAAAACAGAAGATCCCGAAAGTGCAAAGTGCTATAGCTGCGGTTCAGACAAGGTGATTTTCCAACCTTTGACCAGTCATGAAGACCCGAGATATAAGCATATTTGTTTATCTTGCAAAAAGATCTTATTTAAAAGTAAAGCGATAATGTCTTAGTTAATACCAATATGACCAAAGCGTTAATAGTGATTCGCAACGCGTGGCATTTCATGGTGTGATAGATTCTTGGGGGTAGGATGAATATTAGATTTTGTGAAAAATGCGGAAAGAACACGGAGCATAAGGAGGCGATGAGACAAAAGCCTTCCAAATACGGTAAATCTAAAAAGGAGCAGTTCAAAGCATTTTTAGATGGTTTCTTTAGTGGTTCTGCCGCCTCTTTGCCTGCTGGTGCCTCTTTGGAATTAACCGACAGGTACATCATTTGTACTAGCTGCGGTAAAGAAACCCTAGAGAATCACGGAGAAGAATTTCAGTAAATTCTTATCACAGGGCAATATAAATATCACCGTTATCCAAAAACTGCTCTTGGCTGAACTGTTTGCAATAGTAGGCTTAAAGCCTGTTGCTAACAGATACCGCTAAATTTGTTTTTATCTTCCTTCTTACCTCAGCGTCTCTTTAGCTGTACACCTCTTTACTCTATAATCCCTCTGTTTTCTTCGGTACTTAACTATTTTCTCCCGGGATATTTTCATGATTTCAAAAAACCAACTAAAACTGCTTCGTGCTTTGGGTCAAAAGAAGCAGCGTAAAGCGCACGGCTTATTTCTGGTTCAGGGTGAAAAGAACGTTCTGGAGCTGGCAAGCAGCTCATTAGTTGTAAAGCAAATCTTCGCTACGGCTGATTTTCTTGCGAACCATCGTCAGGAGCTGAGTGGTTTTGAGTGCATTGAGGCTTCTCTTGATGACCTAACCAAAGCAAGTACGCTGGTCAGTAACAATGCCGCCATTGCAGTAGTGGAAATTCCAGATGTGAAGGTACCTCAAGCAAAAGGTCTGATGATTGCGCTTGATGGTGTCTCTGACCCCGGTAACTTAGGCACTATCATTCGCGTAGCGGATTGGTACGGTATCAAACATATTATCGCGAGCACGGATTGCGCTGATCCGTACAACCCTAAAACCATCAGTGCAACAATGGGCAGCTTTGGCCGCGTTCAGGTTAGCCTTGTCGATTTACCAAGCTATCTGGAACAAGCAAACTTACCGGTTTACGGCGCGTTTCTGGAAGGGGAGAGCGTGCATAAAAAGGCATTTTCTGCCGACGGGATTTTGCTGATGGGTAGTGAATCTCACGGGGTGCGTGAAGAAGCGTCGAAGTTTGTGACGGATAAAATCACTATTCCGGCGTTCGGCGGTGCGGAGTCGCTTAACGTTGCTATGGCGACAGGCATTATCTTAGACAATATGCGTCGTCAGCACAGCTGATTCAACAGACCCTAGAAATTGGATACAAAAAAAGCGTAATGACTGCCGTTATTACGCTTTTTTTCGCAAGCTGATTTTTACTTTTCAAGCATATAGAGTTTGTTTGGCACACCGTTCCACTTCTCGGCTTCTTCCATCGCTGGTTTTACTTCGATCTGTACTGGCCAAATTTCAGCAAGCTCTGCGTTCAGCTCTATGTAGATATGTTGTTCTTCAGGTACTTCATCTTCCTGAAAAATCGCGTGAGCGTCACACTCGTCGACACACAAGCCGCAGTCGATACACTCTATTGGATTGATTACCATGAAGTTCGGCCCTTCATGAAAGGCATCAGCCGGACACACCGCGACACAGTCAGTGTATTTACATTGGATACAGTTATCGGTTACGACAAACGCCATGATAATCAGCTCTTAAGTTAGTCAAAATGAAGGAATGGGGGATAATACTCATCCCAAGGTAAAATTCAACATTCCCTAAGCTAAATCGATCGACTCGCTTTGATTTAGTATGACAGACAATTCAAATTCTCGTAAAATGCGCGCCATTGTGAGCTTACCCTGCATTTAGCATGGTTTTGGCTAAGACACCTACTACCCGAGACATCGATATGATTCGTATTAATGAAATTAGACTTCCTCTTGATCACGAGGAAGAAGCGCTATTAGACGCGATCACTGCAAAGCTTGGCATTCCTGCTGAGAAAGTTATCTCCTTTAACGTCTTTAGACGCGGCTACGATGCTCGAAAGAAAACCAACATCCAGCTTATTTATTCGCTTGATATTATTGTGGGAGGCGATGAAGAAGCACTATTACACCAGTTCGCGAAAGATCCGCATGTTCGCCAAACTCCGGATATGGAGTACAAGTTTGTAGCGAAAGCGCCTGAAAATCTGCAAGAGCGTCCGGTTGTTATCGGTTTTGGTCCTTGTGGTCTGTTCGCAGGTCTTGTTCTAGCTCAAATGGGATTTAACCCGATTATTGTTGAGCGCGGTAAGGAAGTGCGTGAACGTACCAAAGATACGTTCGGCTTCTGGCGTAAGCGTGCGCTAAACACAGAATCAAATGTACAGTTTGGTGAGGGCGGCGCGGGTACTTTCTCAGACGGTAAACTATACAGCCAGGTAAAAGATCCAAACTTCTACGGCCGAAAAGTGATCACCGAATTTGTCGCAGCTGGTGCGCCGGAAGAAATTCTGTACGTAAGTAAACCGCACATCGGTACGTTTAAACTGGTTACGATGATCGAGAAAATGCGTGCGAAAATCATCGAACTGGGCGGTGAAATACGCTTTAGCACACGTGTTGATGATCTTCATATGGAAGATGGTCAGATCACGGGTGTGACGCTTTCTAATGGTGAAGAGATCAAATCCCGCCACATTGTTCTAGCCGTTGGCCACAGTGCGCGTGACACATTTGAAATGCTGCATGAGCGCGGTGTTTACATGGAAGCAAAACCATTCTCGGTAGGTTTCCGTATTGAACACAAACAATCAATGATCGACGAAGCGCGTTTCGGTCCAAATGCTGGCCATCCTATTCTGGGTGCGGCGGATTACAAACTCGTACACCACTGTAAGAACGGCCGCACGGTATACAGCTTCTGTATGTGCCCGGGTGGCACAGTGGTTGCGGCTACCTCAGAAGAGGGCCGCGTAGTAACGAACGGCATGAGCCAATACTCTCGTTCAGAGCGAAACGCAAACAGCGCGATTGTGGTAGGCATCTCTCCAGAAACAGATTATCCGGGCGATCCGCTTGCTGGTATTCGATTCCAGCGTGAGTTGGAATCGGGCGCTTATAAGTTAGGTGGCGAGACTTACGATGCCCCTGCTCAAAAGATTGGTGATTTCCTTAAAGGTCGCGATCCAAGTGAACTAGGCGATGTTGAACCGTCATTTACACCGGGCATTAAGCTGACTGATCTGTCGAAAGCACTGCCTCCATTTGCAGTTGAAGCTATTCGCGAAGCGATTCCTGCATTTGACCGTAAAATCAAAGGATTCGCGTCAGACGATGGTCTCTTAACTGGTGTAGAAACTCGTACCTCATCACCTGTTTGCATTAAACGTGGTAAAGACTTCCAGAGTATTAACTTGAAGGGCTTCTACCCAGCGGGTGAAGGGGCTGGTTATGCTGGTGGTATTTTATCTGCCGGTATCGACGGTATCAAAGTCGCTGAAGCGGTAGCTCGTGATATTGTGGCAGCAATGGAAAACGCATAATCAAAATTTGAATCAGATCAAGCCAGCCAGTGTTACTGACTGGCTTTTTTTGTATTTAAACCAAGCTCAGCTTTTTTGCTGTAACTAATCATACGGACTTAGCCAGTGTAAAAATTATTGCTCTTAAGTTATATAAATATGCAGTTAAGGGTGCTTTTGCACTTGTGAAAATTAAAGTGGATGAAGATCAATAGACTAAGGCTATGAAATAAATTGCTACTTTCCATTTAGTAAAATCAAAAAATTAGACGACACTTATCTTACAGCGGCAAGAAAATGCAGCTAAGGAGATAAGAATGCATTCATTAAAAGTAAAAGATTACATGACCTTGCAAGCAGTGACCTTCACCAAAGACATGTCACTCACGGCAGCTTTAAACAAGGTAATGCAGAGTGTGAACCTCGGTGGTCCGGTACTTGATGAAAATAAAAAGGTAATAGGGTTCTTATCAGAACAAGACTTGTTAGATAAGTTGGTGAAAGCGAGTTATCACTGTCAGGATACGCACACGGTTCAGGAATGCATGCATGACGATGTGCTTTCGGTATCACCCGAAATGTCTATTATTGAGTTGGCAGATATGATGAAAGTCGGTAAGCCAAAAGTTTACCCGGTTGTGGATGACAGAGAGAAGCTGGTCGGCATTATTACAAGGCGTGACGTACTAAGAGCTATTGGTGTCACACTAAATGAGTGCTTTATGCATCCGGTATAAAGATCGTTTAACAATCCTCACAACAGAAAGGCGCATTGGCGTCTTTTTGTTTTTTACACAGTCAAGATGAAAAAACATTCATAATCAACTTGACCTTGGAGCTGACTCCAAGGTTTATCCTTGTGGTTAGACGAACAGATTATTACCAATAAGGAGTGTGGCTTATGTGTATAAAACATCCGGGTTGCCAATCAGGCAAAATCAAATCTGCGGTGTCGATGGGTAGAATTGACTCTTGCTGCGCACCAACTAAACCAGTCTCTGACATTACTCAAGCGAGTGTAGATTCAACAGAAGGTACCTGTTGCAGTGGCGGTGGTTGTGGCACGAACCCAACCGAAGAAGAAGCCCCCGCAAGGGCGTATGTTTCCTCTGTTCGCAACAGTTGGATGGTTTCCGACATGGACTGTCCTTCATGTGCATTAAAACTCGAAAAAGCGATTACCAGCTTAGATGGAGTGAGTAACGCCAAAGTGTTGTTTGCCACTGAGAAGCTGGTGGTGGATTTTAATGTTCATTCACTTGCCTCTGTTATTGAGCAGACCGCCCGTCAGACAGGTTTTCCTCTTTCATCTCTGGATAAATCAAATAAGAAAAATGAAGCCAAAGGATGGATTACTCTTGTAACTGATAATCTGCACATCCTCTCCATCGCTGGCTCTATGTTGGTTGCGGCTACTATCTCTGATATTAACCCGCAACTTAGCGCCTGGATATTTACCTTAACCTGTTTGATCGGCCTGTTTCCCATCGCGCGAAAAGCCCTCAAACTGGCGAAAGGAGGAACACCGTTTGCGATTGAAACTTTGATGAGTGTGGCAGCGTTAGGTGCATTGTATTTAGGAGAAACCGCTGAAGCGGCCATGGTGTTATTGCTTTTCCTTATTGGTGAAAAGTTAGAGGCATACGCATCATCTCGAGCACGAAGCGGTATTCAGGCTCTGATGGAATTGGTTCCAGAGAACGCGAAACTAGTTGAAGGTGGTGTGCGAAAAGAAGTGCCGGCATTACAGCTACAGCCAGGTGATGTTATTGAAGTTGCTCCAGGCGAGCGATTACCTGCCGACGGCGTGCTGATGAACTCACTGGCTAGTTTTGATGAAAGTGCGTTAACCGGTGAATCCGTTCCCGTAGAACACGACGAGGGCGGCAAACTAATGGCAGGTGTTGTCGTCGTCGATAAAGTGGTTCAAGTACAAGTGACGTCTCGACAGGGCGACAACGCGATAGATAGAATTCTGCATTTGATCGAGGAAGCCGAGTCACGCAAAGCTCCGCTTGAACGTTTTTTGGATAAGTTCAGCCGCTGGTACACACCATTTATGATGCTGATTTCGCTGTCTGTGGTTGTCCTTCCTCCCTTAATGTTCGCTCAACCATGGGAGACGTGGGTTTACCGAGGTTTAGCGTTACTACTGATTGCATGTCCATGTGCTCTGGTTATCTCAACGCCTGCTGCGATTACCTCGGGATTAGCGGCTGCAGCACGTCGCGGAGCGCTAATTAAAGGTGGGGCGGCATTAGAGCTACTAGGTAAAGTAGAGTCTGTCGCTTTTGACAAAACCGGTACGCTTACTCAAGGCAAGCCGCAAGTCACCGATGTAGTGGCATTCGGAGTAGCGGAAGAAGAGCTTCTTAGTTTGACAGCTTCAGTTGAATCGGGGTCGAGCCACCCACTAGCAATATCGTTGGTAAGTAAAGCCAAAGAGTTAGGTATCACTATTCATGAAGCCAGTGAAAAAACAGCTCTGGTTGGCTCCGGTTTATCGGGGATGGTCGATGATCGGTTGGTTCAGGTTGTTGCGCCTTCAAAAGCGAATTTTCAACTTTCTCAGTCGCTTGAAGAGCAGGTTAATCATTTAGAAGGCTCAGGTAAAACCCTTGCTGTTGTCCTAATGGACGAAGAGATCATTGGTTTGATCGCGTGGCAGGACATGTTGCGTCAAGATTCGTATGATGCGGTACAAGCACTGAAAGCGTTGGGGATCTCTTCGGTGATGCTGACCGGAGATAACCCGCGCAGTGCAGAAGCGGTCGCGAATCAAATCGGGATAGATTATCGGGCCAGTTTGTTACCCGCAGATAAAGTACGCTACGTCGAAGCATTGTCTAAGAAGCATACTGTTGCAATGCTCGGGGATGGTATTAATGATGCACCCGCGATGAAAGCATCCAGTATCGGTATTGCAATGGGAGGAGGAACCGACGTTGCCCTTGAAGCCGCAGATGCTGCACTGACTCATAACCGGTTGTCAGAGCTGCCTGTTATGATCGAATTGTCACGGGCAACAATGAATAATATTCGGCAGAACGTAGCGCTAGCTCTAGGCCTTAAAGGTGTGTTTCTTGTGACTAGTCTGTTGGGTATTACCGGGTTATGGGTGGCTGTGTTAGCTGACAGCGGGGCGACGGCTCTAGTGACACTTAATGCGTTAAGGCTGTTACGTTTTAAGTCAAAACAAATATAGTAATGAAACAAAGTTGCACTATATTTAACCCGAGATATTCAAGTATCTCGGTTTTTTATATTCAATGCTCAACATTTTCCAACTCAATGTTACAAAGGTTATATCCTGCCTTGTCATATGCAATATGATTAAAACATGGTTCGTTATGTGATGTGGATCTGCTTTATGTGAAAGTGTTGTTTGTTTGCATTTAATTTGCGTGACATTGGTCACTATATATCTTCTTAAGGTTCGTTACAGTGCGTTTGTACCCAACCACTGATTAATGAGCTTATTGTTGAAAAAATAAGCCATAACAAGGAGCGACTTATGTCTCAAGCTGTATTCCATCTAGGTGTTACTGAAGCTGATCTTAATGGTGCGACTCTAGCCATCATTCCTGGTGATCCTGCACGTGTTCAAAAAATCGCGGAGCAAATGGAGAACCCAGTATTCCTTACTAGTCAACGCGAATACACGCTATACCGAGCAGAGCTAGATGGTAAGCCAGTTGTGGTTTGCTCAACAGGTATCGGTGGCCCATCTACTTCTATCGCAGTTGAAGAGCTGGCACAGCTTGGTGTGCGCACATTCCTGCGAGTTGGTACTACTGGTGCAATCCAGCCGCACGTAAATGTTGGTGACATGATCGTGACGACAGGTTCCGTTCGTCTGGACGGTGCAAGTCTGCACTTTGCACCAATGGAATTCCCAGCAGTTGCTGACTTTGAAGTTGCTACAGCAATGAAAGCGGCAGTAGAAGAGTCGGGTGCTACGGTTCATATGGGTGTGACAGCTTCAAGTGACACTTTCTACCCGGGTCAGGAGCGTTACGATACGTTCACAGGCCGCGTAGTTAAACGCTTCCAGGGCTCAATGCAGGAGTGGCAGGACATGGGCGTTCTGAACTTCGAAATGGAGTCAGCAACTCTTCTGACAATGTGTGCAAGCTCAGGTCTTAAAGCTGGTTGTGTAGCGGGCGTTATTATTAACCGTACACAAAAAGAGATCCCGGATCATTCAACTCTGAAAGAGACAGAAGCTCGCTCAATTAAAGTGGTTGTAGAAGCAGCGCGTAAAATGCTTTAATTCTTCTGTTGTTGACGGAAAAGTTTAGAAAAGCCAGAGGTTATCCTCTGGCTTTTTTCATGTTTATTTGATGCATACCCATACAATAAAAAAGCAGCGATTATGCTGCTTTTATGTGTCTGACTCGATTAAACTTCGTCTGAACCGCCCGCGGCTTCAAACCAGGCCGTCAGGTGCGTTTTAAGATCTTTTAGTTCATCAGGGCCAATCAGTGCTAAGCCCAGATCTTCTGCACGCGTAATGTCGTTGTGGCGCAGAGGACGGAAGCTGACCAGCATAGCTCTTGCTTGCAGGCCGCCTAACAGGTCACGCAGCGATTCCAGCTTGTACAGTGTATCGTCACCGTCATCACGCATGCCTTTCGTTTTACACTCAATGATGTGCAATTTGTTATTTACGACTGTTGCGACATCCAGCTCATTACGAACTTCACTTTCTCCAAGCTTACGGTAAACCTGAACGTTCAGAGAGCGATCCTGGATTGTAGGCATGGTGTCCTGGATTTGTTTCACAGTACTGTTAACAAGGGTTTCCAGCCACTCACCGTTAGAGAAACGACGTGCATCTTCGTTGGCAAAGGTCAGAATACCATCTTCATACGTCGCAATTTCTGCTTCCACAAGGTCTGTCAGTAGCATGTTCAGCTCACGATAACCTTGTTGTTTTTCTGATAGTTCAACATCCAGCTTTTGTTCCTTACGACACGTTGTCGCAAGGTAATTAAGTGTTGCCAGACCTGGGCCAAGCTCAAGCGCATTTGATGCCCAGCGCTCTCCTAGCTCGTACAGCTTTTTGTCAAGAAGTGGCGGCAAATCCACATCCTGGAACTCACCCCGAGCACCAAAAATGTTCAGATAGTCAGCAATTGTAATGTGGTCTTCTACCTGGGTGTCTTCTTTACCGTCAGGGTACAGCCAGCATAGCTTGTCACTATTTGGCTCAACCACAAAGATTGGCCAGTGATAGGTGCGAAATACCTCATAGACAGAAAGCAAGCGGTGGCGAAGACCACAACTGGCATTGAGCTTTACGCTTTCCCCGCGATCGTGAAGGTCTTTTGCCAGTGTCTGGATAGACTGTTTAATCAAAGAAGTATTGACTACGGAAGGGATTTCAAAAAATTCGGAGGTGATCTCTCTCTGAGCTAACACATCACTCAGACGATTGAATACATCCTTCTGGTTAGAATCACCAATAAAGACAATGTGCGAGCTTAGTGTGCGATTATCCAACAGAGGGGTAATCAGTCTCACTGGGTCTTGGTCAATAATGCCAACATGAACAGCCATAGATTTTCCTTATTATGTGGCCGCTCGAAAAAAGTCATGCAAGGGGATGAGTCAGCCATAATAACCATATGTAGACACGGCCTTTAAAAAACAAGGGCGACCTCATAAAAAGTCGCCCTTATACAGTTGGTTGAACCTGTGAAATATCGGTGTTTTTCTAGCCAGCGCCGCGGAGATTATAGCTTAAAGCGGTGTACCAGCTCGTTTTGCTGATGTGCCATATGAGTTAGAGACTCACTGGTTTGGGCTATGTTTGACATCGCCTGGTAGCTCTCATCAGCGATGTTGTTGATATCTTCTATATTGCGAGCGATGTCTGCAGACGTTTCACTCTGCTCTGCTGCTGCTTGTGAAATATGAGTGCTCATCTGGCTGATTTCGATAATCAATGCCTGGATCTCTTCCATCGAACTATTGGCTTTCGAGGCTTGCTCGACAGACAGTTCCATATCATCCATACAACTTTGAATCACGTGGTTAGCGGACTGCGAGCTGGACTGAAGGTTACTGATCATTGACTCAATTTCAATTGTCGACTGTGTCGTTCTGGAAGCCAGCACGCGGACTTCGTCTGCGACTACGGCGAAGCCTCTTCCTTGCTCACCTGCGCGAGCCGCTTCAATCGCAGCATTAAGTGCAAGCAGGTTGGTTTGTTCTGCGATGTTACGGATCACATCCAGAATTGAGCCTATCTGGCCGCTCATTTTCTGCAGTTCAGAAACGGCGCTGACAGATTCATGTAAGCGGGTTTCCAATTGGTTAATGGTTGTGATATTGCCGCTCATGATAGTGCGGCCTTCTTCAGATGCTGACTCAACGCGTTTGACCATCTCCAGTGAACCTTGGGCACTCTGCGCAACTTCCTGAACTGAGTGTGACATCTCAGTCATCGCTGTGGCAACATTGGCGGTTTGCTCACGTTGGGTGCTTAATTGCGTTTGCGCCTGAGAAGAGGTGTGCTCATTGGTTGCAGCTGTTGAAGAGAGGTTTTCGGACGCCTCGTTCAGTTTAACTAGAATGTCGTGCAGGCTATCGGCCAAGGTGTTGATATGACCACTCACGCGACTAAACTCGTTCTTGAAGCGAATATCAATTCGCTGCGTCATATCACCTTCTGTAAGGCTTTCAAGTGCAGTAAGAATTCGATTTAATGGCTCTCGTACGCTCTGTGCAATGTGATAGCCAATTGCCGTAGCAAACAGCACAACAACCACACCAATGATTATCGCTTTAGTTACACCTGCGGAGTAGATATCTCCCGCTTCTGTCAGAGATTCGTTTAATTTATCTGTCGCAGTTGTGTTGAACAGTTCCAGAATAGTCATTGTTGAATCGACTTTGTTTGTAAGATTAGCAATGTTGTCATACAAAGCCGCGCGAGCTGCCAGATAGTTATTGTGTTGATCCAAAACCCCGCCGCGTTGGCCTACGTCACGAGTAAATTGCTCTACAGATTCACCAAAGGCTTTTTCAAGGGCCGGTAATTGAGTAACTAAACCACGGAATGCGTAGTTTAGGTGTGTAACCGCTTTGCGGTTTTTTGCGACCGCTTCGGTTACAAATGCAGAGTTAGAACTTGCTAATGCATCAGAGGTAATAACTTCCGCGTCTTTCAGTTTAATGAAGTAACTTTTCGCCATTACTTTTACTGAGATACTGGACTGGTCATCAACGTACTCTTTCAGTCCAACTGAAAGTTGAGTATTCAGTTGTTGGAAGCGACGAGAGGATTTTTGTACCTCTTCCTGAGCCGCGAACATTGACTCGTAATTGTCCATCGCCTCAAGTGCTTCAGTAAAGTAGCTTTGCTCTAGCGTCTTTAGTTCCGCAAATGGCTCAGCAAGAGAAGGGTAGATCATACTAGCCGATTCAAGCTCGCTCAGAGTGGATTCAAATTGTTGTTGAGATTTGGCAAATTCCTGACGCATTTCATCCATGCGTTCTTTATTCTCGGTGGTCAGGAAGTCTTTAAAAGATTTGTCTGCAGAGAGAAGTTCAACACTGGTTTGGTTTGATAGAGATACGAGTGGTAATGATGACTTTGATACGGTCTGAAACTTACCGTGAATGTCCTGCATACCGCCCATCATAATGGCAATAGTGACTGCAAATAGGATGATGATCAGTGCGAAACCTGCATACATCCGTTTAATAACTGAACCTCGCATAAGTGAGCGTCCTCTCCCGATATATAGACAAACAAGTATCCAAATGACGTTAAAGCGCAGGGTAAGACCGTTCGGAACAGTTCAGGCAAGCGTTTCAAGGTAATTTGGAGATAATTTATAATTGTCTTAAAAAAGTAACAAAATTCATTGAATTGTATTTAGTCTGGGACGCACATTTTATGACGCACACGACAAAAATAGTCTTGGCTTAAACAACTTGGTGAGTAATGTTAAGTGAACACTGTTTTTATTGAGCTCTGCTTTGGCTTGGAGCATACTAAATGGGTCACACAATCTTATTAAATGGAGTCCCCATGCCAGAAGAGACTATCTTTAGCAAAATTATTCGTAAGGAAATCCCTGCAGACGTTCTTTACCAAGATGATTTAGTCACTGCTTTTCGTGATATCAACCCGCGTGCGCCTAGCCATATTCTTGTCATCCCAAATAAGTTGATTCCGACAGTTAATGATGTAGAAGCTGAAGATGAAGCGATGCTGGGAAGACTATTTACAGTGGCGAAGAAGCTAGCCAAAGAAGAAGGCATTGCTGAAAACGGTTACCGCTTAATTGTGAACTGTAATCCACATGGCGGACAGGAAGTTTACCATATCCACATGCACCTCTTGGGTGGTCGTCCTTTAGGCCCGATGGTACTGAGCTAAACGACTTTAAACGGGTGGTGTAATATACCTAAGTAACCTCAAGATGCTGGTTCAGCGAGAATTTATTCGCTCTTAGGCAAGGCACTGATTTGAATACATAGTTACTCTACGTAGAAAATCAGCAACGTAGCATAGGAGCGAATAAAACTCGCCTTTCAGGAGCTCATTAACGAGCCCATCTCAACGCTCAATAACGTTGAAAGAGAATAACCATTCCTACCGTTATTAAGCTTGACCTGAACTCGTTAATGAAGCTCTGAATCCTGCATCTTGAAGTCACTTAGGTATACGACCCGGTTTCTTTCTGAGTACACATTTGCGGAGATAAATGTGAAATTAGGTTTGAAGCTGTTCGGGCTGATTAGTTGGGCTCTTATGGCGTCTGGTTGTGCTAATTTATCTGCTGGTAACCTGTTTAGCCATTACAGTAACCAGAACCAAGAAATGTATCAGGCCGTGGTTGCCGGAGAATATGTCAAAGCTGAGCAACTTCATACAGAAGATGTTGGTGGTGAGATACTTGGCCATTTTGAAAAAGGTCGTCTCTCCTTTCTTGCCGAGGATTATCAGAGCAGCCTCAGCGCATTCAAAGTTAGTGATCGTGCAGTCCGTACTCAGCAAGAACGCGCCATAATTTCAATCTCTGAAACGGCCATAAGTACCGGTTCCCTCGCTCTCAATGACAACATCAGAGATTATCACCCTGCTGATTATGAGCTGGGCTTTTTACATTTATACCTTTCACTTAATTATTTACGGAAAAATGATTTAGAAGGAGCATTAGTCGAGGTGCGCCGGGCTAATCAGGTGCAAGAAGCTGCCAGAAAATCGCGTGAAAGCGAGTTACTCGCGGCAGAAAAAGATCTTAAAAATCAGGGTATGTCCGCGAACCTTGGAAGTGTACTGGCCAGATACCCTGATGCGGGGAAAAAACTCGGCGCAGTACAAAATGGCTATTTGTTTTACCTTTCTGGCTTGTTGTATGAAACTTCACGCGATCTTAATAGTGCCTATGTGGATTATCGTCGTGCATTGGCTGTAATGCCTGATAACCCGCAAGTCATTGAAAGTACGATGTACGTGGCGCAGAAACTTGGTATGCGTGAAGACCTTCGCTTACTGGAAAAACGCTATGGAAAAGCACCTTCAGGTTTGAGTAAGACACAAGGCCGTGTGATTGTGTTCGATGAGCAGGGGGTGGTTGAAGCTCTCAATGGATGGCGCATTGATTTACCGATTTACGACAGCAGCAACCGATGGGCAATCTACTCGTTAGCGTTACCTTATTATGCTAATCGAAGTTCACAGCGCTTTGCTGATGTCAGCCTTAATGGCACCCAACTCAACTCCAGTACACTGACGGATGTGAATGCGATGGCGCAAAACGATCTCAATGAACGGTTGATGAGCATGGTGTTCCGCCAGGCGATACGGGTTTGGGCGAAAGACCGTATCCGCAAAGAAGCGACTAAGAACGGTGACGATGTTGGTAATCTTCTGTTTAACGTTTGGAATATGTTGACTGAGCAACCAGACACCCGGAGTTGGCAAACGTTACCCGGGCAGGTGAAAACGGCATCACAAATCGTGGAGCCGGGAAGACAGAACTTGAACTTAGGTGACCAAGTCTATCAATTTGATGTACCTGCGCAGCAAACGACATTGGTTTGGGTTTCGCGTCAGGGGACTCATTCTACGGTGTGGCATAAGCAATTAGGGAGGTTGTAATGAGAGTGTGGTTGATTGGGTTCGCGATGATGTTAGGTTTGACCGGATGCGCAAGTAACACTGCCGGTATCCGAATTGATGGCCAGACGCAGCAAGTCTTTTTTAACGACAACGTATTAGGTAGTCGACTTTTAGTTGATAGCATCAGGACGACTTATATTGATGATCGCGCAAGAGGCGTCGTCCAGTTAAGCAGTAACTATCAGGGAGACCAACATATCCTTTACCGCTTTTATTGGTATGACAATAATGGCCTGGAAGTGAATGCCCAACCAGGCCCGTGGCGCAAAATGATAGTGCGTGGTTTCGAGCCAGTTACGCTTTCTGAAGTCACTGTGAATCCAAATGGCACGCGATTCCGAGTGCAAATCAGAGAAGCACAAGATTATTAACCCCAGCTCGGGATAATTAAATTTGCTCTGCGCCTTGAGCGTGTGGGTGTTGGATGAAACTAAGGAACTTTCATGAAAAAAAGTATTATTGCTCTTTTAGGTCTTGCCGTCATTCTGGGCGGTTGTTCTAACAAGGTCACTTACGGTGATGCCCAAAGTGTGGAAACCACAACCATTGACTTTGGCTCAACCGACCTGCAAACAATTGCGGCCGAAATGGTTGATAGCATGATGATGTCTGGCTCGGTCGCAGCAATTACTCGTGACCAACGTCCAATAGTGTTTGTTGAGCGCATTAAGAACAAAACCAGTGAGCATATTGATACTGAATCTATTACCGATACGATTTCTACCAAGATGCTGAACTCTGGTAAGTTCCGTTTTGTCGATATGGATCGCGTGGAGTCTGTTCGTCAGCAGTTAAACTTCCAGAATACCGATGAGTTGGTTAATCAGAGTACAGCGATTCAGTTTGGTAAAATGGTCGGTGCTCAGTACATGCTTTACGGCAACTTATCGAGTATTGTGAAGAATGCCGGAAGCGATAAGGATGTTTACTACAAAATGACCATGCGACTTATGGATCTGGAAACGGGCCTGATAGAGTGGGCGGATGAAACTGAAATTCGTAAAGCTCAGTCAAAGAGCCTGTTTGGTCTCTAACCGGTAAGTCAGGGGAAGTTATCAATGGCACTGTTTTCTTGGTCGCAGGCAAAAGAGCTGGACCCAACCCTTAATGCTCTTGATGACTTTTTCAGTGAGCCTCCGGTGAAAGTGCAAACCCTTACCGGAGGATTGACTAACCGCTGCTGGCGTTTGCAGAGCTCTGATGGCTCTGCTTATGTCTGGAGGCCTTTAAGTAAAGTATGCAAAGCATTTTTCATTTCTCGTCATAACGAATATCAGGTTCTCAATGCTATTGGACCTCTCGACATCGGCCCTAAGCCAGTTCTCTTTCATGAGCAAGGCTTGCTTGTTGAGTGGATTGAGGGCAAGACACTCACCAATGTTAGTATAAATCTGGACGAGTTATTGTCCGTTGCAGCGACTATCCACCAGTCTCCTTCAAATGTTATTTCTGTTGTTCCTTTCTCTTATCTCTCGCGAATTGACCATTATTGGCTAGAATTAGGCGGAACATACTCGGGAACCGAGTTTGAGTTGCTCTATAAGAAGTGGCGCAGCGAACCGAGCATAGAGGCGATTCCATTGGCTCTGTGCCATTTTGATTTAGGTTGCTACAACCTGGTGAGAAATGGTGACGGTATAAAAGTGATTGATTGGGAATATGCGGGGCTGGCAGATCCCAGATTAGATCTGTTCATTACACTGCAAGTTGCAGATGCACCTCTTGAAGACTCTGTAATTCGGTATTGTGAAATTCGGAACATTGAGAATGTCCCTCTCTGGTTGGAAGGGGTAAGAGCTTGGCAACCAAGGGCTTTAGTCATGGCGATGCTTTGGTACTTACTTGCTTATCAATTATGGGGAGATGAACAATACTTAATCAGTGCGAACGAGTTGAGAGACTTATTGGGTATAAACTGTTTTGAGAACTTGTGATATTTTCCCCTTTGAGAATAAGGGAATAGTGTTAGCTTTAAAATAAGTACCAGATATAGACAGGGAGAGGTACAGATGATTATTTACTTGCACGGCTTTGACAGTACTAGCCCGGGTAACCACGAAAAAGTTCTACAACTACAATTCATTGACGATGATGTTCGCTTCATCAACTACAGCACTCTTCATCCGAAGCATGATATGCAACACCTTCTTAAAGAAGTGTCGAAGGTCATTGACCAATCTGACGACCCTAATCCGTTAATCTGTGGAGTCGGTCTGGGTGGTTATTGGTCTGAGCGAATTGGTTTTCTTTGTGGAATTAAGCAGGTGATGTTTAATCCTAACTTGCATCCGGAAGATAATATGGCCGGACGGATTGACCGTCCTGAAGAGTACGAAGACATTGCGACGAAATGTGTCGATCAGTTCCGTGCAAAAAATCAAGGTCAGTGCTTAGTTATTTTGTCGAGAGAAGATGAAGTTCGCGACAATAAAATCACAGCCGCAGAACTAGAAAAGCATTACCCTATCATCTGGGATGATACTCAAACACACAAGTTCAAAAAAATATCCCACCATCTGCAACGGGTCAAGGAATTCAAGAACACCTAGATTCGCACAATTTTCTACTTTTGATCAGCACTCTTTTGAGTGCTGACTTTTTATCTGGTTCTCCAACGGAGGATACAGTTTGGATTGTATGAATAATGTTTCTGGCGAAAATCTTGTGGCACATATATTACCTCCCAAACTAATCGAAAAGTAGTCAATCCGCGTGTAGAGTAAGGATTTTGGTTGCCTTCAAAACATGGCTCTATATAATTAGCGCATTAAAATAAATTGATAAATGTCAAAAAATTAATGAGAGCGAGTATCAATTCGCCCGTTATTGTCCGGAAGTTTACTCCTGACGCTGTAATAGATGCATACTAAATCATTGATAAAAACAAATAAGAAACAAAGCATCTGTTTTTAATCCAAGTAAATTGAGACACCTCTAAGAACCAAGAATTCATCGGCTGGATGCCTCACATCAGTATGACTGATTGTCTGGCATCGGGCTGAACACATTTATTCATTTTTGTAGAGGAAAATCATTGTGACACGCATTATCGTAGTAGGTGGCGGTGCTGGTGGCCTGGAACTGGCAACTAAGCTTGGCCGCACTCTTGGTCGAAAGAAACGTGCTGACATAACGCTGGTAGACCGTAAAGCGAGCCACTTGTGGAAACCGTTGCTACACGAAGTAGCAACCGGATCATTAGACGAAGGTGTTGATGCGCTCAGCTACCGTGCTCATGCAAAGAATCATAGTTTCGACTTCCAGATGGGTAGCCTTCAGGACATTGACCGTGAACGCAAAGTTATCACGTTAAGTGAACTTAAAGATGAACACGGCGAGCTACTGATGCCAAGCCGCGAACTGGAGTACGATATTCTGGTGATGGCGATCGGCTCTACTTCAAACGATTTCAATACCCCTGGTGTTCGTGAAAACTGTATTTTCCTGGATAGCCCGGAACAAGCCCACCGATTCCGCAGTGAAATGAACAATGAGTTCCTCAAACTTCATGCGAAAAGTGGTCAGGGTACGGTTGATATTGCCATTGTCGGGGCTGGTGCAACGGGTGTGGAACTTTCAGCAGAGCTGCATAATGCGATCAAAGAGCTGCGTGCATACGGTTTTGGTGACCTGGATTCAAGTAAGCTTAATGTCAACCTGATAGAAGCCGGTGAGCGTATTCTTCCTGCTCTTCCTCCTAGAATTTCAGCTGCTGCACACCAAGAATTAGTTAAACTTGGTGTAAATGTCCGAACCTCTACGATGGTGACAAAAGCGGAGAAAGACGGGCTGACGACCAAAGATGGTGAGAAGATTTCGGCTAAGATCATGGTTTGGGCCGCAGGTATCAAAGCACCAGATTTTATTAAGGACATTGCCGGTCTGGAAACAAACCGTATCAATCAACTAGTCGTGAAAAACACGCTGCAAACAACACGTGACGATAATATCTTCGTAATTGGTGACCTGGCTCAGTGTACTCAGGAAGACGGAACGTTTGTACCGCCTCGTGCTCAAGCTGCGCATCAAATGTCAAGCCGAGCTTTCAGTAACATAGTTGCCATGATCAATGGTCGTGAGTTGAAAGACTACGTTTACAAAGATCATGGTTCTTTGGTTTCGCTGAGTCAGTTCTCGACCGTGGGCAGTTTGATGGGTAACCTCACTAAAGGCTCGATGATGGTTGAGGGACGCATTGCTCGGGTGGTGTATATCTCACTTTACCGGATGCACCAGATTGCGCTACACGGTCTGTTCAAAACCGGCTTGATGATGTTGGTTGGCCGAATCAACCGTGTACTGCGTCCTAATCTGAAATTACATTAATGTACTAATTTCAGATTTGTCATAAAAAGAAAAACCGCACAGATGTGCGGTTTTTTAGTATCTAAAACGTCAATACTCTTTATTAAAGAACCATTGCCGCAATCCAACCGAAGATGATCAGAGGGATATTGTAGTGGATAAAGGTCGGTACTACTGTTTCCCAAATATGTTCGTGCTGACCGTCAGCGTTCAGACCCGATGTTGGGCCCAATGTAGAGTCAGAGGCAGGAGAACCTGCGTCGCCCAGAGCTGCTGCGGTACCAACTAGTGCGATCGTTGCCATTGGAGAGAAGCCAAATGCCAGTGATAGCGGAACGTAGATGGTGGTAATGATTGGAATGGTAGAAAACGATGAGCCAATACCCATAGTAACCAGTAAGCCAACAACAAGCATCAGTAATGCAGCCAGTCCTTTATTGTCACCAATACTGGTAGATAGCGATTCAACTAGGGTTTCGACACCGCCAGTATTCTTCATTACAGCGGCAAAGCCTGCAGCAGCGATCATGATGAAACCAATCATGGCCATCATATGGACGCCTTTAGTAAATACGTCGCTTGTCTCTTTCCATGCAATAACGCCACCAAACGTGAAGACCATGAAGCCTGCCAGCGCACCAATGATCATTGAGCCGGTGTAAAGCTGGACGCCCAATGCGGCAACAATACCGATAGCCGCCACAAGGATATGTTGCTTGTTGATTTCGTGATGAGTATCGTGAATAACAGTTAACTCAGTCTCTTCGTAGATGCGAGGTTTTCTGTAGCTGACAAAAATCGCAAACAACAGACCGCAAACCATGCCTAAACCAGGTAGCAACATTGCTGTTGGAACCTGACTTGCAACAACATTTTCCAGACCGTTGTCATGCAGGTTCTTCAAAAGGATGTTGTTCAGGAAGATGCCACCAAAACCAATAGGCAGAACCATGTAAGGCGTAATTAAGCCGAACGTCAGTACACAGGCAATTAAGCGGCGATCCAGTTTAAGTTTTGCAAAGACACCTAAAAGAGGTGGGATCAAAATTGGAATAAACGCGATATGAACAGGGATAATGTTCTGAGACGACATGGTGACTAAAATTAGAGCTACCAGTACTACGTATTTCAGACCCGTAATTGAGCCTGAGCTTTCTTTGATACTGATACGTTTAATCACATCTCTGGCAAGTAGATCAGTGATACCAGATTTAGAAATCGCTACGGCAAATGTACCTAACATTGCGTAACTTAATGCGATAGTCGCTCCGCCACCAAGACCGCTTTCAAAAGCGGCAACAGTGTCACCTAAGCTCATTCCAGATATAACGCCACCTACAATGGCACTGAAGGTGAGGGCAACAACCACGTTTACTCGCATCAACGCTAATACGAGCATAACGCAAACAGAAATAACGACAGGATTCATACAACTTCCTATATATTGTGTTTATTATCCTTTATCAACAAGCGGCCAACCTCCTAGAGCCTTCCATTTGTTGACGATTCCGCAGAATAGTTCTGCAGTTTTTTGTGTGTCGTAAAGTGCAGAGTGCGCTTCACGGCTGTCGAATTCCATCCCTGCCGTTTTGCAAGCTTTGGCAAGAACCGTTTGTCCATAAGCAAGACCACTTAACGCGGCCGTGTCAAAAGTGGCAAAGGGGTGGAAAGGGACTCTTTTTAGTTTGCAGCGTTCATTCGCTGCATTAACGAAACCTAAGTCGAACGCTGCATTGTGTGCAACCATAATCGCACGTGAGCAGTCCGAGTCTTTTTGTTCTTTACGGATAAGTTTGTATATTTCTTTTAGCGCTTCTTGCTCAGAGACCGCACCACGTAGAGGACTGAATGGGTCACGAATGCCATTAAACTCCAGTGCTTCTTTCTCTAAGTTTGCGCCTTCAAACGGCTCAATATGAAAATGAATAGTGGATGCTGGATGCAAAACACCGTCTTCGTCCATACGAAGAGTGACGGCACAGATTTCTAAAAGTGCATCTGTTTGAGCATTGAAACCTGCGGTTTCAACATCAACTACCACAGGGAAATAACCACGAAAGCGTTTTTTCAGGGTCAGAGCTTCATTTTCTATTGTCATGTTGGCTTGTGCTTGAGTACAAAGGCGGCATTATTGCAGATTCTTCCGATGAGAAAAACTGCAATTTCGGATGAAACTACAATTCCCTTTTTGTTTTAATTAACAAAGGTGAAACACGTTGATTATAACCGGGAATGAGTAACGCCTTTTATTAGGGCGGATACCTAGCATTCACATTTGTAGTGCTGGCAAGTTCCAACGTATACGAATAATCAGTGTTAACTGCTTTTTGGCAGGAATTTTGCACATAGATTACTGTTTTTGAATTGATGCAGATTAACGGCAAAAGTGTGCCGTTTAAGAGAAAGTACGTAGATGAATAAATGGCTGATAACTGGTGGTGTTCTGACTTCATTGATAAGCTCGAACAGCTATGCGGAGTTTAGTAAGCGTTATGTTGCGACTCCTCAGCAGTCACAATGGGAAATGGTTGTGAATACGCCGCTAGAATGCCGACTTGTACATCCTATCCCTAACTTTGGTGACGGCGTGTTTTCGTCGCGTGCGAGTAAAAAAATCAATTTAGATTTCGAGTTAAAAATGCGTCGCCCTATGGGAGAGACCAGGAATGTGAGTCTCGTTTCTATGCCACCTCAGTGGCGGCCGGGAGAGCGTGCTAACCGTGTTACCGATTTAAAGTTTTTCAAACAATTTGATGGGTATGTTGGAGGGCAAACGGCTTGGGGTATTTTGTCTGAACTTGAAAAAGGGCGCTATCCGACGTTCAGTTATCAGGATTGGCAAAGTAGCGACCAAAGGATAGAAGTCGCATTGTCTTCGGTACTGTTTCAAAGTAAATACAATGCCTTTAGTGATTGTATTGCTAACTTATTACCCTACAGTTTTGAAGACATCGCATTCACGATACTCCATTACGAGCGTCAGGGTGACCAGTTGAACAAGGCGTCCAAGAAAAGGCTGTCGCAGATTGCAGATTACGTTCGTCATAACCCAGATATCGACCTGGTACTGGTTTCTACTTATACCGATTCGACCGATGGGAAAAGTGTCAGCCAGAATTTATCGGAAAGACGTGCAGAATCACTGAGCAGTTACTTTAAGTCTCTTGGGTTGCATAAGGATCGTATCCAGGTACAAGGATATGGTAAACGCCGACCGATTGCAGACAATAGCTCGCCAATTGGTAAAGATAAAAACCGAAGAGTCGTAATCTCTTTAGGCCGGACTGAGGTTTAGTCAGCAGTTAGTTCGATGCCGTCAGCCAGGTTCGACGCTGAAAGATCCATAACCGGCTTCTCGCCGTGCATTTAGTTCAGACGGAACTTAGCGATCACCTCACAGCTTGTCGCGGTGTTGATTTTTTCAACTTGCTTAGCGATAACCGGATTGGGATGTCGTTTCATGAAATCAATCAGGGCGTTAGTGCAGCAACCGATAGACTCAATAAAACTGCTACAGTCTTTATTCGGGCATTGGGGGATAAGTGTTAATACTTTTTCCGAAGCGAGCTGAAGGTATCTGAGCTCGTATTCAGTGTCTCCGGCCCAGCGCCAAAATTGCGCCAGATTATGACAAGAGATAACGGAAATTAAGAGACGCTCGTCAGCTTCGATTTCAACACACTCGCTGATATCTTCACTTAAGCTGAGTGCCTGCTGGTAGTGAAGAATACTGCGTATAGGATCATCTAACTGTAGGGCAGTATCCGCCAGAAGTGTGTGCTTTTCCCATTCACTGATCATTGTCATCTTTCCAAAGATAGAATTTGGGATAAATCTAAACGATAATTATTATCAAGTAAAGGGTTTTGTTTACAAATAAAAAGGCAGGGTTCAGACCTGCCTTTGAATATTATTGCGAAGAGTTTAACCTTCTAGACCAGCGGTAGCTTGTTTGTTCTGGATTAGCTCAATCATGTAGCCATCAGGATCTTTTACAAACGCAATGTGAGTACTACCACCTTTTACCGGCCCCGGCTCACGAGTTACGTTGCCACCTACCGCTTTGATTGCATCACAAGTCGTGTAGATATCGTCAACACCGATTGCAATATGGCCATAAGCAGTACCCAGTTCGTATTCTGTCTTACCCCAGTTATACGTAAGTTCAATCACAGCACCTTGAGACTCATCACCGTAGCCTAGGAATGCAAGTGTGTATTCGTACTCTTTGTTTTCGTTGGTACGAAGTAGCTTCATACCCATAACTTCAGTGTAAAACTTGATGGATTTGTCTAGATCACCCACGCGCAGCATGGTGTGTAGAATTCGACCGTTTGACATTTTTTACTCCTAGCTTTCATTATTCAAATAGCCTTAGCTATCTGGGTATACTTTCTCTTTATATTCGCACAAATCTTCAATAATGCAGCTACCGCAGCGTGGTTTTCTCGCCAGACAGGTATAGCGGCCATGAAGAATGAGCCAGTGGTGCACATCAAGCTTAAACTCTTTAGGCACCACTTTTAATAGCTTTTGCTCGACATCGTCGACGGTTTTACCCATCGCAAATTTAGTACGGTTCGAGACACGATAAATGTGTGTATCGACGGCAATGGTTGGCCAACCAAACGCAGTATTGAGTACTACGTTTGCTGTTTTACGGCCCACACCCGGTAACGCCTCAAGAGCGGCGCGGTCTTCTGGCACCTCACCGTTGTGTTTTTCCAGTAAGATCTTACAGGTTTTGATGGTGTTTTCGGCTTTTGAGTTAAACAGGCCAATGGTCTTGATATATTCTTTGAGGCCATCAACACCTAAATCAAAGATAGATTGCGGCGTATTAGCAATAGGGAATAATTTGTCTGTTGCTTTGTTGACGCTTACGTCGGTCGCTTGCGCTGATAATAATACCGCGATCAGCAGTTCAAAGGGTGAGCTCCAGTTTAGCTCGGTCTCAGGGTTTGGGTTGTTATCCCTTAATCGTTCTAAAATTTCTATTCTTTTATCTTTGTTCATTACTGACTTCCAGTACCGTCTTGGCGGTCTAATAAAAAGCTCTACGGCGGTAGAGCTTAATTTTTTATTCTGCTGATATTAAGCGTTGGTTACGCGGGCACGTTCAATCGCGGGTTTTTCTTCTTTTGGCTGACGCGCCTGAATCGAGCTGTCGATAATATTTTTAAGTGCGATCAAAAGACCAACACCGATAAAGGCACCGGGTGGTAATAGCGCCAAAAGGAAACTGCTGTCAAAGTGGAACACTTCGATTCGCAGAGACGCAGCCCAGTCACCTAAGAGTAAATCAGCACCGTCGAATAGTGTGCCGTTGCCTATAAGCTCACGCATAGAGCCTAAAACGACGAGGACACTGGTCATGCCTAATCCCATCCACAAGCCATCCAAAGCTGCTGGTAATACATCGTTTTTCGATGCATAAGCTTCTGCACGACCAATGATAATACAGTTGGTTACAATCAGAGGGATGAAGATACCCAGAGATAAATATAAACCGTAGGCGTAAGCGTTCATTAAAAGCTGAACACAAGTTACTAACGCGGCAATAATCATCACAAATACTGGAATACGAATTTCTTTTGGTACGTAGTTACGGATGAGAGATACCGTGACATTTGAACCGACAAGTACTAGTAGCGTGGCAATACCAAGGCCAAGTGCGTTTGTAATCGTAGACGACACGGCAAGCAGGGGGCACAAACCAAGCAATTGAACCAATGCAGGGTTGTTGTTCCACATGCCGTTTTTCATCAGCAGTTTGTTTTCACTCATTCGTTGCCTCCTGTGCAGTTTAGGGGCTGGCTGAGAATCTCATCACGAGATTGGTTTACATAGTTTACGGTGTTTCTCACCACTTTTACTACCGCTCTTGGGGTAATAGTCGCGCCAGTAAACTGATCAAAGTCACCGCCATCTTTACGGACTCGCCAGGAATTCCAGTTCTCTTCTGTAACCTCTTTTCCTGCAAAGCTAAGGATCCAGTCTGTCACGCGAAGGTCGATTTTATCACCTAAACCTGGAGTTTCTTGTTGGCTGAGAACCCGCGTACCAAGAACTCTGCCTTGGTTATCGATGCCAGTAATTACTTTAATCTCACCGTTGTAACCGTCTGGTGCGATAGATTCAATCGCGATTGCGCTTGGCTCGCCATTCTTTGTCGCGATGTACGCTGGCATCGGGTGTAATGTGCCGAGATCCGGCGAACTGACGAGAGTACAAGCCTGGGTCAAAGCGTTATCATGCATGGTTTCAGGGATGACCTGATTGAGTACTGACAGAAGCTGCTTTCGCTCCTGCATTTTTATTTGATCTTCAGTCAAGTACTGAGTCAATGCTACTAGCCCGGTTGTGGCACATGCAAAGATCGCCAGTGTCAGACCATTTTTTCTAATTGCGGTTAGCATGTTTACCTCAGTGGCCGTAAGTTCTAGGTTTGGTGTAGTAGTCAATCAGCGGAACGCACATGTTGGCGAGCAGAACTGCAAATGCGACACCGTCCGGGAAACCACCCCAACTGCGAATGATAAAGACAAGCGCGCCAATAAGTGCGCCGAAAATCAAACGCCCTTTTACTGTTGTTGAAGCTGAAACCGGATCGGTTGCAATAAAGAATGCGCCGAGCATGGTCGCACCCGATAAAAGGTGGAAGATTGGCGACGCCGTCTCTCCTGGAGTAATCAGGTTGAAGATTAAACTAAGCAGGGTCAAACTAGCCAGGAATCCAGCAGGGATGTACCACTGAATAATACGTTTTTTGATCATTACCAGGCCGCCGATAAAATAAGCGATGTTGACCCATTGCCAACCAATGCCTGCCAAGCCTGAAAAGATAGGCTGTGACATGATTTCACTTGGCGTTGCCCCGGAATGAAGGCCTGTTTTAAATGCATCGAGCGGAGTGGCCATCGTGACACCATCGACACCTGAACGCACTTGTTGCAGGGATAGCCCGTCACCATCAAAGCCTGTAAAAATCAGCGAGAGGGTGTCAATGAAATTTACGTGATCTGGTATAAGCGATGTCGGTGCACTCCAGCTTGTCATTTGAACAGGGAAGGAGATAAGTAATACGACATAAGCAACCATAGCCGGGTTAAACAGATTTTGCCCCAGGCCACCGTAAAGATGCTTTGCTATCACGATTGCGAAAATCAATCCAATGACGGTCAGCCACCATGGGGACCAGGGTGGTATTGCAACCGCTAGCAGCCAGGCGGTAACGATGGCACTATTGTCACGAAGTGCACGCATTGGCGAGCGTTTACGGCTCACCATTACCAATGCTTCAAGTGAAACGGCTACAGCAATAGCAAAAATTAGCTGGATAATGGTTCCCCAGCCAAAGAAATAAGTCTGAGCGGCTAAGCCAGGGAGCGCACACAGAGCTACCCATTTCATTAAATCGGGTGTGCTACGACGACTGCGGGTATGCGGTGAGCTGGCAATAAAAAACGACATTACTCGTTCTCCTCGTTATTATTTTTATTTGCGTCTTGCTGAGCTTTACGTGCTTTTGCGCGGGCAATGACCGCAGCAACAGCGGCTTTCTTCGGGTCTTCTGATTGCTCAGCTGGCGCATCAACTTCTTCGGCGGAATTTGACTCTGCCTCAGCTTTACGTGCTTTTGCGCGGGCTATCGCCGCAGCGACAGCGGCTTTCTTCGGATCTTCTGCTGGCTCAGCTGGTGCATCATTTTTTTCGGCAGGTTTTGACTCTACCTGTTGTCCGGCTTTACGCGCTTTAGCTCGGGCAATGGCTGCAGCGACAGCGGCTTTCTTCGGATCTTCTGATTGCTCAGCTGGCGCTTCATTTTCTTCGGCAGTTTTTGACTCTGCTTCTTGCCCTGCTTTACGCGCTTTAGCTCGGGCAATGGCCGCAGCGACAGCGGCTTTCTTCGGATCTTCTGATTGCTCAGCTGGTGCTTCATTTTCTTCGGCAGGTTTTGGCTCTACCTGTTGTCCGGCTTTACGCGCTTTAGCCCGTGCAATGGCTGCAGCAACGGCGGCTTTTTTATCTTCCGGTTCTGGCGAAGAGGATTCTTCTTGCTGTGCTTTTTTCGCTTTAGCGCGAGCAATTGCCGCAGCTACGGCTGACTTTTTATCATCAGTGTTTTCTGCCGGAGTTTCTGTCTGTTCTTTTTCTGCTTTACGTTCACGAGCAAGACGTTTACGTTCTTCACGCAGCTTAGCCATCTCCGAGTTATCTGGCTCAGCAGAACCAGCTTCTGCTGCAGCTGCTTGTTTGGCTTTCGCTTTTGCTATCGCAGCAGCAACAGCCGGTTTCACGGCAGGTTCTGCTTTGTCTTCGATGTTCTCTTTTTGTGCTTTCACCCGGGCAATCGCAGCGGCTATCGCGTCATCGCCGCCTGTTGATTTCATCTCTTTACGGCGTTCATCAGCCGCTTTCTTAAAGCGGTTTTCACGCTCCGCTTTTTCGCGCTCCATACGCGCTTTTTTCTCTTCAAAGCGCTGTTTTGCACGGTCAGCTGCTTCGGCTTCTTGAGCTCTGGTACGAATCTCAGCTTTCGCCTGGCGGTAGTATTGAACCAGTGGGATCTCACTCGGACAAACAAAAGCGCAAGCGCCACACTCTATACAATCTTTAAGATTCAACTGTTCTAATTTGTCATACTCTTCAGCTTTCGAATGCCACAAGAGCTGCTGAGGAAGTAACGATGCAGGGCAGGCTTCGGCACATTGTCCGCAGCGAATACATTCCATCTCATATTGATTTGCAGAAATCTCAAAGCGAGTTGGTGCAAGTATACAGTTTGCTGTCTTGGTAATTGGCACCTGAGAGTGGGGCAGGGTAAAGCCCATCATCGGGCCGCCCATGATCAAGCGAGGGAGTTTTTTATCAGCCTTGTAACCAAATTCATCAAGCAGAGCTTGTACTGGCGTGCCCAATAACGCCCAGACATTACGCGGCTGTTTAAACGTTTTACCAGTAAGGGTTACGACACGCTCTATGATAGGCTCACCATCAATGACAGCTCGTTTAATAGAGTACAAAGAGCCAACATTCTGAACTAAGATGCCAATATCAGCAGGAATCGCCCCGCTAGGTACTTCTTTATTGGTCAGAATTTTGATCAGCTGTTTTTCGCCGCCAGACGGATATTTGGTTGGGATAACGCGGATAACAATATCTTTATTTAAAGCAGCTTTCTCAAGCGCTTTAATAGCATCTGGTTTGTTGTCTTCGATACCGATTATCGTCAGTTTGGGTTTTAAGATATGTTCGACAACCTCAATGCCCTGAATTAGTTCGTCGGCATGTTCCTGAATAAGTTTGTCATCGGCAGTGATATATGGCTCACATTCTGCCGCGTTAACAATCAGGATTTCCGTGCGGGCAACTCCGGATTGAATCTTTTTCGCTGTAGGGAAACCTGCGCCACCCATACCTGAAATACCAGCATCACGTATAACGTCGATTAATGCATCTGCGGATTCTTGGGTGTAATCCGCGACGGGCGTTTTTTCGCACCAGGTATCTTTGTTGTCAGGTTTAATCACAGCACATAGTTCACTTAGCCCGGATGGGTGAGCGACTGTGCGAGGTTCAATCGCAGTGATTCGACCTGAGGTAGGCGCATGAACCGGCGCAGTAAAGCCAGTCTCTGATTGTGTCAGTGGCTGACCTTTTAGAACGGTGTCACCTGCCGCAACAAGAAGTTTACCTGCTTTGCCTATGTGCTGTTTTAACGGTAAGACAATTTCTGCCGGAATAGCGGCATGAACTAACTCGGTTTTATTAGATTGTTTTTTGTTTTCTGCCGGATGCACACCGCCCGGAAAATCCCAGAGCGACCCAGTACGAATTTGTTCAATCAAAGACAACATACGAAACCTTAATTAATTGAATCTTTCACGTGCGCTGCATCTTCAGCAGCATCCGTAATATCAAGTACTGGAATAGCGTTAAGTTGCCACTTCCAGCTGTCCGTGGTCGTTGCCACAGGAATCATTTCTATACAGTCAGTCGGACAAGGTGCCACGCACAAGTCACAACCCGTACATTCTTCTTTGATAACGGTATGAAGGGCCTTTGTGCCACCAACAATGGCGTCGACGGGACAGGCCTGAATGCATTTAGTACAGCCGATACACATGTCTTCGTGAATAAATGCGACCGTAGGGACTTTACTGTCGAGATCGTGTGCTGATTCTTCCGGTTCAACACCCATTAGGTCCGCCAGCTTCTCAATAGTTGCCTGTCCACCTGGAGGACATTTATTAATGTTGTCACCATTGGCAATCGCCTCTGCGTAAGGGCGACAACCGGGGTAACCGCATTGGCCACACTGAGTCTGGGGCAAGATTGCATCGATTTGGTCGACGATAGGATCCGCCTCGACTTTGAAACGGATAGAGGCGAAGCCCAGTATGGCGCCGAAAATTGCCGCTAGTACAGCAAGTGCGATGATCGCAATTAAAATAGTACTCATCGTTTACTTCACCAGACCAGTAAAGCCCATAAAGGCAAGCGACATCAAACCAGCTGTAATCATTGCAATGGATGCACCTTTAAAAGGAAGCGGTACATCTGCTGCAGCAATTCTCTCACGCATGGAGGCAAATAATATTAAGACAAGTGAAAAGCCGACAGCCGCACCAAAACCATAGATGATTGACTCAAGAAAGTTATGGTTTTCATTGATATTAAGTAGAGCAACACCTAACACAGCACAGTTAGTGGTAATCAAGGGTAAGAAAATACCCAGCAGGCGATAGAGTGTCGGGCTGGTTTTGTGTACAACCATCTCTGTAAACTGAACCACAACAGCAATAACCAGGATAAAGCTCATGGTTCTCAGATATTCGATGCCTAAAGGACGAAGGATGTAGCTTTCTACTAAATACGAACACACCGACGCGAGCGTTAGCACGAAAGTTGTTGCTAAGCCCATACCAATTGCTGTTTCTAATTTTTTGGACACACCCATGAAAGGACACAGGCCCAAAAATTTCACCAGTACAAAGTTGTTTACCAGCACAGTGCCGACCAACAACAAAACATATTCGGTCATAGTTTTTACGTTCTTAAAATCCGATCCCAATATTATCGTGTTTTGTGACACCAATAACAACCAGTGAACGATGTGGTTTTTTATACACGGTGGAAAAATAACCGTCTATGCGAATCAGATAGATGAATTTTTATCGGACTCAGAGGCTTGGTGAATGATTTGCGGGTTAAATGAGAATTGGTGGATCAGTTTGAAGGGGCGCTTAAATCGTGTTTGGCTCACCATTTGACGACTGTAATAATGCTGAAAGTACTTGATTGATTTTGTGACTAGTTTCGGAAGAAGTGTCGATGAAAGCTACTTTTTTTGTGGGAATAGTATGAAGTACATGCGGTGGTTGCTGTCTCGGTGTAAGATGCCTTCGTTTTGAATTGAATCAGGCTATTAATAAGAGAAAAGATGAGACGACAGAAAGGCTTTACGTTAATTGAACTTGTTATTGTTATCGTTATTTTAGGGATCTTGAGCGTAGTAGCGGTGCCAAAGTTTTTAAATGTTCAGGACGATGCTCGGGCGAGTACAATAAAAGGAATTAAAGCGACATTACAAGTTGTGATTGATAGTGTGCATGCTCAATCTCTTATTCAGGGAACAGAAAAACAACGTGAAGTTCAGACGGAAGTTAATGGTGTTTATATTCAAACCTATTATGGTTACCCGCAAGAAATATGGGACGACAAATTAGAGCATCTGATGAGTCATACTTTTAACTATTTGGGTAACGGTTATAACAATAACAGCCTGTACTCAACAACTTGCGATTACTCTGTATGCGTTGTTGATCAAATTAAGCTAAGTGAATTGTACAATGACAATACTGGAGGCTACGCCTTGGCTTTTTTCCCTAAGGGAAAAAGTCTGCAAGATAATTGTGTGGCTGTGTACTATTTCACTGCGTATGAGTCAGATGGTTTTGCTGATGTACACGTTGAAAGTAGAACAAGTGAGTGTTAGCTAACTATCGGCTATCGGTCTTCCCATATATCCAAATCCCAAATTCAAAACGAAAAAAAGCTCAGTTTTTCAACTGAGCTTTTTTCTTGAATTTTATCTCCCCTGTCGGGACTCGACGCGGGCGGCTAGCTCTGTGACAAAAGTTTGGTACAAACTTGTCGCAGTTTAAAACGAAAAAAGCCCAGTATTTAACTGGGCTTTTTCTTGAATTTGGCTCCCCCTGCGGGACTCGAACCTGCGACATACGGATTAACAGTCCGCCGTTCTACCAACTGAACTAAGGGGGAATTGCTTTGCTTGAAAGCGGGGCAAATCTTACCGAGCAGCCAATCTGCTGTCAACAGGAATAAATTGCATTTTTTTGAAAAAATATCACCTTTAACTCTTTACTTTTTTGAGTCGCTTACCAGTAAAGGGCTAGAGTTACTTATCCACTAAAATTGTGGATAACTATGTTGATGAATTTTGGGTAATTCTATTTTATATGAAACGTGTTTTGTTTTGTCTGCATTTATAAGCAAATTTCGCCACATTTTAGGCATGTGAAACAAATATTTATAGATGTTTGAGCGATAGCAGGCAAAGTGGATAAAATTTAGGCTTCTGGGGATAAAAGGAATTTGAGTATTATTTTGGGGAAAACTTGTGGAAATTAAATGAAGACTCTAGGCGGTAATCATTAGCTAGGGCGAAGTAATATATCAGAGCTACGCAGATAAGGCTATAGCGATATAGACAAAGAGATAAATTTATTAACAATGGCAGATAAAACTCAGATAGGCATGGATTTTGTCTACTAAGGTGTATATATATACAGCCGAATAGTAAGGTGTATATACAAGCCAGAAAGCAGTAAAGTTGAGGAAGGGTATGAGCAAAGTTTATGAACTGGTCTCTGATTATCAGCCATCAGGAGACCAACCAAGCGCCATTAAGCAGTTACTTGAAGGCTTAGATTCGGGTCTTGCGCACCAGACGCTTTTGGGTGTGACGGGGTCCGGTAAAACCTTTACTTTGGCTAACGTGATTGCTCAGTCACAACGCCCTGCAATTTTACTCGCCCCAAATAAAACCCTTGCTGCGCAGCTATACGGTGAGATGAAATCTTTCTTTCCTAATAATGCCGTTGAATACTTCGTTTCTTACTATGACTACTATCAACCAGAAGCTTATGTGCCGACCACCGATACCTTTATCGAGAAGGATGCGTCGATTAACGCCCATATTGAGCAGATGCGATTATCGGCGACGAAAGCATTACTAGAACGTAAAGATGCCATCATCGTAGCATCGGTTTCCGCTATTTACGGTTTGGGCGATCCTGAATCATATCTGCAAATGATGTTGCATTTACGCCGTGGTGATGTGATTGACCAACGCGACATGCTACGACGTTTAGCAGAGCTTCAATACTCGCGTAATGATGTCGCGTTTGAACGTGGTCAGTTCCGAGTACGCGGAGAGGTCATTGATATTTTCCCTGCTGAATCGGATCAAGATGCAGTACGGGTTGAAATGTTCGATGATGAAATTGATTGTATCAGCGTATTTGACCCACTTACCGGAGTGGTAAAACAGCGCGATCTGCCACGTTATACCATCTATCCAAAAACCCACTACGTTACCCCTCGAGATCGTGTTCTCGAAGCGATTGAAAAAATTAAAGTAGAACTGGAAATACGTAAGAAACAGCTACTAGACAACAACAAGCTTTTGGAAGAGCAACGTATAAGCCAGCGTACTCAGTTTGATATTGAAATGATGAACGAACTTGGTTTCTGTTCTGGTATCGAAAACTATTCTCGTTACTTAAGTGGTCGATCTGAAGGTGAGCCGCCGCCAACACTTTTTGATTATTTGCCTCACGACGGCTTGTTAATTATTGATGAGTCACACGTGACGGTGCCACAGATAGGCGCAATGTATAAAGGTGACCGCTCCCGAAAAGAAACCTTAGTGGAGTTTGGTTTCCGTCTGCCTTCTGCGTTGGATAACCGTCCTCTTAAATTTGAAGAGTTTGAATCACTTGCACCGCAGACTATTTTTGTATCTGCCACACCGGGTAACTATGAGCTTGAGAAATCGGATGGTGATATAGCGGATCAAGTCGTACGCCCTACGGGTCTGTTGGATCCTGTGTTAGAGGTTCGTCCAGTTGCCACTCAGGTAGATGACTTGCTCTCTGAAATCCGTATCCGAGCAGCGAAAAATGAACGAGTGCTTGTTACGACGTTAACCAAACGCATGGCGGAGGATTTGACTGAGTATCTGCATGAGCATGATGTGCGAGTACGCTATCTTCACTCAGATATAGATACGGTCGAGCGCGTCGAAATTATCAGAGATCTTCGTTTGGGTGAGTTTGATGTTCTGGTCGGAATTAACTTGCTGCGAGAAGGTCTGGATATGCCTGAAGTATCGCTGGTGGCTATCTTAGACGCAGACAAGGAAGGTTTCCTACGTTCGGAACGTTCTCTGATTCAGACTATTGGGCGTGCAGCACGAAACCTGGAAGGTAAGGCCATTTTGTATGGAGATAGCATTACCAAATCCATGAAGAAGGCAATTGACGAGACTAATCGTCGACGTGAAAAGCAGCATGCGTACAACGAGAAAATGGGTCTCACTCCGCAAGCGCTTAAGCGCAACATCAAAGACATTATGGAGCTGGGAGATATCACCAAATCCAAGCGTCAGCGTACGGGCAGGCAGGTGCCGCTGTCGAAAGTCGCTGAGCCGTCTCAGTCTTATGAAGTGATGTCGCCACAACAGTTAGAAAAAGAGATCAGCCGATTGGAAGCTGCGATGTACCAGCATGCACAGGATTTGGAGTTTGAGCTGGCCGCTGAAAAGCGTGATGAGATTGAAAAGTTACGCGCCCAATTTATCGCAAACAGTTAGAGTTAAGACCTTTTGAAAAAGAAGCCAATAGGCAGGTGGCTCTATTGGCTTTATATGCGAACAATATGTTCACTAACAACGTCAGTTGGCTAGGTGACCCAAGGGGTCAGGAAAAATTGAGCATGTTTTATGCCAGAACATCAAGTGTATGATAATCAAAATTATTCGCTTTAATTACCCATAACTTATGTAATGTTAATTGCAAAATGCAAAGCGGAATGCGATTATTATTTAAAACATTACAATAAAAATTAGCTAGGTTATGCAACAAAACACTCAACATCAAAAGTCGCGTTATCTATTAATGGTCGAAGACACCGCATCTGTTGCTGCGCTGTATCGATCTTATCTGACGCCACTGGGTATCGACATTAATATTGTCGGTACAGGACGCGATGCGATTGAAAGCCTGAATCATCGAACTCCTGATCTTATCTTACTGGATTTACGTCTACCCGATATGACCGGGATGGATGTTCTACATACTGTCAAAAAAGACCATCCGGATGTGCCTGTCATTTTCATGACTGCTCATGGCTCTATCGATACAGCGGTAGAGGCGATGCGTCATGGCTCACAAGACTTCCTGATTAAGCCGTGCGAAGCAGACCGTTTACGTGTAACGGTAAATAATGCTCTTCGTAAAGCAACTAAGTTAAAAAATGAAGCAGATAATCCTGGCAATCAGAATTACCAGGGGTTTATCGGCAGCAGCCAAACCATGCAGCAGGTGTATAGGACCATCGACTCTGCTGCCAGCAGTAAAGCAAGTATTTTCATTACCGGAGAAAGTGGTACGGGTAAAGAAGTGTGCGCCGAGGCTATCCATGCTGCGAGTAAACGCGGAGATAAACCATTTATTGCGATTAACTGTGCGGCTATCCCCAAAGATCTTATTGAAAGTGAACTGTTTGGTCACGTAAAGGGCGCCTTTACCGGTGCTGCAAATGACCGACAAGGTGCGGCAGAGTTAGCTGATGGCGGAACACTATTCCTCGATGAGTTATGTGAAATGGACTTGGAGCTGCAAACCAAGTTATTGCGTTTTATCCAGACCGGTACATTTCAGAAAGTAGGTTCATCCAAAATGAAAAGTGTGGATGTACGTTTTGTGTGTGCGACTAACCGTGACCCGTGGAAAGAGGTTCAGGAAGGACGTTTTCGTGAAGACTTGTACTACCGTCTGTATGTGATTCCTTTGCATTTGCCACCTTTGCGTGAGCGTGGTGAAGACGTTATTGAAATCGCTTACTCGCTGCTTGGCTATATGTCTCACGAAGAGGGTAAAAACTTCGTTCGTTTTTCCCAGGAGGTTATTGAACGTTTCAACAGCTATGAATGGCCAGGTAACGTTCGCCAGCTTCAGAATGTATTGCGTAACATTGTGGTTTTGAATCACGGCAAAGAAATTACACTCGAGATGTTACCGCCGCCAATTAATCAACCGCTAGCTCGTGAGCCCAAAGCAGATGCAGTTGAACTAAAAGCGATGACGGCGTCAGATATCGTACCACTGTGGATGACAGAAAAATTAGCGATTGAAAGGGCGATCAACGCGTGTGATGGCAATATTCCAAGAGCGGCGGGTTATCTTGATGTTAGCCCTTCAACGATTTATCGTAAGTTACAAGTCTGGAACAGCAAAGAAGAGCAGCAAAAAGCATGAGTATGGATATATTAAATCAACAGAAAATTGATGAGCTATCCGTCGAGATAGGTAGCGATAACGTTCCATTACTGCTGGATATCTTCTTAGGTGAAATGGGCACGTATATTGATAATCTGCAAAGCTATGCGGGCGAAGCTCAGCGGGACTACTTGAAAGAAATTAGTCATGCACTTAAAAGCAGCGCAGCCAGTTTTGGCGCAGATCGTTTATGTGCACTAGCGGTCTCTATCGATAAGAAAGCCAAAAACAATCAATTATTAGAAGGCGGAGAGGAAGTGAGCAGGATGATTGGCTTATTGCGTGATACCCAAGATGTTTATCGCTCCTGGAGTAATTAACAGACTCAGCGTTTTCTAAAGGTAAAGCCCTTCAATACTGTAAAGCCCTTCAATACTGTGAAGGGCTTTGTCATTTCTGAACGGGATTATTTGCCATTTTGAAGCTGAGCTTCAATTGCTTGTTTTAATTTGTGACGGTCATGACGCCAATCCCGATTGGGAGAGGCAAGTGACTCAGTAATGACATTCCACTTATCCAGGACTTCTTGTTCTGTTGTTTCTGCAAGTACCACATCAATCTTTCTGCCTTGCAATGCCCGCTCACACCATTCCAGCTTTTGTACCTTGGACATGCGTCCGGCGGGGCCATATTCCGGACTTAAGTTAGCGACGAAGATTACTTTTGCTTTACGGTTGTTTGCAATTGCTTTGCCCAGTTCCGGTAGCAACAGCGGTGGCATAATACTGGTCAAAAAGCTCCCCGGACCGAGAATGATTGCATCCGCTTCGGACAGTGCACTGATTGCTTCTTTTGTAGCTGGGACTTCTGGGGAAAGGTCTAAACGACGCAGGTCAGTATCCATATGGTCAACATTGGTTTCACCCGTCACCCATTTTCCTTCGACAGACAGGGCTGAAAGGTCGGATGGGTGCTCTGACATCGGAAGAATGTTCACATCAACTTTAAGCATGTTGCGGATAAGGTTGATAGCCTCCAATGGGCGGACCGATAGGTTATCCAGAGCCGTCAGCATTAAGTTACCTAAATTATGACCGTCGAGTTCACCGCTGCCTTTAAAACGATACTCAAACATCATTGAACTGATAGAGGGCTCGGTAATCAGCTGATTGATACAGTTGCGTGTATCGCCCCAGGCGATGCCCCCCTGACAATGACGGATTCGACCCGTAGAGCCACCATTGTCTGTCGTTGCGACAATACCGGTTGCGTTTGAACCAAAGTCGCGTAGTGCGGCCAGCATACGACCTAATCCGTGACCGCCGCCCACAGCGACGACTTTGTTATCCGTATAGATACTCATACGTTACATTCTTCTAATGAAATTTGTAAAAACCGCTACAATTTAACGTAGAGAGTGCCTTTATGGTACTCACTAAGCGGTAAATTGTGTGACTTAAGAGATTTTTTCGTCCTCAAGTCTGGATTCCAGTATAAATATTAAGTATTTTACATCGCAAAGCTATCAGAGGTTTATGCTCTGGTTGCCATAACTCCGAGCTCACGATGCTAAGTCTCATTTATAGGATAGGCGTTTTGAGCCAGTGACATACTGTCACAAGGGCTTGGTTGGAAATGACCACGCCTCCCGTGTTTGGAAAGGTGTTCCGTGGCGCAACAATTCGAAGATAAATTTCATCGTAAATTCTATTATTTACGTCTGTCTGTGACGGATGTATGTAATTTCAAATGTACCTATTGCTTGCCTGATGGTTATAAACCTTCGGGTAAAAAAAACTCATCTTTTTTATCTCTGCCTGAAATCAAACGGGTCGTAAAAGCCTTTGCCGATTGCGGTACTTCTAAAGTTCGCATTACCGGTGGTGAACCTAGTTTACGTAAAGACTTTACTGACATTATCCACTCTGTGGCGGAGATGCCAGGTATCGAAAAAGTAGCAACGACTACCAATGGGTATCGTATGGCTAAGCAGGTTGCCGATTGGCGCGATGCTGGTTTGACACATATTAATGTCAGTGTTGATAGCCTTGACCCTCGTATGTTTCATCAAATCACCGGTGAGAATAAGTTCACTGAAGTGATGAATGGAATAGAGCGTGCGTTCGAAGTCGGCTACGAGCAAGTGAAAGTGAATGTGGTGTTGATGAAAGATCTCAACCACAACGAACTGCCCGCTTTCCTTAACTGGATTAAAGATCGCCCAATCCAACTGCGTTTTATTGAACTGATGCAGACTGGCGAAATGGATGATTTGTTCAACAAGCATCACGTATCCGGCGTTGCAATTCGTAATCAATTGATTGCGAATGGTTGGCTGCTTAAAGTACGCAAACATAATGATGGTCCTGCGCAAGTATTTGTTCACCCTGATTACAAGGGGGAAATTGGATTGATTATGCCTTATGAGAAGGACTTCTGTGAGAGCTGCAACCGACTGCGTGTTTCTGCCATGGGCAAGTTGCATCTGTGTCTGTTTGGTGAACACGGTATCGAGTTACGTGACCTTCTTGAACGTGATGATCAGGAAGCTGAGTTAATAGAACGCATACAAGCTCAGTTACAAACCAAATCAGTTAGTCACTTCCTGCACGACGGAAATACAGGTATGACGCCTCATCTTGCGTCTATCGGTGGCTAATCTCTCTCAATACTTGCAGGGAGAGCGCATGGCTTTCCCTAATTTTTCCAGAATTGATAACAAACTAATCTAAAAGAATAGGTGAATAAATGGGTCACGCTGAAAGCAAATTTCAACCGGCAAACATTGCTGTTCTGACGGTATCAGACACTCGTACTGAAGAAAATGACACATCGGGCCGCTACCTGGCGGAACATGCTGCAGAGGCGGGTCACAATGTTGTCGATAAACAGATCGTAATAGATGACATGTATAAGATCCGTGCGATTGTTTCTCAGTGGATCGCTGACGAGAATGTTCAAGCCATTATGATAACAGGCGGTACAGGTTTTACTTCTCGTGATAGTACGCCGGAAGCACTTAAGCCATTATTCGATAAAGAAGTCGAAGGCTTTGGCGAACTTTTCCGCATGGTTTCTTACGAAGAGATCGGTACGTCAACGATTCAGTCGCGTGCTATTGCCGGTTTTGCAAACCATACCGTTATTTTTGCGATGCCTGGTTCCACGGGAGCTTGTCGTACCGGTTGGACTAAAATCATCAAGCAACAGCTGGATGCGAGTCACCGTCCATGCAACTTCATGCCACACCTATCTGTATAATGTTCTGAATCGAGTAAAGGCTATATCATGACCCAACTTACACACATTAATGCATCTGGCGAAGCCAATATGGTCGATGTTTCTGCTAAGGCGGAAACGGTACGTGAAGCACGGGCGGAGGCATTTGTTCATATGGCACCGGAAACGCTTGAGCTGATCGTTTCTGGTCAGCACCATAAAGGTGATGTATTTGCAACGGCCCGCATTGCTGGTATTCAAGCAGCGAAGAAAACCTGGGATCTGATCCCTTTGTGCCACCCGCTTTTGCTTTCTAAAGTAGAAGTTCAGTTAGAAGCTATTGAGGCGGAAAACAAAGTGCGTATCGAATCCGTATGTAAGCTTGCAGGTAAAACAGGTGTTGAGATGGAAGCGTTGACTGCTGCCTCTGTAGCAGCGCTGACTATTTATGATATGTGTAAAGCGGTACAAAAAGATATGGTCATTAGCCAGGTTCGTCTTCTTGAGAAGACGGGGGGTAAATCCGGACACTTTAAGGTGGAGTCATGATTAAAGTACTCTTCTTCGCACAGACTCGTGAACTGGTCGGGATCGATAGCCTTGAGTTAGACAGTCACTTCGAAACTGTTGAAGCGGTTCGTGCATATTTGGTTGAGAAAGGAACAGAGCAGGGCGGTAAGTGGGATCTGGCGCTTCAGCCGGGCAAGTTGCTCGCTGCCGTTAACCAGTCAATAGTTCCACTTGATACTGAAGTTGTGTCGGGTGATGAAGTCGCGTTTTTTCCTCCGGTAACGGGAGGGTGAAATGAGCAATCGTGTTTCTGTTCAGGTCGAAGACTTCTCTCTTGACCAAGAATATCAGCGATTATCAGAAGGTACAGCTGCAGGGGCAGTCGTTACTTTTATCGGTAAAGTACGTGATATGAACTTAGGTGACAATGTTATAGGTTTGCATCTGGAACATTATCCCGGTATGACGGAAAAGAGCCTAAGCGCGATTTGTGATGAGGCAGAATCGCGTTGGCCTCTGCTTGGTGTGCGAGTGATTCACCGTGTTGGCGATCTGGATATCGGTGATCAGATTGTATTTGTTGGTGTTTCGAGCGCCCATCGAGATGCGGCATTTGACGCTTGCGAATTCATAATGGATTACCTCAAAACCAAAGCACCATTTTGGAAAAAAGAACGCACAATAAGCGAAGAACGATGGATTGACTCGCGAGATTCAGATCACAAAGCTGCAAAGCGTTGGGATAAATAGAAGCAAGCATTAGTCATTGTTCTGATATGAAAAAAGCTAAGCAATACATTTGCTTAGCTTTTTTGTTTGTTACTTTCTATCAACATAAACATTCAACTTAATCAACCTGCATAAACGTCTTGTTTACCGTCACTTCTAATGGTTCCTTTGCACTATTTTGGCGCATTGATGTCCGATATATAAGTAAGTCGTTACCTAATTTCATATCGTGTTCGTATTGGTAATCCCTATTTTTTCAGTGTAAGGCTCTGTTATTTGATTTAAATTTAGACTAAACGAAATTTTAATCTACCGGTGTGCGTTTAAGGTCTTTATTTTGCTGTTGGTCACTAACTGGTTGGCATTTATTACTGGATATGTGCGCTAGATGCAGGATTAATGGTCTATTTACTACATTTTTATGGCAAATTGCTTCAAGGGTTGCTAATGTACGCCGCAGTCTTTGTATGGTTTTAGCTTTTAATGCCTAATTTTTGGGCGAAATAGATCTAAATCACATTCCGTTCTTGTGGACCTACAAAGAGGTCATGGATGCTAAATAAAAATTTTGGAGTTTTACGCATGTATAAGAATAAAATCACGCGCGCTTTATTTGCTGGCGCTGGTCTGTCTCTAGCTCTTGCTGGTTGTGGTGGTGATAAACCTGAAGAAAAGCAAGCTGCACAGCCTGCTCCTGCACCAGCCTCTGAAGCAAAATCTGATTCTTCAGAACCAAAACTTGCAGCGGTTCAAGAGCTAGTGCGCGGTAACGGTACAGAAGTAGCGACAATTGACCCACACAAATCTCAAGGTGTTCCTGAATCTCACGTGATTCGCGACCTGCTTGAAGGCCTGGTAAACCAAGATGAAAACGGCAAAACCATTCCTGGTGTTGCAGAATCTTGGGAAACTGAAGACAACAAAACGTTCACTTTCCACCTACGTAAAGATGCGAAATGGTCTAACGGCGATCCAGTGACTGCTGGTGATTTCGTTTACAGCTTCCAGCGCTCAGTAGATCCTGCAACTGCTTCCCCATATGCTTGGTACATGGAATACACCAAGATGAAGAATGCAAAAGACATCGTTGCAGGTAAAAAGGACAAGAGCGAGCTAGGTGTTAAAGCGGTTGACGACCATACATTGGTTGTTGAGCTGGATACTGCAGTACCTTACTTCGTAATGATGATGGGCCACACTACAACTAAGCCAGTTCACCAAGCAACAGTTGAGAAGTTCGGTGATCAGTGGACTAAGCCAGGTAACTTTGTGGGCAATGGCGCATACGTTGTTGATAACTGGGTTGTAAACGAGCGTTTGGTTCTTAAGCGTAACGAGCAGTACTGGGACAACGAGAACACAACTCTAGAAAAAGTAACTTTCCTACCTATCGAAAACCAGGTAGCGGAAATGAACCGTTTCCTAGCGGGTGAGATCGACTTCACAAATGAACTGCCAACTGAACACTTCAAACGTCTTCAGAAAGAGCACCCACAAGAAGTTTCTGTAACAGGTAACCTGTGTACGTACTACTACATCTTCAACACTAAGAAAGCACCGTTTGATGATGTTCGTGTTCGTAAGGCTATCTCTTACGCAATTGACCGTAACATCGTAACGGATGCAATCCTAGCGCAAGGTCAAAAACCAGCATACTTCCTGACTCCTGAAATTACTGCAGGCTTTAACCCTGAAGTTCCTGCATACGGTAAGCTGACTCAGGCAGAGCGTGATGCAGAAGCTGCACGTCTTCTAGAAGAAGCAGGCTTTGGTAAAGACAACCCACTTAAGTTTAACCTTCTTTACAACACTTCAGAGAACCACAAGAAGATCGCGGTTGCTCTAGGTTCAATGTGGAAGAAGACTTTGGGTCTTGACGTTACTCTAGAAAACCAAGAGTGGAAAACGTACCTGTCTTCTAAAGACGCAGGTAACTTTGAAGTGGCTCGTGCTGGTTGGTGTGGTGACTACAACGAAGCTTCATCATTCCTAACACTAATGATGAGCAACAACACTACTGGTGGTATTCACTACGATAGCGCTGAATACGACGAGATCATGAACAAGGCATTTGCTTCTACTTCAGACGAAGAGCGCCAGGCACTATACCTGGAAGCTGAAAAGCTGATGGCGAAAGACATGCCAATTGCACCTATCTACCAGTACGTGAAATCACGTCTACTGTCTCCTAAAGTTGGTGGCTTCCCAGCTAACAACGCAGAAGAAAAGATCTACTCTAAAGACCTATACATCACTGAGTAAATCTTAATCAGATAGAATAATAAAAAATTAGGCACTGCATGTGAGCAATTACATGCAGTACCTATACTTTGTCCGAAATTGGGCACTTAGTTATTAATTAATTGTCACAGACTGAAAGAGTGAGTTTATGCTTAAATTCATCGCTAAGAGGATATTTGAGGCGATCCCAACAATGTTGGTATTGATCACCGTATCTTTCTTTCTCATGCGTTTCGCTCCGGGAAACCCATTCTCGACAGAACGCCCGTTACCGCCAGAAGTTATGGCGAACATTGAAGCTAAATATGGTCTAGATAAGCCGGTATTCGAGCAATACACGACTTACTTGTTTAACGTCGTCCAAGGCGACTTTGGTCCATCATTTAAGTACCTGGATTATTCAGTTAACGAACTGATTTCAGTTGCGTTACCTGTATCTGCAAAAGTAGGTTTTGTCGCCTTTATCTTTACCCTGATTATGGGGGTGACAGTTGGCACGATAGCCGCGTTAAAACAAAATACCTGGGTAGATTACACCATTATGTCCACGGCGATGATCGGTGTAGTTATGCCATCATTCGTATTGGCTCCGGCACTGATCTACCTGTTCTCTCTACACTGGAACATCTTCCCGGCTGGTGGCTGGCATGATGGTGGATTAAAGTACCTAGTGCTTCCAGTGATTGGTATGTCACTGCTATACGTAGCGACATTCGCACGTATTACCCGTGGCTCAATGATCGAAACATTGAACAGTAACTTTATCCGAACCGCTCGTGCAAAAGGTCTGAGTTACCGTTACATCATTCTTAAGCACGCGCTTAAGCCAGCACTACTCCCTGTAGTTTCTTACATGGGTCCTGCTTTTGTAGGTATTATTACCGGTTCTGTTGTTATCGAAACCATTTTTGGTTTACCTGGCATTGGTAAACTTTTCGTTAACGCTGCATTTAACCGTGACTACTCGCTAGTAATGGGTGTGACCATTCTGATCGGATTCCTATTCATCCTTTTCAATGCGATTGTAGATATTTTGCTTGCAATGATTGACCCGAAAATTCGCTACTAATAGGGACGTTTGGTTATGTTAACGAAAAAAGAAAACCTAGAAGCGATTGAGAAATTCTCTGAGAACTTAGAGATTGAAGGTCGCAGTCTTTGGCAGGATGCCCGTATCCGCTTTATGCGTAACAAAGCGGCAATGGTGAGCTTGTTTATCCTGGTTCTGATGACACTGGCAGTTATTATTCTGCCGATGATCGCTCCTTATGCATTTGATGATACCGACTGGTACGCGATGCATGTCGCACCAAATGCTGACCACTGGTTCGGTACGGACAGCTTAGGACGTGATTTGTACGTACGTACGCTGATTGGCGGCCGAATCTCTCTGATGGTCGGTGTGATGGGCGCATTCGTAGCAGTACTGATTGGTACGCTTTACGGCGCAGCATCTGGCTTCATTGGCGGTAAAGTTGACCGCATTATGATGCGTATCCTTGAGATCCTATACGCGGTACCGTTTATGTTCCTAGTTATCGTACTAGTAACCTTCTTCGGACGTAACATTATTCTTATCTTCGTTGCGATTGGTGCAATCGCATGGCTGGACATGGCACGTATCGTACGTGGTCAGACCCTAAGCCTACGTAGTAAAGAGTTTATCGAAGCAGCGCACGTTTGTGGTGTAAGTAACTGGAAGATCATTACTCGCCATATCGTACCGAACGTACTTGGTATCGTGGCGGTTTACTCTACGCTGCTTATTCCTAGCATGATTCTGACTGAATCATTCCTATCGTTCCTTGGTCTTGGTGTTCAAGAGCCGATGACAAGTTGGGGCGCACTTCTACAAGAAGGTGCACAGACAATGGAAGTGGCAATTTGGCAGCTGGCATTCCCGGCAGCATTTATGGTTGTGACTCTATTCTGCTTCAACTACGTTGGTGACGGTCTGCGCGATGCGCTGGATCCTAAAGACAGATAATTAAAGAAGATTAAGGAAGCAACGATGAGCTTATTAGATGTCAAAGATCTGCGCGTCGAATTTACCACTCAAGATGGTATCGTAACCGCAGTAAACGATTTGAACTTCTCACTTAACCAAGGCGAAACCCTGGGTATTGTAGGTGAGTCTGGTTCAGGTAAATCTCAGACTGTATTTGCAATCATGGGCCTACTGGCCAAAAACGGTATCATTTCTGGTAGCGCGAAGTTCGAAGGCAAAGAGATTCTAAACCTGCCTGAAAAAGAGCTGAATAAAGTTCGTGCGGAACAGATCGCTATGATCTTCCAGGACCCAATGACGTCACTTAACCCTTACATGAAGGTGAGTGATCAGCTGATGGAAGTACTGATGCTTCACAAAGGCATGGGTAAAGCGGAAGCCTTCGAAGAATCTGTGCGTATGCTTGAAGCGGTGAAAATCCCGGAAGCTCGTAAGCGTATTACCATGTACCCTCACGAGTTTTCCGGCGGTATGCGCCAGCGTGTAATGATCGCGATGGCGCTGCTATGTCGTCCTAAGTTACTTATTGCGGATGAACCGACTACTGCACTGGACGTAACCGTTCAGGCGCAGATCATGGAACTGCTTAACGAACTGAAAGACGAGTTTAATACCGCTATCATCATGATCACGCACGACCTTGGTGTTGTTGCTGGTTCATGTGACAAAGTATTGGTTATGTACGCTGGTCGTACAATGGAATACGGTACGGTTGATGAAATCTTCTACAACCCGAGCCACCCATACGCAGAAGGTCTGCTGAAAGCGATTCCTCGCCTAGATACAGAAGGTGAGATTCTGCCTACGATTCCTGGCAACCCGCCAAACTTACTTCGCCTGCCACCTGGCTGTCCTTATCAGGAACGTTGCCACCGTGTGATGGATCGTTGTAAACAAGAAGCGCCAATTTTGACACCGTTCGGTGATGGTCGTCAGCGCGCATGTTTTTCTGATTGGGAGGCTTGGAAGAAATGAGTGCAGGTAAACCATTATTACTTGATGTTAAAGAACTTAAAGTTCACTTTAGCATTGCAGCAAAGTCGGCGTGGCCTTGGTCTAAGCCTTCAAATCTGAAAGCTGTCGACGGTGTTAACGTTCGTCTTTACGAAGGTGAAACGCTGGGCGTAGTAGGTGAATCAGGTTGTGGTAAATCGACGTTTGCGCGCGCAATCATCGGTTTGGTCGAAGCGACTGAAGGTGAAGTGGTTTGGTTAGGTCAAGACCTGACTAAGATGAAAGATGTACAACGCCGTGAAACGCGTAAAGAAATCCAGATGATTTTCCAAGATCCTCTGGCTTCTCTGAACCCGCGTATGACCGTTGGCGACATCATCGCTGAGCCGTTAGAGACGTTCTACCCAGAATTGTCTAAGCAAGAAGTAAAAGACCGTGTTAAAGAGATGATGGCGAAAGTTGGTCTACTGCCTAACGTGATCAACCGTTACCCGCACGAGTTCTCTGGTGGTCAGTGTCAGCGTATTGGTATCGCACGTGCACTTATCCTGAAACCGAAAATGATCATCTGTGACGAACCTGTGTCGGCACTGGATGTATCGATTCAGGCTCAGGTAGTTAACTTGCTTAAAGAGCTGCAAAAAGAACTTGGTCTGTCTTTAGTCTTCATTGCACACGATTTGTCAGTGGTAAAACACATTTCGGATCGCGTACTGGTAATGTATTTAGGTAATGCAGTTGAACTTGGCGAATCAGATGCGCTGTTTGCTGACCCTAAACACCCGTACACGCGCGCATTAATGTCTGCAGTTCCGATCCCAGATCCGAATTTAGAACGTAATAAGACGATTGAAATGTTGGAAGGCGATCTGCCTTCACCGATCAATCCACCATCAGGTTGTGTGTTCCGTACTCGTTGTCCTATCGCAACAGAAGAGTGTGCGAAAACAAAACCTACAATCCAAGGTAACGACGTTCACGCGGTATCTTGTCTGCACGTTCAAGTGTAATCCATTCAGCCTGTGACGGGCTTAAGCGCGGCTCTTTATTAGGGTCGCGCTTTTTTTATGCCTGTGATTTACTTATCTGGATTGGCTTGCCACATATTCGAATTTCTTGAATGACATGTCCGAAGTATGAATGTTTTCTGTTTGTCAGGAACCTCTAATATAGATAACAGAAAAACAGAATAAGAGGAGAGCGGGAATGGGCAAGCTAGTAGAAGGTATTTGGCAGGATGTATGGTATGACACGAAATCAAGCGGCGGTAAATTTGTCCGTGAGGACGCCGGGTTTCGTAACTGGATAAAAAATGAACCAGATGCGGAGTTCCAACCAGAATCTGGTCGTTACCATTTGTATGTATCACTAGCGTGTCCTTGGGCGCATCGCACACTCATTTTTCGTAAGCTCAAAGGCTTAGAAGCTCATATTGACGTTACTGTCGTCTGCCCGGATATGCTAAGCCAGGGCTGGCAAATGGGCTTACCTGAACCGCTGTTTGGTCATACTTGTATGCACCAGATATATACTCAGGCGAAACCAGATTATACCGGGCGCGTGACGGTTCCTGTTCTTTGGGATAAGAAGACCAACACCATTGTTTCGAATGAGTCTTCTGAAATCATTCGAATGTTTAATACAGCGTTCAATGAGCTCACTGGTAATAACGAAGACTACTACCCTGAACATCTTCAACCATCCATAGACGAGTGGAACGATTTCATCTATCCGAATGTAAATAATGGTGTTTACCGTTGTGGATTTGCGACCACGCAGGATGCATATGAAGAGGCGTTTGATTCGCTGTTTACCGCACTCGATAAAATTGATGCACATCTGGCGACACATAGATACTTAACCGGCAATAAGATCACTGAGGCAGACTGGCGTCTGTTTACTACATTGGTTCGTTTTGATGCAGTCTATGTCGGACACTTCAAATGTAATAAGAAGCGCATTGCAGATTACGTTCACATTCAAGGTTATCTGAAAGAGCTGTATCAGGTGGATGGCGTAGCGGAGACAACTGACTTCTATCATATAAAGCGTCATTACTACTTCAGCCATACAGGCATTAACCCAACTCAGGTAGTACCAAAAGGGCCAGACTTAGATTTAGAATCCCCCCATGGCCGTGAGCACCTATCCGGTTAGTCTTTCAAAAAGCGTCACTAGTTGTGGCGCTTTTTAGTTTAGCTTCACAAATAGTATCTAAACCATGGCATAAACTAATGATATAGAACCGATCTTTTAATGAGGTGGGGTATGGATATCAGCGAATTTGCAACGGGCGAGCATCAGATATGGAATCTGCTTATTGCGTTGCTCCTAGGGGCGATTATTGGTATTCAGCGCGGTTGGGTAAAGAGAAACAGCGTTGAGGGCAGTCGTGTCGCCGGTATTCGTACATATTCACTGGTGGGTCTGCTTGGTGGTTTAGTTGCTATTCTGGCTGATCATTATTCTCCGCTGCTGCTCGGTTTCGCTTTTATCGCATTAGTGATACTGGCCTGTATTGCCTTTGTCATGAAGCAGAAGAATAGTGGTGATGTCAGTATTACTGGCTTGGTTAGTCTCTTGGTTACTTTCATATTAGGTTGTCTCGCTGTTGCCGGTGAAGCGGTACTGGCCGCTTCAGCAGCGGTTATTACTGCGCTTGTACTGGATAATAAGAAAGAGCTACATGAAGCATTGCAGAAGCTGCAAGAGTACGAACTAGATGCTGCTTTGAGACTACTGCTTATTTCAATTGTGTTACTCCCTCTACTACCAAATAAAGCCTACGGTCCGTGGAAGGCACTCAACCCCTACGAGATTTGGTGGATGGTGGTATTAATCGCCAGTATCTCTTTTGTGGGATATTTTGCGATTAAGATTGGTGGTACGAAGCGGGGAATTTTGTTCACATCGATATTTGCCGGACTCAGTTCTTCGACTGCACTTACGTTACAGTTCTCGCATCTATCCAGAGAGCAACCGGGTATCAGTCCACTGCTTGCAAGTGGTATTTTACTGAGCTGTGGCACCATGTTCCCGCGCTTGCTGGTTATCGTGTCAGTACTCAACCCTCATTTAGTGAAACTGCTGTGGCCGATTGTGTTAGCTATGATGATTGCACTTTATTTGCCAGCTTGGTTGATTTGGCGAAGAAGCCAGGTCGAACAGGTTGAGCAATCAAATAAACAAAGTAACCCGCTTGCTTTGCAGTCGGCACTGGTTTTTGGCGCTTTACTTGCGGTGATCATGCTGCTCTCACACGCTCTCTCTGATTGGTTTGGTAATACCGGCGTTCTGATGCTGTCAGCGGTATCAGGTATTACGGATGTCGATGCAATCTCGCTGGCTCTTGGCCGTCAAAGTACCCAGCACTTGAACCTGACGACAGCGGCGTTGGGTATTATTATCGCGGCATCTGTGAATACGATGGTTAAAATGGGCATGGTGATGGCGTTAGGAGAGAGGAAGCTATGGCACCGAGTCGCACCAGTGATGATAGGTTGTGTGATTGTGGGCGGGTTGATGTTCCTAGCCATCTTCTAAATAACCTGAACTCGGATTAACTAAATAACCTCAACTCGGGATAATTTAAGCCAGTCATCGCAACTCTTTTAGCGCCTAACTGCGTTAAAATCACCGCAATAGACTAGCTATTGACTTGTGATTTTGCCTTGTTATCCATCTAAGATGGCTGCACTGACTTACCAGTTTGACTAACTATGTGAAAGATAAAGCTATATAGACTTTCTTATCCCGAGCTGAGGTTAAATAAAAAGCCCTCGACGAATCGAGGGCTTTGCTATTTATCTACTGAGCTATTTAGCAGTCAGACAGGCTAGAATTACTTCTGCTCTTGGTCTGCCTGGATAGCTGTCAGTGCGATTGTGTACACGATATCGTCTACCAACGCGCCACGAGATAGGTCGTTTACAGGCTTGCGCATACCTTGCAGCATTGGACCGATAGATACTAGGTCTGCTGAACGCTGTACCGCTTTGTAAGTTGTGTTACCAGTATTTAGGTCTGGGAATACAAATACAGTCGCTTTACCAGCTACTGGAGAATTAGGCGCTTTAGAAGCGGCAACGTTTTCCATGATAGCTGCGTCGTACTGTAGAGGGCCGTCGATGATAAGGTCAGGACGTTTCTCTTGAGCCAGTTTAGTTGCTTCACGTACTTTATCTACGTCTGCACCCTTACCAGATTCGCCAGTAGAGTAAGAAATCATTGCTACGCGAGGTTCAATACCGAACGCTGCTGCAGAGTCTGCAGATTGGATAGCGATTTCAGCAAGTTGCTCTGCTGTTGGATCCGGGTTGATTGCACAGTCACCGTAGACCAGTACTTGATCAGGCAGAAGCATGAAGAATACTGAAGATACGATAGACGCATTAGGTGCAGTCTTGATGATTTGGAACGGAGGAACGATAGTGTTCGCCGTTGTGTGAACAGCACCAGAAACCAGACCGTCAACTTCGTCGTTCTCAAGCATCATTGTGCCCAGGAATACTGAGTCTTGTAGCTTCTCACGAGCCACAACTTCAGTCATGCCTTTCGCGCCACGTAGCTCAACTAGACGAGCAATGTAGTTTTCACGAACGGAATCTGCATCAATGATCGTTACGCCTGCGCCTAGTTCAACACCTTGCTGCGCTGCAACGCGTTTGATCTCTTCTGGGTTACCTAGAAGTACACACTCTGCAATGCCGCGCTCTGCACAGATAGCCGCAGCTTTCACTGTGCGTGGCTCATCACCTTCAGGAAGTACAATACGCTTACCTGCTTTACGAGCGTACTCAGTTAATTGGTAGCGGAATGCTGGTGGGCTCAGACGACGAGACTTCTGAGTACCTTCAGTCATAGACTCGATCCAGTTACCGTCGATGTGACCAGCAACGTGCTCGTTGATGAACTCGATACGCTCTCTGTCATCCGCAGGTACTTCAATGCTAAAGCTCTGTAGGTTCAGAGATGTCTGCCAAGTATTACCTTGCGCTTTGAAGATTGGCAGGCCAGTTTCGAATGCTGGCTTACACAGACCTTCGATTTCTTTTGGAATGTCGTAACCGCCAGTTAGCAGTACTGCACCGATATCAACACCGTTCATTGCAGCCAGAGAAGCGGCAACAATTACATCTGGACGGTCTGCAGAAGTAACAAGTAGAGAGCCAGGTTTGAAGTGCTCAATCATGTTTGGCAGAGAACGTGCACAGAACGTGATGCTCTTGATACGGCGAGTCTTAATGTCACCTTCGTTAATGATGGTAGCTTTAAGGTGTTTGGCCATATCGATTGCACGAGTCGCAATCAGATCAATACTCCACGGCACGCAGCCTAGTACACGAATTGGAGAAGTGTTGAAGATTTCCATCACTTTCATTTCGTTTTGCTTCGCGCTGTCTGCATCGTCAAAGATCTCAGACAGGTCAGGGCGAGTTCGGCCAGCTTCGTCAACAGGCGCGTTCAGCTTGTTAATGATAACGCCAGAGATATTTTTATTCTTAGTACCACCGAAGTTTGAACATGCCACTTCGATGCGCTCTTTAAGCTGAGCCGGATTGTCCGTACCAGGAGTTGCTACCAGAACAATTTCAGCGCCAAGTGTTGCAGCAATTTCTGCGTTCACTTGGTTAGCGAATGGGTGCTTACGAGTTGGTACCAGACCTTCGATTAGCGTTACATCTGCATCTTTATTGATTTGGTTGTAACGTTCTACAATAGTTTCCAGTAGCTCGTCCATCTTGTCGTTACCGATTAGGCTTTCAGTAACGGACATCGCCATAGGCTCGCCAATCTTCATATCGCTGTTGTGACCAACGATAGTTGAAGTCAGATCCGGTTGATCACCACCAGAACGTGGTTGAGCGATCGGTTTGTAGAAAGAAACTTTAACGCCTTTGCGCTCCATTGCGCGAAGAACACCCATGCTTACGCTAGTTAAACCAACACCAGCACTTGCAGGGATAAGCATAATAGTACGAGACATTCGTAGAGTACCTTTGCTATTGAAAGAGATAAAAGCTCAATTCTTATTCCAGGATGTTCAAAGAATAGGATCTGAGCCCCTAAAGAAAGCTCTTTAGAAGAAAAACTGGCTAGCCATTTGGCTAGCCAGTTAGTTCATTAAAGACCTGCTAGGCGCGCAGTGTCTTCAGCAATAACAAGCTCTTCGTTAGTAGAGATTACCATTGCTGGGATACGGCTGTTCGCTGTAGTGATAGTACCTTCGCCGCCGAAACGTGCTTTAAGGTTAGCTTCACCGTCAACTTCGATACCGAAGATACCAAGACGGTTTAGAACTAGTTCGCGGATAGGACCAGAGTTCTCGCCGATACCACCAGTGAAAGTGATAGCGTCCAGACGACCGTCCATAGAAGCAGTGTAGCCAGCTACGTACTTAGCCAGGCGGTGACAGAACACGTCCATTGCACGTGTTGCTTCTTCTTTAGCGCCGTAGTTGTCTTCAACGAAACGACAGTCAGAAGTCACTTCAGTTAGACCCAATAGGCCAGACTCTTTAGTTAGCATCGTGTTGATTTTCTCAACAGAGTAACCCAGCGCGTCGTGCAGGTGGAAAATGATAGCTGGGTCGATGTCACCACAACGAGTACCCATTACTAGACCTTCAAGTGGAGTAAGACCCATTGAAGTATCTACAGACTTACCGTTTTTAACTGCACATACTGAAGCACCGTTGCCTAGGTGACAGTTGATGATGTTAACTTCTTCAACTGGCTTACCAAGAATGTTTGCTACTTCACGAGTGATGAACAGGTGTGAAGTACCGTGCATGCCGTAACGACGGATGCCGTGCTCTTTGTACAGGTTGTAAGGAAGAGCGTATAGGTAAGACTCTTCAGGCATAGTTTGGTGGAAAGCAGTATCGAACACAGCAACGTTCTTAAGTGCTGGGAAAGATTTCTGAGCTGCTTTGATACCGATGATGTGTGCAGGGTTGTGAAGAGGTGCTAGTGTTGCACAGTCTTCGATACCTTTTAGTACTTCGTCAGTGATAAGTGCAGACTGAGTGAATTTCTCGCCGCCGTGTACTACGCGGTGACCGATAGCTGCCAGGTTCTCAGAAAGCTCTGGCTTAGAAGCAAGAATAGTTTCTACCATGAACGCTAGTGCTTCTTCGTGTGCTGCACCTTCACCTAGTTGAGCTTCGTGTTTACCATCAAGTTTCCACTTGATGCGCGCTTCTGGAAGGTGAAGACATTCTGCAAGACCTGATAAATGCTCGTCGCCGTTCTCGGCATCAACAACAGCAAATTTAAGAGAAGAACTACCGCAGTTTAAAACTAAAACTAGCTTAGACATGTGTGACTACCTGTTATTCGTCTGATAAAAAAATCAGTTAAAGGATCAAAAATTCATCACAAGAATAGACGATAGCAGCGATGCTGCGTACTAATCCTGGTCAAAAATTGTTCGAATTCCATATAAAGATATAGTGATGAGCTTGATCATCACGATGACGCGTTCCTTGCAGATAGTTGCCTCATAGTTGCTTAAATTGTAAATAACGGCAACAATGAGATTGAGAGCCTGCAAAGAATAGCGATAATGGGCAATGATAACAAAAAAAATTTGAAAGAATATTAATTTTCATCAATTTTTTGCACCTTCAGTTGAACTATTCAACTTTATTTTAGTGAGAGGCTGGTATGAGTAATAAAGTCGGATTAATCCATAGCCTGAAAGATGGCCAAAACTACATGGAGATCTGGCCGGTTCGTAAAGAGCTGGGTGCGGTATTTCCAGAGCAGCGTATTATTAAGGCTACACGTTTTGGTATTAAAGTGATGCCTGCCGTCGCTGCTATTAGCGTTCTTACTCAGATGGCGTTCAATAATTATGGCGCATTGCCTCAATCTATTATCGTTGCGCTGTTCGCGATCAGTTTGCCGCTACAGGGAATCTGGTGGTTGGGTACCCGCTCTAACACTAAACTTCCTCCTTCTCTTGCCTCATGGTATCGAGAGCTGCATCAAAAGATTGTCGAGAGCGGATTTGCATTAGAACCTATCAAGACCAAACCACGCTATAAGGAGCTGGCGGTCATTCTTAATCGTGCTTTTCGCCAGCTGGATAAGTCTGCATTAGAGCGTTGGTTCTGACTAGCGGTCGTTCATCAGAGAAAAATGGAGTGTGCGAAAGCCACTCCATTTTTTGTGCCTGATATCCATTATCCGGTGTAATCATCCGCATCTCTCTTCTCTCTCTACCTTCATATTCACTAGCAAGAATTTAATTAGAGTTACGTATATCAACAGATTACTCTTCCGTGATCACAAATGTTGTTTTGGTGTTAAATGTTTCTTTTCTTTACCGGGACTTAGTAGTAATAATAAAAATGAGATGCACAAGAAGTGCACGATTGTTTTAAAAGAAAGTACAAACACAACACTACTTTTTCACTTTTGGACTTGCGAGCCCCACGATGAACTCAATGCTCGCAGAACAAGGATGAAGACACATCAAGGAGTTATGATGAAAACGAAACATTTACTTGCCACCGCTATCTTATCTGCGACTGCCGTTCTCTCATCTGCTGGTGCCCTAGCTAAGAACGCTACGGTTGCAGTATCGCAAATTGTTGAACACCCGGCATTGGATGCAGCCCGTCAGGGGTTACTGGATGGCCTTAAAGCGAAAGGGTATGAAGAAGGAAAAAATCTGGAGTTTGACTACAAAACAGCACAAGGCAACCCGGCAATTGCAGTGCAAATCGCTCGTCAGTTTGTCGGCGAAAACCCGGATGTTTTAGTCGGTATCGCAACACCTTCTGCTCAGGCCCTGGTTTCAGCGACTCGCTCTATTCCAGTTGTCTTCACAGCGGTTACTGATCCTGTTGGTGCGAAGTTGGTGAAAACGATGGAACAACCGGGACAAAACGTAACAGGCCTCTCTGACCTGTCGCCAGTTTCTCAGCATGTAGCGCTCATTCAGGAAATCCTGCCTCAAGTTAAAAGCATCGGTGTTGTCTTTAACCCGGGTGAAGCGAATGCCGTAACCTTAGTTGAGCTTTTAAAAGTCAGCGCCGCTGCTCAGGGCATTGAAGTAGTGGAAGCGACGGCTTTGAAAAGTGCAGACGTTCAATCGGCGACACAAGCTATCGCTGCAAAATCTGACATCATTTATGCACCAACAGACAACACAGTGGCAAGCGCAATTGAAGGTATGATTGTTGCGGCTAATCAGGCTAAGACACCAGTGTTTGGCGGAGCTACATCATACGTAGAAAAAGGCGCTATTGCCGGCCTTGGCTTTGACTACTACCAGGTTGGTGTTCAAACCGCTGACTATGTCGCTGCTATTCTTGGTGGTCAGGAGCCGGGCAAGCTAGACGTAAAAGTAGCAAAGGGTTCGGATTTGGTTATCAATCCTGAAGCAGCTTCTAAACTGGGTATCCAACTACCTGGCTCAGTGGTTGAACGTGCTACAAGCATGCAATAAGTAACTTTTTTGGGACGAAAATATATTTATCCACTCAAGTTAGGCAAATCTTTGAAGGTAATAAGTCAGCTATTGGCTTATTACTTTTCTTAAGTGACTTAATAACAACAAGCTTGGTTGAGCACCGTATTACTCAGCTAAGTTGCTTTGAAGATAAATGCATCCCTGATTAGGTTAGAAGTCTTAATTTCAGATCTTGTTATTGATCTGAACATGCAGAAAGGAGCCGTTTTATGTCTGCATTCGCATTTTTTGGCGCTCTCGAGATTGGCTTGATTTATGGGCTGGTTGCATTGGGAGTGTATCTCACGTTTCGTGTCCTCGATTTTCCCGACTTAAGTGTCGACGGTAGTTTCCCCATGGGGGCTGCTGTTGCTGCTACCGCTATCGTTGCCGGTATTAACCCTTGGATTGCTACAGGGATGGCCATTATCGCTGGTGCTATGACTGGCTGGGTAACGGCGTTTCTTGCTGTTCGTTGCGGGATTTTGCATCTTTTAGCGTCCATTCTTACCATGATTGCAGCGTTTTCCATCAATATTCGTATTATGGGCAAGCCAAATATGGCGCTGCTTGGGGAAGAGACAATACTTACTCCTTTTGAAGCGATGGGCGACCCAATGTACATTCGTCCACTTGTGGTAGGGCTGCTGGTTTTATTCTCTGCATTTTTTGTCGTTCGTCTTCTTAATAGTGACTTTGGCCTTGGCCTGAGAGCGACAGGCGTTAATGCAAGAATGGTCTCTGCTCAGGGGGCCAGTACTGGTTTTTACACTTTCTTTGGTTTGGCGTTGTCGAACGGATTTGTTGGCTTTGCGGGGGCATTGTTTGCTCAGACCAACAGTTTCGCGGACGTTACATCGGGTGTTGGTACCATTGTTGTCGGCTTGGCCGCGGTAATTTTGGGTCAGACTTTGATTCCGGGCCGAAAAATTTGGGTAGCGGTATTAGCTGTTATCGTTGGCTCGGTGCTATACCGCCTGGCGGTCGCGTTTGCACTGAGTTCCGGTATGTTTGGTCTTCAGGCATCGGATCTCAACTTAGTGACGGCTGTTCTGGTTGCAGCAGCGCTAATTGCGCCAAAACTAAAGCAACGTATGAAAGCGAAACAACGAGTTACCAGTGCTAAACAGGCTGCATCGAAAAATGGTTCAGGGGAGGCAGTATGATTGAACTCAATAATATCCAAGTGACGTTCAACCCGGGAACGATTTTAGAAAACCGAGCGCTGAAAGGCGTATCGCTTGAAGTGCCTGAACATCAGTTCCTTACCGTCATCGGTTCGAATGGTGCGGGGAAGTCAACTCTGCTTGGCGCTGTGACTGGTGAGACACCGATGATTGGAGGCCAAGTAATCATCGATGGTAAAGATGTTACCCGACAAACGGTAGCTCAACGTGCAACTCAATGTGCGCGAGTTTTTCAGGACCCACTGGCTGGTACCTGTGGTGAACTGAGCATAGAAGAAAACATGGCACTTGCTTACATGCGTGGAAAGCAACGTGGTTGGGGACTGGCACTTTCCGCTAAACGCCGCAAACTGTTCCAGGAGCGCATTAGTATTCTTGGTTTAGGTTTAGAAGATAGGCTAGGGGACAGCATTGGTTTGCTATCAGGCGGGCAACGACAAGCCGTGAGTTTGGTTATGGCAACGTTGTCGGAAAGTAAGTTGCTCTTGCTGGATGAACATACTGCCGCTCTAGACCCACGAATGGCCGCATTTGTCATCGACCTGACCAAACGCATTGTGAATGAGTTTGATTTGACTGTAATGATGGTTACACACTCAATGAAAGATGCACTGGCGTGTGGTGACAGAACCGTGATGCTTCATCAGGGCGAAATCGTACTGGATGTTGCGGGTGAGCAAAGAGCGGATATGCAAGTTCCTGACTTGCTCGAAATGTTCTCTAAAGTACGTGGTGAGGAGCTGTCTGACGATAGTTTGTTACTAAACTAATCTAGAAAGATAAACAGATTCTAACTACGCCTACCAAGTGTGATCCTCCTTGCGAATTGTTGCTGGCCTGCAGCGTCTCAAGGAGGATTTTTATTTTTTCAACCTATAGTAATGTCATTGCGTATGCCCTTTAAGGAGTATTTGCCATGGCCCTTCCTTTTATTTTCCATAGCCAGACACCTGATGGTCTGTCATTTGACCAAGATAAGATCACGGTATTTCTCAAGACAGAAAATATCATCTTTGATGCGGTTTACGTGCGCTCAGAGCCTGACAACGAAGAGTTTCTGACGGAGATGCAGCCTGTAGGTACGGTTGGGGAGCTTAAATTGTGGCAAGCGACATTCAAACCTAACAAAGACAGAGATGTGACTCATTATGTCTTTAAATTGGTTCGGCAAGAGCAGCAGTTCTGGCTGGATGGACTAGGTGTACAAAAGCGCGTGCCACCGAAAGAGTTCCACTTTAAGGTGAATGTTAAAAACCAGCCGCCAGAGTGGGTTCAACAACAAGTCTTCTACCAGATTTTTCCTGATCGATTTTCCGCGAGTAAAGATGAGCAAGCGATTCGTCAGGGTTATGCTACCCACAATCCTGAAGCGATTGTAAAGTCGTGGGGAGAGGAAGTAGGAAGTCATCAAAATACCGGAAGTAAGGAGTTCTTTGGTGGTGACTTAAAAGGGGTCGAACAGAAGTTAGACTACCTTGAAAACCTTGGTGTAACCGCCTTGTACCTTAATCCGATTTTTTGTTCTCCAAGTAATCATAAATACGATACGACAGATTACTTCACCGTAGACCCTATGTTTGGCAGCAATGAACAATTTGCTCAGCTGTGTGAAAAGATACGTGCGAAGAAAATGAAAATTGTCTTAGATGCAGTGTTTAATCATACCTCTGTCCATCACCCTTGGTTCGATATGAAAATGGAAGGCGAAGGGGCTTATGGCCATCCGAAATCTAAGTATCGTAGCTTTTACTTTTTTGAAGGTGACAGTGACAATTATATTGGCTGGAAGGGGATCAGTAGCCTGCCTGTGCTGAACTTCGACAATGAAAAGATACGTGATTACATTTATCAGGGGGATGAATCAGTGATTAAATACTGGTTGAAGCCACCTTATTCCGTAGATGGCTGGCGCTTTGACGTGATTCATATGTTAGGCGAAGGCGAGGGAGCCAAGAACAACGCGCACTATGTTGAGGCTTTCCGGCAGGCAACAAAATCAGTAAACCCCGATGCGTATGTACTGGGAGAGCACTTTTTTGAGGCGACTCAATGGCTACAGGGTGAACAAGAAGACGGGGCGATGAATTATTACGGCTTTGCTCACCCGGTAAGAGCTTTTATTGCGAATCAAGATATCATGTACGATCCAATCAAAATAGATGCGTTAGAGTTTAAACATTGGATGGATGAAGCCAGAGCAAAGATTCCTTTTGCGAATCAGTTGTCGCAACTCAACCAGCTTGATAGTCACGATACTGCCAGGTTCCTTACGCTGGTTGGAAGCGACGAGAAAAAAATGCATATCGCACTCACCTTGCTGATGACTTACGTGGGAGTGCCTTGCATTTATTACGGCGATGAAGTCGGACTGGAAGGTGGCCTTGACCCGGATAATCGGCGTTGTTTCCCTTGGCAGAATAAAGAAAAGATGTGCTGGCTGGATAGTTACAGACATTGGATTGCTATCCGTAAACGGTTCCCGAGTTTGCAGTCCGGCAGTTTACAGTGGTTAGATTGTGGTGATGGCACATTAGTGTATGCAAGACAACTTGGTAAGGAAGCGGTAGTAATCGTAATAAATATGAAGGGGGAGGCGATTAGAACTGATTTACCACTCTGGCAGTTAGGTTTGAATGTTAAACACTTAACGGATCTACTAGAGCCAAGCAAAACTATTAATTATAAGAATAACCTTTCAGTAGATATCGAAGGACTGAGCAGTAAAGTCTGGCTTTTAGAATGACGGCTTTGTATGACTGGAAATGAGTAATGTGAGGCAATTTAGTGAACCAGTCAAAAGAGCGTATATTCGCTCTTTTGATGGAGGAATTAACTCGAACTTAGTTTAATTAAGCGACTTGTGAATTAGCTTCGATCAATGCGTCCTGATATCTTTGGATGTGTTCAACAATTGGTGCCGCTTTATTGAACGTACGGATTTCGCGGAACAATTCTTGTGCTTCCGGGTAAGCCTGACGAAGGTATGCGAACCACTGTTTAACCCGGTTAGGGTAGTACAACCCTTTATCACCTTTCATTTCAAACTTAGAATAGTAAATCAGCAGTTCTACCACTTCTGGCCAGGACATTGGCTGTTGGTTGTGTTTCACCATATTGCCCAAGTTTGGGATATTAAAAGCGCCGCGGCAGACCATCAGAGAATCAACCCCCGTGGTTTCAATACAGCGTTGCCCGTCTTCGTAGTTCCAGATTTCACCATTAGCGATTAAAGGGATACTAAATCGTTTACGGATTTTAGTGATGTATTCCCATTTTATCTCTGATGCTTTATAGCCACCTTGTTTGGTTCGGGCATGAACGGTCAGCTCGTTTGCACCGGCGGATTGGATCGCATCCACAATTTCAAAACAGTCTTCAGGGTTTTCCCAGCCAAGACGGATTTTCGCACTAACGGGGATCTCGGCAGGTACGGCTTCGCGACAAGCTTTTACTACTTGGTAAATCAGTTCTGGGTGTTGCAATAGCGCAGCGCCACCTTTGCTTTTGTTGACCATCTTAGCTGGGCAACCAAAGTTGATATCGATACCGTGGGCACCAAGCTGGGCAGCTTTGATTGCGTTCTCTGCCATCCAGTTAGGCTCCTGACCCAATAACTGCACATGTACAGGAACGCCAGATGCAGTCTGAGAACCTTGTAGAAGCTCAGGACACAAGCGATGGAAGACGTGATCTGGCAGTAGCTGATCGATCACTCGAACGAATTCAGTCACACAGAGGTCATAGTCGTTTATTTCGGTCAAAATTTGGCGCATCAAATGGTCTAGCACGCCTTCCATTGGGCCTAATACAACTCGCATAGCTTGCCTAATACTGTTTTAAAAAGGAGGGCGATTGTAGCGATGTAACGGAGCTTTGTCATTAAAAGACTCGGTAAGTTAGAGCGTTCAACCGCTTAGTCCAAGGTTACTTGAGGTCAATCTTCGGGGTATAATGCAGACAAATTCACGGGAAACCAGATGTGATGCAATATACATTGATTGAAAAAGGTGAAGTTCAGCTAGATGAATCTTCGCTGTTTATTGAAGGCGCGGTATTAGCCGCCAACTTAACAACCAAACCATTAGCTCCGGAAACTTGGTTAGAGCCACTTTTAGGTGAACACTTTAAGACTATTCAACCTGCTGTTGAAGAGCAAATTCACAAGCAGCACAACCGAATTTTACGTAATGAATACTCGGTGCTTGAACTAACCGACAAAGCTCCAGAGCAGTTGGCTGATTTCGCTGAAGGTTTTATGTCCGTTTGGTCATTGATTGAAGAGCAGTGGCAGGATGTAGAGCTCAACGATGGCTTACAACGTATGTTGCAAGCGCTTCTAACGACAATGATGCTAGCGATAGATGAAGAGGCTACTCAGCAGCATATGCGAGATGCGGGTATTGAAACGCCTCCTGCATTGGGCGATCTTATCGAACAGTTAGATTTAATGGTCGGTGAAGTAGCATTGGGTGCTGACGCACTGATGGTCGGTAACAAGTCGCAAAGTTTGAACCCTTTTAAAGGCGTTGGACGTAACGATCCTTGTCCATGTGAAAGTGGCAAGAAGTTCAAACAATGCTGTGGTAAGTAATCATCAAGTTTAAAAGAAAAAGCCGACCATTTGGTCGGCTTCGTTGTATCTGAACTAGCGGATCGGGTTGCTGCGTTTTGCCGGGAAAAACTGAGCTATCACGACAAAAGCCAAGAACACTAAGTTCGCAGCGAAAATGACGACTAACCACTGCGGCATTGATAATGTTAAGAACTGCCATACGATTTTAGAACAATCGCCATAAGCTTCAAACATCCAAGGAGCCCATCGGTTCAGTGGTGCCCAGTCTGGGAAGGTAACGAACAGATCACAGGTTGCGAATGGCGATGGATTGAACTGGTAATCTACATGCTGTGATGCAAGCAGTAATCCTTTGAAAGCGCTGAATCCCCATGTAATCAGACCCAACCAACGGAACAGTGGGTTACTTGGAGAAATAAACCCAATTATCGCAGCAACTCCCACTCCCAGCATCGCAACTCGCTCATAAATACACATTACACATGGTGCTAACATCATGACATGTTGAAAGTAGAGGGCACATGCTTCAAAGAAAATGACAAACAATAGGAGAAGCAGCCAAGATAAGCGCCCCTTGGAAAACTGGTTAAGTGATCTAAAAATGTTCACGGTTTCAATCCTGTCTGAAAATAGAAAAAGCTCTGATTACTCAGAGCTTTTTATCGTTTATAAGTTTCTTAATCAACTTAAATTTTTAGTGGCCACTCGAAATTGGAGCGGTTAATTCACCACTGTGCGCCGATATCCACCCCGCCTCATAGAAAGAAGCCGTCGCTGGTTCGAGGAAGAACATAATACCCATAAGGCCTACCAATGCGAGTACGATAGTATATGGCAGCGCCATGATAACCATTCGACCATAAGAAAGGCGAACTAGCGGTGCAATGGCTGAGGTAAGCAGGAATAGAAACGCTGCTTGTCCGTTTGGCGTTGCAACTGAAGGTAAGTTTGTACCTGTATTGATAGCCACAGCCAATAAGTCGAATTGTTCGCGAGTGATCAAGCCTTCTACAAGAGCCGTTTTTACTTCGTTGATGTAAACAGTACCGACGAATACGTTATCTGAAACCATGGATAACAAGCCGTTTGCGACATAGAACAGCGCAAGCTGTGTGCCCTTATCTTCAACAGCAAGTACAGCATCGATGACAGGTTTAAATAGCTCTTGATCGATGATCACGGCAACAATCGAGAAGAAAACTGCAAGCAGGGCGGTAAAAGGCAGTGCTTCTTCAAACGCTTTGCCCATTGAGTGTTCGTCAATCACACCAGTGAAAGATGTCGCAAGTATAATAACGGAAAGACCAATCAGACCCACAGCGGCTAAGTGAAGAGCAAGAGCAACGATTAGCCACACCGCGATAAAACCCTGAATCCAAAGTTTCGCAACATCTTGCTTGGTACGTGTCTTACGCTCTTCTTGGTCGTAATCCACCAAAATTTGGCGAACGTTGTTTGGCAGTTCAGAACCGTAACCGAAGACTTTGAGTTTCTCTACTAACGCACAAGTGATAAGGCCGCAGAAAAGTACTGGTATCGTAACTGGTGACATACGAATCAGGAACTCGCCAAAGAACCAGCCTGCCTGATCCGCAATGATAAGGTTCTGCGGTTCACCTACCATTGTGGTCACACCGCCAAGTGCGGTACCCACGCCAGCGTGCATAAGCAATGAACGTAAGAATGCGCGGTATTGCTCTAAGTCATCACGAGTCAACTCTGTGATGGTGTCATCTTGCGTGTGGTCATGGTCGCCGATAGGGCTGCCTGAAGCGACTTTATGGTAAATCGAGTAGAAACCGACAGCGACACTGATAACTACGGCGATAACTGTCAATGCATCGAGGAAAGCGGATAGAAATGCTGCGGCAAAACAGAATGCAAGTGATAGGAGTACTTTTGAGCGTATGCCGAGTAGTATTTTGGTAAAAATGAACAGCAGAAGCTGTTTCATGAAATAGATGCCTGCAACCATGAATATTAGAAGTAGTAATACTTCGATATTCGCCACTAATTCATGCTTCACCTGAGCTGGGCTGGTCATGCCAATAGCGATGGCTTCGATAGCAAGTAAACCGCCTGGCTGCAATGGGTAACACTTTAATGCCATAGCCAGTGTGAAAATAAATTCAGCAACCAACAACCATCCTGCGACAAAAGGGCTTATAAAAAAGAATACAAGAGGGTTAATTATTAAGAAGGCTATAATGGCAACTTTGTACCAGTCAGGCGCTTTACCGAGAAAGTTCTTGATAAAAGCGTTTCCGAGCGATATCGGCATGGTAAATCTCTTTATTATATATTTATGAATGGACACTACAAAATAGTGCATAAGTATCTGTTTGTTAGGCTTATTAATTAGCCTTTTAAAACAGTAACCCAGTAAAACAACAATCCTTTGCTTTATTGTAGTATTGCCAAGTTACTTCCTTTGAACTTAAGCACCGCTCACTTTCGACCGCAAACTCTACACTCAGGTTTCTATTAGTCAATAACAAAAGACTCTTGCTACGGACTAAAAAACCTTTTTATTGCAATAACGCGATCAGACGAGCGTTATTGTATCACTAAAGTTTAAAAAAACGCCTTTTAGAGTCCTAAATGATGACAAGTGACAGGAAAAGATATTTTAACTGAAATTTTTTTTGAAAAAATACAAAGTAATTTTTCATATTTTGAATATAAAAATGTGATCAAGTTTCCGTTATTAATACCCAAGGTATGTCCAGGATATTTTCATTAAAATATTGCTTTTAATAGTTATAAATGAGCCATTAATGGTTCACGTTTGAGACATTTAATAGAGTTTATGCTCTATAATAAGTATGTTTCAATTGTCAATCGTAAGTTTTCTCAAACCCTGAACTAGTGGTATGATGAGTAATATCGACCCTCAGAAATCAATATTGGATAAATAATGGTCATAAAGGCGAAAAGCCCTGCTGGATTTGCAGAGAAGTATATTATCGAGAGCATTTGGAACGGCCGTTTTCCACCTGGCTCTATTTTACCTGCTGAGCGTGAGCTGTCTGAACTGATTGGTGTTACTCGAACTACGTTACGAGAGGTGCTGCAGCGACTGGCTCGAGATGGTTGGTTGACAATCCAACACGGTAAGCCAACAAAAGTGAATCAGTTTATGGAGACATCAGGTCTGCATATTTTGGATACGTTGATGACGTTGGATGTAGATAATGCAACGAATATTGTAGAAGATTTGCTTGCTGCACGTACAAATATCAGTCCAATTTTTATGCGCTATGCGTTTAAAGTTAACAAAGAGAGCTCTGAGCGAACCATTAAGAACGTTATCGAGTCTTGTGAAGCGCTTGTGAATGCATCCTCTTGGGATGAATTTATCGCTTCTTCACCGTATGCTGATAAAGTTCTGCAAAACGTTAAAGAAGAGAACGAGAAAGATGAACAGAAGCGCCAAGAGATTCTTATCGCTAAAACGTTCAACTTTTACGATTACATGCTTTTCCAACGCTTAGCATTTCATTCCGGCAACCAGATCTACGGTCTTATTTTTAATGGCCTGAAGAAGTTGTATGACCGTGTAGGTAGTTACTATTTCTTAAACCCTGCCTCTCGTGACCTTGCACTAAAGTTCTATCGTCAGCTTCTGGATACTTGTGAAGGTACAAAGAGTGAACAGCTCCCAGTTGTGATTCGTCATTACGGTATCGACAGTGCGCTTATCTGGAACGAGATGAAAAAGGAACTGCCAACCAGCTTCACTGAAGATGACAGCTAAGAGTTGATGTTGATTCATTTAAGCAAAAACCGCAGTTTTCAGGCTGCGGTTTTTTGTTGCTACTACCAGATGAACCATCCTAAAAACTTTACGCTAATGTGAGTCTGGGTAACGGTAAGTAAAGTGTTTCGACAATCGTAGAGAGAACATGGTCGTACGTATTAAAAATGGTTAAAGATAAGTCTGAAGTAATGTTATAAAGCTGCTCTTCATTAAGCCCTGTGGTTCTTCCTTCAACGTAGTCGTGTAAAGACTGTATAGAACGTACGGCTACAGGTGATGCGATACTAAGTGGAGCGATCACCGCCAACTGATTGAGTTTACGCAACATAACAGAGGCGATATTCTTTAAGCGTTCATTTTCTGCATGATCATCAAAGTCTCTGATGCAGATTCGTAATTGAGTTAAGGTCTCCAAATTATCTATGATGCTTTGCCAGCTCATATGGTACTCATCGTGAAGTTCATCGCGTTGTTCTGCTGCTAACCAGGCAATAGTGACTTCATCCATTAAGAATAAGCAATGGCGAATGAGCTTGCCGTGATCCATCTGATTTCGGGCGACGCTGGCGTCCTGCCACTGCTCTAACATTTTTTCAATCTTGATTTGTAAAACACGGTACATAGGCTTGTTTTCAAAGCGAGATGATTCCACCAGAGAATGCAGTTTCTGGGTTAATACCTCATTGAGTTCTTCTATTTCTGCCTGTTTGTTCTGTTTAAATTGAAGAGAATAGTGTGTTGCGGCACGGTGACGGCGAAGCAGGTGTACGATTTCGCGCAACAGTGTGAGAAGCTGATATTTACTTGCGTGCTGCTGCTCGCGTTTCGCGGAAAGATGATAGATACCTGCGAGGATGGCGATAGACAGAAATGTCGAAATCAAAACAAACATAACTACTCCTTGTTAGTCTTTTAGCCCTAGCAAAGGTAGATAAGCAAAATTTGTACCTGGCTCAAATTCTATATAAACAAGGTTTTATAGGTTAATAATGAATGAGTTGCACATTGTTGGTGCGTCAAATGCCCGATAATGTGAAAGTGATCAAAAAATCCCCGCATTGATGGCGGGGATTTTATCGAGTAAGTCTTAAAAGAATTGACTACATTACGCGCATACCAGGCTGAGCACCTTCATGTGGCTCAAGAATCCAAAGATCGCTGCCACCAGGGCCTGCTGCCAGGATCATACCTTCAGACATACCAAACTTCATCTTACGAGGTTTTAGGTTTGCGACCATTACAGTCAACTTGCCTTCTAGCTCTTCAGGTTTGTACGCTGACTTAATACCTGAGAACACCTGGCGAGTTTCACCACCGATATCCAATTGGAATTTAAGCAGTTTGTTTGCCTTTGGCACTTCCTCACAAGAGATGATGCGAGCGATACGCATATCAACTGCGGCGAAAGCATCGAACTCAATCTCTTCAGCGATTGGATCTTTATCTAGCTCAGTTTGGCTAGCTTTATTCTTTTCTGCCTCAGCTTTTTCTTTTGCTGCCATTTCTGCTGCTGCATCTTCTTTTGATGCTTCGATCATCGCTTCGATGTTCTTAGGATCAATACGGTTGAACAGAGCCTTGAACTTAGTGATCTCGTGACCGGTTAGTGGCGCAGAGATGTTTTCCCAAGTCAGCTCCTGATTTAGGAACGCTTCAGTGCGTGCAGCAAGTGCTGGCATTACTGGTTTCAGGTAAGTCATCAATACGCGGAACAGGTTGATGCCTACAGAACAGATTTCTTGTAGTTCCTGATCTTTGCCTTCTTCCTTTGCGACAACCCAAGGTGCTTTCTCGTCAACGTATTGGTTTGCTTTGTCTGCCAGCGCGGTGATTTCACGAATAGCTCGGCCAAATTCACGCGTTTCGTAAAGCTCAGCGATACGGTCAGCAGCAGCAACAAATTCGTTGTATAGCTCAGCCTCTGCAAAGTTGTCAGATAACTTGCCTTCAAAACGCTTTGCGATGAAACCAGCGTTACGTGATGCAAGGTTAACGATCTTGTTAACAACGTCAGCGTTTACGCGCTGAGTGAAGTCTTCAAGGTTAAGATCCAGGTCATCAATGCGGCTGTTTAGCTTCGCTGCGTAGTAGTAACGCAGACATTCTGGGTCCAGGTGCTCTAGGTAAGTGCTTGCTTTCACAAACGTACCTTTCGACTTCGACATTTTCGCGCCATTCACCGTTACGTAACCGTGTACGAATACGTTGTTAGGCTTGCGGAAACCTGAGCCTTCTAGCATTGCTGGCCAGAACAGGCTGTGGAAGTAAACAATGTCTTTACCGATGAAGTGGTATAGTTCAGTTTTGCTGTCTTTGTTCCAGTACTCGTCGAAATCCAGATCGTCACGTTTGTTACATAGGTTTTTGAAAGAGCCCATGTAGCCGATAGGCGCGTCTAACCATACGTAGAAGAACTTGTTTTTCTCGCCCGGGATCTCGAAGCCAAAGTATGGCGCATCACGCGAGATGTCCCACTGTTGAAGACCAGACTCAAACCACTCTTGCATCTTGTTTGCAGTTTCAGCTTGCAGCGAGCCGGAGCGAGTCCACTCTTTTAGCATGCTTTCAAACTGAGGCAGGTCAAAGAAGAAGTGCTCAGAATCTTTCATTACTGGCGTCGCACCAGAAACAGCAGATTTAGGGTTGATTAGTTCAGTCGGGCTGTAAGTCTCACCGCAGTTATCACAGTTGTCACCGTATTGGTCTTCAGACTTACATTTCGGGCACGTACCTTTTACGAAACGGTCCGGTAGGAACATTTCTTTCTCTGGGTCGAACAACTGAGAGATTGTACGGCTGGAGATAAAGCCGTTTTTCTTCAGTTCAAGGTAGATGTGCGAAGCCAGCTCGCGGTTCTCATCTGAGTGCGTGCTGTGGTAGTTATCAAAGCTGATATCAAAGCCAGCAAAGTCTTTCTGGTGTTCTTCGCTAACTGCGGCAATCATTTCTTCAGGAGTAATACCCATCTGTTGCGCTTTAAGCATAATTGGCGTGCCGTGAGCATCGTCAGCACAGATGAAGTTTACAGTGTTGCCGCGTAGGCGTTGGTAACGAACCCAGATATCTGCTTGGATATGTTCAAGCATATGACCAAGGTGAATCGAACCGTTAGCGTACGGAAGGGCACAAGTTACCAGCATTTTTCTTGAAGAAAGAGGTCTTGGATCGTTTGCCATACTTAATATTCGCTTTTCTTGATAGGTATAAAAATTTTTGATGGATAATACTACCCCATGAACTCCCTAACTCCAAGGTGTCAAAGTGCGGAATGCCTTAGTTTTTTTAGGGTTCTGGTTCTGACTGGTCAGTGGTAGCATGGTGCTTCAAAGGAGGGCTTATGCATCAGTTCACTTCAAAACAAGATTTTTGTCATTGGTTTAACCAATTCCAGCATCCACAATTGGTGGAGGGTTGGGCAGATATTCACGGTGCGTTGAGCATCACTGCTCAGGGTGAGGTAGATATTACGTTGCCGTTTTCAAGCAATGAGCTTCCAGTTGCATTACATGATTGGATAAAACAGCAACAAGCTTCAGGTAGCGTACCCGAGTTTCCGTTCAATATTGAACAGAGTGTGAAAGCTCTGGAGACGCACGTTACTAACGCTGTAAAAGGCGTAAAAAACATTATTGCAGTCAGTTCGGCAAAAGGCGGGGTGGGTAAATCAACCACAGCAGTCAATCTGGCGCTTGCGATTGCTCATTCAGGTGCAAAGGTGGGGCTGCTCGATGCCGACATATACGGCCCTTCGGTGCCTATGATGCTTGGGCAAGAAGATGCTAGACCAGAAGTGCGAGATGCAAAATGGATGGAGCCTATTTTTGCACATGGGATCTATACTCATTCTATCGGTTATTTAGTCGATAAGTCGGAAGCTGCAATCTGGCGTGGGCCTATGGCCTCGAAGGCTTTGTCTCAGCTATTAACCGAAACGGATTGGCCTGAACTGGATTACTTGGTTATAGACATGCCACCGGGTACAGGCGATATCCAGCTTACGTTGTCGCAACAGATTCCGGTTACCGGAACGGTGTTGGTGACGACACCTCAGGACTTAGCCTTGGCAGATGCCCGCAAAGGTGCGGCAATGTTTAATAAAGTTAATGTGCCAGTCTTAGGTGTAGTCGAAAATATGAGCTATCACATTTGCAGTCAATGTGGAGCGACAGAGCATATCTTCGGCATGGGAGGCGCTGAAAAAATGTGCCAAGAATTCGGGTTAGCATTGTTGGGGCAAATTCCTTTGCATATTTCTATGCGTGAGGATATTGATGCAGGAATACCGACAGTAGCCAGACGACCGGACAGCGAGCATGCTGTTTACTACAAGCAGCTAGCCGATAAAGTTTGTAGCACGATGTTTTGGCAAGGCAAAGCTAAGCCAGATGCAATTAATTTTACAATGGTGAATTAATACTTAACTTGTTAAGAATAATGGTTGAAAGTTGCGCGTTTTAACGTTCGCCTGAAAGTTAATCCTTTCGGTAACGAAAAACTTACAACTAAACTCTAATTCCAGCTAGTAACCAAGAGGTGAACTCCCTATAATCAGGCAGTTTATCTTTTTACGTCACTAGAAATCATCATCGGGTGCAAATTAATGTCTGATAATAATCAATGCGTCATTGTAGGTATTGCCGGCGCTTCCGCTTCTGGAAAAAGTCTTATCGCGAGAACCATATATAACGAGCTTCGCGAGAAAGTAGGCGATCACCAAATCGGTGTTATCACTGAAGATTGCTACTACAACGACCAAAGCCACCTAAGCATGGAAGATCGAGTAAAGACTAACTACGATCACCCGAGTGCACTGGATCACGATCTGTTGTGTGAGCACCTTGAGAAGTTGGTTCGTGGCGAAGCAGTTGAAGTACCTGAGTACAGCTACACGGACCATACAAGAACGAGTAATACGTCTACAATGACGCCTAAAAAGGTAATCATTCTGGAAGGTATCCTTCTTCTTACTGATCCGCGTTTACGAGACCTGATGCATGCAACGGTATTTATGGATACACCATTAGATATCTGTTTGCTTCGCCGTGTTAAGCGTGACGTTGAAGAGCGTGGCCGCACGATGGACTCAGTACTGAAACAGTATCAAAAAACCGTTCGCCCGATGTTCATGCAGTTTATTGAACCTTCTAAGCAATATGCGGACATCATTGTTCCACGTGGTGGTAAAAACCGTATTGCCATTGATGTACTTAAAGCTCACATTGCAAGACTTTTGAAAGCTTAAGCCTATATCACTTTATTTTTGTGAAAAGAAGTGGCACTTTAAGTGTCACTTCTTTTTTTTGTTTTTAAATTAGTCAGTTGCAATATAAAAATGGATAATTTTCACGCTTTCACGGAACTGTCAGCGGTAGAATAAATCAACGAGTATAATTTTAAAAACACACGAGCAAGGAAAAACAAATGAAGAAACTGCTCTTAATTGTTGCGATACCAATCGTGTTAGTTGTTGGAGCTATTTTAGCTCTTACAATTTTTGTTAACCCTAATCAATTCAAGCCTCTAATTGTTGAAAAGGTACAAGAACAAACAGGGCTGGAGCTAGTTATTGAGGGGGATCTTGGCTGGAAATTTTTCCCATCTATTGGCCTTGAACTAGGCAGAACAGAACTTCGAAATCCTCAAGGTTTCAGTCAGCCAAATCTGTTCAAAGTGGATACCGTGAGCGTTGACGTCTCCGTTACTCCTCTATTCAGTAAGAAGTTGGAAATTGGTAATGTCACTTTAGATGGTGCGCAGTTCTATCTGGAAACCAAGCAAGATGGCAGCAAGAACACTGACGCATTGACGCAAGCGCAGCAATCTCAGCAAACCGATGAGGTTGAGTCGGAACAAAGTGCTTCAAAGCAGGAAGGGGGCTCTGAATGGGGCATTAATCTGGCTGGCGTAACGGTATCGAACGGTTCTCTTGAAATCCAGGATAAGCAAGCGGGTAGCTATGCCAAGCTTTATGATATTACTTTAAATCTCTCTGAGTTTGCTTTTGACAATTGGACAATCGCGGATTTTGGTTTGAAGGGAGACTTAAATGACCAGAAATTTACAGCTCAGGGTAAAGCGGATTTTAAGCTAGAAAAAGGCCTTGCAAGCTATGCGCTGAAGAACATCAACTTTGATGCGACCTATGTTGCTCCTGACAATAATATAGAATCTGCCAATATCAGTTTGGATACTTTTGAGTTCGATAAAGTAAACAATTTAAGCTACGCCTTGAAAGGCACCGTTTCTGCAATGAAATTGGATATGCAGGGCGGCGGTCAACTGAGTGTCGACAAAGCGATCAGTAAGGTTCAGTTGGACAACCTGTCTTTCAATTCATCATTGGAAGGCGATGCGCTACCTCAATCTCCAATGAAGATAGATATGCTCTCTGATTTATCTTTTGACCTGAGCAAAAGCCATTTGAGCTTTGTTCTGGATAAGCTAACGGCAAACGCAATCGAGCTAGACGGTAAGGCAGATGTTACTTTGGGTGATATTCCAAAAGTGCGTTTTACATTACATAGTCCTAACATCGATTTGGATGAATTTCTTGGGTTAGACCAACAAGCTGATAGCGAAAAATCTGCATCAGGTAATAAAACGTCTGGATCAGGTAGTAATAGTTCATCAACAGTTACGGAAGAAGAACCTGATTTGTCGGCGCTTAATACAGTAGACTTAAAAGGTGATATCACGATTGACAGTTTCAAAGCAGCGAATGCGAAAATGCAAGCGGTGAATGCGAGCTTCACTATCAATCGCGGGGTTTTCGACTTAACTGCATTTAATTCGAAATTGTACCAAGGTACGATCAGTGCAAAAGCGAAACTGGATGCGACTAAGTCACCAGCAACATACACAGTGCAAAATACAATTAAAGGGGTTCATGTCCAGCCACTGCTCGTAGATGTTGCTAAAAACGATAAGCTCGAAGGAACAGGTAATATCGGCATTAACGTAAAAGGTAACAGCCTGACTCCTAGCGGAATCAAAAAGAATCTGGTGGGAACGGTAGACATCAATTTTGCTGATGGTGCTGTTAACGGGATTAACGTTGCTCAGCTAATTCGTGAAAACTATGCGAAGTTCAAAGGGCAAAAGGTGGAAAGCACTACCGAGGCTAAGAAAACCGACTTCAGTGCAATGACAGCAACCCTGAAGTTAAATAAAGGCTTGGTGACGACTGACAACTTGCAGGCACAGTCTCCATTGCTGCGTGTGCGTGGTAACGGTAAAGCTAATTACATCAACGAGACTGTCGACTTTACGATCAGCACGTCCATTGTTGGTACCTTGGAAGGACAGGGCGGTAAGGATATCGACGAGCTGAAGGACATCACGATTCCAATCAATGTATCTGGCAAGTGGGCAGATCCGAAATTCAAATTGGTATTCGATGATGTCCTCAAACAGAAAGCACAGAAAGAGATTGATCGTGGCGTAGAGAAGTTAACTGACAAGATCAAAGACGAGAAAACGAAAGAAGCAGTAGATAGTTTAATTAAAGGGCTTTTTAATTAACTTAAAGAAATAAAGGGCCTAGGATCCTAGGCCCTTTCACCTAGTATATAGCTTTCTACCAATCCACGCCTTTTAACGCTTTCACACCTGACTCAAATGCGTGTTTGACGTTCTTTACTTCTGATACCGTATCAGCCATGTCAATCAGTGTACGATGCGCTGCGCGGCCTGTAATGACGACGGACTGCATCTTAGGACGATTGTTCAGCGCGTCTACCACCTCATCTAAATCGATGTAGCCATAACTCACCATGTAGGTAAGCTCGTCAAACAGGACGACGTCTAGGGATTCATCCTGCAGCATGCGTTTGCACTCTTGCCAGACAAGTTGAGCAGCTTCTGTATCTGCGGCTTTGTTTTGGGTCTCCCAAGTAAAACCAGTTGCCATGACCTGGAATTCTACGCCTAATTTTTCTAGCAAGTTGCGCTCGCCGTTTTCCCACGTGCCTTTGATAAATTGAGCGACTGCGCAATTTAAGCCGTGTCCTACAGCGCGAGCAATGGTGCCGAAACCAGAGGTTGATTTGCCCTTACCATTGCCAGTGATAATGAGTAACAGGCCTTTTTCCTCTTGAGCTGCTGCAATTTTCGCATCTACTTGCTGTTTGACTTTTTGCTGCCGAGCTTTATGACGTGCTTCTTTGTATGCGTCTTGAGACATAATCGTATCTTCATTCCATTATGGCCTGTTCTAAACATAGAACAGCTTGGGTTACTCATTTGATGTCGTTATGATAGAGCATGTATTTGCGAAGAAAAACCGTGAAAATATCAGGGATTAGAATGAAGAAAATACTTGTTGTATGTATGGGTAATATATGTCGCTCACCCACAGGAGAAGCGGTTTTGAGAGCAAAAGCAAAGGAGCTTGGTATCTCAGTAAAAATTGATTCTGCCGGTACAATTGGATATCACTCAGGGAAGACCCCTGATCCACGGGCTAAATCGGCGGGAGAAGCAAGGGGTTACTCGTTTAAAGGTATTAGAGCCCGAAAGGTGAAAAGCAAAGACTTTGAAAACTTCGATATGGTTTTAGCCGCGGATCGAGCGAATTTAGCGGATTTACTGGATATTTGTCCGTCTGAACACAGTGATAAAGTATCGTTGTTTCTCAGTCATTCGAATTCAGATTATGAAGAAATTCCCGATCCTTACTACGGCGGAGCCGCTGGCTTCACATTGGTGCTGGATTTAATTGAAGAGGCTTCTGAAGCGATTTTGAAGAAGCTTTGACGCGTTTAGTATGAGTTGTTAAATATACGCACAATAGGAAAAGGGATGAGCGATGCTCATCCCTTTTTGTTTATAGCGATAGTATTAACCGGCTAAAAGGTCGGTTGCAACTTTATAGCTTGGATCTTCTTTCACGTTAATTTCGACCAGGCTGCCTGCTTTGTCGAGTAGCTTACGACAATCCGGACTTAAGTGGCGAAGGTGAAGCGTTTTACCAATAGCAGAGTAACGCTCCGCAAGTGTTTCAATCGCTTCTATTGCAGAGTGATCCGTAACACGTGAGTCAGCAAAGTCGACAATCACATCTTTAGGGTCATTTTGAGCATTAAACAGCTCAAGGAAATTCGCGGCAGAACCAAAGAAAATAGGACCATGGATTTTGTACTCTTTTGAACCCTCTTCGTTCAGACAGGTATCTGCGTAGATGTGCTTAGCATGTTGCCATGCAAACATCAGTGCAGAAGCAATCACGCCTACCGCTACTGCTACCGCTAGGTCAGTAAGTACCGTAACGACAGTTACAAGAACTATAACGAAGAAATCTTGTTTTGGTACGCGGCGAGCAAGTTTGAATGTAGCCCACTCAAATGTGCCGATCACGACCATGAACATAACACCCACTAGTGCAGCCAATGGGATCATTTCAATTAGTGATGAAGCGAACAGAATGAACATCAGAAGCGCCACGGCTGCAACGATACCAGAAAGACGTCCGCGACCGCCTGAGTTTACGTTGATCATTGACTGACCAATCATCGCGCAACCACCCATTGCACCGAACACAGAACACGTCATGTTTGCCATACCCTGGCCGATACATTCACGGTTTGACTGACCGCGAGTGTTAGTCATCTCATCGAGAACTGTCAGAGTCAGTAGTGATTCGATCAGACCGATAGCAGCAAGGATTACTGCGTAAGGTAGAATGATTTGCAGCGTTTCTAGCGTGAAAGGAACCATTGGAATAGAGAACGTTGGCAGAGAGCCAGCCAATGTTGCTGCTTCATCACCTGACATAGAGCGCAGGAAGTCTACAACAGTACGGGTTTCGAGATCCAAACCAACGACTAATGCGGTAACCGTTACAATCGCAACCAGCGAAGAAGGCACTGCAGTCGTAATTTTTGGTAAGAAATGGATGATTGCCATGGTCAGTGCAACCAGTCCAAGCATCAGTATCATTTGGTCTTGTGGTAACCAAGTAAGTATACCGTTGATATCTGGAGCTTTAAACTGACCTAGCTGAGCCAGGAAGATAACAATTGCTAGGCCATTTACGAAGCCGATCATCACTGGATGTGGAACGATACGGATAAACTTGCCTAGCTTGAAAAGACCCGCTGCGACTTGCAGAATACCTGCGAGCATTATGGCTGCGAACAGGTATTGAACCCCGTGACTGGCAACAAGAGATACCATTACAACAGCCATAGCGCCTGTTGCACCAGAAATCATACCAGGGCGACCACCAAAAATAGAGGTGATAAGGCCAACAATAAATGCTGCGTAAAGACCAACCATTGGATCCACGCCAGCTACGAACGCGAATGCGACAGCTTCAGGTACTAATGCCAGTGCGACGGTTAAGCCTGAGAGCACATCATTTTTTACAGAGTGCTTAGAAAATTGCGGAAATTCGAACATGTTTGCTTTAAGTTCTCGTTGAGATGAGTTTATCCCGACACATATTCGTATTTGCACAAGCCACCGTGAGTTGAATTTGGAGTCAAATCAGTCGGTGTAAACCGTAGTAATAAAAGAGCAGCATCAGAATGGTGTCGAAAACTTTAGTCGGCGAATGCTACCGAAAAGTGTGACTAAGTTCAATAATGAAGCGTATATTGAGCCACAATTGTGATCAGAAATTAATATTAATGTGAACAATTCGCTTTGTTTGCTTTAGATAATAGAAAGGCTGCCTTTTGGCAGCCTTTCTGTTTAGTTTGCTAACTATTTCAAAGTCAAACTAGTTAAAGTTTGGTTTAGTCATAGCTGCTGAAGCGCGGTTTGTTGCTACTTGGCTACCTGCACCTTTAGGTTGGTAGCGTTCAGCTTTGAATGGAGCCGCAGTAACTTCGATTTCACGAAGTTCTTGTGGACCCGGTGCTTTTGTCATTGGTGCACTTGCTTGTGGCTTGGCGACAACTTTAATAACGTTAGCTTTCGGTTGCTTCACTTCTACAGGCGCTTTAACTTCTGCTACTTCAGGCGTTGCAACAATAGGCTCCACTGTCTGCTCTTGAGCAGGTACAGCTTCAGCTACGGCTTCTGGCGTTTCAGTCACAGGAGTTTCTACTGTTTCTACAACCGGTTCTATAGGTGATTGTTCCACTGCTACTGGTGCAGCTTTCAATTCTTCTACAACAGGTGTAGCAACTTTCGTTTCAACCACGTCTTGAGCTTTAGTCTCTGTAACAGGAGCTTCTGCAACCACTGGTAGTTCACGACGGATAATCACTTTACCCATTGCCATCTCAGGACATGCAAAACCACCCTGCATTGCTGGTACGGCTGTTACTGTAGTCTCTTCCTTAACGCGCTCTTCTTTCTTAGGCGCTGGCTTTGGAATGTAACGTGGCATCACTTTGCCCATCGCCATCTCAGGAGAGGCTACACCACCTTTACGCAGGCGGAATGGGTTAGGGCGACGGTCACGACCACGGCGACGACGCTGACCACTCGCACGAAGATGGCGTGGTGAACGACGATTACGACGTTGCTTAGTCTCTCCCTGCTGGTTGTCTTGTTGTGCTTCGACTGCTTCCAGAGGTTGTGTAACTGGAGACTCTACAACTTCAGGAGCTTTCACTGGCGCTTCTTCTGCTTGCGCTGCCGCCTGTTGATCTTTAACGCGTACAGATTTGTTAAGTTTACGACGCTGACGACGCTCTTTAACTTTTTCTGCTTTCGCGTTTGGTTTCGCCTTGTTTTCGTCTGGTTTTGGTTCAGTTCGAGCTTCAGCTGCGAGTTGCAAGCCTTTTTCCGCTACTTTTGCGTTTACTTTCTGCTCTTGAGCCTTCTCTGCTTGTTGAGCTTTCGGTTTACGTTTTTGATTACGCGGTTGTTGCTTGTTCGCTGATTGCTGAACTTCGCCCTGTTCCGTAGCCTGCTCATCACGAGGCTTACGACGGCGACGGTTGTCGCGCTGGTTGTCTCGATTGTCGCGGTCACCACGGTTGTCGCGCTGATTGCTACGGCGGCGATCGTTACGTTCACGCTTGTTGCGGCGGTTATCGCGGTTTGGTTTTCTCTCTTCTTGCTGTTTCGGCTCTTCTTTTACTTCTTCAGAACCACCAAACAGGAAGTTACCAATTGCTTTAAACAGCTTGCTGAACAGACCCGGAGTAGATACTTCCTGTACTGTTTCTTTCTTAGCAACTGGTGCTGGTTTAGATACCGGTGCTGGGGCAGTTTGCGAAGGTGCGGCAAAGCCTTTAAGTACCGGTTCCTCGATGCGCTTAGGCTTGATGTCCGATTCTGTTGGTTCTTTGCCTTCCGCTTCTTTCATTGCTTCCAGTTTCTGAGGAAGCAGGTAAGAAATTAGATCAAACTCTTCACCTTCACGGACGCGAATCACTTCGAAGTGTGGTGTTTCCATATCTGAGTTAGGAACAACCGTGATCTTAACGTCCTGGATACGTTCGATATGGTTAACCGAGCGACGTTTTTCGTTAAGAAGGTAAGATGCGATTGGTACTGGAACTACAGCCAATACCTGTGCAGTGTTATCTTTAAGTGCCTCTTCTTCGATTAGACGAAGAACTGACAGAGCTAGAGATTCGTTATCACGTACAACACCAGTGCCGGTACAACGCGGACAAATGTGGTGGCTCGCTTCTGCAAGAGAAGGGCTCAAACGTTGACGAGACATCTCTAACAAACCGAAGCGAGAGATTCGACCAATTTGAACGCGCGCACGATCTAGGCGAACGGCTTCACGTAGGCGGTTTTCTACTTCACGCTGGTGGCGAACAGGAGTCATATCGATAAAGTCGATTACAACCAGGCCGCCTAAGTCACGCAGACGTAGCTGACGAGCAATTTCGTCTGCCGCTTCAAGGTTAGTGTTCAGTGCTGTCTCTTCGATATCACCGCCCTTTGTTGCACGAGCAGAGTTGATGTCGATAGAGGTAAGCGCTTCAGTCGGGTCAATAACGATTGAACCACCAGATGGCAGACGAACTTCACGCTGGAAAGCAGATTCGATCTGGCTTTCAATCTGGTAGTGACTAAATAACGGTACTTCACCGTCGTATTTCTTAACACGGCTAATGAAATCTGGGCGAACCAATTGAATGTGCTCTTTTGCACGCTCATAAATGGTGTTGCTGTCGATTAGAATTTCACCAATATCACGACGCAAATAGTCACGGATTGCACGAACAATAACGTTACTTTCCTGGTGAATAAGGAATGGAGCAGGGTTTGAATCTGCTGCGCCTTTTATTGCACCCCAGTGGTTAAGAAGTACGTTTAGATCCCATTCAAGTTCTTCTGCGCTCTTTCCAACACCAGCAGTTCGCACAATTAGACCCATACCTTGTGGCAGTTCTAGTGTGCTAAGGGCCGCTTTCAGTTGAGTACGCTCATCCCCTTCGATGCGACGAGAGATACCGCCTGCTCGTGGGTTGTTTGGCATAAGAACAAGGTAGCTACCAGCCAGAGAGATGAAAGTAGTCAGAGCAGCACCCTTACTACCACGTTCCTCTTTTTCCACCTGAACGATGACTTCTTGGCCTTCATTTAGCACTTCTTTAATGCTAGGACGACCTTGGTAAGTGTAACCTTCAGGGAAATATTCGCGGGCAATTTCTTTGAGAGGGAGGAAACCGTGACGCTCAGCACCGTAATCAACGAATGCGGCTTCTAAGCTTGGTTCAATACGCGTGATACGTCCTTTGTATATATTTGCTTTTTTAGATTCATGTCCCGGACTCTCGATATCAAGATCGAAAAGTCGCTGGCCATCAACCAGAGCGACACGCAACTCTTCTTTTTGAGTTGCGTTAATTAACATTCTTTTCATTGAAAATTCTCGTTGTCTTTTCTTTTATCTTTCTAGTCAACTTGCCACTGTTTGGTCGCTTTTTCACGGTGCCTGATCCCATGACTTATGTTTTGCAGCCTCCCGGCTGGAAGGGGATGCTCTGGGGCACTTCAGTTATCACAAATCTCTTGAGGTTTCTGTCGGAAACATAGACTTGTAACCCGCTGATTAGGCGGTAGGTACTCAACGTGAATATGCGAGGAGTAGAGTGGCAAGTGTGTTGAAGTCAATGTGTCTTACGCCAGTGCTGCACCTGATCATCAACAATCTACTCGCATTGCTTGGGGAGTAATGAATGGTAATGAATAAAAAGTAACCAAACCTTCCTTAGCAGCTGTGAACTATAGCAGCGCACGCTGTTATCAGCAATCTGCTTTGATACAAACGATAGAAAAATTGCCACAAAATTCAAACTTTGCAATTTATAACTGGCTGTTTCGTAAGCAATTGGAACAGGTAAAATGAACAAGACAGAAAGCAAACTGGAAACAGGGTTAGGAGTTTTCATAATTTAAACAAAAACTTGGCTGGTTTTACAGTGATTTGGGGGTGCCAAGTGTTTCTTTTGCTGAAAGAATCATGTGAAGTCAGGTGTGATTGCGTTTACAATAGCGCGCATGAACGAAATAAGAACTAAAGTCCAGTTCGTCGACATCGATGAAGACATGGCGGGTCAGCGCATTGATAATTTTTTGCGTAACCAATTAAAAGATATTCCTAAAAGCATGATTTACAGAATCGTGCGTAAGGGAGAGGTGCGTGTAAATAAAAAACGCATTAAAGCAGAGTACAAATTAAAAGCAGGTGATCTCGTCCGTATTCCTCCTGTTACGATGGAGAAGAAAGAAGACGATGTGGCACCGAGTACCAAACTGAACAGAGTTGCAGAACTCGAGGATATGATCATTTTCGAAGATGATCATATCCTCGTCCTTAATAAACCTTCCGGAACCGCGGTTCATGGTGGTAGTGGTCTAAAGTTCGGGGCGATTGAAGCGCTTCGTGCGTTACGACCACAAGCTCGCTTCTTAGAGCTCGTGCATCGTATTGACCGTGATACCTCTGGCATTTTACTTGTGGCTAAGAAGCGTTCTGCTCTGCGTCATCTGCAAGCTCAGTTCCGAGCAAAAACAGTGAAAAAGTTTTACTTCGCACTTGTGATGGGGCAATGGAAAAGCAGCTGCAAAGTGGTTAATGCGCCACTGCTGAAAAACGAAGTGAATAGCATTGTTCGTGTTAACCCAAATGGCAAGCCGTCTGAAACACGTTTTAAGATCTTGGAAAAGTTCGAGCAGGCGACGTTGATTCAGGCTAGTCCAATTACGGGACGTACTCACCAAATACGAGTACATACGCAGTATACTGGCCATCCAATTGCTTGGGATGACCGTTATGGTGATCGCCGTTTTGATGCGTATACGGGGCAAATGGGTCTTGACCGTCTGTTTTTACACGCGGCAAACATTAAGTTTCAGCATCCTTCAAATGACGATTGGATGGAAATCGATGCTGCGATGGAACCTAAGCTAGAGAAAGTGTTAGCTGGGTTAAGAAACGCATAATAATAGCAGATGAGATATTTTTGCAGATTATGTAATAGGGAGCCAAGTGCTCCCTTATTTTTATCAAGCCTAAAGAACTTCCAGTCCCTGAACCTGCAACATGTCAATCAGATCGATTAACGGCAGCCCTACAAGTGTATTTGGGTCTTTACCGATAAGTTGTTTGAACAAACAGATGCCCATACCTTCGCTCTTAAAACTGCCCGCGCAGTAGAATGGCTCTTCTCTGTCGACGTAGCGTTCTATCTGTTCATGAGTAAGTTCCCGGAAGTGAACCTCAAATGTATCGTAGTCGATCTCCGTTTTTTTAGTCACGGTATTGTGAACAGCTAAACCGGTATAAAAAGTAATGACTTTACCACTTTGAGCCAGTAACTGTTTGATGGCATTTTCTCGATTCAGCGGCTTGCCAACAATTTCATTATCAATGACACAAACCTGATCACTTCCTATCACTAAACTCGCTTCTTTCGTCGTACAAGATGTTGCTTTTCTCGCAGCTAATCGCATCACGAGATCCAGAGGTTCTTCGCCAGCTAGTGGTGTTTCGTCGCAATCGGGTGACAAACAAACAAACGGCACTGAAAGCTTTTCGAGCAGTTGCTTACGAAAAGGTGAGGTTGAGGCTAAAACCAGTTGGTAATTTTTCATTTTGATTTACAATTTGCAGGAGCATTTCCGATAGGATAATCGATCAAAAATGATTCTGGCTAATGCTCTTTATGATAAGCGCAAAAAAGTACAACTTTTTTGCCTTTTTCTTTGACTAATTTTGATTTGGAAGATAAGATTCGCGCCCTATGCAAAAGGTAAAAATACCGCGAACGGTTGATCCGGCGAAGGCGGCACAGAAACGATTGGATTACGATGGCATCATCCAAGCCAGTCTTTTCAAGCGCTTAGCGGAAGCAACTGAAGGCGTAAAACGCGACGCAGAAGTCTCATTGTCATTTGAGATAGATGAACAGCGACTCGTTGTTATCTCTGGTAAAGCTAACATCGAAGTCGAACTAGAATGTCAGCGTTGTAATGAGGTATTCGCACATGTGTGTGAAGTTGAATTCCTTTACACTCCTTACTACGGTGAGAAGACGGAAGAGGAAGCACCAGAAATTTATGATTTGGTAGATCTAAATGAGTACGGTGAATTAGACCTTATACAACTGGTTGAAGATGAGTTCATCTTAACATTACCTCAGATTGCGATGCATGATGAAGCGGATTGTAGCGTTGATTCAAATAACATGGTTTTTGGTGAGCTTCCTGAAGAAATTGAGGAAGAGAAACCGAATCCATTCGACGTTTTGAAAAGTCTGAAAAAGTAATTGGTGTGGTAGCCGATTCTGCTTCAGGTTTTTAAACCCAATAGTATAGGAGTAGGGTCAATGGCCGTACAAAAAAACCGTAAAACTCGTTCTAAGCGCGGTATGCGTCGTTCACACGATGCGCTAACTACAGCTGCACTATCTGTAGACGCGACTTCTGGTGAAACTCACCTACGCCACAACGTAACTGCTGAAGGTTACTACCGTGGCAACAAGGTTATCAACAAGTAAGGTTGAACCTTTGCAAGCTATTACCGTTGCACTTGATGCAATGGGCGGGGATTTCGGTCCTCGCGTAACAGTGCCTGCCGCCGTGCAGGCACTGTCTCATTTCCCAGAGCTAAAAGTGATTCTTATTGGTGATCAATCTTTGATCACGTCTCAGTTATCTCAACTAGGTACTTCTACCAATTCCCGTTTGACTATTGTTCATACTGACAAAGTCATTTCTAACTCAGAAAAACCTTCATTAGCATTACGTAGCAGTAAAAACAGCTCTATGCGTAAGGCTATCGATCTCGTTTCTGAACACAAAGCTGATGCTTGTGTAAGCGGTGGTAATACCGGTGCATTGATGGCGCTTTCGCGTTTTGTTCTTAAGTTACTTCCTGGTATTGATCGTCCTGCTTTAGTTTCCGCTTTACCTACCATTAGTGGAAAACGAACGTGGATGTTGGACCTTGGTGCGAATGTATCATGCGACGCAGACAGTTTATTTCAATTTGCCGTGATGGGCAGCGCTTTAGCCGAGCAACATTTAGGTCGTCCCTCTCGTGTCGCGATTCTCAATATCGGTGTCGAAGAAATAAAAGGCAATGACCTGGTTAAACGCTGTGCGGAAATGCTTTCTAAAACCGACATAATTAATTTTGTCGGTTATATTGAAGGTAACCAAATATTGCATGATGTTGCTGACGTCATCGTTTGTGATGGATTCGTCGGCAATGTTTGTTTAAAGGCGAGCGAGGGAACAGCACAAGTTTTTATCGATAAGATAAAAACCAGCATGATGTCATCAACGATAAAGGGCTGGATTGCTAGAAAGTTGTTTTCTCGGCTATTTAATGAACTAAAAACACTGAACCCCGACCAGTATAACGGCGCAAGTTTGCTAGGATTGCGTGGCATTGTTATTAAGAGCCATGGAAGTGCTGATGTATCTGCAGTTGTCAATGCACTTGGAGAGGCGGTACACGAAGTCAAACGACAAGTACCAAGCCGTATTAGCGATCGTTTGGAAGCGGTTTTACTCGAGAGGCATTATTAGTCTTCATGTATAGCAAAATTTTAGGTACTGGCAGCTACTTGCCATCTCAGGTGCGTACTAACGCAGATCTAGAGAAAATGGTAGATACAAGTGATGAGTGGGTTGTCGCTCGCACAGGTATTAAAGAGCGTCGCATTTCTGCTGAGAATGAAACCGTTGCTGATATGGGTTACATTGCGGCGAAAAACGCGATTGACATGGCAGGTATCGATAAAAATGATATTGATTTAATTCTCGTAGCAACGACAAGTGGCTCTCACGCTTTTCCTTCGGCGGCATGTCAGGTGCAAGCTCTGCTTGGCATTAAACATTGTCCGGCTTTCGATATGGCAGCGGCCTGTTCAGGATTTGTTTACGCTCTGTCTGTTGCCGATCAATATATCAAAACAGGTCATTGCAAAAATATATTGGTGATTGGCGCGGATGCGCTGTCAAAAACCTGTGACCCGAAAGACCGCTCAACCATCATCTTATTTGGTGATGCGGCTGGTGCCGTCGTTGTCGGTGCTAGCGAAGAACCTGGTATTCTTTCAACAACCATCAACGCTGATGGGCGTTTTGGTGACTTATTAAGCCTTAAGTTCCCGAATCGTCGTGAAGAGCTTCCTGGTGAATTTGAGCACAGTGAAGATATTAACAGCTGGTTGCATATGGCTGGTAACGAAGTATTTAAAGTTGCTGTTACCCAGCTTTCTCGTTTAGTTACTGAGACACTAAAAGAGAATGGTATGGATAAGTCTGAATTAGACTGGTTAGTTCCGCATCAGGCAAATCTACGTATTATCTCCGCTACAGCTAAAAAGTTATCTATGCCAATGGATCAAGTAGTTGTCACACTTGACCGTCATGGTAATACCTCAGCAGCAACAGTTCCGACTGCGCTGGATGAAGCGGTACGTGATGGACGTATTAAACGCGGACAAACGTTGCTGCTTGAAGCATTTGGTGGTGGTTTCACCTGGGGTTCTGCTCTGGTGAAATTCTAAGTTTCAAGAGAACTCAAATTTAAGGTGCGCGAAAGCGCATCTTATTTATTTTTACATTGCTTAAAGGAAAACAACATGAGCAAGTTTGCTATCGTATTTCCAGGCCAAGGTTCACAAGCAGTAGGTATGCTGGCTGAACTAGGCGAACAATATGACGTAGTAAAACAAACATTTGCAGAAGCATCTGACGCACTAGGTTACGATCTATGGGCGCTTGTTCAAAATGGCCCTGCTGAAGATTTAAACCAGACTTTCCGTACACAGCCGGCATTGTTAGCGTCTTCTGTGGCTATTTGGCGTGTATGGCAAGAGCTTGGTCTTGAGCAGCCTGCAAACCTGGCTGGTCACAGCTTGGGTGAGTATTCAGCACTAGTATGTGCAGGTGTGATTGACTTTAAAGAAGCAATTAAACTCGTCGAGCTGCGCGGGCAGCTAATGCAAGAAGCAGTACCAGCAGGTACTGGTGCAATGTACGCAATCATAGGTTTAGATGACGAATCTATCGCAAAAGCGTGCGAAGAGGCAGCGCAGGGTGACGTGGTTTCTCCAGTCAACTTTAACTCTCCTGGCCAAGTCGTTATCGCAGGTAGCAAAGACGCAGTAGAGCGTGCTGGTGCGTTGTGTAAAGAAGCAGGTGCTAAACGTGCACTTCCTCTTCCGGTATCTGTACCTTCTCACTGTGCTCTGATGAAGCCGGCTGCAGAAAAGCTTGCTGTTGCTCTAGAGTCAATCGAGTTTAACTCTCCGCAGGTTCCGGTAATCAACAACGTTGATGTTATTGCTGAAACCGATCCGGCAAAAATTAAAGATGCACTTGTTCGTCAGCTACACAGCCCTGTTCGTTGGACAGAGAGCGTGCAGTTAATGAGTGAACAAGGTGTAGAAACGCTTCTAGAGCTTGGCCCTGGCAAAGTTCTTACAGGCCTAACTAAACGTATCGTGAAATCACTGAGTGCAGCAGCTGTTAACGACGTAGCGTCGTTGGAAGCGGCTAAGTAACTCCGATATAAGATCACGATAATCAAAGGAAAAACAACATGATGAATCTAGAAGGTAAGATTGCTCTAGTGACAGGCGCAAGCCGTGGCATTGGTCGTGCGATTGCAGAACTTCTTGTTGAGCGTGGTGCGACAGTAATTGGTACTGCAACGTCTGAAAGCGGCGCTGCTGCGATCAGCGAATACCTTGGTGAAAACGGTAAAGGTCTTGCGCTTAACGTAACAGACGTTGAGTCTATTGAAGCGACACTAAAAACCATCAATGATGAGTTTGGCGTTATCGATATTCTAGTGAACAACGCAGGTATTACACGCGACAATCTACTGATGCGTATGAAAGATGATGAGTGGAATGACATCATAGATACGAACCTGACACCAATTTTCCGTATGTCGAAAGCGGTATTGCGCGGCATGATGAAAAAGCGTGCAGGCCGTATTATCAACGTCGGTTCAGTAGTCGGTACTATGGGTAACGCTGGCCAGACTAACTATGCTGCGGCAAAAGCGGGTGTTATTGGCTTTACTAAGTCCATGGCTCGCGAAGTCGCTTCTCGCGGTGTCACAGTCAATACCGTTGCACCTGGTTTCATCGAAACCGATATGACTAAGGCACTAAATGAAGAGCAACGTGCAGTAACGTTAGCGAACGTGCCAGCGGGTCGTCTGGGCGATCCACGTGAAATTGCATCAGCAGTAGCATTCCTTGCTTCTCCAGAAGCGGCGTACATTACTGGTGAAACTTTGCATGTAAATGGCGGTATGTACATGGTTTAATACGACAGTTTTCGCAAAATAAGCTATTTTACATTGTGTGGTATAGCTTATAGTTGCAGTTAGCTGTAATAAACCTGTCATGCCGATGCGCAAGAATTGTGCATGATATAAGTCAAAAATGTATTGAAATTCGGTTAAATTCGCTAATTTTGTGGTTTGACCAGCAAGGAGCCCCTTGCAACTTTCAATAGTTCGAATAAACTACGGAATCATCGCATTAGGCGAAATCTGTAAAGGAAAAGAAAAAATGAGCAACATCGAAGAACGCGTAAAGAAAATCATTGTTGAACAGCTAGGTGTAGACGAAGCAGAAGTTAAAAACGAAGCTTCTTTCGTTGACGATTTAGGTGCTGATTCTCTAGACACTGTAGAACTAGTTATGGCTCTAGAAGAGGAATTCGACACTGAGATTCCTGATGAAGAAGCTGAGAAGATCACTACTGTTCAAGCTGCAATCGACTACGTAAACAGCGCTCAGTAATTATCTCTCCCAGGCGGTCTCCTAAGACCGCCTGTGTTTTTTCCAACTTTCTCTATCCCTCATAGAAACATTCAATTCCCGGAGAATTATATCGTGTCCAAGCGTCGTGTAGTTGTCACTGGCATGGGTATGTTGTCACCGGTAGGCAACACAGTAGAATCATCTTGGAAAGCCCTGTTAGAAGGTCAAAGTGGTATTGTGAATATCGAGCACTTTGATGCTACGAATTTCTCAACTCGTTTTGCAGGTCTTGTTAAAGATTTCGATTGCACAGAGTACATGTCTAAGAAAGATGCTCGTAAAATGGATCTATTCATCCAATACGGCGTCGCAGCTGGTATCCAAGCTCTTGATGACTCTGGCTTACAAATTACCGAAGAAAACGCGGCTCGAGTTGGTGTTGCAATCGGCTCAGGCATTGGCGGTCTAGAACTGATCGAATCAGGTCACACCTCTTTAGTAGAAAAAGGCCCTCGCAAAGTTAGCCCATTTTTCGTTCCATCGACCATCGTAAACATGGTTGCAGGTAACTTATCTATCATGCGCGGCCTTCGTGGTCCTAATATCGCGATTTCGACAGCATGTACTACAGGTTTGCATAACATTGGCCATGCGGCCCGTATGATCGCGTATGGTGATGCAGATGCTATGGTTGCTGGTGGTTCAGAAAAAGCGTCTACTCCGTTAGGTATGGCTGGCTTTGGTGCTGCTAAAGCGCTATCTACCCGTAACGATGAACCACAAAAAGCTTCTCGTCCATGGGACAAAGGCCGTGACGGCTTTGTTCTTGGCGATGGTGCAGGCATGATGGTACTTGAAGAGTACGAACATGCTAAGGCTCGTGGCGCTAAGATATACGCTGAGCTTGTTGGTTTTGGTATGTCTGGCGACGCTTACCACATGACCTCTCCAAGTGAAGATGGTTCAGGTGGCGCACTAGCGATGGAAGCGGCGATGCGTGATGCTAAGATCACGGGTACTCAAGTGGGTTACGTAAACGCACACGGTACTTCGACTCCTGCTGGTGATGTGGCTGAAATCAAAGGTGTGAAACGCGCTCTTGGTGAAGAAGGCTCGAAGCAGGTTCTGGTCTCTTCTACTAAGTCTATGACCGGTCATCTTTTAGGCGCTGCTGGCTCGGTTGAAGCGATCATTACGGTGATGTCTTTGGTTGAGCAGATTGTTCCGCCTACTATCAATTTGGATGATCCAGAAGAAGGCCTAGATATCGACCTTGTGCCGCACACTGCGCGCAAAGTTGATGGGATGGAATACGCAATTTGTAACTCGTTTGGCTTCGGTGGTACAAACGGTTCTCTGGTATTCAAAAAGTTTGAAGAGTAATACTACCTAACCTTATTTAGGTAAGTGGAACTTGTATTCTAACGGCTCGATGCTTAGCATTGAGCCGTTTTGTTTTATTTGAGATTATACCAATTCCAGTAATCATCTAATCATTTTTGCTGGTTAAAATCGCTGATAGCTACGTTAGAATTTTTGCAATTAGAACGACTTGTGACTGCACATTCTGCCTTGATTTAAGCGATTTTTCCTGCACAATTTTCTGATCATTAAATTATTGGTATCAGCAATATTAAGGTAATCGAATGTTTTGGGTAAATGGAATTCCGCAAACACACGTTTCGCTTGGCGATCGCTCCTTTCAGTATGGCGATGGTTGCTTCACCACTATTCTGACAAAAAATGGAGAGTTGGTGTTCTGGCCCGAACATGTTGAACGTATGGAAGCATGTCTCAAAACATTGCAGATCCCTTTACCTGACTGGCAAACGGTACGTGACTGGGCAAACCTAGCTTCTCTGCAGGATGAAAATGCTGGTATCAAAATTCATTTCAGTCGTGGTAATGGCGGACGTGGTTATAGTCTAAGCGGGGTTGAAGGCCCTGTGGTTACTATTTCTAACTTTGCTTTTCCTACTCATTACTCCCTGTGGCAAAAAAATGGAGTCTGCCTTGGTGTATGTGAGACTCGGTTGGGTATTCAGCCCCTTCTGGCCGGACATAAACACAACAACCGCTTAGAGCAGGTTCTTGCCAAAGCTGAGATTGAAGGAACTGAGTTTGCCGATGCAGTAACGTTAAATGTGCAAAATCATGTCATTGAAACTACAATGGCCAACCTTTTTTGGGTTAAAGATAATGATGTTTATACGCCAGATTTAAGTTTGTCCGGTGTTGCTGGCGTGATGCGTCGTAAAGTGCTTGAATTTCTGTATGCCAGCGACATCAGAGTAGAAGTGGGTAATTTTACTCTTTCTGAGATGCTTGAAGCGGACGAAGTATGGATGTGTAACTCATTACTAGGTGTTGCTCCGGTGAGGAGTATTACAACTCGAAATCAACAGATAGAATTTCCGATAGGAAAACTGACCAAACGATTGCAAGGAAACCTAAGTACGTGATTAAAAAACTACTGGCTGTTGTTGTGCTAATTGCTTTGATTAGCGCAGCGGGTGTTTTTTACGTTGTTTCACAGGCGAAACAATATGTGAATAAGCCAATCTTACTTGAGCAACCTCAATTATTTACGGTAGAGAGTGGCACAAGCTTTCACCAGGTAATGCGTTCTCTGGTGAAAAGTGAGGTGGTTGAGGCGTCTGACTATACACGTCTAATTCCTCGCCTTTACCCAGAGCTTCTTCAGGTAAGAGCCGGAACATACCAACTTGAGCCTGACATGTCGCTTTATCAAGCGTTGGAAAAACTCAATAGCGGAAAAGAGCACCAGTTCGCCATTACTTTTGTGGAAGGAAGTCGCTTTTCTGAATGGGTCAGCTTACTAAAAAATGCGCCTTACATAGAGCACGACTTAACTGGCTTAACTGAACATGAGATGGCTGTTAAGTTGGGTATTGAGCGAGAAAAGCTAGAAGGACTCTTTTTAGCTGAAACGTACCACTACACTGCAGGTGCCAGCGAGAGTCAGTTGTTGAACCGCGCTCATCAGAAACTGAATGATATTCTCGATGTGAAATGGGAATCTCGTCAGGAAAAGTTACCTCTTAAAAACAAATATGAAGCTTTGATCCTCGCTTCCATCATCGAGAAAGAAACCGCGATTGATTCTGAACGTGAACGTGTTGCTTCGGTATTTGTTAACCGTTTGAACAAACGCATGCGTTTACAAACAGATCCTACGGTAATCTACGGAATGGGGGATGCTTACGATGGTAACATCCGCAAAAAAGACTTGCGTACACCGACGCCGTATAACACATACACCATCAATGGATTACCACCAACACCAATAGCGATGGCAGGTGAAGCTTCAATTGTTGCAGCTCTGAATCCAGAAAAGAGTAACTATTTATATTTTGTTGCAAGCGGAAAGGGCGGGCATGTGTTTACTAAATCCCTTGCTGAACACAATCGTGCTGTACGAGCCTATTTAAGAGAACTAAGAAAGAATAAATGATGAAATCAAACTTTATTGTCATAGAGGGCCTTGAAGGCGCGGGTAAAAGCACAGCGATTCAAACCGTGTTGGACACACTAAACAAATCGGGTATTCACGATATAGTTAATACTCGTGAGCCCGGAGGTACCCCTCTGGCGGAAAAAATGCGAGCGCTGGTAAAAGAAGAGCAGGAAGGCGAAGACCTTCAGGATATGACAGAGTTGCTTCTTCTTTATGCGGCGCGTGTTCAGCTGGTAGAAAACGTAATCAAACCTGCTTTAGCCAATGGACAATGGGTTGTGGGTGACCGCCATGATATGTCTTCTCAGGCTTATCAGGGGGGCGGTCGTCAGATTGATGCTGCTTTAATGAAAAACCTGCGAGATACCACGCTGGGTGATTTCAGACCAGCGTTTACTATTTATATGGATATCGACCCTCGAGTTGGATTAGAGCGTGCCCGTGGACGTGGTGAGTTAGACCGTATCGAAAAGATGGACATTAGCTTTTTCGAGCGTACCCGTGCACGTTATCTGGAGATTGCCAACAATGATCCTTCAGTTGTGGTAATTAATGCCGAACAGACGATTGAAAAAGTATCGCAAGATATTCAAGCTGCTCTAAATGAGTGGCTGTCGCATCAATAAGCGAAAAAGATAAGGTTATACATGTTTAATGATTCTCCGTGGATAAAGCAGGTTTGGGATAATCTGAAAGCGGGTTTAGATTCTGAGCGTATCCCCGGAGCTTTGTTGCTTCAAAGTGAACCGGGTTTGGGCGCTGAACAGCTAGTTGAAAGCTTAAGTCATGCACTTCTATGTCAGAACTACAGCAGTGAAGCTTGTGGTTTTTGCCACAGCTGCCAATTAGTTCAATCACAAAGCCATCCGGACTTACACTGGATAAAGCCAGAGAAAGAAGGTAAGTCCATCACGGTTGATCAAATCCGTGCATCTAACCGACTTGCTCATGAGTCGTCTCAGCTTAATGGTTACCGTGTGTTTGTCATAGAACCAGCTGATATGATGAATGAATCAGCTTCCAATGCATTGTTGAAAACACTTGAAGAGCCTGGTGAGAAATGTCTTTTCTTGCTGGTTACTCACAATCAGGAGCGTTTACTTCCAACGATTCGTAGCCGATGTCAGCAATGGGTAGTCACACCACCATCGACAGAGCAGGCGGTGCAATGGTTAAGCGCTCAAGGGGCAACAAAGATACCTCCTTATGCGTTAAAGCTGAATATGGGGTCTCCTATTAAAACTCTTGAGGCCGTTAATAGTGGTGAACTGGAAGAATATTCCGCATTCGAAAATGACTTGATTGAAGTTTTGTCTTCGTCTGTTGCGGACGTTTCTGGCTGTGCTTCCTACATGGCGAAAAATCCAGACAAAGCGTTAAACTGGGCGTGGTATCTACTGACTGATGCTCAGAAGGTTCAGTTTGGTGTTTATGAAGACGACATATTACCGGGAGCCCATAAACTGCAGCAGCAAAACTATAACGGGTTGTATTCATCAGCGAAAAAGTTGGTGGACCTCAAGGCTCAAGTACAAGCCTTTCCCGGCTTAAACCTGGAGCTATTATCAATGAATTGGTTAATTGAATCACGAGAGGCATTATGTTCGTAGATTCGCATTGTCATTTAGACAAATTGAATTACGACGATCTCCACATTAATGTGGAAGACGTTATTAACAAAGCCAAAAAGGCTAATGTAACAGAGTTACTTTCCGTAGGAGTCACTCTTGACTCGTTCCCTCGTATGATGGAAATGATTACCCCGTACGATAATGTGTACGCGTCTTGTGGTGTGCATCCCTTGGATGTAGAAAGTGATTTTTCTCTGGATAAGCTTCGTAAATATGCTTCACATGATAAGGTGGTTGCTATTGGTGAGACTGGCTTAGATTATCATTACCAGCCAGAAACTGCCGCGTTGCAGAAAGAGCGATTTGAGCAACATGTTGACTTAGCGGTGGGGCTTAATAAACCGTTGATCATTCATACGCGGAATGCTCGTGCAGATACCCTCGATATCTTACGTAATGGTGGCGCTGATAAGTGTGGCGGTGTAATTCATTGCTTTACAGAAGATCTTGCGTTTGCTGAAGCCGCTCTGGATTTAGGTTTTTATATCTCTATTTCAGGTATTGTGACTTTCCGTCAGGCAACAGAGCTTAAAGAAGTGGTCAAAACACTGCCTCTGGATAAGTTGCTAATCGAAACCGATTCACCTTACTTAGCGCCTGTTCCACATAGAGGTAAAGAGAATCAGCCAGCGTATGTTGTTGAGGTGGCTGCGTACATCGCTCAACTAAAACAGTGCTCACTATCAGAAGTTGGTCAAAAAACCTCCGATAATTTCAGAAATCTTTTTTTGCGATGATAATCAATTAAGCGTATTAAAAAGGGGCATTAGCCCCTTTTTTGTTTATAAATAAACCAAAATAATAATTTGGTTTAATGTTTACTAATTGTGTTGATTCATCTGTATTAAAATCCCTCAAATGTAATTTTGTTACTAAAAATAACATTGTTAGTTATTTTATTTACGCCTTAAAATTAATTCTGTTTATAATTTTTCTGTTATAAAACAACTGCTTATAACTAATTTGAGCTATTTGAACAGCGTTTTTTCGTGTGATCTGCGGCTTGTTTTGAAACTAAATTTCGTAACTATGTGGAAAGTTTGAGGGTCATCAATATATATTTAGAGCCGGAAAATATAATGCAACGTGTGGTTACATTTTCATTGGGTGCTAACATTTAGGCTACGGGGGTGTGCCGTTAGTGCCCAAATAATACTTATAATTTATCAGGAGCATAAACATGTTTAAGAACCTTTTTGCAAACCTGCAAAAAGTTGGTAAATCTCTGATGCTGCCAGTATCAGTGTTACCAGTTGCAGGTATCCTACTAGGTGTTGGTGCAGCCCACCTAAGCTTCATTCCAGAAATCGTTTCGAACCTAATGGAACAAGCTGGTGGTTCAGTATTTGGCCAAATGGCACTTCTATTTGCTGTTGGTGTAGCACTGGGCTTCACAAACAACGATGGTGTAGCTGGTCTTGCTGCAATTGTTGGTTACGGCATCATGACAGCTACTCTAGGTGTTATGGCTGGTGTTATGGGCGTTGAGAAAATCGATACAGGTGTACTAGGTGGTATTCTTGTCGGTGGTCTTGCTGCTTGGGCATTCAACCGTTTCTTCAAAATTCAGCTTCCAGAGTACCTTGGCTTCTTCGCGGGTAAACGTGCTGTGCCAATCATCACTGGTTTTGGTGCGATCATCCTAGGTGTTATCCTTTCGGTAATCTGGCCACCAATCGGTGCTGCTATCGGTGCATTCTCTCATTGGGCTGCAGAGCAAAACCCACAGCTAGCATTCGGTATCTACGGTATTGTTGAGCGTTCACTAATCCCATTCGGTCTACACCACGTGTGGAACGTACCTTTCTTCTTCGAAGCAGGTAAGTGTGTAAACGCTGCAGGTCAAGTTCAGAACGGTGTTCTTACTTGTTACCTTGTTGCTGATGAAGCATCTCGTGCTGCGGGTAATGGCTTCGGTCAGCTAGCGGGCGGCTACATGTTCAAGATGTTTGGTCTACCAGCAGCAGCAATCGCTATTGCTCACTGTGCTAAACCAGAAAACCGCGCGAAAGTAATGGGTATCATGGCGTCTGCTGCTCTGACTTCATTCCTAACTGGTATTACTGAGCCAATCGAATTCTCATTCCTATTCGTTGCTCCACTACTATATGGTATCCACGCTCTACTAGCTGGTTCTGCATACGTTGTATCTAATACTCTAGGTTTCGTACACGGTACTTCATTCTCGCATGGCCTGATTGACTTCCTAGTTCTGTCTGGCAACGCTCAGAAGATGATTCTTATGATCGGTGTTGGTCTTATTTACGCTGCAATCTACTACGTGGTATTCCGCGCGGTAATTACTGCACTAGACCTTAAAACTCCTGGTCGCGAAGATGAAACTGAAGCAGTAGCAACTACTTCTGGCTCAGATATGGGTGGTGAACTAGTAGCAGCGTTCGGTGGTAAAGCTAACATCACTGGTCTTGATGCGTGTATCACTCGTCTACGTGTAGCGGTAGCTGATACTGCAGCTGTTGACCAAGACAAACTGAAACAACTAGGCGCAGCGGGTGTTGTAGTTGTAGCAGGTGGTGTTCAGGCTATCTTTGGTACTAAGTCTGACAACCTGAAAACTGAAATGGATGAGTGGATTCGTAACCACGGCTAATCACAGTTATTCATTACATAATTGAAAAGGAGGCTTCGGCCTCCTTTTTTAATGCTTAGGGTCTGTTGAACTTTCGCTGTTAAATTTTGTTCGGATGGGGACGCCTAGTAAAAAGCGTTTTAATCGCGGAGAGTGGCGGACGGCTAGTCGTTTGTAGCTTAGTCATTCTAAGCAAAACACCTCTCAACAAAGAGTAAAACGCTTTTAGCGGGGGCGGGGCGCCGCCCAGCTTGAACCCTGGGGGCGCCGCCCAGCTTGAACCCTGGGGGCTGTGTGTGGCTCCTTTCTACTGCGTTATCGGCTTATCATGCAGTGCAACTACATTTCAAAGCCTCGGCCTGGTATAAAGAATCCACAAACTGCTGCAAAAATCAGCTCGAAAGATCAACAGACCCTAGTAACCTGCATTATTAAACTTAGTGCAGGACATATTTCCACTTAGAGAGTGATCTCAAACGCACCTTAACCCTTCTTGTTGTTTTCACACCGCTTTCTTACCCATCGCTGACACACTCAAACTAAAACATGTTTGAATTGTGCACGTTGTTTTTTAAGAATTGATAAATGAGTATGAAGAAGATATTTATATTGGCAGCAGGGCTTATGTCGAGCGCTGCAATGGCGACTAATGGCGCTTCGGATTTCGCTGTTGGTATGGCCGCTGATCAGCAATTGAGCGTTGTTGTAGAAATCGACAAAACTTACCGTGGGATTATTGGTAACGACGGGATGGCTTTTGATTACATCGCTAAACGCGGAACCTTTGACCAGAATATGCCTGTCACCTGGTATATTGGCGTAGGTGGATGGTATGAATGGGACGATGAATTTGGTTTACGTGTACCTCTTGGCGTCAATTGGGATATCTCTAAAGGATGGGATTTATACGGCCAACTTCATCCAGAGCTTGACTTGTATAAAGGTGTAGATTTGCAGCTTGGTGCTGCAGTTGGCGTAAAGTATAACTTTTAGTCTCTAACTTTACCTGAGCGCCAATAAAAAAATGCCGGCGATTGAGCCGGCATTTTTATTAGAAATATATATTAACGTTTATTCATCGCTCGTTTGATGCAAACGGCAGCACCACCCCAAGTAATTCCTAAACCAATAACCATCATGATGATTGCACTGATTGTCATTTTGCTGTCTCCTTGCGGTTTACGGCGTTAATTAATAGCCCGAAGATAAATAGTGCTGCGATCAATGCCCAACCTAGAGTCAAGTCGTAACCGCCATAGCCGTCGGTAAACAAGGCATAAAGTTTGGTTGCTAAAATTACTGCCAGCATAATAGGTGTTACGAAGCGTAAGCAGACCTCAAACCATTGACCGATTGAGAAATCAGAGCGTTCATTTACATAGCCACGTACTTCTGTAACGCGGTTCAATAGCCATGCCATCAGCATGATTTCTACTAAGCCACCAACCATGATACCGACGTTGTTTGCAAAATGGTCAACTAGGTCAAGCAACAGAAGCCCACCGTTAGTTGCGAATGCCATCGATACAACAAAACCAATACCGATAACGACGTTAGCAGCTTTCTTACGAGTCCAGTTTAGTTTGTCGATAATCGCAGATGTAACGGCTTCCATGATTGAAATATGGGAGCTTAGACCCGCAACTACCAAAGCAAAGAAGAACAGTGGGCCAAGGATGTAAGGCGCTGGTAACAGGTTAATTGCCGCTGGTAATGTAACAAACGCCAGACCTACACCTGCCGAAACAACTTCCGTTAATGGTTTACCTTGCTCCTGAGCCATGTAGCCCAGAACAGAGAAGATCATGATACCTGCAAGAATAGAGAAACCACAGTTAATCAAGACCGTCATAAACGCATTGTTTGTGATGTCTGACTTCTCCGGTAAGTAGCTGGAGTAAGCCAGCATGATGGCAAAACCGATACTTAGGGTAAAGAAGATCTGACCATAAGCCGCAGCCCATACTTTTACGTCCCAGATTTTGCTGAAATCTGGTTCGAACATGTAGTTCACACCATCTAGCGCGCCCGGTAGGAAAACCATACGACCGATCAGGAAAAGCACCATAATAAATAGGATTGGCATCATGATTTTTGATGCACGCTCAATACCTGATTTTACACCGCTAGCAATTGCAACATAGGTGATTGCCCAGGCGATGGTCATCGCCAATGCGATTTTCCACTGAATGCTGCCCAGATTAGTCGGTGAGTTATCACCTAATTGTAGGTATTCACTAAAGAAAAATGCGTTAGTGTCTGCCCCCCAGCCTTGGTTGAACGAAAGACCAAAGTAAGAGATAGACCACCCAATTACGGCTACATAATAAACGGCAATGACTGCAGCAACACCAACCTGGAACCAGCCTAGCCATTCGAACTTCGAATGAATTTTAGCTAATGTTGTTGGTGCTGAACCACGGTATTTCTGTCCCATACTGAACTCTAGGATCATGAATGGAATACCAGCAGTGATCATGGCAAAAAGGTAAGGAATAAAAAATGCGCCGCCGCCATTCTCGTAAGCCATGTATGGGAAACGCCAAATGTTACCCAACCCGATGGCTGAACCTACTGCTGCTAAGATGAATCCTGCTCGGGATCCCCATTGTTCTCGCTTCATATTTGACTCCTGTACTACTCCCTAAGGAATGAAGCTCTCTTATATTGAGGCAGCAGGGCGAGTTTTTAGAAGTAAGGACAACTACTATCCGTCAGTATTCATTCCCTAAATTCTAATATATTATTTTTTCGCCAATTTTTATGCTGCTCTACATAAGAGAATGTAGAGATTAACTCTCATATTGTTGATGTGTGTTTGATAAATCTGAAATATTTATCTGTTTTCGCTATTCAGACTAACTTTTAATAATGTTGAGCGCAACAGATCATAATTGTTAATGTTAGAGGTTTGTGTGGTTTTAATATTGTTAAATGAATTTTTGTTAGGTGCATTGCCGCTTTGTGGTACGTAATTTTGAAATAATAAACTGCCATATGGTGATTAAGTTGGTCGTATGGACTATTTTTGCTCTTTAGGGCGTATGTCTAGATTTTGTTCAATTATCTGGATGATGATTCGTCAGATTGACGGAAGTTACAGATCAACATCAAATCTCACGCTCAATAACTAGAATCTTGCCGCATCTTTAAATTCATTACCTCTTCTAGAACAAGATTCGTGAAGTTGTTTCGGTATAGGTTAATTGTGATGTTTTAGTCAAAACGGCGCGAACAAATGAGGCAAATCTTGATCATGTTGCATTCTGCTGTTATTAATTTGTTACATATTAAGGAGGTTTTATGGAACACGATCTCAAATCCGCACTTGTTATCGTTGCTGTGGTTTTTGCAGTACTTTTATCCTTTGGGTTTATTGCAATTACTGCCGCTTAGTTAGGCTTCTTCTACGAAGAAAAGGCTTAAGCCAATGATACGTAACAGCGGTATAGTCACCGAAAGTCATACTGAGCTCGATATCGATGTGTATGAGCACTTCAGGCATGGCAAAACTGCTCTTGTCACACAAGGAGGAGGGCAGAGAGGGATTTTTACCGCTGGAGTGCTGGACGCTTTCTTACTCTCCAATTTCGATCCTTTTGATGAATTTTATGGAACATCTGCTGGCGCACTAAACTTGTGCCCTTACTTATGCCGCCAACATGGAATGGGTAAGGCATTCATCACCGAACTTACCACTGCTCCCGAATTTTTTAACCTCTTCCAGTACATCCGTAATCAGCAGTATATGGGGCTGGAATGGGCGCTAGAAAGAATTCAGGACTTTCCGTATAAGCTCGATCTCGATTTGGGGCGCAAGGCTTTAGGGGGCAGGAATGCTTTCGCAGCCGTTACCAATGTTGAGACGCTTTCCGATCAGTACCTCCCTATGCTTGGCGACTCTTGGTTTACTACGATGCTGGCAACATGTGCGATTCCCAAGCTGTACCTTGGCCCTGTGGAGCTGAACGGGCAGAAATTCGTCGATGGCGGCGTATCTGCTTCTGTTCCTGTTCAGGAGGCATGGAGACAGAATGCACGTAATATCATTGTTATTCGCACAGAACCTTTCTCTGAGAAGCAAGCGAGAGTGCAAAGTGAAATTGGCGATCGCCCAGTTCAATGGTATCGCGAGTCGATAAACTCAGTTCAGCAGTCTTGGCAGCAGAAAGTGAGTCAGTGGAAGTCAGACTGGACATCATTTTTCCAACAAAAGATCAATACTGCACACCAATCTAAACTTGCCGGACAAGTTCTGTTAAACGGAGGACGGTGGCTGTTTGGAGCGGATAATCTCTATCGTCTAAGTCATCTCTTAGGTGAAAATTTTGACTCTGGTTTAGCCGACATGCTGATGATTCATTATCAGACGTTTGAACTTACTCAAGCCTTTTTATCAGCGCCTCCGGATGACACTTTTATCTTACAAATCGCACCTAAAGAAGGGCTTCGTTCATCTTCTCTTCTTAGTGAGCCTGATGCGCTGGAACATGATTATCAACTGGGCTTGCAAGCCGGATTTAATTTCGTGCAGCTCTATGATCAACTTAATCTTGATATCGATATAGATGGAAGGGAAAGCGCATAGCGTTACGATTAATATGAAAGGGCTCCACGTAGGAGCCCTTATTTTTAGTGCTTAAAATGTTACGCAGAAAGGATGCGCATGCAGTTGGTAGAGCCTACAACGTCCATAACGTCACCTTGTGTAATGATGACCAAGTCGCCCTCATGTAAGTAGCCTTGTTCTTTTAGGCTTGCGATCGCTGCTTGAGCTGTTGGTAAGCCGGCATCGCATTTTGCATCAAAATAAAAAGGTGTGACGCCTCGATACAAAGCAGCCCGGTTCAGTGTCGATTCATTTCTTGATAGCGCAAAGATAGGTAACCCTGAACTCAGACGTGACATTATCAATGCCGTTCTGCCAGATTCTGTTAATGCAATCATCGCTTGAACGCCATCCATGTGGTTCGCTGAGTACATGGTGGCCATTGCAATGGTTTCTTCTGCTGTTTCGAAGGTGCGCTGAAGACGATAGGTCGACAGACTGGCTTCAGACATTTTTTCAGCGCCAAGGCAAACCTCTGCCATCGATTTTACCGTTTCTACCGGGTACTGACCTGCCGCGGTTTCGCCTGATAGCATGACGGCATCAGTACCATCTAAGACTGCATTGGCGACGTCCATGACTTCGGCCCGGGTCGGCATCGGGCTGGTGATCATGGATTCCATCATTTGAGTGGCGGTGATTACAACTCGATTGAGGCTGCGTGCTCGGCGAATGAGCTTCTTCTGGACACCGATAAGTTCCGGATCACCAATTTCTACTCCTAAATCCCCGCGTGCTACCATCACGACATCTGAGGCGAGAATGATATCGTCAATTGATTCATCACTTTCGACAGTTTCTGCACGTTCTACTTTGGCTACTAATTTGGCTTCTAACCCCGCGTCTCGTGCCAAGCGTCGGGCGTAATGCATATCTTCGCCATTACGGGGAAAGGAAATCGCTAGGTAATCGACTTTAATTTGTGCTGCAGTAAGAATATCCGCTTTGTCTTTTTCGGTCAGAGCGTCTGCCGACAGGCCACCGCCTTTTTTATTGATGCCTTTGTTGTTGGAGAGTGAACCACCAACTGTAACTCGGGTATGAACTTTATTGCCTTCTACACTGGTGACTTGTAACTGAACCCGGCCGTCGTCCAGCAATAAGATATCGTTTGGAGCAACATCGTGCGGGAGTTCCTTATAATCCAGACCCACAGTCTCTTGACTACCTTCACCTTTAGGCAAATCACTATCTAGCGTGAACTTGTCTCCGACATTTAGAATAACTTTTCCATCTTTAAATGTGGAAACTCGGATTTTCGGTCCTTGTAAGTCGCCTAAAATAGCAACCTGACGCCCTAATTTAGCAGCGATCGCGCGGACTTTATTGGCTCGTTGAATATGATCTTCACTGTTGCCATGTGAAAAGTTCATTCGTACCACATTAGCCCCCGCCTTGATGATCTCCTCAAGGACATTGTCTTTATCTGTAGAGGGCCCAAGAGTGGTGACGATTTTTGTTCTTCTTAGTTTGGCAGTCATAGATTCTCCGAAGAATACTGATGTTAGACATGGGAACTTGAATTCTGTGTAAGTAAGTATATGCACAGATTCTAGGCATTAAGCCGGACACGAATAAAAAGTTCGACAACCTCGATACTAATTAAAGTGCATGTATGACTTGATGTTTTGAGGCGAAGTTATTCAGCTATGCTGTCTTCCTAATTTGGTCGATAAAATAAGTTATTTTTCACACAATTTATCAGGTCTGGATTCTTCGTTATTTGATTGAATACACAAACAAACAGGTTTCTGCGTGATGCTTGTCACGGGGATTTATTAATTCGCTTCACAATTACTTCGCAAAGTAAAAAAATTGACGGGTTATCGAATTTTGGAGTGCAAGATGTACATGGCTCAACCGGGCCATATTGATCATATCAAACAGGTCAATGCTGGTCGTGTATATAAACTGATTGACTTAAAAGGTCCTATCTCTCGGATTGATTTGTCGAAGCAAAGTGAGCTTGCACCTGCGAGTATTACTAAAATCACCCGAGAATTAATCGAAGCACACTTGATTCATGAAACCACAGTTCAAGAGGCTACCAGTCGTGGCCGCCCAGCGGTAGGATTGCAAGTCAATAATGAAGGTTGGCAGTTTCTTTCAATGCGTTTGGGGCGTGGCTACCTGACTATCGCGCTGCATGAGCTTGGTGGTGATGTGTTGATCGACACTAAAATTGAAATCCATGAGCTCGATCAAGACGATGTACTTGAACGTTTGCTGTATGAAATTGATGAGTTCTTTCAAACCTACGCCGATCAATTGGATCGTGTAACGAGTATCGCGATTACTCTACCTGGCCTTGTAAACTCCGAACAAGGCATTGTTTTACAAATGCCTCACTACAATGTCCAAAACCTTGCTTTGGGGCCTGAGATATTTAAAGCGACAGGTTTGCCGGTATTCATTGCCAACGACACGCGAGCTTGGGCGTTAGCTGAAAAGTTGTTTGGCCATTCTCAAGAGAACGAAAACTCAGTTCTGATTTCTATTCACCATGGGTTAGGTGCCGGTATCATTCTGGATGGCCGTGTTTTACTTGGTCGTCACGGTAACATTGGTGAACTGGGCCACATACAGATAGATCCACATGGCAAACGTTGTCATTGTGGCAATATCGGTTGTCTGGAAACAGTGGCTAGCTCTCAGGCTATCCGAGAAGAAGTAGTTAAACGTATTGCTGACGGCGAAGCTTCGAGTCTTGCTGAGCAAGAAGAGATGAGTATCGAAAGCATTTGTGAAGCGGCGGCTAATGGCGATCCTCTTGCTGTTGATGTCATCGAAAAACTGGGTGGTTATTTGGGGAGTGCAATTGCGATTGTGATTAACTTGTTTAACCCTGAAAAGATTTTGATTGGCGGGGTAATTAATCAGGCCAAAGAGGTTCTGTATCCGGCTATTCGCCGCTGTATTGAAGAACAGAGCCTGCCGGTTTACCACCAAGATTTGGAGTTGGTAGAGTCACGTTTTTATAAACAAGCGACAATGCCAGGAGCTGCGCTGATTAAACAGGCTTTGTACGATGGGCAATTACTGATGAAAGTGGTAGAGGGTTAATCTCTTTTTATCGGTTTCATATTATATCAAAGGGGTGATATTTGTATTTTCATCCCTTTTTTGTTTTTGCCAGCTAATCATGTAATCACTTGATTGATCTATCAACACCTTTGATGTAGTTTCCCTTATAACCTCATTACATCAATAAGTTGTAATTGGATTTTTATCACTGGTTCCCCATTTGTGGGTATCGTTATTTTAGGCTTTGTTGTTTCTGCTTCATCCACTCAGCAACAGAGAAGTCGTTGTCCAGAATTTAGGTAGTAGTATGTCCGGTGTGTTAAATACAGTTGATCAGCGCACAAACTTAGTTGGTGAGAACCGACTAGAGCTTTTGCTGTTCACGTTGAATAGTCGTCAATTGTTTGCGATTAATGTGTTCAAAGTAAAAGAAGTAATAAAGCTTCCACCATTAACTAAACTTCCGGGTTCTCATCATAATATCCGTGGTGTGGCTTCTTTGAGAGGAGAGGCGGTGCCTGTCATTGACCTGCGTAGTTCGATTGGTTTTCCTCCATTGCGTGGTGAAGCGGAAGAGGAAAATCTGATCGTGACAGAGTATAACCGCACGATCCAAGGCTTCTTGGTTGGCTCGGTCAGAAACATCGTGAATACTGCATGGACGGAAATTCAGCCGCCGCCTTCGACTACCGGGCGTTCGAACTACCTGACGGCTATCACTCAGATTAAAGACGGTGATGCTTCTCAAATTGTTGAAATTATTGATGTTGAAAAAGTACTGGCAGAAATTGTGCATTACGATGTCACTATTTCTGCCGATGTGCTTGATCAGGAGCTGTCCGATGCGATGGTTGGACGCAATGTATTGATTGTCGATGATTCATCGACCGCTCGTAACCAGGTGCGTGATACGCTTTCTCAGCTGGGTGTGAATATCATCGAATGCTGTGATGGTTTAGAGGCGTTAACGGTTCTTAAACGTTGGTGCGATGAAGGCAAAGATGTTGAGAAAGAACTGCTGATGATGATTACTGATGCAGAAATGCCAGAGATGGACGGCTATAAGCTGACGTACGAAGTCCGTAATGATCCTCGCATGGCTAATTTATTCATCACGTTAAATACCTCTCTTAGCGGCAGCTTTAACGAAGCCATGGTGCAGAAAGTGGGTTGCGACCGGTTGATTTCTAAGTTCCAGCCAGACCTGTTGGTAGAAGTCGCACAAGACAGACTGCGTCAGATCCTCACGTCAAACGCATAATCGTTTTCGACGAAGTCTTTAAAGCAGAGAAAACAAAGGGAGGGAAGCCTCCCTTTGTTTTCTCTGCCATTTAGTGAAAGTCTCGTGACTTGCTCTGTAAGTCTGAGAGGTGATGAGTACAATCAATCAGTTTGCCTGCGATCACATGTGTAACGTCTCCCTCTCGTTCCAAAATTCCCTTTACCATCATGACTTTTGAAGTGAGATAAGCCTGCTTTTGAGCACGGGCAGTCGCACCCCAGACCACAACGTTAATGTTTCCGGTGTCATCTTCCAGGGTAATGAAAGTGACGCCAGCCGCTGTACCAGGAGATTGACGTCCGGTGACCAGCCCTGCAACAGTCACCAGTGATTTATGCTCTTTATTGACCAACTCTTTCATACGGGTAAAGCGGGGGAGCTTGCCTGCTTGTTCCAGTAAAGTAATTGGGTGCCGGCTGAGAGAAAGCCCTGTACTGGCATAATCTTCAATCAGGTTTTCATACTCAGAAGGTTGAGTCTGATAGCTGTCTGCAGGCTCTTGAATATCATGAAACAAAGGTAAGTCCGATAACGAGTCCATGGCAGCCCAGCGGGCACTGTAGCGATTGCCTGATAATATCTGGAAAGCATTTGCGGATGCCAGCAGTTCTATATCGCGGCGGCTTCTCAGGATCTGTTTTACTTCCTGAATAGAGCGATAGCCTTTTTCAGGGCGTCGTTCAACGAGCCGGATTGCGTTCTCCTCACTGAATCCTTTTACTAAGCGAAAGCCAAGCTGCACCCCCAAACGTCCGTTTGGTCGTTTAGTCAGATGATGCTGACAGAGTGAATGATTGACGCAGACCGGTAAAACCTCAATTCCGTGACGACGAGCGTCTTGCACCAGTTGTGACGGGCTGTAAAAGCCCATGGGTTGGCTGTTCAACAGAGCCGTATAAAACTCCGCGGGGTAGTAATATTTCAGCCAGGATGAACAATACGCCAGCACCGCAAACGAAGCCGAATGACTTTCTGGGAAACCGTATTCACCAAAGCCACAAATTTGCTCGAAGATGCGTTCAGCAAACTCTAAATCGTAGCCTCGCTCTCGCATACCATCGATCAGCTTAGGTTTAAACCTGGCTAGGTCACCATTTTTTTTCCAGGCTGCCATTGCCCGGCGCAGCTGATCTGCCTCACCACCACTGAATCCGGCAGCCACCATTGCCAGCTTGATCACCTGTTCCTGAAAAATCGGCACGCCCATGGTTCGTGCTAATACACTTTCCACTTCTTTTGACGGGTAGCTGACGGGTTCGTCGCCATTGCGTCTTTTGAGGAAGGGATGAACCATATCGCCCTGAATCGGCCCCGGACGCACAATCGCAATCTGAATCACTAAGTCGTAATAACAAGCAGGCTTAAGGCGGGGAAGCATACTCATTTGTGCTCTGGATTCGATTTGGAACACGCCGACCGTGTCCGCCTTCTGGATCATACGATACACATCAGGATCATCCTGAAGCCGGGTGATCTCGGCAATGGAAAGCGATCGCTGGTGGTGTTTTTCGACCAGCTGAAAGCACTTTCTGATCGCATTCAGCATGCCTAATGCGAGCACATCGACTTTGAGCAGCTTCAGGCTTTCTAAATCGTCTTTGTCCCACTGAATGATAGTGCGATCCTGCATGGAAGCATTCTCTACCGGAACCAGTTCGTACAGCGGACCAGACGAGATCACGAAGCCTCCCACGTGTTGAGAGAGGTGACGGGGAAAACCGATGATCTCGTTGACCAACTGAATAAACTGCTGCCCTTTAAGCGATTCAGGGTGTAATCCGAGCTCGACAATCTGTGCTTGCCAGCCTTGGCTGCGATCGCGGCGATTCACATTCTTAATGAAAAAATCTAGCTGGGTTTCTTCTATCCCGAGTGCTTTTCCGACTTCTCTGACTGCACTTTTAAACCGGTAACTGATCACCGTGGCTGCCAGAGCCGCACGCTCCCGACCGTATTTTTTGTAGATGTACTGAATGACCTCTTCGCGGCGTTCGTGCTCAAAGTCGACATCAATATCTGGCGGCTCATCTCGCTCTTTACTGATGAAGCGTTCGAACAGCACCGATATTTGTCTCGGGTCAACGGAGGTGATTTCCAGGCAATAACACACGACAGAGTTGGCCGCCGAGCCTCGTCCTTGATAGAGAATGCTTTGCTTTTTCGCGAACATCACAATGTCGTGAATGGTTAAGAAGTAATAGTGGTATTCCAGATCCTTTATCAGGGCGAGTTCGTTCTCAATCGTTTGCTGAATATCCTCTGGCACACCATCAGGAAATCGTCTTTTCTTGCCACGTTCAACTAACATGCGGAGGTAGGAGTCAGGTGTGTAACCGTCAGGGATCAACTCAGCAGGGTATTCGTATTTCAGCTCACCCAGACTAAATTCACATAAATCAGCGATGTGCTTGCTCTCTGCAATCCATTCCGGTTTGTAAACACGAGAGAGTTTGCCCAGTGGCCGTAAAGCACGCTCGGCGTTGGAGATTCGTTCAAAACCTAGTTTCTCTACGCTACAGCCGTGTTTTACTGCGGTTAGCACGTGCTGTAACGGCAAGCGCTCGACCGAATGCATCAGTACGCCGCCACAAGCGGTGATGGGTAACTGGAACTCATGAGCGAGCTTTTCACAATGCTCGCTATACGCAGCATCACCGCCACCGAGATGACGCTGAATTGCAACCCATAGGCGGTTTGCGTGGTGTTGCTGTAACCAGCGCCCCCAGTAGCGGTCACTGTTTTGATGAGTAGGTAGCCACAGAACGAGGCAATGTCGAATTGACATTAAATCCCATTCAGAGAGTTGATAGCTGCCTTTTTCACTGCGTCGCCTTGCGTTAGTAATGATACGACACAGCTCTGCGTAGGCTTGACGGCATGGGCACAGCAAGACGATCTGGCATTCATCGTTGAGCCAAAACATGCTGCCAACAATTTGTTTGATGTCGAGTTTATTCTGTTTGATCGTAGTGTACGCTTTGACCACGCCAGCGACGGAACATTCATCAGTGATCGCAATGGCCTGGTAGCGATAAAAAGCAGCTTGCAATACCAGCTCTTCCGCATGAGAAGCTCCGGTAAGAAAAGAAAAATTGGACTGACAAAACAGCTCTGCGTAGCTCATAAAGGTTTAACAAAAATATCCGTGAAGAAACCAGTGTTTGTGCTGATCGCGAAACACCCATAGCCAGCGGCCTTGTTTGGTATGCGCTATGTAGTAATCGCGCATGATTTCATCGCCATCCCACCAACCTGAAACAATTCGCTCAGGACCATGTACCAGAGCAACTTGCTCCTGAAGTGGTATCGGTGCGGGTAATTGCATCGCTGGTCGAAATAAATGGGGAATAGCCGAAATGGTAACGTCAGGCTCATCGGCAGGACGATATTGGCAGGCTTTTTCTGGCCTTGGATCGCAAGTGATGTTCGGCTTGAGTACAGCACTTTTCCCTAGTTTCGCTTGCAGTAGCGAGAGCAGTTCTAAGTTGTTCATCTGGCCTTTTTGTCCGGCAAACAGATCGCAAGCACTGCTGATTGGTTCGCCCTGGCGAATCACTTGTAAAGACAGGCCAATCACAGGACCATTGAGCGCCAGAGATCCCAGGTTCAAACTAGCGAGTTGCAACCAGCGTTGGGATAAATAGTCACCTTGCGCGGAAGTGAGCTGAAGATGCTGTTCCTGTTTATCTCGTTGGTGAAGCGTTAAACGCAGCTCAAAGGCGACTTTATTTCTCAGCTTGAGAAAAGTTTCTAGCTGACGAAGTAACTTCACTAGCGGCTTTTCGATCCACTGAACATTTTCGAGTTCAAATAACAGCTCCAGATAGACCTGAAATGATTCTGTTGGATGATAAAAATCGACAGGGTGTCTGAACTGGCCTGTTAGCCGACCGACGTAGTTAACTAAATCAATATCAAATCGCCGGGCGATGTCTTGTAGCGGCAACTCAAGTAGATCTTGTAATGTACTTACGCCGACACGCTGCAATTTATCAACTGTTACCGTGGATAAATCAGTCAGTGTCAAAGGTACAAGACTAAGGGATTGCTGGATGAATTCACTGTTCTCAGTCAGTTGGTTACTTCCGGACAGTGCCATTAGCTTGGCGGCGAATGGCGAAAACCCACAACCAAACTGAAACGTCAGTTTTAAAGTGCCTAGGTGAGAAGTGACTTTATGCCAGTAGTTTTGCAACCCTTCATAGAGACTGAGCATTGGCGTTGCGCGTAGTAAGAGCCCCTTATTGGGCATCAGTACAACATCAGATGTGATCAGATACAGCCATTGTGCAATCTCCTGCAATTTATTCAGCTCGGTTTTCGGATGATAAGGATGCACTTGTAAGCCTCGGCACAAAGATGCTGCACTGCCTAGCCCCATATTGGGTTTAATACCTTGCTGCTCTGCAATGTCATTGTATTGAATGATGCGGCCGCGCTGGCTTTCGACAATCACTACCGGCTGCTCCTGATTATCACCAAACAGGGTGTCCAATTGCAGGCGAGGGAAGTGTAAATAAATCCACAAAGACATGTGTTACCCCTGATTGACTAGAGGGAAGCGTACGACAGTCGACGGAGTGCCCCCCTTAGTTGGTACCACCAATTGTGGGTAATGATGTCGGAAGTTAATGTCAATCTGGCCTTTGCTCCAACCACCTTTACGCTTTAATACTTCAACACTGACACCTTGTTCATGGCCTTGTAGCTTCAAACTTAGTGAGACTGGTAAAGATAAGCGATTTGTCATATTTGGCTTGAGCATAAATAGAGGACAAGCTCCTTGTTCACTAGCCACCTGCAGACGCTTGACCTGATGGATCTCAAGCTCGTCCTGCCACAACAAAACATTGGTACATACACCACTTTTAAGACATTGCTCCGCAGCCCATAGCGCATCGCGCTGATGCTCTGGAGTGACGATCCAGACCTGATTGATGTCCAAGCCAATACTGTGCAGAAAGAGTGAATTCATCAGGGCTGGTGGCTGAATAAACGCGGTTACCCCCTTGGTCATAGAGGATTTCAAATAAGGAGCTAACAGGCGCAACTCGCCAATGCTGCCGACAGATTCCATTTCAACCACGCCATGAGGTGGAAAGCCACCACCGAGCAAAGTATCCAGCTCAGGAAAGCCAGAGCTGTTGAGGAACTGATGTGAGTCCGCCTTGGTTAAATTTGCTTGCCAAACAAGGTGTTGGCTTTTTAAGTGCTGAATAATATCTTGCATAACTAGGACAACAGAATTTCATTAACTGTATATTTGTACAGTATATTTGTATGGGGAAAAGTCGCAAGATTTTTGTGGTGATAAAAATGAAAAAAGACAGCGTTCGCTGTCTTTTCAATCGATTAAGTGAAAGTGTGAAACGGAATTAACGCTTCGGTTGTGCGTCAATACACTGACCGTTCACATCGGTTACTGCCGGATCCATCAGGTGCAGATACAACGGCATAAGATCCTGCGGCGTTTTTAGCTGGTTTGCATCTTCACCCGGGTATGCTTTCTCACGCATTCGAGTACGTGTTGCTCCCGGGTTGATTGCATTGACACGGATTGGTGTATCACTTAGTTCATCAGCCAAGATTTGCATCATGCCTTCTACTGCAAATTTAGAGATAGCATACGGACCCCAGAACGCTCGACCAGAGTGACCAACAGTCGAAGATGTGAAGATAATCCGACCGGCTTCAGATTTACGCATTGCAGGCAGCAGTGCCTGAGTCATCAGCACTTCGGCTTTAACGTTGATCTGCATTATGTCGTCGAAGTCGTCTTCACTGATCTGTTCGAACGGGCAAAGTGTGCTCAGAACACCTGCGTTATGCAGCAGGCCATCCAGGCGACCAAATTGACCTTCTATGGTTTCCGCCATATCAATGTAGTTCTGCTTTGTTGCGCCTTTTAAATCAAGAGGAATAATAGCGGCTTGCGGGTAACCGGCAGCTTCAATTTCATCGTAAATGGATTCAAGGTTTTGAACGTTTCTGCCCAATAAAATTACCGTTGCACCGTGCTTGGCGTATGAAAGTGCGGCTTGACGGCCAATACCATTACCTGCGCCGGTAACTAGAATGACTTTATCTTTTAAGGCATCTGCTGAAACGGAGTAGTCCACGGTGTTTAATCCTTATTATTGTAAGAGGGTATATCCATGATTAGCGCTAAAATGCGCCGCTTTCTCAATGGAAAATCTTGGTAATCGTGACAAGACGGTTACAATACACCAATTCATGTGTTATACCAATTCCAGAACGTTCGTTAGGTATGCTATCAATCAGAACAAGTGCTTACAAACCACTTTGCCTTCTATTTGATTTTTCGGTATAGCATAGCGACATACATGCTGGAGTGAATTAAAGGAGCTCTCATTGGAATTTATATTAGATTACGGTCTGTTTCTGGCCAAGGTTGTTACAGTCGTTGCTGCTATTGTTGTCCTGATTATTCTTGTTAAATCGGCTGGCGGAAAGTCAGGCGCAGAGAAAGGTGAACTTGAGATAACTAACCTTTCTAAGAAGCATAAACAGTCTGTTGAACAGTTAGAGCATCATTTACATGATGAGGCTTTCATCAAAGCACGTGATAAAGCGGTTAAGAAAGAAGAAAAAGAAAAGAACAAATCCCGAGAGAAAGAGATTAAACAGGCAAACAAAGAGGGGGCGTTAGATACTAAGCGTGAGCCTCATCTGTTCGTTCTCGATTTTCATGGCAGCATCGACGCCAAAGAAGTGAAATCATTGCGTGAAGAGATTACCGCCATTCTTGCTGTCGCGCGTGAAGGGGATGAAGTTTTACTTCGTCTTGAGTCAGGTGGTGGCATGGTACACGGGTACGGGTTAGCGTCTTCACAGCTTGATCGCATTAAAGCGGCTGGCTTGCCGTTAACGATTGCTGTGGACAAAGTGGCGGCAAGTGGCGGATACATGATGGCGTGTGTCGCAGACAAAATTGTTTCTGCGCCGTTTGCTATTGTTGGCTCAATTGGTGTGATTGCACAAATTCCAAACTTCAATAAACTATTGAAAAAACACGATATTGATTACGAGCAACTGACGGCGGGTGAGTATAAGCGAACGCTTACTATGTTTGGTGAAAACACCGATAAAGCCCGTGATAAGTTCAAGCAAGAGCTGGAAGAAACTCATGGTTTGTTCAAAGACTTTATTCGTGATCGTCGCCCAAGCCTGGAACTAGAAAAAGTAGCAACGGGTGAACACTGGTTTGGTATCCAAGCGAAAGAGCGTGGTCTGGTTGATGAAATCGGTACATCTGATGATCTTGTTGTTGCTGCATGCAAAGATAAAACAGTACTGGCTGTTCACTACGTACCTAAGAAAAAACTGGCAGATAAGCTGGTTGGCGTTGCAGGTAAAGTTGCAGATAGCGTGATATTAAAACTGGCTGAGCGTGGTCAAAAGCCGATTGTGTAATCGCATCGCGAGACATCGCTAACAGTAATTAATGATATTCAACTTTGAAATGGCGGGGGTGAAAGCTCTCGCCATTTTTATTTGCTTTTGAAGTTTTATTATGAATCCAGATGCTATTTTGGTTTGATGCATCGTATGACATTTTTCCTCGCCCGAGAGGGCGATTTCCCTTATAATATGCGCCTCGAAAATCGAGAAAATTACTAAAAAGAAATAATAGGTGGAGAAGAACATGTCCTCTCAAACTCCGGTTGTAACCGTAGATGGACCTAGTGGTGCAGGTAAAGGCACTCTGTGTATGTTGCTGGCGGAAAAGCTGGGTTTCCAGCTCTTAGATTCTGGCGCAATTTATCGAGTACTTGCACTTGCTGCGATTCACCATGGTGTTGACACCGAGTCTGAAGATGCGCTTGTCCCACTGGCTACACACCTAGACGTTCAGTTTATTGCTGAAGGTGACCTTGTTAAGGTTATCCTGGAAGGCGAAGACGTATCTGGTGAACTCCGTAAAGAAGAAACCGGCATGGCAGCATCTAAAGTCGCAGCGCTACCACGTGTTCGGGAAGCATTATTACGTCGTCAGCGTGCATTTGAAACCGCTCCGGGTCTGGTTGCTGATGGTCGTGATATGGGGACCGTTGTTTTCCCGCATGCACAAGCAAAAATCTTTCTTGATGCGAGCGCAGAAGAGCGTGCAAATAGACGCCTTAAACAGTTGCAAGATAAAGGGTTAGATGTTAAATTTGCTGACCTTTTAAGCGAGATCCAAGAGCGTGACGATCGCGATCGTAACCGCCCAGTGGCGCCATTACGCCCTGCAGAGGATGCGCTTGTGCTAGATTCTACGTCGATGTCTATCGACGAAGTGGTAGAAAAGGCACTACAATATATCGAATCGAAGCTGGTTGGGTAATAACACTCAGCCAGGCTAAGAGCGTTGGTCGCAAGGATGATGACCGGCGAATTTAATAACCCCATGCGGTAGGATACCCGTGGACGTTTAATTTATTGAAGATTAAATAAATGACTGAATCTTTTGCTCAACTCTTTGAAGAGTTTCTAAACGAAACAGAATTCCAACAAGGCAGCATCGTTAAAGGTACTGTAGTAGCTATCGAGAACGGTTTCGTTCTTGTTGACGCTGGTCTTAAGTCTGAATCTGCTATCCCTGCTGAACAGTTCAAGAACGCTGCTGGCGAACTTGAAGTTGAAGTTGGCGCTGAAGTAGACGTAGCTCTAGACGCTGTTGAAGATGGTTTCGGTGAAACTCAACTTTCTCGTGAGAAAGCTAAGCGTCACGAAGCTTGGATCGTTCTTGAGAAAGCTTACGAAGAAGCTGAAACTGTTGTTGGTATCATCAACGGTAAAGTTAAAGGCGGTTTCACTGTTGAACTAAACGGTATCCGTGCTTTCCTTCCTGGCTCTCTAGTAGACGTACGTCCAATCCGTGACACTGCTCACCTAGAAAACAAAGAGCTAGAGTTCAAAGTTATCAAACTTGACCAAAAACGTAACAACGTAGTTGTTTCACGTCGTGCTGTTATCGAATCTGAGAACAGCGTTGAGCGTGACGAGCTTCTAGAAACTCTACAAGAAGGTTCTGAAGTTAAAGGTATCGTTAAGAACCTTACTGACTACGGTGCGTTCGTTGACCTAGGTGGCGTTGACGGTCTTCTACATATCACAGATATGGCTTGGAAGCGCGTTAAGCACCCATCTGAAATCGTTAACGTTGGTGACGAGATCCAAGTTAAAGTTCTTAAGTTCGACCGTGAGCGTACTCGCGTATCACTAGGTCTTAAGCAACTAGGCGAAGATCCATGGGTAGCAATCGCTAAGCGTTACCCAGAAGGTCACAAACTAACAGGTCGCGTAACTAACCTAACTGACTACGGCTGCTTTGTTGAAATCGAAGAAGGCGTTGAAGGTCTAGTTCACGTTTCAGAAATGGATTGGACTAACAAGAACATCCACCCATCTAAAGTTGTTAATGTTGGCGACGAAGTTGAGGTTATGGTTCTTGAAATCGACGAAGAACGTCGTCGTATCTCTCTAGGTCTGAAACAGTGTAAAGCTAACCCATGGCAGTCATTCGCTGAAGCACAAGCTAAAGGCGACAAAGTTACTGGTAAGATCAAGTCTATCACTGACTTCGGTATCTTTATCGGTCTAGAAGGCGGCATCGACGGTCTAGTTCACCTATCTGACATTTCTTGGAATGTTGCTGGCGAAGAAGCAGTACGTGAGTACAAGAAAGGCGACGAGATCTCTGCAGTTGTTCTAGCAGTAGATGCTGAGCGTGAGCGTATCTCTCTAGGCGTTAAGCAAATGGAAAACGACCCATTCAATGCTTACGTTGCTGACAACAAGAAAGGTACTCTAGTTAACGCTACAGTAACTGCTGTTGACGCTAAAGGTGCTACTGTTGAAATCGCAGAAGGCGTTGAAGGTTACATCCGTGCTTCTGAAGTATCTCGCGACCGCGTAGAAGATGCTTCTCTAATCCTAAGCGCTGGTGATGTTGTTGAAGCTAAGTTCACAGGTGTAGACCGTAAGAACCGCGTTATCAACCTATCTATCAAAGCTAAAGATGAAGCTGAAGAGCAAGAAGCAATGGCATCTATCAACAAGCAAGACGAAGCTGCTTTTGGTAATGCAATGGCTGACGCTTTCAAAGCTGCTAAAGGCGAATAATATACTCGCTTAAGCAAAAAAGGAGCCGCAAGGCTCCTTTTTTATATTTATTACATTAAAAGTAGTAATACTAATACCAGTAAACTATCTTAATAAAAGACATTTCCTGATTGCATATTTTTCGTAAAAAATCAGCTAGTATTACTAGCAAGTGTTTGTTGGAATTAGTATTACTTACTATAATGAGTGATAAAAATACTCAAAGAGGGCAACTATGACTAAGTCTGAACTGATTGAAAGACTCTGTGCTGAGCAAACACATTTATCAGCAAAAGAGGTAGAGGATGCTGTAAAAGATATTTTAGAGCACATGGCCTCTACACTGGAGAGTGGTGACCGTATTGAGATCCGCGGCTTCGGTAGTTTTTCTCTTCATTACCGCGAACCTCGCGTAGGTCGTAACCCTAAAACGGGTGACAAAGTGGAATTAGACGGTAAGTACGTTCCGCATTTTAAACCTGGCAAAGAACTTCGTGAGCGCGTCAATATTGGTAGTTAACGCTCTCTTATTAGTTTGAAAAAGCGGCATACTCTTACGTATGCCGCTTTTTTATCATTAGATTATTGGTATGTCTAGGTAACCTCAGGACGCAAGGTTCAGCGAGAATGACTTGGTTCACAGGCGCGGCGACGATTTTAAGATCTAGTGGTTCTAAATCAAAAATTGCTAACAATGACTGTGATCCAATCCAACTCGTCCTCCGGGAGCATGTATCTTGAAGTGATTTGGGTATAATATACATGGTCTGAAACAACATTTTACTGCATAATCTGACCTACTTACTCAGTTAAGGATGACGTGATATGAAAATTATAAAAATCGTTATTGTACTTGCTCTCTTTGTAATCGCTTTGGCTTTAGGATCACAAAATCAAGAGGTAGTTGCTTTTAATTATCTTTTAGCAAAAGGAGAGTTCCATTTATCAACGCTATTAGGCGTGGTATTTGTCGTTGGCTTTGCTTTAGCGTGGGTTATCTTTGGGAGCATCCACCTAAAGACTCAACTTCAGGTTATCCGTCTGAAAAAGAAACTGAAACAGTACGAGCCAGCTAAAGCAGAAACTGCTAAGCCTGCTATCGACAAAAAGGCATAAGGATAAGGCTTCACTTTAATGCTTGAATTACTCTTCTTGTTATTGCCTATAGCTGCTGCGTATGGCTGGTACATGGGGCATCGCAGCGCTCAACAAGACAAGCAGAAGCAATCTCATCAAATTTCTCGTCAATATATGGCGGGCCTGAACTTGCTGCTCTCTGATCAATCAGATAAAGCTGTTGATCACTTTATTGAGTTGCTCCAGGTTGATAACGAAACCATAGATACTCACCTTGCGTTGGGTAACCTTTTCCGTTCTCGTGGTGAAGTGGATCGCGCAATACGTATTCACCAAAATCTTATTTCACGTTCGGGTCTGACTCTTGACCAAAAAAAACTCGCTCTGCAGCAGCTCGCTAAAGACTACATGGTCTCTGGCTTTTTAGACCGTGCGGAGAAGATATTTGAGCAGTTAATAGAAGAGCCTGACCATCGCGAAGCGGCACTTCAGCAGCTTGTGACCATTTACCAGCAAACTCGCGAATGGGAAAAAGCGATTTACTACGCTAACCAGCTGGTGAGAGTGGGAAATAAGCATTCGCGAATGCGGGCCAACATCGCACACTTCTGGTGTGAAATTGCCATGTTAGACCAAGCTGATGGCAATAAAAATAAAGCGATTCAGCATTTTAAAAAGGCACTTTCTGAAGACCCTAAATGTACTCGCGCAAGTATTGCGCTTGGGCGCATTTATTTAGAGTCTGAAGATTATAAGCAAACTATTAAGTATTTGACTTCAATCTTGGATCAAGACAAAGACTTTATCAGTGACGTATTGCCGACAATAGCAGAGTGTTACCATCATCTGGGGCAAGAAGACGAGCTGGTGGAATTCCTGCGAGCCTGTATAGACAAGAAGGCTGGTGTATCTGCTGAACTGATGTTGGCGCAGCTGGTTGCTCACCACGAAAGTGTAGGTGCCGCACAGGAGCTGCTGACTAAACAGTTGTTGAAAAACCCAACCATGAAAGGGTTCTATCGTTTGATTGATTATCATATTGCAGAGGCTGAAGATGGCCGTGCAAAAGACAGTCTTTCGACCCTTCAAGCTATGGTTGGTGAACAGTTAAAAGTGAAACCGCACTACCGATGCAGAAAGTGTGGTTTTTCAACCCACTCCCTTTATTGGCACTGTCCTTCTTGCAAAGGGTGGGGGACGATCAAACCAATCCGTGGATTGGATGGTGAGTAGTTTTAATGCAGCTGGCGGGTTTTCTGTCCGCTGCATTTTTTTAGCCTTATGTTTAATAAGCAGAAAGTAACAAGAACCAAAATTAATTAGGAGATGAAATGTTCGACCAAAAAGTTATTGTCGCACTGGATTATGATAACCAAGCAGATGCGCTTGCGTTTGTAGACCGTATTGATCCTGCGTCATGCCGTTTAAAAGTAGGCAAAGAGATGTTTACTCTATTTGGTCCGGATTTCGTACGCGAGCTCCACAAACGTGGTTTCTCTGTATTCTTGGATTTGAAGTTTCACGACATTCCAAATACTTGTTCAAAAGCAGTACGTGCGGCGGCTGAGCTGGGCGTATGGATGGTGAACGTTCATGCAAGTGGCGGTGAGCGCATGATGACTGCGTCACGTGAGATTCTTGAACCATATGGTAAAGACCGCCCATTGTTAATTGGTGTAACCGTACTAACCAGTATGGAGCAAAGTGATTTGGCAGGGATAGGCTTGAATGTCGCCCCTCAAGAGCAAGTGATTCGTCTGGCAACATTGACGAAAAATTCTGGTCTTGACGGTGTGGTTTGTTCAGCTCAAGAGTCTTCACTGCTGAAAGGTGAGTTAGGTCAAGAGTTTAAGCTGGTAACTCCAGGTATTCGCCCTGCGGGATCTGAGCAAGGTGACCAGCGCCGTATTATGACGCCAGTTGATGCTATCCAGGCAGGTTCTGATTATCTGGTTATTGGCCGTCCTATCACTCAGGCTGCTGACCCGGCATCGGTACTGAAGTCAATCAATGATAGCTTAGTAAACATGTAACTGCGTAACTAGCTGTTTTATTGTCTAAAAAAGTGAAGTAGCAATACTTCACTTTTTTATTACTGCTGTTCAGTTTTAGGCTTAATGCTCTACCGCTCATCGACATCGGACTAGGGGATAACACTATATAGGTCACAGTTTCATAACATAAAGAGCTATGGTAAATAGAAAATGCAAGCGTGTGTTATTGATGGGTTGCGTTACAAATAGGTTGAGAATACTATGGCTGTGATGCATTTACTGCGTTGTAAGGTCTAGGATGACCTGGTGAATCTCATTGAAATAAATACCAATTGTAGTAAGCGACTGGTCGTATAGTTTGTTAAAGTACTCGATAAATTCGTTAGCTTTTCGTTTCAAAGCAAGTCGATTGTAGAATAACTACTTATCGAAAATTTTTGCCTTGTTCTCAAGCACTTTTCCTACGCTATTCCAGATCATTTATTTACTGAGATTGGTATTTATAGAAGTTGGCAGGACGTCACTTCGTATCATACGCCTTTTACGTTCCTATCTGTGTGCAATGTAATGCGCAGGTTTTGTGAGTTTCATTCACGGTTTTCCTTGTACTAGCCTTAGAACGCAAATCATAACAAGGAAGAAAAATGACCAAGAAACTACCGTTTTCAGTACTTGCGATATTAACCGCGACCAGCTTCCAGCTAAATGCGGCTGAATTGCCCGCTGATATTGAATGGACTTCAAATAATAATGAGCCCCTGTTCGCTTCTGAAGAAGCTGTTCATGGTGGCACTTACCGCACTTATATCCAAAGCTTCCCACAAACACTACGAAGTGTAGGCCCAGATGCAAACTCAGGTTTACGCCAGTATCTGATGGATGGCACGCCCAAAATGGCACAACGTCATCCCAACACGGGTAAATGGATTCCTCAACTGGCTAAGGCATGGGCGTTTGGGGATGATTTCAAAACGGTATATTTCAAATTGGATGAAACCGCAAAATGGTCCGATGGTGAAAAAATTACCGCAGATGACTATGTCTTTATGATGAAGTACTACACATCGAAAGACATTATCGATCCTTGGTACAACGACTTTTTCACCAACAGTATTGTCAGCGTAGAAAAGATTGACGATTACACTATCCGAGTTAACTTAGCCGTTGAACAGAGCCATGACTCTCTGATGGTGATGATCAATATGCCGAGTAATGGCTTCCAGCCTCGTCCAAAGCACTTCTTTGAAGGTGAAAAAGATGCCAACAATGATGGTATGCCGGATAACTTCGTGCGTAAGTTTAACTTCAAAGCAGAGCCTACAGCTGCGCCTTACTATTTAGATGATGTGAAAAAGGGTAAAAGCGTAACGTTCAAGCACGTTGGAGAAGACTGGTGGGGTTACAACAACCGTTACTATAAGAATCGCTATAACGTAGACAAAGTACGTATTACCGTGATTCGCGATCCTGACATTGCGATGAAACACTTCGAAAAAGGTAACCTGGATTACTTTGAAATGGTCTTACCGAATTACTGGCACGATAAGACAAATGGTGACGTTTATAAGAACGGCTATATTCAGAAGTACTGGGGTTTTAATCAGGCACCACAAGGTGCTGGCGGTATCTGGATGAATACTGCTATGCCTTTGCTAGATAACCTTGAAGTGCGTAAAGGCATTATGGTGGCTACTGATTTCGACGGCATGATAGAAAATATCATGCGTGGCGATTACTCTCGTAAGCCACATGGTTTAGGTTTCGGCCATGGTGGATACGATGATCCAAGCAATACACCACCTAAGTTTGACGTAAATGCAGCAGTTAAGCATTTTGAGCAAGCAGGCTTTGATAAAATTGGTGCAGATGGTATTCGTGTGAACGACAAAGGCCAGCGTCTGAGCTTTGCGATCACATACGGATATAACTCTTATACGCCGCGTATCGCTTTTCTGAAAGAGCAGGCGAAGCTGGCAGGTCTTGAGTTTACGCTTAACCTTGTTGATGGCTCGTCAGCGTTTAAGTACATCCTCGAGAAAAAGCATCAATTGGCTTTCTTGAACATGGGCTCAGGTGAAATTCCGGCTTATTGGGAATACTTACATTCAGATAATGCAAATAAACCTCAGACTAACGCGCACACTAACTTCAGCAGCCCTGAACTGGATAAACTGATTGAAGCGTATGACTCCGAGTTTGATCAGCAGAAACGCTACGATCTATCACACCAAATTCAAGATTATGTAAGTGAAGCAAATATTATTATTCCTGGATATATGGTGCCTTATTCGCGTGTAGCTAACTGGCGTTGGGTTAAGATCCCGAAAAATGGCATGACAAAAGCCACAGAGTGGGTTCTGCATCCAATGGATGTCGGTAACTTCTGGATCGACTCAGACGTGAAAAAAGAAACAGAAAAAGCGATGAAGAACGGCGACACTTTCCCTGAAGTCAGTGTTGTTGATGACCGTTACAAACTATAGTTTCAAGCTCAACCTATAAAAGTAAAGCCCCGTCCGATAATACGAACGGGGCTTTTTATTTTTCTCTGTGATTAGGGTCAACAACCTCTAGCTATCTGACCAGATAAGAAGCCTCTAAGAGGTAGGCTGTTACATCACCGAGCGACGAAAATGCTTTATCTATTGCTTTGAAGCGTTCATCAATAGAGTCGTTAGAGATGATTCGGCGAAATGTTATAAGCGATAAAGCTTCATTTTCTTTAAAAAAATTGTGTACGGCTTCTAGCTTAACTTTATGTATATGTTCAACCTTACCCAGCGCATTGGTTAAATCTGAAATGTTAATCGACATTGCTTCTCTGAATTATATGTTTACCCAAACACAGCGGCATGAGGGTGGACTTTTATTTCGGTGTAGAGTAGCACTAACGGATGAACTGTAGACTGACTGAGATCAACATGACTTCCTTATTCTCCTATGGTTGAATAAAATGCAGAGAATGAGATTGACTCTTATTTAATAGTTATTGTAGGGCGAAGTGTTTAAATAAGTTCATAGATATGAACATTGGTGAGTATTTGGTATGTGGCGATATTATTTATATTCCAAGACTTAGTTCTTCATATTAAATAAATATGAACATGGAAGATTTTTCTTAAGTATTTCTTATCGTTGTATTGTAGCGGCGAACTATTCTTTTCCCATATTTTCATAATTACCTAGAGCAAAGTCACGGTCTAAGATTTTAACTTTGTCTTATAAAGCGCTATCTCTTAATAAATCTTTACAATTCAACAAAATATTACTAATTTTGAGGATGGATTTTGCGATTGATCTGACATGTTTCCTCTATCTTTGTCTCGACGATACCTGAAGAGGAAACATTAGCTATTAACAATAACGGAGATATGTAGCGCGACTTTACACATATTATCGACATTGTTGAAGGTATCATACGCACCACAGGTATCCGTATAAGAAGGTATTGGTGAGTTTGTTTCGCGGTACCGAGATTTTTATAACAAGTAAAAAATGATTTTCTATAGGGTTTATCTCTATATGCAGTTTAAACAAGGTTAAAGCTCATGTTGCCGAGTATATCAGTCGTTATTCCTGCCAAAAATGAACAAGGAAATATAGGAAAGTTAGTTAAAGAAATTCATAACAGCTTGAAGGCTTGCCCTGAATTTGAAATTGTGATTACTGATGATGGCAGCACCGATAACACGGTGCAGGAAGCGCTAGATGCCGCACAGGAGTGCGGTTGTGATTTGCAAGTCGTCAGTCATGAGAAAAGTTGCGGACAAAGCACCGCAGTTTTAACAGCGGTCAAACACGCGAAAGGTGAGTGGATTATCACATCAGATGCTGATGGTCAGAACGACCCATCAGACATGCCGGGGATGTTAGAGCTAGCTGCTCAGGTTAAAAATCTTCACTTCTGTATCGCAGGTTATAGAGCAAAGCGTTTGGATACTACCTGGGTTCGTTTCCAATCTAAGGTCGCTAATACAATCCGGCATGCTCTATTAGGAGATGGTGTACCAGACTCCGGTTGTGGTCTAAAAGTCATCCCTAAAGCGACTTACCTGCGATTACCATACTTTGACCATATGCACCGTTTTCTGCCCGCGCTGATCAAATCACTTGATGGTGAGATTGTGGTTCATCAGGTAGCACACAGAGATCGGGAAGTCGGAACATCAAATTACAACGCCTGGAACAGAGCATGGGTCGGTATCGTGGATTTGTTAGGAGTCATTTGGTTGCAACGACGTACGAAAACCCCAACGGTTAAAGCTGTGAGTTGTGTGAATAGTAAATAATGAAGTGGATAAAGCTTTTTTTACTGATTACTGTTGGGATATTGATTGCAAATCAACTTGATAATCCCGTCCTAGTTCATTTAACAGATAAGAACTGGCTTGTTGGTTACATCCAACAAAATGGTATGACCGGAGAAATAATAATATTCTTCTTCAGTGTGGTCTTTTTATCTTTTAGCGGGCCAAAGCAAGCTATCGCATTGGTATTTGGGTATTTATTCAATATCAGCCTGGGCGTTACGTTAACGTTATTAGCATGTGTTATTGCCGCAACACTGAATTATTATTCTGCCAGGTTCATATTCGCTAACTGGTTATATCGACGGTTTCCAAAGAAAATGGTTAAATTTAATTCATTTTCTAGTCGTAAGCCGTTTTATAAAATATTGCTGTTACGGTTATTTCCTATTGGAAATAATGTTGTGACTAATGTTTTATCAGGTAGTGTTCGTGTGCCTTTTTTTGCATTTATTTCTGCAAGCATACTTGGTTATCTCCCACAAATTATTATCTTTGCTCTTATGGGGGCTGGCATCCATTCGTCAAGTAATGCAATGATATACCTAAGTATTTTCTTCGGAGTTATCAGCGCTGTACTTACCGGATTTCTTTACAGAGATCATATTAAGAGCCGAGTTGAACTATTGAAAATGGAAGAGGAACTATGAATCCCGTTGTCGCGAAGTCCAGACAAGTTTGGCAAAACGAAGGTTATTACCAGACTCTCTGCTTTTTGTTAATCCTCGCAATTATCATTATTTTTTCCGGTATAGGTTTGCGTGACCCCTGGCCTGCTGATGAGCCTCGCTTTGTTGAAGTCGCACGCGAAATGGTTCAGTCAGGGAACTGGTTTTTCCCGATGCGAGGTGGCGAACTTTATCCTGATAAACCGCCGGTATTTATGTGGTCGATGGCTGTATTTTACTGGCTGACAGGAAGCTTAAAAGCAACCTTTATGTTGCCGAATGCGATAGTTAGTCTGGTCGCATTAATTTGTTGTTATGACATTTCTGCCAAACTGTGGAATGTTAAAACCGCGCGAAATGTCGGCTTGTTATTATTACTTGCCCCTCAATTCATTATCCAGTCTAAAGCGGCTCAGATTGACGCTATGGTTGCGGCCTGGATTACTATTGGTATGTACGGGATGCTGAGACACTTCTTTATTAAAACCAGTTGGACTTGGTACTGCGTTGCCTGGATTTTTATGGGATTAGGTATCATCACCAAAGGGGTTGGCTTCCTTCCTGCTTTGTTTTTAGTGCCTGTCTTGGCTCTGCATTTTTCTGGTAATTATAGTTTTAACGAGTCGGTATCTTGGAAGCTATGGCTTGGCCCTTTATTCATGCTAGCTACGATTGCATGCTGGTTACTGCCGATGATGGCACTGGTTGAGACAAGTCACAACCCTGACTTTGTCGCTTATAGAGATAATATTTTATTTAGGCAAACTGGTGAACGTTACGCCAACTCTTGGGGACATATTCAACCGTGGCATTACTTTATTGTTAGTGTTATCCCGGTCATGTGGTTTCCGCTTTACTTTGTATTCTTCAATAAGAACTTCTGGAAACAATTACGTCTGTCTCCGGTGCTTGTCAGTTTGTTGGCTTGGATTGTACTGGTTGTGATCTTTTTTAGTATTAGCCCGGGCAAGCGAGGTGTCTATATTTTACCTGCGCTGCCTATGATGGCGATCTTAGCGGGCTGCGCTTTTAGCCATCAGTCCTGGCCTCTGTGGACCAACAAATTACTGAAAGCACTTATGCTGGTTTTGAGTGTCGTCCTATTTGTTGCTGCGGTGTTGGTTGCGCTTGAGGTTAAATCAATAACTAAACATTTGGATGATTACCAATCGGCATTGCCGTACGCAGCTTTCTTTTTAGTCGCGGCGATAATATGGACCATTGTATTCTTTAAGTCTCGCACGTTACCGACTATCGGGGCATATGGGCTTGCTCTGTCACTCACTTGGGTTTGGTATAGTTTTGCAGGTTACATGCTGATTAATCCTATCCGCACCCCTGCTAAAGAAATTATGGCTGAAGCTCATAAAGCGATTGGTGAAGATGGTGAGTTAGGTCTCACGCAATTTAAAGAGCAGTTCTTGCTGTTTTCACCGGTATCTTTGACTCATTTTAGTTACTTATCGAATCATTTAGAGCAAGAGCGAAACGCATGGCTGTGGATAAAAGAGAAACCTAACCGATATATTTTGACTCAAAGTGGGCGAGAGAAGGAATGTTTTGATGGCAGCCATGCAAAGAAGTTAGGAGTGGCGCATCGTCGAGAGTGGATTCTGCTTGATGAGTCGAGCTCTCTGGACAATTGCCAGCCGCCTGAAAGTATTAAAAGGTACGAGTTACATATAAGTGAGCCATACTCATGATAGGTAAGAGTTATACATAGAAATAGAAGGGGAGCATTGAGCTCCCCTTCTTGTTTATCTGCGCTAAAAAATCAGTGTTTTAAAGTTGTTGAGCAATGTTATTTGTGAGGTTATTCAGACCAGATGAAAGTGCATTAACCAACGCATCGTAGCCTTCGTCCTGTAAAGGCATCAGGATTTTCACCTGAGCACGGCGTTTTACTTTGCCATTTCCGTCAATCAGCATCCATTCGCCTTCAAGCTCTGCATTGCCTTGGTAATTACCGTTGAACCTATTTAAATTCAACTGCAGTTTGAGCTCACCACTCTGATCGAGGAGGTTGTGCACTTTCACTGGCCAATAGTGATTTTGCTTTTGGCGCAAATCATTAATCACTCGCTGAGTAATTTGTTCTGAAATGCTTTGTGCCCATAGATTATTTTTCGCCTGAACGACTTGTGATTCTGATGTTCGGTATACAATGCCGCTGTTATTGAGGTAGTTCGCCAGTTCGACAGGGCGTACCACTAACAGAGGACGGTCTAGTGACGCCGAACTACTTAGTGTCTGAGCGCCTGTCTGTGGTAACAAGTACATTGAGCTGGTCGTTTCTGGTGAGCTGCTGCAGCCTGCTAATAATGCAGAGGCCAGAAGTAATACACGTTTCATTATTTTTGCCCTCTGACAGGTACGGGATCGCTGACTTCATCTTCTCCAAACACTAAGGCGTTTGGCTTATCGTTCAGTTGCTTAAGTACAGGTTTAAACTCGGTCATCACTTTTTCAAGCTCTTTGAGTGTTGATTCTAACTCGTTGTACATGGTCGAGTTAGGACCATAACCATCCAATGTTTTTTGCAGCTGTTGCAGACTCTGGCGAATATCCGCCGGAATCTGTCGAGTATCGTTTTGGTTCAACAGCTTATCAATACTGCTTGCGACTCGTTCCGCTGAAGCGAGTGTGCGCTCTGACGTTTTCAGCGTTTCATTTAACGAGGTAAGCGTATCTTCCATCGGTAATTTGTTGAGTTTGTCCAGGAAGTCATTAATTTGCTTCTGCACTTGCGCAAATCCGCCACGCATCGTAGGAAACACTTCTAAGCCTAGAAATTCGTCTGGTTCGTATTTCTTATCGTCTGGATAGAAATCAGTATCGATGTACAAGGCTCCGGTAATCAGGCTACCTGTTTTGAGCGTAGCACGCAGACCTTTGGCAAATTGCTGTTTTAACTTGTCTCTGTGTTCCTCCATGGAATCCATGTGGAAGTGTTCATAGAGGCGGCCTAATTCGATACGTACCAAAACCGGAATTCTTTTTACTGAAAAGCTTTCTTCTTGTGTAGGGAAACGTAAAGGCACTCTCATAACCGTACCAATTCGAAGACCACGATATTCGACAGGGGCCTTAGCTTTAAGTCCACGCACCGATTCGTCAAACAACATCACAAACTCGATATATTCTTCATACAAGCCTTCGCGAAGCTGCTTAGCATCATCGTATAAACGGAAGCTCTCCATGTCTTTTGTTAACGGCTCACCAGAATCCATGCCGGGGATTGCATCAAACGTGACACCGCCTGTAAGAAGGCTTTCGAGTGATCCAAATTTCAATTCAAAACCTTCGGTATTGAGCTGTAGGTCTACGCCGGAATTTAGCCAGAACTTGGTCCCGGTACGGACCAGGCTATCGTATGGTTTAAAGAGAAACAGTTGATAAAGAGCCTGACGGGTCTCGACATCGAAACTGGTCTTCTCTACTCGACCTACAGTAAAGCCCTTATAGATAACCGGGTCACCTACGCCAAGCTTGCCAGCTTCTCTGTGAGTTAAAACCAGTCGCAATCCTTCAGCATCAGGTGCCGCAACAGGAGGTACATCAAGTACCTTAAATTCTTCTTTTTCTTGTTCTGATTTACCCGGTTGAAGCTGAATATAAGCGCCGGAAAGCAAGGTTTCCAAGCCAGATACACCGTCCCGGCCTATGCGTGGCTTGACGACCCAGAACATCGTATCGTCGCGTAACATGCGCTTTGCATCTTTGTTCATCTGCGCTTTGGCGATGATGTGGTCGTAGTTTTTGCTGAGCGTGACCTCTGTGATAACGCCGACTTTTACGTTGAGTGCCCGTATTTCTGTTTTACCCGCTTCAATTCCTTCTGCGGTAGGTAGCTGTAATGTTATCTGCGGACCAGTACTGTTGATGTATTGGAACAGCATCCATGCTCCCATTGCCAGAGCTAGGATGGGAATCACCCAGACAGAAGAAATCTGCTTTTGCGGTTTGATGTGAGCGGTTGTGTTGTTCTCATCACTCATATTTGGCTTTCTCTTCTAAATTGTTAGATATCGGTTTCTGCATATTGGATTGTGGAGAATGCCACAACAAACGTGAGTCAAAAATCATGGCAGAAAGCATGGTGAAAATGACCACCGCAGCAAATGACAGTGCAGCAGGGCCCGGATAAATCGCCATAAGATTGTGCAGTTGAACCAGCGCAACCAAAATAGCGACAACAAATATATCGATCATTGACCAACGGCCTATAAATTCAGTCAAACGATATATCTTTAAACGTGCAATGCTCTCTTCCGGTGGAAGGTATCGTGCTTTTTGTGCCTGGTAATACAGCCAGGCAAGAGCAAACATTTTTGCAATTGGTATAAATACACTGGCAAAGAAAATCACCATAGCAATCGGGTAGGAGCCTAGTTGCCAGAGCAGTATCACCCCTTCCATGATGGTTGAACCTTCTGAGTGTCCCAGGCTGACGGTATACATCATTGGATATAGGTTGGCCGGGATATAGAAGATCACTGAGGCGAACAGCAACGCCCAGGCTTTTTGCAGATTGTCTGTAGGGTTGAATTTGTGCAAAGTACTCTGGCACCGTACACAACGCTTGTCGTCAATGTGGTTTATCTGGTGACATGTGTGACAGCCGATATGGTTGTGATCGTGATGGGTATCGCCTTCATTTATATCCGGGAGTTTTACCGGCGGAATAAAATGCCCCCACAGCCAACTTCTGTCTACCATTGAAACGCACTTTACAACTAAAACCGTGTAGATGCAGAACGCCCAGAATGAACTCCCCATGCCGACATCAGCAAGAGAAGCAATTTTAATCAAGCTGACTAAAACTCCGATGAGAAACACATCGACCATCAGCCAGGGCTCTATCCGGAACAATATCCGGCACAGTACTTTGGCTATGCGTTGTTGTTGTCTCGTTGCCTGATGGTTCCTTACTTTCAGGGCTTTAAGATGAAGAAAAAGAATCAGGCTGATATAGATTGCAGGCAATGCGATAACTGTTGCCAACAACAGGATACCAAGCAACACGTTTTTGAATTCCGCCAGCATCTTTGCTGCATGTAAAAGTGTAATTTCTTGTGATAAACCTTGCACACTAAATGACATAAACGGAAATGAAATACTTAGCACCAGCATGATCAAACATGCGGAAGATACCGCAATGACACTTTGATAAGGCCTGGCGTTAACTCTTGTGAGCGAGTGAGAGCAGCGCGGACATTGAGCCTTCTGCCCTTGCTCAATGTCAGGAATGCGGACAACAAGGCCACATTCTTCACATGAGATTAACTGCTGTGAGTTTGGTTGAGTATTCATAGGCAGGATTCTAGATCATTTATCCTAATAATACTCTGTTTTTACAGGATTTGCTGAATAGGAAACAGTATTTAGTGTTTTGTCTCGGGCAATTAATCTCTGATTGGATTTTACAGAGTTAACGGTCTCAAACTCTGGCCACATCCACGGAAACATTGAGGCTGTGGGTTTCGCCGCCATCAAACACGACTCCCTGTAGTGGGGGAAGGTCAGCGTAATCGCGTCCCCAGCCGGTCACGATATGCTGGTCATGAGCGATGAGATCGTTAGTCGGGTCAAACTCGACCCAGCCTAAATCAGGCACAAAAATCGCAAACCAGGCGTGAGAAGCATCGGCACCTATCAGTTTTTCCTGACCCGGAGGCGGCAGGGTTTCGATGTATCCACTCATGTAACGCGCAGCAAGGCCGACAGAACGCAGGCAGCCTATTGCCAGTTGGGCATAGTCCTGACATACGCCCCGTTTCTCTTTGAGAACTTGTTCCGTCGGCGTTGTCACGTCAGTTGCTGTCGGATCAAACGTAAACTCAGTAAATATTTTATGAGTAAAGGCCGATGCCGCTTTTAGCACTGGCTGATCGTCGCTGAACAGTTCCTGGGCGTATTTCCTGAGATTTTCGGATCGCTTGATTTGTAGTGAGTCTAGGCAATATTCCTGCGCTAACCTGATCTCTGGACTCTCAGCTTGAGCCATAATGCTTCGGAGCTCGCCACAGGTGAGCGCATGGTTCTCGACAAGATTGGCCCAATTATGCGGCTGCACCTCAAGGATGCTGGTGACATCTATAGTTAGTTCCTGATGCGGCTCCTGAATAGAAAAGTAAAAGGTTTCGTTGCCGAAGTAATCCTGCCCTTCATTTTGATACAGCGGCCTTGGTGTCACCTTTATCTTCCGGTTAAAACAGCGCTGGTTTGAGGTATCTCTCGGTAACAGGTGCGCCATGTTATAACACAGGGTTACCGGAGAGCTGTAGGAGTAGGTCGTTTTGTGCTGGACTTTGTATCTCATACATCCAATTTCCATTTGGGTTTAATCAACTGCTGTGGTCCCGCAGTGTGATCAAAATATTTATCGCTGATAAGTGAGGTAAACTGCTCCAGTTGGGCGATGATTTTATCCATCAGAGCGGCAAATTCTTCCCTGTTCTGAGTTTTCGGATTCGCCTTCGACAACTGTTCCAGGTCCGTAAGCTGGATATCGTTAAGAGTCAGCAGGATCAGTCTGTCCTCGTTGCTCAGTCCACCAGGGATAAAGGTGTTGCTGTGTGGCAACATATCGAGAAACTCTTTCAGCTTTTCTGTCTGATAAACCAGAGAACGTGGATTCGATGGATCGACCATCAATAGATCCAGGCCAAACGGCACTCGGGTTCGAGTGCGATAGCGCCTTCTGAACGAAATCAGAGCTTCCACACTTAGTAGGACAGATTCCAGCACTTGTTGCTGCGGAAAATTCTCCAGTCTGTCGCTTAAGGTTGACTGCAACATTTTTGCTGTTTGAATAGCTCTTTCAGTACGCTGGCCAATCTGCTGAAATATCCAGTCCTGACCTCTAAGCATACTGTCATTACTAAGCCCCGATAATGCCAGCAGCATGGTCATCAGGTTATCCAGAGTCTCTTCCGGAGCCTCAGGCAGACCGTTGACGTAGGCTCTGTCCAGCTCATTGAGATGATCACGCAGCTTATTAAGCACAATCCGTGTGTCGGCAGAGAGGCGATCCCGCACTTGGTCTGCACAGGAGAGCATCGCCAAAAGGTTGGATTTTATGCTGCCAGTCCGATTGCCGTTTACTACTAGATCCGCCAGTTCTGTCTCAGGGTTTTCCAGCATGTCGGGACTACCTTCTACAAATCCGGGCAGGCAGTTGGTTTGTAAAGAGATCGCCTTTAGCAGAACGTTTCTTGCCTGAGGTGTAAGCTCTTCGATACCATTCAGCTGTTTAAATAACACCCGCATGAGGCGAATACTCAGCTCTGCACGTTCAGCGTACCGCCCGAACCAGAAGAAATTTTCTACCACGCGGCTAGGTACGTTACCGTGCTGAGCAACATTAAAGCCTGACTCGTCAAGCAGTGACTGATGAGTCTGGTCGGGTTCGTTAGCGGTTATCCAGGTATCTTTACTGCGAGCGCCGGAAAGGCTGGTCACTATGTAGTCGTTGTCTGTCTGTGTCACCCTGCTTAATGCGCCGGGCATTACGCAGTAACTGTTTCCATCAGCGACAGTAAAGGCTTTCAGTAAGCTATGTCGGCTCTTTACTTTAGAACCTGAACAGACTGGTACTGTGGAGCCAGGAATATAAGTCTGGGCAACAAAATGTTTCGGGTTAGCCTTGATCATCTCCAGTGTTTTTATCTTTTCTTCCTCCGACAAGCAGTGACCGTAAATGGTCTGGCTGCGTGCTTGTCGATAAGAAGGCTTGATAATCAGGTGTTCTAGGTTTTGTGTTACAAACTCTGTTGTGCCTTCAAGACCACACCAGTAACTATCAACGCTATGCAGTTTCAATGGTTCGCCAAGTAAGTACTCACATATTTGGGGCAGAAATGCCATCAGAACCGGAGATTCGAGAACTGCGCTGCCAAGCGGGTTGGCCATTACCACATTGCCACTTCGCGCAGCTTCAAGTAGTCCGGGGATACCAAAGCTAGAATCAGGTTTCAGTTCAGACTGGTCACAGTCGTTGTCGTCAGTGCGACGCAGGATGACATCAACCCGAGATAAACCAGATAGGGACTTCAGCCACACTTTACCATTTCGTACTGTTAAATCTCCGGCCTGTACCAGAGGGTAGCCTAAGTAATTAGCTAAATAAGTGTGTTCAAAGTAAGTGCTGCTTCCTGAGCCTGGTGTTAAAAGAACGATTCGCGGTGTATCGGTCCTATGCGCCGCAAGCTGGCTGAGCGTGTTTTTCATGGTCTGGAAGAAGCTGGAAAGGCGTCTTACATTGCTGCGGCGGAATACGGAGGGCAGTACTCTGGATATGACAGTACGGTTTTCCAGTGCATAACCTGCTCCGGAGGGAGCCTGAGTTCTGTCGCTGATAACCACATAGGAGCCGTCGGAGTCACGCACAAGATCGATGGAATGAAAGATGAGATTTTTCATTCCCGGTACATTGATACCATAGCACTGACGTAGAAAGCCGGGGTGGGCATAAATGATCTCTGCCGGGATTACGCCGTCTTTAATAAGTCGTTGTTCGCCGTAAATATCTTTGAGGATCAGGTCAAACAGTTCTGAGCGCTGTGCCAGTCCCTTTTCTGTTTCTTCCCATTCGCTTTGGTCGATAATATTGGGCAGAACGTCAAGCGACCACACTGTTGGTGAAAGCGGGTCGTTTTTCAGATCATAAGTCGCACCGTCATCTCTAAGAATTCTCTGGGCACGTCTTTGTAAATCCTGCAGACTTCCGTCTTTCAGTTTCTCGAAATGAGTAAAAAGAGGCTGCCAGTGCAGTCTGATATTTTGGATGTCATCATACGCCTCATCATAGGCATTTTGGGATGCCTGATCAGGACCAATCAGGGGCGGATTTTCCGCCCCCCCCGGTTAAGTCTGAAACGAATTGACTCATAGTATATTTTGGCCACTACCTTATGCGTTATTGCCTAGTATATACCACTGTATAACGACAACCATCTCAGTGGTGAGTGTATGATCTAAATTGCGCGATGTATTTAACCTCAGCTCGGGATAATCTAAGCCAGTCAGCACCACTCTTTTAGCACCTAACTGCGTTAAAATCTCCGCAATAGACTCGTTATTGACTTGTGATTTTGCCTTGTTATCCATCTAAAATTGCTGCACTGACTTATCAGTTCGGCTAACTATGTGAAAGATAGAGTTATATAGACTTTCTTATCCCGATCTGAGGTTATTTAGCCAAACCGGCTACTGCGTTTTCGCAGATCCAGTGTATTTGGATACTCGTGACATACTTCCTCTGTTGGTGGTGCCATCGGGCGCGGTGCCGTTTTGTTCGGGTAAAAGCTGCGCAGAGCATTGAACTCAGGCGGCGGGGTAAATGGTCCTTGAGTAAAGCCGTGATCCCAGAAACGGTTTACCCTTCGAGCCTCGGCCTCGTTGCCGTTAACCGGTAATGTCTCATAGCTTCTGCCTCCGGGGTGACTTACATGGTAAGTGCAGCCGCCTATAGAGATGCCGTTCCAGCTGTCTATCAAATCGAATACCAAAGGTGAATCGATTCCCAACGTAGGGTGCAGCGCAGATGGCGGAGCCCAGGCTCTGTAACGTACTGCCGCAAGGTATTCTCCCTGCCTGCCTGTTGCTTTCAATGGTACACGGCGACCATTACACGTAAGAACATAGCGGCTGTCTGTCATCCCGCTCAGGCGTACTTGCAGACGCTCAACCGATGAGTCAACAAAGCGGCTGGTGCCTGACTGAGTGATTTCCTCGCCAAGTACATGCCATGGCTCGATAGCCCAGCGCAGCTCTATTTCAATGTCGTCTATCTGCTGCCTACCGTAATGAGGAAAACGGAACTCCTCAAAGGGTGCTAGCCACTCCAGCTTAAACGGGAAGCCGTGACGCTGAAGATCGTCTACGACGTATTTGATATCCTGCCAGACGTGGTAAGGCATCATAAACTTATCATGCAGGGCGGTGCCCCAACGTATCAGCGGTTTGTGGTAAGGATCTTTCCAGAAGCGTGCGACCAAACAACGAAGCAAAAGCGTCTGTACCAGCGCCATTCTGGCGTGTGGCGGCATCTCAAAACCACGGAATTCGAGCAGCCCTTGTCTGCCACTGCTGGTACCTGCCGCATACAATTTATCGATACAGAACTCGGAGCGGTGAGTGTTGCCTGTTACGTCCACCAACAGGTTTCTCATTAGCCGGTCTGCCAGCCACGGCTGATCTACCAGACCGTCAGGGAAGTTCTGGAAGGCGATTTCCATCTCGTAAAGCGCTTCTTCACGGCCTTCATCCGGACGGGGAGCCTGACTTGTCGGGCCGATAAACATACCGGAGAAGAGGTAAGAAAGGCCTGGATGGTGTTGCCAGTAGTTAACCAGGCTGCGCAACAAATCCGGCTTTCTCAATAGAGGGCTGTCTTCTGGTGTCGGGCCGCCGAGAGTAATGTGGTTGCCGCCGCCCGTACCCGTGTGGCGGCCATCGAGCATAAATTTCTCAGTACCTAAGCGGCAGTGATGAGCCTGTTCGTAGAGAATTTCAGTGTTCTCCACCAGCTCCTGCCAGTTTTTTGCGGGGTGAATATTAACCTCAATCACGCCCGGATCCGGGGTGATAAGGAACTTCTGCAAGCGGTAGTCTTTTGGTGGCTCGTAACCTTCAATAACAATCGGGATAGAAAGCGCACTGGCTGTAGATTCTATTTGGTAGATAAGCTCGACATAGTGCTCCAGATGAGTAACTGGCGGCAAAAATAGGTGCAGTCGACCGTCTCTTGGTTCGACACAGATTGAGGTACGGACGACCTCTACCGTCTTTTTGCTTTGCTCACCTTTTTCCTGTGACCTTACCTGTAAATTGGCCGCTCGCTGGCGTTGGGTCTTACTATCACCCGATGAGTAGACCGGCAGGTCCTCTCTGGATTCAAACGGATCGCGTTCAGGCGGGATCTCTTCTTCACTGAGCTGAGGAAGAGAATCCAGCGGCAGGCGGTACCCCATCGGACTGTCTCCGGGAATCAGTGTGATAACGTCACTTCGCATCGGCCACAGTGAGCTTCGCCAGCCTTGCCCGTCAAAGGAAACCGGAAGCACATACCCGCTGATGCTTTCCAGCCCGCGTCCAAGTACTTTTGCCAGACGGCGTCTTTCCAAGTCATCATTAAGTTTAGCCTTTTTCGGGTTGGCTGACTCGGGGAGAGAGCGCTCTAACCAGAGATAGTAAAGTGAGTCCTCATAGGCTGGCTGAAGATATTGTGTATGGATCCCCAGCCGTTTACAAAGCAATGTGCCGAAACGCTCAGCATCTTCAATCGTATGCTGGTAATCTTTGTCCACCCGAGCGAGCAGAGACGGATCATGCCACAGTGCCTCGCCATCGGTGCGCCAGAAACAGCCAAGCGCCCAACGTGGTAACTCTTCACCCGGGTACCACTTACCCTGACCGTAGTGGAGCAGGGCTTGAGTGTTAAACTTGTCTTTCAGACGGATGAGCAGATCTTTAGCCAGCTTCAGCTTATCCGTGCCTAACGCTTTGGTGTTCCACTGCTCTGAGTCCATATCATCAATGGAGACAAATGTCGGTTCCCCACCCATGGTAAGGCGTACATCCATCTCATCAAGTTTTTCGTCCACAGCATAACCAAGCGCTTTGATGTTTTCCCACTCGTCATCCGTGTAAGGCTTGGTCACCCGAGGGTCTTCATGGATTCGAATCACCGTATTGCTGTATTCAAACTCACATTCGCACTCGTCGGTCGCACCGGTAATCGGCGCGGCAGATACAGGGTCTGCGGTGCAGGCTAGTGGAATGTGTCCCTCTCCGGCAAACAAGCCGCTGGTTGGATCAAGACCGACCCAGCCAGCTCCGGGCAGATACACTTCGCACCAGGCGTGTAGGTCGGTAAAGTCTTCTTCCGGTCCGGATGGGCCGTCTAAAGATTTGATATCAGAGGTCAGCTGAACCAGGTAACCGGAAGCAAAGCGTGCTGCCAGCCCAAGGCTGCGCAGAATTTGAATCAATAACCAGGCGGTATCACGGCAGGAACCTTTCTTCAGTTTTAACGTTTCCTGACAAGTCTGCACGCCGGGTTCCAAACGAATACCGTATTCTATCTCTCCTGCCAGCTTACTGTTGAGTTCCACCAGAAAATCGACGATTCGCTTTTCACTCCTGTCGACATCTGCCAGCCACTGGTCTAACTCTTTACTCGTTTCGGTCACCGGGAGGTAAGGAGCGAGTTCTTCCTGTAAAAGATTCGAGTATTTGAACGGGTAGTTCTCAGCGTACTCTTCAATAAAGAAGTCGAATGGATTAATCACCGTCATATCCGCGATGACTTCCACTTCGAACTTCAGCTCACGCATCTTTTCCGGGAATACCAGTCTGGCCTGATAGTTACCAAACGGGTCTTGCTGCCAGTTAATAAAGTGCTCTTCCGGCTCTACTTTGAGTGAATAACCATGAATATGGGTGCGTGAGTGAGGGGCTGGTCTCAGTCTCAGTAAGTGAGGTGATACCTTTACGTCGCGGTCGAACTTATACGAGGTCTTGTGCTGAATAGCTACACGTATAGTCATGCTACCTCTCCATGGTCAAAGTTGAACCAGGTTTCACAAATTTCAGCCTGAAGGCTTATTAACGCCAGCTGTATATCGTTCAGGTAATCACTGAACTCCTGACAAATACTCTCGTTTTGTTCGATGTTATAAGTGGTTGCAAGTAACTGCTCGATATGCAGGATAATTTCTTCGTGTCGGGGCAGGTACGTTGCTGCACTTTTGATCTGCTTGAGGCAAAACGCTTGTGAACGAGGGAAATCTTCATCGGTGAGCAAGAAGGTCGTAGTATTCACACCATCGATACCACAGCGCATGGTGCGAAGGTAGTTCTGATAAGCACTTTGTGATTTGAGTACTTTCGGCCAGATTATCTGTTCCAGCAACACCTCTTCTTCCGGGAGGGCCTTTATCTTTAGGCTAACGGCTGAGTCCAGAATACGCGTATTCATATCCGCACGTTCCAGATAACGCCCCATAATAATGAAGCTCCAGGCCGCATCTCGGCTCATCGCATTGCTAAGCAGTCCGATAATCTTTCGGCAGCCTTCGAGTACGTTATTGAGGTAGTCATACCGTTCACCGCGGCTGATTCCTTTTTGCAGATTCTTACGGGCGTAGATGTCCAGCTCATTAATCAGCTCCCACATCTCCTCGGGAACGACGTCTCGGGTTGTGCGGATGTTCTCGCGCACCATCTTAAGAGAAGACAACATCGAGCCTGGATTATCCTCACTGGCAAGCAGAAAGCGCACCACGTTTCTTTCGTTCTTCTCTTTGTACTTCTTAGTAAATTCCGGCACATTGCCGCTTATCTCTATCAGGTTGTACCACGAGATGCGGACATCTTTTGGCAAATCAAACAACAGCTCATCGTAAACACTGATCAGACGGACGATATTTTCAACGCGTTCCAGGTAACGAGCACTCCAGAACAGTCGTTCAGCAACTCTTGATAACATCACTTAGCTCCTTCTGTTTTTACGATCCAGGTATCTTTACTGCCGCCACCCTGAGAGGAGTTAACCACCAGAGAGCCTTTTTTCATTGCAACTCGGGTAAGGCCGCCAGCGGTTACATAAGTTTTCTTGCTCTGCAGGATAAACGGTCGCAGATCCAAGTGTCTTGGCTCCAGTTTTCCTTTTTCTATCAGTGTTGGTGCTGTAGAGAGTTTAAGTGTTGGCTGGGCGATATAGTTGCGAGGATTTTTCTTAATAAGATCGGCGAAAACTGCCTGCTCTTTCTTGGTGGAGTGAGGGCCGACCAACATGCCGTAACCGCCGGATTCGTTAGCCGGTTTTACCACGAGCTTGTCTAAGTTTTTCAGCACGTATTCACGGTCGTCTTCATCTTCACACAGGAAGGTTTCTACATTTGGCAGGATAGGCTCTTCATCGAGATAGTATTTAATAAGCTGCGGTACATAGGCATAAACGACTTTATCATCTGCGACACCAGCTCCCGGCGCATTAGCCAGAGCAACGTTACCCTTTTTCCAGGCTCGCATCAGTCCGGGTACGCCAAGCATGGAGTCGGGTGAGAATACTTCGGGGTCAAGGAACATGTCGTCGATACGACGGTATATAACATCGACTCTTTCCGGACCGTAAATGGTTTTCATGTAGACGCAGTCATCTTTACCGACGTAAAGATCACCGCCTTCGACTAACTCAGCCCCCATCTGCTGAGCGAGGAATGCGTGCTCAAAATAGGCTGAGTTATAGATACCCGGTGTGAGAACAACGATCTCCGGTCGTGGAACGTCTCGTGGGGAGAGCGCTTGCAGCGTATCGAGCAACTGAGAAGGGTAGGAGTCTACTTTTCTGATATTGTCGTTTTCAAACAGCTCCGGTAGTACCCTTTTGGTCACGGCTCGGTTTTCTAGCATGTAAGACACGCCGGACGGAACGCGGAGGTTATCTTCTAGGACATAGAACTGACCGTCATCAGCTCGCACCAAATCGGTGCCACAAATATGCGCCCACACACCAAAAGGGGGCGATACACCGACACATTCGGGACGGAAATTTTTTGATTCTTTAATGATATGGGCGGGAATAATGCCGTCTTTAATGCAGTTCTGATCGTGATAAAGATCGTCGATAAAACGGTTGAGTGCGGTAAGGCGTTGCTTCAATCCTTTTTCAGCAGCTTCCCAGTCTTTAGCGTCTATTGTTCTGGGAATAATGTCGAACGGCCATGCTCGGTCGATGTTGCCTTCTTCGGTATATACCGTAAAGCTGATGCCCATTTCCTGAATGGTAGCTTCCGCTGCCAGCTTACGTTTATCAAGCTCTTCAGGGGGCAAACTGTCGATATAGCTTAACAGTCTGCATGACGAGTCTCTGAATTTACCTTCGCTGTCTATCAGCTCGTCAAAGTACTCTCCACAGTCATAACCTTCGGTTAATTTGCTCATAGCGGGGATCCATCCTCTAGCTTTTGAAACACATTTCCCAGCCGGATTGAACCTTTTATCCATGGCAGCAATTTCCGAAATTCAAAAAGAATAACCGGCAGGGCTTGAAGTTTCTGTTTTGATTAGTTTTATTTCATAGCTAATGCATCATTATGAGTATGCATCTGGTTCATTGCAATAATAATAAAGCAAATAACAGACCGGATATTTGAGAGTCATCTAACATTAATAATTTGGTGGTGAACTGAGTAATAAAAGGCAGGTTTTTTTGCTGTTGGCTGTTTACGTGTTTTGTGAGATGTCGCGCGCGATATTGTGCTTTCTTTCTTGAACAAGAAGCAACGTCACTGAGTCAATACTGACCCAAATAGTCGATTTTGAGTGAATGAGTTTTTTGAGTTAGTGTTCTCGCGTTATCAGCGTTAAGGGTTAGTTATGGCGAGAAGAATATTTGTACTAAGGCATGGTGAAACACGATTTAATTCAGAACGTAAGTTACAGGGGCACTGCAACTCGCCACTGACTGAAAAAGGAGTGATGCAAGCTAAAAACTATGGCCTGGGACTGCGGGATTATTTGTCGGTAGGCGATATAGAGGTTCATTCGAGTTCTCTAGGGAGAGCAGTTCAAACCGCAAGGTTAGTGTGTGAGGAACTGGGGTATCCGACTCAACTTATCGTTGAAGATGACAGATTGAAAGAATTCAACTTAGGTGATTGGGAACAAAGAACGATACCCAGTCTGGTAACAGAGTATCCAGATTTACTCGAACAAAATGACTGGTATCTGCAAGCGCCGAATTCAGAGACTTCTGAATCAGTAAAACGACGCCTACAGAGTTGGCTAGTGGATACTTCTGCGAATAAAGATATCGTGGTAATCAGCCATGGGCTCACAGGGGTTGTTTTAAGAGGTCTTTTACTAGGTTTAGATTATGAAGGCGTGTGGCAGCAGGACTTACCACAGGATGCGTTTTTCATCATCGAGAACAATAAAGTACAGCGGGTTAACTGTGCAGAAAGCAGTTTAGCGGTATAGAAAACTGCTGTGGTTTTAATTAAGCTACTTTCCAGTTTAGTTGAAGGGCGTTAGCTTAATCTCTGATTAGTGCAACGCCCTGTCTAATCAAATTATACATACTTCATTAAAGGTGTGATGACGTGCTCGTAGCCAATTGTCACTGATACATACACCAGTAACGCAGCCATCAGCAGATTAAATACCTTAAAGTAACTTGGATTAGAAATGCGTTTGCCTAGTGCCAAACCTGCTAACGAATAGCTTGAAGGGGCTCCAAAGGCGAGTACTGCGAGCACAGACGACCAGAGTAAAATCGAAATACCGGTAATACCAACGCTTGGAAACTGAATCGTTGAAATCGGCAGAGTGGCGACCAGGGCTTTCGGATTAAGTAACTGCATAAAAAGCCCGTCACGAAAACGCAGTGATTTTGAACTGGTGTCTTCTTGCTTCACAACCACGTGTGCGTTGGCAACTTTCCACGCGATGTACAAAATGTATAGGCATCCCGCCAGACTTATAAATGGCAAAATTTGAGGATTAATTACCTGTAATCCGACGTAACCTAAGAATACAAACAGTATGAACATGGCCATCGCCACACCAATGAAGAATCCAAGGTGTGAACGCGTTTTTCTGTTTAATCCACTGTGTAACCCTAACAAGTTTATAGGGCCGGGTGTGTACATTACACCTATCGCATAAGCGAAAATCTCTAACATGACTGACTCCGAATTTACCTGTCGACTCGTCACATCATCGAGTCCACTGAAGTTGAAACTGTTTTGGTGTCATGCCAAATACGCGCTTAAAGTTGCGGTTTAAGTGGCTCGCGTCAGTGAATCCAGACGCAAACGCAGCATTGGTAGCATTGCGCCCTGCAAGTAGCTCGCGGCGCGCGTAGTTAATGCGACAGTTCAAAACATATTGATGCGGAGTAATGCAGAAGTGCTCTCGAAAGGCGCGGATAAAGTGGAATTTAGACATGTTTGCTACGTTTGCAATATCATCAATTGATATATCGTCGGCAAGGTTTGCCAAAATGTAGTCTTTTGCGCGCAGCAACAGTCTGTCAGCTCGGGAACGGTGGCTTGGCCGCTCCAAACTGCCATGTAATCTTACCAGGGATTGAGCAAGCAAAAACAATCCTGCTTCGTGTTCAATCTTAGAATACTTGTTTTCCATAAGTTGCTGAGAGATACCGTAGACTTGATGACGAAGCATCGGGTCGTTAAACAAGGTGTTATTTAACCTGAGAGTCGTATTCTTACGGTGACCTAACGCCTGGAACATTGGATGCAAAGCCTCGGGATGGATATAAAGCATCACATATTCAAGGTTCTGCTCGACGCCAGAATGACCGTCGTGGATATCTTCAGGGTTAAAAAGCATGACGTTTCCCGGTTTGCTTTTGTAGAAAGCATTCCGGCAAAAGAAGTCCTGCCGACCCTGGAGTGTTAATCCTATCGAATATTCCTCATGAGCATGCTTCACATAGGTAAAATCACTCATAGTCGCACTCAGCATCGACACGCTGCTTTGTTTCGAGTTGTTTGTGTACCTGAAGTGATTTTCTGTGCCCACGCTGCGCCCTCTTGAAGCTGATCTCCTTAACATTATTCCTACGCCAATATATTCAAGCAATCAATAAAAAACTTGAACAAAATTGCTTAATTTATACCAAGCTAGTAGGGAGTTTAAAGGGGAGTAGGTGTACAGACTTTTAAGTACATCGGGATCTTGCCTAAGTTACATTGGGTTACTTTTGTGCCTAGGGTTCGGCTTGAGCTTTACCGCGACTTGAGTATGATTTTGAGGGTTTCCGTATCAGTCTACTTATTATGAACTTATTCGTATCTCGATATAACTCGTCACAAAAACAGGCGAAATGGCTAATGGCTTTGATTGGCTGGGTGCTTGCCGTGTGCCTGATACAAAATGCGGGTATTGTATCGTCATGTCCGATGAAAAGTGACTATGCCGGTTTTGCGGTAGTGGCTGACGAGAAGGGAAATGATGTAAAAGCTAAACGCATCACTAAATGCGAGCTGTCTGAGAAACTGATTCAGTTTGCTAAGCATCACCTAGAGCTGTTTATTGCCATTTTGTTTGTCGGTATTACATTCATAAAGATATCCCGACGTGGTGTTTTCACTCAGATAAAGCAATGGACTGAGCCGATCCCAGGCAAACATCGGGTCCACCTTACTTTTTGTGTGTTCCGAGAATGATAAGTGACTACTGATCCTATGGTCAGCAAACGATGACACTTGTTTTTAATCAGGAATCACTATGAACAATTTGACTAAAATGACTCACGCAGCCTCGATGTTTATCATAGCGCTGCTAATGAGTTTGTATTCTTTCAATCTCTCAGCTCAGACGACCGATACGGGCTGGATGACCAATCCTCAGCATCCGCCAGTACAGACTCGTTTCGTACTTACTGGTCTTCAAGACCTAAAAGCTAAAACCGTTACCGGCTATCTGGACGTCAAGCTATCAGAAGACTGGAAAACTTACTGGCGTTCGCCCGGAGAAGGTGGCGTTGCGCCTTCTATTGACTGGCAAAACTCACAGAATTTAAACAAAGTGGATTGGCTGTGGCCATACCCGCAAAAGTTCAGACTGCTGGGTCTTGAAACGCTGGGCTACAAGGGGGATACCTTGTTCCCGATGACGCTGCATATAGAAGACATGTCAAACCCTGTCAGTATTGATGCGGTTTTAACCTTGTCTTCCTGCACCACAATATGTGTACTGACGGATTATCCGATTCAGATGACCTTTCTGCCTTCAGACTTACGAGTGAATGAAGAGGTGATGTTTAGTTACGCACAAGCGATAAGTAACGTTCCTCAACCGTCACCATTTATTACTGTCACGCAGACAAGCTGGGATGCGAGTCAATCGAAACTGCAAGTTAAACTGACGAACTCGCAAGGGTGGCATAACCCGCAAGTGCTAGTGGATGGCGTCGAGGATGCAATTCGTGACTACAGTTTCAAGTTAGAGGGGATGTATCAGGATGGGAATGTCCTTACTGCCAGCTATAAAGTGAATACGTGGCTGGGAGAGGTAGACCTGAATGAACAGAACGTCTTTGTCAGTATTAAAGATGACAACATACTTGCAGAAGAGGTCACTCTGGCAAAAGCGGAAGCAATAGTCGGTTCATTACCCGACTTGTCTTTAGCGAGAGTGTTTTTGTTTGCTCTGTTAGGCGGTTTAATCCTTAACATCATGCCTTGTGTGTTACCGGTTTTAGGGATGAAGTTAAGCCATATTGTTGCGGTTCGTGGAGTTGAACGTCACCAAGTCCGAGCTCAGTTTATAGCCTCTTCGCTAGGGATTCTTACTTCGTTCTGGATTCTGGCGGGCTTTATTGTTGTGCTTAAAATTACCGGCAACGCCATTGGGTGGGGCATACAGTTTCAGAGTTCCTGGTTTCTTGGCCTGATGGTATTTGTAACGGGGCTCTTTGGTGCCAACATGCTTGGACTGTTTGAAGTTCGGCTATCTTCAGGAGCGAATACATGGCTCGCCTCAAAAGGGAGCAACTCTCTTGCCGGGCACTACGTCCAGGGGATGTTTGCGACTTTGCTTGCTACTCCGTGCTCTGCGCCATTTTTAGGTACTGCGGTCGCCTTTGCGCTAGGAGCTGATGTGTTAACGCTGTTTGCGATCTTTACTGCCTTGGCGTTAGGTATGGCATTGCCTTGGATACTCGTGGCTATCTTCCCGAATATCGCCCTGAAATTACCTAAACCGGGTAAGTGGATGAGTGTGGTTAAAGTTGCTTTTGGTGTGATGATGCTGGCAACGAGCATTTGGCTGCTCTCACTGCTGGCTAACCATTTGCCATTGTTCTGGGTGATATCGGTTGGTTTGTTCGCGTTCATTTTTATCATGGCACGAGTCAAAAGGGTTTACGGAGAAAAAGTACTGGCAGTTACAGGCTCAGCCTCGATTGTTTTAATCGCTGGTGGATTGCTTCTCGGGAGTGTAACGGCAAGTCAATGGGCGACGGCGCTTCCGGAAGATCTGGCATGGCAGAGATTGTCGAATGCAGCGATTGAATCTCATATCTCAAACGGACGTGTTGTCTTTGTTGATGTGACAGCCGATTGGTGCGTTACCTGTAAAGCGAACAAGATAGGGGTGATTTTGCAGGATCCTGTTTACTCGCTGTTGAAAAGCCCAACCACCGCGACAATAAAAGGCGATTGGACTCACCCTGAAAGCACGGTGACCGACTTCTTACGTCAATATGGACGTTATGGCGTACCTTTCAATATTGTTTATGGTCCTGGTGCGCCAAACGGTATTCCTCTGCCTGTCATTCTAACTGAGGATGAGGTCGTTAATGCGATCAAACAAGCGAGCGGAGGAAGCATTTGATGACTGATAAGAATGAGAGTAAGTCGCGGGGACGTTTACTTGGCCAAATTGTGCCAATCATACTTATTGTGAGCGTTATTTCCGTTGTATTGGACTGGTATCGCACAATCAATCTGCCTATAAAGGAAGCACCTCCGTTAAGGGCGTTAATGGATAACGGGCAGTATGTGGATGTGATTGAAAAAAGTCATGAAGAGCCAGTCGTTATCTACTTTTGGGCAGTATGGTGTCCTGCATGCAGTTTCGTTAGCCCGAGTGTCAATTGGCTAAGTGATTATTATACTGTAGTCGCTGTTTCCGGTTCTTCAGGAAATAATCATCGCGTTGAACAATTTATGCGTGCTAAAGATTATCAGTTTAATAATATCAATGACCCTAAAAGCAAAATTATGCAAGATTGGAAAATAAGCGTGACACCAACCATTTATGTTTTAAAAAATGGTGAAATAGATTCCGTTACCACTGGAATTTCAACACCAATGGGAATATTAGCGAGAATTTGGTTAGCGAGTTAACTCATTTGAATAAATCCGATATTCCACCTTAGCAATATCGGATTTATACCAATGTTCGTAAGTTATTTTCTGGCACCGACAGGAACCATAATATGAGCATATGGTGTACCTTTCCACATCACATAAGGACCACCATATTCTGGGTCGGTCGGTAAAGAATCGAGTAACGTTTGATCCGGGGTTATGATCATTAAGTGCGGGCCTTCGACAATCCATTGATTATCATCTGTTTTCCCTTCAGCATAAGGGTCGGTGTTACTAGCGCCACCATCACCCGCTAGCATATAAGAAATACCCAACGCTTTAGCCTGGAAAGGTTTCTTATTCATCCACGCATCAGCCCATTCCATCCAAGGACCATCCATACACATCGGAGCGGTACCCTCTAACTGAGGAGGTGTCGGAAAGCAGGTGTACTGACTACTGCCTTGCTGAAGCACGTTATTGTTCCAGTCCATCACCGTTACTTTATCGCGAATTGTCGGAGGAGCAGCACTCAGTGCATCTTCTAATAGTGCTTGTGAATCGTCTGCTGCAAATACGCCAAAGGTGCAGCTAACCGAGATTAGAGTTGTTAAATAAGGGGTTAGTTTCATAAATTGAACCTCAAGTTAATACAACATGAGAATTAGAGCAATTTAATTATAGAATGATATAAATAAAAGATGTTTTTATTTATATAAATATTAATAGGTCACTAATTTTATATGTACATTTAAATAATGTTATTATATACAGCCGCTATTGTTTGTTAAAAAATATTAAAATAGTAGTATCTTATACTCTTCATAATAAGAAGAGTCTTGCTTGCTATATATTTAATGACTGTGTCGAAATAAAATAAAAACACCAATTTGTCTATTGATGTTTAAAAGCAAACAATGCTTTAGAGGATTTCTTTCCGGAGATGCCTCGACGAACCGACCGGAAAGTGAAAAGTTGGCTGCAATCCTATTCATTTACTTTGAATATCTAATTAATTGAGTTACATCTACATTTGATATCTTGATGGGTGCTTGGTTGCGTATCGCGTGTTACAGTTCATAAAGGCGTTCGGGATATCAAGGAGGAAATCATGGACGTAGCTAAAATGTATGACGAAGTGTCGGATCGTTATCAAAAGTTGGTGAATGACAGTCATTATGTAGGTCCACGCTGGCTAACCAGTAAACTGAAAAGCGTAAGTATTGAGCAAGGTTCAGCATTGGATTTAGCGTGTGCGACTGGCTGTATCGGGAACATTGTTAAAATGCACTACCCAGATGTCATCATGCATGGTTTGGATATCTCATCCAAAATGGTCGATAAAGCAAGGAAAACAAACGTTTATCAAAGTGTTGCGGTTCATAACCTTGATGAACCATTTTCACCGCTCTTTGAGCAGACTTTTGATCTTATTACTGCACTGGGCTTCACCGAGTTCCTATCTCAACCGCAACAATTGCTGCAATGTATTGCAAGAACATTAAGTACTGACGGCCGTTGTTTCATCAGCTTCCAATATCATGATCCAGAAGGGCAAGATCTTCCCCGCAATACGTACAGCGGTACCGTGGTTCATACCGCTTATACTGAAAGCGAAGTTGAGCAATTTTGTAAGCAAGCAGGATTAGAAGTGGTGTCTTTAGAAAATGTAATTGGCTATGTCTCCGGCGTAGGTTACGTATGTCGGTATTTGATGCTGGAGCTGAAGAAAAGCATAAGCTGAAAAATGCTCAAGCTAATAGCACCTGTAAGGATTATTTTTGAAGACACAAGATTTAACGGAGTTCTCCTCGGGCATCGAATACGATGCCCAATATTCCCAGCACTATGACGAAGATATCGAATTCATAAAAAGACAAATTCAGGTCATCCATGCACATAGCTTATTAGATGTTTGTTGTGGCTCTGGCATTGTCACTATTCCAGTCTCTGAGAATCTTAAATGTACTGTTGGTATTGATATCTCCAAAGGTATGTTAGAAGACGCTGAGCGTTAGGCTATAGGAAGAGATAACTTAAGATTTTTTCATCAGGATGCGACGCAATTTTCCTTGGGAAAACAGTTCGACCTCGCGATCATGACAGGAAACGCTTTCCAGGCATTTTTAGAGGATGACATGCTGAGAGGAGTGTTGGATTCATTATCAATACATCTCAGACAAGGAGGGCGGTTTGTCTTTGATACCAGACTACCAACACCGGAGAACCTATGTATTGATGATGAAATGGCACTGTGGCAAACCTATTTATCACCTGCTTTCGGAGAGGTGAAATTCATGGGAATGTGCGCTCGTTATGATCAGGAGACTAGCATCATGTATTTGAAAAAGGAACGCCATTTAGAAGATGGAAGATGTGTCCCATCTAGCATCGATTTGAAATACCGTTCGTTGGGTGAAATATAATCGTTTCTTGAGTGTTCTGGGTTCAGAGTCATCGCAAAATATCGCTCGTGGTCGCAACAAGAGTTTGACCCTGATTCTGATTCGCTTATTTGTGTCGCTGAAAAAATTTAACCAATCAACAGGTGTCACTGTGCAGGGATTTCGTATTACAACCTCGTTAGACGAGATGGATTTAAATGTTATCTATCAATTCATTTCAAACAGTTACTGGGCGCAAGGGATTCCAAAAGAACTTCTCGAAAAAGCGCTGCGTAACTCATTATGTTTTGCTGTCTTCGATGAATCAAATCAACAAGTTGGCTTTGCCAGAGTAGTTACCGATCGGGCAACTTTCGCTTACCTCGCCGATGTGTTTATTGTCGAGGAATACAGAGGTAAGGGAGTAAGCAAATGGTTGATATCGGAGGTTGTTTCGCACAGTGAACTACAAGGGTTACGTCGTATGATGTTAGCAACCCGCGATGCTCATGGCCTGTACGAGCAGTTCGGATTCGGTCCTATCGAACCGGTAGAAAACTTCATGCAAATCTGGAAGCCGAAGGTATATCAGGGCTGAATAGTTATGAGAATAGAATCTGAACATGTGGCAATTCGCCATGTTGAAGAATCGGATGCAACTCTGTTGTTTGAAAACTATTTAGGTGATGAAAGCACATGCCGTGTTTCCTGCAATCAGTGAAGAATTACAAGATTGTGCAGATATGTGGTTTGTGAATTAAATTACTTCTACATCTTCTGCTAAATAATGCCTTGTTATTGATAGAATTATTCAGCGCTAGGTTCAAATATATCTAAGTCTGAACTTAATAGTGTGAGCAAGCCTAGCCTTTGGATGCTGTATGCTCCGTTCGTAGCGGATAATGAGCGATTATTGAGACTAAGCTGGATTCAATTTTCGGCAACTACCAAGCAGAGGAGATAAGAATGTTATCGAAAGACAACACGGGTTTGATCGTCGTTGACGTACAAGGCAAACTCGCGACATTAATGCACGAAAGTGATGTGTTAATTGAGAATATCACCAAGCTGGTAAAGGGAGCAAAAGCACTGAAACTTCCGGTACTGTGGCTGGAACAAAATCCGGAAAGACTAGGGCTGACGGCAGATCCAATACGAGAAGTGTTAGAAAAAGACCATTTACCAATCACTAAATATACCTTTGATGGCTGCAAAGAAGAGAGATTTCAGCTAGCAGTGAAAAATGCCAACGTTGATACTTGGCTAGTGTGCGGGATTGAGGCGCATATTTGTGTTTACCAAACGGCACTCTCTCTGCGTCAGTCTGGTTATAGGGTTGAGCTGGTCACCGATTGTGTTTCTTCTCGGGCAGCAGCGAATAAAGCGCTTGCTTTGGCCAAGTTAACTGCAAATGGTGTTGCTTTGACCGGATTAGAAATGTGTTTGTACGAAATGGTGGAAGACTGCCGAGCACCAGAATTTAAAGATATTCTGACGCTGATTAAGTAACCTCAGCTCGGGATAATTTAAGCCAGTCAGCACAACTCTTTTAGCGCCTAACAGCGTTAAAATCACCGTAATAGACTCGCTATTGACTTGTGATTTTTCCTTGTTATCCATCTAAAATTGCTGCACTGACTCACTGGTTTGACTAACTATATGAAAGATAAATTTATATAGACTTCCTTATCCCGAGCGAGGTTAAGTAAACCGAACTCAGGTTAAGTAACACCGCTTGGTTTAATCAAACTCTCGCTGATACCTTGGCAGCATAGACTCGTTGCCAAGTAATCCTCCCTGGTGAATATAGAGCAAAGTCTTATCCGGATTCTCCTCCAACCAAGGCGCTAAACATTGCCACATGTATGGATCATAAAGGAGATCGAATTCCAGGTCTGTTTGCTGGCAAAGGGATTTCCAGGTTTCATAATCTTCCTTATACAAGCGGCCGAAATGATGCTTATCGCGTACGGATAAAATCGTCGGATGGCTCAGCTCGTCAAGCATATTGAACTGTTCTACCAGGTAGTTTTTGTCGCCGACACATGGACAGGTCAGCACTTCAATGCCATGAGGACTTAAATGCTTATGCAGATACAATGCTGTAGTACCAGTGCCAGAAGGGAGTGCTACAGTAAACTGCTCTTTGGTGTTAAAACGTGTCCATTCCAGAATCTCCCGTGAGAGTTGTTTAACGCCTTCTTCAGCAATATGTGCGCGCCCACCTTCGGGGATAAGCAGGGTTGAACTGTCTAACCCGCGAATATCCGTAATGTACTGACTTGGGTGAAGATCGCTGCCGACGTCCCGCATTGCGGTTATTTTCATATCCAGGTCAAGAGCACCGCGATAGTTACCGATAGGTGCATTTTTCAACCATGAAGGGATGTGATGGACATAGAACTCAAATGACCAGCCTTTTATTTGTGCGAGCGCTGCCAGAGAATACATGGCATTGGACTGTGCTGACCCGTAACTGATCAGGGTTGTAATGTGTGGGTTCTGCTCCTCCAGCAACATCATGAACTTACGCGCTTTATTCCCAGAAAAGTGAGAGTGAAGAAGGTCATCACGTTTTAGATAAAACTTTTGATCATTAAAGCTGTGCTGAGTGATTGGGCTTTCTGAGAGTTTCATGTTGTTATGACGAAGTAAACCGTGTCACCCTAGTCATTAAAAAGGTGGCACAGTTTACCGCCTAAACATGCAGAACAAAAGTAGGGGGTAATAAAAGAACTTTATTTTTGTATGGTTAATTATTGCTGGTATGCTCGGTTGCTAAATTGATGATGGCTTCACACCCACCAGCAGAATGCGTATCTATTGTAAACTGCCAGCCGTAGCGCTGACATAAATCATCTACGATCATTAACCCCAGGCCATGTCCGTCCGCATCCGGGCCGGAAGAAAAACCTTCTCCTTCATCCCGCACTGACAAGCAAGAGTCGGTCATTTCTATATAAATTTTGCCTTTTGATGTCGCGGCTATACTATTGCGAATAAGATTACTCAGTACAATGTTCAGCACAGCGGTTGTCGCACTCGTAAGTGGATTTCCGGACACCTTAACTGCAAATTCAAGCGCTTTTTCATCGGCTTGTGCCTGACTAAGAGAAATGATGTGGTGTAACTCTTGATCCGATATTTTACGTTCAGGGCTATCGTCCTTGTTTCGCTCATAACGAACTAAACCAAGCAGTGCATCGACCATGGTCGACATTTGTTGTGTGGCATCCTGAATGCGGCTGATCTGTCTCTCTTGAAAGGGCGTACTGGAGTTTCTGGCCAGCAGACTACTGGACCCTTTCATGACTGTCAGTGGAGTTCGGAGTTCATGGCTGGCGTAACGCGCGAATGCTTGCTCACGTTTAATGACCTGATTGATCTCGTTTCGGTATTCATTGAGCTGAGATGCCAGCGTTTCAAACTCCTGTGCAGAACCTCGCGGTACAACAAACTTCTTGGTTGTATCACCCTGATGTTCGTCGAGCTGAGCTTTTAATGCGTTAATCGGTTCGATCAATCGCTGTGACAAGCGGCTTAATAGACTACCGAAGACAAATAACAGAACGAGAACAACCGCAAGTACCAGTCCGATAACGTAAAAGAATTCGCTCCAAGTTATTTCAATTTCGTCGATCTGTGAAATCAAGACGATAGGGCGCGCGACACCATCTTGTGTGTAAGTACTCATGTAAATCATGCGGGTGTTGGGTTCTTCGCCCACTTCACCGAGAAAATAGTGCTTATCTTGCAGGTAACGACGGTAATATTCAGGGATCAGCTCAATCTCGCTGTATGCCGTTGTCAGCAGGTCTAGCTTTACTACACTCTCCTCAGGAGACTGTTGAAAATGTTCAATAGCAACATTTTTGTCGATGATGATTCGTCGCTCTCCAACCCGATCTTCTGACCACAGCAGTGAGCCACTTACCAGAGCAAAACAGAGTAAACCTATTACAACCGAAACCATCAGGAAAAACAGCTCAAGGCGGCCGGCCATACTCTGCGTATTACCAAGCAGGCGACGGATCATGCCCCCGGCTCCAAACGGAAGCCAACTTTAGGAATGGTTATGAGCAGTTGCTCCCGGAATGGCTTATCCAGTTGGCCGCGAAGCTGATAGATATGGCTTCTTAGCACATCGTTATTTGGTTCGTTTTCTTGCCATAAACGAAAAGCGATCTCTTCCCTAGTGACGATCTCTGGTGCAGCCTGTACCAGCATCTCGAGAATCGTGTAAGTCGTAGGATTGAGAGCAAGTTGTTTGTCCTGACGAAAAGCCTTATGGGATTTTTGGTCGATAGTGACCTCACCATATTTGAGCTGACTGGACGCAACGGTACCGCGATAACGTTTAATAAGAGCGGTCATGCGGGCTTCAAGAATATCCAGGTCAAAAGGTTTGGTCAGATAGTCATCTGCACCGTGGGCAAATCCTTTTAACATGTCGTCACGGCTATCGAGTGCGGTAAGCATTAATACCGGGGTATTGTTTCCTGCATCTCGCAGTTTGTTACAAAGCGTTAAACCATCCATACGTGGCAGCATCAAATCGAGCAAAATGATGTCGAAAGAGTTATCTAACGCGAGTTTTAAGCCTAATTCACCGTTGTCCGCGTAATCAAGCTGCATCCCGGCACACTCAAAATAGTCGAACAACATTCCCGCTATTTCTCGATTATCTTCTACTAAAAGTACACGTTTCATTTATTGTTATCCGATTTCGGCAAGGTTGAAGGTTGCCCTTAACGTACATTATTCACCCGGAGCGTGAAAAAGTTGTCAATCTACAGCGAACTAAAATGTTGCTTCTTTGAAAATAAGTGACTGATTAAAAGCGTAACACGCAAAATAAAAGGGCTCCAGAATTGCTTCCGGAGCCCTTGAAAAGCTTTAGACAGTATGGAGGTTATCGACGCTTAGGCTTGCGCTGACCCGCCGGTTTACCCTGAGCCTGTGGACGACCCTGACCTTGTGGTCTAGCGCTATTTGGGCGATTGGAGTTTGAACCGTCTGAACGCTGGCCGTTATTAGCACGTTGACCTTGTCCTTTTCCGGAGCCATTACGGTTACCGGTAGGTTTACCGTCGCGATTCCCGCCTTCTGAACGTTTTTCAAGGTGCCCGCCGAAACCAGGTTGGTTCTTGGTGTGTTTAGTCGCAAAGCGGTTTGCACCGTGACGACCAGACTTGCGGCGTTGAGCGGGTGTTTGTGTATCCACATCTTCAGCCGGTACCAGGCAGGTAGACTTATCACCGATCAGATGTTTTTTACCCATGCTGATCAACGCTTCACGGATCATTGGCCAGTTCGCCGGATCATGGTATCGAAGTAGCGCTTTGTGCAGGCGACGCTGACGTTCGCCTTTAGCTACCGGAACCTCTTCACGCTGTTTGTACTTCACACGTTTAAGAGGGTTAGTCTCTGAGTAGTACATCGACGTTGCGTTACACATCGGTGATGGGTAGAAGTTCTGAACCTGATCACACTCGAAGTTGTTCTTCTTAAGCCAGAGCGCAAGATTCAGCATGTCTTCGTCTTCAGTGCCTGGGTGAGCAGAGATAAAGTAAGGGATCAGGTACTGTTTCTTACCCGCTTCTGCACTGTACTTCTCGAACATCTCTTTAAAGCGATCGTACGTACCCATGCCCGGCTTCATCATCAGATCGAGAGGACCTTTTTCAGTGTGCTCTGGTGCAATCTTCAGATAACCGCCAACGTGGTGAGTTACCAGTTCTTTCACGTATTCCGGTGATTCGATTGCAAGGTCGTAACGCACACCTGAAGCTACCATGACCTTCTTCACGCCTTCCACTTTACGTGCCGCGCGGTACAAATCGATGGTGTGTTTGTGGTCTGTATTCAGCTTGTTACAGATCCCCGGGAATACACAAGAAGGGCGACGACAGTTCGCCTCTGCTTTTGGATCTTTACATCCTAAGCGGTACATGTTCGCGGTTGGGCCTCCAAGATCGGAAATTGTGCCTGTAAAACCTGGAACTTTGTCGCGAATTTCTTCGATCTCGTTGATGATCGATTCTTGAGAACGGTTTTGAATGATGCGGCCTTCATGCTCGGTAATCGAACAGAAAGAACAACCACCAAAACAGCCGCGCATGATGTTGACCGAGGTTTTAATCATGTCATATGCAGGGATCTTCGCTTTACCGTACATCGGGTGAGGAACACGCGCATAAGGTAAATCGAAGACAAAATCCATCTCTTCAGTTGTCAATGGGATAGGAGCCTGGTTTACCCAAAGCTCGCGGTCACCGTGACGCTGAATCAATGCACGACCTGAATACGGGTTGGTCTCCAAGTGCATAACTCGACTTGCGTGCGCATACAGAATGCGGTCGTTATTCAGTTTTTCGAAATGAGGCAGGCGCACCGCTGTGGTTGCTGCATCATGACGCGAAGGACGAATAGTAATCGGCTGTGCCGCTGCTGGTTCATCTTTTTAGTCTCGCACTGCGTTTCTACCTCATAAGGGTTCTTAGGCACGAACGCCTCTTTACGAGGTTTTTCGATACGAGACGAATCAATAATGGTGTAGTTTTCTGGCTCTGCCGACAGATTAACCGCAGTACCACGGACGTTGGTCATGGTTGAAATATCTTCGCCATCCGCCAGGCGGTGCGCCACTTCAACCAGAGCACGCTCTGCGTTACCAAACAGCAGAATGTCTGCTTTAGCATCGAACAGTACAGAGCGACGTACTTTATCTGACCAGTAGTCGTAGTGCGCAACGCGTCGCAAGCTGGCTTCAATACCACCAAGTACAATAGGCACTTCTTTGTAGGCTTCACGACAACGCTGAGAGTAAACCAGTGTAGCGCGGTCAGGGCGCTTACCACCTTCATTGTTTGGCGTGTACGCGTCGTCGTGACGAAGTTTTTTATCCGCGGTGTAACGGTTGATCATGGAGTCCATGTTACCCGCAGTGATCCCGAAGAACAGATTTGGTTTGCCAAGCTGCATGAATGCATCTTTATTTTGCCACTCAGGCTGAGCAATGATACCAACGCGGAAACCTTGAGCTTCTAACAGACGACCAATGATAGCCATACCAAAGCTCGGGTGATCGACATAGGCATCCCCGGTAACAATGATAATGTCACAGCTATCCCATCCTAGGGCATCCATCTCTTTGCGGCTGGTCGGCAAGAAGGGTGCCGTACCAAAACACTCGGCCCAGTATTTTTTGTACTCATGAATAGGAGTGATGTTGTTGGTCATATTTTGCTCTCTGTTCCAGGGAGCGCGAATTATAGCGATTTGATGATCAGGTATCTATACCAAACTTGTCTATTCAAGCTTAGTTCATCGAGATTTATTTGGATCGCTGAACGTTGAGTAAAACATTGATGATTTTTTATCTCATATCACCTTGAAAGGCTTATGGTTATTAAGGTTTCGACGAGCCTATGGTGGTTTGGTGATGGGTGATTTGCTATTATCGCCATCCCAAACGACTTAGAGCTTGCACTCAACATGATTCAACAATTGCTGGTTACCTTTCCACCTATGTTATTTGGCGCGCAGGCGCTGCTGACTTTACTGTTAATCAAGGGCGATATCTGTCCTGGGCAGCGGGGTCGTCTTCATAAAATGTTACCTGCTATCGGTGTAATGTGGCTGGCAGTCGCATCACTTCGTATTGAAGCCTTTATGGTCGTGTTTGCCATTTTCTATTTCTACTCTCAGGTTCAGACTAAGAAAACGCGTGAGAAAGGACCACTTTGGGTACTGCACTTAGCCAATGGCCTGGCATTCGCCTATGTTGTTATCCAAATTTTTGAACAGCCTAACTGGCCGGCAGCCGCTGCTATGGCACTCATGATTTTTTTCTTAGGGGCGTCTTTTTCTCAGTTGCTACTTACGATTGCACGCAGCCGATTGCAAGCTTTTCACCGGATTTTACCTGTGACAGGCATTATCTCCGGGATGCTATTAGTGATCGCAACGCTGTTTTCGTCATACCAGCTTGATGAAGTGGCTTTAAGGGCGGCAACTCAGCCGATACTGATAGCCTTAGTTATGTTGGTCTCTTCGATTGTCGCTTGGTGCTGGCATATCTTTACTCATAAAGCACCGACAAAACTGCAGCTGACCATTGCTTTTCTGCTCGCTCTTGCTTCCATGACCAGCCTACAAAGTCTGTTTACGCTGACAGCCTAACATCTCGAAGTGGGTTCATGATTTCCAATGGACTCACTGTAAAATCGCGAAATTAAGTCTACCCTGTATATATAACCGAGCATCTGAGGTTATAGGTGTAATAAAAAGGAGTGTCGCGATGGATTTAAGCAACGTAGGTAATCTGGATAGCACTATTCTGTTAGGCATCGTCAACGAAAAACTACGCTTAGAGTGTGACAGTTTTGATGAGCTGGTGTCGACATACGAAATGGATACAGAGTCGGTAGTAGGTAAGTTGGATATGCTTGGCTACCAGTACGACCCTCTCACAAATCAGTTCAAAGCGTACTAATAATAACCTCAGCCCAGGATAATTTAAGCCAGTCAGCACAGCTCTTTTAGCGCCTAACAGCGTTAAAATCACCGCAATAGACTCGCTATTGACTTATGATTTTGCCTTGTTATCCATCTAAAATAGCAGCGCTGACTCACAAGCTTAATTAATTGTGTGAAACTTCGAGTTCTTTGGACTTTCTTATCCCGAGCTGAGGTTAATAAAGTTTGTACGCTGCGTTTCATTTATCATCAAATTTAAGCCATCTTGATTCCTTCAAGGTGGCTTTTGCATTGCTGCTTAGCGGTGGCAAAGAAAGCTTGTAAATAACGTTTATCCTTCTCAGAGTTACGAACCGCAGCAAACAGACGACGCCATAAGCCGTTGCCAAACGGTTTACTAGTAATCAGCCCTTGGCGTGAGAACTCCGAAATTGCCCAGTTTGGCAGTGCTGCCACACCTAATCCTGCGGATACCATTTGTACCAGCATTAACGTATTGTCTGCCTGTTTCCACTTTGCAGGCTCCACTCCTGCAGGTTGTAAGAAATGTTTCACCACGTCCAGACGTTGTTTTTGCACCGGATAAGAAAGCATGGTCTGGTCAGCCAGATCGTTTGGCTCAATAAGCGCTTTATCAGCCAGAGGATGAGTTGTAGCAGTGATCAGGCGCATTTCAAAATCAAACAATGGCTCGTAATGCACTTCTGAGCGTGGCTGAATATCGGAAGTAATGACGAGATCCAGTTCTCCGGCGAGCAGGGCGGGTAACGGTTCGAAGCCGAAGCCGGATGAAAAGTCCAGTGTCACACTTGGCCATGCGAGCTGATACTCTTTAATGGCCGGCATCAGCCACTGGAAGCAGGAGTGACACTCGATAGCCATGTGTAATCGGCCATTGACGTCTTCCTTCAGACTTGCCAGTTCATTCTCCGCCTTTGCCAGTTTGGGCAAGATATCTTCTGCCAGACGCAACAGAATCTCTCCTTCCGACGTGAACTTGACCGGACGGGTTTTTCTGAGGAATAGCTGCCCGCCAATACGAGATTCGAGATCTTTGATTTGGTGTGAGAGCGCCGATTGCGTTAAGTGCAACGCGGTAGCCGTTGCTGTCAATGAGCCAGTGTCTCTAAGCGAGGTGATGGTACGCAAATGTTTTAGCTCTATCATGAATCTCTTTCATCCTTTAATGCTCACCATGAACTTTACTTAACTTAACTCTAAATTGTGGATATGTAAACGTCTAGACGTCCACTATTTAAGATCTAGGATTATTTCGCCTTCCCCCCTTCATTATGAATTTTTTTAATAAACAAGTTGAATATTTGAACCTTGCTCAATTTTGTACAGAGAGAGATAGTTTAGCCATCCAGACATCTTAATGATTTGTTTTAGATGTTCTGACCCAAACAAACTGAATAAGGAACAGGGAAATGGCAACAATAACTCACATACTTGGCTATCCGCGCATCGGGGAAAAGCGTGAACTGAAATTTGCATTAGAAAAATACTGGCGCGGTGAGATTGATCAGGCTCAGCTGAAACAAGTTGGATCGGACTTACGAGCGAAGAACTGGCAAGTCCAGTCTGATGCGGGTCTTGGCTTTGCAACTGCTGGCGACTTTGCCTGGTACGATCACGTCCTTACAACAACGCTGCTGTTGGGGCATGTACCCAAGCGACATGATACTGGTTTCCCTGACTTGGACACGTTATTTAAAGTGGGGCGCGGTCAGTCTCAGGCTGGTTGTGGCTGCTCTGGTTCTGCGGCTTCTGATATGACGAAGTGGTTCAATACTAACTATCACTATATCGTTCCGGAATTCAGTAAAAGTGATACGTTTGAAGTGAGCTGGCCTCAGCTGTTTGAAGAAGTGAACGAGGCGTTGAAAGCAGGGCACAAGGTGAAGCCCGTTCTGTTAGGTCCACTCAGCTACCTATACTTGGGTAAAGAGGTTGAAGAGGGCTTTGATCGACTCACATTACTACCAAGATTGCTCACGGCGTATCAGGCTATTTTAGCTAAGCTGGCCAGTCAGGGCGTTGAATGGGTGCAAATCGATGAGCCGATTCTTTCGCTTGAGCTGGAAAGTGAATGGGCAGACGCGTTTAAACTCGCTTACCAGGTGATCCGAAGTGACGTTAAAGTTCTGCTGACCACTTATTTCGACTCAGTCACGGACACGTTAAACAAAATAGTTCAGTTACCGGTTGACGGTTTACATGTGGATTTATCAGCGGCTCCTGAGCAGTTAGATGAGGTGGTAGCTAAGTTACCACAAGGCTGGGTTCTTTCTGCTGGTGTTGTAAACGGGCGTAATGTTTGGCGCTCTGATTTAAGCGCACAGCTAGAACGATTGCAGCCTGTCAAAGAGCAGTTAGGTGATAAGCTTTGGGTTGCGAGTTCATGTTCTTTACTGCACAGCCCAGTAGATCTTGATCTTGAAACAACGCTTAACGAAGAAGTGAGAAGCTGGTTTGCCTTTGCTAAGCAGAAAGTGACAGAAATTGCGCTATTGGGTAAAGCTTTAGATGGCGACCAAAATGCTATTCTGGCGTGTGATACTTACAGCCAACCAATTAAAGCGCGCAAAACAGCGACTCATGTTAATAAGCCTCAGGTGCAGGCGCGTATCAAGGGGATCACTGTGTCCCTTACACAGCGCAATGCGGCCTATGCAGAGCGTGCGGCTCATCAGGCAGAAGTGTTAGGGTTGCCTCTGTTACCAACCACAACCATTGGTTCATTCCCTCAGACTGGCGAGATCCGTGTTCAGCGAAGTGCCTACCGTTCAGGTCAGCTTTCTGAGTCTGATTATATTCAGGCGCTGAAAGGGCATATCGAAGATGCGGTGAAACGACAGGAAGCACTCGACTTAGATGTATTGGTACATGGCGAGGCAGAGCGAAATGACATGGTGGAATACTTCGCTGAGAATCTTGCCGGTTTCCAGACGACCAAATTTGGTTGGGTACAGAGCTATGGTTCACGTTGTGTGAAACCAGCAATTGTGGTCGCGGATATCGAACGTGAAAAACCAATCACGGTTGAGTGGTCGACGTACGCCCAGTCTCTGACAAGTAAACAAATGAAAGGGATGCTGACAGGGCCGGTGACTATTTTATGTTGGACCTTCCCACGTGAAGACATTACCCAGAAGGAAATCGCACAACAATTGGCACTCGCACTTCGTGATGAGGTGTCGGATTTACAAGAAGCTGGTATCAACATTATTCAGATTGACGAGCCTGCGATACGTGAAGGCTTACCACTTAAACAGCGTGACCACAAAGCGTATTTAGACTGGGCGGTGAATGCATTCAAGATTTCGGCAGCAAGTGCAAAACCAGAAACTCAAATTCACACTCACATGTGTTACAGCGAGTTCAATGAAATCATCGATTCTGTTGCTGCACTGGATGCGGACGTGATTACGATAGAAACATCACGTTCGAATATGGAATTGCTCAAGGCGTTTGAAGAGTTTAATTACCCGAATGCAATAGGCCCTGGTGTGTACGATATTCACTCGCCAAACATACCGTCGGAAGAGTGGATTGAAGGTTTAATTAAGAAAGCGGCGCAAAAGATTCCGGTGCAGCGTTTATGGGTAAACCCGGATTGCGGATTGAAAACGCGCAACTGGGCAGAGACAGAAGCTGCATTAGCAAACTTAGTCTCCGCAGCGAAAAAGCTGCGTGCCGAACTGGAATAAATTGAATAACAGGTAAATAAAAAGCAGGGATTGAATCCCTGCTTTTTGCATCTTGGTTGTTTAGTTTTACTTAACCGGAGTTCGTGCTATATCGACTGACGATTATTAATGAGCGACTATGTTTAGAAGCTACTGTGCTTACTGGTTACAGGTTTGCTCAGAAATAAGTTCGTCTGCTACAAGCTGGCCGCGAGAGTTGCGAACCATAATGCGATACAGCAAACCCACCTCGAGCTGTTGTCGGATATCCGGCGTGTGGCAGTAGGTGTAGATGCTGGAACCAATCACCTGCTTTACCGGTTTTGCACCTAGAGCACCCTCGTTATAAATCATCATCATTTCTATAACATTTTTGTTAGAAGAAACTCGCATGATTTGCAGTGGTCCTTGCTCTAATGGTAACCCGGCAGAAAGCATGCCTGCGCGGTTAGATGCCATTAGTTCTAGCTCACGTTGTTTGTCACCGCTGGACGAACAACCCGCCAGAGCTCCGATTGCCAGGAAAAAACACAGTAATTTTTTCATAGATTAAAACACTTTTTTGAACGGTTTTACGATCACATTTTCGTAAACGCCGGCAGATACATAAGGGTCTTGCTCTGCCCACGCTTTCGCATCTTCCAAAGAATCAAACTCTGCTATGACAGTGGAGCCGGTAAATCCCGCTTCTCCCGGGTTATCAGAATCAATTGCTGGCATTGGACCTGCCGTCAAAAGGCGACCTTCGTCCTGAAGTTTTTGCAGGCGCTCAAGGTGTTGAGGGCGAACGCTCATGCGCTTTTCTAGTGAGTTCTCGATATCCTGAGAAAAGATGACGTACCACATAGCATAGTTCCTTAATTGGTCGGTTGATGTTCTCATTTAACGACTTTTTTGAGTCTCTCACAAGCTAACAGTCGGAATTGTGAGATTTTTCCTGCAATTAGAACACAAAGAAGCTATTTCGAAACCGGGCGAGGCTTACCTTCACTGTCGATTGCGACATAGTTAAAGGTAGCGTCACATACCATAAAGCGATCTTCGACGCCGTCTACTTTTACTGGTTTAACCCATACTTCCAGATCAACACTCATTGAGGTGCGGCCAATCTTGCTGCAAACGCCATAGCAACAGACAACATCACCAACGCTCACCGGTTTTTTAAAAGTAATACTGGACACAGATACGGTTACTACACGACCTGAGGAGATTTCTTTTGCGAGAATTGCGCCAGCTAAATCAAGCTGAGACATTATCCAGCCACCAAAGATGTCGCCGTTAGCGTTAGTGTCTGCAGGCATGGCGAGGGTACGAAGAAGAAGTTGGCCTTTTGGAGAGTTAAATTCTTGGCTCATTGTGACATCCTAAATCAGCAACTCTTAAAGAAGAGCAAAAATCAGTTGCAAATAATAACAAAACAGCGACCCGAAGGTCGCTGTTAATAATAGGATTATAACAAAGCTGAGATGTTATTCATCTACTGACACATCGGATGAGTTATTTTTCTCTTCTTTAGGTATGTATTTATATATGTAGAAACCTGTCGCGATCATAAAGGCGAACGTCGCAATTAACAGGCCAAATACTTTAAAGTTCACCCACACATCCAGTGGCAACTCGTACGCGACATAAATGTTTAACCCGGCGCAGAAGGAGAAAAAACCTACCCAAGCCCAGTTAATTTTTGTCCAGACATGCTCTGGAAGAGAAATCTCTTTACCCAACATACCTTTAATTGCGGATTTACCCATCGCATGGCTCACTGCAAGGCCGATAGCGAACACCATATACACGATAGTCACTTTCCATTTTATGAAGTTGTCATCATGGAGGAATATTGTCATGCCGCCGAATACCGCAACCATCAAGAATGTGATTAACTGCATTTTTTCCACTTTTTTGTAAAGCGCAAATGTCAGCACAATCTGAATGGCTGTCGCGACGATAAGTGCCCCGGTCGCAACATAAATGTCGTACATCTTGTACAGGGCAAAGAAGACAATGAGTGGAATAAAATCAAGAATTTGCTTCATGACGCAGAATATTACCTGGTTGTTGAGTTGCAGACAGTCTAGCGGAATCTCACACAATGTGAATACTTCGAGACAATTGGATACAAAAATTGCCGCTAAAACAGTGTAAATCTGTTGTGACCTTAGTTGAATTTTAGGCGATAAATCAACGCTTGGGTATGTGTGTTTTTTATCCTTTCCTAGCCGGAGCGTTAATTAGCGCCAACTTGCAATGACTCTGACGGTGCGCGGTTGTCTTGATAAAGCCAATTATCCAGGGCGTTACTTAGGGCCGCTAAGTTGGTCGGTTTGTGTAAGCGGTCATCCATCAGTGTCGATATTTGTTTTAACTCTTTGCTTCCTGACTCTCCTGAAAAAGCGATGATTATAGTATCGGGCGCGATTTGCCTGATGCGACGGCTCGCTTCGAAACCGTTCATCACCGGCATCTGTATATCCATTAAGATCAAATCTATTTCGTGTGATTTAACAATCTCAATGGCGGCTGCGCCATTTTTTGCCTGTAAGCTATTGACGCCAAGCTTCTTGAGGTACAGTTCAACTAATGTACGCTGTGCTTCTTTATCATCAACGACAAGCACTGTGGGTGTGTCTACCTTCAATACCTCATGACGAGCATGCATTCTTGATATATCAACTTGCGGGGTATGCCACGCCTCATCCTCAGATCTTAACGATTCCACTGTCGGCGCATTAGTAACAACAGGAAAGTAAAGATAAAATTCAGAGAACTCTCCCTTAACCGATTGGCACTCAATTTGACCGCCGAATGAACGCATTACGCGTTGGCAGTAGCTCAGACCTAAGCCAGTACCACCACTTTTCTGATAGGAAAAGAAGTCATCGAAGATCTTATTTAGGATATTAGTGTCTATACCGGGGCCGGTATCTCGGAAGATCAAACAGTTTTCGTAGGTTCCGGTTTTAGAGGTGATCTCAATGCGACTGGAAGGGTATGAATCAAAGTAGTAAACCGCATTGCGAATCAGATTGAAAATGACAAAGCTAAATAGCGTCTCATTGAGATTAGCTACAAAATCCTGCTGCTGAGGGAGTTTGATCCTTTCTATTATCTTTTCGTTTTCGAAACCATAACGATTAACCGCATGAGTAACTGCGCTGTGCACAGAAGTCATTGCAAGAGGCTCTTGAGCTGGGGACGTATCACTGACTTCTCTCAATATGATATCGATTAGTTGACGCCCTCTTTGAACTGCGGCTTGTCCTTTATTTAAGTCTCGTTTGAGGGTCTCTAGCGATGCTCCCGAATCAATATGCTGGGCAAGCTCTTCAAACAGTAACTGTACCTGAGTTAAGGGGTTACGCATTTCATGAGCGATTGAGTGGGCAAGGGCTCGACGTTGGCTAATTTTTCTGTCTGCCTCAACTGTGCTTTGTACCAGGGTCATTAGTTTTTGTAAGGCTGAAATTTCTTCGTTTGAGAACAGTTGATTGTCTTTCTTATGTGAGGAAATAAGTAGCTCTGAGACATCTTTGCTCTGACCAAACAGGGGGATCACCAATGCCGTCTCATTAGAGCACATTTGTCGATAGAGCTCTCTCAATGAGCTGATACTTTCGGAGGCATAGTTGAGATCTTCAGACAGCTCATCTACCAGAAGAACGGTTTCGTTTGAATGCAGGTAGTCTTCGTAAAGGCACTCAGAATTATTACTGCTTACCAGCTGTAACTGATTCTTGGGAATCTTGAGCAATGTAGCCAGCTTATTCATCGCGTCATCGATTGAAGTCTTAAATTCATTCTCCAAGGCAAGAATCTGCTGTACCGGAGTGTACTTATGAAAGTAAATACAGTAGCTAACCAAATGACTGACACGTCGAAACACCCATAGCCACGTGACTCCCACCAGCAGACAAACTGGCATAGCAACAGTCCATTGATTACTACTTGAAACAGGGATCAATAGTGCCCCGAGTGGTACAACATATATGGCGCAGGTAGTGAGAGCTGTAAGTGTTAAATAGATAAGGTATCTCAGGCTATAGAAGCGAGAAGTCAGCAAAGCGTAACCGACAAAAAACATTTCACTTACGGAGAGTGCTGGTGGTAGCCAGGTTAATGAAAAGTCATTAAAGAAGTACGTTAACCCCAAATGAACGGCGGTAGTTGAAAACATGAATACCAGGATCCCGGCAATCATATAGTTGTTCTTCGCCAAAGCGAGCTTACTGCAATTGGCCCGCATACGAAAAAGATTGATAAGGGTTAATACAATCAGAATTAATGCAGCACTAAAGAAGTAAACGGTATGCGAACCAAACTTAATGACAAATTCACTCGGTGCGCTGATAACGACATTTGCAACTGTAAGCCCCCAGCGTAAGTTAATAAATAGGGAATATACAGATAGCAGGATAAATATCAGATTCTGCCATCTTTCCACCGGGATTTTGTTTTGTTCCGCGAGCAGCTGACATGAAAAGTAGTAAGCAAAGGCGAAGGAGAAGAAAGAAGCGAGGTTCGCTAACCTGGCCATCAATACGGCATTGTCTGAGCCAAGAATCATTAGTAGATCGGTATGGAAATAGGCATTACTGCCAATCCAGATGATGATACATGAAGTGTAAGCGATGTAGGGTGCATGGTGCGTGCCCCAAACTCTCTCTTTCCTGTCTTTCAGGCGATGGCAATAGTACAGCAGCCACATCAGAACGGTGGCTAGAGTGATATATAATGTAATTGCTTTCGGGTAAAGCAGGCCTGCTATACCAACATCAAACATTCTGTTTCACCAGTAAATTAAAGTCTAACTTGTAGAGCATGGTGTTTCTCTTTGAGTTTGAGAAATAAGAAAAAAGTTTGAGATTTTATGCCCCGCATATTGGCAATTCTACCGACGCAGCTAACGACTCTATAGCTAAGAAAAACTAAACACGGCAGCAGGTGGTTATTAATTATATGACGAATCTAATCATATGCAACTATTTGATTTTTTTGAATATACCGTTCTGTAATGGAGTTAGGAGCTAAAGGCAACTTTAGATTCATACAGCAACCCAGTTCCGACTTTTTATGTTTTATAAGCGCCTTATGACACGTTAGGTAATCTACGCCATCAGTTTGGGTGTTCAGGCTTGCCTAATAAGAAAGTTTGACAAAAATTGACACCTGTACTTTTGCTTGGCGCAACTTAATAAAGCAGTGACTCTGTATGCTGCTATATTCATATTGAGTGCGGCGGTTTATGATCCTGATACCACCTTTTATCCGAGGTTTCTGACAAAACTTCAAAACTAAACTAATCATTTTCTTAGAGGGTGAGGATTACCGAACATGAATAATAACCGATGGCAATTTCCGAGGCAGGAATCAAATCTAGATATCAGGCTCTAGCTCGAGGTGATGGTGCTGAAGTTTTTCAATTTTAGTGAGCTAAAAACATACAAGTCTTAAATCCTTATATGAATATAGAAACGTACCAGTCAGCCTATATTGTGATTGGCTTGTTCATATTGACAATCGTTGGGTTGATTAAGTTTCAGTCCAGGCCTGAAGCAGTATTTGGAACCTTGTTGCTAGTACTGTTCTCAAGTGGCTTTGTCACAAATGAACAGGTAGTAAAGAGCTTCGCCAATCAGGGGATACTGACACTTGTGTTATTAATGGTTTGTTCGCTGGCTCTGGAAAAAACCAAACTCTTGCGGTTGGTGGCTAATTTTGTAATTAAGCCCAGCTACCGAGCTTCATGGCTTAATTTGTTTGTTTTTAGCTCGTTATCGTCAGCAGTTTTAAATAACACCGCCGTTGTTTCCGCCATGCTGGCTCCAATCCGTTCTAATACCCACCATTCAGCCAGCAAGCTCCTTATACCACTTTCTTACTCTGCTATCTTAGGTGGAACGCTAACTTTGGTCGGGACATCAACCAACCTGATCGTCAATTCGATGGTTGTAGAGGCTGGTATGCCTGCCTTAAATTTCTTCGATTTCACACTGATAGGAAGCCTGCTCGTACTGGGATGCGGAATCACGTTATTTGTGTTTAGCAAGTATCTTCCAGATCGTCCTCAACAGTTAAAAGTGATTGATGATTACTTTATTGATACCAAGGTGGTGGAGGGCTCTGCTCTTATCGGACGTTCTATCGAAGAAAATGGTCTGAGAAACCTCGACTCACTGTTTTTAGTCCAACTGCAAAGAGGTAAACAGCTCATATCACCGGTTGTGCCATCAGAAATTATTCAGGTTGGTGACAGATTGTTGTTCAGTGGAGATATTAAAAAAGTAACGTTACTGAACCATTTCTCAGGCCTTGAATCTTTCGCTAATCAAAATGGATTACCGCTGGACAATTTATCGGAAGTAATTGTTCGTCCTGACAGTTCACTGGTTGGCAAGACGCTAAAGCGAGTAGGGTTCAGGGCGTTGTTCGACGCCGCGGTAGTCGCGATAAAACGAGATGGCGAAAACATATCAGGAAAACTGGGTGAAGTAGTTCTGAAGCCCGGTGATAACCTCGTTCTCGCTGTCGGTGAAGACTTTAAATCCCGGCACAATATTAATAAGAATTTTTTCTTCGTTAGTGGTGTAGAGACTGAACGAACGTTAAATCGCTGGAAAGAGTGGCTGGCGGTTACGGGATTTTTGTTGGCCATTTTTCTTTCCGCGATAGAGGCCGTTTCATTATTTAAAGGCCTGTTACTATTTTTAGGTGTGTTGCTGTTAAGCGGCACTCTGAAACCCAATGAGATCCTGCACCGGTTACCGGTACAAATCTGGTTAATTATATCGTCTGCTATACTTCTTTCTTACGCACTCAACAATACAGATGCGACTGATCTCATTGATATGGTGATCAAAAAGTATCAGACCTTTTTTACTCCATTCATTGGGTTATGCGTTGTTTATATTTTAACGTGGTGGCTAACCGAGTTAGTTACAAATAACGCAGCAGCGGCATTAATGTTTCCTGTTGCTATGGGATTAGCTACCAGTCTGGGAGTTGAGCCTATCAGTTATGTTATGGCCGTGGCTTTCGGCGCGAGTGCCAGCTTTATCAGCCCTTACGGCTATCAGACCAACTTAATGGTCTACAACGCCGGACAGTATCAACTCACTGATTTTTTGAAGGTTGGGTTACCCATAAGTATTGTATTTGGCGTTATTACTGTATTTGGCTTAGCTATACTATATGGAGTTTGAGGGGGAAGAATATTCACTAAATGCGTTTACTCATTGCAGCTTTTATTCATTGCAGCTTTTCTTGATTGAAGAAAGTATGAAAGAAGCGAAATTTAACGAAGTTCTTATTGGAAAAGACAACAGATGGAATTGATAGGAATGAAAATTTCTCAAGAACGTATGACTCATTTGAAGCAATTAGAATCTGAGTCAATTCATATCATACGCGAAGTCGCAGCCGAATTTGATAATCCGGTAATGCTTTACTCGGTAGGTAAAGATTCTTCAGTGATGCTGCACTTAGCAAAAAAAGCTTTCGCTCCGGGCACACCGCCATTTCCTTTAATGCATATTGATACGACGTGGAAGTTTAAAGAAATGATCAAGTTCCGCGACTATATGGCGCAGAAATTGGGCATGGAGTTGATCGTTCACCAAAACCCTGAAGGAATCGCAATGGGCATTAGTCCGTTCATTCATGGTAGCTCTACCCATACCGATATCATGAAAACTCAGGGTCTAAAGCAAGCGTTAGACAAACATGGCTTTGATGCCGCCTTTGGTGGTGCACGTCGTGATGAGGAAAAATCGCGGGCAAAAGAGCGTGTGTATTCGTTCCGGGATGAACATCACCGCTGGGATCCTAAAAACCAGCGACCAGAACTATGGAATATCTACAATGGCAAGGTGAACAAAGGGGAAAGTATTCGAGTCTTTCCGCTTTCAAACTGGACAGAACTGGATATCTGGCAATACATCTACTTGGAAAATATCGAAATCCCGAGCCTTTACCTTTCTGCAATGCGCCCAGTGGTTGAGCGCGACGGTATGCTGATCATGGTGGATGATGAGCGTATGGAGCTGGAAGAAGGAGAAGTGATTGAAGAGAAGATGGTTCGTTTTCGTACATTAGGCTGCTACCCACTGACCGGTGCAGTGGAGTCGCAAGCTACGACGTTGCCAGAGGTTATTCAGGAAATGCTGCTGACTAAAACGTCTGAAAGGCAAGGCCGGGCAATTGATCATGATAGCTCTGGCTCCATGGAAAAGAAAAAGAGAGAAGGTTACTTCTAACTAGGTCAATCGACCCTAAAGCTCCTGATTCAAGACAAACCAGGAACTTAACTTTGTCATTTAAATTCAAGGAATGAAAATGTCACATTCATCAGATTTGATTGCGAAAGATATTGAAGCTTACCTAAAGGTACATGAGAACAAAGATCTACTTCGTTTCCTTACCTGCGGCAGCGTGGATGATGGTAAATCGACTTTGATTGGTCGGCTTTTGTTTGACAGTAAGCTGATATATGAAGATCAGATGGCAGCAATTGAAAAAGATTCTCAGAAGTTCAATACAACTGACGAGGCTTTCGATTTGGCACTGCTTGTTGATGGTCTTCAGTCTGAGCGTGAGCAGGGTATTACTATCGATGTCGCCTATCGTTATTTTTCTACCGATAAACGCAAATTTATCATCGCAGATACCCCAGGGCATGAACAATATACCCGTAATATGGTAACAGGCGCTTCTACCTGTGATTTGGCAATTGTTATGGTTGATGCTCGATATGGGATACAGACGCAAACTCGTCGCCATAGCTATATTTGTTCTCTTCTTGGCATCAAGCACATTATTGTTGCTATTAACAAAATGGATCTAATGGAATACAGCCAGGACGTTTATCAGAAAATAAAAGCTGATTACCGTGAAATGGCAAAAAACTTCAATATTGATGATATACGTTTTGTGCCTATTTCTGCGCTTAAAGGCGATAATGTAGTGACTCCGAGTGAGAACATGGACTGGTATCCAGGGGCGACCTTGATGAAGCTTTTGGAAACCGTAAAAGTGGATCAAGATAAGAACTCAGAGTTAATGCGATTCCCAGTCCAGTACGTCAATCGTCCTAATCTCGATTTCCGGGGTTTTTGTGGAACTCTAGCTTCTGGTGTTGTTCAGCCAGGTGATGAGGTTAAAGCGTTACCATCGAGGAAATCTTCTACAGTAAAATCCATATACACTCATGACGGTGAACTGGATATAGCTTATCCGGGGCAAGCGATCACGATTACATTAAATGATGAAATCGATGTCTCACGCGGAGATATGCTAGTTCATGTTGGTCATGAGCCTGAAGTGACAGATAAATTGAGTGCTCATATCGTTTGGATGGACGACAACCCACTGCGCACTCATAAAGAGTACATATTTAAGTTTGCGACAAAATCTTGTGCAGGCCGCATCGCAAACCTAGAACACAAGATAGATGTTAATACGTTAAAGTGCCATGCAGAAAACAGTGAATCTCTGGAGTTAAACGAGATAGCTCTGGCTGCGGTTTCGCTTACAGATAAAGTTGCTGTTGATGAATATGCTTTGTTGCCACAGACGGGCTCTTTCATCATTATCGACCGTTTTACCAATGTAACGGTCGGCGCAGGAATGGTATTTTCGATTCATGGAGATGGTTCTAAAAATGACGTAAGACATTACTCATTGGCGGAGAAAGAACTCAATGCTTATATCCGTAAGAACTATCCGGAGTGGGGTTGTTCAGAGATATAGCTAGGGTCTGTTGACCTTTCGAGCTGATTTTTGCAGAAGTTTGTGGGTTCTTTATACAAGGCAGAGGCTTTGAAATGTAGTTATTCTACCTGATAAGCTGATAACGCAGTAGAAAGGAGCCACAAACGCTGCCCGAAGGGTTCGGCTAAAAGCGTTTTACTCTTTGTTGAGAGGTTTTTGCTTAGAATGACTAGGCTACAAACCTCTCGCCGCGATTAAAACGCTTTTATCTCGAACAAAAATTAACCACGAAAGATAAACAGACCCTAGACATACGTAGCTATTTAGATATAAAAAAATCGGCCTCAAATATTGAGGCCGATTTTTATTTCAGAGAAACGCTTAAGCTTCTTGCTTATTCAGTTCAACTTCTTGTTCAACTTGAACTTCTTCTTCTACCAGAGAATCAACAATAACTGCACATGCTGCATCACCGGTAATGTTAAGTGCGGTACGAATCATGTCGAAGATACGGTCAAGAGCAAACAGAAGAGGCAGACCTTCAATTGGGATACCTGCTGCAAGCAGAACTGCAACAACCAGGAACGATGGTCCAGGAACACCAGCCTGACCGACTGCGCCAAGTGTAGAAGTCACGATAATAGCGATGTAAGCGCCCATGCCTAAGTCGATATTAAACAGCTGTGCGAAGAAGATTGCTACTAAGCCGTAGTAGATCGCGTTACCAGACATGTTGATCGTTGCACCCAGAGGCAGAACGAACGAAGCTGTTGAGTTTCTGACACCAAGGTCTTTCTCACACGTATCCATCGTTACAGGCAGGGTTGCCATTGAAGATGCTGTAGAAAGAGCGACTGCTTGTGGCTTCTTCATTGAAGAAATGAATTTCTTCGCAGATGTCTTAGTGAAGATATGAACCATTGCAGGGTATACAACGAAGCCAAAAATCAGGATTGCTGCAGTGTAGACAACGAACAGTTTGAACACGACCATTAGTGCGCCAAAACCAAACGTACCAACTGCTTCAGCCATCAGGCCGAATACACCGATAGGTGCAATAATCATTACCTTGTTAATCATCCAAACCATCGCGTCAACGATGCAGTTCACGCCATTGAGAATTGGTTCACGTCGTTCTTTAGCTTGTTGAGAAATCGCGATACCGAAGAACATACAGAATACCAAGATCTGTAGGATGTTTGCTTCGTTCAGTGACTGGAAAACGTTAGTCGGGATCATACCAGTAATGGTGGCCCAGAAAGTAGGTAGTTCACCTTTAGAAGCGTACTCAGCCGAGAACATACCTTCTACGCCAGAGACGTCGATGCCCATGCCCGGTTGGAATACTTCACCCATAATCAGGGCAAGTGCCACTGCCAGAGCGGATGTCAGACCAAAATAGCCGAGTGTAACTAAGCCAACTTTACCAGCAGATTGGCTGTTACCAAGACCAGCAGCTCCGGAAATCAGAGCGACAGCAACCAATGGGATTACTAGCATCTTGATTAAATTGATAAAGATAGCACCTAGTGGCGCGAATACTGTTGCGTCGTGACCCATTAGGGCACCAGCGGCTGTACCCACGATCATTGCGATGACGACTTGCACGCCAATGTTGTTTAGTAAACTCTTCTCTTTTAACACTTCCATAACCTCTGTGCTAATAAAATGTAAAATCCTAAAATTACTCACCAATCTCTCAATATTTCTTGGAGAATAATTTCAACATTGCTTTTTACACGTATCATTCACAATTGGCAATAACCGGACTGGGGTTATTGATGAAAAGATCGATATTTCATTGACGAAAGCTAATTTATTGCACGATAGCAAACGATTGCCATTTGCTCTTTCAATATTTTGTCGGGTTTTTTATTAATTTGGTTAATGAAGTGGATGTTTTGAGATTAAAAATTTGTTAACAGATTGTTTTGTTGTTTGTCTTGGCTTGGTCATGGCTGCTGCTTGATAATTCAGAAAATAATTAGGATGCAAGCTCACACTTTAGTTATTTGAGTTAAGTGAATGTAAAATATTTTACATTCTTGAGGGTGTAAGTCTTGTAAATATAATGTTAACAAGTGGCGGGTTTGAAGACCTGAAGAGCCGTATAAAGCCACTATTTCGTTAATATTTTGTTGTTGAATCCTTAAAAGCAACGTGAATGCCAATAATCTAGAGGTGAAGTCATTATGATGAATCTTGCTGCTGCACTGCAGCGAAATGCTGCCAGTAAGCCTGATAAGACAGCGTTGATATGCGGTGATTTGGAAATTTCTTATTCTCAATTTGATGCAATCGCAGGCAAAATTGCGACGTCTTTGATCAACAGCGGTGTTAAGCCGGGTGATCGAGTAGCATTGTCTTGTCCTAATCTTCCTTTCTTTGCGTTCATTTATTTCGCAATTCAGAAGGCTGGCGCAGTTGCCGTACCGCTGAACGTGCTTTTAAAAGCAAGAGAAATCAAGTATCACCTAGAAGACTCAGATGCTAAATTTTACTTCTGCTTTGAAGGTACGCCAGAGCTGCCGATGGCGAAAGAAGGTGTGAAAGCTTTTAAGGAAGTTGAGTCGTGTGAAAACATGGTTGTGATGACTATGTCGCAAACGGAAATGGAGTGGGGTAGTGTACCTACTCTTAATAGCTTTATTCGCGATGTTGAGCCTCTTGCTGATTACGTACCACGTAACGCAGATGACACTTGTGTTGTACTGTATACGTCTGGTACGACAGGAATGCCAAAGGGTGCTGAACTATCGCAACAAAATATCGTTATGAACGCGCTTGTCGGGCAAAACATTATGGCGGCTCAAGCTGACGATGTTCATTTGGTGACGTTGCCTTTGTTCCACACTTTTGGTCAGACTGTTCACCTAAATGCAAGTGTTTTGAGCGGTGCGACTCTAGTGTTAGTACCTAGATTCGAGCCGAAGCTTATTCTTGAATTGATTGAAAAACACAAAGTGACTATTTTTGCTGGTGTACCAACGATGTACATCGGTATTCTACATGCAGAACATGATTACGATATTTCTTCTCTTCGAGTTGCGGTAAGCGGCGGATCGTCTTTGCCGACGGAAGTGTTCCGTGCGTTTGAAGAGAAATTTAACATCCCGATTTTGGAAGGTTACGGCTTGTCTGAAACCAGTCCTATCGCCTGCTTTAACCACCTGGATCAAGAGCGAGTTCCTGGCTCGGTTGGTCAGCCAGTTCAAGGCGTCGAAGTTAAACTTGTCGACCTTGAAGGGAATCCTGTACCAGTTGGGGAAGAGGGAGAAATCATTGTGCGTGGTCACAATGTGATGAAAGGCTACTTGGGTCGTCCTGAAGTGACAGAAGCTGTATTGAAAAATGACTGGTTCTATACAGGTGATGTTGGCCGCTTCGATGAAGCAGGTAACTTATATATTGTGGATCGAATTAAAGACCTGATTATCCGTGGTGGCTTTAACGTTTACCCACGTGAGATTGAAGAAGTATTCATGACACACCCTGCAGTCGCGATGGTTGCGGTGATTGGTATCCCGCATCAAGAATATGGTGAAGAAATCAAAGCATACGTTGTGCTTAAACCAAGCCAAGACATTGAAGCCGCAGAGCTTCAAAAGTGGGGACGTGAACAGTTAGCTGCCTTTAAGTACCCGCGTTTTGTGGAAATTCGCGAACAGTTGCCGATGAGTGCTACCGGCAAGATTCTGAAGCGTGAGCTGAAAGCAGAACTCAAAGTCGCTTAAAGAAGTGTGAGGTTATTTGGGTATATAAAGCCAGCTAATTATTAGCTGGCTTTTTAGTTTGGAATGAGATGAATGGGTCATCTTTTTACTCAATTCGTTGTCTGATGGCTATTCCAGTCTCTTCAGATACTCTTCCATCTCCAAAGGGTTTGGAATTGTAATGCTTCCATAACTAAGGTGGAGTATTCCCATCTCTTCAAGCTTTTTTAATACCTTGTGCACACTCTGACGCGTTAGGCCCATCATGTTTGCGATGTGTTCTCGCGTTACACGGACAACACAAGGGTCTGCGTTAATTGGCTGGTTTGTCTGATACGATGCAAGCAATAACAATCTTCGACCGATACGCTCTTCAATGCCTCGGATTGCATCATCTTCAATTACGGAGATCGCGGACCAAAGTCTTCGGCTTAGTAGATCTAGTATTACAGGGTAACTTTGTGGGTACTTAGCCAGTAACTGACGAAATTTATCGCCGGGGAAATCTAATAGGGTTACATCAGAGTGAGCTGTTGCTCCAAAGATTCTCGGCATGCCTGGAGAAAACACATTGTCTCCGAACCAGCCGCCTGTATCAAAAATCATTAACGTGACTTCTTTTCCCTTGGTGCTTATAGAGTTAACTCTTACTGCACCTTTAGCGATGACCATTAGGGAGGAATGTTTATCTCCTTTACTGCAGATGAGCGCTTTTTCATCGAAATGTCGAGTTCTTGCAATCTGTACTGCGTCGTTGATGCCTTCTTCAGGGAATCCTGATAGCACGGGGCATTGACGCAACAACTTTTTTATCTCTTCCATGTCGAAACCTAATTGAAGCACTTTAATCTGGTCTATTTTAACACTTTATAAATAGATGCTCTCTAGGTACCAACTAGATTGGATCTGTAAATGTTACTAAATTGTGATCGGAATCTATAAGGCAGAGATTGGCGGAGAAGGTGAATATAAGTCTTAAATAAAAACGCCCATTAATCTGTGATTAGTGGGCGTTTCCTTAGTATGTTTATCGATGCTACTTCTGAGTCGCTGCTTTCATCGCGGAAACAAACTCACCGAGTTTATCGAGCATTGTTTGTGGCTGGTCCACATTTGTCTCAATAATTTTGACTACAGCGGAACCAGAAATTGCGCCTGCTGCACCGGACTCTATCGCTTGTTTGACTTGTGACGGCTCAGAGATGCCAAAGCCGAGCAGGGCTGGTGGCGCATCAAATTGATTCAGTCTTTCCAGCAGCTGACCCACAGGCATATTGGCTTTGGTTTCCGCTCCAGTTACGCCTGCACGAGATAGCAGATAAGTGTAACCTCCGCTGAGGTCGGCGACTTGTTTCAGCGTTTCATCACTTGCCGTTGGCGGAGCGATGAAAATTGGGTGGATACCAAACTTCTCCGCGGCGGCAACAAACTCTGCACTCTCATTAGTGGGTACGTCTGCAATAAGTACAGAGTCGATACCCGCCTGAGCACAGCGTTCATAGAAGTTCTCGATACCGCGCGAGAAAACCAGATTCGCGTACATCAGCAGGCCGATTGGAAGCTCGGGATATTTTTCGCGGATCTTACCAATTTGCTCAAAGCAAACATCTGGTGTCGCTCCTGAATTCAATGCACGAATATTTGCACCTTGGATAGTTGGACCATCTGCCAGCGGATCTGAAAACGGGATTCCCAGTTCTAGAGCATCGGCACCCGATTCAACGAGGGTTTCCATAATTTTGTAGGATTGCTCTGCATCTGGATCACAAACTGTTACGAACGGTACAAACGCGCCTTGGTTTTTCTCGTTCAGGCGAGCAAACATCTTCTCATAACGACTCATTAGATTACTCCTTTTTCTTCTAAGATGGCGTGTACGGTGAAGATGTCTTTGTCACCACGGCCAGATAGGTTAACCACCAAAAGCTGCTCTTTATCAGGGTTTTCACGTGCCATATGCAGTGCGTGAGCAAGGGCATGGGAGGATTCAAGTGCGGCAATAATACCTTCGCTGCGTGCGATCTCCTGGAATGCATCAAGAGCTTCGTCGTCGGTCACACTGGCGTATTCTGCTCTGCCAATCGAGTTCAGGTACGCATGCTGAGGACCTACGGAAGGGAAGTCCAGTCCTGCAGAAACAGAGTAGGACTCTTCCACCTGTCCGTCTGCATCTTGCATTAACGGCGCTTTCATACCGAAGAAAATACCAGTTTTACCATGTTTGAGTGGCGCACCGTGTTGGTCGGTATCAATACCTTTACCAGCTGGCTCAACACCAATAAGACGAACACTTTCGTCGTCGATAAAATCTGCGAACATGCCAATCGCGTTAGAACCACCGCCTACACAAGCAATAACCGCATCTGGCAGGCGGCCTTCGCGCGCAAGGATCTGGTTTTTAGTTTCTTCACCGATCATGCGCTGGAACTCGCGAACAATGGTCGGGAACGGGTGAGGGCCTGCGGCAGTACCAAGCAGGTAGTGAGCATCTTCGTATGTTGCAGACCAATCACGGAGTGCTTCATTACATGCATCTTTAAGCGTTGCAGAACCAGAGTGTACCGGAATAACTTCTGCACCCATGAGTTTCATTCGGAATACGTTCGGGCTCTGGCGTTCTACGTCTTTTGCACCCATGTAAACGCGACATTTCAGACCAAGCAGGGCACACGCCAATGCAGTTGCTACGCCATGCTGACCAGCTCCAGTTTCAGCGATGATTTCGTTTTTACCCATGCGTTTTGCCAGTAGTGCCTGACCAAGTACTTGGTTGGTTTTGTGCGCACCGCCATGAAGTAAATCTTCTCGTTTTAGGTAGAGTTTGGTTTTCGTGCCTTTGGTCAGGTTACGAGTCAGTGTCAGCGCGGTAGGGCGACCTGCGTATTCTTGTAGTAGTGTCATGAACTCACTGCGGAATTCCGGATCTTCTTGTGCGTCAATAAACGCTTGCTCTAGTTGCTCCAACGCCGGAACCAAAATTTGCGGAACGTACTGACCGCCATATTCGCCAAAGTAGGCATTCAGTTTTGCCATCGTGATAATCCTTCTCAATCTCTTAATTAGTAGTTGCGAATAGCGTTAAATGCGGCTTGCAACTTCTGCATATCTTTTTTGCCTGGTGCGCTCTCTACACCAGAGTTTAAATCTAATCCTAAACAGCCTAATGTCGCTGCTTGTTGAGCATTTTCAGGAGAGATACCTCCGGCCAGCATGATTTGGCTCGGGTCGCCAATTAAAGACCAGTCGAAGACTATTCCAGTACCGCCGGTTTGATTACCGACCTGGGCATCAAGTAAATGACGCGTCACATTTTCGGTCAGTAGTGCAGGTTGTTTACTCTGCACGCCGTAAGCCTTCCAGATTTCGACGCCCACAGGGAGCTCTGCTTTTAACTGGTTGACGTAGTTTTGATCTTCAGCACCGTGTAACTGAACCGCTTTTAAGCCAAGTGATGTGACTATCGCAGCCACAAAATCAATCTCATGGTTTTGGAAAACACCAACGTATTGAAGTGGCGCACCGCTCATTGTTAAACGGGCCGTTTCTAAATCGACGGCGCGTTTAGATTGTTCTACAAAGATCAGACCACCAAATACTGCGCCAGCTTTATATGCTTTGGCTGCGTCATCAGGGTGTGTTAGACCACAGACCTTATTTTCGCCAAGCGTTACCTTACGAACCGCAAGCTCCAGGTTCTCTTCAGACATCAATGAACTGCCAATAAGGAACCCGTCTGCGTACTTCGCCAGATCGCGAACTTGCTGATGGGTGTAAATACCCGATTCTGAGATAACAGTAGCCTCTGGAGCGAGAGTCCTGATCGTCGGTGCCAGCTCTTTGGTGCGGTTTAAGTCAGTACTTAGGTCGCGTAAGTTACGGTTGTTGATACCAATAACAAGAGCACCTAGCTCTACCGCACGATGAAGCTCTTCTTCGTTACTTACTTCTGTGAGGATCCCCATATTGAGGCTGTGTGCGGCTTCTGCCAGCGCTTTGTACTCTTCATCATTAAGTACAGAAAGCATCAGAAGAACAGCATCAGCGCCGTAATGGCGAGCTAAGTAAACCTGGTAGGTGTCCACCATAAAATCTTTACAAAGCACAGGTTGTTTAACCTGACTGCGTACTTGCGGAATAAATTCAAAACTACCCTGGAAGTATTTTTCGTCAGTTAAGACCGAAATTGCATCAGCATGGTTATTGTAAACCGAAGCGATGTAATCCAGATCGAAATGGTCTCTGATCAGCCCTTTAGATGGTGACGCTTTTTTACACTCAGTGATGAAGACGGTTTTATCACCCTTTAGAGCATCGTAGAAACTGCGATCCGAAGATTCTAAATCAGGCTGGAAAGTACTCAAATGCTGAGAGGCTTTGCGTTCTGCAACCCACTGATATTTATCGCGGACAATTTTAGCCAACACTTCTGCCATTTCAGCTTCTTTTTTTGATACGTGCTCAGAAAGGTTGTCAGCTTTTTGAGTGTTTAAATCCGTCATCTTGATCTTTTCCTTAAGCGTAATCGGCTAGTTTCTGTACCAATTGATAAGCCTTACCTGAGTTCATTGCCTCGATGGCTTGTTGCGTATTGGCTTTTAAATCTTCGTGGCCGAAAAGACGCATAAGCAATGCAACGTTGGCTGCGACAGCACCAAGTTGGGCATCCGTTCCTTTTCCGGTCAGTATATTGGTGATGATTGCTTTGTTCTCTTCCGGAGCTCCGCCTTTAATTGCTTCAAGCGGGTGCGTTTTTAAACCGAAGTCTTCTGGCGTCAGAGTGTATTCTATGATCTGGCCATCTTTAATCTCGGCTACCGTAGTTGGGCCATGGATAGCGACTTCATCAAGTCCGCTGCCGTGTACTACTGCTGCGCGCTTCATACCCATTTGTAACATGGTTTCTGCAATAGGACGAACCAGTTCTTCACTGTAAACACCCATTAGCTCGATGTTAGGGCGAGCTGGGTTAATCAAAGGGCCAAGAATATTAAAGATGGTACGCGTTTTCATTGTCTGACGCACTGGCATAGCATGGCGCACACCACCATGGTATTGCGGTGCAAACAGGAAGGCGACACCGATGTCATCGACGGCTTTACGTGTATCTTCCGGGCTCATTGCGAGGTTAATACCGAAAGAGTCTAGCAGGTCAGAAGAGCCTGACTTGCTTGATACGCTGCGGTTACCGTGTTTGGCAACTTTCAGACCACAAGCTGCGGCTACGAATGCTGCTGTTGTTGAGATATTGATGGTGTCATGGCCATCTCCACCAGTACCGACGATATCGGCAAAATCGTACTCAGGACGGGGAAACGGGTTGGCATTTGCCAGCAGCGCTTTTGCCGCACCTGTAATTTCGTCGGGCGTCTCGCCTTTAATTTTTAGTGCAGTCAGGGCTGATGCCATCAAAATTGGGTCAAGTTCTCCACGGATAATGGTATCGAACAGAGTCTGGCTTTCTTCCTGAGTCAGAGATTCTTGCTCATATAGTTTGCTGATGATCGCTTCCATAAATTCTCTCCCGTTTCCCTTATGCATTGTTTGCTTTATCCATTGTTTCTATATCAAGGTTTCCGTTCTCAAGAGCCCATTCAATAGCATTTGCTAATAAGGTTGCCCCATACGTGGTCATAATTGATTCTGGGTGGAACTGGAATCCGCACACTTTATCTCGCTCGTGTACAACTGACATGGTTAAGCCGTCGACTTCCGCAGTTACGGTTAATTCCTCTGGTACCTTCGTTGCTACTAAAGAGTGGTAACGGGCTATTGCCAGTGGCGATGGTAAGTTAGCGTAAGTGGCGTGATTTTGGTGCTCCATCATAGAAACTTTGCCGTGAATGATTTCACCGGCTCCTGCAACTGTACCGCCATATGCTTCAACAATGGCTTGATGACCAAGACAAACTCCAATCATCGGTACTTTACCTTTGATGCGCTGAATCAGTTCTGGCATTGACCCCGCTTCTGACGGAACTCCCGGTCCCGGAGAAAGAAGAACCACCGGGTTTTGAAGCTCATTGACGGCTTGTTCAATGCTTTCTGCCGGGATGTTATTCCGGTATATGGTGACGGAATGACCAAGTGAGCGAAATTGATCGACTAGGTTGTAAGTGAAAGAATCAAAGTTATCGATAAATACAATGTTAGCCATAGTCTGCTACTCCTCATTCTTTGTAGGTTGAGAATGTGCTGCTTGAATAGCAGAAATAACGGCTTGCGCCTTGCCTCGGGTTTCGTCGGCTTCCGCCTGAGGATCGGAATCGAACACCACGCCAGCACCAGCCTGTACTTGAGCGATACCGTTTTCAACGTAAGCGGATCGGATCACGATACAGGCATCGAGTGTACCTTCTCCGGTCAGATAACCGACAGCGCCGCCGTAACTGCCGCGTCTTACGCCTTCTACGTCACGAATCAGCTGCATGGCGCGAATTTTTGGTGCGCCGGTTAATGTGCCCATGTTCATGCAAGCCTGGTACGCATGCAGAGCGTCTAAATCTCCTCGCAACTGGCCAACAACTCTGGAAACCAGGTGCATTACATGGCTGTAACGGTCGACTTTAAGTAAGTCGGCTACGTGACGAGTTCCTGCTTGAGCGATACGTGCTACATCATTACGTGCGAGGTCTACTAACATCATGTGCTCAGCGTTTTCTTTCATGTCGGTGCGCAGTTCAAGCTCGATACGGCTATCCAGGTCAAAATCGATTTCGCCATCTGGACGTTTACCACGACGACGAGTACCAGCGATAGGATAGATCTCAACTTGATTCGTGTCGGTATCATACTTGAGGGCACTTTCCGGTGAAGCACCGAACAGGGTGAATAACTCGTCCTGCATATAGAACATATATGGACTTGGGTTGCTCTTTTTAAGCTCTTTATAAGCGGCTAACGGAGAAGGGCAAGGAAGAGTAAAGCGGCGCGAAGGAACAACCTGGAAAATATCGCCTTTCACCACGTACTCTTTCAAGTCCCGAACAATCTGGCAGAAATTTTGGTCAGAAATACTTGGCTGTACTTCTACATTATCGAGTTTCGTTGCACTTGGTAAATGCTTAGGGGCAACGCATTGCGAATAGATTTCTGCAATACGATTCTCTAACGTTTCTTTTTGTAAGTTATCGACAAAAAGCGTGGCTTGCAGGTTGCAGGATTCTGTTTGATGATCAACGACAAGCAGGGTTTCAGCGACATAAAAAACGTAGTCAGGGCATTGGTTAGTTGCTTCGGCATTACCCAAAGGTTCGAAGTTCGCTACCAGGTCGTAAGCGAATAAGCCACCGATGAAAATCGCATGCTTATCTTTATCTGAAAGATTGAAGCTGTGCTGAACCAAACGCAGAGCATCGAATGAAGAGGCCTCACGTAATCGAGAGTCCTCATCGATAGTGTTGCATGGCTGTTCGAACTCTAATGTGAGGGTTTCACCGTCAAACTGGGCAGGAACTTCTTCTCGAATGTTATTGCGCAGATGTGCGAGTAAATTCTTACCATTATCGGTTAAAGCATGCATGCTTACAGTATGGTTCAGGCAAACAATTCGCACTGCCGAATCAACGATCAAAAGAGATTTCAAATCTTGTTTAGAATCGATCTCAGCAGATTCCAGAAGTAAGCTATCGGTCTTGTTTTCACATAGGGTGTGAAACAAGCGCGTCGGGTCTTGAGTGTAAGGAACAGAAGTTGTTAATACTTCCAGTTGTCCAATATTCTTGATTTCAATGGCCTTGTTCACAAGACCTCCTTATAGCTGTATTAATCTTCCTGCTGCACATAGTTACATAAAGCAAGTAGTTGTCCTACTTAAGAGTTTACGATATGCGATTATGTTTAAGCAGTTATGCGTAAAAAGAGCGATAAAATAAAAAAGCCCGCTCTGACAGCGGGCTTTACAACGTTTAATTCTCTAAACTAGAAGTACACGTTTGCCCACCAAGAACTTGTCCAAGTGCGCCACCAAGCAACGTCTGTCGAGTTTGTCTTATTAAGACAAACCGCAACTTTCGCTTTCTGGTTTTGGTTCAGTTCTTGTAACATAGTGAGCCTTGAATTAAATGTTCTGTATTTGCGTACTAGTTAACTAGTGCGGAGGTAAAAAGTCAACCCCAAAACAGCATTAAAACGATAAAAAATATGAGAATAGATTTACATAGTCACACCACTGCCTCTGATGGCCGGCTGGAACCGAAAGATTTAGTGGATAGGGCACTGAGTTTTGATATCGAAGTTTTGGCGATTACAGATCATGACACCGTCGATGGTTTAGCACCGGCGAAACAGTATGTGCAAGATAATCAGTTACCAATAAAAATCATTAACGGCATCGAAATATCAACGGTATGGCAAAACAAAGATATCCATATCGTAGGTTTGAATATCGATCCGGATGCCTCTGCGTTAAAGACGTTGATCAAGCAACAAAAACAACATCGTGTGGTTCGCTCAGAACTTATTGCCTCTCGTTTGGAGAAAGCGACCCGTGAAGGTGTGTTGGAAGAAGTACAACAAATTGCGGGCGATGCGCCTATTACCCGCGCACATTTTGCTAAGTGGCTGGTAGATAATGGTTTTGCCAAAAACATGCAAATGGTGTTCAAAAAGTATTTAACGCGTAACAACCCGGGTTATGTGCCACCAAACTGGTGTTCTATGAAAGACGCCGTAGATGCAATACACGCCGCTGGTGGCCAAGCGGTATTAGCACATCCGGGACGCTATCAATTGACTGCTAAATGGGTTAAGCGTCTTCTGGCTGCATTCGTCGAAGCTAATGGCGACGCAATGGAAGTTGCTCAACCACAACAAGCACAACAAGAAAGGCGCAACCTTGCCGATTATGCTATACAATACAAACTATTAGCGTCCCAAGGCAGCGACTTTCATTACCCGTCTCCTTGGATGGAGCTGGGGAGAAACCTCTGGTTGCCAGCAGGCGTAGAACCAGTTTGGAAAGATTGGGGTATTGATCCTTCGTTGAGCAGCAACGAAGCATAGGCCCCATAACGATATGACTCCATAAAATATAGAGCCGAGAGGTTCGATAATGAGGAATAATAATGAGCCAGTTTTTTTATGTTCATCCAGAAAACCCACAGGCTCGCTTGATCACTCAAGCAGTAGCAATCATTCGCAACGGCGGTGTCGTGGTATATCCAACCGATTCGGGTTACGCACTTGGCTGTCAGCTGGAGAATAAACAGGCGTTAGAACGTATCTGTCAGATTCGTCGTTTGGACGATAAGCACAACTTCACTTTGTTGTGTCGTGATTTATCAGAACTTTCGCTTTATGCAAGAGTGGACAACAGTGCCTTTAGATTACTGAAAAACAATACACCGGGGCCTTACACATTTATCTTCAAAGGTACGAAAGAAGTCCCTCGTCGTTTGATGAATGCAAAACGTAAGACCATTGGTATCCGTGTGCCTGATAACAAGATCGCGCTTGATCTGTTAGAGGCATTGGGCGAACCACTGATGTCTACGTCATTGATCTTGCCGAATAGTGATATCACTGAATCCGATCCGGAAGATATTCGTGACAAACTTGAGCATGCTGTTGACGTGATACTGAACGGCGGTTACTTAGGTGAGCAACCAACAACCGTTATCGATTTCAGTGAAGGAGAACCGGTAGTGGCTCGTCTTGGTTCTGGTGATCCTGCACCTTTCGAATAAGAAACATTGTTGTAGGTGATTGAGGAGGCACTGTGCCTCCTTTTGCGTTAAGCTCAGAGAAAATATCAAACTATGAAAATTCGAACAAGTCGATGCCATGTTGATCGGCGTAATTGATATAACCTGAACTCACTCCGTTTAATGTCACTTCAACATTGTACTCGTCGCTAGAAAAAACGGCCCAGCCAAGATCATTGTATGAAAGGGTAAGCTCATCTGACGAATCCAAGAAAGTGTCGCGAATACCATCTCCATCTGAGTCTCTTCCTAAATCGAAAACTAATTTATCGGCGAAGATGTTGAAGTCCAAAATTTCCGCTTTCACATCAATATCATTAATAGGAACCTGCAGCTCAGTAACATTAATAGGCAGGCGGTTGGTAAACACAAATGAATCTTCTCCGTATCCACCGCTTAAAACGGATTGGCCATCTCCGATAACAATGGTGTCGTTTCCCCAGCCTCCATTGATAAAATTATTACCTGAATAATCAAAAATGACGTCGTCTCCGAATCCACCAAATAGTGAATCATTTCCTAATCCACCCGACAAGAAATCATCTCCGGACCCACCTGAAATCAAGTCATTTCCTCTACCGCCGAGTAGTGTATCGTCTCCTCTGCCGCCGAAAATATAGTCATTGCCCCCAAAACCTACAAACTTATCGTTCCCACCAAACCCTAAAAAGATGTCGGTCGTTTCAGAACCCTGTGTTCCAGTCATATTGTCATCTTCAGACGTACCAAATATCCACTTGAGGTTATGTGCTGTCTTCGACATTTCGTATTCCTTTTATTTGATTATCGTCGCGAGCAAGCTAATAGATTATTGCTTGAAAAAACGGAATGATTTTATCAGCTTAAGCAAAGTCTTATTGGGAGGCGGTGACCTATATTAGTGTGGTTGTTGCGGCAAGTATCTCGTTTGGAGTAGGAGAAAAGTGGGGAAAAAGTGCCAGTATTACACGGAAAATTGAACGCAGATATTAGAGATGATTTAGCTTACATTAACCTCGAGAATAACTTATAATGTTCGACCGAAAAAATCCCATCAAAGTGGGTGTCAGCATATTGCAGACCAATTCTGGTCTAGACGTCTGTGAAGACGACACATAGGTAGATAAATGAGCGAAAAGTTACAAAAAGTATTAGCACGTGCTGGTCACGGTTCTCGTCGTGAGATTGAATCTTTAATTAAATCTAACCGCGTAAGCGTGAACGGTGTAGTAGCTAAACTTGGTGAGAGACTTGAAGATGAGAGCAGTGTCATTCGTATCGACGGTCATATTGTATCTGCGAAGATACAGGAAGAAGTGATCTGTCGTGTGCTTGCATACTACAAGCCAGAAGGTGAACTGTGTACTCGTCACGATCCAGAGGGTCGTCGTACCGTTTTTGATCGCCTGCCAAAGATTCGTGGCTCGCGTTGGATTTCAGTAGGTCGTCTGGATGCGAATACTTCAGGTCTGTTGCTTTTCACTACGGATGGTGAACTGGCAAACCGTCTAATGCACCCAAGTCGTCAAGTTGAGCGTGAATACCTAGTACGCGTGTTCGGTGAAGTAACTGAACAAAAAGTTCGTAATCTAGTAAAAGGCGTTGAGCTGGAAGATGGTATGGCTCGCTTTGAGGACGTTGTATATGCGGGTGGTGAAGGTATGAACCACACGTTTTACGTTGTAATCAATGAAGGCCGTAACCGCGAGGTTCGTCGTCTGTGGGAATCACAAGACTGTACGGTAAGCCGCCTGAAACGTGTTCGCTACGGTGATATCTTCCTCGACAAGAAATTGCCTCGTGGCGGTTGGATGGAACTGGATCTGAAAGAAGTGAACTACTTGCGTGAGCTTGTAGAACTTCGTCCAGAGAAAGAGACCATGCTTGACCTTAACAAAGACAACACTTCACGTAAGCGTGAGCGTGCTCGCAGCCAAAAAATTCGTCGTGCAGTTAAGCGCCACGAAGAGCGTGTAAATACACCTAAAGGCCGCAGTAACAACCCTAGTCGCCGTAAGCCAAAGAAAAGTGCTGGTGAACAAGGCGTTCGTAACAAACACAGATAGCAAGTATTGTTAACTGGTGTTAGAAAATTAGAAAGGCTTGCCGAATGGCAAGCCTTTTTCTTATCTGAAACGTAGTTCAGAGTCGGTAAGTAAAACTAGTTTAGCAAGTAAAAAAACGCCAGCTACGAAAGCTGGCATTTTCATTCTCAGGTTAGGAAGGCGTTAGTCGCGCTTCCAAAGCATATGACAGAACTTATGTTCTGGGTCTCGGCTGATTAGCATACGAGCGAATACGTCATCAAGTACGTCATTTTCCTCGTTTACCAGGCCGATTCTGACTTCTGCATACACTTCTTTGTCGATCTCGAAGCCCACATGCTCAACCCAGTCTTCACCGGTTTCGACAAGCTCTGCAGCTCCACGATCTTCGAACTGAGCGGTAAACAGAATCACATCAGCAGGTTCCAGGTTATCCGGAGCCATTTCAAGAAAAATGTCGTACGCTGCGTCGATAACGTCGTCGTAAGAAATCAAATCAGACATGCTTATGCTCGGCTCATGTATTTACGTTCAGCAGTGTTGATAATCACGCGGTCACCTGTTGCAATGTATTCCGGAACCTGAACAACAAGGCCAGAAGCAAAGCGAGCTGGTTTAGTACGTGCAGAAGCTGATGCGCCTTTGATTGACGGGTCAGTCTCTTCAATTACCAGCTCAACAGAAGAAGGTAACTCCAGACCTACAGGAGAACCGTCTACCAGGATAACGTGAATACCTTGAGTATCTTCGTTGATGAACAGCAGGTCATCTTCTACATCACTGTGTTTAAATGTGTATTGTGAGTAGTCTTCGTTATCCATGAAGATGTGCTCATCGCCGTCTGCATAAGAGTACATAACTGCACGCTTGTTCATCTCAACGGTTTCTACAACGTCATCAGACTTGTAACGCTCGTCTACGCGTGCACCTGTTGTTAGATCAGTACAACGCATTTTGTAGATTTTAGCGCCGCCGCGACCACCTGGAGTGGTTACTTCGATGTCTTTAACTAGAAGAGTTTTACCATTAGACTCGATTGCGAAGCCTTTTTTGATTTCACTTGCCTTTGGCATTGTATTTTCCTATTCACACTTATTAAGCAAAACTCGCTGATTATAACCTCAAGTTAGTCGCCTGGCATCAAAATTCATTGGTGAAAACTACCCTAATGCTCATTAATCAGTGCGTTTTTAGGCTTGATCCAATTTCCTTGCTAGTGGATCATATTATCCTTGATTCTTAATGCCGAGATCGTGTTAATTCCAATGGCTCTCCCTGTTATCGACCGTAAGCAGCCTTTTCAAGCTGAGTTTGAACCACTAATCAGAGAAGTGCTTTTGTGCTTGAAAGGCGGGCTGGGGCAGAACTTACATAGTGTGTACGTTTATGGCAGCGTCGCTCGAAAAACGGCGGTGTCTGGTAAATCGAACCTCGATTTAGTGGTTGTCACCAAAGCGCCATTTGAGTCAAATCGGGCCACGTTGTTAAACACCATCAGATGGCGGGCGAAGAAAGGGCATCCGCAAGTAACCGGCGTCTCAGTGCGCACTGCACTAGTTAGAGAAGTCGCCAATCTCGATAGTATTTTTACCTGGGGCTTTATGCTCAAACACTGCTGTGTGTGTATTTGTGGCGATGATCTGGCGGACTGCTTCGGAGACTATGTTCCGAGCTGGGAAATAGCCAAGCACTGGAACATGGATGTAGAAGAGTGGCTCTCTGTCTATCGTAATAAAATCGCACAGGCAAAAAATGCTGAGGAGCAGATTCAAGCTCAAACTGTTATTGCCAAAAAGTTGCTGCGCGCTTCCTATTCACTGATTATGCACCGCGACAAGCGTTGGTTTGATGATCCAATTGAATGTGGTCAGGTGTTTTTGAACTATCATCCTGAAAAGCAATTGGAGATTGAGCGCCTAGAGATTCTGTTGTCGGGGCGTCTGATTCCCAAACGCTCTGTGATTGGCTTATTGGACGCTTTTGGTAACTGGCTGCTAAAACAGTATCAAAAGACAGAGTTTCGCATTGGCTAAGCTGGCCGTTAAAACAAGCCCATCTGCGGTGCTGACAGTGTCTCAAAATCGGTGCCGATAAACGGTAAAATAGCATCTGCAACCGGCTTTAGCTGCTTATCAACATAATGCTGATAGTCGATTGGGCTATTGCGGTACTCATGGGGCTCTGGTCCGTTGACGGTAATTACATACTCAATTCGGCCGCGGTTCTGGTACTGTAATGGGCGGCCAAGCTTGGCATTGATTTCGTCTGCTAACCGCGCAGCACGCACCTGTGGTGGGATATTCTTTTGGTACTCATGTAACTTACGGCGCAGACGTTTCTGATAAATCAGTTGGTCATCAAACTCACCGCTGTTGGTTTTCTCAACCATTTCCCGAACATACTCACTCGGGTCTTCACCATGAAAGATCATGCCATAAAGTTTGTTTTGGAATTTCTGTGCTAGTGGTGTCCAGTCAGTACGAGCACTCTCCAATCCTTTAAAGATGATGCGTTCTTGTTCTCCTTCTCCAATCAATCCGGCGTAACGCTTTTTCGACCCTGTTTCTGCTCCGCGGATAGTAGGCATCAGGAATTTGCGATAGTGCGTCTCGTATTCGATTTCAAGCATTGAAGTAAGGTTATATTTGGAGCGAAGATGTTCTTGCCACCAGTTATTAATGTATTCAACCAGCTGATTACCAACGGTATCTGCTTCAGCCTGACTATAACTGCGATTTAATGACACAAAGGTCGAGTCAGTATCACCGTAAATTACCTGATAACCTTGCTCTTCAATCAGCACTTTTGTTTGCTTCATGATCTCGTGCCCGCGCATAGTAATACTGGACGCGAGGCGTGTATCAAAGAACCGACAACCTGACGATCCTAATACGCCGTAGAACGAGTTCATGATGATCTTAATTGCCTGAGAAAAAGCTTTTTCGTTGTTTTGCTTAGCCACATCACGAGCTGCCCAAAGTTTTTCAATCATCTCTGGCAAGAAGTGCTTAGTGCGGTGAAACTGGCCGCCACGAAATCCGGGGACTGCTTGATTGTCTTCTTTGCCAATCTTAAGCAAAAGTCCTTCTACAAGCCCCATTGGATCAATCAAAAAGGAGCGAATGATTGACGGGTACAGGCTTTTAAAGTCCAGGACTAAGACTGAATCGTAAAGGTTCGGAATCGAATCCATCACGTAACCGCCTGGGCTAGCAATCCAGTTTTCCGGGTGTAAGTTTGGGGCGGCGTAACCAGCACGATGGATCTGTGGTAAATAGAGATTAGTGAATGCGGCTACTGAGCCCCCAACTCGGTCCAGTTCTACGCCCGTTAATCGTGAGCGTTCTATTGCAAAAGCGAGTAGGTGTGTGTGCTCAAAAATCTTATTTACCAGGACACAATCTTGCAGGTTGTATTTAGCTAAAGAAGGTTTATCAGAACGATACATGCGGTTGATTTCATCCATACGGTCATGCACGTTGTGAATTTGTTTTCCTTCGCCTAACAGTTCCTGGGAAACGGATTCTAATGACCAAGAGCGAAAGTGGTAAGTCGCGGTTTTGAGTGTATCGATACCATCCATCACAACTCGTCCCGGAATAGAGATAAAGCCTTGCTGGCTCAGTGATGAACTGCGAAAGAAGCTCGCTTGATCGGCTCTTCCTAGCTTGAGCTTCATGGTGTGCCACTCTGCTCGTTTGTGCAGCAAACGGAAATCGAAGTCGATAACGTTCCAGCCGACGACTACGTCCGGGTCAAACTGCTTAAACCACATTATTAAAGCGTCTAGCAAAGCTCTCTCGTCTTTTACCCACTGGATTGGCGTCTCTGCTTCCTCAGGCTCACCAATCATAATGACTCGAGAGTCCTTTGGGCTATCTAAGCCGATAGAATAGAGAATTCCTTTTTCTGAGCATTCTATATCCAGAGAGACAACATGCAGTTCAGGCTCGTAATCTCCGGAGCGGCATTTTGCACTTTGAATACGCTGATACCCATTGGCGTTTTGCTGGTAGCCGGTGAACTCAATACTGCCTCGGATAAAGCGCTCCATCAAATAGCGATCAGCTAGGCGGATATCTCCCTCATAAGTCACGATGTCGTGATGAGTCAGAGTACTTTGAAAGGCAACAGACTCTCGGGTGAGTTGTGTATAACAAGCAGCGAGGGGAGTTTGTTCGAACGTTTTAATCTCTAACTCACGAAAATCAACACAGACGTTATTGGATTGAGCAAGCAGTTTTGCTTGTGCCACATTGTCTTGTGCGATGAAGAAAACAGGCTTTTCCCCATTGATAAGAAGTTGAGTTGGTCCAGCTTGTGTCGATAACCAAAGCTCAATTTGTGTTTGACCTTTGATGTCTCTTGCCTGGCGAGTAAGTAGGAAGCCTTGCTGGATGTTCAAATGAGAAAAACCTTATTCATATCTTAGGGTTCGTAT